>NZ_JBHMEP010000001.1:0-1689014 GCF_042428525.1 Vibrio olivae
AAAAAGAATTTGCTTGGCGACCATAGCGATTTGGACCCACCTGATTTCCATGCCGAACTCAGAAGTGAAACGAATTAGCGCCGATGGTAGTGTGGGGTTTCCCCATGTGAGAGTAGGACATCGCCAGGCTTTGATTATTGTCTAACCAGACACGCTGCGGAGCGGTAGTTCAGTTGGTTAGAATACCGGCCTGTCACGCCGGGGGTCGCGGGTTCGAGTCCCGTCCGCTCCGCCACTATTATTTGTTATAAAGAATGAGAGTCGTCTCATAAAACACGAACTACAGGGGTGTAGCTCCAATTGGCAGAGCAGCGGATTCCAAATCCGCGTGTTGGGAGTTCGAATCTCTCCACCCCTGCCATATTTAAGAAGCCTCAGTCGAAAGACTGGGGCTTTTTTACATCCGAAATTTGTTGTTGCGTGTCTATGTCTGAGTGACATAGCAGTGGATTCCGCTCATGACTAAAATTGGCGCGTGCAGGGAGCTTGTAGGCAAGTCCCATCGAATATTCGGTGTGCCGACCCAGTCCACCCCTGCCATATTTAAGAAGCTTTGTTCGAAAGAGCGGGGCTTTTTTACATCCGAAATTTGTTGTTGTCGTTCTATGTCTGAGTGACATAGCAGCGGATTCCACTCATACCTAAAATTGGCGCGTGTTGGGAGCTTGTAGGAAAGTCCCATCGAATCTTCGGTGTGCCGTCCGAGTCCACTTCTGCGATAGTTAAGAAGCCTCGTTCGAAAAGAGCGGAGCTTTTTACATGTTTAAATTTTGCGTTTTCGTTTCTACGTTGGTGTTGTATACTTGGAGGTCACTAATATCTATATCAGTGTGGTGGTGGGAAAGTTGTCCTGTCACCTTCTACCATATATGCGGGTTTAGAATTACTAGAGCCATTTCCGTTTATATTAGGTTCTGTAGTCCTTTATCTAGGCGATATTAAAAGGAGGGCTACTTAAGGTGTTAGGTGCTTGAAATAGGCGTAGATCCCAATCAAGTTTGCTTCAGAGAAGTGAAAATACGTTCATCAATCTGCACTGACGGCTTTGATAGCTTTCGACGTATACAAAAAAGCCGAGCGTATGCTCGGCTTTCAGCTGTGACGGGCTGATTAACTTATTTTAGAATCGCTTCATTACCGTTTTCACGGATATGTTTGAGTAATTCTTTAGCGCCTCGTGCACTGGCTGCGACGACATTTCCTGATTTCATATAATCAGTGCCACCAGCGAAATCAGTAACAAGAGCTCCCGCTTCACGAGCAATCAGTTCACCTGCCGCAAGATCCCAAGGTTTTAGACCTAATTCAAAGTAACCATCAACACGGCCGGCTGCAACATAGCAGAGATCTAGCGCTGCTGAGCCTGTACGACGAAAATCAGCGCAGTCGACGAAAAGTGCAGAAATGATTTTTAGGTAGCTTTCAGAGTGCTGCTTTTGTTTGAACGGAAAGCCCGTTGCTAATACAGTACCTTGTAGGTCTTTAAGTGGTTTAACTCGAATACGAGCACTGTTCAGCTGAGCGCCGGCACCACGTTGAGCGGTAAACAGTTCATTAAGCATAGGGTCGTATACACAGGCTACTTCTGTTTTGCCTTTGATACGTACAGCGATAGAAACACTAAAGTGAGGGAGACCTTTGATAAAGTTGGTCGTGCCATCCAGTGGGTCGATGATCCATTGCACGTCATTGTCTTTACCTTCAATTAACCCATTTTCCTCTGCCACAACACTGTGTTCAGGGTAAGATTGCTTGATGGTATTGATAATGATCGCTTCTGCTTCTTTGTCTACGTTAGTAACAAAGTCATTCGAGCCTTTTTGTACTGATTCAATTTTTTCAGCATTTTCTAGAGATTTGGCAATATGGTTGCCTGCTTTTCGCGCAGCGCGAATCGCAATATTAAGCATAGGATGCATACGAATTTCCCAACGGATGTTAAAGAACAGAAAACGGCGGCGAGTATAACAGAGTGACAGTAAAAGGGAAGTGGTTAATTTTTGCACTTTTAAACACTAAGCTCTTTAGAGACTGACCAATTGAGTCAGGTATGTGTTAATATCCGCGTCTCATTTATTGGCTACTGCGGATTCATCAATGCTTAATCATGTCAAAGTCGTCCTTGTTGGCACTTCTCACTCCGGTAATATCGGCTCAGCGGCTCGAGCAATGAAAGTGATGGGCTTAAGTGAAATGGTCTTAGTTGCACCGCAGTGTGAAGTCGATGCTCAGGCGATTGCGCTCGCAGCTGGCGCTAGTGATATCGCACTTAATGCTCAGGTGGTTGAGTCACTAGAGCAAGCCGTTGAAGAGTGTACTTTGGTCGTCGGCTCTAGTGCTCGTTCAAGAACGCTGGAATGGCCAATGCTGGAACCTAGAGATTGCGGACGTAAAATGATTGAACAAGCAGCGCATCACAGGCATTCTGCTCTAGTGTTTGGTCGTGAGAGAACAGGCTTAACCAATGATGAATTGCAAAAGTGCCATTATCACGTTGCGATACCTGCAAATCCTGAGTATTCCTCTCTCAATCTTGCGATGGCGGTGCAAACCTTAAGTTATGAAGTAAGAATGGCGTATTTAGAACGTCAGGAGCGGGCGTATTCTGGCAATATTTCTCAGTACCAAGCCGAGTATCCACGTAACAAAGAGTTGGAATTATTTTACTCACACCTTGAAAAGGTACTGGTCGACACTCAATTTACTTCTAAAGACCAGCCTGGAAAAGTGATGAATAAGTTGCGCCGCTTGTTTTCGCGAGCGAGACCAGAGATTCAAGAGTTGAATACTTTGCGTGGTATTTTAACTGCGGTTGAGAAATCGATAGGCAGTAAGCGGTAATACGTAGCACGACAAAAGAATAATCCAAAATACCTGAGTAAATTAGTCAAATAAATACTTGACCAAATTACTCAGGTATGAAAAAATCCATACCACATAAACGATGTGGATATGGTGTAATATGAGACTAACATCAAAAGGAAGATATGCAGTAACTGCCATGTTAGACGTGGCGCTTCACTCGCAGCAAAGCCCAGTACCTCTTGCGGATATTTCTGAGCGACAAGGTATTTCACTCTCTTATCTTGAGCAGCTGTTTTCAAAGCTTCGCAAAGCTGGACTCGTCGCGAGCGTTCGCGGACCAGGTGGTGGTTATCGCTTGGGTGCTGATGCGCAAACTATTGCTATCGGTACTGTCATCGCGGCTGTAGATGAATCTGTTGATGCGACAAAGTGTAATGGTAAAGCGGATTGTCAAGGTGGCTCTCGTTGCTTAACTCATACTTTGTGGCGTGATTTAAGTTCTCGTATTAGCGACTTTTTAAATAACATCACTCTTGGTGAGTTGATGGTTGATAACGAAGTTCTCGAAATATCCGACCGACAAGATATCGATTTGGCGGTTAGTCATGGCGCAGCCAATACAACAACAAGTAGCGCGCCTATCGGAGTTAATGTCCGCTCGTAAGCGGGTCTGCAAGTTACATTGGAGTAGAAAATGAAACTGCCTATTTATTTAGATTATTCAGCGACTTGTCCAGTTGATCCTCGTGTAGCTGAGAAAATGGTTCAGTACATGACGATGGACGGTACTTTTGGTAATCCAGCGTCGCGTTCACATCGTTACGGTTGGCAGGCTGAAGAAGCAGTTGATACCGCTCGTGAGCAAATTGCAGATGTTCTTAATGCTGACCCGCGTGAAATTATTTTTACGTCTGGCGCGACTGAGTCTGATAACTTAGCGATTAAAGGTGCTGCGCATTTTTACGGTAAAAAAGGTAAGCACATCATTACCTGCAAAACCGAGCACAAAGCGGTTCTTGACCCTTGTCGTCAACTTGAGCGTGAAGGCTTCGAAGTCACTTACATTCAGCCTGAACCAAATGGTTTAATTGACCTCAAGAAGTTAGAAGCAGAAATGCGTGATGACACTATTTTAGTGTCGATCATGCACGTAAATAACGAAATCGGTGTGATTCAAGATATCGCGTCGATTGGTGAATTGTGCCGCGACCGTAAAATCGTTTTCCATGTTGATGCCGCGCAATCAGCGGGTAAGTTACCTATTGATGTACAAGAGATGAAAGTTGATTTGATCTCAATGTCAGCACACAAAGTGTATGGCCCTAAAGGTATTGGTGCCTTGTATGTACGTCGTAAGCCACGCATTCGTTTAGAAGCACAAATGCATGGTGGTGGTCATGAGCGTGGTTTCCGTTCAGGTACACTACCGACACATCAAATTGTTGGTATGGGCGAAGCATTCCGTATCGCAAAAGAAGACATGCAAAAAGATTACAATCACGGTAAAGCACTGCGCGACCGCTTACTGGCTGGAGTCAGTGATATGGAAGCTGTGACGATTAACGGTGATTTGGAGCAACGTCTTCCAAACAACTTAAACATCAGTTTTGCCTTTGTAGAAGGCGAGTCTTTGCTGATGTCACTGAAGGATTTAGCAGTGTCTTCTGGCAGTGCTTGTACGTCAGCCAGTCTAGAGCCGTCTTATGTACTACGTGCACTGGGTTTGGATGATGAATTAGCTCATAGCTCAATTCGTTTCTCTTTTGGCCGTTTCACGACCGAAGAAGAAGTGGATTACGCAATTGAACAAATCCGCGTAGCCGTTAGCAAGCTACGTGAAATGTCTCCTCTATGGGATATGTACAAAGAGGGTGTTGATTTGAGCTCTGTTGAATGGGCGCATCACTAATCGTCTCAAGGATAGAACTAGAGGATTCGAGGTAACTTATTATGGCATATAGCGAAAAAGTAATTGATCACTACGAGAACCCACGTAACGTTGGTTCATTTGATAATGAAGATCCAGCGATTGGCAGCGGCATGGTTGGTGCTCCAGCGTGTGGTGACGTCATGAAGCTTCAAATCAAAGTGACGCCAGAAGGCATCATTGAAGATGCTAAGTTTAAAACTTACGGTTGTGGTAGTGCTATCGCATCGAGCTCACTGGTTACAGAGTGGGTAAAAGGTAAATCGATCGACGATGCCGCAGCAATCAAAAACTCTGAAATTGCAGAAGAGCTTGAGTTGCCGCCAGTGAAAGTTCACTGTTCAATTCTTGCCGAAGACGCAATTAAAGCGGCTGTTGCTGATTATAAGAAGAAACATCAGTAAAACCGTTTATAATGGGAGCTTTCTTGCTCCCATTCCATCGATAGAATCAGTTTAAGGTGCAGTATGGCCATCACATTATCAGACGCAGCAGCTTCTCGAGTAAAAGCTTTCCTTGAAAACCGTGGTAAAGGCATTGGTTTACGCCTTGGGGTCAAGACGACTGGCTGTTCGGGAATGGCTTACGTGCTGGAGTTTGTTGATGAGCTCAATGAAGACGAAGATGAAGTCTTTGAGCACTCTGGCGTAAAAGTGATCATTGATAAAAAGAGCCTTGTTTACTTAGATGGTACTCAACTTGACTATGTCAAAGAGGGGCTAAACGAAGGTTTTGAGTTCAATAACCCCAATGCGAAAAGTGAATGTGGCTGCGGTGAAAGCTTTAACGTTTAATAACTAAGTGTCTGGTTGTTGCACAGCAGTCAGACATCTCGCAAAGGACCTGACACTCCATGAATCACTTTGAATTATTTGGGCTACCAACTCAGTTCCAGCTGGATGGTAGCCTTCTTTCTTCACAGTTCCGTGAACTGCAGAAGCGCTTCCACCCAGATAACTTTGCTACCGGATCGGATAGCGAACGCTTACAAGCGGTGCAAAAAGCGTCACAAATCAATGATGCTTATCAGATTTTAAAAGACCCAATTACTCGTGCTGAGTATTTACTGGCTGAGCAAGGGGTGGACATTCGTAGCGAACAGCAAACGATGCAAGATCCCATGTTTCTGATGGAGCAGATGGAGTTGCGCGAGCAACTCGAAAGCATTGCTCATTCATCAGACCCTGAATCAAAATTACTCGATTTCGATAGTCGTGTCTCTAAAATGTACAAGCAGCACCTTGCTGCTGTTGAGCAAGAGTTGGGCGATGAACTTTGGTCCCAAGCGGCTGATCGTGTACGAAAGCTCAAATTCATTGCCAAGTTAAAGAGAGAAATAGAGCTAGTCGAAGATAAACTCCTGGGCTAGATTGTAATAAAGGACCAATTATGGCGTTACTCCAAATCGCAGAACCCGGACAAAGTTCGGCGCCTCACGAACACAAATTGGCCGCTGGTATCGATTTAGGTACTACCAATTCGCTGGTTGCTTCGGTAAGAAGTGGTGAAGCGAACACGTTAGCGGACGATCTCAACCGAAGTATTTTGCCGTCTGTCGTTAGCTACGCTCAACAGCAACCCGTTGTTGGCTATGAAGCGAAACAGCAAGCGGAATTGGACCCTCAAAACACCATTATTTCCGTGAAGCGTTTGATTGGTCGTTCGCTCGAGGATATTCAATCTCGCTACCCCACGTTGCCTTACCGTTTTACGGCCAGTGAATCTGGATTACCTCTGCTTAACACCGCTCAAGGAAGCCGAAATCCGATTCAAGTCTCTGCAGACATACTTAAAGCGCTTGGACAGCGTGCTGAAAAAAGCTTAGGGGGCGAATTAGCCGGTGTCGTGATTACTGTACCTGCCTATTTTGACGATGCACAGCGAGCGGGTACCAAAGATGCTGCTAAGTTGGCGGGCCTTCATGTTTTACGCCTACTAAATGAACCTACGGCTGCAGCCATTGCCTATGGCCTTGATTCTGGTCAAGAAGGCGTAATCGCTGTATACGATTTAGGTGGCGGCACATTCGATATTTCTATTCTTCGCTTGTCTAAAGGCGTGTTTGAAGTGCTTTCAACGGGCGGAGATTCAGCATTAGGTGGCGACGACTTCGATCATTTGATTGCTGAGCATTTACTCGAGCAAATCTCTATCGAGCGTCCACTGTCGGCTGAGCAAAATCGAATCTTGCTCAATGTCGCGACTGAGGCCAAAATTGCCCTATCTCAGTCTCAAACCACCTCGATTTCAGTACTTGGTTGGGAAGGCGAATTGACTCGGGATACATTGAATGAGCTGATTGAACCGCTGGTTAAAAAGACCTTATTGTCTTGTCGCCGAGCATTGAAAGATGCACACGTAGACAGTGATGAAGTCCTTGAAGTGGTCATGGTCGGTGGTTCAACACGCACGCCTGCAGTTCGTGATATGGTCGGTGATTTCTTTGGCCGCACGCCATTGACGAGCATTAATCCTGACGAAGTCGTCGCGATAGGGGCGGCCATTCAGGCCGATATTCTTGCCGGCAATAAGCCCGACTCTGAAATGCTACTTTTGGATGTCATTCCTCTCTCTTTAGGAATTGAAACCATGGGCGGCTTAGTTGAGAAAATTATTCCACGCAATACCACGATTCCTGTTGCACGAGCTCAAGAGTTTACCACTTTTAAAGATGGGCAAACTGGCATGAGCGTCCATGTAGTGCAAGGTGAGCGTGAAATGGTTGATGATTGTCGCTCGCTGGCCCGTTTTTCATTAAAAGGCATTCCTCTCATGGCGGCGGGCGCTGCGCATGTGCGTGTGACTTATCAAGTTGATGCAGATGGTCTTTTGTCTGTCACCGCGATGGAGAAAAGCACTGGCGTGCATTCTGATATTCAAGTTAAACCGTCCTACGGGTTAAGTGATACGGAAGTCGCGGACATGCTCAATGACTCAATGACTTACGCGAAAGAAGATATGCAGGCACGAGCGCTTGCAGAGCAACGCGTTGAAGCTGATCGAGTGATTGAAGGCCTGATAGCGGCGATGCAAGCCGATGGCGATGAACTGCTGAGTGAGCAAGAAAGCCAACAATTAGTTAAAGTCATAGAGTCACTGATTGAAGTGAGAAATGGCGATGATGCAGATGCCATTGAACAAGGCATTAAAGACTTAGATAAAGCCAGCCAAGACTTTGCTTCTCGCCGAATGGATAAATCGATTCGTGCTGCTCTCGCTGGTCAGTCTGTGAATGATATTTAATAGAGGTTTTTAGTTATATGCCTAAGATTATTGTTTTACCTCATGAAGATTTATGTCCAGAGGGGGCGGTTTTAGACGCTCAAACGGGCGAATCGGTACTGGATGTGGCACTAAAAAACGGCATCGGTATCGAGCATGCGTGTGAAAAATCTTGTGCTTGTACGACGTGCCATGTCGTTATCCGAGAAGGTTTTGATTCACTGGAAGAGAGTGATGAGCTGGAAGATGACATGTTGGATAAAGCATGGGGATTGGAGCCTGAGTCTCGTCTTGGCTGCCAAGCGCGTATTGCCGATGAAGACTTGGTGGTCGAGATTCCAAAATACACCATCAACTTGGCAAAAGAAGATCATTAAGACAACCGGTAAGGTGAAACAATGAAATGGACTGATTCTCGCGATATCGCGATAGAACTTTGTGACCAATATCCTGATGTAGATCCGAAAAACGTACGTTTTACCGACTTGCATCAATGGATTACCGAGCTCGAAGAGTTTGATGATGATCCGAATCGTTCAAATGAGAAGATTCTGGAAGCCATCATTCTTTGCTGGATGGATGAGATGGACTAGAAGATTATCTTCTTAATCTCACATTATTAACAATTTGCACTAAAAAAAGCGGGCTAAATAGTCCGCTTTTTTATCAAGTTGACATAGTTACCCTACATAATGCTAACATCCTAGGGTTTAGATAATAAAAGCGTAGGCAACGCTACACAAAGACAAGGAGAAACCATGTCTACACAGATGTCTGTATTTATAAGCCAAGAGGCCGCTTTACCTAATTGGGGTGAAAAAGCGACGTTGTCATTTAATGAAAATGGTGCGGTTATTCACCTAGATCAAGGTTTTGATCTTGCCGCCATTCAGCGCGCCGCTCGCAAATTGGACGCGCAAGGAATTAAACAAATTGCTTTGCAAGGTGAGGGTTGGAATTTAGAAGCGGCTTGGGCATTCTCTCAAGCTTACCGTAACCCAAAACTGAATAATGAGTTGACGTTACCTGAGTTAAGCGAAGCTGACAGTGCTGAACTTCAAGCTCGCATCAAGGCGGCCGACTTTACGCGTGACCTCATCAATAAATCGGCAGAAGAAGTGGCACCTCGCCAATTGGCAACGATGGCATCTGAATTTATCAAGTCGGTTGCACCTGAAGGCACTGTGAGCATCAAAATTGTCAAAGATAAAGATTTACTGGTTGAAGGTTGGGAGGGCATCTACGCAGTAGGACGTGGTTCTGAACGTACGTCTGCCATGCTGCAGTTGGATTACAACCCAACGGGTGATGAAAACGCGCCGGTTTACGCGTGTTTAGTCGGTAAAGGTATTACTTTTGACTCCGGCGGTTACAGCCTTAAACCATCGAATATGATGGGAGCGATGAAGTCAGACATGGGTGGTTCGGCAACCGTAACCGGTGGCCTTGCACTGGCGATTATGCGTGGCCTTAACAAGCGTGTAAAACTCATTTTGTGCTGCGCGGAAAACATGATTTCTGGTCGTGCGCTTAAATTGGGCGATATTATCACTTATAAGAATGGTAAAACGGTTGAAATACAAAACACTGATGCGGAAGGACGTCTCGTTCTGGCTGATGGTTTGATTTATGCTTGTGAGCAAAAACCACAGCTGATTGTTGACTGTGCAACGCTTACCGGTGCCGCTAAAAATGCGCTTGGTAATGATTACCATGCGTTGATGAGTTTTGACCAAGAGTTATCTCAGCAAGCGCTGAAGGCTGCGCAGCAAGAGAACGAAGGGCTTTGGCCTCTGCCGTTAGCGGACTTCCACCGTGATATGTTGCCGTCGAATTTTGCTGACTTGTGTAACATCAGTAGTGGCGATTACTCCCCAGGTGCAAGTACCGCGGCGGCTTTCTTGTCGTATTTCGTTGAAGATTACAAGCAAGGTTGGTTACATATTGACTGTGCGGCAACTTACCGTAAATCAGCGACAGATAAATGGGCAGCCGGCGCAACGGGAACGGGTATTCGCACCTTAGCGCGCATTTTAGCTCAATAATCAAAGTCAACTAAGGATAAGCAGACACATTTCTGCTCCAAGAAAATTTATTACAATTCAAAAGGAAAGTACCCTATGGCGCTAGAGAAAACATTTTCAATTATTAAACCCGATGCGGTAGAACGTAATTTGATCGGTGAAATTTATCAGCGAATCGAAAAAGCCGGCCTGAAAATTGTGGCGGCGAAAATGGTGCATTTGACCGATGAGCAAGCCAGCGGTTTTTACGCTGAACACCAAGGCAAAGAGTTCTTTCCGCCACTGAAAGAGTTTATGACTTCAGGGCCGATTATGGTTCAAGTTCTTGAAGGTGAAAATGCGATTGCGCGCTATCGAGAATTGATGGGGAAAACGAATCCTCAAGAAGCAGCTTGCGGTACTCTACGTAACGATTATGCACTGAATATGCGTCAAAATTCGGTACATGGTTCAGACAGCCCTGAATCAGCCGCGCGTGAGATCGAATTTTTCTTCCCGCAGTCTGAAGTATTTTCTCACTGATTTGAAGTTTGTAGAGCTTTGATATTTTCAGTAAGCCTCCCTATAACGGGAGGCTTTTCTTTTTATGGACCGTCAGCCGTAGCTATAGCAAATCACATGCTTTGTGGACGGCTGCAACCAAGCGTGTCACATCTTGTTCCGTATTATAAATACCAAACGAAACTCGTACCGTACCTGTGATGTTAAGCGCATCCATAAAGGGATGTGCACAGTGGTGGCCAGAGCGAACAGCGATCCCTTGCTGATCAAGTAAAGTCGCCATGTCTTGATGATGAACACCTTGAACTACAAAACTTAAAAGTGATGAGCCCGGTTGGTAGCCGATGATGTCGATATCATCGATTAAGCTAAGTTGTGTGTAAGCCATGTGTTGCAACTGAGCGATGTGCTGTTCAATATCGGCGAGCTTAAAGCCTTGATACCATTCAATGGCTTTGCCAAGAGCAATGGCTCCTGCCACATTCGGCGTGCCCGCTTCGAATTTTCCGGGAAGTGCAGAAAAAGAGGTATGTTCAAAGCTGACTTTTTCGACCATTTTCCCTCCCCCGTGCCAAGGTGGCATCGCTTCAAGTATGTCTCGCTTGCCATACAGAACGCCAATACCAGCAGGCGCATAAAGCTTATGACCAGAGAAAACATAAAAATCGGCATTTAGCTCAGCGACGTTCACGGCTTCATGCACAATACCTTGAGCGCCATCGATCAGTACCATAGCACCAAACCGATGCGCCAGATCAATACACTGTTCTATTGGTTGACGCGTGCCCGTCACATTGGTGATGTGTGCTAGCGCGACAATCTTTGTTTTGTGGTTTAGCAGAGATTGAAAAGCATCCATATCGAGTTGGCAATTGTCCGTCATCGGCACTTTAACCACTTTTGCCCCAGTTTGCTGCGCGACAATCTGCCAAGGAACAATATTGGCGTGATGTTCCATCTCTCCCACTAAAATTTCGTCACCTGCGGATAAGTGATTACGGGCATAGGTCTGCGCAACTAGGTTAATTGCCTCGGTTGCCCCGCGAGTCCAAATGATCTCTTCTATCGCTTGGGCTCCAATAAATTGACGAACGATGTCTCGTGCATGCTCAAACTGGGTTGTCGCATTGGCGGTTAAGCTGTGACTACCGCGGTGTACGTTTGCGTTTTGCTGGCGATAGTAGTCAGCTATCGCATCGATAACGACATCGGGTTTTTGAGTCGTCGCAGCACTATCTAGATAAATCAGTGGTTGATGATTAACTGTCTGCGCTAGTGCTGGAAATTGCGCTCTAATACTGACTGTTTCTAGCATTCTTGCTGACCCATCTTATGGTAGTGAAGGGTCGGTAGAGTAACCATTGGCTCAGCGACCGTCCACGCATGAGCTTTTCCTGAAAAATGAATAATAATTTCCATCGCAAACTCCAGTGCAGTTCCCGGACCTTGGCTGGTGATGAGATTATGGTTGATATCAATGGTTACTCGCTTGTCACGCCAACGCGCTTCGGGAATATGCTGACGAAAGTTTGGGTGGCCTGTCATCAAGGCGTTCGGGTAGAGTTGATGGCGTTGCAATACCAAGGCGGGAGCAGCACATATGGCCGCGACGAGTTTACCTTCGAACATCTGTTGGCGAACCATTTCGATAAGCAGCGTACTGTCGCCAAACGTTTGTGCCCCTTCTGCGCCACCGGGAAGAATGATGGCGTCAAATTGATCATCGGCAATATCGACTAAGGCACAATCTGCGGTTAGCGTAACACCACGGGAGGCTTTTAGTGCCAGTCTTCCTTCAAAATCAGCACTGGCTGTTGTGACTTGATATCCTGCGCGTACCATCATATCGATAATAGTAATGGCTTCCATTTCTTCCGTTCCCTGAGCGATAGGAACGAGGACGTGTTTACTCATGAGCAACTCCCGATGTTTTCAATCTGTTTGATGGCAGTGTAGAGCTTTTGGTTTGCTGGTGTCTCAATGCTATGTTTACGTGCGCAATTGAGTAAATACCCGCTAATAAAATCGATTTCAGTCGGCCTCTGATAAAAAATATCTTGCTGCATTGAGGAATAATTTTCTGCGGTTTTCTCAATAACACTATCGACCTGTTGGCGAAGCGCCTGTTGAGCAACTGCAAACCCTTCACATGCCATGACTTGACTGACTTCCAATACAATCTGGTCAAGCGTCTCTTGGTATTGCATTTCACTTAGCGCGCCATTACGAATGTTATGCAGCGCGGTGAGTGGGTTAATGGCACAATTTGTCGCCAATTTATTCCATAATGCGCTTTGAATATTGTTTTGCCAAATACACTCGGGCAGCGCATGGTTTAATACGTCTGCGATAAACCCACATTGCAATGCTTGGTGGTTATGTGCGCCAATCAGCGTTTGGCCTAAACCAACATGTTTTGAGTGGTGTTTTTGCGGTTGAAACGCCCCATGTGTCGTCGTGCCCAGTAAAATAGGGTTACTGGAAAAGACCTGACTGACAGATTCTGCCGTCCCCATGCCATTGTGAAGCAGCAGAATCATCGCCTCTGGTGCGATGTGACTCCTGATTTGATTCAGTGCCGATGAGACCTGCCAGGCTTTAAGCGTGACTAAGATAAGGTCGGCGTCAGCAATCTGCCTTAAGTGGTTATTCGGCAAGGTTACAGGTCGCTGGTCATTTATCGTCAGACTTAATGTATCGCCATCAACACGACTTTGAATACTCACCTTGTGCCCGGCTTGCTTTAATTTGTATGCCCATAAGGTGCCGATAGAACCAGGGCCAACCACGACAATATTCACAGACTGTTCTCGATGCCAAATAATGCAGGCAAGGATAATAATTCATAATCAGAAAGCAAATAAAAATGGCGCCCTTGGGCGCCATTTTTTAAAAGTATTAACAAAGCTTAGAACTTGTAGGTCACAGAGATGTAGTGACCGAAACCGGTAGAATCTACACCAGATTCTTGTTTGATACCGTAGATGTTTTTGAAGCCTTTTAGACCATAACCTACAGCGTAACGGTCTGAGTGCCAGTATAGGCCATTGAACATCGCGCCACCCGTGGCATGATTTGCATACTCAGATTTCATCCCAAATTGCCAGTCAATGTAACCTTGATAAGAGATAAATGAGCCGTTTTCAAAGAAGTACAGTGGTTTGAACCAGTTAGTTGCTAAGTGGTAGCCGTTCCAGTCACGATCGTTGCCAGAGTATGTCGCATACAGGTTTAGACCGATTTTTCCTAACCATGGCACTTCAACGTCAGAACCTAGACCAATTTTCTGGTTGTTTGTTGTTGGGCCTTCGACACATACGGAAAAATCTGCATTACAGTTTGTAGCACCGCCGCCACCCCACTCGATCAACGATGCAACGTAGAGTTCTTTGACCGGACCGAACGACAAATCTTTACCAGTTAATGCATCCAGAGACATACGTGGTGCAAATTTCATAAAGATTTTATCTGCCCCAGCTTTGTCACTATCTGGATCATTCGTTAGGTTAAAAATATCAACGTAACCGTAGAGGTCAAATAGGCCAGAGCGACCGCCAAATTCCATCTCTAGGTAATCGTGATCAGAACCGTCAGGGAAACCTGGTAGCTCATTAAAAGCACCCATTAGGTTGAATTGTAGCCACTTGTAGTCATTTTTGTGGATGTCGCCATCAGAGTAATCAGCGGCCATAGCTGGCGCTGACATTGCTGCTAGCATGCTTAGAGTTAAAAGTGATTTACGCATAAGGAGTTCTCTATGTTTGTAAAAGTGAAAGTGGAATCACCGTTCTTGCTGCACTCGTTTCTTGTTGCCGAGTTGTTATCCTGCGAATAATAGCGATTTCAATCTCAAATTGAAGTCTAAATGTATGTAAACATGACTTTAATAAGTGACGAGTGTCTCACTATTAAACAAAGGTTGTACTGCGACGGTCTTGTTTCATATTTTTGCATTAATTTTGATACCGAAATCGATTGCGCAAGCGGTTGTTCTTATTTTTATGTTTATCAAATAATCAACACATTGAGTAATTGATCGCTATATGACCGGAATACGTATTAACGTGTCAAAGAGTGTGAGGAGTGCCCAATGTCTGACATTATGTTGTTTCCGCTAGGCGCGGTGATTTTGCCTGAAGGAAAGATGCGACTAAGAATCTTTGAACCGAGATATAAACGGTTAGTCACGGAGGCGAGTAAAGGGGACAATACGTTCGGTATTTGCCTGTTTGAATCTGAGCCTGATTCATCATCCGGCTTGCTATCAGCCACTGGTACTTTAGTTCGTATTGTTGATTTTGAGGCGCTCGATGATGGTTTGCTGGGGATTACCGTCGTCGGACTTAAGCGGTTTTTAATTCAGCAAGTTCGCTTTGAACCTGACGGACTACGTATCGCGAGAGTGGAATGGTTGTCTGCGTGGCCTGATCGCGACCTCAACCCGGATCATCAAACATTGAGTCGTCAATTACAGTCCATTTACCAGCAGATTCCCGAGTTAGGGCAGCTTTATGACCAGTGCTTTTTTGATAACGAGAGTTGGGTCGCACAGCGCTGGTTAGAACTGTTACCGCTGAAAAGGCGCCAGTTTGATCACTTAACGTTGCAGCCAGATTGTTCGCAGGCGTTGGATTTCTTGGATCAGGCGATTGAGGTCGAAAAATAGCTATACTCACAATGATCGAGTTCTGAACTTTGTACGTATGAAATACGAGTGCAGGGTTATCGCCAAGGGGCAAAGGGTGCTGCAATGTTAAATAAAGATCCACAAGGGTTTAGTCGGGAAGACTGGCGTTTGTGCATGGAACAAGTAAAGCAACAGGATAAACACGCTTTCGGTCTGATTTTTAATCATTTCTCGCCGCGCTTGAAGCAATTTGCTTTCAAGCATCTCGGCAATGAGCACGTTGCGATTGAAGTGGTTCAGGACACATTGGCGATGGTTTGGCAAAAAGCCGCTCTGTTCGACGGCAAGAAAAGTGCGCTGTCGACTTGGATTTACACGATTGCTCGCAACCTGTGTTTTGACATGATGCGTAAACAAAAAGGACGTGAACCACACGTGCTTGCTGACGATATTTGGCCGAGTGATTTTACGCCCCCTGATATGGTCGAGCATTACTCGCCGGAACAAGACCGTCTCAAGCAGCAAGTTTTAAAGTTTTTAGATTTATTACCGGAGCCACAGCGCAAAGTCGTTCAGGCTGTATACATAGAGGAGATTCCTCACCAGCAGGTGGCGGACATGTTTGATATTCCTCTTGGTACAGTCAAATCTAGGCTGCGTTTAGCGGTTGAAAAGCTTCGGTTAAGTATGGAGGGCGATAGGCCATGAGGTTCCATCCTGACAAATTATTACTTCAGCAATATGCGCAAGGTGATGTAGATGCAACCCAAGGTCTTGCTCTTGCGGTGCATTTAGAGTCTTGCCCGGAGTGTCACCAACAGGTTGTCCGTTTTGAGCGGCAACTTGGCGCAAAGCTTGAACACCAAGCGATGAAGCCGTCGGACGACTTACCGTCTGAAGATATGCTGTCTCAGATTCTTACTTTACCTCAGAAGAGTAGGGAGGAGCTTCTCGTACCGAGTAAACCACATCAAGTGACGGTCAATAGCCGACGTTTCACGTTACCAAAAGCCTTGTATCCGTTTAGAGATAGAATCGGTGATTGGCGCAACTATGGCGGCAAGGTGTTCAGTGCGGTGATTGATTTGGAAGAAGAAGCGCGAGTGAACCTGATGTACATGGCGCCAGGCGTTTCGGTTCCGCAGCATACGCACAAAGGCTATGAATCGACTCTGGTACTGCATGGCGGGTTTAGTGACGAAGATGGGCACTACCGTGCGGGAGATTTTTTGTTGAAAGATGCGTCAGTCAAACACAGTCCAACCACACCCCAAGATGAAGATTGCTTATGTTTGAGTGTTCTGACTGAACCCATGTTATTTACTCAAGGTGTTGCCAGAATCTTTAATATGTTTGGTAAAGGGCTGTATCCGTAAATAATCCTGACGATAAAAGGGCGACTCCGATGAGTCGCCCTTTTATCGTCAAGGTGATTGATTCTCTCGATGTGCTTTATCCAGTAACCGGTTGAAGTAGTGACGAAGGGAATACAGCATCAGCAAACTCGGTACTACCATTAGTGCAGTGATGACAAAGAACAGTGACCAGTTATTGAGTAAATCGGCTAACTCTCCACTAAATGAAGCCAGTACGGTGCGGCTAAAGTTCCCCAGAGAGGCTAGCAGCGCATATTGAGTGGCGGAAAAAGCTTGACCAGTCAGCACCGTTAGAAACGAAACAAACGCCACGGTCGAGAAAGCGGTTGTGAAGTTATCGACAAAAATAGTGGCCACAAATAGGTGTTCATTGGGACCAACATTTGCAATCCATGAGAACATTAAATTGCTGGCCGCCATCGCAGTGCCACCAATCATCAGCCCTTTAACGATGCCAAATCGTACGTTAACCATGCTGCCAATAAAGGTAAATAGCATGGTGACCCCCCAGCCCATAAGTTTTGAGTAGTTACCGATTTGTTCGTTGGTAAAACCGATCTCTTTATAGAAAGTGATCGACATTCGGCCAAGGAAAGCTTCCCCAATCTTAAACAGAAATACGAAGAGCAACAGAGTCAGGGCGACGCGTGTTCCGTTACGTCGAAAGAAATCAATGAAGGGTTCGAATAGCGTCACGGTTAACCAAGAGATGACTCGGTTGCCTACAACATTCGTATGGCGTTTTTCCGCTTCTGACTGCAATTGATCTCGCAAAGTGACAGGTTCGCCCACCAGTAGTGTAAACACCATCAACAGCCCGACAACAAATGCCATGCCATAGTAAACCCCATTCCAGCCAATTTGGTCGGCATTGATAAACGCTAAGTAACCAGGAAGGGAGTACCCCGTCCACCATCCGATAACAGCCATGGCAGACGCCTGTGGCAGTTTTTCCGATTGAGAACGAGGAAAGGTATCAATCCTAAAGGCATCGATGGCGATATCTTGAGTTGCCGAAGCGGTGGCGATTCCAAGAGCCACCATAGACGCAAACATCAAGTCATGACGTGGGTCTATCCCTGCGATCACTAATGTGCAGGCTAAGATGATGGCTTGGCAGAAGAAGATCCAACTGCGCCGCTGGCCCAGCAATGAATGCAGAAAGGGCAGTTTTACTCGGTCAACCAACGGAGCCCAGAGAAAATTAATACTATAAACGGCAAATACGCTACCAAAATAGCCAATTGCAGTACGGCTGAGCCCTGCGTCGGTTAGCCAACCCGACATATTTGAGCCAATTAATACCCAAGGAAAGCCACTTGAGCAACCAAGCATCAAAACCCATAGTAGGCGGCGATCGAGGTAACTACGGAAGGTCTCGGCCCACGATAGATGAGAAGGATTAGACGACATGCATGGTCCTTAAGATGAATAAGGCTCTACAAAGTAGAGCCCATAAGTTTTATTTTTCTACGCTAACCGCAGTGATGATAATCGGTTCGACTGGCACATCTCGCATGCCTTGCTTCGCAGTCGTTGGTTTTTTAGCCATATTCTGAATGACATTAAACCCTTGGGTTACTTCACCAAATACTGCGTAACCTGGCGGACGCTGTTTGTAGTCAAGAAAGTTATTATCGACAAGGTTGATATAAAACTGACGAGTCGCCGAGTTAGGATCGTTGGTACGCGCCATCGCGATGGTAGCGGTTTTATTGCTTAAGCCATTAGTCGCTTCATTGGTGATGGGCGCGTAAGTCGGTAGACGATTCATTTCTTGGTCAAAACCACCACCTTGTGCCATGAAATTAGGAATCACGCGGTGAAATTGACTACCGACATAACTGCCGTCATCCACGTACTTCATAAAGTTAGCCACACTGATAGGCGCTTTTTCTTGGTTCAACTCAACCGTGAATGGGCCAAGATTGGTCTCAAACGTTACTTTGGGGCCTGCAAATACGGAGCTACTGACCAGAGTCAGGGCAAGAACCAGTGATTTCCACATCAGAAACGTTCCTTCATGTAGTTTTGCAGTTCATTATCATTGGCTATTTCTTCAAGCACTAGGTTCATCACATCATTGAGCACGCTTTGAATTTCTTCGTTAGATGCACTCATCATTCCGTTGCGACTTGCGGTGCCGGTATACGTCTTAACCAGCTTACCTTTTGGTGTTTCTGCGGTCACTTCGAGCACCAAGTTGGCATCCATTTGGTTTTCTAGTACGGAATGCTTAACGGAAACCAAAGCTTCTTGGATTTCTAACTCGACATTGTTTTCGCTATTTACCGTATTTTTGAAACCTTGAGATTCAAACTGTTCCAACAGGGCATTCTCTAAGGCAATGCGTACATTTTGCTTAGCATGCAGAGGTTCAATGTTAGAACGTCCACTGTCAACAAGGGCGACATATTGCGCAGCTCGAACATCTTTACTGGTTAGAGAGAAGGCTTTGCCTTGAGTTATGGTGTTCATGCTCAGTTGCGGCTGAAGTGTCAAATTCAACTGTTCTTGTTGTGGGGCAGAACATGCTGTTAATAAAGCAATAGAGGCTGCCAGAACGAATTTTCTCATGCTAATGGTTCCTTTCTACTTTCTCTTGTTCGAGATGAGTGGTATCTGTTTTAGCAGATAATAGTGAATTATTTAGTCGCTTGTAAAATAACAAATTTCTTATTGACTGCGATTTGACGTAGCTGAGCTTTACCAAACAGCCTTGCAAGCTTGTTATCGTATCCGAGGTGACGGTTACCGATAACCAATAACTTACCTTTTGCGCGTAGAACTTGCTTAGCATCACAGAACATTTGCCAAGCAATATGATCAGTCACGGCTAATTGTTGATGAAACGGGGGATTACAGACAATTAAGTCTGCACTCTGTGGTGCAAAATCATCAAGGCAATTATTGACCTTGGCTTCAAATTGGAACTCGGGTCCCAAAGCCGCTTTCACATTCAGCGTTGCGGATTCAACCGCCATATAACTCTCATCGACACCGATAATTTCAGCGTTAGGATTGAGTTGACCGAGTTTCACAGAAAGGACACCGTTGCCACAGCCCAGGTCGATAATCCGTTTAAAACGTTCGTCTTTTGGTAAATAGGGCAATAAAAACCGTGCACCAAGATCCAAGCTTTCACCGGAATAGACATTGGGCAAGTTTTTTAAGGAATAGTTCTCTCCATCGACGGACCATTCGACAAAGGGAGAGATTGGCTGGGGTGACGCATCTAACTGCGAAAATACTAAGCGATGTTTTTTCCATGCGAGTGATGTGGTTGTGGTTCCCAAATGCTTTTCAAACAGTTTTAAGGTCGAAGTGTGTATTTCTCGTACTTTATTAACTGAAACTACCCTGCAATTTGCCGGTAAAGTGTTACGAATTTTGTCTAAAATCCAGCTGAGATGGCGATTGCTTTTGGGGATTTTAAGTAAGACTAAGTCGGTATCTGATGGCAGCTCATTGAGGGTATTTAAATGCGTGATAGCTACGCATTGGTTACGGCTCAGATTTGCTTTCGCACCTTGATGAGCGATAAACGAATCGCTTACCATAGTGACATTGTGGTGCTTGGATAAATAGCACGAAAGCGCGCCAAAGCTGTCATTGATAATAACGATATTCTGAGCGGGGGGTAAGCCGAGTTGCTCGACGTGGTTGATTAAGTATTCATCGCCCGCGTCCCAAGCTTGAAGCGTTTCATTTTGGCGGGTTGGGTAGCGGTGCAGATATAAATGACGCTCGTTTAGCGTAAGCTCAGTTTGCATTTTTGGAAAGACTTTTCAGTTAAGGAACTCACGCTATTGTCGCAAAAGGTTAGAGAAGTGCAAACCAAAACCTTTCGATTATCTCGGTAGCACGTTAGACTGAGCAGTCGTGATAAATAATATCTATGGGATGATTTCGCATGCTTCAGCCGATTATAGAGCAAAAGCTTCTTGCTGCATTTGAACCTCAGCATCTTGAGGTGATCAATGAGAGTTACATGCACAATGTACCAGCCGGCTCAGAGAGTCATTTTAAAGTGATCATTGTCTCTGAGAACTTTGATGGAAAACGCTTACTTGCAAGACATCGCTCTGTGAACCAGACTTTAGCACAAGAGTTAGCTGGGCAAATTCATGCGCTTTCAATGCACACTTATACACCACAAGAATGGATGAGCGAAAATCAACAAGCGCCAGATAGTCCAATGTGTATGGGTGGCAGTAAAGCGGATCAGTAATCACCCAAATGTTTTAACAGCCTATAAACAAATCACTGCGTCACTGAATGACAGTTTTGGTATTTTGTAGGCAAATTGTTGCTTGAAACAGAGTGCTTTCAGGTAGATTATCTTTGTGCGTTAGCTCAAAAATATGGTGTTTTCTTAACCTTTTAAACACGTAACTTCCGAAATATAACCACTATTCCGTATAATGGTCATGGCATCAACTTCCGAAAAAATGCTACACTATCGCACCTGATAAATCTCGCTAAAATTTAGTGACGAGGTTTTTACTAGGATGTTGCGATTTTGGTGTTTTTAAACAACAGCAAAACCGGACACTCATGTCGTGTCTTAAAGTTACGCAATTAAAAAATCTTTTTCCCGATAAAGTAGTGCAAGTGCGTATGATTACAATAAAGAAGGGATTGGATCTTCCTATCGCAGGAACTCCTTCCCAGGTGATTAATGATGGTAAAACCATCAAAAAAGTCGCCTTGCTTGGCGAAGAGTACGTTGGCATGCGTCCTACGATGCATGTTCGCGTAGGAGACGAAGTAAAAAAAGCTCAAATTCTTTTTGAAGATAAAAAGAACCCAGGAGTGAAGTTTACTTCGCCAGCGAATGGTAAAGTGATCGAAGTTAACCGTGGTGCGAAGCGTGTACTCCAATCTGTAGTGATTGAAGTGAACGGCGACGAACAGGTAACTTTTGATAAGTTTGAAGCCAATCAACTAGCCGGTCTTGACCGCGAAGTAGTGAAAACTCAGCTAATTGAATCTGGCCTTTGGACCGCTTTACGTACTCGACCGTTCAGCAAGGTTCCAGCAATCGATTCTACAACTCAAGCAATCTTCGTAACGGCGATTGACACCAATCCTCTGGCGGCAAACCCGGAAGTGGTGATCAATGAGCAAGCCGATGCTTTCATTGCGGGTTTAGATATTCTTTCTGCTTTAACCAGTGGCAAGGTTTACGTTTGTAAATCAGGCTCCAGCCTGCCACGCTCAAGCCAATCAAATGTAGAAGAGCATGTATTTAATGGCCCTCACCCAGCAGGTCTTGCGGGTACGCACATGCACTTTCTCTATCCGGTAAACATGGACAATGTTGCTTGGAGCATTAACTATCAAGACGTTATTGCTTTCGGTAAGTTGTTCACGACAGGTGAGCTTTATACTGACCGCGTCGTTTCTCTTGCTGGCCCTGTTGTGAACAATCCGCGTCTCGTACGTACCACGATTGGTGCGAGCCTTGATGAGTTGACGGACAACGAGCTTATGCAAGGTGAAGTCCGTGTGATTTCTGGCTCTGTTTTGACCGGAACTCATGCGACGGGTCCTCATGCCTACCTTGGTCGTTATCATCAACAAGTGTCTGTGTTGCGTGAAGGTCGTGATAAAGAACTGCTTGGCTGGGCGATGCCTGGTAAAAACAGATTCTCTGTTACTCGCGCATTCTTAGGTCACTTGTTCAAAGGGCAGTTGTTTAACATGACAACCTCTACCAATGGTAGTGATCGTTCTATGGTGCCAATTGGTAACTATGAACGCGTTATGCCTCTTGATATCGAGCCAACATTGCTGCTTCGTGATCTATGTGCTGGCGATTCAGACAGCGCACAACGTTTAGGTGTTCTAGAGCTAGACGAAGATGATGTAGCACTATGTACCTTTGTATGTCCAGGCAAATACGAATATGGCTCATTGCTACGTGAGTGCTTGGATACCATCGAGAAGGAAGGGTAATTTCATGGGCCTTAAGAAGTTTCTTGAAGATGTCGAGCATCATTTTGAGCCAGGCGGCAAACATGAAAAATGGTTTGCATTGTATGAAGCCGTTGCGACCGTTTTATACACGCCGGGTCTAGTGACGAAAAAAAGCTCACACGTACGTGATAGCGTTGATTTAAAACGTATCATGATTATGGTTTGGTTCGCGGTCTTCCCTGCGATGTTCTGGGGGATGTACAACTCCGGCGGCCAAGCAATTGCAGCACTCGTACATATGTACTCGGGCACAGAGCTGACCTCTGTTATCGAGGGTAACTGGCATTACTGGCTAACTGAAGCCATCGGCGGGACGATTTCCGCGGATGCGGGTTGGGGCAGTAAAATGTTACTGGGCGCGACTTACTTCTTACCTATCTACGCAACGGTATTCATCGTTGGTGGTTTTTGGGAAGTGTTGTTCTGTATGGTGCGCAAGCACGAAGTTAACGAAGGTTTCTTTGTCACTTCCATTCTTTTTGCGTTGATCGTTCCACCAACATTGCCGCTTTGGCAAGCCGCTTTAGGTATTACGTTTGGTGTTGTAGTTGCGAAAGAAATTTTTGGTGGTACGGGACGTAACTTCCTTAACCCTGCACTAGCGGGTCGTGCTTTCCTATTCTTTGCTTACCCAGCGCAAATCTCTGGTGATGTTGTTTGGACAGCAGCTGATGGTTTCTCGGGTGCAACGGCATTGAGCCAATGGGCTCAAGGTGGTAACGGCGCATTAGTTAACACCGTAACAGGTTCGCCAATTTCTTGGATGGATGCCTTTATTGGTAACATTCCTGGCTCGATTGGTGAAGTTTCAACGTTAGCGTTACTTATTGGCGCCGCACTGATTGTTTACATGGGCATTGCGTCTTGGCGCATTATTGCTGGTGTAATGATCGGTATGATTGCAGTATCAACCCTGTTTAATCTCATCGGTTCTGATACTAACCCAATGTTTAATATGCCTTGGCACTGGCACCTAGTTCTAGGTGGCTTCGCATTTGGTATGTTCTTCATGGCAACTGATCCTGTATCGGCTTCATTTACCAATAGTGGTAAATGGTGGTACGGCATTTTGATCGGCGGCATGTGTGTAATGATTCGTGTCGTGAACCCGGCTTACCCTGAAGGGATGATGCTGGCGATTTTATTCTCGAACCTATTTGCACCATTGTTCGACCACATTGTCGTTGAGAAGAACATCAAACGGAGACTATCACGCTATGGCAAGTAATAACGATAGCATTAAAAAGACGCTGTTTGTTGTTATCGCTTTGAGCCTTGTGTGCTCAATTATCGTGTCAACAGCGGCGGTCGGTCTGCGTAGTAAGCAAGTCACTAACGCAGCGCTGGATAAGCAATCAAAAATTCTGCAAGTGTCTGGTGTCGATATGACGCAAGATTCTATCCCAGAATTGTATGATCAATACATTGAACCTAAGCTTGTTGATTTCTCAACAGGCAAATTGGTCGATGAAACGGCGGATGGCGTTGCCGCGTCTGATTACGATCAGCGTAAAGCAGCCAACAATCCAAGCCGTTCTACTCGCTTAGATCCAGAAAATGACCCGGCGAAAATCATTCACCGTGCGAATTACGGTTTGGTTTACCTTGTGAAGCAAGGCGATGACGTCGAGCGTTTAATTCTACCAATCCATGGTAATGGTTTGTGGTCTATGATGTATGCATTTGTCGCTGTTGAAACTGACGGCAACACAGTGGATGGCATCATTTACTACGAACAAGGTGAAACTCCCGGACTTGGTGGTGAAGTTGAGAATCCGAAATGGCGCGCTCAATTTGAGGGCAAAAAGCTGTTTGACGAAAACAATCAACCCGCAATCAAAGTGGTTAAAGGTGGCGCTCCGGCAGGCTCAGAGCACGGTGTAGATGCACTTTCTGGTGCCACACTGACAAGTAACGGCGTACAGCACCAGTTTGATTTTTGGTTAGGCGACCTTGGCTACGGCCCATTCCTAGCTCAAGTTCGTGACGGAGGTCTGAACTAATGTCTA
Organism: Vibrio olivae; assembly: GCF_042428525.1. NCBI lineage: Bacteria > Pseudomonadati > Pseudomonadota > Gammaproteobacteria > Vibrionales > Vibrionaceae > Vibrio > Vibrio olivae. The sequence continues at coordinate 24,474 of NZ_JBHMEP010000001.1, forward strand.
GTGCACAAAATGTGAAAAAGAGCATTTTAGCGCCAGTATTGGATAACAACCCAATCGCGCTACAGGTTCTTGGTGTATGTTCTGCGCTTGCAGTAACAACAAAATTAGAGACAGCATTCGTTATGACCCTAGCGGTAACTTTTGTTACTGCATTGTCTAACTTCTTTGTTTCCACTATCCGTAACCACATTCCAAGCAGCGTGCGTATCATCGTTCAGATGGCGATTATCGCGTCATTGGTTATCGTGGTAGACCAAGTACTGAAAGCTTACTTGTACGAAATTTCAAAGCAGTTATCAGTATTCGTTGGTTTGATCATTACTAACTGTATTGTAATGGGTCGTGCTGAAGCGTTTGCGATGAAATCATCACCAGTACCGTCTCTGATTGACGGGATTGGCAATGGCTTAGGTTATGGTTTCGTTTTGATTACGGTTGGTTTTTTCCGTGAGCTGTTTGGTTCTGGCAAAATTTTCGGTATGGAGATTCTACCTCTAGTTAAAGACGGTGGTTGGTACCAACCTAACGGCTTGATGCTATTGGCGCCTTCTGCGTTCTTCCTAATTGGCTTCTTGATTTGGGTTATCCGTACCATTAAGCCTGAACAAGTAGAAGCGAAGGAGTAATAACGGTCATGGAACATTATATTAGTCTGCTCGTCAGATCGATTTTTATCGAAAACATGGCGCTCGCTTTCTTCCTAGGTATGTGTACATTCCTAGCGGTTTCTAAGAAAGTTAAAACCTCATTTGGTTTGGGTATTGCGGTTACAGTGGTATTGACTATTGCTGTGCCAGTCAACAACTTGGTCTACAACCTGATTCTTAAACCAGGTGCTATTAGCCCAGAAGTTGATTTAAGCTTCCTGAACTTTATTACCTTTATCGGTGTTATTGCGGCACTCGTACAGATTCTAGAGATGATCTTAGACCGTTTCTTCCCACCTCTGTACAACGCTCTAGGTATCTTCCTACCTTTGATCACCGTAAACTGTGCGATCTTCGGCGGTGTATCTTTCATGGTACAACGTGATTACAACTTCGGAGAATCGATCGTTTACGGCTTTGGTTCTGGTATCGGGTGGATGCTGGCGATTGTAGCGCTTGCAGGTATCCGTGAGAAAATGAAGTACTCTGATGTGCCTCCTGGTCTTCGTGGTTTAGGTATTACCTTTATCACTGCAGGTTTAATGGCGTTAGGCTTTATGTCTTTCTCTGGTGTTCAACTGTAAGTCGGGTAAACCGCAACAATAAAGGAATAGTCAATGGACATTATTCTTGGTGTAGTGATGTTTACTCTGATTGTTCTAGTGTTAGTTTTAGTGATTCTATTCGCTAAATCTAAACTAGTTCCAACAGGTGACATTACAATATCTATCAATGGCGATCCTGATAAAGCGATCGTGACTCAACCAGGCGGTAAGCTTCTAGGTGCTCTCGCGGGCGCAGGTGTTTTCGTATCGTCTGCTTGTGGTGGTGGTGGCTCTTGTGGCCAATGCCGCGTGAAAATTAAATCTGGTGGTGGTGACATTCTACCTACTGAGCTTGACCACATTACAAAAGGTGAAGCACGAGAAGGTGAACGTCTTTCATGTCAAGTTGCCATGAAAACGGACATGGAAATCGAATTGCCAGAAGAGATCTTCGGTGTTAAGAAGTGGGAATGTGAAGTTATCTCAAACGATAACAAAGCAACCTTCATTAAAGAGCTTAAGCTACAAATCCCTGATGGTGAATCAGTACCGTTCCGTGCGGGTGGTTACATTCAGATTGAAGCGCCAGCTCACCATATTAAATATGCCGATTACGACGTTCCGGAAAAATTCCGTGAAGACTGGGATAAGTTCAACTTGTTCCGTTATGAGTCTAAAGTTGATGAAGACATCATCCGTGCGTATTCAATGGCGAACTACCCTGAAGAGTTTGGCATCATCATGCTTAACGTGCGTATCGCTACGCCGCCGCCAAACAATCCTGATGTACCGCCAGGTCAAATGTCATCGTACATTTGGTCTTTGAAACCAGGTGATAAATGTACTATTTCTGGCCCATTTGGTGAGTTCTTCGCCAAAGATACCGATGCCGAAATGGTCTTCATTGGTGGTGGTGCAGGTATGGCGCCAATGCGTTCTCATATCTTCGACCAGCTTAAGCGCTTGAAGTCAAAACGTAAGATGTCTTTCTGGTATGGTGCTCGTTCTAAGCGTGAAATGTTCTATGTAGAAGATTTCGATATGCTTCAAAATGAAAACGATAACTTCCAATGGTTCTGTGCTCTTTCAGATCCGCTACCGGAAGATAACTGGGATGGCTACACAGGCTTTATCCACAATGTATTGTATGAAAACTATCTCAAGGACCACGAAGCGCCTGAAGATTGTGAGTACTACATGTGTGGTCCACCGATGATGAACGCAGCGGTTATCGGCATGCTAAAAGATCTCGGTGTAGAAGATGAAAACATTCTACTGGATGACTTTGGTGGTTAATTCAGCAAAGTGATAAAAACCATGGCTGGCTCATTGGGCCAGCCATATTTTTTTAGCCTGTATAGCGATAGCGATTTGCCGCAAAGAATGGCTATCGCTATACATGTTTCAATTTTTATCGGAGTCAAACAAGTGAAAAAATGGCTTGTTGCAATTGCTTCTGTGCTTATTCTCATGGGCTGTGAAAAAGCCCCAGAACAAGTTCATCTCAGCGGCCCAACCATGGGTACAACCTACAACGTAAAATATCTCACTGCTGAAGGTACACCTTCTTCGAAAGACTTACATCAAGGCATTGACCGGTTACTTGAACAAGTGAACGATCAAATGTCGACCTACCGAGAAGACTCGGAACTCAGCCGTTTTAATCAATATCAAGGTACGGAAGCATTTGATGTCTCCGAGCAAACCGCAACGGTTGTCAAAGAAGCGATTCGCCTCAACAAACTGACATTAGGTAAACTTGATGTTACGGTTGGGCCGTTAGTCAATTTATGGGGGTTTGGCCCTGAAGCTCGTCGTGATGTAGTGCCCACGGAGCAGGAGCTGGCAGAGCGCAAAGCCAATATTGGTATCAATCACTTGCACGTTAACGGGAACAAATTAGTTAAAGATTTGCCTCACCTATATGTGGACTTGTCAACGATAGCGAAAGGCTGGGGCGTTGACGTTGTAGCCAACTACATTGAGTCGCAAGGTATTCATAACTATATGGTCGAAGTTGGCGGTGAAATTCGCTTGAAAGGCATTAACAAAGAAAGTGTGCCTTGGCGTATCGCTATAGAAAAACCATCCGTTGACGAGCGCAGTATCCAAGAGATTATTGAGCCGGGTGACATGGCGATCGCGACTTCTGGGGATTACCGTAACTACTTTGAGCGAGATGGTATTCGTTACTCGCATATTATTGACCCGGATACAGGGTACCCAATCAGTCACAAAGTCGTGTCAGTGACGGTATTAGATGAGTCATGTATGACGGCTGATGGCTTAGCCACAGGGTTGATGGTTCTCGGTGAGGTGAAAGGTATTGAGGTGGCGAATCAGCACAATATCCCCGTGTTTATGATTGTAAAAACCGATGATGGCTTCCAAGAGATTGCCTCAGAAGCATACAAGCCATATATTAAAAAGTAACAGAGCAAGAGAAGAGCGTGTCGTATGAATACATTTCTAATCACCTTTGGCATTTTTGTCGCAGTGATCGCCGCGATGGCTGTTGGTTATATCTTTCAGCGAAAAGTGGTTAAAGGAAGCTGTGGGGGGCTTGGCGCGGTAGGCATTGAAAAAGTATGTAATTGCCCTGAACCCTGTGACGCTCGCAAGAAGCGAGAGGCTCGTGAAGCGGCGAGGGCTGAAAAGCTTGCTGCATGGGAAAAAGATCGTATCGCTTAAACATTAAGATGCGATAACGAAAAGCTCGAACATCAGTTCGAGCTTTTTTGTGCGAGCCTGTCAGAATTATCGACCTTGACGCGAATAATAGCAGCGAAAGCTACCACTTCGAGTGTGGATTGTTTATACTGTTTTTTTATACAGCTTAACTGTGCTCGTGAACCCAAACGTCATTCGTAAACTCATACATATTGATATGGACTGTTTTTATGCGGCCGTAGAGATGCGCGACTTTCCCCAATATCGGGATGTTGCGCTTGCGGTTGGTGGTAGCGAAAAACAGCGAGGTGTCATCAGTACCTGCAATTATAAAGCGCGCGAATTTGGTGTGCGCAGTGCCATGCCGACATCTCGAGCATTACAGTTGTGTCCAAATCTTGTTGTCATTCCCGGAAGAATGTCAGTCTATAAAAGCGTATCCGCGCATATTCAACAGATTTTTTCACGTTACACCCATTTAATAGAACCACTATCTTTAGATGAAGCTTACCTTGATGTTACTGATTGCAAACAACACCATGGTTCAGCGACCTTAATTGCTGAAGCGATACGGCAAGATATTTGGCGTGAGTTACAGCTGACGGCTTCTGCTGGTGTCGCACCGATTAAGTTTTTAGCCAAAGTCGCTTCTGATATTAATAAGCCGAATGGTTTGTGTGTGATCCCGCCTGAGCAAGTGCAATCTGTCGTTGATAAACTGCCGCTTGAAAAAATTCCAGGGGTTGGCAAGGTGAGTCTTGAAAAGCTTCACCAAGCCGGTTTTTATTACTGCGAAGATATTAAAAACACGGATTATATCGAGTTACTGCGCCGGTTTGGCCGCTTAGGTGAGTCACTGTGGAAGCGCAGTCATGGCATTGATTTACGCCAAGTGGTAGTGGAGCGTGAGCGAAAATCGGTGGGGGTTGAGCGAACGTTTAGCCAAAATATTCAATCTTATGAGCAATGTTGGCAGGTGATTGAAACGCAGCTTTATCCAGAGCTTTTTTCACGCCTTCAACGCGCTTATGGCGACCGCGATATTATTAAACAAGGGATTAAGGTCAAGTTTGCCGATTTTCAACTTACCACCATTGAGCACGGTCATACTCAGCTGGAGCTTGAAGACTTTAAGAACTTATTGCGCGAGATACTTAAACGGCAAAAAGGACGAGAAATTCGATTACTTGGATTAAATGTTATGCTAAAACCTCAAGAATATAGTCGCCAACTGAGCTTTTTTGATACCCAATGATGAGCGAAGCGATCCGCAAAGCGGAGGTTATTGATAAGATTCAACAGATGCTCACTGCCAACCATCGAGTCGCTCTCGAATCGGTTCGTAGTGCGATTGATGCGGCGACCAACGAACAGACTGTGCCTGAGCATAAGTACGATACCTTAGCGCTTGAAGCGTCTTACCTTGCCCACGGACAAGCAAAGCGCTTACAAGAGTGCGAACAAGATATTCAAGCATTTAATTCGCTGTCAGACGTTCGTAACCCAACGAAAGTCATGGTGGGTTGTCTGATTCGCCTGCTTGATGAATCCGGTATTGGACGCTGGGTGTTTTTTGCACCGAGTGCGGGTGGAATGAAAATACGTTTTGGTGACGACGAAGTGACGTTAGTTACTATTCAATCACCACTTGGCGCCGTATTGAAAGGGAAAAATGTCGGTGATGAAGTGATTTACGACGTTGAAGGTCGTCAATATTGTTATGAAATAGGCCAAATAGATTGACGCTAGGCTAACTTAGTTTGTCTCAACTTTGCTAAGGTGGGCACAACTAGGAACAACACTAACTCTTATTTTTTTGGGTTTGAAATGATGAAAAAAGTGACGGTTTTTGCTGCTCTACTTATGGTCAGTAGCCAAACGTGGGCAGCTCAATGTAAAGTGGATTTGAAAAATGAAGTTCATCTCACGGGTGAACAGTTAGAAATCCACCAGAAAAATGGCGATACCGCCATCGTTGACGCGCATGATAATCTGATTATCCATGGCGAGACGATCCCACTTGATAACGACCAGCGTGCCGCGATTAGCGATTATCGTGATGAGCTGAATGAGTATGTCCCGAAAGTAAAACAATTTGCAGATGATGGGTTGGAGTTCGTCAATAATCTGATAGATGATGTGGCTGAGAGTATTGACGCGCCAAACGCGTTCGATAACGTCAAAGCATCAATGCAAAGTTTTTGGCAAGATATCGAATCTCGTTATTACAAAGACGGGGACCTCATTCTGCCTGCCGATACCTTCAGCACAATGAAACGCGATTGGAGTGCGGATTTTGCGAAAGCGCGAGAGATCTTCAATCAAGAGTTTATCACTAGCGCGTTTTCTGCCATGTCAGAAAAAATGCAAAAAGATGGCGGTCTGAATCTCACTGAATTGACGGATAATATGGCGGAGTTGAAAGCGCGCATCGAAAAACGCATTCAGGAACGTGGCAAGGAATTGAAACAGCAGGGTGATGACTTCTGTGACTCACTTGATGACATCGCGGATAAAGAGCAATCACTGCATGAGAAAATCCCAGAGCTTAAGGGTTATCCGGTGTTTACGATTTAATTTGTCGTGTGGATGACGATACGAAAGAGCGCTTTAGGGCGCTCTTTTTGTATCTAACCGGCAAGTACTAGATAAAAATGATAGTTGAATAGCAATTCGTGAACACAAATGACTGGTTTCTGCGCAAGTCGCCATATTTTGATTGGGTTTTAAACCTTACATAGTGTAATATTGTACTAGTTAACTAGTTTACTGTCGTGTGAGTTGTATGGCATCTGAAACAAATTCGAACCGTGAGCACTTTGGCTCACGCCTTGGTTTTATTCTAGCGGCGGCGGGGGCAGCTGTCGGTCTTGGTAATATTTGGGGATTCCCAACCCAAGCTGCCAGCAATGGCGGTGGCGCGTTCTTGCTGGTCTATCTGGTTATGATTTTGATTGTTGCATTCCCGATGCTGGTCGTGGAGATGGCAATTGGACGTTATGGCCAAGCTAATCCTGTTGATAGCATGAAGTCATTAACCAGCAACCCAGCAGCGAAAAAGCTGGGTGGTTTAGTCGGCTGGATTGGGCTTAGCGTACCGAGCGCCGTGTTAGCATTTTACAGTATTGTCGGTGGATGGCTGATTTGCTTTTTACTCGGCGCTATCTCTAGCTTACTCGGTTTAGAGCAGGCCACAGAATGGTTTAAAGGGTTTAGCGTTGAGCGAAACTTATTTGGCGCGATTGTTTTTTATGCGTTTACGATCTTGATCGTTCAGGGCGGAGTGAAAAAGGGCATCGAAAAATGGTCAACACGCTTAATGCCTGCGTTGTTCGTACTGTTCGCGCTGCTGTTTGTGTATATCATTACTCAGCAAGGCGCGATGGAAGGGCTAAAGCATTACTTACTACCTGATTTTTCGAAAATATGGGACCGCAAGTTAATTCTTGCCGCGATGGGCCAAGGCTTTTTCTCTTTGACGATTGGCGGGTGCTCGATGCTGATTTATGGTTCTTACCTCAGCAAAAAAGAGAATCTACCTAAAATGGCGATGAACGTCACTTTAGTCGATACGGCGGTTGCCTTTATCGCTGGGCTTGTTGTAATGCCAGCAATGTTTGTTGCGATGCAAAAAGGCGTGCAAATTTATGCCGAAGATGGTTCGCTGCTCAGCTCTGATACTCTCGTCTTTACCGTTTTACCCTTAATGTTTGACAGTCTTGGCTGGTGGGGAGAGCTGTTTTCCATCATCTTCTTCTTGCTATTAACGATTGCCGCGTTGACGTCAAGTATCTCGATGCTTGAATGCCCGGTTGCATTAGTGAGCGAACGTTTCGATATCAAACGAAGCACGACGAGTTGGGTGCTTGGAGGATTGATTGCACTATTTAGCATTGCGATTATCTTTAATTTTGCTCAGCTATTTGGTCTGGTTGCGACTATCGCAACCCAATATTTGCAGCCAACTGCGGCATTACTGTTTTGTGTTTTTGGCGGTTGGGTATGGAATCGTCAAGCCAAGATTAAAGAGTTAGAGCAAGGCTGTGCGGAGTTCTCACTAGGTTGGTTTGGCAAAGTGTGGCCAAGTTACGTGAAATTTGTCTGTCCTCTGCTGGTGGTTACGGTGATTTGGGCGTCATTTGGTTGATCAACACACAATAACTGAAAGCCCGCACTGTGCGGGCTTTTTCGTTTTAAGCGGAGGGCGCTGTTATTTGACCAGTGGTTAAAGGTTCAACATCAATATCCGAGATTTCATCGATATAGTCTCCAACCATCTGCTCGACCTCTTCATAGTCTTCTTTGAAGTAGGCGAGGTGAAACACGGCGTCGCCTTCATTGACGAGGGGCAGTGTTTGTTGGCCAATCACAATCCCGCCTTTTCGAGCTTTTAAAGCGATCTCTCCGTGACCTAGTGGCGAGCTAATGTAAGCCAGCACTTGGTTTCTCACCACGCGGTCACCTAAGTTCACCATTGTACGTAAAATTCCGTCACTTTCCGCGCGAAGCCATGAGGTTGACTTAGCAATCACCGAGGTTGGCACCTTCTTGCGGCTTTGTCTCAGCATACCTATGGCTTGCATGACTCGTTTAACGCCAATAAACCCGGCATTGATACACAAAGGCTCAAAGCGCAGAGCTTCTCCTGCTTCATAAGTCAGAACCGGAATTTTATGTGTTTCTGCCTCACTGCGCAGTGAACCTTCACGAAGTGGTGAGTCGATGATTACTGGCGTTGCAAAGGCTTGTGCAATTCGCAATGTTTCTGGATTGCTTAAATTGGCGCGAATCTGTGGCAGGTTAGTACGGTGAATCGCGCCTGTATGTAAGTCGATAATATAGTCACACATTGACGCTACTTGCGAGAAAAAGGTGTGCGCCATACGAGAAGCGACCGAGCCATTTTCACTGCCAGGAAAGCATCGGTTGAGATCCCGTCTATCGGGGAGGTAGCGTGATTTATGGATAAACCCAAAGACATTAACAATCGGCACAGCAATCAGTGTGCCTTTAAGTTTTTTGGGGTCAATGGTATTGATCAACTGGCGAACAATCTCGACACCGTTTAGCTCGTCACCGTGAATGGCGGCATTGACCATCAACACTGGCCCTTGATGGACACCATTAATAATTTCAATCGGTATGGACAGCGGTGAGTGGGTATAGAGCTTCGCTGCTTCCATTTGAATCGCTTTACGCTCCCCAGGTAACACGTCTTCTCCTAGGAAAGAAAAGCTGCGGTTCGGTTTAGCCCTTACCGCGGGTTTTGGTGTTTTTACTGGCTGCATTCTTTTCAATAAACTCCACAATCAGACCGGCAATATCTTTACCGGTGGCAAGTTCGATACCTTCAAGGCCTGGTGAGGAGTTCACTTCCATCACCAAAGGGCCGCGAGCGGAGCGTAATAAGTCAACGCCCGCAACATTTAGGCCCATGATTTTTGCCGCAGCGACTGCAGTGCGACGTTCCTCTGGTGTAATTCGAACGAGGGAAGCCGAACCGCCTCGGTGCAAGTTTGAACGAAATTCCCCTTCAGCACCTTGACGCTTCATTGCAGCAATCACACGGTCACCAATGACAAAGCAACGAATATCCGCGCCATTGGCTTCTTTAATATACTCTTGAACCATGATGTTTGCTTTTAAACCCATAAAAGCTTCGATCACGCTCTCAGCAGCTTTGCGTGTTTCGGCTAAAACAACACCGATACCTTGTGTGCCTTCAAGCAGTTTGATTACGACAGGGGCTCCACCAACCATGTTCAGTAGATCTTTGACGTCATCCGGCTTACTGGCAAAACCGGTAATCGGCATGCCGATGCCTTTACGAGATAACAGTTGCATTGAGCGTAACTTATCTCGTGAGCGGGTAATCGCCACAGACTCATTCACCGGGTAGGTGCCCATCATTTCAAATTGACGTAGCACCGCTGTACCATAAAAAGTTACCGAAGCGCCAATACGAGGAATGACGGCATCAAAGTCAGACAGTTGTTCACCTTTATAGTGAATCTCTGGCTTTTCGGAATTGATATTCATATAACAACGCAACGCGTCGACCACTTTAACCTCATGGCCTCGGTTTTTACTTGCTTCAATCAAACGTTTGGTCGAATACAGATTCGTGTTGCGAGATAGAATAGCAATTTTCATGATTGGGGCTCCTCAAAGGGAATTAAATACGATTCAATAGGGTCAACAATGATGCGACCGTGCATGGCGGTTCGGCCTAGTAGCATTCGAAACGCCATATTCTCTCGGTTAGTCAGGGTGATTTCAGCGTCCCACGCCTGTGGCCCGAGTTTTAGTGTGGTTTTAATGACGTAACGGATTTCTTCATGACCGCCAGAATCACGCACACTTCTTTGATCGATCACCTCGGCTTCACATACTTTTTCAAACTCAATATCATGTTGCCTGGGATGAATCCAAAAGCGCACCCACAATTGACCGTTTTTATCGAATGTTTCAATTTTGAACGCGTGCAAGCAAGAGGTTCTCGCACCTGTATCAATCTTGGCTTTGATTTTTTGAATCCCAAGTGTCGGTAAGCTGAAGTTTTCGCGCCAGCCAACAAGCATCTTATTTTTCATTGTAATCACAAAATTAAGTATGGGTATTTGATATCCAAGGATAGGATATCCTGATGGTTGTGCTCGATTTTTCTGGGAATGAGCGGTGGTCTGAAGTGCCAGAGTTGGCGCAATCTAGCAGCATGAGGAAAGAGACGCTAACGATAAATTTTGTTCTTAATGACAAAAATTATTTATCGATAAAAACAAAAAAAGCCAGTATGACTACTGGCTTTTTTGACTGAGGTTTAGGCTTTCTCAGGAATGTTTTCAAGGATGGCGACCATTTGTTCCCAAAACAGAGCGACGCTGCTGATCTCCACTTTTTCATCAGGTGAATGCGGGAACTTAATGGTTGGGCCAAACGAGACCATATCCATATTCGGATAAGGTTTCTTAAACAGTCCACACTCTAGGCCTGCGTGGATCACCATAATGTTGGGTTTATGACCGTAGATCCCTTCATACATGTCACGGAAAATATGCATGATTTCGGAGTCTGGGTCTGGCTTCCAACCTGGATAGGCACCAGAGAAAGCAATGCTTGCGCCTGCTAATTCGGCAACAGAACTCAAAATGCCTTCTACTTGGTCACGGCCAGAGTCGATCAGAGAGCGAACCAGACATAAGACTTTTACGGCACTTTCTTCTGTACTGATTACACCGACATTCAGTGACGTTTCAACCACGCCTTCGATGTCATCACTCATACGAATCACGCCGTTAGGACAAGCGTTGAGTGCGGCGATAAAACGTTGCTGAGATGGTGACGAAAACACAGGCTCTTGGCTGGCGACTGCTTCATTAAAAGACACAAGGTTGGTTTCAATTGCCGCCAGTTCAGTTTTCAACAGTTCAGTGTAGCTTTCAAATACACTGTTAAGCTGCTCAAGATTCTTTGCGGGTAGCGCGACGGTGGCAAAAGCTTCTCGAGGGATCGCGTTTCGCAAAGTACCACCACGGAATTCAACAAGGCGAAGGTCGAGCGCTTTCGCGTGTTGAGCAAGAAAACGAGCCATCAGTTTGTTGGCATTCGCGCGGCCAGTGTGAATATCAACACCAGAATGACCACCTTTCAGGCCTTTAATCACCAGCTTACGAGTTTCGAATTGCTCTGGTTTGGCTTCACGCTCGATAGGGAAGGTGATTTCGCCATCAACGCCGCCAGCGCAGCCCATGTAGACTTCGCCTTCTTGTTCGGAATCGGTATTCAGAAGAATCTCACCTTCTAACCAGCCGGCTTCAAGTCCAAACGCGCCAGACATGCCTGCTTCTTCATCGACAGTGAGTAGGACTTCAAGCGGACCATGTTTGATGTCATTTGAGGCCAAAACGGCGAGGCAAGAAGCCATGCCCATGCCATTATCCGCACCGAGAGTTGTTCCCTGAGCGGTTACCCACTCGCCATCAATATAAGGTTGAATAGGATCTGTCGTGAAGTCGTGGATCGTGTCTTCATTTTTTTGCGGCACCATATCAATGTGTGCTTGTAAGACGACGGCTTTCTTATGCTCCATACCGGCTGTGGCTGGTTTTTTTATAATCACATTGCCTGTTGGATCGCGACGTACACTTAAGTCTTGTTGGGTAGCCCAGTCAACAACGTAGCTTGCTAGGGCCTCTTCATGTTTGGAAGGGTGAGGAATAGAACAGATCTTATCAAAAAACTGCCAAATTGGAGTGGGTGATAAGTTGCTGATTTCAGAATGGAACTCAGACACAAGTGACTCCTTTATTGTCAAAAAGCCAGAGAAAATAGGGGTTGAAGTGGTCCCAGTAAAACTCGATACCACAACAATAGGCTGGCCAAAAATGATGGGCTAAGCATATCACTAGTTTCTAGAGTAGAGTAGTCAACCCATCTGTAGACGAAGGAATTTAGTAGAGCTTGCGTTCAGTCTTTTTCCCTACTTGCGGTTAAACAAAACGTAATGCTGATAATGATTTTGTAATTAAATTACGAAAATTGGCCGCTAAAGCTAATTTTGTGTGATTTAAGTCACTTTGTGTATTGTAATAAAATTTCTTAGTGGTATATTTATAACCAGCTTCTCGTAAAAGAGAGTAAAAACGCTCAAAGGATGAGTCCGATTTATCGCCTCCAAGGAACTGAGACATCTGTTTAACATGTTGTAATAGAGAAGGTGATAGTTATGAAAGGTTTACCAAGTGCAGTGTTCTGGATTAATCGTTCCGTTTATACCGGTAATTTTGCATACCCAACGAGTTTTGGTTACTGAAACCTGACCAAAGCCGTTAATTGAGCAGTTTGTTCACCCCTATAATTGGAATTTTTTTACAGCCTTACCAAGCTGACATAATTCTGCCGCCACTCAAATTGAGTGGCGTTTTTTTATCCTGCTGATTGCGTTTTACTCTCCTTTGACCATTTTGAATGTGCGTTTGTTTTGCACCTAAAACTTAATTTTTATGACTTTAATAGCATAATTAGAGCTTGGTTTTTCTCTCATTCTTACTAATTAGTTTGGTGGGGTGGTGGAAAATTAAACAGTATGGTGGGTGTTAATATTTGTACTTATCTTGTTGTTTTATTTTTACTAATTTAAAAATATTCGCTTGCTGACGCATTCATTTAATGGCGATTTCTACGAAAAATGGGTTAGAGCTTTAATTCTATCTGGAATTTAGAATTTGATAACTTTATAATCGCCGCCAATCGATTACGCAACCGTTTTACTCTCTCTTTACAGGATTTATAGGATTTAAATCATGCTTGAAAAGCTATTTAAACTCAGTGAACACAGCACGAATGTGAAAACTGAGGTCATTGCAGGTATTACTACCTTCCTGACAATGGCGTACATTATCTTTGTTAACCCGGCGATTTTATCAGCCACGGGGATGGATCAAGGCGCAGTATTTGTTGCGACTTGTTTGGCCGCTGCAATTGGCTGTTTTATTATGGGTGTTGTTGCTAACTACCCCATTGCTCAAGCTCCAGGTATGGGGCTAAACGCCTTCTTTACCTACTCAGTTGTACTCGGTATGGGCTACACATGGCAAGTCGCTTTGGCGGCGGTTTTTGTGTCAGGCGTGCTGTTTATTCTTTTGAGCTTGTTTAAGATTCGCGAGTGGATCATCAACTCAATTCCGATGTCTCTGCGCACGGGTATCTCTGCAGGTATTGGTTTATTCCTGGCCTTTATCGCACTACAAAATGCACAAATCGTAGTGGATAACCCAGCCACGTTAGTTTCTGTCGGTGACTTTACATCTGTCCCTGTGATTCTAGCGGCTGTCGGTTTCTTCCTTACTATCGGACTTGTGTACCGCGGTGTCAGTGGCGCGGTTATGATTGCGATTCTAATTACCTCTATTCTCGGAATGATTTTTGGTGATGTTGAATGGCATGGCGTGGTGTCTATGCCACCAAGTATTGCTCCGACTTTCCTTCAGCTTGATTTCTCTGCGGTATTTGAAGTTGGCATGATTTCAGTCATTTTCGCCTTCTTATTCGTGGATTTATTTGATACAGCGGGCACGCTGGTTGGTGTCGCGCAAAAAGCCGATCTGATTGGTAAAGATGGCAAAATCCCTCGCTTGAATAAGGCACTGCTTGCTGACTCAACCGCGACGTCAGTCGGCGCGTTATTGGGGACGTCAAACACCACCTCATTCGTAGAAAGTACGGCAGGTGTTGCCGCAGGTGGACGTACGGGCTTAACGGCGGTTGTTGTTGGCGTAATGTTCCTTCTCGCACTGTTTTTCTCACCATTAGCTGGTATGATCCCCGCATATGCAACCGCAGGCGCGTTATTTTACGTTGCGATCTTGATGCTTTCAGGCCTGGTCAACATTGACTGGCGTGATCTGACAGAATCGGCTCCTGTTGTGGTTACTTGCTTGCTAATGCCGCTGACTTATTCCATTGCTGAAGGTATCGTTCTTGGCTTTATCTCTTATACTGCTATTAAAGTATTGAGTGGTAAAGGCCGTGAAATCTCACTTAGCGTTTGGGTGATGTCAGCTGTTTTCGTCGCGAAACTGATTTTCGCGTAAACGCTCGACGGGCCTGGACACAGTTTTCAGGCCCTAAATGTATTTAATTAGGTTACTTCAATGAGCAACAAATTCGTTATTACTTGGGACAATATGCAGACTTACTGTCGTCAGCTAGCTGAAAAACAAATGCCAGCTGAACAGTGGAAAGGAATTCTTGGTGTAAGTCGTGGTGGTTTGGTTCCTGCTGCTATTTTGGCACGTGAACTGGGCATTCGATATGTCGATACTGTGTGTATTTCAAGTTACGATCATGACCATCAACGTGATATGAGCGTACTTAAAGCACCGGACCACGATGGTGAAGGTTTCTTAGTCGTAGATGACCTAGTTGATAGTGGTGATACAGCCCGTAAAATTCGCGAAATGTATCCAAAAGCGAAATTTGTTACTGTCTGCGCCAAACCTGCAGGCCGTGAGCTGGTTGACGAATACATTGTCGATATTGCTCAAGATACATGGATTGAACAACCGTGGGATATGGTTGTTCAGTTTGCTGAGCCAATCAACCGTAAGCGTAAATAAGCAATCTTGCTTTTTCAAAAGCTTAGTTTTTTAAAAATGACCCTTTCATGGGTCATTTTTTTTATTAGTATAAACACTTCGGTCCATCTTCTAAGGCGATACTATGTCAGAACCCACCAGTAAGAATCTTTCCGAAACCTTGTTTGCGAAACACAAACAAGCAAAGGAAACATCGGCACTGACCCAATACATGCCAAGTAGCCTTGCGGTACTTGAGCAAAAACAGCAGCAAGAAGGTCGCAAATGGTACCGTAATCTACGAAGATTGCAGTGGGCTTGGCAGGGAATTGACCCCATAGAACAAGAAGCGGTACTGGCAAAAATTGCCTCTTCAACGCATTCACGTACCAATGATGAACTGCTTGATACTGTTATGGGCTATCACGGTGGAAACTGGGCTTACGAGTGGACACGCCTTGGCATGCAGCATCAAAAGCAGGCTGATGACTTAGACGGTGAGGCGGCAGCCGATGAGCTGTTTCGCGCCTCTTTGTGTTTTAGCATTGCCGGTTACCCGCACCTGAAAAATGATAACCTCGCTCTGCAAGCACAAACCTTAGCCAATAATGCATATCAACAGGCCGCTAAGCATACGCGCTACGTCATTAAACCTATAGAGATTCCGTACAAAAATAAAACCATTACTGCCAATTTGCATCTGGCGAATACCGATAAGCCCAAACCCGTAGTTATTGTCAGTGCGGGTCTCGACAGTTTACAAACCGATATGTGGCGGCTGTTTCGTGATCACTTGGCTGAACGTGATATTGCGATGTTAACGGTTGATATGCCGGCGCTTGGGCATAGTAGCCAATGGCCGCTGTCTGAAGATACCTCTTGTTTGCACCAAGCGGTGCTCAATGAACTGCCTAAATTGCCCTGGGTTGATCACCATCGTGTCGGCCTAATCGGCTTTCGGTTTGGTGGCAATGCGATGGTGCGCTTGTCATTCTTAGAGCAAGAGAAGATTAAAGCGTGTGTCTCAATGGGTGCGCCGATTCACGATATCTTCTCATCGCCGACAAAAATGAAGCTCATGAGTAAGATGTATCTCGATATTTTGGCCAATCGCCTAAATAAAAATGGGGTAGATATTGATAGTCTTGCTGGGCAGTTGGTTGCTTGGTCACTGAAAGTACAGGGGTTTCTTTCTGGTAGAAGAACGAAAGTGCCGATTTTATCTTTGAGTTTGGAAGGGGATCCGGTGTCACCGTTCTCTGATAATAAGCTGGTGGCACTGTTCAGTCACCATGGTCAAGCGAAGAAAATCAGTTCTCAAACAATTACAAAAGGATATGAGCAATCCCTCGATTTAGCCATAAAATGGTTAGAAGACGAGCTATTTAGATGACAAACCTCCTAAATTAGTTAACAGTGATGTATACGGAATAATAATAAATTCCTGATAAATAATAATAATTGTCATTCTTAACATTTGAAATGGAGAGTCAATATGTCAGAAGTGACCAAGTTACCAACACATTACCGTTTGCTATCCACACTCCGCGCGGTAGGGCCCTATTTGCGAGAGGTGCAGTGTCGCGATGGCTTCTATCTATTTGATTGTCTGTCGGTGTGTGTCGATGAAAAGAAATCACCAGAGGAGCGTGAGTTCTGGGGGTGGTGGTTAGAACTTGAACAAAACCAGCATCACTGCGTGGCTAAATACCATATCGGTTTATATAACGATGTAGGCGATTGGGTTCCATGTGAGATTTCTGCTGCGGCCTTGAAAGAGGTCAAACGTACGCAAGAAGCATTTCACACCAAGTTAACCGATACATTAAGCGACAAGTTTGAAATGACAGTAGAACTTCACAGCGATTCCTGCGAATTTGTCTAAATAACCGCTCGTATTTTTTCCTTATTACTAAAAAGGTGCATTTATGCACCTTTTCTTCTTGTTAATTTCCAACTGGATTGATAAAACATCAGCTCTCACCCATCTATTTTTCTCAGTGTAGTTATAAACCAACATGAATAAAAAAAGCGGAAAAGACTCTCAATCACAAACCGTGGTTGTGAAGTTAGGAACCAGTGTTTTAACCGGTGGGACATTGGCACTTAATAAAGCTCATATGGTTGAGCTTGCGCGCCAATGCGCTGTGTTAAAAAAATTAGGCCACTCAGTGGTTTTGGTCTCATCAGGCGCTATTGCCGCAGGCCGTGAACACTTAGGTTACCCCGCACTGCCCAACTCCGTCGCCAGCAAACAATTGTTGGCGGCAGTTGGGCAAAGCCAACTTATTCAAGTTTGGGAGTCACTGTTTGCGATTTACGGAATCAAGATTGGTCAAATGCTGTTAACTCGAGCCGACCTTGAAGACCGTGAGCGCTTTTTAAATGCGCGTGACAGCGTTAATGCATTGGTCGACAACGGTATTATTCCTGTCGTTAACGAAAATGATGCCGTTGCAACCAATGAAATCAAGGTTGGTGACAACGATAACTTGTCCGCACTAGTGGGGATTTTGTGTGGCGCAGATAAACTCTTGTTATTGACCGATCAAAAAGGTTTGTTCACCGCTGATCCTCGAAAAGACCCAAACGCAGAGCTGATTAAAGAGGTCAAAACCATTGATGATACCTTGCGTGAAATTGCAGGTGGCAGTGGCACCAACCTCGGTACTGGCGGCATGGCGACCAAACTGCAAGCTGCGGATATCGCGCGTCGAGCTGGAATCGAAGTGATGATTGCTGCAGGCAGTGCGCCGAATGTCATCATCGATGCATTGAGTGATAAGCCCAATGGCACAAAATTCTTGCCATGCACAGAGTCACTAGAAAATCGTAAACGTTGGATTCTCGCTGGTCCATCGGCCTCGGGCGATATTTTAATTGATACCGGAGCGGTTAAGGCGGTAGTGGCTAAGGGCAGTAGCTTATTGGCAAAAGGTGTGTTTGAAACCCGAGGTTCGTTTGGTCGCGGTGAAGTTGTTCGAGTCTGTGATGGCGAAGGGCATTTAATCGCTCGGGGTATTTCGGCGTACTCAAGCCAAGATTTAAGTAAAATCATCGGCAAACACAGCAAGGATATTTCGACGATCTTAGGTTATGACTATGGTTCAGAAGTCATTCACCGTGATGATTTGGTCGTGATTCAAGAATAATCGAAATAAGGGAACGTATCGTGGATTTAATCAACATGGGCAAAGCCGCAAAACAAGCGGCGTTCGCTCTGGCAACGGCCTCAACACAACAAAAGAATCTAGCATTGGCGATCATTGCTGATGAACTGCAAGCCAATTCAGAGCAGATTTTAGCGGCCAACAGTAAAGATATTGAACTTGGCCGTGAAGCCGGGCTGAGTGAGGCATTGCTTGATCGCTTGCTACTCAACACAGAGCGTCTGAACGCTATCGCCAGCGATGTGCGCAACGTCATCAGCTTGAATGATCCGGTCGGCAGTGAAATAGACCATAAAGTGCTTGAAAACGGGATGTCATTAGCTCGCCGTCGAGTCCCACTTGGGGTCGTTGGCGTGATATATGAAGCTCGCCCGAATGTCACGATTGATATCGCTGCTCTGTGCTTAAAAACTGGGAATGCCAGTATCTTACGAGGCGGTAAAGAGACATTCTATTCCAATATGGAGTTGGTGAATGTGATTCAAACCGCGTTAGCCAAAGCCAAGCTACCAGCAGCATGTGTGCAATACATTGAAAAACCTGATCGTGAATTGGTCTCTCAGCTACTGACGCTCGACCAATACGTTGACATGATTATTCCTCGTGGCGGTGCTGGTCTTCACAAAATGTGTAAAGAAAACAGTACGATTCCTGTGATCATCGGTGGTTTTGGTATCAGTCATATTTTTGTCGACCAAAGCGCAGACTTAGTCAAATCTCTTGATGTCGTCGATAACGCTAAAACTCAGCGCCCTTCTGCATGTAATGCGCTCGATTCGTTGTTGGTTCATCGCCAAGTGGCTGAGCAATTTTTGCCGCAGCTGGTGGCGCGACTGCAAGATCGCGTAACGTTTGTGGCTGATAGCTCTGCTCAAGCTCTAATTACTGGTGCGAAGCAATGGCGTGAGGCGCAAGTCGGTGACTTTGATACCGAATGGCTGAGTTACACCTTAGGAGTGAAAGTCGTCGAGGATTTGGACCAAGCCATTGAACACATGCGAGTACATAACGCGAGCCATTCTGATGCGATTATGACCAACGATCTTAATAGCGCTGAGCGCTTTATTAACTCGGTGGATTCTGCCGCGGTTTATGTCAATGCGTCGACGCGTTTTACCGATGGCGCACAATTCGGGCTTGGCGCAGAAGTGGCTGTTTCCACTCAAAAACTACATGCTCGAGGGCCGATGGGATTGGAGGAACTCACCAGTTATAAGTGGGTGGGCAAAGCGGATTACTTGTCGCGCAGTTAACAAAATCATTTCATCAGTGAGCAAAAAAGGGGCGGAATGCCCCTTTTTCTTTTCTTCGCATTCTCAATTCCGGTAAACTAGCCAGCGACTTGTGAAAACAAGCTGTTGCATAATGTGGAGGTGATATGCATTGTCCTTTTTGTTCTGAGAACGATACCAAAGTGATCGATTCTCGTCTGGTCGCTGATGGCCATCAAGTGCGCCGTAGGCGTCAGTGTCTGGCGTGTAATGAGCGTTTTACTACCTTTGAAACGGCTGAACTTGTGATGCCAAAAGTCGTGAAGTCAAATGGCAACCGAGAGCCTTTTGATGAAGACAAAATGGCTGGGGGCATTCAACGGGCACTTGAAAAACGCCCAGTCAGTGCTGATGCCATAGAGCTTGCGATTAGCATGATTAAATCTCAGTTACGGGCGACCGGAGAACGAGAAGTACCGAGTAAGATGATTGGTAATCTAGTTATGGACCAATTAAAAGAATTAGATAAAGTCGCGTATATCCGTTTCGCATCGGTATATCGCAGCTTTGAAGACATTAAAGAGTTTGGTGAAGAGATCGCTAAACTCGAAGATTAACAGGAACATCATGGCTACGCCTTTCGATTTTCAAATGATGGCTCGAGCAATAACGCTGGCTAAAAAGGGGCGTTTTACCACGGCGCCAAATCCTAATGTTGGTTGTGTGATCGCCCAAGGTGAGGAGGTTGTCGGCGAGGGGTTTCATTTTCGTGCAGGAGAGCCTCACGCTGAAGTGCATGCACTAAGAATGGCAGGGGAGCGAGCACAAGGAGCCACGGCTTATGTCACTCTTGAGCCCTGTTCGCATTTTGGTCGCACGCCACCGTGTGCGCTCGGCTTAATTGACGCGAAAGTGGCGAAAGTGGTGTGTGCAATGCGAGACCCCAACCCTCAGGTTGCCGGAAAAGGCATTGACATGCTGCGCCAAGCTGGGATTGAGGTTGAAGTCGGTGTTTTAGAGCAAGAGGCATATCAACTCAATCGCGGTTTCTTCAAACGTATGGAAAGCGGCATGCCGTTTGTGCAGTTAAAAATGGCTGCCAGTCTCGATGGGCAAAGTGCGCTTGCTAACGGTCAAAGCCAGTGGATCACCTCCCCACCGGCAAGACGTGATGTACAGCAGTTTCGTGCTCAGGCTGGCGCTATTTTATCGACCCAAAAAACCGTTAGTGATGATGATGCTTCGTTGACCGTACGTTGGCACGAGCTCCCCCAATCTATTCAAGCGCAATACCAGCAGCAAGATTTACGTCAGCCCGTCCGTGTTATTTTGGATCGGCAAGCAAAGCTTTCGCCGCAACTTAAGTTATTTCAGACACAAGGAGAGATTCTTGTGGTCGGTGAAAAAGGGGATATATCGGCGTCACTGGGCCCCAATGGACAAATTTCTCTCTCAGCTCTTTTCGCTGAGTTGGCAAAAGCGCATAATATCCAGCATATTTGGGTTGAAGCAGGCGCATCGCTTGCCAGCAGTTTACTCCAAGAGCAGTTGGTTGATGAGTTAATTATTTACTTAGCGCCGAAGCTCATGGGAGGCGATAGCCGAGGTATATTTGCTGGGTTAGGACTGACTAAGATGACTGAGGTTCCTGAACTGGAATTTCAAGACGTTCGTCAAGTCGGTGCGGATATCCGTATTATTGCTACACCGAAAACAAGATAGAGTCACTATGTTTACAGGAATTATTGAAGCTGTTGGTCATCTAAAAGCGATCACTGCAAAGGGTGAAGATATTACGATTACGGTAGACGCCAGTCATTTGGATATGTCTGATGTCCAACTTGGCGATAGTATTGCTACCAATGGCGTGTGCTTAACCGTGATTGATTTCGACGACAACAGCTACAGCGCGGATCTATCGTTAGAAACGATGAAAAAAACCGGGTTCACGCACTACCAAGTGGGTGATGCCGTAAATCTAGAGAAGGCGATGTTGCCTACCACGCGTTTTGGTGGGCACATTGTCTCTGGTCATGTCGATGGGGTCGGTGAAATCATTGAGCGTCATCAAGTGGGTCGTGCCATTGAATTCTGGGTGGCCGTGCCTGAAGAAATCAGTCGTTATATCGCCGAAAAAGGGTCCATTACCGTTGATGGCATTAGTCTAACGGTGAATGACCTACGCAAGAATGCGTTTAAATTAACCATCGTCCCTCATACTTCGGCGGAGACGACCATTGACCATTTCCATGTTGGGCGCATTGTGAATCTCGAAGTGGATGTTCTCGCTCGTTATATGGAGCGTTTGCTTGAGGCTCGTCAGCAAGAGTCGCAGCCTAAATCATCACTCACCATGGAATTTTTACAACAAAATGGTTTTGCCTAACCCCATTTTGATTCGCGACAACAGGCTTTATTGACCGCTTTCCACGAATAGGAACAACACGATGCCAATTAGTACGCCACAAGAAATTATTGAAGATATTCGCTTAGGAAAAATGGTCATTCTGATGGATGACGAAGACAGAGAAAATGAAGGTGATCTGATCATGGCGGCGGAGTGCGTTACGCCAGAAGCGATCAACTTTATGGCGACTCACGGTCGAGGTTTGATTTGTTTGACCATGACCAAAGAGCGCTGTGAACGCCTTGGACTTCCTCCGATGGTTCAAGATAACAATGCACAGTTCACCACCAATTTTACGGTTTCGATTGAGGCGGCTGAGGGCGTGACCACTGGTATCTCTGCGGCCGATCGTTCGCGTACGGTACAAGCTGCAGTGGCCAAAGATGCCCAAGCGTCTGATTTGGTTCAACCCGGGCATATCTTCCCACTGGCCGCGCAAGATGGTGGTGTATTAGTTCGTGCTGGACACACCGAAGCCGGCTGTGACTTAGCGCGTATGGCTGGGTTTGAACCCGCTGGGGTGATTGTTGAAATTTTGAACGCCGATGGCTCGATGGCGCGCCGTTCTGACCTTGAAGTGTTCTCCCAGCAGCACGATGTCAAGTTAGGCACCATTGCTGATTTGATTGAATATCGCAACAACACAGAAACCACCATCGAGCGCGTTGCCGAGTGTCGCCTTCCCACCGAATTTGGTGAGTTTAAATTAGTGACCTACCGCGATGTTATTGATAACCAAGTTCACTATGCGATGTGTAAAGGTGAGGTCTCTTCTGATCCGGCGCCATTGGTTCGTGTCCACCTTCAAGATACATTTACTGACTTGCTACGCAGTGACCGCAATGCCGAACGCAGTTGGACACTGGAAAAAGCCATGAAACGTATTGGTGAGGAAGGCGGTGTGCTTATTGTCCTGGGTAACGAAGAGTCTCCAGAGCTTCTTATTCATCGCGTTAAGATGTTCCAAGCGCAAGACAAAGGTGAAGCGCCGACTTTAGCCAAAAAGCAAGGCACCTCGCGCCGTGTTGGTGTGGGTTCGCAAATTTTGGCGGATTTAGGCATCAGTGATATGCGCTTATTATCATCGACGAATAAAAAGTACCACGCTCTGGGTGGCTTTGGTTTGAATGTCGTGGAATACATCTGCGAATAAGGTTAAGGAAGCTCTTTGCTTCCTTCTCCATTTATTGTCACGCCTGATTTAAAGCGGTTTCCAATGCGAAATATCATTAGATATTGCTCACAAAATTGTGCTAGAATCCGGCGATTCTCACTTGATGAACATAGTTAAAGGAAGGCTTATGAAAGTGGTCGAGGGTGGCTTCCCAGCGCCAAATGCAAAAATTGCTATCGTTATTTCTCGTTTCAACAGTTTTATTAACGAAAGTCTATTGTCTGGTGCAATCGATACTTTAAAGCGTCACGGTCAAGTTAGCGATGATAACATTACCGTCGTTCGTTGCCCGGGTGCGGTTGAATTGCCTTTGGTAGCTCAGCGTGTTGCGAAAACACAAAAATATGATGCGATTGTCTCTTTAGGGAGTGTGATCCGCGGTGGTACTCCACACTTTGATTATGTTTGTAGTGAAATGAATAAAGGTCTTGCGCAAGTGTCATTGGAATTTAGTCTTCCAGTCGCATTTGGTGTTTTGACTGTTGATACTATCGATCAAGCTATCGAGCGCGCAGGAACCAAGGCTGGTAATAAAGGTGCAGAGGCTGCACTAAGCGCACTTGAAATGATTAATGTTCTTTCAGAAATTGATTCCTAATGGGGGCCAGTGTGAAACCAGCCGCACGTCGTAACGCACGTCGATTCGCTTTACAAGCAATCTATTCTTGGCAGATTACCAACGAAAATGTTGCCACAATCGAAGAGCAATTCTTATCCGGTGATAAGTATGATGAAGAAGAAAACCATGCTTCTGAACCTGCACTTTCTGCACCCGATACAGATGTCGCTTACTTCCGTGATCTGCTAACAGGCGTAGTGCTTAGTCACACTCAGCTCGATAGCAAAATTCGTCCATATACCTCTCGTCCAATGCAAGATTTGGATATGATGGAACTGGCATTGCTACGTTTAGCCATGTATGAAATGACACGTCGAGATGATGTTCCATACAAAGTGGTGATTAACGAAGCCATAGAGTTGGCAAAGGTGTTTGCTGCTGAAGAAAGCCACAAGTTCATCAATGGTGTGCTGGATAAAGCCGCACCGCATGTGCGCAAAAAATAATTGAAGATGAAGAAAAAGGTCAGCAACTGCTGACCTTTTTTATGTGGCTTGATGCCGATATCGGCATCAGACAACGTATTCGCTTAAGATCTTTTTTGAGACTTTAACATGTCTGGTGAATTTACTCTGATCGACAAATATTTCGTCGGTCGCCAAACCAATCGTAAAGATGTACTGCTGGCTGCAGGGGATGATTGTGCGTTAGTGAAACCTGGCGACAACGTTGCGATTGCTATCACGACGGATACCTTAGTATGTGGTACCCATTTTGTTGCTGATGCAAATCCGGCTTGGGTCGCTCATAAGGCGCTAGCTGCGAACATTAGTGATCTTGCTGCCATGGGAGCAACACCCACTTGGGCATCGCTCGCTTTAACTTTACCCTCTGTTGATGAAACTTGGCTTGAAGCTTTTAGTGAGGCGTTTTTTCAGCTTGCGGATTACTTTGGTATTCAGCTTATTGGTGGGGATACCACCAAAGGCCCATTAAGTATTACGCTAACCGTTCAAGGAACGCTACCAGAGGGTAAGTCGCTCACGCGTTCTCAAGCTAAAAATGGTGATTGGCTTTACGTGACGGGACAACTCGGCGACAGTAAAGCGGGGTTAGATGTCATTCTTGATAAGTCATTGGCCGATAAACCCTATGCACAAGTGCTAGAGCAGCGTCACTATCGCGCAACACCTCGAGTGTTAGTCGGGCAGGCATTACTCGGCTTAGCCAATTCGGCGATTGATATTTCCGATGGTTTAATTGCCGACTTACAGCATATCTTAACGCGTTCACAAGTTGGCGCGACGATAGATGTTAGCCTGTTACCCTTGTCTTCCGAATTGCTGCAGTTTGTTGGTAGCCGTAGCACTGCGCAGCAGTATGCGCTTACCAGCGGAGAAGAATATGAGCTGTGCTTCACTGTTCCTGAAGAAAACAAAGGGATGATAGAAAGCGCACTGGCTCATTGCGGCGTTAAGGTCACATGCATCGGCCAGATTCGTCCCTATGGCGTATTTGAATTACATAACCAAGGTCAAGTCGTGGATTGGCAACTCGACGGTTTCGACCACTTTAAAGCTTAAAGAACGCGATGAATTTTTCAGTATCACACAACCCAAAGCAACGAATTCGCTTGAGTAATCCTTGGCACCTGTTAGCGACTGGGTTTGGCAGTGGGCTGTCGCCTGTTGTGCCAGGAACGATGGGAACACTGGCTGCCGTCCCGTTTTATTTCATACTCGCGAGTTTGCCTATCACTGTATACCTCGCCGTGGTGGTCATTTCTTCGTTTGTTGGGGTGACAATTTGTCAGAAAACTTCTGACGACATGGGCGTTCATGACCATGGATCCATTGTTTGGGATGAGTTTGTGGGTTTTTGGTTAACCATGCTACCTGTTGTGCTCCTGAGCGTGCCATTACAGGATTGGCGCTGGCCTATTGCGGGTTTTATCATTTTCCGTTTCTTTGACATGGTGAAGCCATGGCCTATCTCTTGGTTTGATAAAAATATCCACGGTGGCTTTGGCATTATGGTTGATGACATTGTAGCCGGTATTGTCTCTGGTATTGTCCTTTATGGTGTCGGTGCTTACTTCTGGCTGTAGAGGCCACGATGACAGGTAAATGGCAATATAAAAAGGCTCCTAACAGGAGCCTTTATCTTGTTCATTATGCATCACTTCAGTTTTTCAAGATCCGCTTCAATCTCGGCAATTTTGTTGGAAACCACATTTTCCAAGTGGCTTAAATCCGCGAGAATTTTACGTTTAATGTCTTCTTCAGATAACGTTTCTGGCTTGGTGATTTGATTTAATTCATCGATCACTAAAGTTAGGTTACGACTGATTTCCGTGACTTCCCGGTATTGGTGACTGCCTCCATCAACCAGCACATTTTTAATTTGACGTGGAAACTTGAACTTGACGCTTTTTGCGAAGAACTCCCCTTTTTGTTTGAGAAAGTAAATCTTCAACACATCCTTATGCGCTTCTTGGCGTAGACTATAACGCTCAATTTGTTGCGGATCTTGTATCCCAAGAGCCGAGAGGTGTGGAAACATAGGCTACCTCAACGTTGAGTGATTAAAATAATCTTCTATAACCTTACTTTAGCAGCCTATATTCGCCTCACCTAGCTGATTTTTCGTGCAACATAACAAGTTGTGGGCAAGATCGCGCTTAATTTGGTGCTAACTCCGCCACGTTCTCAATCAAACGTTCACGTAAACTCTGCTGTTGGTCTTCATCCAATTTTAATCCGCTTTCATTGGTTA
This sequence comes from Vibrio olivae, assembly GCF_042428525.1. Classification (NCBI taxonomy): domain Bacteria; kingdom Pseudomonadati; phylum Pseudomonadota; class Gammaproteobacteria; order Vibrionales; family Vibrionaceae; genus Vibrio; species Vibrio olivae. Next base: position 50,707 of record NZ_JBHMEP010000001.1, read on the forward strand.
TGATGAACAAGTCTTCCGCGCGCTCACCCATTGTTGTGATTTTGGCACCGTGAAGATGAATGCCAAAATCAGCAAAGGTTTCACCAACGGTAGCGAGTAACCCAGGCGTATCGAGCGCGACAAATTCCAATAAGCTGTGTTTTTTGCTGCGCGTTGGCAGAAAGTCCACTTGGGTGCGTACTTTAAAGTGTTTCAGTTGGCGAGGAATTCGCCGAGTGCGCAGTTCCTGAGTACGCCCTTGTTTTAGTGCTGCCATTAACTGGTTAATCAACACTTCATGTCGGCTCTCTTCAATCGAGTCTCCTTGTTGATCAAGGACGAGGAACGTATCGAGTACAAACCCATCTTTGCTGGTCATGACTTGGGCGTCGTGAACGTTGAAGTTTCGTCGATCAAGTTCGGCAACGACGGTCGCAAATAAGGCATGTTGGTCTTTGCAATAGACGAACACTTCAGTGCCACCACGCGTTGCTTTTTTGCTAACCAGAATCATCGGTTGGTCAGGGTTTTCATGTGCCAGAATGTGGCTACAGTGCCAGGCGATTTGCTTATGAGTGTGACGCAAGAAGTAGTCAGCTTTTAAGCGTTTCCATAGGCGTTCAATATCTTGAGCGGCGATGCCTTCTTTACGCAATAGCGCTGAGGCCATTTGTTGGTTGTGACGAATACGATCGCGGACATCAACCGGGTTTTCAAGCCCACGGCGCAGTGCTCGCTGGGTGGAATAATAAAGTTCGGCTAACAGTGTACGCTTCCAACTGTTCCAAAGCTCCGGGTTGGTAGCACAGATATCAGCCACCGTAAGACACACGAGATAATCCAAGTACTCTTCATCACGAACTTGTTTGGCAAATTCGGTAATGACCTCAGGATCGTAAATATCGCGGCGCTGTGCGGTCACGGACATCAAGAGGTGATGGCGAACCAACCATGAAACCAACTTGGCTTCAGGTTTGGACAATCCATGTTCAAGGCAAAAGTCATAAGCTTCTTCTGCACCGATTTCTGAGTGATCGCCCCCTCGGCCTTTACCAATGTCATGGAAAATGGCAGCCAAAATCAGCAGCTCTTTTTTCTGCATTTTCGGATAGATATCGCAGCAAATCGGATGACGTTCATGATTTTCTTCGTAGCTAAACATGTTGATATGCTTAAGCAGGCGAATACTGTGTTCATCAACAGTGTATACATGGAACAGGTCAAATTGCATTTGACCGACAATCTGGCTCCATTGAGGCAAATAGGCGGCGAGTACCCCGAGGTTATGCATCAACCCAAATGCACGATTGAGCGCATTGGGATGGCTGCACAGCGCCATGAATTTTTCTCGCGCTGCAGGGATGGTATGCAAAAACTTATTCAACCGACGGCGCGCGGTACGCAATTGACGCAATGTCGCCGGTGAAACCCCCTCAATCGTCGAGTCATTAGCGATATGGATGAACATATCCAAGATGGTTTCTGGACGCGCTTGGAACAGTACCGGTTTTCGTGCTTCGATAAGGTGCCCGCGTCGAAGGAAGTCGGCGCTTAACTCTTCCGGTTCTTCGTCGATGTAATTGTCCAAAATGGCTTGATCAAACAGTTTAATCAGCATTTTGTTGAGTTCTGCAACGCGGCGTAATGTGCGGTAGAACTCTTTCATCATCATTTCAACGCCGTGATTACCTTCACCACTGAACCCTAGGTGTTCTGCGACCTGTGCTTGATGTTCAAAGGTTAACCGGTTGTCGTAACGTTTTAATTCAATGTGCAGCGCAAAGCGCACGCGCCATAGAAAGTCCTGACATTCACCCAGTTCTCGGTATTCGGCATCCGTCAAAAAGCCAAAGCGGCTCATTTCAAATAATGAGGTGGCACCAAAATGGCGGCGAGCAATCCAGCTCAGAGTGTGAATATCACGCAACCCACCAGGAGTGGACTTGATATCCGGCTCAAGATTATAAGTGGTGTCGTGATAGCGTGCGTGGCGTTCCACTTGTTCTTGCACTTTGGCTTTATAAAAGGTTTCACTTGGCCAAAATGATTCAGAGTGGATGAGCAATTTTAACTGATGGAAGGTTTCTTCACAGCCACACAGTAATCGTGCTTCTTGCAAGTTGGTGGCGACAGTCAGATCGTCACGACCAATTTCGGCACACTCTTTCACCGTACGCACTGCATGACCAACTTCTAAGCGCAAATCCCAAAGAAGAGTGATGAATTCGCTAATTTTAGCCGCAACCGCATCCGATAAGCGGTTACGCGAGACCACCAAAATATCAATATCTGACAGTGGATGAAGTTCGCTACGACCATACCCTCCAACGGCGACAAGGCTGAGGTAAGGGTGCTGGTTGAAGCCAAAGAAGTCCCAAAGTCGATTGAGTAACATATCGATATACTCAGCACGCCCATAGACTAAGTCAGCGACGGGTTGATGCTGAAGAAACGCGTCTTTTTGATACTCAGAAAACTGTTCAAGTTGTGATTTTAGCTCGCCAATCGTGAGCTGCTGCTGTGAAAAGGTGAGTGGTGCTTGATATGGCATAATACGACTGTCGTCCATGCGTTTACTTCCGTTGTAATGCAATATTTCACACTCTAGCAAATTGGTTGAGATAAAAAAATATCCCCGCGATGCGGGGATACGAAATGCTAGGCGTTGTTCATAAAGCGAGGAATACTTTCCTCTTTACGTAAGGTGAGGACTTCACAGCCCTCTTTGGTGACGACAATCGTGTGTTCATATTGCGCTGAGTTTTTGCCATCACCGGTATAGACCGTCCAATCGTCTTCCGCATCAACGGTAACACCGAACTTGCCAGCGTTGATCATCGGCTCAATGGTAAAAATCATCCCTTCTTTTAGTACGCGGCGGTCTGAGTTACGGTAGTGAACGACTTGTGGCTCATCGTGGAACTCAGCACCAATACCGTGTCCGCAGAAGTCTTTGACGATAGAGAACTTATGGCGTGGGTTCTTTTTGTTGTTTTCTTTAATGTATTTTTCGATAGCCGTGCCGATATCACCAACGGTTGAGCCGGGTTTCACTGTACGCATACCCACATAAAGGGCTTCTTGGGTCACCATGCACAGACGCTTATCCGCAGGAGATACATCACCGACTAAGAACATCTTAGAGGTGTCACCGTGGTAGCCTTCAGGGCGCACACTAAGATCAGCATCAGGGTCATTCGGTACAATGACCGTAATATCGAGGTTAACGATATCACCACTTTTCAACACCGCAGGTTTGATTTGACCATTCGCGCCCACTTCATCTTGTGACGCTGGGATGCCGTGACAAACGATATGGTTAATTGAGGTACAAATTGACTTTGGAAAGCCGTGGTAATCAAGCGGAGCCGAATACGCACCTCTCTCCAATGCATAATCGTGACAGATTTGGTTGAGTTCTTCTGTCGTTACACCTTCTTTGATGTAAGGCTCGATCATTTCAAGCGTGTCGGCGGCGAGCGCACAAGCGATACGCATGCGTTCGATTTCTTCTGGAGTCTTGATTTTAATGGACATATGACTTTCTCTATTAATTCTATTGCACGACAATTGTGTGATTGCGCGCATTCTATCAGGAAGCGGGAAAAAAGTGTATTTGTCTTGTTTATGTCAAGTGTGGCAAATCGTTTAGGAAAATGCGCCACAATCGGCTAGGGTAAACAGTGCGCAAAACAATTTTTTCTAGCCACTAAGGGTAGAATTATGGTATAAAGCGCGCCGGAACTTGGACCGTTTTTCTTCCGAAAGGGCGATGCGGGTCAATTCCATTAACTTTTATCTTTAAATCACACACATTCCGACACATATTCCGGGGTGCTGGGCAGAAGCCTAGTCGGAGTTATGGGGAATGTGGAGGCCTAACCCCATAGAGGAATTAAAAATGGCAACTGTATCAATGCGCGATATGCTAAAAGCTGGTGTTCACTTCGGTCACCAGACTCGTTACTGGAACCCAAAAATGAAGCCATTCATCTTTGGCGCTCGTAACCGTGTTCATATCGTTAACCTAGAAAAAACTGTACCAATGTTTAACGAAGCACTTGCTGAGCTAAGCAAAATTGGCGACAAGAAAGGTAAAGTTCTTTTCGTAGGTACTAAGCGCGCTGCATCTGAAGCTGTTAAAGAAGCTGCTATCGCAAGCAACCAATACTACGTAAACAACCGTTGGTTGGGTGGTATGCTGACTAACTACAAAACTGTTCGTCAGTCTATCAAGCGTCTAAAAGACCTTGAAGCTCAGTCTCAAGACGGTACTTTTGATAAACTTACTAAGAAAGAAGCTCTAATGCGTACTCGTGAAATGGAGAAGCTAGAGAAATCTCTTGGTGGTATCAAAGATATGGGTGGTCTACCTGACGCTCTATTCGTTATCGATGCTGATCACGAACACATCGCGATCAAAGAAGCGAACAACCTAGGTATCCCAGTTTTCGCTGTGGTAGATACTAACTCTAACCCAGACGGCGTTGACTACATCATCCCAGGTAACGACGATGCGATCCGTGCAGTTCAGCTATACCTGAACGCTGCTGCTGAAGCAGTAAATGAAGGACGTAACAACGACGTTGCTGAAGTTGCTGAAAAAGACGGTTTCGTAGAAGCTGAATAATAGCGGCTCTGTGTCCAAGCTTAGTCTGTGTGAAACCGAGTTGTAGCATAAACTAAGTATAGTTAGCATCAGGGGCCAAATCTTAAGGCCCCTGATTTTTACCCCGTACAGAATAAACTGAGGAATAGAGAATGGCTGTTACTGCTGCTCTAGTAAAAGAACTGCGCGAACGTACTGGCGCAGGTATGATGGAATGTAAGAAAGCGCTTGTTGAAACTGACGGCGACATCGAACTTGCAATCGAGAACATGCGTAAATCAGGTGCTGCTAAAGCTGCTAAGAAAGCAGGTAACGTAGCGGCTGAAGGCGCAATCATCATCAAAGACGCTGACGGTGTTGCAGTTCTTCTTGAAGTAAACTGCCAAACTGACTTCGTTGCAAAAGACGCGAACTTCACTGCATTCGCAGACCAAGTTGCTGAAGCGGCTCTCGCTTCTAAAGCAACAGTTGAAGAGCTACAAGCCCAATTCGAAGAAACTCGCGTTGCTCTAGTTGCAAAAATTGGTGAGAACGTGACTATTCGTCGCGTATCTTATGTTTCTGGTTCTGCACTTGCTTCTTACCGTCACGGTGAGAAAATCGGTGTGGTTGTTGCTGGTGAAGGCGACGCAGAAACTCTAAAACACGTAGCAATGCACGTTGCTGCTTCTAAGCCAGAGTTCGTGAACCCAGAAGATGTTCCTGCTGACGTTGTAGAAAAAGAAAAAGCGGTTCAAGTTGAAATCGCTATGAACGAAGGCAAACCTGCTGAGATCGCTGAGAAGATGGTTGTTGGCCGTATGAAGAAATTCACTGGCGAGATTTCTCTAACAGGTCAACCATTCGTAATGGAACCTAAGAAATCTGTTGGCGAAATTCTTAAAGAGCGTGGCGCTTCTGTTTCTACTTTCGTTCGCCTAGAAGTAGGTGAAGGTATCGAGAAGAAAGAAGAAATGAGCTTCGCTGAAGAAGTTGCAGCAGCGCAAAAAGGTTAATCTTTAGCGTCGTTGTACAACAATTAGACCGTGGCCATGGCTACGGTCTTTTTGTGAATAGAGAAATAAAAATTTGCTTAGCCGTGACGAATAATGGCTCATTTCCTGCTTGTTGATGCACCTTTGAGACAAAAAAGGCGATAGAGTCTAAGCCGTTATTCTTGACTGTTAATAAACAATTCACTTTGGAAGGTAAGCTCCATGACTACGAACCCTAAACCAGCGTATCAACGTATTCTGTTAAAACTGAGTGGCGAGGCGCTACAAGGCTCTGAAGGTTTTGGTATCGATCCCGCGGTTCTCGACCGTATGGCTCAAGAAGTAAAAGAACTGGTTGAATTAGGGGTTCAGGTTGGTGTCGTGATTGGCGGTGGTAACCTTTTCCGTGGTGCTGGTCTTGCGGAAGCAGGAATGAACCGCGTTGTTGGTGACCACATGGGGATGTTAGCAACCGTAATGAACGGTTTGGCGATGCGTGATGCACTGCACCGTGCTTACGTGAATGCGCGCGTTATGTCTGCGATTCCATTGCAAAGTGTTTGTGATGATTACAACTGGGCAGATGCGATTCGCGAGCTGCGCCAAGGACGCGTGGTCATCTTCTCTGCAGGGACAGGGAACCCATTCTTCACAACCGATTCTGCTGCATGTTTGCGCGGTATCGAAATTGAAGCTGATGTTGTGCTCAAAGCGACCAAAGTTGATGGTGTATTTAGTGCAGACCCGGTAGCCAATCCAGATGCAGAGCTGTATGATAAGCTGTCTTACAATGCAGTTCTTGATAAAGAGCTTAAAGTAATGGATTTAGCGGCGTTTACTCTGGCCCGTGACCATAAAATGCCGATTCGCGTATTTAATATGAATAAGCCAGGCGCATTGCGTCGCGTGGTAATGGGTGAAGTGGAAGGAACGTTGATCAGTTCAGACGACTAATCACTGTTTAGCCTGCTGTTTTTAGAGCAAAATATCAGGCTATTCTTTTCAGCCCGCTAGGCTAAAGCCTAATAAAATCATACATTAAGGTGATATTGTGATTAACGAGATTAAAAAAAGTGCTCAAGAGCGCATGGATAAAAGTGTTGAAGCACTGAAAAATAACCTTTCTAAAGTCCGTACGGGCCGTGCTCATCCAAGCCTTTTATCAGGTATCAATGTTGAGTACTACGGTGCGCCAACGCCTCTAAACCAAGTTGCTAACGTTGTCGCTGAAGATGCACGTACACTGGCGATCACTGTATTTGATAAAGAGCTTACTCAAAAAGTTGAGAAAGCGATCATGCAGTCTGACTTAGGTCTTAACCCAATGTCAGCGGGCACGGTTATTCGTGTACCACTTCCACCGCTGACAGAAGAGCGTCGTAAAGACCTTGTGAAAATCGTTCGTGGCGAAGCTGAAGGTGGTCGTGTGGCTATCCGTAATATTCGCCGTGATTCGAACAGCGATCTGAAAGGACTACTGAAAGAGAAAGAAATTTCAGAAGATGAAGATCGTAAAGCGCAAGACGAAATCCAAAAAATCACCGACTTGGCGATCAAAAAAGTGGATGAAGCTCTAGCCGCGAAAGAAAAAGAGTTGATGGAAGTTTAATATTTCATACACTCCCTCAATATGAAAAACGCTGTGCTCGCAGCCCAGCGTTTTTTTATGCTACGCTTTGTCCCTTGCTGTTACTCAGACTAACCTCTTATGCATAACTCACAACTCTCACCTGAACAATTACCACAACATATCGCGATAATTATGGATGGCAATGGCCGCTGGGCGAAAGCTCGTGGAAAGCCAAGAGTGTTTGGTCATAAAAATGGCGTGAGCGCGGTTCGTAAAACCATCTCTTCTTCAGCGAAGTTAGGAATCAAAGCTGTTACTTTATTTGCATTTAGCAGTGAAAACTGGCGACGTCCGGAGGATGAAGTTGGCGTATTGATGGAGTTATTTATTTCTGTTCTTTCAACAGAGGTAAAGAAACTACACAAAAATAATTTAAGGCTGCGTATCATCGGCGATAAATCTCGATTTAGCCGACGTTTACAAGAAAAAATCGCTCATGCGGAGGAGATGACCGCGAATAATACCGGAATGGTGATTAATATCGCTGCGAACTACGGTGGAAAGTGGGACATTACTCAGGCCGCAAAACGCGTTGCCGAAAGCGTCAAGCTTGGTCAAATTGAACCAGAAGATATTAACGAAGAGACGTTATCTCAGTACTTAACTATGGCTGATTTACCAGACGTTGATTTATTAATTCGTACTAGTGGGGAGTGCCGAATCAGCAACTTTATGTTGTGGCAGATGGCCTATGCTGAAATGTATTTTACCCCAGTATTTTGGCCTGAATTTGATGAAAGCTGTTTGATTGAAGCAGTGACCTGGTATGTGAATCGCGAGCGTCGATTTGGCTGTACAGGTGAGCAAGTCAAGGCGTTGATGGAATATTAAACAAGGACCTCATCATTTGAAGCAAAGAATAATAACCGCCGTTATCCTGGCGCCTTTAGTTATTGCTGGCATTTTTATGTTGCCTCTTCCTCTGTTCATTGCCGCTTTGGCGATTATTACCTTAATTGGTTTCTGGGAATGGACTCAGTTTGTCGGAGATGCGTCTCGCGTGATGACGTTGATTCCGGGTGTCGTGGTTAGTGCGCTAAGCCTTTATTTCATCCCTTTTGACAGCATTAGCCTAGACGCCGTAACTCACTCACATTTTGTGATGCTATGGTTGGGAACGATCTGGTGGATCATCGCCAGTGTGCTCGCGGTGACTTACCCGCGTTCATCGTCTCTTTGGAATCATTCTTCTCTATTACGTCATGCCTTTGGCATTTTGACCTTACTGCCGTTTTTTTGGAGTGTTATTCTCCTTCGTGCAGAGAACATGAGCGGCGACGTTTATCACGGTGCCAAATTAGTGCTGTTTGTTTGCTTAATTGTTTGGGCTGCAGATAGTGGCGCTTATTTTGCTGGAAAGAGTTTCGGCAAGCACAAAATGGCACCCAATGTTAGCCCGAATAAAACCATTGAAGGGTTGCTTGGCGGCATGGCCACCGCGCTTATTGCCGGTTGGGCTGCGGCTCAATATTTTGATATTCAGTTTGCGAGCTTTGGTGCGTTGCTAGTGACTACCTTATTGACCGTGATCATCTCAGTACTGGGGGATCTTGTCGAAAGTATGTTTAAGCGTGTGTCGGGTATCAAAGACAGCAGCAATATTATTCCTGGCCATGGTGGCGTATTAGATCGTATCGATAGCCTTACGGCAGCATTTCCTATCTTTACTCTTCTGTATTTTAGTTTCTAACGTAATGGGCCTGTAGCATACAGGCCCATTACATCAGCGGTTTGATATTATATGCGTAAGTTAACAATTCTTGGGGCGACAGGGTCGATAGGCGAAAGCACGCTTAAAGTCGTTGCTCAAAACCCAGAATCCTTTTCGGTTGTTGCATTAGTGGCAGGGAAAAATGTCGAGAAGATGGCGCAATTGTGTCAGCGTTGGTCGCCTCAATATGCGGTGATGTCAAGCGCAGAAGCGGCGCAGCAACTGACATTAAAGCTGCGCAATCTAGGTATTCATACCGAAGTCAGTTATGGCGTTGACGCCATGTGCCACGTTGCTGCTCTAGACGAAGTCGATTCAGTCATGGCCGCAATTGTCGGCGCGGCTGGATTATTGCCAACCATGGCCGCCGTAAAAGCGGGTAAGCGTGTGTTACTTGCGAATAAAGAAGCGCTGGTCATGTCTGGGCAACTGTTCATTGATGCGGTTGAGCAGTACGGAGCCGAGCTGCTGCCCGTCGATAGTGAGCACAATGCCATCTTCCAATGTCTGCCTAGTGAAATTCAAACTCAGCTTGGTCGTTGTGATTTACGTGCTCATGGGATTAACCATATCTTATTAACGGGCTCTGGCGGTCCATTTCGTTACACAGACATTCAAACGCTTGCCAGTGTTACGCCTGAGCAGGCGATTGCCCACCCGAACTGGTCGATGGGACCGAAAATATCGGTCGACTCAGCGACAATGATGAATAAAGGCCTCGAATTTATTGAAGCTAAATGGCTGTTCAATGCCGCTCAGTCGCAGTTGAAAGTGCTGATTCATCCTCAATCTGTTATTCACTCGATGGTGCAGTATAAAGATGGTTCGGTCATCGCGCAGATGGGGGAACCCGACATGGCAACGCCGATCGCTCAAACCATGGCTTATCCCCAGCGGGTAGAGGCTGGCGTAAAGCCTTTAGATTTCACTCGAGTTGGTGAGTTAACTTTCCTTGAGCCGGATTTTAACCGTTATCCTTGTCTTAAATTAGCCATAGAGGCGTGTTATGAAGGGCAACATGCAACTACAGCGCTGAACGCAGCTAATGAGGTGGCGGTTGCGGCTTTCCTTAACCGCGAGCTTGGATTTACCGATATTGCGGTGGTGAATGAGCAGGTAATGTCACAAATTGTCGCTCAGAACACTCAGTTACAAAACCATGACTTGGAAAGCTTAATTGAGCTGGATAGAATGGCTCGATTAATTGCGGGTAACATTATAAGTGGACGAAAACTATGACAGGCATTCTATGGAACCTGGCTTCTTTTATTGTCGCATTGAGCATTTTGGTTGCTGTTCATGAATTTGGTCATTTCTGGGTAGCACGCAAATGTGGCGTGAAAGTCGAGAAGTTTTCCATCGGTTTTGGTAAATCGCTCTGGAGCCGAGTCGCAGCGGATGGCACTGAATACAGTATCTCGATGATTCCGTTGGGTGGTTTTGTCAAAATGCTTGATGGGCGAGTGGATGATGTTACTCCTGAACAGCAGCAATTTGCCTTTGATAAAAAACCTTTGTGGAAGAGAACGGCGATTGTGTCCGCCGGGCCTATCTTTAACTTTCTATTTGCCATTGTTGCGTACTGGCTGGTGTTTCTTATCGGTGTCCCTGCGGTCAAACCCGTTGTCGGTGAGGTGGCGCCGTCGTCTATTTCTGCTCAAGCAGGAATCTCATCAGGTATGGAACTTAAAGCCGTCTCTGGCGTCAAAACCTCGGATTGGGAGTCAGTCAATATGGAGCTTATTTCGCATATTGGTGATGACCGCATGACGTTAACCGTGGTGCCTGTTGATGGGATTGGTATTGAAGAAACTAAAGTTCTCGATCTTCATGATTGGAACTTTGACCCAGAAAACGAGTCTGCTATGGAGGCGTTGGGGTTTAAACCTTATACGCCAGAAGTTTCCACGCAGTTAGCGATGGTTTCTGAGCAAGGGGCTGGTTACCAATCCGGGCTGCGAACGGGCGACACTTTGCTCGAGATGGATGGCGTTGCCATCACTTCGTGGCCACAAGTGGTACAAAAAATTCAAGCCAGCGCGAGCACACCGATAGAAACGGTGATTGAGCGCGATGGTCAACAACGCAGTATCACCTTTACGCCCGCTGAGAAGGCAGGTAAAAACGGTGAATCTATCGGCTTTGCCGGTATTGCTCCCGAGGTGGCAGAGTGGCCCGAGAATTACCGTTTTGAACTGCAATACGGTGTTCTTGAGTCTGTCGGCAAAGCGGTAGATAAAACCGGTCAAATTATCGGTTTAACTGTCAGCATGTTGAAAAAGCTGGTCGTTGGGGATGTTGGGCTGAACAATCTCAGCGGTCCTATCTCGATTGCCAAGGGCGCGGGAGCGACGGCTGATTATGGGTTGGTTTATTTTCTAGGTTTTCTCGCTTTAATCAGTGTGAACCTCGGTATTATCAATTTGGTTCCATTACCTATGCTAGACGGCGGTCATTTGTTGTTTTTCGCTGTCGAGGCTGTTATTCGACGTCCTGTTTCCGAAAAGGTGCAGGAGATGGGTTACCGTTTAGGTGGTGCAATTATTTTTTCTCTGATGATAATTGCGATATTCAATGATTTTGCACGCCTGTAAGCAGGGCATAGGTTGTAGTAAGGAATAACTAAAACAAATATGGCGATGAAAAAACTTCTGCTTGCGACGCTTCTAGCAACCAGTGTATCAGCACATGGTGCCGAGGACTTCGTAGTTCAAGACATTAAAATTGAAGGTTTGCAGCGTGTCGCTCTTGGCGCCGCGCTTCTAAAAATGCCCGTACGTGTGGGCGATACGGTAGATAACAACGACGTATCAGAAATCATTAAAGCGCTGTATGACTCAGGCAACTTTGAAGATATTAAAGTATTGCGTGATAACAACACCTTAGTGGTTCAAGTTAAAGAGCGTCCAACCATTGCCAGTGTTTCGTTCTCTGGCAATAAGGCGATCAAAGAAGAGCAGTTGCAAGAAAACCTTGATGCCTCGGGTGTTCGCGTTGGTGAGGCACTTGATCGCACCACCTTGACCAATATCGAAAAAGGGCTAGAAGACTTCTACTATAGCGTGGGTAAATACAATGCGACTGTGAAAGCCGTTGTCACCCCACTTCCACGTAACCGAGCTGATTTGAAGTTTGTGTTCACTGAAGGTGTTTCCGCTAAAATTCAACAGATCAACTTTATCGGTAATGAAGTCTTCAGTGATGACGAACTACTAAGCCGTTTCAATCTTAATGTTGATGTCGCATGGTGGAACTTCCTGTCTGACGACAAGTATCAAAAGCAAGTGCTTGCGGGCGATATTGAAGCGCTGAAATCGTATTATCTGGATCGCGGTTACCTGAAATTTAAAGTTGATTCTACGCAAGTTGCTATCTCACCAGACAAGAAGGGCGTTTATATTACGCTTGGTCTGGAAGAAGGGGAGCAATACAAAGTTAAAGACGTCAAGTTCCGTGGTGAATTGATCGGTAAGAACGATGAGTTTGAAGCTTTGGTGCCGTTTGAAGAAGGCGATACCTACAATGGCTCACAAGTCACCAATCTTGAAGAGGGCGTAAAGCGCATTCTTGGGGAGGCCGGCTACGCTTACCCTCAAGTTCGCACCATGCCGGAATTTGACGAAGAGACCAAAGAGGTTTCTTTGGTGGTCAACGTCGAAGCCGGAAAACGTATTTACGTTCGCGACATTCGTTTTGTCGGTAACACGGTCACGAAAGATGAAGTTTTGCGCCGTGAAATGCGCCAAATGGAAGGCAGCTGGTTGAATTCAAAAGCGATTGATACCGGTAAAAACCGCCTTAACCGTCTCGGTTTTTTCGAAACCGTTGATGTACAAACTGTGCGTGTGCCAGGCAGCGATGACCAGGTTGATTTGGTATACAGCGTTAAAGAAGCAAACTCAGGTAGCATTAACTTCGGTGTTGGTTACGGCACGGAATCTGGGGTGAGTTTCCAAGTTGGCCTTCAACAAGATAACTTTATGGGAACGGGTAATCGAGTTGGCATTAACGCGATGACCAACGATTATCAAAAGAACATCAGCTTAGAATATCGTGACCCATACTGGAACCTTGATGGTGTGAGCCTTGGTGGCAAGATTTTCTACAATGAATTCGAAGCATCCGAAGCGGGTATCATCGACTATACCAATGAAAGCTATGGCGCAGATTTAACGTGGGGTTTCCCGTTCGATGAACTTAACCGTTTAGAATTTGGTCTTGGTTATACCCATAACCGAATCGGTAATGTGCCAACTTATGATCAGGCTCGTCAGTTTGCCATCAGTATTGGCCAAGGCGATGAAAACGAAATTCTTACCAGTGATTTCGATATTAACCTGTCATGGACCCGAAACAACCTCAATAAAGGGTATTTCCCAACTGCTGGTAACTACCAACGCGCTTCTGCGAAAATGACTGTACCGGGCTCTGATGCTCAGTACTTTAAATTGCAATATGATGTGCGTCAGTACTACCCATTAACCAAAGGTCATGAGTTTACCTTGTTGATGCGTGGTCGAGTTGGTTACGGTAATGGATATGGAACATCGGGTGACAGTGATAACCTGTTCCCGTTCTATGAAAACTACTACGCTGGTGGTTTCTCGTCGCTACGAGGCTTTAGCTCCAACAGTGCGGGCCCACGTGCCGTCTACACGACGCGTAGTGGCGGCTGTGGTAACAACGGCTGTGTGTCAGCGACGGATGATTCCGTGGGTGGTAATGCCATCGCATTGGCAAGTATGGAGCTGATTGTTCCAACGCCATTTGCATCGGATGAAGCAAGAAGTCAAATTCGTACCAGTGTGTTCTTAGACGCGGCCAGTGTTTGGGATACGGAATTTGATTATCAAGGTAGTGCTGCGTATGGTAATGAATACTACGATGATTACTCTGATCCGATGAATTATCGTGCATCCTATGGTGCAGCATTGCAATGGATGTCTCCAATGGGGCCTTTGGTCTTCTCCATTGCAAGACCTATCAAGAAATATAAAGGTGACGATGAGGAATTCTTCACTTTCACTATCGGTAAAACCTTCTAAAAGAGGAATTAATTTTGAAAAAAATCGTCAAAGCGGCTGGTGTTAGCCTTGTTGTCTTGAGTTCTATGTTGTTTGCTAATGTTGCGAGCGCTGCTCAAAAAATTGGTTACATCAATACAGCTCAAGTTTTTCAGGCATTGCCGCAGCGCGAAGCGGTTTTGCAAAAGATGCAAAGCGAATTCAAAGATCGTGCTGATGAGCTAAAATCCATCCAAGCTCAAGCGAAAACAAAGATCGAAAAGCTTAAGCGTGATGGCGAGTTGATGAATGACGATCAAGTTGAAAAACTGCGTATCGAAATCGGTCAGCTGGATAGCAAGTACAAAGTGAAAGCGCAAGCGTTGGATCAAGCATCAAAACGCCGCGAAGCTGAAGAGAAAGGCAAGTTATTCCAAGTGATTCAAAAAGCCGTGAAAACTGTCGCAGAACGTGACGGTTATGATATGGTGATCGACATTCAGACCATGCAATACGGCAAGCCTGAAGACAACCTTTCCGAGAAAGTAATCAAAGAATTAAAATAACTTATGGCAACATTGACATTAGCCGAACTGGCAACAATTACCGGGGGAACGCTGCATGGTGACAAAAATGCAGAAGTTTCCATGGTCGCTCCAATGGATAAAGCGCAAAAAGGTCATGTGACCTTTTTGTCTAATCCTAAATACGCAAAGCATCTTGAACAGTGCCAAGCTACCGTCGTAATGGTTAAAGAAGCTCAAAAAGAGCAATTTAGCGGTAACGTACTGGTTGTTGCTGATCCCTATGTTGCCTTTGCACGCGTCGCACAAGCTTTAGATACGACACCGAATCCAGCAACGGGTATTTCGCCATCAGCCGTGATTGCGGATGATGCCACGCTCGGTACAAATGTATCGGTAGGCGCGAATGCGGTGATCGAATCTGGTGCCGTGCTTGGTGATAACGTCATTATCGGTGCGGGTTGTTTTATCGGCAAAGGCGCCAAGTTGGGAAACAACACCAAACTTTGGGCCAATGTCAGTATCTACCATCAAGTTATTATTGGTGATGACTGCTTAGTACAAGCGGGGAGTGTCATCGGTTCTGACGGGTTTGGTTATGCGAATGAACGTGGTGAGTGGATTAAAATTCCTCAGCTTGGTAGTGTTCGCATTGGTAACCGCGTGGAAATTGGTGCCTCTACCACCATCGATCGTGGCGCACTTGATGATACAGTGATTGAAGACAACGTGATTCTTGATAACCAGATGCAAATCGCCCATAACGTGCACATCGGATATGGTACCGCGATGGCTGGTGGTACCATTGTTGCTGGTAGTACGACCATAGGTAAGTACTGCATTATCGGTGGAGCATCGGTGATTAACGGTCATATCGAGATTGCGGATGGCGTAACCATTACCGGTATGGGTATGGTGATGCGCAGTATCGAAGAGAAAGGCGTATACTCATCGGGTATTCCTCTTCAACCGAATAAAGAGTGGCGCAAGACGGCAACTCGCGTTCATCGAATTGATGAAATGAATAAACGCTTGAAGGCTATCGAAAAGCAGCTAGGACAGAAAACGTAATCTTTATTCAATTTCTGTTTTAAAAGGCTCGCGAAACGCGGGCCTTTTTCGTCTATAATGCCTGCCATTACAAAGTTTTTAAATTTTCATATAGGATTACGACTTTGACTACTGAAAAAAGAACAATGGATATCTCTGAAATCCAGGAACTCCTCCCTCACCGTTATCCATTTTTGCTGATTGACCGTGTGACTGATTTTCAAGAAGAACAGTACCTTCACGCGATTAAGAACGTTTCAGTGAATGAGCCTCAATTTACAGGCCACTTCCCTCAGTTACCTGTTTTTCCTGGTGTATTAATCCTTGAAGCTATGGCTCAAGCGACGGGCCTACTGGCATTTAAATCATTTGGTGCGCCTTCTGGTAAGGAGCTTTACTATTTTGCCAGTGTTGACGGCGCAAAATTCCGTAAGCCAGTCACGCCAGGTGATCAACTGGTTATTGAAGTACAATTTATTAAAGAGCGTCGCGGCATCGCTGCGTTTAGCTGCGTAGCCAAAGTCGATGGTGACGTGGTTTGTTCTGCTGAATTAAAATGTGCACGCCGAGAGTTTTAATATGATTCATGAAACCGCTCAAATCCACCCAGCAGCGGTGGTTGAAGATGGCGCTAAGATTGGTGCTAATGTAACGGTTGGACCATTTACCTATATCACGTCAAACGTTGAAATTGGTGAGGGGACTGAAGTGATGTCTCACGTGGTGATCAAAGGTCACACCACGATAGGTAAAGATAACCGAATTTTTCCTCATGCCGTTATTGGTGAAGAGAACCAAGATAAGAAATACGGCGGTGAAGATACGACGGTGGTGATTGGTGATCGCAACGTCATCCGTGAAGCAGTACAAATTCATCGCGGCACAATTCAAGACCGTGGTGAAACCGTGGTTGGTGATGATAACTTGCTGTGTGTGAATGCTCACATCGCGCATGATGTGATTGTCGGTAATCATACGCATATCGGCAACAATTCGATTTTGGGTGGTCACGTAACTGTAGATGACTATGCCGGTGTGATGGCGCTGTCAGCTATTCATCCGTTTTGTACTGTCGGGGCTTATGCCTATATTGGTGGCTGTTCTGCGGTGGTTCAGGATGTGCTGCCTTATGTATTGGCTCAAGGTAACCATGCGGCACCATTTGGTTTGAACAAAGTTGGTTTGCAACGTAATGGCTTTGAGAAAGCGGAATTGCGCGCTTTGATGAAAGCGTATAAAGAAATTTATCGTTCAGGCAAAACGCTGCCAGAAGCCATCCCAGCGCTTCAAGAAATGGCCAAAGAGCATGCGTCGATCGAGCGTATGATTCACATGCTTGAGACGACAGAGCGCGGCATTATTCGTTAATTAACGGGAATGATTCGCGATGAAGATCGCCGCTATTGCGGCGATCTTTTTGTATCTAATGTAGCGATTTTATTGTGAGCGACAATGCTCATGTCAACCAAGGATTATTATGGATAAGCCACTGCGCATCGGTATTATTGCTGGAGAATTATCCGGTGACACCTTAGGTGAAGGTTTTATCAGAGCGATTAAGCAAGTTCACCCAGACGCTGAATTTGTGGGCATTGGTGGGCCTAAAATGATTGCCCAAGGCTGTCAAAGCCTGTTTGATATGGAAGAGCTCGCGGTGATGGGCTTAGTCGAAGTGCTTGGTCGCCTTCCTCGCTTACTGAAAGTCAAGGCTGAGTTGGTGGATTATTTCACCGCTAATCCACCGGATGTGTTCGTGGGGATTGATGCGCCAGACTTTAACCTGCGCGTGGAAAAAGATCTCAAGCAAGCCGGAATCAAAACGGTTCACTACGTTAGCCCATCAGTATGGGCATGGCGTCAAAAGCGAATCCATAAGATTGCAGCGGCGACAAATTTGGTGCTTGCGTTTTTGCCCTTTGAAAAAGCGTTTTACGACAAATTCAATGTACCTTGTGAGTTTGTTGGCCATACCTTGGCTGATGCCATTCCTTTACAGTCAGATAAAGCGCAGGCCTGTGAACACCTTGGGTTGGATAGTCAAAAACGTTGGTTAGCCGTACTGCCGGGAAGCCGCGGCGCTGAACTTAAAATGTTGGCTCAGCCATTTATCGAAACTTGCCAGCAGCTCAAACAGCGCTATCCAGACTTAGGTTTTGTGGTCGCTTTGGTGAATGAAAAACGCCGCGAACAGTTTGAGCAAGCTTGGAAAGAGTTTGCACCTGAGCTTGAGTTTGAATTGGTGAATGACACTGCACGCAATGTGATTACTGCATCAGATGCTGTGATGTTGGCCTCCGGAACGGTCGCTTTAGAGTGTATGCTTCTGAAACGCCCAATGGTCGTTGGGTATCGGGTCAACGCCGTTACCGCCTTCTTAGCGCGTCGAATGCTAAAAACCAAATATGTATCCTTACCCAATATTTTGTCAGACAGTGAATTGGTCAAAGAGCTGCTTCAAGAAGAATGCACCGGTGAAAACCTATTTCGCGAAGTCAGCCAGTTGCTTGATTCTGACAACCAAACCATGCTCAGCAAGTTCACTGAGATGCATCATTGGATTCGAAAGGACGCTGACAAACAAGCTGCCCAAGCCGTACTTGCGTTGATAGACAAACGATAAAGAGAGTGTCATGCCGAAAGAAAAACTCGTTCTACCGCCATTTGAATACCCACTAGGCTACCGCTTATTTGCTGGCGTTGATGAAGTGGGACGCGGACCCTTAGTTGGTGATGTGGTTACGGCGGCGGTTATTTTAGATCCAACCCAGCCGATTGAAGGTTTAAACGACTCTAAAAAGTTGTCTGAGAAAAAGCGCTTAGCGTTGTTTCCTGAAATTCAGCAAAAGGCTTTAGCTTGGTCAGTCGGACGTTGCTCTCCCGCAGAAATTGATCAGTGGAATATTTTGCAGGCGACCATGGTGGCTATGCAGCGTGCAATCGCTGGGCTTCATGTTCAGCCGGACTTTGCTTTAATTGATGGGAACCGTGTACCAGAGCTTGAAATTCCAGGCCTGGCCGTGGTCAAAGGTGATCTGCGAGTGGCGGAGATCAGTGCTGCTTCCATTATCGCCAAAGTGGTTCGTGACAGTGAAATGGACGAATTGGATGCGTTGTATCCGCAATTTGGCTTCGCACAACATAAAGGTTACCCAACCAAAGCGCATTTTGCAGCGATTGAGCAGCATGGCGTGATTGACCAGCACCGCAAAAGCTTCAAACCAGTATGCCGTGCATTAGGGCTGGACTAAACAGCCCTTTATTCCCTTCTCGAATTCCGTAAAATAGTGCCCTTGCTGGTTTTTAATTTCCTTAACTTGGAACCTATCCATGTCTGACCCAAAGTTTGTCCATCTTCGCATTCATAGTGACTTTTCCATGGTTGACGGCCTATCCAAAGTGCCGCCCTTGGTGAGTAAAGTGGCTGAATTGAATATGCCCGCGATGGCATTGACAGATTTTACAAACTTATGCGGTTTGGTGAAGTTTTATGACAATGCGCATAAACAGGGTATTAAGCCGATTATTGGCGCTGACTTTGCTGTTCAGTCAGAAGAGTTTGGTGATGAACTGACTCGACTGACGATTTTAGCCGCTGATAATGAAGGCTATAAAAACCTCACTTTATTAATTTCAAAAGCCTATTTACGCGGGCATATTCAGCATCAGCCCGTGATCGATAAATCCTGGCTAATTGAGCATGCGCAAGGGCTGATATTACTCTCTGGTGCAAAAAATGGGGATGTTGGGCGAGCTTTATTAAAAGGCAATCAGCGGTTAGTGGAACAATGTGTTGAGTTCTATCAAACGCATTTTGCCGACCGTTATTATTTAGAGTTGGTGCGAACCGGGCGCAGTGATGAAGAAACTTACCTTCATTTTGCTTTGGAATTGGCGCAGGAAGTTGGTCTACCTGTTGTGGCCACGAATGAAGTTGTGTTCTTGAATCAAGAATTATTTGATGCCCATGAAATTCGCGTTGCTATTCATGACGGATACACATTAGAAGATCCTCGTCGTCCTAAAAACTACAGTCCCCAGCAGTATCTTCGCAGTGAAGAAGAAATGTGCGAGCTGTTTGAAGACATTCCAGAAGCGCTGCAAAACAGTGTAGAAATCGCTAAGCGCTGTAACGTCACTGTGCGTCTTGGCGAATACTTTTTGCCTGCATTCCCAACCGAAGGAATGGAAGAAACCGAATTCTTAGTCAAGAAGTCACTGGAAGGACTCGAAGAGCGTTTAGAATTTTTATTCCCAGATCCAGAAGTCAGAGCGCAAAAGCGCCCTGAATACGATGAGCGTTTGCAAGTTGAGCTTGAAGTGATCAATAACATGGGTTTTCCCGGTTACTTCTTGATCGTAATGGAGTTTATCCAGTGGTCTAAAGATAACGACATTCCTGTTGGTCCAGGACGAGGGTCTGGTGCAGGTTCGCTGGTGGCTTATGCGCTTAAAATCACCGACCTCGATCCGTTGGAATACGATCTGCTGTTCGAACGTTTTCTGAACCCAGAGCGGGTTTCGATGCCCGATTTCGACGTCGACTTCTGTATGGATAAGCGTGACCGAGTGATTGATCACGTAGCAGAAATGTACGGCCGTGACGCGGTATCGCAGATCATTACTTTTGGTACCATGGCGGCCAAAGCGGTAATTCGCGATGTTGGCCGCGTGCTGGGGCATCCATTTGGCTTTGTTGACCGCATTTCTAAATTGGTGCCACCCGATCCGGGCATGACGCTTGAAAAAGCGTTTAAAGCCGAGCCTGCACTCCCTGAGCTCTATGACGCCGATGAAGAAGTCAAAGAGCTTATCGACATGTGTCGAATTCTTGAGGGCTGTACTCGAAACGCTGGTAAACACGCCGGTGGGGTCGTGATTTCACCAACAACCATTACCGATTTTGCGCCAATTTACGCCGATGCAGAAGGCCATTTCCCCGTAACGCAGTTTGACAAAAACGATGTCGAAACCGCGGGTTTGGTTAAATTTGACTTCTTGGGACTGCGTACGCTGACCATTATCGACTGGGCGCTAGGGTTAATTAACCCGCGTTTAGAGCGAGAAGGTAAAGAGCCCGTTCGCATTGAAGCGATTGACTTAGCCGATAAAGCCTCGTTTAACATTCTGCAAAACTCGGAGACGACGGCGGTATTCCAGCTTGAATCGCGCGGCATGAAAGAGCTGATTAAGCGTCTGCAACCTGACTGTTTTGAAGACATCATCGCGTTGGTAGCGCTGTTTCGTCCCGGCCCGTTGCAATCGGGCATGGTAGATAACTTTATCGACCGTAAGCACGGCCGTGAAGCGGTGTCTTACCCAGATGAAAAATGGCAACACGAGTCGTTGAAAGAGATATTGGATCCGACTTACGGCATCATCCTCTATCAAGAGCAGGTGATGCAGATTGCTCAGGTATTATCTGGGTATACGCTTGGCGGCGCGGATATGTTACGTCGTGCCATGGGTAAGAAAAAGCCCGAAGAGATGGCCAAGCAGCGGGCGACGTTTGAAGAGGGCGCGATCAAGAACGGTATTGATGGTGAACTGGCGATCAAAATCTTTGACTTGGTAGAGAAATTTGCCGGTTATGGATTTAACAAATCGCACTCGGCGGCTTACGCTCTGGTCTCTTACCAAACATTGTGGTTAAAAACGCATTATCCGGCCGAGTTCATGGCGGCCGTGATGACCGCGGATATGGACAACACCGAGAAGGTGGTTGGCTTAGTCGATGAGTGTATTCGCATGAAGCTCACGGTTTTACCACCGGATATTAACTCGGGGCTCTATCGCTTTAATGTGGATGAAAATGGAGCCATTGTTTATGGCATCGGAGCGATCAAAGGGGTGGGTGAAGGTCCTATCGAAGCCATCCTTGAAGCGCGTAAAGATGGCCACTTTAAAGACTTGTTTGATTTCTGTGCGCGACTTGACCTTAAGAAAGTCAATAAGCGAGTTATCGAGAAGCTGATTTATGCTGGCGCGCTGGACCGTTTAGGCCCACATCGCGCCGCGATGATGGCCTCACTAGATGATGCCGTCAAAGCTGCCAGCCAACACCACCAAGCAGAAGCCTTTGGTCAAACCGACTTGTTTGGTGTGTTGACGGAAGCGCCGGAAGAAGTGGAAAACAAATACACCAAAGTTGATCCATGGCCCGAAAAAGTATGGTTGGAAGGAGAGCGCGATACTTTAGGGCTATATTTGACGGGGCACCCAATTAATGCTTACCTCAAGGAACTAACTAAATACACCAGTTGTCGACTAAAAGACGCAACGCCAACTCGGCGCGATCAATCTGTCACGGTGGCGGGTTTAGTGATTGCAGCACGTGTCATGACCACCAAGCGAGGCAGTCGCATTGGGATCATGACATTAGATGACCGCAGTGGTCGTATGGAAGTGATGTTATTCTCCGATTCCTTAGATAGGTACGCAGAATTACTTGAAAAAGACAGAATTTTAGTCGTTTCTGGACAGGTCAGCTTTGATGATTTCAATGGCGGTCTTAAAATGACCGCCCGCGAGGTGATGGATCTCGGCAATGCTCGAGAAAAATACGCAAGAGGTTTATCCGTTTCTATCCATCAATCTCAGATAAATGACCAATTTTTTGAGCGCTTTAGCCAAATATTGGAGCCTCATAAAGCAGGGACGATACCTGTCAATGTATATTATCAGCGTAACGACGCGCGAGCGCGGTTGACGCTTGGTACCGAATGGCGTGTAACGCCAAGCGATACATTATTAGACGAATTGAAGCAATTACTTGGTAAGAGCCAGGTAGAACTCGAATTTAACTAAATTCGGCGCAATTAAAGATAGCCGAGTAAAAAAGGATCCATAGATGAGCCTGAATTTTCTAGAATTTGAAAAACCGATTGCAGAACTTGAAGCTAAAATTGAAGCGTTACGTGACGTTTCTCGCCACGGCGGCAATTCAGGAGTCGATCTAGACAAAGAGATTGAACAGCTTGAAAAGAAGAGTGTAGAGCTTAAGAAACGTACGTTTAGTAACTTAGGTGCTTGGGAAACGGCGCAACTTGCTCGTCACCCGTTACGCCCGTACACGCTTGATTACATCGAACATGTATTTACTGAATTTGATGAATTGGCAGGCGATCGTGCTTTTGCCGATGATAAAGCGATCGTCGGCGGCATTGCGCGTCTGGATGATCAGCCAGTGATGGTGATTGGTCACCAAAAAGGCCGTGAAACGAAGGAAAAAGTGCGTCGTAACTTTGGTATGCCAAAGCCTGAAGGTTATCGTAAAGCACTGCGCTTAATGCGTATGGCTGAGCGTTTCAATATGCCCGTGATTACCTTTATCGATACTGCAGGTGCTTATCCTGGTGTGGGTGCAGAAGAACGCGGCCAATCTGAAGCGATTGCGACTAACTTAAAAGTTATGGCAGGTTTGAAAGTGCCCGTCATCTGTAATGTGGTTGGCGAAGGGGGTTCTGGTGGTGCATTGGCTATTGGTGTTGGTGACTACGTCAACATGCTGCAATACTCCACTTACTCGGTTATTTCTCCAGAGGGCTGTGCCTCTATCTTGTGGCGTGATTCTGATAAGGCGCCGCAAGCTGCTGAAGCGATGGGCTTGATTGCCCCACGCTTGAAAGAACTCGAGCTTATCGATGAAATCATCGAAGAACCACTGGGTGGTGCGCATCGTGATTATCCGGCAATGGCGGAGAACATGAAAGCGGTATTGAAGAAGCAACTTGCTGATCTCGAGCCTCTCTCTACTGACGAACTTCGTGAGCGTCGATACCAGCGTCTGATGAGCTACGGTTACTGCTAAGTTGCCGTTGACGACAATTGAAAGGCTAACCATTTTGGTTAGCCTTTTTTGTTGTTGGCACACAATGACCAATTCGAGTTACACTTAAGGATATTTGTTTATCAATGGGTTGAGCTTTCGACCCTTCTAGCCAAGCCTTATGACGAGCTTAGACCATCGCTTTTCCACCTTACTGAGACACACAGTCAGTTTTACGCCTAATCGTTGGATTATCGCTTTGAGCGGTGGCGTAGACTCACGAGTGCTACTTGATTTAATGCACCATCATCAAAACATCAGCGGTGAACGCTGTATGGCAATTCATGTCCATCATGGTTTGAGTCCCCATGCGGATAGGTGGGCTGAACGCTGTCAAACTTGGTGCCAGCAATACCAAATTCCTCTGCGTATTGAGCACATCACACTGAATGAACTGGATGGTGAAAGTGTCGAAGAAAAAGCACGTGATGCGCGCTATCAAGCGCTGTCAGCGCATATGACAGAGGGCGATGTGTTGCTCACCGGGCAACATCGCCATGATCAGCTCGAAACTTTCTTGCTAGCATTGCGTCGAGGCAGTGGCCCCAAAGGGTTGTCTGCGATGGCATCCATAATGCCATTTGCCAAAGGCTGGTTGGCACGGCCGCTGTTAAGTGTTGAGCAAGGTGAGATAGAAGATTACGCCAAGCAGCAAAGGTTAAGCTGGGTTGAAGATGAGAGTAACCAAGACCGCCGCTACGATCGTAATTTTTTGCGTCAGGAAATTTTACCGCCACTTCTTGCACGATGGCCGTCTCTTGATCGCTCCGTGGCGCGCAGTGCACGTTTATGTGCGGAGCAAGAAGCACTGCTGGATGAGTTACTCACGCCGCATTTAAACAATGCAACACGTTGTGATGGCAGCATCCAAATCTCGTACTTGACGACACAAACTGAGCTGACACGGTTTCGGTTGTTACGTATGTGGTTAGATAATCACAAAGCAAGGATGCCAAGTGAAGCCCAGCTTTCCCAGCTCTGGAATCAAGTTGCACTGGCAAAACACGACGCTAATCCTGAACTGATGCTTAACCAAGGTCAAATTCGCCGCTATGGAGATGGGTTATATTGGCTACCTACCTTTGCGGATGTGAGCGATTGGCGCGCGACGTTAACCTTAAATTTGCCGCAAGTGTTACCAGATAATCTGGGGGAAGTGATTATCAAACCATCGGCACAGGGAGCATTAGCGATTCCTCCAGATGCGCATTTAGATGTGATTTTTAATCCACAAGGGTTGACGGCGCACCCAGTACAACGCGGACATAGCCGGCAATTAAAAAAACTGTTTCAAGAATATGGTGTGCCAAGCTGGTTAAGGCGTCGTACGCCCATTTTACTGTGTAATGGGCAGGTTGCTGCGGTAGCAGGACTGTTTGTCGATCGAACATTTGCCGGACAACAATATGAATTTGTGTGGCACAAAAATCGCGTATTTGTGCCACAATCTTAGAATAAAGACTCATTATTGATGAGGATGAGAAGGGAAAGCAATGAAAGCAGCAATGATTGGAATCGTACTTGGTGGTGTAATGTTGGCAACAAATGCTTTTGCCGCTGGGGATGTTGAAGCTGGGAAAACCAAAGCAGCGGTGTGTGCGGCTTGTCATGGGGCAAACGGAATGGCAACCATTCCTGGTTATCCAAATTTGCGAGGGCAGAATGAACAATACTTGGTTTCTGCACTCAAAGCTTATAAGAGTGGTAAACGTACCGGTGGTCTCGCCGCGGTGATGCAGGCTCAAGCAGGAATGCTAAACGATCAAGATATCGAAAATCTTGCTGCTTACTACGCAAGTTTAAAATAAGTCTGAATTTGATAAACTTGTTGTGGCTCTCAGGCTTTTATTTGATTGTTGAAAGTAGCTGTTCGATAATAGCGTAATTGATTGAAGTGTAAGGGATGAACATGAAAAAGATTGAAGCCATTATCAAACCGTTTAAGTTGGATGATGTTCGTGAAGCCTTAGCCGATGTTGGCATTACAGGTATGACGGTGTCAGAAGTTAAAGGTTTTGGTCGTCAAAAAGGTCATACGGAATTATACCGTGGTGCCGAATATATGGTCGATTTTCTTCCAAAAGTGAAAATCGAAATCGTGGTTACTGATGATGTTGCAGAGCAATGTGTCGACAGCATTATTGAAACCGCACAAACAGGTAAAATCGGTGACGGCAAGATATTCATCACTGCCGTTGAACGTGTTGTTCGTATTCGAACTGGTGAAGAAGACGACGACGCGATTTAAAACAATCGATTTTAATGATAAGGAGCCAGATGGCTCCTTATTTGTTTTTGAGTTGTAGTTGTTTATGAAGAAAAAAGCGTTTCTCTATCCCGCAGTTGCCGGTTTCGCCGCGTACTTTAGTTTCTCACAAATTTTTACCTTGAATGATGAGCCGATGATTACTCACTTTGACCACCAGTCTGTTTCATCCCCAGAACTGCACTGCTTTCATTCACAAAGTGACACGTTTCTTGATGACAACGGTGAATTAAATCTCTTGGTGTGGAATATCTACAAACAAAATCGCCAGAATTGGCAGCGAGCACTGAGTCAGTTATCGAATAACAAACAGTTGGTTTTGCTTCAAGAAGCGAGTATGACCACGGAAATGAAGCAGTGGATTACCCAATCGAAATGGTATGGTAATCAAGCCAACGCCTTTAAGGCTTTTGATACGCCTGCAGGCGTATTGAACTTGAGTAAGGATAACCCCTTGTTGGCTTGTGCCTACATGACGGTCGAACCTTGGCTAAGGTTGCCCAAATCGGCGATTTACGCGCGTTATCCTCTGTCCAATGGAGAAACGTTGGCGGTGGTCAACATTCACGCCGTGAACTTTACGCTAGGAGTCAAAGCGTATAGGCAGCAGTTGCAACAGCTCAAACAAGAACTGATACAGCATCGCGGGCCGCTTATTGTTGCGGGAGATTTTAACTCGTGGAGTGAATCTAGATTGAGCGCGATGAGACAAGCACTCGACTCATTGGAGATGCAAGAAGTCAGTTTTATGCCTGATGAGCGTAAGCGCTTTATGACTGGACTCGCGCTTGATCATGTCTTTTTTCGAGGCTTGACCCTTAAAACGGCAAAGGCGCCGAAAACCGACGCCTCTGATCATAATCCACTGATGGTGAGCTTTACGCTTTAACCGACTACATCACCAGTAAATACAGCGCCCAAGCTGCGTAATAACCAACCCAGGGAAGGGCGGCGATCACTAGCGCTTGCCCGCGTTCTATTGTTGTCCATGTGATGACGGCAGCGTAGCCGAGCACGATGTACCATGGCATCAATAGTGGCAGTGAGCGACAAAACTCGGACCAAGGATGCGTCATTGGCAGCTTCAACAACCCGTTTAATGTGTTGAGGTCTGCGGCATAGTTAAGTACGTGTCCTTGGTTAAGTACCAGGCTCACATAACTGGCTAAGTCCCCCAGTACTGCAGGAAACAAAATCGCACAGCTTGCCGCGACCCAACGCCAGTAACCATGTTGCTGTTGGTTACTTCGAGTGGCGAGCAAAAACCATAAGCCAAGCATTAACACAGTGGTTAGGCGCCCAACGGTATCGGTGATGATTTCGGTCGCCATCAAAGTATTGGCATCAATACGATCCAGCTCTACCGCTGCTGCCGTTGGCATTTGTTTGACCAGTTCGGCCTTAAGCCAAACAAAGTCGACCATATCAAAGTAGCTACCCCAAAATAGAAAGGGGGTAACCAATAGCACGATAAACGGTTGCCAGCCCCATAACCTTGGTTCGTAAAGGGCGAGAAAGCAGGCGCTTGGGCTGCGGAAAATATCCAACAATAACGTTAATGGATTGCTGGAGGCGGAAACGGTCATACACTTACCTTCGTGATATCAACATAGAGCTTGAGCTTTTGACCCGGTTGCAAGTACTTACTGCGGCTCAAATCGTTCCATTTTACAATATCATGGCTCTTAACTCTGAATTTACTGGCAATTCCGCTAATCGTGTCACCATTGCGTACTCGATAAAATACGGTTCGAATGATGGCTCCGTCAGTCGGCTTTTTCCAAATCACTAATTTCTGTCCGACTCGTAAGGTATCGCGTGGCCCCATGCCGTTCCACTTGGCTAATGAGGCCGTCGACACTTTATGACGGCGAGCAATGGTCCATAAGCTTTCACCACTGGTGACTCGATGTTCAAGTTTGTACTGACCACGGGCAATGGACTGCTTTTTGGCAAGACGATTCGCCGCGCTCAATACGTAAGCATCATCATCTTTGGCTGAGGTAGGAATCAGTAAATACTGCCCAATACGAATTTCGTTATTGGTTAAACTGTTGGCGGCTCGAATGACTTTACTGCTGGTGTTGTATTTTACCGCGAGAGTACTGATGGTATCGCCAGACTGAACACGGTAGCGAATGGTTTTAATCCCTTGCCCTTGATTGGCGAGTACTTGCTGATTAAAACGTTCGACAGCATAGACTGGCAGCAGTAATTGATGTGGCCCTTCAGGCGCTGTGGACCATTTGTTGTAGGCAGGGTTCAAGCTTTGTAATGCTTTGACCGAAATGCCCGCGTAGCTTGCCGCAATGGCTAAATCCAACTGCTCTTGAGGATCCACAAGTTCCACCTTTGGCTGGTTGGCAATGGCTGGGATGTGCAGACCATATTTGTCTTGATTGGCGACAATATCAGCTAAGGCTAGGAGTTTTGGCACATAGCCACTGGTCTCTTTAGGTAATTCTAAAGAGAAGAAGTCAATCGGTTTGCCTGCTTTGCGGTTTTTACGAATGGCGCTTGAAACTCTGCCGCCGCCACTGTTATATGCGGCAATTGCGTGTCCCCAGTCACCATCAAAACGCTTAGAGAGGTTTTCGAGATACGCGAGAGCAGCATCTGTTGCCGCCGCCACATCACGACGACCGTCATACCAGTAGTTTTGCTTCAATCCATACATTTTGCCTGTCGCAGGTACAAACTGCCAAAGACCGGCAGCACTACCATGAGAGTACGCAAAAGCATCAAATGAACTTTCAACAATAGGCAGTAGAGCGAGTTCAAGGGGTAAACCTTTTTGCTCTATTTTTTCGGTAATTAAGTATAGAAATGGTTCAGCGCGCTTTGATACGATCGCTAAATGACCTGGGTGTTTTAAGTACCAGTTACGATAGTAGTTTACGCGTTTATTATCCGGTATTGGTAGCTCCAATTGCATACCAATACGACGCCAAACGTCTTGCTGAGATTGGGGCGTGACAACCGGTTCTTCTATGACTTTTTCACTACTTAAATCAGTTGCGTCGATCTTTTTTTCTGCAACTTGTGGATGATTAGTGTCATCAATCGAATCGGTGTTTGTTGTCTCTTGTTGGGGCTGGGTTAGTTGACATCCAGCGATAAAAAGCGCCAACACCCAGCTGTATTTTACTCGCATCATACAGCCCTTTTTTTAAACGGCTGCTGATAATACTTGCCACCGTGTGTAGGTGACAAGTAAGAAATCGTTAAAATTCGTTCTTCCACTCACGTAAAGCAGTAAAAATTGAAAGAGGATCTGTTTTCAAGGTGCGATTGGAGACGGATTTCATCACACTTGGCTGATCCACTCGTAGGAAAGGGTTAATCCATTTCTCTTGGCGAATGGTGGTTGGTAACGTGGGATGATTTTGCGCACGCAGGCGATTCACCTCATCGCGGTACTTATGCAGGAGTTGATTGTCCGGTTCGACCGCTAATGCAAATGCGACATTACTGGCCGTATACTCATGAGCGCAATAGACTAAGGTCTCTTCAGGCAGCTTTTCCAGTTTACTCAATGAGTCATGCATTTGTGCCATACTGCCTTCAAATACACGTCCACATCCTGCAGAAAATAGGACATCCCCACAAAAAAGTTTACCATCGCCGACATAGCCGATATGACCGAGTGTATGCCCTGCGAGGTCAAGCACAAAGAACACTTCGCCAAACAACTCAATTTGATCGCCGCCGCTGACAGAAAGATTTAATGAAGACACCGGATCATTTTTGGGACCCACCACTTGAGCTTTAGGAAAGTGGCGGACCAACTCCGCAACTCCGCCTGTGTGGTCATTGTGATGATGGGTAATCAGAATCGCATCAAGCGCTAAATCATTGTCTTCTAGGTAATCTAAAACGGGTTTGGCGTCACCTGGGTCAACCACAGCGCACGACTGTTGGTTATTTTCAATTAGCCAGATGTAATTATCATTAAATGCAGGTATGCTTTTGATATCTAACATTGTTGAGTCTCCAGTTTATTAGGGGCTGTTGACCCTTTTTAAGTGAGCAGGTTATCCATGAAGCCAGCACGCAGCAAAAGAAAAATTGAAAAGCCGCATTCTTGGTCTCAGCTGAAAAATGGACAGTGGGTGAGTGAATCGATTCAAACTCGCCTCGATGAATGGTGCCCGAAACTCTTTGGTTACCACATGCTCAAACTCGGTGGATTGAGCTGTGAACTTTCTACGCTTAACTCTACCATTCAACATCAAGTAAACCTAGATATCCAGAATCCATTACACAACGTCATCGCTGATTGTTACGATTTACCTATTTGTGAAAAAAGTATTGATGTTGTGATTCTTTCTCATCAGTTGGATTATGTCAGCGATCCGCATCGCTTACTGCGCGAGGTGGATCGGGTCATGATTGACGATGGCTACCTTATCATCACGGGGTTTAATCCCTTTAGCCTGACGGGCTTGTCGAGTTTAATGCCATGGCGGAAAAATAATTTTCCTTGGTGTGGGCGAATGTTTACGCCCAACCGTGTCAAAGATTGGCTCGGTATTCTCAATTATCAAGTGGTTGAAGCGGACAGTTACGCGCTGTTTCCTTTCCAGTACCATCGAACCTTTTGGACTTGGGTGGAAAATGGCATCGGTGAATGGGCGTCACCATTTGGTAGCCTGTATTTTATTGTGGCCAGAAAACGCAGTTACCCGTTGAAACCGATCAAACCGCACTGGAAGTTAAAACGAAAATTGACGCCGGTAAGCGTCAATGGATGAACGATTTAGTTCGCTTGAGTTGCGTCTATATAACCTTGGTCATCAAGGGTCGGATTTTCGGCCGCGGTGCGTGCTAACTCGTCACACATCTCATTTTCACGATGGCCCGCGTGGCCCTTAACCCAATGCCATTCTATGTCATGGCGCTCTGTTTCAGCATCTAACGCTTTCCAAAGGTCGGCATTTTTTACTGGTTTCTTGTCGGATGTTTTCCAACCACGCTTTTTCCAGTTATGAATCCACTGGGTTATACCTTGACGAACATATTGGCTATCGGTGGTTAAGCTCACTTTACATGGCTCTTTCAGCGCCCGTAGTGCCTCGATGGTTGCCAACATTTCCATCCGGTTGTTGGTGGTGAGTCGAAAGCCTTTGGCTAACGTTTTTTCGGTCTGCTTATAGCGCATTACAATGCCATAGCCACCGGGCCCTGGATTGCCTAAGCAAGAACCATCCGTGAAAATTTCCACCTGTTTCGTCATGATTTGATACTATTGGGTTAAGCACATTATTGGCATAGTCTGACACAAAATTTGTTATGAATACTAGCAACAATTCTTACTACCACCGCATTGTGGTTCTCGATACCGAAACCACAGGTATGAACTTTGAAGGTGGTCCACATTATCAAGGCCATCGCATCGTTGAAAT
Source organism: Vibrio olivae (assembly GCF_042428525.1). NCBI lineage: Bacteria > Pseudomonadati > Pseudomonadota > Gammaproteobacteria > Vibrionales > Vibrionaceae > Vibrio > Vibrio olivae. Next base: position 81,683 of record NZ_JBHMEP010000001.1, read on the forward strand.
TGGTGCGGTGGAAATCGTTAACCGTAAACTGACGGGGCGTCATTTTCACGTTTACATTAAACCTGATCGCCTGATTCAAGAACAAGCGATTGAAGTTCACGGTATTACCGATGAATTCTTGGCTGATAAGCCAGAGTATCGTGATGTCCATGATGAGTTTCTCGAATTTATCAAAGGCGCCGAACTTGTCGCACACAATGCGCCGTTTGACGTTGGCTTTATGGACAACGAGTTTGAAATGCTCAATCGCTCAATCGGTAAGACAGAGGATTTCTGTCAAGTGACTGATACCTTGGCGATGGCAAAGAAAATCTTCCCCGGTAAGCGTAACAACTTGGACATTCTTTGTGAGCGTTACGGGATTGATAACTCACATCGTACGCTGCACGGCGCTTTGCTCGATGCGGAGATATTAGCGGACGTTTACTTAATGATGACTGGCGGCCAAACGTCAATTCAGTTTGGTGGCAATGGTAATAGCAGCGGTGAAGTGGGAGGTGAGTCGATAAAACGAGCTGATGTCGGACGAAAATCGCTAAAGGTTATCCCTGCTTCTGCCGATGAAATAGCAGCGCATAATGAACGTTTAGATTTAGTGGCTAAAGGTGGCAACTGCCTGTGGCGATCGTAACTAAGTAAAACCGAGTAGGAGAGAACATGTTGAGGAAGCTGGTGTCCATATTGGGATTACTTGTTAGTGCAAGCGGGTTTGCGAGCCAAGAGTCCTCAATGTCGCTCCTCGATAATCGTTTCCGTGTCGACCCATCTGTAGAGCAGATGACCTTTGTGATATATCGCGCGGATAATTCACAGCCGGTGGTTCTGGTGCGCCCCGATGGCAAAAAATATTATGCGTCGCGTTTTCCTGATAACGTTCGCTGGTATCAGGAATCCTCAATGGACATTATCTCGGTCGATAATCCCATGCCAGGTCCATGGCAAGCGATCGGTAAAGTCACGCCTAAAAACAAAATTAAGTTAATCTCTAATCTCAAGCTGGAAGCACAGCCACTGCCCGAACGTCTTTTTGAAGGCGAAGAGCTGAAGCTTACCGCTCGATTGACCTCTGATGATCAGCCGCTCGTGTTGAGAGACTTTCTGGATCGTGTGAACTTAAAAGTGACCTTTACCAAGTATATTGAGAGTGTTGAAAGCCTTTCTAAAGACGCGAGGCCGATTCCGATTGAACTTGGTGTGTTTGAGGATGATGGGCAAGGGCTTGATGAACAAGCTGGCGATGGAGTGTTTACGGTTTCATTGCCGATCACCGCGCAACCAAACAAATATCGTGTTCGTATCACCTCAGGCAACGGGGTATTTTTACGTGCTTTAGAGCAAGAAGTGTTGGTCTATCCACCACCGATGGAAAGTACGTTTATTCAATCACGCAATGAAGGCACACCGCATCAAATCGTGTTTTCTGGTGAACAGGGCATGATTGAGCCGGGTTCCGTGGCGGCGCATATTGATCATCAAGGCCCGGATGGCGATAAACTGGCCGTTGAAACTCGCGCCGAGAATGGCTCTTTAAAAGCGAGTTTAGATATTCCCTATAATGGCCAACTCGGTAATTACTCTTGGTCTGGAATGATGTACGCAACGGATCTGGCATCAAAACGCCCATTGATCTTCCCAATCACCAATCATACCTACAGTGTTGTCCAAGAGCTCGATATCGCTGAAAGCCGGCGTCTTCAGGAAGAGGAGCGAGCGAAGCAGGCGCAGCGCTTGCAAGAAATTCGTATTATTCAGGCGCGTGAAGATGCACGCCAACGTAATATGCTGATTTTAATCATCGGCAACTTGGTTGCTCTTGTACTGGGAATTTTAGGCTGGTTTGTTGTGCGTAAAATTAAAGCCAGCAAAGCAAAAGTTCCTGAAATGCAACTGGACATGCCCAAGAGTTGATCATGTATCGACAAACAAAAAGGCAGCATCATGATGCTGCCTTTTTTATTTTGCACGTGACCTAATTTACGCCACGTTGCCCATCGCCGGATGTGTTAATGATTGGTTTGCCGATAATTGCTCTGGTTTAAAGTCATCGACATTAATGACATATAAACGTAGCCGTTCGGCCGTGATTAACAGGTCCGCTTCTTGTTGGTCAATCACTTGCTGCTCTAACCCTAATGCTGCAACTTTATCCAGGTTGGTAAAAGGTCTGCGTTGTTCAAGGGCTTGGCATACTTTATCAAATACAGGTTCGGCCTGTAAGATGACGTCCAAAGCTTGCTCAATACGACCAACAGTATTGTGTTCTGTGGGCTCAAGGTATTGATCGCGTCCAATGCGTGAACGAGTCGCGCTTGGCATTTGAAGGATTCGCGCCACTTTGCTATCAAGTTTGTCGTTGGGCAAACGGCGAACTTTACCAAAAGGTAGAATCACAACACGCAGCGCTTTTGCTAGCCATTTATTCGGGAAGTTTGCTAAGAAGGCATCAATTGCTTGTTCCGCTTGGTATAAGCTGTCTTGTAATCCCCAGTGAACCAAGGCTAAATCACCACTGACGCGTCCATCGTTATCAAACCGTTTGAGGGCCGCAGAACTTAAATAGAGTTGGCTGAGAATATCCCCTAACCGTGCTGATAAGCGCTCTTTACGCTTCAATGAACCGCCAAGTACCGCCATGGAAATATCCGCGAGCAGCGCCAAGTTCGCGCTGTAGCGATTGAGCTGTTGATAGTAACGTTTGGTGCTATCACTGACGGGGCTTGCAGACCCTCGACCATCGGTTAATCCTAGCCATAAACTACGAGCAAAGTTGCTGAGGGTAAAACCAATATGACCGACAAGTGCTTGGTCAAAGTCGTTAACGGCATTTGGGCTTTGTGAATAAGCCGCCTCCATCTCTTTGAGGACATAGGGATGACAACGAATAGCCCCTTGGCCAAAGATGATCATCGATCGAGTAAGAATATTGGCCCCTTCGACTGTGATCGCGATGGGGGAGCCTTGATAGCTACGCGCCAAAAAGTTAGATGGTCCCATGCAAATACCTTTACCACCGACGATATCCATTGCATCAATGACGGCACGTTGACCGCGATGAGTACAGTGGTATTTGACAATTGCTGAGATTACGGAGGGTTTTTCGCCGAGATCGATCGCCGCAACGGTAAAGTTGCTTGCCGCATCCATCATGTAGGCGTTCCCCGCAAGACGAGCTAGCGGTTCTTCGACCCCTTCCATATGACCAATAGGCTGTTTAAATTGACGGCGTATACGAGCGTAAGCGCCGGTCGCCAGTGCCGCTGCTTTTGTTGTGCCTGTTGAGTTTGAGGGTAACGTGATGCCGCGACCGACCGATAAACATTCCACCAACATACGCCAGCCTTGACCTGCCATGGCTGCGCCACCAATGATGAAATCAAGTGGGACGAAAATGTCATTGCCACGTGTTGGGCCATTTTGAAACGGAACATTCAACGGGAAGTGGCGGTGACCAATTTCGACCCCTTTGAGATCAGTTGGAATTAGCGCACAGGTAATACCTAAGTCTTGTTGTTCGCCAAGCAGCCCATCAGGATCACGTAACTTAAACGCTAAGCCCAGTACAGTGGCAACAGGAGCTAATGTAATATAGCGTTTGTTCCAAGTCAGGCGCATCCCCAACACTTTTTTACCTTCCCATTCTCCTTCACAAACAACGCCATAATCTGGAATCGAACCCGCGTCAGAGCCTGCTTCTGGGCTGGTTAAGGCAAAGCATGGAATTTCAATGCCTTGTGCAAGACGAGGCAGGTAATAATTTTTTTGTTCTTCAGTACCGTAGTGTTGTAACAGTTCACCTGGGCCCAATGAATTAGGCACGCCAACGGTAGAAGATAAAACGCCCGATACACCGGATAGTTTTTGCAATACAACCGATTGAGCATAGGCGGAGAACTCTAAACCGCCATATTGCTTTTTGATGATCATCGCAAAGAACTTATTGTCTTTGAGATATTGCCATACTTGTGGAGGAAGGTCGGCGAGTTCATGAGTGATTTCAAAATCGCTAGCCATTGCACACACTTCATTGACCGGACCATCGATAAAGGCTTGCTCTTCGGCGCTGAGTGTTGGTGCGCCAATTTTGTGCATTTTTTGCCAATCCGGTTTGCCTTTAAACAGGTCTGCCTCCCACCATACTGTCCCGGCCTCAAGGGCCTCTTTCTCGGTTTGAGACATGGCAGGGAGTACGGATTTGAACAGCTTTAATGCCTTTGCGCTAACTAAGGATTGGCGCAGGTTTGGGATCGCGACGATGCTCGCCATGACAATAAAAATCAGCCATCCTAATGATGAGGTTATGCCAACCAATGTCAGCGCTAGCATGGATACCGCTAACGCAATAAGGCTGGTCATCATTGATGCACGGTGGTAGAGGCAGATACCCAGTACCAGAGCGAGAGTAAAGAGTGAAAGAAGCAAGTCCATAGTCATGTTCCTTTTTTGGACGTGGTGTAGGAGTTATACGTTATGACTTTAATTAGAGGTCAGACCAGAAGAGTGTAAACAGATTATTAATGGTTTGTAAAATGATCAATTGAGTAAAAAGTGATCCAAGTAGAGTTAATAGTCTAACTTTGACTGCTTAGTTCAAAGGAACGAAAGTCATAAAAGCTAAGTTTGAGATAAATCTTGGAGTATAACTATCGACACTATCTGGAGTTCGGGTAAACTCACCCCATAACCACTAGCCTCTATTCAGAGCTATTTTTTAGATCGATAACCAGAGACATTAGCTATGTACCACGACTTAATTAAGAACGAATTGACGGAAGCGGCTGAAGTACTGAACGCATTTTTAAGCGATGACCACAATATTGCCCAAATAGAAAAGGCAGCAAAAACGATTGCAGACTCTTTTAAGCAGGGTGGTAAGGTGCTTTCTTGTGGTAACGGCGGTTCCCACTGCGATTCTATGCATTTTGCAGAAGAATTAACGGGTCGTTATCGAGAAAACCGTCCTGGTTACCCAGGGATTGCGATTTCAGATCCTAGTCATCTTTCTTGCGTGAGTAACGATTTTGGTTACGATTTTGTTTTCTCTCGTTACGTTGAAGCGGTCGGCAGTAAAGGCGATGTGTTATTTGGTTTATCGACCTCGGGGAACTCAGGCAATATTCTTAAAGCGATAGAAGCGGCGCAAGCAAAAGGCATGAAAACCATTGCGTTAACTGGTAAAGATGGCGGAAAAATGGCGGGTTTAGCGGATGTCGAAATTCGCGTTCCACATTTTGGCTACGCGGATCGTATTCAAGAAGTACACATTAAAATCATCCATATCGTGATTCAATTAATTGAAAAAGAAATGGAAAAGTAATTCACTACGGTGAATGAAAAAGGAGACAATGAAATCATGTGTGAGTTGCTCGGTATGAGTGCCAATGTGCCCACTGACATATGTTTTAGCTTCACAGGCTTGATGCAGCGTGGGGGCAATACTGGCCCTCATCGCGATGGCTGGGGGATTACCTTTTATGAAGGCAAAGGCTTTCGTAACTTTAAAGATCCTGCGCCCAGTTCCGAGTCAAAAATAGCGGAGCTTGTACAAAACTATCCCATCAAAAGCTGTGCGGTGATCAGCCATATTCGTCAGGCGAATCGCGGAGCGATCAACCTTGAAAATACGCATCCTTTTACCCGTGAGTTGTGGGGTAAATATTGGACGTTTGCCCACAATGGACAGATGACGGGCTATGAGAGTTTAGAGACCGGGCGTCACCGCGCTGTCGGTCAAACCGACAGTGAACAAGCTTTTTGTTGGCTGCTAAATCAGCTGGAAACGAAATACCCAATGCCGCCGAGCAATATGGTGGAGGTGTTTGAATACCTTGCAGATTGTTGTACTCAGTTGCGTGAGAAAGGGGTGTTCAATATGTTGATGTCTGATGGTGAGTATGTGATGACGTACTGCACCAACCATTTATATTGGATTACCCGCCGTGCGCCTTTTGGTAAAGCCACGTTAATTGATGAAGATGTCACGATTAACTTTCAAGAAGAGACCACGCCGAATGATATTGTCTCGGTGATTGCCACCCAGCCTTTAACGGACAACGAAGATTGGCGCAGAATGAAGCCGGGAGAATATGGGGTATTCTATTTGGGGGGGCGTATTGCCAGCAATACCAATGCGCTTTCACATATTGACTACGCTGAGGCCAAGCCTGGGAATCAGGCGCCTACTGAACCACTGATATAAATGGTCAAAAAAAAGGTTGATGCTCGCATCAACCTTTTTTGTTCCAATCACTAAGCGATTTGTGATGAGAGGTGATCGATGATGTTATCGATGGCCACGGCAGATTTCTCACCGCTACGACGATTCTTATATTCGAAGTTACCCTCATCCATACTACGGTCACCAATGATGACGGTGTGTGGTACGCCGATAAGTTCCATATCAGAGAACATGACGCCGGGGCGTTCTTTACGATCATCAAACAATACATCGAAACCAGCAGCAGTCAGTTCTGCATACAGTTTTTCAGCGGCTTGTTGTACACGCTCAGATTTATGCATGTTCATTGGCACAATGGCGATCTGGAATGGCGCGATGGCATCTGGCCAGATAATGCCGTACTTATCGTGGTTCTGCTCAATGGCGGCAGCGACAACACGTGATACACCGATACCATAACAGCCCATTTCCAGAATCACATTTTTACCATCAGGACCAAGCACACCACAGTTCATTTTCTCTGAGTAGTTGGTGCCCAGTTGGAAAATATGGCCGACTTCGATACCACGTTTTAGCTGAATAACGCCTTGACCACATGGGCTTGGGTCACCTTCAACCACGTTACGAATGTCTTCAACTTGACCGAGTTCAACATCACGTCCCCAGTTAATGCCGAAATAGTGCTTACCGTCGATATTAGCGCCAGCGCCGAAATCGCTCATCATTGCGACTGAGCGGTCAACGATTAATGGCAGTTTCAGACCAACAGGGCCGAGAGAGCCAGGGCCTGCCCCCACTAACTCCCGAATTTCTTCTTCGGTCGCCATCTCAAGTGGTGCCGCAACTTGAGGTAGGTTTTCTGCTTTCACCTCATTGAGCTCATGATCGCCACGAACCATCAGAGCAATGATTGGGGCATCAACTTGGTCAGAGGCTTTGAAGAACAAAGTTTTGACCGTTTTCTCGATGTCGAGGCCGTGTTGCTCAACCAATTGGGCGATGGTTTTCGCATTTGGCGTGTCGACCAAGTGCATGTCTTGAGTCGGCTCAGCTAATTCACCACTTGGTGCTACTGCCTCAGCTTTTTCAATGTTGGCTGCGTAATCTGATTCACTCGAGAAAGCAATCAGGTCCTCACCGCTTTCGGCAAGCACATGGAATTCTTGCGAGCCGTTGCCGCCAATCGCACCGCTATCCGCTAATACTGGACGGTAGTCGAGGCCCATGCGATCAAACGCTTTACAGTATGCGTCATGCATTGTGTCGTAAGATTGCTGCAGACCCGCTTTATCAATGTCGAAGCTATAAGCATCCATCATTGAAAATTCTCGTGCACGCATCACACCAAAACGAGGGCGACGTTCATCACGGAATTTGGTTTGAATCTGGTACAAGTTGAGCGGAAGCTGTTTGTAGGAGCTGACTTCGTTACGTACCAAACTGGTGATCACTTCTTCAGCGGTTGGGCTCAAAACAAACGGACGTTCATGGCGGTCAGTAAAGCGCAGAAGCTCGGGGCCCATTTTTTCTGAGCGACCTGTCTCTTCCCACAGTTCAAACGGCTGAACGACAGGCATTAGCGTTTCAATCGCGCCAGCATTATCGATTTCTTGGCGAACGATGTTTTCGACTTTACGCATTACGCGCAGACCTGTAGGTAGCCAAGTGTAAAGACCTGAAGCTAGCTTACGGATCATACCGGCACGTAGCATGAGCTGGTGGCTCACAACTTCTGCGTCGTTTGGGGTCTCCTTCAGAGTTGAAAGAAGATAATTACTGGTACGCATTTATGGTATCCGTTTATTAAGGTGATAATAACTCGCCATACCCGTGGGCTGGCGCAAATTTCTGTAGCCGCTAATAATATCAGCCAAATGCGTTTGTCAAAAGCCTTGTATGTCGGTTACGGTCGCTAAGTTGTCAGTGATCGTGAATTTTACGTTCAAGTCGAACAGATTTACGGCATATTCTTTACTGTCGGGCTTGTTCTTTTTGTACGCAGGCCTTGGATCTTGAGCCAATACCTGTGCGATGACGTTTTTGATCATGCTGGCATCACTATGTTTCTCTAACGCGTCTAGGGCGCGTTGTGAAAACATGACCTCAATGGTTTCTGGTTGGCTACCCGCATAGCCACCGGTCGCATCAGAAATCGCGTCGGAGTAGGGGATATACGGCTTAATATCGACGATCGGGGTTTTATCGACTAAATCGACACTTCCGACCAGTAAGGAAACTTGGTCACCGTTGATTTCACTGCCGAGTAACTCCACGGCAGACATGCCAATGCCATTAGGACGAAATGTTGCGCGTGACGCGAAGACGCCCATTCTTTCATTGCCACCAAGACGGGGCGGACGCACCGTCGGCTTCCAGCCCTGCGCTAAGTTCTGGTCAAACAAAAACAGTAGCCACAAGTGACTAAATTGTTCGATTCCTCGAATGGCTTGCGGTGAATTCGCTTCGCCACATAACTGAATTTTCGCCGTGGCACTCGGCACTAATCGAGGTTGGCGAGGGACAGCAAATTTTTCTTTATATGGACTTTCAACGTAGCCAATAGGAGTGATGGTATGCATATCGGTATTTGTTCGAGTTGGAATGCCAAGAAAATAACACATTTCAGCTAGTTTTAGAGCAAAGCGTGCGTTCGTCGACCAATGCATTGCAAGAGTCAGATAGGCCTGCGTTATGAAATGCCGCGCCAGAAATCACTGCCGATGATGAACTTGGCGTTATTCATTTTGATTTTATATGCTGGAAAAATAAATTTAATTGGAGGTAAAATTTAATTTATCTACTAATAATAGTTATTTAGTTTGAAATTATAAACTTTTGTAACACTTTTATTTACCGTACGTCCTCCTTGTTTTGTATTATTCCGCCTTCTCAGTGCTAACCCCCTGGGAGCTAAGGATAATTACAAGGAGGAATTTGATGAGTTCATCAACTTCAATAAAACAAAACTCGCCGAAGAAGCCACTGTTTACGCGCTTTCTTGATTCTGTCGAGTACTTAGGGAATTTATTGCCCCACCCAATCACTTTGTTTGCCATTTTCTGTTTAGCCATTTTGGTGATGTCAGGGGTTGCGGGTTATTTCGATGTTTCTGTTGTCGACCCTCGTCCTGAGGGAGCAAAAGGACGTTCTGCAGATGGGATGATTTACGTAGTAAGTCTACTCAATGCCGAAGGTTTACAGCTGATCGTCACTAACTTGGTGAAAAACTTTGTTGGTTTTGCACCGCTTGGGACGGTGTTGGTTGCCATGTTAGGTGTGGCGATTGCTGAGCATTCAGGTTTACTGTCAGCGGCTATGCGCGGTCTTGTCATGGGCGCTTCTAAGCGTATGGTAACGGTCACCGTTGTTTTTGCTGGTATTATTTCAAATACGGCATCAGAGCTCGGGTATGTGGTGTTAATACCACTGGCTGCGATGTTGTTCCACTCATTAGGACGTCACCCCTTGGCGGGCCTAGCAGCAGCTTTTGCTGGTGTTTCTGGCGGTTATTCAGCGAACCTGCTGATCGGTACGGTTGACCCTCTGTTGTCGGGGATTACCCAAACGGCGGCACAAGTGATTGATCCAACCTATACGGTTGGGCCTGAATCGAACTGGTACTTTATGTTCATTTCGACCTTCTTCATTGCAGGAATGGGGGCATTTGTTACTGAGAAAATCGTTGAGCCAAAACTGGGAGCTTACCAAGATGAAGATGCGGCGGAGGATCTCTCTAAAGACAGTATGGGCAAACTGACCGCCATCGAGAAGAAGGCTCTAAAATGGGCAGGTGTTGCGGTACTGGTTGTTTCTGCGCTCTTAGCTTGGACCATTGTCCCTGAAGATGGCGTACTTCGTTCAGCACAAGGTACCGTTGCGGGGTCTCCTTTCCTTAAGAGTATCGTGGCGTTTATTTTCGTTTTCTTTGCGATTCCCGGGTTTGTGTATGGGCGTATTGCTGGAACGATGAAAACTGACCGTGATGTGATTGACGCAATGTCTAAGTCAATGTCATCAATGGGGATGTATATCGTATTAGTATTCTTCGCTGCTCAATTCGTTGCGTTCTTTAAATGGACAAACTTTGGACAAGTTTTTGCCGTGGCTGGCGCCGACTTCTTACAAAATGTTGGCTTAACTGGACCAGGTTTATTCTTTGCCTTCATTTTGATGTGTGGCTTTATCAACTTAATGATTGGCTCAGCATCCGCGCAGTGGGCGGTCACAGCACCCATTTTTGTACCTATGCTGATGTTGGTCGGTTACGCGCCAGAAACCATTCAAGCGGCATATCGTATTGGCGACTCGACCACCAATATTATTACGCCAATGATGAGCTACTTTGGTTTAATTCTAGCGGTTGCAACGCGTTATATGAAAAACCTAGGTATCGGTACGTTGATTGCGACCATGCTGCCATATTCAATCTGTTTTATTGCGGGTTGGAGTGTATTGTTCTACGTTTGGGTGTTTATTTTCGGGTTACCGGTAGGGCCTGGTGCCGCTACGTATTATACGCCTTAGTGGTTAACGCGAGAGTTAGAGACGAAAAAGCCTGCATTAATGCAGGCTTTTTTTCTAAAAATTAGCGATGATACTTGGCGAGGAATCGGTCCAAATGATTAGCGAATTCACGACGCTCGGTTTGTGATAATGCACTTGGTCCACCAGTTTGAATACCGCTTGAACGCATGGTATCCATAAAATCACGAATATTAAGTCGCGCTTTTATCGTGTCTTTGGTGTACAACTCACCGCGACTACTCAAAGCAAATGCGCCTTTAGTAATGACTTCATCGGCCAGTGGAATATCGGAGGTAATCACCAAATCACCGGCTTCAGTGCGCTTGACGATTTCGTTATCTGCGATGTCAAAACCAGCAGGTACTTGCAATGACCGCAAGTTATCACGTTTCGGAATTGGCACCACATGATTGGCAACAAATGTGCATTCCACACCAGTGCGCTCTGCTGCTCGAACGATGGTCTCGCGAATCACTTTCGGACAGGCATCAGCATCAACCCATATTTTCATGATGTTTTTCTCAATTGATCTTCCAGAACAATAACGCGCTCGGTTAACGCATCAATTTTTTCCATCAATTGCGCGATGGTTGGCTCGTTGTTTGGCGGTGTAGCGACTTCGACTTTAGGAACTCGCTTTTTGCTTTTCCAGCTTTTCAACGTAGAGACCAAGGCCGGCATTGGAACCTGAGTTGTTAAACGGGCTTTTACCAACGCAACGGTGGGTGTTTTCCCCTCATCATGGAGAGCTTGTAAGACGGATTCGAGTTCGTCTGTGATGTTTTTGGTTAGCATAATGCACCATCAATTTAAGGCGATAGGTTAATCATACTGACTTAGCGTCGTTTATCGACTTTTTTCTTATTATGAATATTGTGCGATATCTCTCACACGAGCGTGAGATATAGCGCTTTTCATTGGTGTGTTTTGCTGAGTTATTATATGTAATGTATTGAAATTTATATAATTTACTTTGTTTCATCGTTTTTTGAATAAAAAACGTGAACTGACAAGGATTGTTTCTTTTACGGAATAGGGTAAATTTATCTCTGTCGGCAGGATGCTGAAACCAAACATCAAGGATGGATGGTAAGGAATCAAAGTTTGATGGCTCAGGATGAGTGGTCAAGCAGGATGCAAAAACACGAACAGGATGTGAGTGTTAAAGGATTAAGGACAGTGCTGGGACGGCACAAGGGACACCGCTCAAGGAACAAGTGATGTCAGCTAACGAGGATAGTTAGCTATCAGGACGAACAGGACACCGCTAGGATGGCGAAGTCAGGATAAGGCACATGGAGTCGCCACTATTATGGATGATGCATGGAGCATTATAATGTAGCCGGACTGCTGCGAGTAAGACTATAGCCCTGATACTTACGTGTCAGGGCTTTTCTTATTGTGAGCGATAGGCCTTTTATTGTTCTATCAATAACTATTAATTTTCGCCTTCCCGTGGCCCACACCACATTAGCAACGCTGGTACTAATATAAACACTATTTGGCTAACACTTTAATCGGCTTTACTTACCGTAATAATAAATCATTACCAAGGATGTGGCGTGACAATAGCAACAAGGAGATTACTCCTTATCCCTTATAATGAGTCGCTTCAATCTGATTTTTTAATGTTAAATTGCTGCTCAAAAAACCGTGCTGAGATGAATGGACCGCTAACCGTAACTGCGGCAAAACAGCTTTTTCATCAAGTGATGCATGATTCTAGTTTGTATTCGATGGCGGTTCTTGATCAAACCACTCGCGAATTTATTGGGCATGTTTTTGTGTGCCATCTTGATAAAAAACCTGAGCTTGGTTTTATCTTTGACAAAGCGTATTGGGGTAGGGGAATCGCCAGTGAAGCATTAAAGGCTTTCTTCCCTAAAGCGCTGTATGAGTGTCAGCTTGAAACCGTGAGTGCGACTGTGAATGTCAATCATCAGGCATCAATACGCATTCTGCACAAGCTTGGATTCGTGAATAGCGCACAGCGCAGTGATGGTTTTGGGCCATTTTATGAGTATGTGTTTAGAGCCGATGTGGCGATAAATGAAACTCGCCAGGCCTAAAGCCCCACATAGTCAGACTTCCTGGGTAGCAATCGTCGCCCAAAGAAGAAAATTCAAAGTGGTAAACGGTATGAAAACGCCAGGCTCCTGCTGGCGTTTTTAATTTGTGAGCGCCAAACGCAACGCTCACCAACTGCAGGTCGAGTTGCTTACATTTTTGAGTGATGGTTGTTCTTGCGATTTCCGCTTGACGTCGCTGTTGCCAAAAAAGCCAGCACGCTAAGCTGACACCAAGAATCATCAACAAGTTATCCATCATGCTGAACCTTTAGCGCTACGTTGCAGCTCTGTCAGCGCTTGTGCCAATTGTGACGATGGATTGCTATGCAGTAAGGGCAATAAAACCATGCGTAGCTGTGGAATCATTACTAAATCAGCAAACAATTGGTTAAATAGTGCTTGGTTGCCAGTTTGGGCAAGACGCAATAGAAACTGTTCAGCCACTGCGGCATCGCTTAGTGCGTGCCAAGAGCGACCTGCAATTCCGATAAGTACCTCTTGATGGCTTAGACGTGGACTGGCAAGAATGGTATTAACCATTGCAGTTAACGTTTTATTATCTGCACCTGAAAGAGCGCGGGCTAAGGCAGCAAGTAAAAATAGGTCTGGGTCGGAGCTTGTTATCTGTTCATCGGCTAACTCTTGAATGCGCAGCGCTAACTTTGCGGGTAATTCGACATGTTCCAATGCGCCAAGCAGCGCATACAAAGGCTCATTAGGAAGATGTGGGAGTGACTTACGCAGCGTGACTTGATTCTGTTCTTTGTCTAAGCGGGCACAGATATCAGTGATGCCTTGTAGGCCAACTGTTTGCCAGTTTTGCCAACCCAATCCACCACTGAAATAGTGCTGCGCGTGTTCGTAGTATTGACTGGTCGCGAGATCGAGTAGCGCACGAACTTGGCTATGAAACACCGCCATCTTGTCTTCTGATGGTTTAAAAGTATATGGATTATTCGCGAGCTTCTGCTGCTGCTCTTCATCAATCTCTTGGTTTAAACGCGTCCCCATTGCCTCTAGAACGTATTCAATAAATTGGCCGATTTCAGCTTGTTTGAGTAAACCGCGCTCATCAAGGTCAAACTTCAAAAACCAAATCCACGGTTGTTGCTGTGCATTCCAATAGGCAATAGCGATATGAGCTTTGCGTTGTAGTGGGTAAGGATAGGGTTGAAGCCCTTGCTCTACGTCAGAAAACACCTTAGCGTCTATTGGTGTGATGCGGCGACCCAAATCAAAGATGCGAAACTCGCAATCGCTGTTAGTTAACAGCTGGGTCAAAGTATTAATGGTTTCCATGGAAATTTGTCCTAACTTTCTTTCCAGTATAAATGGTACTCTATGGCCCTTTTTCAAGGTCAACTCTTAAAATATCAATGGCAACACTCAAAACAATGGCGTTACAGCTTGAAGAGCTAGAGCGAGAATTACAGGCTTTAGGGTTATGGCAAACTGAATCTCCTACGCTGAAGCAATTGAGCAGCCGAGAGCCTTTTTCGGTCGATATTCTAACACCGCAACAATGGTTACAGTGGATCTTTATTCCTAAAATGGGGGCGTTGATTGAAGCGAACCATGGGCTACCTAGTGGTTTTGAGGTTACACCGTACTTTGAGCAGGTATGGCAACAACAGCCCGGCTATGCCAATGTGCTGACGATACTCCAGCGAATTGATCAAGAGAGCCACAAATAATGCTAGAGATTATTTATCAAGACCCTTACTTCGTGGCGGTGAATAAACCCGCAGGTATGCTGGTCCACCGCAGTTGGTTGGACAAACACGAAACTCAATTTGTCATGCAAACGCTACGTGATCAACTGGGTCAGCATGTGTTCCCACTGCATCGTCTCGATCGTCCGACATCCGGTGTACTGCTGTTTGCATTATCAAGTGAGATAGCATCTCAAGTGATGCCAATGTTTGCCAATCACGATATGGAGAAAACCTATCATGCGATCATTCGTGGTTGGATTGAGCAAGGAGATGTACTGGATTATCCGCTCAAAGTGGAGTTGGATAAAATCGCCGATAAGTTTGCCAGTGAAGATAAACCACCGCAGTCCGCTGTCACAGCTTACCAGCCGTTAGCGAAAGTCGAAGTGCCCTATTCGACAGGGCGTTTTGCTACCAGTCGTTATGGGTTACTGGAGATGAAACCAACGACCGGGCGTAAGCATCAGTTACGACGTCATATGCATCACTTAAGCCACCCAATCATTGGTGATACGACTCATGGCGATGGCAAACACAATCGCCTATTTCGAGAGCAGTATGATGCGCACCGTTTAATGCTACATGCTTCAGAGTTGAGGTTTATCCATCCGTTTACTGAGCAATCGCTCACAATAAAAGCCGGATTTGATGAGGTCTGGTTGCGCTTATTTGAGCAATTTAGCTGGCACAACCCGCTTACCTAAAGTAGCAATCATCAATATGAAAAAAGGCCCTTAAAGGGCCTTTTTATCGAAGACTACTTGTCTAAATACTCGCGAATCGAACGTTCGATACCTTGGCTATCAAGGCCGAGTTGCTGATGAAGCTCATCTTGAGTCCCTTGCTCGATAAATTGGTCAGGCAGGCCAAGATTGAGCACCGGCTTAATCAGTTTATTTTGCATCATAAACTCGACGACACCCGCACCCGCGCCGCCGGCAATGGCATTCTCTTCCAGTGTTACCAATACGTCGTATTGTTCGGAAAGCTGCTTGATTAGTGCGGTATCCAGCGGCTTAACAAAACGCATGTCGGCGACAGTTGCGTTGAGGTTGTTTGCTGCTTCAAGTGCGTTTGGTAAGAACGTACCAAAGTTTAATATCGCGACTTTTTGACCTTCACGAACGATGCGGCCTTTACCAATCTCAAGCGCCGTGAACTGAGTTTCCACTTTGGCACCACAGCCACTTCCTCGTGGATAGCGCACCGCACTTGGTCCTTGATGTTGATGGCCGGTATACAGCATTTGACGGCATTCATTTTCGTCACTTGGCGTCATGATCACCATGTTCGGAATGCAACGCATAAAGCTCAAATCAAATGCACCTTGGTGAGTCTGGCCATCAGCACCGACTAGCCCGGCGCGGTCGATAGCAAACATCACAGGGAGATCCATAATTGCCACGTCGTGAATTAACTGGTCATAACCACGCTGCAAGAAGGTGGAGTAGATAGCCACAATCGGTTTATTACCTGCAATCGCCATTCCTGATGCTAATGTCACTGCATGTTGCTCAGCTATCGCAACGTCGAAGTATTGCGATGGGTATTCCTTAGAGAAACGCACCATGCCTGAACCTTCGCGCATGGCTGGAGTAATCGCCATAAGGCTAGGGTCTTCGGCGGCCATATCGCAGAGGAAGTCACCAAAGATATTAGAAAATGTTGGTTTCGCGCTGGTATTTTTTGGCAAGCAATCGTTGTTTGGTGCAAACTTCGGCACAGCATGATAGCCAATGGGATCTTTCTCCGCTGGCTCATAGCCTTTGCCTTTTTTGGTCATAATATGCAAAAACTGCGGACCTTTAAGCTCTCGCATGTTCTTTAATGTTTTGACCAGTTCATTGACATCATGACCATCAACTGGGCCAATGTAGTTGAAACCGAGCTCTTCAAATAGCGTCCCCGGCACTACCATGCCTTTTAAATGCTCTTCGGTGCGACGAACCAATTCTTTAATCGGCGGAACACCGGAAAGCACTTTTTTACTACTTTCACGAATGGAAGTGTAAAAATTGCCAGATAACAATTGAGCTAAGTGATTATTCAGCGCGCCCACATTTTCAGAGATCGACATCTCGTTGTCGTTAAGAATCACCAGCATATCAGGGTGGACATCACCCGCGTGGTTCATGGCTTCAAACGCCATCCCGGCAGTAATCGCACCGTCGCCGATAACGCTAACCACTTTACGATCTTGACCTTCCTTTTCCGCACTGATGGCCAAACCAAGCCCAGCACTGATCGAGGTCGAGGAGTGACCGACAGATAAGGTATCGTACTCGCTTTCCTCACGCCATGGAAAAGGGTGGAGCCCCTCTTTTTGGCGAATGGTCGACATTTTACTACGGCGCCCTGTCAGGATTTTGTGTGGATACGCTTGATGGCCTACATCCCAAATTAATTTATCAAATGGCGTGTTGTAGACGTAATGAAGCGCCACGGTGAGCTCAACCGTGCCGAGTCCAGACGCAAGGTGTCCACTCGACTGACTCACAGAGTTCAGTAAGTAGGTGCGTAATTCGTCACACAGCTTCGGCAATGTCTCCTTTGGGAGCTTGCGTAATTCATCCGGTGTGTTGGTCAATGCCAATGTTGGATATTTTGAAATATCAAGAGTCATATAAAATGCGCGCTTATAGTGTTAGTTCTTGCGCTCGATGACATATCGGGCGAACTCTTCTAGACGCTCAGTATTGTAAGGGATTGCCGACAATGCTTGAAGTGCTTCCTCTAACAGAGTTTGAGCTTTATTGATTGCACCTTCTAAACCCAACAATGCTGGGTAGGTACTTTTGTTCAGTTCCTGGTCTGAGCCTTGCGGCTTTCCGAGGGTTTCAGTGTCACTGATTATATCCAGAATATCGTCTTGAACCTGAAACGCCAAGCCAA
The DNA here is from genome assembly GCF_042428525.1 of Vibrio olivae. Classification (NCBI taxonomy): domain Bacteria; kingdom Pseudomonadati; phylum Pseudomonadota; class Gammaproteobacteria; order Vibrionales; family Vibrionaceae; genus Vibrio; species Vibrio olivae. The sequence continues at coordinate 99,058 of NZ_JBHMEP010000001.1, forward strand.
TCGCGTCAGCAAATTTGTCAAGCTGAGGTAAGACAGCAAGGCCTTTTTCTCCGGCAGCCAATGCGCCTAAGCGTATGGCACATTTCATCAGCGCGCCAGTTTTATTGCGATGGATTAACTGCAATTCTTCCAGTGATACTCTGCGGTTTTCCGCTGCCAGATCAAGTGCTTGCCCCAAGCACATACCACCAATACCCGAGGCGTTGGCTAGGGTCTGAATCATCTTTATACGATTTGACTCACCTTGTTGGCTCAATCGACCTTCACTTAAAATGGTAAAGGCTAACGTTTGCAGGGCATCGCCAGTTAAAATGGCAGTCGCTTCATCAAACTTGATATGGCAAGTTGGCTGACCACGGCGTAGTTCGTCGTCGTCCATTGCTGGAAGATCGTCATGAATCAGTGAGTAGGCATGAATGCACTCAACGGCAGAGGCCGGAGTATCCAGCGCTTCAAGCTCACACCCTAACATGGTGCCTGTAATGTAGACTAAGTAAGGACGAGCACGTTTTCCGCCAAGCAACAACCCATAACGCATGGCTTGGATTAGCGGAACCTCTTGTTGAGGGAGTTGGCTTAACCATTGGTCAAGCTGAGCGCTATTACGGTGTTGAAGCGCAGTTAAAGACTCAATCATGGAACGGGACTTCTTTCATTTGATTATTCAGACGGAGTGTCAAAATCACTCAAAGGGGCGTCATCATCATTTTGTAAGAGAATGCTAACACGTTGTTCCGCTTCCGTCAGTTTCACTTGTCCTGAGCGTGCTAAGGCAATGCCACGTTCAAACTTCTTTAAAGCATCGTCAAGGGACAAATCGCCCGTTTCCAATTGTTCAACCAGCGTATCGAGTTCTTCGATGGTGGCTTCAAAGGTCATGTTTTCCGGTTTTTTGCTTGCCATAATAATTCTTGATTTAGAAAGATGGACGAAAGTTACCTTAGGCATAGAGGATGGTCAAATGTAACCATGTAAATTTACCATAAAATTCGACCTTGCTTGATGGATTGAAGATGACAATCCATCACGGTAAGGAAATTCATCTGTGGTGGTTTATAGTGTTAGGGTGGCGGTGTTTGGCATAGGCTACAGAATTTAATAAAACATTAAAGATCTTAAGATGTTGCCGATATACTGAATGAGACGTTTAATTTTGTGCATGAGGAGTGCTTTGTGGATTTAGCAACGCTGATAGGGCTCATTGGCGGTTTTGCTTTCGTGATTATGGCGATGGTGCTAGGCGGAAGCATTATGATGTTTATCGACGTCACTTCTATTTTGATCGTCGTCGGCGGCTCCACTTTTGTGGTGTTGATGAAATTTACCATGGGGCAGTTCTTTGGTGCAGCCAAAATTGCCGGTAAAGCCTTTATGTTTAAGGCCGATGACCCAGAAGACTTGATTGCCAAAGTGGTTGAAATGGCCGATGCCGCGCGTAAGGGCGGTTTTCTCGCTTTGGAAGAAATGGAAATCAGCAGCAGCTTCATGCAAAAAGGCATTGATTTATTGGTTGATGGCCATGACGCCGATGTTGTGCGCGCCGCACTGCAAAAAGACATTGCACTTACCGATGAGCGACATGAAGCGGGTGCGGGGGTATTTCGTGCCTTTGGTGATGTAGCGCCAGCCATGGGAATGATCGGGACTTTGATCGGTCTGGTGGCGATGCTGTCAAACATGGATGATCCAAAATCCATTGGGCCTGCGATGGCGGTGGCTTTGTTGACCACGCTTTATGGTGCGGTCCTGTCTAATATGGTGTTTTTCCCTATCGCCGACAAACTGTCGCTTCGCCGTGAACAAGAGAAACTAAATCGCCGCTTGATTATGGATGGTGTCTTGGCGATTCAAGATGGCCAAAACCCACGAGTCATCGACGGCTATCTGAAAAACTACCTCAATGAAAGCAAACGTGCGCTTGACGTTGACAACGAGTAGGTAAGCGGCATGGAAGAAGAAAATGACAAAAAATGTCCGCCACCCGGTCTTCCATTATGGATGGGGACGTTTGCTGATTTGATGTCATTGCTGATGTGCTTTTTCGTTCTGCTTCTTTCGTTCTCTGAGATGGATGTTCTTAAGTTTAAGCAGATCGCGGGCTCAATGAAATTCGCCTTTGGTGTGCAAAATCGCTTAGAAGTCAAAGACATCCCGAAAGGGACAAGCATTATCGCACAAGAATTTCGTCCTGGTCGTCCAGAACCAACGCCAATTGACGTTATCATGCAGCAAACCATGGATATCACTCAGCAAACGCTTGAGTTTCATGAAGGGGAGTCCGACCGTGCTGGTGGTACGCAACGTGAAGCGGGCAAACTGACCGGTGGTGACTCTCCGCAAACGTCGACTCAGACCAACCAGAACTCTGAATCGGATCAACCGCAGCAGCAATCGGAATCTCAATCACAAGAGATGGAAGAGCTGCAAGAAAAAATTAAGAAAGCGCTACAGCAAGAGATCGATCAAGGTGCGATTGAAGTCGAAAATTTAGGTCAGCAACTGGTTATTCGAATTCGTGAAAAGGGCGCCTTTCCTGAAAACTCCGCGTTCTTACAACCCAAGTTCCGTCCTTTGGTGAGGCAAATCGCCGATTTAGTTAAAGACGTGCCGGGTATTGTGCGAGTGTCTGGGCACACCGATAATCAGCGTCTTGACTCAGAGTTATACCGCTCAAATTGGGATTTATCATCGCAGCGTGCTGTGTCGGTTGCTCAAGAAATGGAGCAGGTGCGTGGCTTCTCACATCAGCGTTTGCGAGTGCGAGGAATGGCGGATACAGAGCCACTGGTCCCGAATGATACCGATATTCAGCGCGCGAGAAATCGCCGTGTTGAAATTAGCATCATGCAAGGCGAGCCTTTGTACAGCGATGAAGTGCCTTCGGTTCCAGCGCCGAGCGAATAGTCAAAGGCAGGCCCATAACATGAAATACAAAGACGAGTCAGCGACTCGTCTTTTTTATGTGCGATTGATCATGTATAATCCTGCGCCCTTAAAGGCGCGTGATCGTCAGCAAGCGATTCTGACTCACGGTTGACTGTTTGCGAAACTAACTTGCGAAGAAACTATGAAATTTATTGTTAAGCCCCATCCGGAAATTTTTGTTAAAAGTGAATCAGTGCGCAAGCGCTTCACGAAGATTCTTGAATGCAATATTCGCAATATCATCAAGCGTGAGACCCAGTCTGTCGCGGTATTTAACCGTCGTGATCATATTGAAGTCACGTCAGAGTCATTTGAGTATTACCAGCAAGCCTTGAGCGTATTAACTCGTACGCCGGGTATTCACCACGTGTTGGAAGTTCAGCAGTCCGAGTTCAAAGACTTACATGATATTTTTGAGCAAGTACTGGAGCTCAACGGCAAAAACATCGAAAACAAGACGTTTGTTGTCCGTGCTAAGCGTCGTGGTAAACACGATTTCACCTCGATTGAACTCGAGCGTTATGTCGGCGGTGGTTTAAATCAAGCCGTTGAATCTGCATCGGTTAAATTGAAGAATCCCGATGTGACCGTCAATGTTGAAGTCTCTGGTGACAAACTTAACCAAATCATCGCACGCCATAAAGGTTTGGGCGGTTTCCCTCTGGGAACTCAGGAAGATGTACTAAGCCTAATTTCAGGTGGTTTCGATTCTGGTGTCTCTAGCTATTTGCACATTAAACGAGGCTCAAAAGTCCATTATTGTTTCTTTAATTTAGGTGGACCTGCTCATGAAATTGGCGTGAAGCAAGTCGCCCATTTCTTGTGGAACAAATACGGTTCGTCGGCCAAAGTGAAGTTTATCTCTATCGACTTTGAACCTGTCGTCGCACAGATTCTAGAAAACATCGATGATGGTCAGATGGGCGTAGTGCTCAAGCGGATGTTTATGCGTGCAGCGGGTATGGTTGCGGATAAATTTGGTATTGAAGCATTGGTTACCGGTGAAGCGCTAGGGCAAGTTTCTAGCCAGACGCTAACCAACTTACGCCATATCGACGGCGTAACGGATACTCTGATTTTACGCCCACTTATCAACTGGGATAAAGAAGACATCATCAATTTAGCGCGTGATATCGGCACTGAAGATTTCGCCAAAACCATGCCTGAATACTGTGGTGTGATTTCTAAGAAGCCAACGGTCAAGGCGGTTAAACGTAAGCTCGAAGCAGAAGAGCAAAACTTCGACTTCTCAGTTCTTGAGCAGGTGGTGTATGACGCTCGCGTAATGGATATTCGTGACATCGCCAAAGAGTCGCAGCAAGTTGCGCCTGAAGTTGAGTTGGTGGAAGCGGTTGAAGAGCACGCGGTTGTGCTGGATATTCGTGGCCCTGAAGAAGAAGAGCATAATCCGCTGGAAATCGATGGTGTTGAAGTGCAGCACCTACCCTTTTACAAGCTTGGTACTAAGTTTGGTGACTTGGATCAGAGTAAAACCTATTTACTCTATTGTGAGCGTGGGGTGATGAGTCGCTTGCAGGCGTTGTATTTGCAAGAGCAAGGCTTTGGTAACGTAAAAGTATACCGCCCGTAAACGTAACGCTTCGAACCAATCAATAACCGCTTATCGTCAGGTAAGCGGTTTTTTATTGGCCCAAATTCGGCTTAGGGCGGTAAAAGGGTGTTCGGCAGTGAACATGTGATAAAAAAACACCGCCTATTGGCGGTGCTAAAAATATTTGACAGACAGGTCAAAAAAAATACAGGAAGTATTTGTTTTGTTTCCCGGATTTAAAGAAACAAAACAATGGTAGAAATCTACCTAACTCGAAATACGAGTTTGCAAACACAACATCGCAACAACTAAGCCAATTGATTCGAAGAACCAAGCCGTTCTGGGTTAGCGTTGCGGGGTGAAATATAGAATTTCTCTGGCTGCTAAGCAACGGACATTTTATAATGTTTCAGATAAAAAAAACTAATCCATAATAAAGAGTGACCTATGTCCAGAAGATTGCCACCTCTAAATTCGCTGCGCGTGTTTGAAGCGGCTGCAAGGCACCTGAGTTTCACGCGTGCCGCGGAAGAGCTGTTTGTGACACAGGCGGCGGTAAGTCATCAAATTAAAGCGCTAGAAGAATTTCTAGGATTAAAATTATTTCGCCGACGCAATCGTTCTTTGCTACTTACTGAGGAAGGGCAAGGCTACTTCCTCGATATTAAAGATATCTTTTCTTCATTAACTGATGCGACAGATAAAGTCCTTGAGCGCAGTGAAAAAGGGACCTTGACCATCAGTTTACCGCCCAGTTTTGCGATTCAATGGTTGGTTCCTCGTCTTGCTGATTTCAATCAGCAAGAGCCGGATATTGATGTACGAATCAAAGCCGCGGATGTCGAAGAGGGGTCACTGACCGATGATGTGGATGTAGCCATTTATTATGGTCGAGGTCACTGGCCTGGGCTACGTGCGGATAAGCTCTATCAAGAGTTTCTCATACCTTTGTGTTCTCCTTCTCTGCTTTTGGGCGCTAAGCCTTTGGAAAGCCTCGCAGACTTGAAACTGCATACCCTTCTGCATGATACTTCGCGCAAAGATTGGAAACAGTTCGTCAAACAAAATCACCTTGAAGGGGTGAACGTGAATCATGGTCCGATCTTTAGCCACTCGACCATGGTATTGCAAGCTGCGGCGCATGGGCAGGGAATCGCCCTTGGAAATAACGTGTTGGCGCAACCAGAAATGGATGCCGGGCGCTTGATTGCCCCTTTTGATGAAGTGTTGATGACCAACAATGCGTTTTACGTGGTTTGTCATGAAAAACAAGCGGATACTGGGCGTATCGCGACATTCCGAGATTGGATGCTAGCCAAAGCACAAAGCGAGCAAGAGGAGCTTTTAGATGACACAAATACGCCATAATGGTGAAACCAATCAGCCATTATTTATTTTTGCCCATGGAGCCGGGGCGGGGATGGACCACGAGTTTATGACGGCAGTTGCGAGCGGATTAGCAACCAAAGGCATTCAGGTTCTGCGTTTTAACTTTCCTTACATGGAAAAACGCGAACAAGATGGGAAAAAGCGTCCGCCAGATCGTGCTCCTAAATTGCTTGAGGCTTATCAGCAAGTGATTGAAGAACATTCAGGCGCCAAGGTGGTTATTGGTGGTAAATCGATGGGCGGACGCATGGCGAGCCATCTCGCTCATCTGCCGCAGGTTGTTGGGGTGGCATGTTTAGGGTTTCCATTTCACCCGCCGGGTAAACCCGAGAACTTTAAAGGTGAACACTTAGCGAAGATTGAAAAACCGTGCTTAATTTTGCAAGGCGAGCGCGATACGTTTGGAACTCAGCAAGAGTGTTTGCAATATCCGTTCTCAGACCAAGTACGGTTAACATTCCTTACGGATGGCGACCATAGTTTCAAACCACGTAAACGCTCTGGATTAAGCGAACAGGACAATATCAAGGCCGCCGTAGCCGAGCTTAGTGATTTTATTTTTGAGGTTTACAATGACAAGTAAAAATTTATTGGTTTTTGGTGGCGCGTTCGCGGGGATTGGTGTTGGTTTAGGTGCGTTTGCCGCTCATGGTTTGAAAGCTCAGCTTTCTGCGTACCTGCTTGAGGTTTTCCAAACTGGTGTCAATTATCAGTTTATTCACGCGCTGGCTATTTTAGTGTGTGCGGTTTTACTTAACTTCTCTTTGCCTACAAAAGCACGAAAAGCATTTTGTGCGGCAGCGATTTGCTTTATCATCGGCGTCTTTTGCTTTAGTGGCAGCTTGTATGCGTTGGCATTGACTGGCATTAAATGGTTTGGGCCCATTACTCCATTTGGCGGTTTGCTATTTATGGTTGGTTGGGCGCTCTTTATATTCGCAGCACTACAAATCAAAGAGGATAAGCAGTGAAACACCTTATGCTTTACTGCCGCGCAGGTTTTGAAAAAGACTGCGCTGGCGAAATCCAAGACCGAGCTAATCAACTAGAGATCTTTGGATTTCCTCGTGTAAAAGTTCATTCAGGCTATGTGTTGTTTGAATGCTATCAAGAAGGGGATGCAAAAGCCTTACTTGAACAGCTTGATTTTCAAAGCTTAATCTTCGCTCGTCAGATGTTTGTGGTCGCTGCAGAGCTGAGTGAGTTACCAAGTGGTGACCGCTTGTCTCCGATTTTGGACGCGTTGGCCGAGTGTGATGGGTTACCTGTTTGTGGTGATCTTCGAATTGAAACGCCAGACACTAACGAAGCCAAAGAGTTGTTAAAGTTTTGTCGTAAGTTTACGGTACCAACTCGTCAAGCATTACGCGGAAAAGGTCTTTTGCTGAAAAAAGAACACAGTAAGAAACCAGTAATACACATTTGTTTTGTCGCGCCAGGCCATTGTTTTGTCGGTTACTCGATACCGGGTAATAACTCCGCTTTCTTTATGGGGATTCCGCGCCTGAAGTTCCCAGCCGATGCTCCAAGCCGCTCAACGTTGAAATTAGAAGAAGCGTTCCATGTGTTTATTCCTCGTAATGAATGGGATGATCGCTTGGCACCAGGCATGTGGGGCGTTGATCTCGGAGCGTGCCCTGGAGGCTGGACTTACCAACTGGTTAAACGTTCAATGTTCGTACATGCCGTGGATAACGGTATGATGGCGGATAGCCTGATGGAAACAGGGCAAGTTACGCATCATCAAGTGGATGGCTTTAAGTTTGAGCCTGTGCGCAAGAACGTGACTTGGTTGATCTGCGATATGATCGAGCGCCCGTCACGAGTAGCACAATTGATGGGAGAATGGATCATCAGTGGCTGGGCGAAAGAGGCGATTTTTAACCTCAAATTACCAATGAAAGGGCGTTACGAAGAGGTGGCGGAAGACATTGATAATTTAAAGCTGTTTTTTAAAGAGCATGATGTGAAGTTTAAACTGCAAGCTAAGCACCTCTATCACGATCGAGAAGAGATCACGGTGCATGTTCAGTGTTTATCCAATATCTCACCTCAATAATAAAAAAGCCGACCCACAGGTCGGCTTTTTTATGTCTGTTGTTTGGTGCTGATTAGCTTGGCGATTGAAGCCGAATATCCTGCAAATTAAACCCCAGCTCGATATCCGTTTTGAGCATGGCGACCTGCTTGCAAACTCGCGCCATTTCAATATGTTCATCGAATTTTTTACGATATTTCGTCGCGAGTTCAGGTGCTGCGTATGCCTGCTCAATATCATGATATTGGCCTAATATCTCTTTTGCTGCTTTGGGGCCGATGCCGGGTATACCGGGAACTTGGCTAGAACTTACGCCGGTCAATCCCCAATAGTCAGCGAGTTGATTGGGCTCGACGCCAAATTCTTTGGCGATGAAGGGCGCGTCCAACCAGCGGTTTTGAAAGTAATCACGAATTTGCAATGTGGGTGACAGCAGTTGGCAGTAGCCTTTATCGGTTGAAATTATCGTTACCTTCTCGTTGTGTTGTGCCACTTTGACTGCCAGGGTTGCCACTAAGTCATCGGCCTCATCACCGTCGGACAACAGTGAGTCAATGCCAAGCTCCCACCAGGCTTGCTGTATGGTATCAAGTCCATGGAGTAGAGGTTCGGGCATTGGTTTACGATTTTGTTTGTAGGTTGGCAAGATCTCAGCCCGCCATCCTCGGTCTTGAAGGTGGTGATCAAACACCGCGATAATATGGGTTGGCTGAGCTTCAGACAAAATACGTCTCAGGGTGCGCGATGTGGTTTCAATGGTGCGAGGAATATCGTTTGGATCGGGCTGCGCCGAGTGCACTCGACGAATAAGATTCAGCGCATCGATGATCACAAGATGAATAGACATAAAATTCCAAAGCAAAGGGGCCAGTTAATTGGCCCCTATTGTAAAAGAAATGCGCAGCCCTTCAACCCGTTAGAGTTGCGAGGCAATTTTGTAGCAAGGCACATAGTCACTACCACCCGGTAGTTTCATTCGGTTTTGCTCAACAAAGTCGCGAAGTAGTTTATCCATTTTACGCATCAAACGGGCGTCGCCATCAATTTCAAATGGACCAAATTGCTCAATTTCACGAATGCCTTCGGCTTTGACATTACCAGCCACGATTCCAGAGAAAGCCTTACGCAACGCAGCGGCCAACTTCTCAGGTGGTTGCTCCAAATGCAAATCTAGCGCAGCCATACTTTCATGGGTCGGCTCAAACGGTACCTGAAAATCTGCATCGACTTTAAGTGACCAGTTAAAGCTGTAAGCATCACTGTTGATCTTACGGTGCTCACGAACTTTTGGCATCGCTTGTTTGACGATGCGAGCGACTTGAGCCGGGTCATCAATCACAATCTGGTAATGTTTTTGTGCCTCGGGGCCTAAGGTGTCACCAATAAACTCATCAATTGAGCGGAAGTAAGCTTCACTTTCTTTTGGTCCTGTCAGCACGATGGGCATCGGTTGGTCGATATTTTCTGGATGCATCATGATACCCAGAATGTAAAGAAGCTCTTCCGCTGTGCCTGGGCCGCCAGGGAAGATAACGATGCCATGACCAAGGCGTACGAATCCTTCAAGACGTTTCTCGATGTCTGGCATGATCACCAGTTCATTGACGATGGGGTTGGGTGGCTCAGCGGCAATAATCGACGGCTCGGTTAGGCCGAGATAACGCTGTTCGGTGTAACGCTGCTTGGCATGACCAATCGCAGCACCTTTCATTGGGCCTTCCATTGCACCAGGCCCGCATCCAGTACAGATGTTTAGCTCGCGTAAACCAAGCTCATTTCCGACTTCTCGCGTATATTGGTATTCGATAGGATTGATCGAGTGACCACCCCAGCACACCACCATATTAGGGATGATCCCGGTGCGGATGGTGCCTGAATTGCGCAGTATTCCAAACACTAAGTTCGTAATGTGCGTTGAATTGGTTAAGTTAAGACGTTGGCTGTCAGCCAAGTGCATGTTGACGTAGACGATATCGCGCAATACGGAAAAAAGGTGCTCTTGGATACCTTTAATGATGTCACCATCGACAAACGCATGTTCTGGCGGATTAATAAGTTCCAGCTTAATACCACGCTCTCGGCTTAAGACATTAACATCAAAAGATTGATATTTATCGAGAAGCTCTTTTGAGTTATCGGTATGGCTACCTGAATTAAGTACCGCAAGTGTGCAATTTCGATATAGCTGGTATAAGTCTTTATCGCTGGTTGCGGTTTTCTTTAGACGTTCAACTTCAAGTTGTGAAAGCAGATCCATGCTTCCAGCGGGACTGATATGAGTGATCATTATGACCTCCTCCCTAAGCAGGAAAACGCACCTGACTGATGCTGTTATTGTTGGTGTATAACCTAGCTTAGCAGACAAAGCTTGAATCGGACAACATAACTTCTTGATATTACTGAATCAATCTATAGATATTGATGATGTGTTGAGGCGTTTATTGCCACGCCAATTGGTTGGGACCTTTTTGTTTGGTTTGGTTGAGTAGATGGTTGAGGCGATCCATCACGACTTCTGGCGTGTCGTTGTCAGCAAACATGGTAACGGCGGCCGTGAAGGTAATCATGATGTTTTGATCTTTAAATTTAAATGGAAGTTTAGAGACTTGATTTTGAAGGTTTTTAACTAGTTTATGAGCGTCACTACTGTTGCGCTCTGGCAAAATCAGCACGAACTCTTCACCGGAAAAACGCGCGAGAGTCTCTGAGGCATGTAACTCTTTGGTAATGGTGCGAACGATGATTTTCAATGCTTTATCGCCGGCGGTGTAGCCAAAATTATCGTTAATCACTTTGAAGTTATCGATATCTAACAGCACCACACGCAGCAAGTTTTGATGACGGATCCATTTACGATATTCGATATCTAAACGTTCAAGTAGAGCATTACGGTTCAATGCTTTGGTGAGTGGATCGCGCTGCATTTTCAGGGCTTGAAGTTCAAGTCTGCGGCGATAATCTTGGCTGACTTCGTATAGCGATTCTATCTGACTTCGGCTATGGCTGACTCGCTCAATCAGGGCTTGTTCACGCTCTTCGGTTAACTGCAATCGTTCTGATAACTGGGCAATTTTCTCCAGTAGTGGACTAATGTTCATCTGCAACCCTTCAAGGGTCGACGCTGATGACACCGTTCGGTGTGACTGTTGAACGATTTGTTGAATTTCACGATTGGTGGCAACACGTTGCTGAAAGTAACTTTGCGTTTGGTCGAGATTGTGCCCTGAATTGGCCAAGTGATGAGATAACGTCTGATTGACCGTATCAACAAATTGCTCGGAGGTCTTACGTTCAAATTTGGTACCTTCAACGACCAAACGTAGAGTTTGCAAGGTAATTTCAAGCAATGAGTGAGTGTTTAAGCCAAGCAGTAATTTCGCGCGAATATCCAGCAACCGTTCACCATATTCGCCTTCAAAATCGAGCTCGGTGATGAGGTGTTGAAGTTCATTGGATAGCCGGGCTAATAACTCTTTTTCTGCACTGTTATGGAATTCTTCAACTGTGGCTTCGGGGTTGGCGGTAACAACTTTTAGCGCTCGTTCATAGACAGAAAGAAGTTTAGTGATGTGTTCAGAATGGGAGAGGGAAGTGCCGTGTGAGTAACTGAGTAGATCTCTTAAGTCGCGTTTTAACTTAGCGGGTAAGCCCGTTATCCGTAGCAGTGTTTCACCGCTTTGTTTGACTTGGGTATCCAAGTGTTGCCCGTGCTTTTCGTTGGCTGTCGATTGCTGACGCAATAGCCGTTCGACAACGGAAATCTTAGGAATAAGGAGGCTGACATCCTTATTTTGTTCTAGAGATTGGCACAGTTCATCAAGGCTTTGGTTTAGACGCAAGTTGGCCCGATCACGTTGAGAATGGCATAACGATGCAATCATTCGGGTGAGTACTTTTTGCTCGCGCTGGTATTTAAATGAGCTATCCCTTTGTGTCAGCCGCACTTGCTCAAGCTGCTGTTTCAGCATTTTTAGCTGTTGATCAAGGTCTTGTTCTAAACCGCTCATTTATAAACTTTTTAACCACTAAATCACTGACATCTCTGCCGACTGATATTCGATAATATCAAATAAAAACGCTTCGTCACCCGTTTGTACGATTGTTTGATGCCCTTTTAGTCATCTTTTAACAGTTTTTTGAGCGTTTCCTCATTCTGGAATGAAGAATGCACTTTTATTAACCCCTGACTGAGTGAATGCTTACACGCTTTGCGAATATTTCCGGTGGCTAAGCTTGCCGCAGGTGCATTTTCAATCGCTTTGAGATAAACCCACTGGCTGGTTTGCTCTTGCATTGCCAAAGTACGCGCTGCGCTCGTCGCCATCAGCAAAATATCGAGGAGTTCGCGGTCGTTGATCGCCGTATAAGCACGCGGCAAAAACGGATAATCTGCGATGCCAACACGAATGATTCTGTCTAAGTTGCGCTGAGGAAGAAAATCCTCAATCCACTTTTGAATTTTATCGACTAATTGCGCTGGGTCTCGGTCGCGGTCGGTGTTGGGTTCGATATACAAAAAGTTGGAATCGGAAAAATGATAAATTCGCGCGGGCTCTTCAATATGTTCTTTCATGTAGTCGCCGAACGCTTTTTCTAATTTCAAGCCTTCTTCGTACCCATGTTTAAGGTAAATGTTACGCATGAATGGAACATCTATCATCGCGAATTGAAGGCGGTCATTGAGTGGTTCGTTAATCAATTCACCAATGTGCCAGCGTTCAAATTTGTCACTACTCTGCTCAAGAGATTGCGGCAATTTGATGTTGAGCATTCTGAGGTTGTTGAGGCCTGAGCGTGAGTGAGTAAATAACCGACTGGTCAAGGCATCGATGCTTTCTTGACTGTCTTTAAGCAATTGGCCGCGACGTAGCATTAACAAAAAGAATAAGGTGCCACCGATGAATAGCACAAACGACACTTTCTGGAATTTTTGAAAGTCGCTGCTGACTTTATCCAATTGTTTTTGCTGTGCGGTTAAGTGTAAACGCTGCTCGATAAACTCTTTTTGCTGACGAAACGCGTCTTCGCTAATCAGGTTAAGTTGGCGCTGCTCAATGGTCGCCAACGCATTATATTGCTCAATGTTGCTAAGGGCTTTGTCGTACTGGCCAGCTTGTTCATAGGCTAAATACAATAAACGATAAGCATTTTGTTGTAAGCCAACGTCTTTTTCTTCGGTTGCGATATCCAAAGCATGTTGTGCGCTGCTGATTGCTTGCGAAGAGAGCTTTTGATTATACGCCAGCCCGGACTCGAGAAGTAACGCCTCGGCCTTTAATTCAGGGAAGTGAGCGACCGCTAACAGTTCGTTTGCGCGATTGAGATATTGCTCGGCCAAAGGGATGTTGTACAGATGGAGGTAGGTTTTCGCCAGCGAAAGGCGAATATCAATGACATTACGAATATCACTGCGTTCGTCTTCATGATCAATGACATTAAAATAATGAACCAAAGCAAGGTTGTATTTTCCTTGATGGTAGTAAACATCGCCCATTAATTTCAGGACATGGGGTAGGGCAGGCGATTTCTCGTAATTGTCATAGAAATCGGCGGCCTGCAATAGATGATCCAGTGACTTGTCGAGCACTTTACGTTCGTAGAACAGCTGAGCCAATAATTGGTTGACCTTAGCCAACTCCGCACTGGCATTTTCCTCAATCGCGCTCCAGTAGGCGAGCAATAACTCAGACAACGCTTTGTTATACAGTTTGTGATTGAGAAGATGGCGACCAATGGCCGTGTGGTAGTCAATAATGATGCTCGGTGATTGCACATGACTGATGTAATCTGCTTGAGCGGCATACAGGCGATCGGCTGCAAGAATGTCGTTGTCATACGAGGCAATTTCAGCGGCAAGCATGCTCATTTGATACTGAATGCCTTTAGCCAGTTGCTCGGTGTTTTCGATTTGACGAAATTCTTGTTCAACGGAGACTAGGCTTTTCTGCGCCTGACGAGAGTTATGATCGTCCAACCAGCGTAGACGAATCATCAGTAATCGGGTTCTCAAATGTTGAAACGGCAATGTATGGCGCGAGGAAAGTTGCTCTGCTTGCTCTAGCCTTTGCATCGCTATTTTATGGTTATCAAGATTGTATTCCGCTTGAGCGAGAATTTGTAGCGCTTCAACGGTGCCTCCTGGCGTACGAATTCGACTGTCCGTATCTTCACGTCCCACGGAAGAGGGGCTTTTCTCCTCTTTTGCGGTTAAGGTTCGCTGGGTTAAGTAACTACTCGCTAACTGTTTAGATTGTTCCGGAACGATATCTAGCAGCCCCGCAGCCTCGTTGAGGACGGGAGACGAATAAAGAATAGCTGCTCGCGCAGCGTGAGTAACACTTAACGCACACCACAGGATGATGAATATCCAGCGAAAAGGTAGCATGTAAAAATCCTTATTGACGCGCCATGCGTTGATTGTGTAAAGGCTCCGCCTGTTGAGTCGAGCGGTATGGGTTGATATCGAGACCGCCACGTCGTGTATAGCGCGCATACACGGTGAGAGAGGTTGGCTGACAGTATTTCATAATGTCAGTAAAAATACGCTCGACACATTGTTCATGGAACTCATTATGCTCACGAAAGGAAACAATGTAACGCAGTAAAGCTTCACGATTAATTTTACGGCCTTGATATTGAATTTCAACGCTGCCCCAATCCGGTTGATTGGTGATCAGGCAGTTCGATTTTAGCAAGTGGCTATGTAGGCTCTCAGTGACCTGCTGATCGCTGGTGGCGTTTTCTAAGTAGGCCGGATTGAACTGATAATCAGCGATCTCGATATCTTGCTCGTCAATGCATTCACCTTGCATGGTGACGATCGGTTGCTGTGTATAGTGTTGAACATGATTTAAGACCACTTTCACCGGCTCGCCAGCACACACAGAGAGATCGTCAGTGAGTGTTTTTTCAACCTGTTGCCAGTCATCAAATCGTGTTTGGTTAAAGCTATTGAGGTAGAGTTTAAACGACTTAGACTCAATCAAATGAGCACTGGTGGCAGGGATGGTCACTTCGCCGACGGCAACTTGTGGAAGACCATGCTGGTTAAGCCAAGACAGCTCATATAAGGTCCAAATATCGCAGCCTTTAAACGGTAGTGATTCACCAAGATCCAAGTCATCGCGATTTAAACTGCGTGGCACGGGTTGCAGTAGTGAAGGATCGTACTCAGAGGCATAGTCGGTTTTTTGTCCTAAAGTAAGGCCTGCGAGCTCTTTCGCACCAGAATATTTACTCATAATTTGTATTGTTTTCGATTAGAATACCGAGAATTTTACGCAATACCGACGTGGCTGTCATTAGCTCAAATCATGGCGCTACGCAAACTCATCAAGTTGGAGTGTGTTATGGCCAACAGTGCCTTGCAAGCATTATTTTCGTTTAGCCAGCGTTATCAGCAATCTTATCAACAAATTCATCAAAGCCTTCCTATTAGTGAAGAGTTGGCTGAACTGCCATCCCCCTGTGTAGTGCAAAAGCTTAGCAACGGTGTGGAATGGCAAGCGACACCTCGTGAGCAGGCCAATGACTTAGCGAATATTGAACGCGGTATTGAGTTAACCCTGCATGACGATATTAAAACCTTTTACGGCGCGCAATACAGTGCTGATATGCCCGCACGTTTTGAGCACCATGAATTAACATTACTTCAAGTATGGAGTGACGATGATTTTGAACGTCTACAAGAAAATGTTCTTGGCCACTTGGTGATGCAGCGCCGTTTGAAACTCAAGCCAACGGTGTTTATTGCGGCTACAGATGGTGACTTAGATGTCGTGTCTATCTGTAACTTAAGCGGTGAAGTGATTTTGGAAACCTTAGGCACAAAAAAACGTGTACATTTGGCGAATAATCTCGCTGAGTTTCTCGAACAACTCCAACCGATGGTGTAACCATGTACGTCGTTGAATTACAGTTTGAGTGTTTTGATAACACCACGATAAATGCCGTCGACAAAGCCATCAATGGCCTGATGGACGCACTACGTTATAACGGTCAGGTTTTAGGGAGAGAGTTTCCCATCGTGATGGGCGAGGGGGAATTCTTTGTACGTGTGGTATGTCCGGAAGAAGAGAGTTTGCATCCTAGGAATCATTCGGGATTTGTTAAAACGTGTTTATCTCGGTTAAGTGATGCGGCGCTGTTAACACCGAAGATGCGATTGCTCGGCCGCGATATGAACTCAGAACAAGCGGCTGAAGCACAAGCGCCTAGTTGGCAGATTCTGTATACCACCTATGTGCACACTTGTTCGCCGTTACGCAGTGGTGATTCCTTACTGCCGATCCCTTTGTATCGCAACCCGCCGACCTTTAATGGTGACCACAAAGCGGTCATTAAGTGGCAAACAGAATGGCAAGCCTGTGATGAATTGCAAATGGCGGGAGGCTGCCGAGCAGAGCACGCAGCGCTGCATGAAATCTGTGATGCGGACAGTGTACTCTTTCGTCGTGGCTGGGATTTACGTGGACGAATCGAATATCTAACGCAGATTCCTACCTACTACTACCAGTATCGAGTCGGAGGCAGTAGTTTGGTGGACGAACAAGCGCGACCTTGCCCGAAATGCGGAAGCGCTTGGCGTCTGGATGAACCATTGCATGATATCTTTCATTTTAAGTGTGAGAGTTGCCGAATCGTGTCCAACATCTCTTGGGATCACTTGAAGTAAATCGTAAGCAACAAAAAAGGCCCCTAGGGGCCTTTTTTATCTCTGCTGAAATCTGCGTAGAGATTACCAGCCTTTAACCGCACCGCCGTTAAAGATGTCTGATGCTGCTTGGTAAACATCTTCAGTTTGGTAAGCTTTCACAAAGTTCTTCACGTTTTCATTATTAACGTTGTCTTCACGAGCAACGATAAGGTTTACGTATGGTGACTCTTTATCTTCAACAAACACACCGTCTTTCTCTGGGGTTAGGTTGATAGAACTTGCGTAAGTGGTATTAATGATAGACAAAGTTACATCGTCTAAAGAGCGCGGAAGCTGTGCAGCATCCAACTCAACAATTGAGATATTCTTTGGATTTTCGACGATATCGCGTACGGTTGCTTGTAAGCCCGCGTCATCACGCAGTGTGATTAGACCTTGTTGTTCTAGTAACAGCAATGAACGGCCTAGGTTGGTTGGATCATTTGGCACGGCAATACGTGCACCGTCTTGAATCTCGTCAACCGATTTTACTTGCTTAGAGTAGCCCGCGATTGGGTACACAAAGCTGTTACCTGCGACAGCCAATTTGTAACCACGGTCGGCGATTTGCTGGTCAAGGTAAGGCTTATGTTGGAAAGCGTTGACGTCGACAGAGCCGTCGTCTAGTGCTGCGTTTGGTGTTACATAGTCAGTAAAAGTCACCAACTCAACGTCAAGGTCGTATTTCTCTTTAGCAACTTTTGCTGCAACTTCGGCAACTTGTGCTTCTGCACCCGCCATGACACCGACTTTGATTTTGCTGTTGTCTTGGGCATCGTCGCCACAGCCTGTAAGGACTAACGCAGATGCAGTAGCAGCAATGGCTAGCAAACCCTTGAGTGAAAATTTCATGACTATCTCCTGTTAAACTTTAAATAAAATATATTGTTGTTATATAGCTTTGATTATCGATGATCGACACGGCGAACAATGGCATCACCGATAGATTGAATAATTTGAACCAGTACGATAAGCATGACTACGGTCACGGCCATAATCACGACATCGTAGCGATGGAAACCATAGCGTATCGCCACGTCGCCAAGGCCACCGCCTCCGACCGTCCCCGCCATTGCGGAATAGCTGACTAAGGTAACAAGTGTGATGGTTACGCTATTAATAATGGTCGGCATCGCTTCTGGCAGCAATACTTTGCGAATAATTTGCATGGGAGTCGCTCCCATAGATTGTGCTGCTTCCACCAAGCCCGTAGGCACTTCTAGCAGTGCACCTTCAATCAAGCGGGCAACAAACGGGATGGCGCCGATGGTGAGGGGAACAATGGCCGCCGTGGTGCCAATAAACGTGCCAACCAACATTTTGGTGACTGGAATGATGGCAACCATTAGCACTAAGAAAGGCACGGAGCGGCCAATGTTAACAATGGCACCAAGCACGTTATTGAGTTTTGAGTTTTCCAACAAACCGCCTTTCTTGGTGGTGTGAAGAATAACACCGAGAGGAATCCCTAACGCAAAGCCCACGAGGCCAGAAACGGCGACCATATATAGGGTTTCCCAAGTTGCAGTAAGAAGCAGCTTAGAGTTCAAATCCATCCATGTTGCAATGTCATTAAAGGACATAACCTAATACCTCTACTTTTACGTTATGTTCATCTAGGAAAACCAGAGCGCTATTGCCGTCTTGTTCTGCACCATACAGCTCTGCCACCATCATGCCGAACTTAACGCCGCCAGCGTAATCAAGGTCAGAACTCAGAATACTGACGTCGATATTGAATTTGCGCGCTATCTGCGACATAAGCGGTGCATCTACTGTGGCACCAGTAAATTCTAAGCGAACCAGCGGATGACTCCCTTCAACAGGTTGTTGATGCAGGCGAGCTTGGTAGTCTTCAGGTATTGAAAGGTCCAAGGTTGAACGAATGAATTCATGCGCCAAAGCCGTTTTAGGATGAGCGAAGATTTCACCGACGGTGCCTTTTTCCACCAACTCACCATCACCGATGATCGCGACTTCATGACAGATGCTCTTTACGACATCCATTTCATGCGTGATCAGCAAAATAGTGATGTGCAGCTTGCGGTTGATCTCTTTTAGTAGTTCCAAAATGGAGTGGGTTGTTGCCGGGTCAAGCGCGCTGGTCGCCTCATCACACAACAATACTTTCGGATCAGATGCCAGTGCTCGCGCAATGGCCACACGTTGCTTCTGTCCGCCACTGAGGTTGGCTGGATAGGTATCGCGTTTATCAGCAAGACCAACAAGGGCTAACAGTTCTGCCACTTTGGTTTCAATGTGCGAACTCTCTTTACCGGCGAGCTCTAAGGGTAAAGCAACGTTTTCAAACACAGTGCGTGACGACAGCAAATTAAAATGCTGAAAGATCATCCCGATGTTACGACGAGCTTCACTCAACTCACGTTTTGATAGTGTTGTCAGGTTCACACCATCGACGATAATATCGCCAGTGGTTGGCGCCTCTAGCATGTTCACACAGCGGATCAGTGTACTCTTCCCTGCACCTGATGAACCGATGACACCGAAAATCGTTCCTTGAGTGATTTTCAAGTTGATGTCTCGTAATGCGTGAATTTCTTTGTGGCCTTGGTAAAAGACTTTGTTTACTTGATTAATTTCAATCATTTAACAACCTGTTCATTCGTTGTACAGGGAATTCAGTAGAATATTTTGAGCTAAATCTCATTTGTTAGCAGATGCTAGGGGTTTCAAGGATTCAAGTCAATAGATATTTTGACGTCTAGACGGCTAAATGCAGCAGAATGCACTGTCTTTTCGGAATTAGATAGTGATGAAAGAAATAAAGCGTGCAATAATTCCTAACAACCATTTTGAGTTAAGAAAGAGAAGTAAGTTTTGGCTAAACCAGCAGTGTTTTTAGACCGTGACGGCGTGATTAATGTTGACCACGGATACGTCCATGATGAACACGACTTCGAATTTATCGAAGGGGTATTTGAGGCGTGTAAACAGCTTAAGCAAATGGGCTATCAGTTGGTGTTAGTCACCAATCAGTCAGGAATTGCGCGCGGTAAGTTTAGCGAAGATCGTTTCTTGTCATTAACCCAATGGATGGACTGGAACTTCGTTGATAATGGCGTTGAGTTCGATGGTATCTACTACTGCCCGCATCATCCTGAATTTGGTCAAGGCAAATATAAAGAAGAGTGTGATTGCCGAAAACCTAAACCAGGCATGTTCATTTCGGCTCGGGATTTTTTGAAAATCGATATGGCCAACTCAGTGATGGTTGGGGACAAAGCAGAAGACCTTATGGCGGCAGCATCGGCAGACGTTGGTACGAAAATTTTGGTCAAAACCGGTAAACCCATAACCGAGCAAGGAGAAGCACTGGCCGATGCGGTGTTAAACAGTTTGGCTGACGTGCCCGGTTATCTCAGCAAATAGCATTATACTTAAAGGTCGCAAAGCGGCCTTTTTTATTGCTAACGGCTAAGGAGTGGGAATGAGAAAACAATCTTCTTTAGTAATTGGGTTACTGGTGTCTTTTTACTTAACGGCCTGCAGCTCTTTCGAGCAGCATACTTATGATGCTCCACTGATTTATCGATGTGAATCAGGTGAACGCTTCTCGGTAGGCTATGCGCCGGATGGTCATATCGCTGAATTAGGGTTATCAGAGAAAGTCTATCCGTTAAAACGTATTCGCTCGGGCTCAGGGGCTCGCTACATCTTAGCCAATGATACGCCGGATACCTATCACCCGATCATGCTCTTTACCAAAGGGAATGAAGCGCGTTTGGAATTTAAAGGCACAATCTTTAAAAACTGCGCTGTAGATAATTAGAATTTAATGCGGTAAAAAGCCAGTCTTTGTAAGGCAAGGACTGGCTTAGTTCGGTAGTTTTACGCGGGCTGGGAATGAATCAGCTGACGACGAGTGATTGCTCTGGAGCCGGGTGAGGCAGCGCCTTAAGGTCGGAACGGAAGTTTTTCTGCCAAGCGTGAATATCATTCTTACGCAGAATGGCCATCATTTTTTGCCAGCGATCTACACGTTCGTCTTGTGGCATTTGTATCGCTTCGGCCAAGCGTTTAGCGACCGTTTCAGTATCGTATGGATTAACGATAACCGCATCGGTTAACTCTGCCGCAGCGCCCGCGGTTTCTGATAGAACCAGAACGCCTGGATCTTCGGGATCTTGCGAAGCCACATATTCTTTGGCGACAAGATTCATCCCATCGCGTAATGGCGTCACAAAGCCGACATGAGCCAAGTTATATAAAGCGAGAATAGTACGGCGACGAAAACCGCGGTTTATATATCTTAGAGGTGTCCAGTCGAAGTCTGCGTAAGTACCGTTAACGTGGCCTGCGACTTGGTCAATACGCTGAGCTAATTCTGAGTACGCTTTTACATCACCACGAGACGTTGGTGCAACCTGCATACATACGATTTTGCGATGCATTTCAGCGTGGTTTTTTAGCAATTGTTCATAGGACTGAATGCGGCGGAAAATACCTTTACTGTAATCGAGCCTATCGACGCCCATAATTAACTTGCGTTCGCCAAGCTCCTCTTCCAGCTGTTGGTACTCTTTGGAATTTTTACCGACTTGAACTAAGCGTGACATCTCATCGGCTTCAATGCCAATGGGATAAACTCCGGTTTGCACATTGTGGCCTTTGCAATCAACCAGACCAGAAGGTGGCACTGTACCGCCGAGCCCATAGCGAATCGATTCATGGAAATTGTGTTCATCGATTTTGGTATGAAAACCCACTAAATCGTAATGAAGCAGTTCATTGAGCATCTGCTTGTAGTCAGGCAGTGCTCTTAACAGGTCATAAGATGGGAATGGGGTATGTAGGAAAAAACCAATTGGGCATTTTACGCCAGCTTCGCGTAGCATTTGCGCCATTGGAATTAACTGATAGTCATGAATCCAAATTGTGTCATCCGGTTTTAAATAAGGCAGTAACTGATTGACGTATTTGCGGTTCACTCCTAGATAGCCCATACGATAGTTATGACGATACGCCATCAAATCCGGCCGTTGGTGAAACAGTGGCCAAAGGACGCTATTGGCATAGCCTAGATAAAAATTGTTGTATTCGTTTTGTCGTAAACCAATAGTGACAAAATCAATATTGTTGCGTCGCTCTTCACGAACTTCTGTGGTTGGGCGGTTTTCAATTCTTCCGTTCCAGCCGAACCACAATCCTCCTGCTTCTGCCATAGCAGCAAGCACTCCAACAGCTAGGCCGCCCTGCGACCCACTGTTTAGAGAATCGGGCCTCGCGACCCGATTGGATACCACGACTAATCGACTCATAGTTCATCCTCCCAACGTTGACTCAAAATACGTGCACAATTAATGATGCCGACCATACTGTAGGTTTGCGGGAAGTTACCCCACAATTCACCTGTGTTCGGCTCTAAATCTTCAGATAACAATCCAACGTGGTTACGGCGCTCAAGTAAGTCTTCAAATAACTCTCGGGCTTCTTCGACGCGACCAATCGCTGCCAGTGCTTCGATGTACCAGAAGGAGCAAATGGTGAAGGCATTTTCTGGCGCGCCAAAATCGTCTTCAATCACATAGCGGAAAATATATTTACTGCCTTGCGGACGCAGCTGATCTTCGATTGATTCCACTGTACCGACAAAGCGCGGATCGTCACCTTTGACATAGCCTAATGAGCAAGCAAGTAGCAAGCTTGCATCCATAGTGTCACCGCCCCACGTTGCGGTGTAGCTATTTAACTCAGTATTAAAGGCGTGTTGGTCGATATCCTGACGGATTTGGTCCGCATGACGTTGCCAATATTCTTGACGGCCATGAAGTTGCAGGGACTTGGCGATTTTGGCTAAGCGGTCTGCTGCGGCCCAGCACATCATGCTGGAGAACGTATGAATATGTTGACTACCGCGCAGCTCCCACAAGCCGGCATCTGGCTGATTGTAGTACTTCACGGCTTTCTCTCCCACGGTCTCTAGCAGTGGGAATAAGCGTTTATCGTCGGGTTTGCGAATGCGTTCATCAAAAAACATTTGAGTCGCAGAGAGTACAATCGCACCATAGACATCATGCTGAATTTGGTCCGCCGCTTGGTTACCAAAACGCACAGGACCCATGCCTCGATAACCATCAAGCTTGGTGATAATGCGCTCTTCCATTTCTTTATCACCATTGATGCAAAATACCGGCTGTAGGTATTCATCATCAACGGTTGCCGCAAGGTTGACCAAGTAATGAAGGTATTGCTCCATAGTCCCGGTGACACCAAGGCGATTCAAGGCATGAACGGTGAAGTAACTGTCGCGTAGCCAGCAGAAGCGGTAGTCCCAGTTACGTTCGGTGTCTTTAGCTTCGGGAATAGAGGTGGTCATTGCCGCGACAATAGCGCCGGTATCTTCAAAAGCACTGAGTTTAAGAGTGATTGCCGAGCGAATAACCGCATCTTGCCACTCATAAGGAATGGCGAGGTTACACACCCAATCTCGCCAGCTTGTCTCGGTTTCATGCAAAAAGCGCTGGGTTAGCTGTTGAATCGGCTCTTCAATGCTGTCGTTGGAGCCAAAAATAAGATGTGATTTACGGTCGAGTATAAACCACTTTTCATCAAGAATGCTGGTCACGGAAATATCGGTCGTGAGACGAAGCGATTGGGTCGCACCATTGAATTTGATGTGATTACTGCCTTCAAGACGTTGATATGCGGTGTCTTGCTCGTTATCCGCTGGGCGAATACGTACGCGAATTTTGGGTGAGCCAATGGGCTCAAGAATGCGCATAATCGTGACTGGTCTATGGGTACGGCCGTATTGCCAAAGGCGCGGAGCAAAGTCAGTGATCACCACGCCATTACCGCTTTGATCGTAGAGGGTGGTTTTTAGAATCGCCGTATTTTTTTGGTATTGTTGCTCGCTGTGACTAAATCCATCAACGTCAATACCATAAGTACCGTTTAAATCTTCTTTATTTCCGCTTTTCAGCAATGAAGCGAATACGGGGTCGCTGTCAAAACGAGGCATGCAGCACCAGACGATTTCCCCCATTTTGTTGACGAGCGCACTAATTCTACAGTTACCGATCAGTGCTAGTTCTAGGTTATTGTCGTGCATAGTCTTCCTCGCTGGTTAAATTCTTAAGAAAATATTCAAGGACGTGTTGCGGTGAGGACAGGTGATAGTCAGCACAGCTGTCTCCATCGCCAATTTTGACCGAAATACCATTGTGCTGCTTGACCCAAGCAAAAGCATGTTCGTCAGTGACATCATCGCCAAAGTACCAAGGGATACGTCCAGCAAAAGGGGATGATTGGCTAAACTGAGCGAGCGCTGAGGCTTTATCAATGCCTCGCGGCTTGAGTTCGCGAATAAATTTGCCTGTTTGAATTTCGAGCTGCGTCGCGCTGCCGATTAGCGTGCTCAAAAAGTTTTCAACCTGACGTTCCATGTCGGGGTGACTCCGATAATGTATCGCTATCGATAGCGGTTTCTGTTCCAGCAAAAGTCCATGCTGTTGGCAAAACTGTTGACACTGTTGAACCAGTGCGTCGGGCACTGCAGACACCTGTGGATGGTGTTGAATGGATTGGGTTGACTCCCAACGATATTGCATTCCATGACTACCGCTGACGGCGATGTCTGGAAGTGCTAACAACTGATCGATCGATTCAATGCTGCGCCCACTAACAAGTGCTAGTGCATGTTGAGTGTGCTCATTTAACTGTAGCAGCATTTTTCGTAAAGAGTCGCTGACGATCACAGCATCAGGAGTGGGTTGTAGGTCGACAAGTGTACCGTCAAAATCCAAAAATATTGCAGCCTTATTAAAATCTAGATCCGGCAATTTATTTTGCATGTAAAGACTCTCTTATCTAAGCGTTATATTTAACCTAACGCGTCTAAAAAAATAAAACAAGTACATTGATACAAGGGCTTATATTAATATTGGGACATTTTATATAATTAAAAGTTTAACTTTTATAAAGTGTTTTTTTTAATGCTAAATGGTGAGTAAGACGAGTCATATCAATGGTTAACAGGGTTTTGTTTTTTCTTTTCCGGTTGTTAACTTAATTAAATAATTTCAACTAGGTGAGTGTAATAATTACATGCTCAGTATGTAATTATTTTATTATTTAAATTGGAATGCGGAGGTTATTTATTTTTTATTATTCCTAATCGCTTATTATTTTATATATTTGTTTTTTTAAGTTTTAAATTAATATTGGGTTAGAGAGAATTTAAAGTAAATAATGGTATTATTATTTCTTAAATATCAGTTGGTTACTGATGTTATTTGTTGTTGTTTTTGTCTGGTTTTTAGCCAGTTTTTATCTGAGAAGATGATTCAATTGTAATAGAGATAGGATCAAGGAAAGTACGCAAAAATTATTATTTTTGGTTGATTTTTGCTCAATGAAATACATGAAGAGCAAAGGAAGAACGTGGAGTAAGATGGAAAGAACCTATAAAAAAGACCCGCTTAAAAAAGCGGGTCTTTTCAAGATGGTGGAGGGGGACGGATTCGAACCATCGAAGGCGGAGCCGGCAGATTTACAGTCTGCTCCCTTTGGCCACTCGGGAACCCCTCCGGAGTTTTTCCTATCTAAAATAGGCTTAATCGACGTTTTCCCAACACAGTCAATTAAGGTTTTCTCTACTGAGAAGAAGATGGTGGAGGGGGACGGATTCGAACCATCGAAGGCGGAGCCGGCAGATTTACAGTCTGCTCCCTTTGGCCACTCGGGAACCCCTCCAGGGTTTTTCCTATCTAAAATAGGCTCAACCAACGTTTTCCCAACACATTGGCTAAGTGCGGAGCGCATCATAACAAACTCGGCAACGCTGTAAAGAGTTTTTGTAGAAATTAGAGCCGAATGCTGCCTTTTTCGTCAAAGCGGACGATTGTAGTCCAATTGATGTAGAGTAATGAGAAGTTACTTACACTTTTGCTGGTTGTATTTACACTCCTTGACGTTTAAAACCGTGTTATCTCGCTACACTAACATCAGTTTTTAACTCGCAGATCCATCATAATGAAAACAAAAACGACAATAACGACTTTACTTACATTGGCGCTCTCTACTTTAAGCTTCTCTACTGCGGCTGCAAACCGTGCAATTTCGGTGATTACCGAGATGGTTGAAATGCACGAAGTTTCCCAAGCATTAACGTTAGTGGGTAAATTGGACGCTGAGCAATCGGTCGTGATTTCACCTGAAGTGACCGGGAAAATCGACCGTATCGCAATTAAAGAAAATCAGTTGGTGACCAAAAATCAACTGCTGATTCAGCTGGATGAAGACAAAATTCGCGCGGCACGAGCAGAAGCCCAAGCGTACTTACATGATGAGCAGCGAAAGCTGCGTGAATTTGAACGTTTGGTGAAACGCAACGCAATCACTCAAACGGAAATTGACGCTCAAAAGGCGAGCGTTGAGATTGCTCAAGCAAGACTTGCTGCATCTGACGCCAATTTGGCCGACCTTAATATTCGAGCACCGTTTGCTGGGCGCATTGGCTTCATCGATTTTAGCCGCGGCAAAATGGTCAGTAGCGGAGAAGCGTTGTTGACGTTAGATGACCTGTCTGTGATGCAACTGGATCTGCAAGTCCCAGAGCGTTATCTCAATTTGATCAAAGAACAAATGGCGGTTACCGCCCGCACGAGCGCGTGGGGTGACCGCACGTTTTATGGGCATGTTGTTGGCGTCGATACCCGCATTAACGCGGAAACGCTAAATTTACGCGTACGTATCCATTTTGATAATCAAGATGAAGCTTTAAAACCAGGAATGCTGCTGTCGGCCACCTTGGCTTTTCCTGCGCTAGAGGCGGCGATTATTCCTGTCCAAGCTTTAGAGTATTCAGGTACCAAACGTTATGTTTATGTGGTGGATGAGAACAATATTGCACACCGCCGAGAGGTGGTTCTTGGCGCGCGAGTGGAAAACCAAGTGGTCATTGAAAAAGGCGTGACAATTGGTGAAAAGCTGGTTGTGCAAGGCATTGTTAATATGCGCGATGGCGCAGCTGTTGTTGAAGTGGGTAAGGATGGACGCCCGGTTTCGCAAGAGGATAATCAGTAATGTTGTTGTCTGATGTTTCTGTTAAACGGCCAATTGCCGCCATCGTTTTAAGTTTGCTGCTGTGTGTTTTTGGTTTTGTCTCGTTTTCCAAGTTGGCAGTACGTGAAATGCCGGATATCGAAAGCCCGGTTGTTTCGGTATCTACTCGTTATGAAGGCGCGTCCGCCACCATCATTGAAAGCCAAATCACGTCGGTACTGGAAGATCAATTGTCTGGCATCAGCGGCATTGATGAAATTTCCTCGACTACGCGTAATGGCAGTTCACGAATAACCATTACCTTTGACTTAGGCTACGACTTAACGGTTGGAGTGAGCGATGTGCGAGATGCGGTTGCTCGAGCTCAGCGTTCGTTACCTGAAGAGGCAGATGACCCGATTGTGTTCAAAAATAACGGTTCTGGCGAAGCGTCGGTGTATATCAACCTGAGCTCATCGCTAATGGACCGAACGCAACTGACGGATTACGCTGAGCGCGTGTTGTTGGATAGATTCAGCCTGATTTCGGGCGTCAGTTCGGTGGATATTTCTGGTGGCTTGTACAAAGTCATGTACGTAAAATTAAAGCCCGAATTAATGGCAGGTCGTGGTGTGACCACCAGTGATATCACCACTGCTTTGCGTCAAGAAAACTTAGAAAGCCCTGGTGGAGAAGTGCGTAATGATCAGATTGTTATGTCCGTACGCACGGCTCGTAGCTATAAAACACCAGAAGATTTTCAGTATCTCGTGGTAAAACGTGCCAGTGATAACTCACCGATTTATCTCAAAGATATCGCGGATGTTTATATCGGTGCTGAAAACGAGAGTTCGACGTTTAAAAGTGATGGCGTGGTAAATGTGAGCATGGGGGTCATTCCTCAATCGGATGCCAACCCTTTGGATGTGGCCAAAGCCGTGCATGCCGAGGTCGATAGAGCTCAGCGCTTTCTGCCCGAAGGAACGCGTTTAGCGATTGACTATGATTCGACGGTGTTTATCGAGCGTTCCATCTCTGAAGTCTACAGCACCCTATTTATCACGGGCGGTTTGGTGATTTTGGTGCTGTATATTTTTATCGGTCAAGCACGTGCGACCTTAATTCCAGCCGTCACGGTACCTGTGTCTCTGATTTCTTCATTTATCGCGGCCTATTATTTTGGCTTTTCTATCAACTTGATTACCTTGATGGCGCTGATCTTATCCATCGGACTGGTCGTCGATGATGCGATTGTGGTGGTTGAAAATATTTTCCATCACATTGAACGGGGCGAAAAGCCACTGCTTGCTGCCTATAAAGGCGCTCGTGAAGTTGGCTTTGCTGTGATAGCGACAACATTGGTGCTCGTGATGGTGTTCCTACCAATATCCTTTATGGATGGCATGGTTGGATTACTGTTCACCGAGTTCTCGGTGTTACTGGCGATGTCGGTGATTTTCTCTTCTCTCATTGCGCTCACGTTGACGCCAGTTTTAGGCAGCAAAATCCTGAGTGCCAATGTCAAACCGAATCGGTTTAATCGTGTGGTTGATGATCTATTTTCTCGCTTAGAAACGGGCTATCGTCGTGTGCTTGGTTATGCTCTGCGCTGGAAATGGGCGGCACCGGTGATTATTTTGGCCTGTATTGCGGGCAGTTTTGGCTTGCTGAAGTTGGTGCCGGCTCAGCTGACTCCGTCAGAAGACCGAGGGGTTATCTTTGCCTTTGTACGTGGTGCAGATGCGACCAGTTATAATCGTATGTCTGCCAATATGGATTTAGTCGAAGAGCGACTGTTGCCATTACTCGGCCAAGGTTTCTTAAAGTCATTTAGCATTCAATCTCCGGCGTTTGGAGGTAATGCGGGTGATCAAACGGGGTTCGTGATCATGATTTTGGATGATTGGAACGAACGTGATATTACCGCGCAAAATGCCCTAGGCGAAGTTCGTAAGGCGCTCGCTGGGATTCCGGATGTTCGTGTGTTTCCGTTTATGCCCGGGTTTCGTGGGGGATCGAGTGAACCTGTGCAGTTTGTGATTGGAGGGTCGGACTATCAAGAGTTACAAAGTTTAGCCGAGATACTCAAACAACGTGCGGAAGACTCCCCTTTGATGGAAGGGGCGGACATTAATTATTCTGAGAAGACACCAGAGCTGGTGGTTACTGTGGATAAACAGCGCGCTGCAGAGCTGGGAGTCAGTGTCGCCGATATCTCCAACACCTTAGAGGTGATGCTCGGTGGGAAAAAAGAAACCACGTTTGTTGAACGTGGTGAAGAGTATGACGTTTATCTGCGTGGTGATGAAAACAGCTTCAATAATGCTGCCGATCTGAGTCAAATATACATGCGTACCCAGCGAGGTGAGTTGGTGACGTTGGATGCATTAACTCGAATTGATGAAGTGGCGTCTGCGATTCGTCTTTCTCACTATAACAAACAGAAAGCGATTACGGTCACTGCCAATTTGTCGCAAGGTGCGACGTTAGGGGCGGCGCTCGATTTTCTTGATCAGCAAGCGCTTGAGGTGTTGCCTGGCGATGTCAGTGTTAGCTATTCAGGGGAGTCGAAAGATTTTAAAGAGAATCAATCGAGTGTGCTGGTGGTTTTCGCTTTGGCTTTGTTGGTCGCTTATTTAGTGCTAGCGGCTCAGTTTGAAAGCTTCATTAACCCACTGGTGGTGATGTTTACCGTTCCGATGGGAGTATTTGGCGGCTTTCTTGGCATGTGGCTAATGGGTGAGGGGATGAACATCTACAGCCAAATTGGCATGATTATGTTAATTGGCATGGTCACCAAAAATGGCATTTTGATCGTTGAGTTTGCCAACCAACTTCGTGATCGTGGGATTGAGTTTGAAAAGTCGATAGTGGATGCAGCTGCGCGTCGATTGCGGCCAATTTTGATGACAGCCTTTACCACGTTAGCTGGCGCGATTCCATTAATTACCTCTCAAGGGGCTGGCTATGAAAGCCGAGTCGCGGTCGGGACCGTCATCTTCTTTGGAATGGGATTTGCGACGTTAGTTACCTTGTTTGTGATTCCTGCAATGTATCGCCTCATTTCCGCCTCGACGCGTTCTCCTGGTCATGTGGAAGCCGAGCTTAATCTTGAATTGAGTCATGATGTTAAAGCTCGTTCGACACATTAGCGGTATGCGTGTGTTTGGAGGACTAAAAAGCCCGCGTTTGCGGGCTTTTGCATTATGACATCGCCACTCTAACTGTAGGTAACGGTATAACGAGTTGGTTTATGATTCATGGCCAATACAATATTGAGCACCACTGCGCCAAGTACCGAGAGGGCGATAGTCAGAGAGGAAACAAAGAAAAATGACGCCACCAAAATCGCGCAGTCCAACACCATTTGTGATTTGCCGACTGAGAGGCCAAATTTATCTTGAAGGTAAAGACACAAGACATTAAACCCGCCAAGACTCGCACGGTGGCGAAATAGAATCAGCATACCTAGGCCCATCAACAAGCCTCCAATCACGGCGCAATATATCTCATTAATCATATCGACATGGATGACCAAGTCCGAATGATCGACCAGAACCGACACTAAGCCGCCTGCCACAGCACTATTGAGCGCAAAGGTGCCTCCAAATCGCCGCCAAGCCATTAAGTAAAATGGGCTATTAATTAAAAAGTACAAGCTGCCAAAAGAGAGTGGAACAAAATGGGTCGCGAGTAGGGCTAGACCTGTGGTTCCCCCAGTCAGTAAGCCCACAGATTTTAAAAAGAATACCCCTTGGGCAACAAGAAAGGTGCCCGTTGCAATGGCGATCCAATCTTCCTTTATTGAATGTTTTTCCATCAATTTTAATTTAAGTATGAGAAATATGACGAGCATACTAAGGAAAACCTCAGATTTTCGGTAGCTTGGAAGGGAAAATTAAGGTAAACCTATGTAATTATGATTTTACGCAGTGTAAAGGTCTAAGTTGACACTTCTGCTAATAGGGATATACCCAGCTTAATTGCTTTATACTGAACGTAAGTCATCATGAAAAAACTGCATGACAAAAAGTGAAATTTTCGCTTTATGACCTTAAGTATATTCTGTAGAATGCGCGCCATATTACGGTGACGAAAACGTTTGCTTTTGGTCGTTGAATGGTTTTTTCGCAATTTTCAGTAAAAATCTGAGTCAGGAGATACAGATGCTAAAGCGTGATATGAACATCGCAGATTATGATGCCGAGCTGTTTGCAGCAATCCAGGAAGAAACACTTCGCCAGGAAGAACACATTGAACTTATCGCTTCAGAAAACTACACCAGTCCACGTGTAATGGAAGCACAAGGCTCTCAGCTTACTAACAAGTACGCTGAAGGCTATCCAGGCAAGCGCTACTACGGTGGTTGTGAATACGTCGACAAAGCAGAAGCTCTCGCGATCGATCGCGCATGCCAACTGTTTGAATGTGAATACGCAAACGTGCAGCCTCACTCTGGTTCGCAGGCAAACAGTGCAGTGTATATGGCGCTACTTAACCCAGGCGACACGGTTTTAGGTATGAGCCTTGCGCACGGTGGCCACCTGACTCACGGTTCTCCAGTGAACTTCTCTGGTAAGCACTACAACGTTATTCCTTACGGTATTGATGCCCAAGGTCAAATCAATTACGACGAGATGGAAGCGCTTGCTCTAGAGCACAAACCAAAGATGATCATTGGTGGTTTCTCGGCTTATTCGCAAATCGTTGATTGGAAACGTATGCGTGACATTGCCGATAAGGTTGATGCTTACCTGTTTGTTGATATGGCGCACGTTGCTGGTCTAATTGCTGCGGGTGTTTACCCAACGCCACTGCCTCACGCACACGTTGTGACCACCACAACTCACAAAACATTAGCAGGCCCTCGTGGTGGTTTGATTTTGTCAAACGCTGGCGAAGACATGTATAAAAAACTGAACTCAGCGGTATTCCCTGGTGGCCAAGGTGGTCCTTTGATGCACGTGATTGCTGGTAAAGCCGTCGCGTTCAAAGAAGCGATGGAACCTGAATTCAAAGCCTATCAGGCTCGTGTTGTTGAAAATGCAAAAGCGATGGTTGCTCAATTCCAAGAGCGTGGCTACAAAATCGTCTCTAACAGCACAGAAAATCATTTGTTCCTAGTGGATTTGATCGACAAAGATATCACAGGTAAAGAGGCGGATGCGGCTCTTGGCGCGGCAAACATCACTGTGAACAAAAACTCAGTGCCTAATGACCCTCGCAGCCCGTTTGTGACATCTGGTATCCGTGTTGGTACGCCAGCGATTACTCGCCGTGGCTTTACCGTAGAAGATGCCAAGCAGCTAGCTAATTGGATGTGTGATGTTCTAGATAACATCAACAGTGAAGCGGTGATTGAAGAGACTAAGCAAAAAGTGCTTGAGATTTGTAAGCGTCTACCTGTTTACGCTTAACAGTAAAGGCTCGTATAAAAAAGCCCGCGATACTCGCGGGCTTTTTTGTGATTACTTATTAATGTTTAGTAAGGTGCCTGATTTGCACTTAAACGAGTAATACTTGCTGGTTTCATTAAACTTTCCTAACCCTTCGCCGTCACAGTAGTCAATGTTGATATCGCGCATTGTGGTTAAGGTGTCTTCACTGTCGAGTGCGAATTTAGCGCCGTCAGCACAGGCGATACGAATGCGGCCATCGTCGCTTACAGAATAGAGGTCAACTTCTGTGTTACACAGTTCAAATGAGGCTTCGCGGTAGTTATCTTGTGAAGTTGTGGATGAGCATCCAGCCACTGAGGCGGCGACAACCACCATAGCAAGTCCAAGCTTTTTCATAATAGTTCCTTGAAATGGCGTGAATTAGGTTTCTAGTCACGAGGTTTTAAATTAAGACTATCCACACTGTGCGACCTTTTCAAGATGAATACTAAAAAGGGTTAGTCGAATGACTAACCCTTTTCGAAGCTTGTGGCAGAGATCGAATTGGTTATTTGATCTCTACACCTTTTGCTTGAAGGTCAGCATGGTACGAAGAACGTACAAATGGCCCGCAGGCAGCGTGTGTGAAACCCAGTTCCAGAGCAATGTCTTTTAATTCATCAAACTCTGATGGCGGCACATAACGTTCTACCGGCAAGTGGTGACGGCTTGGCGCAAGGTATTGACCAAGGGTCAGCATGGTGACGCCATGTGCGCGTAAATCTTTCAGGACTTCGACGATCTCTTCTTTGGTTTCCCCAAGGCCCATCATCAAACCTGATTTAGTCGGGACATCAGGATGCTGCTGTTTAAATTTTTGTAGTAGTTGCAAAGACCACTTGTAGTTCGCGCCAGGACGCGCCTTACGGTAAAGGCGCGGTGCGGTTTCTAGGTTGTGGTTGAACACATCCGGTGGATTGTCTTTAAGTAAATCCAGTGCAACGTCCATACGCCCACGGAAATCTGGTACGAGTGTTTCGATACGGATCTCTGGGTTCAGCGCTCGAATCTCACGGTTGCAGTCTGCAAAGTGTTGAGCGCCGCCATCACGCAAATCATCACGGTCTACCGACGTAATCACCACGTATTTTAGCTTCATATCCTGGATTGTTTTGGCGAGCTTTTTCGGTTCATCGGCTTCTGGGGTCAACGGACGACCATGGGCAACATCACAGAAAGGGCAACGACGTGTACAGATAGCACCCAAAATCATAAATGTCGCCGTGCCATGGTTAAAACACTCTGCGAGGTTAGGGCACGATGCTTCTTCACAAACTGAATGCAAATTATTCTTGCGCATTGCAGACTTAATGTCTTGAATGCGTTGGCTATCCGCCGGCAATTTTATTTTCATCCAATCCGGTTTACGCAGGATTTCTTTTTGTTCGGTTGGCATGTTCTTAACAGGAATCAATGCCATTTTATCAGCGTCACGGTATTTAACGCCTTTTTCCATCTGGATAGGTTTGCTCATGCTTCTTTACCTGTGAAAGGTGCTTCTGTACTGAATTCTACGTGCTCGTACGCTAATCGTTCGACGAGGTGTTCAATGAGTTGCTGTTCAACGGTATCTATGTCGCTTGGCCCGCCGAGTTGGCTAACTTGCACCATCTCCATGCCTGAGTAGCCACATGGATTAATACGCAAGAACGGGGTCAAATCCATATTGACGTTCAGCGCCAAACCGTGAAACGAACAACCTTTGCGGATGCGCAGTCCCAGAGAGCAGATTTTTTTGCCATCAACATACACACCTGGTGCATCCGGCCTTGCGCTTGCTGTGATATCAAACGAACCAAGCGTGTTGATGACAAGATTTTCGATGTGCGTGACCAGATCACGCACGCCAAGTTTTTTGCGGCGAAGGTTAATCAAAAAATAGACAACCAATTGCCCGGGGCCGTGGTAAGTCACTTGACCGCCACGGTCACTTTGAACCACGGGGATATCGCCGGTATTGAGAAGATGTTCTGCTTTGCCTGCTTGACCCTGAGTAAACACGGGATTGTGTTCGACAAGCCATATCTCATCTAGGGTTTCGTCAGTGCGGTTGTCGGTAAAGTCATGCATGGCTTGCCATATCGGCAAGTAATCACATTGACCAAGCCTTTTGACGATCAGCTGGTTTTGCATGCGGGTATCCATCTTCAATCAACAAGTGGCTGCGATTATAAACGTCTTAGCCGTCATGAACTATACGTTGATAACACATTTTTAACCTTAGAAAGGTTAAAGGTTTTTTATCTTATTGATTATAAAAAGAAAGCAGCAAACGCTGCTTTCAAAAAAAATTTAACTTTTAAAAAAATTACAGAACCATGCGCACGATTTCAATGTCACCCAGCTCTTTATAAAGCACTTCGACTTGCTCAATTGAGGTGGCTTTAATGGTAACCGATACCGAGTGGTAGTTGCCTTTTGCACTAGGTTTGACTTGCGGGTTGTAATCACCTGGCGCGTGACGCTGAATAACTTCTAACACAAGATCTGGAAGCTCTGGTTTTGCGTAACCCATGACCTTGTAAGTAAAAGAACAAGGAAACTCAAGCAGGTCTTTCAATTTTGCGTCTGAGTTGATTGTTAGCATAGAGGAACTCCAGTTACGATTATTAAGTAAACGGGGCGAATAGTACTGTCTCTTGATGTGGAACTCAAGTTATGCGGCACTTTAACTGACGATCAAAAAAGGCCGCGAGAGCGGCCTTTGTTAGCAAACAATGTTCAAGCTTAGAACAAGCCTTTGAATAGTAGAACAATGTAGTCCCACAGACGGCTAAATAGGCTGCCTTGATGAACATCTTCAAGCGCCATCAATGGGTATTCTGCTACGTCTTCATCATTGAGTTGGTAGTAAAGTTTACCGACGACATCGCCTTTTTGGATTGGCGCTTCCAGTTCTTTTTCAAGTACAAAACTTGCTTTAAGGTTTTTCGCCTGACCGCGAGGCAGTGTTACGTAAGTATCTTTATCGACGCCTAAAGCAACAGTGTCTTTGTCACCCATCCATACTTTTTCGTCAACAAAAGTTTCGCCAGCTTTATGTGGCGCAACAGTTTCAAAGAAACGGAAGCCGTAGCTTAGTAGCTTCTTACTTTCTGACTTACGGGCATTGGAACTTTTGGTTCCCATCACAACGGAGACCAAACGCATCTGACCTTCAGTTGCTGAGCTTACTAGGCTGTAACCCGCCTTGCTGGTATGGCCGGTTTTAATGCCGTCAACGTTCATGCTTTTATCCCAAAGCAAACCATTACGGTTGTATTGGGTAATGCCGTTGTAAGTAAATTTCTTCTCAGCATAGAGAGCGTATTCGTCAGGAACATCACGAATAAGAGCAGAACCAAGCAGCGCCATATCATAAGGTGTTGAGTACAGCTCTGGGTTATCTAACCCGTGAACGTTGGCAAAATGAGTGTTGGTCATACCAATGCTTTCTGCCCATGCGTTCATCAAGTCGACAAATGCATCTTCAGAACCGGCAATGTGCTCTGCCATCGCGACACACGCGTCATTACCTGATTGGATAATGATACCGTGGTTAAGATCTTTGACTTTAACTGTGGTTCCGACTTCGATGAACATTTTTGATGATTCAGGGAAGTTTTTCGCCCAAGCGTTTTTACTGATCGTAACATCGTCTTCTTTGGAAATGTTACCTTGCTTAAGCTCTTGACCGATGACGTAACTGGTCATCATTTTGGTCAAGCTTGCTGGCGAAAGTTTGGTATCCATATTTTTTTCTGCCAGCACTTTGCCTGAATGGTAATCAAGCAAAACGTAGCCTTTAGCGGCGATTTGAGGCGCATCAGGAACAACAACAGGAGAAGCGAAAGTCGAAGTTGCAAACACTGCAGAAAACGCGACAGCTGATGTAACGAAAAAAGAGTTTAGTAGCGTTGTTTTTTTCATGATGATTATATTTTTGTTTAAACTGAATGTATCTTACCAGAAACCGAGTCCCAAACCACCCTAGGCATTTGCCTTAGCGTGTTTTTTCCTTTCAGGTTACTGCTCTGTTGATTGCTTTCGTATGAAGGCAGTGGGATGGCCCAATTGTTTTACTTTTTCAAGGGTTTCCTGAGTCGTTGCGTAATCGTCAAAAGGCCCAAGGAAACCTCGGTGAAGATTTTGCTCACTATTGACAAAACTACTCACCGATAAGTTCTGACTCAAATTTGCCACTAAAGTTCGCAAAGGTTGCAATTGTTTTGATGAAGCCACTTGAATGACATAACTTGGGTGGCCAGTAGTCTTGGGTTTACTCGTTGATTTACCAACGTTTATAACTTCAATTTCAACGTTGGCTGTCCCCGTTTTTAGGACATCTAATTTTTTTGCTGCCGCATAACTTAAATCGATTATTCGTCCTGGATGGAAAGGGCCACGGTCGTTCACTCTGACAATAGCGGTTTTTCCATTATCCAAGTTGGTGACCTTAACATAACTCGGTAGCGGCAATGTTTTGTGTGCGGCAGACATCGAATACATGTCATAGATTTCACCGTTAGAAGTTAAGTGGCCATGAAACTTCTTTCCGTACCAAGACGCTTGTCCGCGTTCGCGAAAGCCTTCGGTCGTTTTGACGATTTGATAGTCGGCACCGCGTAACGTGTAATCTTTGTTGCCCCCTAAACTGTAGGGTTCAAACTTAGGGATTGCATCTTCAATGTGATCGACTGAAATTGGCGATGAAGGTGCGATATCGTCATTAATATCGTATCTTCCCGATGAAGAAGAGCAACCTGCGAGGAATAAGATCAGCGCAGAGATGCTCAGCAGTTGTTTAAAATTCATGAATTAGGTTGCCTTCGAGAACGCTTTTCTGTGCGTGTGAATGGACATTAACATACCAAAGCCAGCCATAAGGGTGACCATTGAGGTGCCACCATAACTGATTAAAGGCAGGGGAACGCCAACAACAGGTAAAATTCCACTCACCATACCAATATTTACAAATACATAAACAAAGAAGCTTAGAACAATACTGCCTGCCATCATACGTCCAAAGGCCGTTTGTGAGTGACTAGCAAGGTATAATCCGCGCCCGATCACAAATAGATACGCACTGAGCAGCGCCAAAATTCCAATCAGCCCCCATTCTTCGGCAATGACGGCAAAAATAAAGTCGGTATGGCGCTCTGGAAGAAATTCGAGCTGAGACTGGGTGCCGTGCAGCCAGCCTTTACCTGCCATACCGCCAGAACCAATGGCAATTTTACTTTGAATGATGTGGTAACCGGCACCAAGCGGATCGGACTCAGGGTTAAATAGCGTCCGAACGCGAACTTTTTGGTACTCACGCATCAAAAAGAACCAAAGTACCGGTACAAACCCTCCCAGTGCCATTGCTGCGGCAATAATGATTTTCCAACTGATGCCAGCCAAAAAGATCACGAAGATACCGGAAGCCGCAATCAAAATGGAGGTCCCTAAATCCGGCTGCTTGGCGATCAAAATAGTCGGAACGCATACCATTACTAACGAAACGACTAAAGTTTTGAATGAGGGAGGAAGGGGGCGCTTACCAATATATCGTGCCACCATTAACGGCACGGCAAGCTTGAGAAGTTCGGAAGGTTGAAAGCGCACAAAGCCGAGGTTAAGCCAGCGCTGCGCCCCTTTTGATGATTCACCAAACAGGAGGACACCCAGCAGTAATCCCACGCCGATAAAGAACATAAACGGTGCTAAAGACTCATAAGTTCTTGGCGGGATTTGTGCCAACAGTAACATCACACCCAGAGACAACGCCATGCGCATCGCTTGACGATCCATCATGGCTAAGCTTTGACCACTGGCACTGTACATGATCACAAGACCAAAGCCCATGAGTACCAAAATGCCAAGCAGTAGCGGAAGGTCTATATGAAATCGCTCAAATGCTGAGCGGTTTTGCCCAGTAGCCGGATCAAAGTCCATTAGTCATTGTCCTTATGTTGTGCACCAAGCAATACATGGTCAAAAATCTTTCTTAATACGGGAGCGCCATGGCTTGAACCACCACCGGCGTTTTCTAATACCACGGTACCAATCAGTTTTGGTGAATCGAGAGGTGCAAACCCAGTAAATAATGCATGGTCACGTAGATGCTCCGCAATTTCATCGGCGTTGTACTCTTCATCTTCGCCTAAACCAAAGACCTGAGCGGTACCTGATTTACCTGCACTCTTATACGGCGCATCACTGAATGAACGGCGCGCGGTACCGCGTTTACCGTTGTTGACTAAATACATTCCGTTAATGGCGATATTCCAGTAACGCTCAGGAACGCCAGCAATCGGCGGGTAAGTTTCGACTTCCGCTGTTACTTGTTCACTTAAATTGCGGCCGTTATCGATAGTTGCGCGTAAAAAGTGTGGCGCCAGGACTTCACCGTGATGCACAAGTACCGACATCGCTTTGGTGATCTGCATCGGGGTCGCGGTCCAATACCCTTGTCCGATACCGACAGGGATGGTGTCACCTTGATACCAAGGTGTGCGGTGACGCTGCATCTTCCATTCACGGGTTGGCATATTCGCTTTGCTTTCTTCAAGGATATCGATCCCCGTGTAGTCACCAAATCCAAACATCATCATCCAGCGTGATATACGATCGATACCCATGTCATAAGCCACTTGATAGAAGAATGTATCTACTGACTCTTCAATTGCTTTGGTTACATTTACTTTTCCATGTCCCCAGCGTAGCCAGTCACGAAACGGTTTGGTCTTGGAGTTTGGAATGCGCCAGTAACCGGGATCGTTACGGGTTGTATTTGGAGTAATCACGCCTTCGGTAAGCGCAGCTACCGCCATTAATGGCTTAATGGTTGAGGCTGGTGGGTAGATGCCTAGCGTTGCTCGGTTAACCAGAGGGCGGTTTTTATCATTGAGCAGAGCAGAGTAGGCTTTACTCGATATACCGTGTACAAAAGCATTCGGATCATAACTTGGGCTCGATACCATGGCGAGTACGCCGTTATCGTGCGGATCCAAAATCACCGCACTACCACGGCGGCCTTCAAGCAATTTGTCGACGTAGAGCTGCAGGTTGATATCAATGTTCAACACGATATCTTTGCCCGGTTCGGGAGGCACGTATTTCAGTGTACGAATAACGCGTCCACGGCTGTTGACTTCCACTTCTTGGTAGCCCGCAGTGCCGTGTAACATATCCTCATAATAGCGTTCAATACCGAGTTTGCCGATGTCGCGTGAAGCTTGATAGTTTGAGTCTTTGCCTTCACGGGTTAGGCGTTGCATGTCTCGGTCGTTGATGCGAGAGACATAACCGATGACGTGAGTTAATACATTACCATACGGATAATAGCGTTTAAGTGCTGCATTGACGGTGACGCCCGGAAACTCATGCTGACGAACAGAAAATTTCGCAACTTGCTGCTGTGTAAGTTGCGTCATTAGTGGAACGGCATTGAAACGGCGGCTATGACGGCGCTCTTTGTCAAATTGCTCTATGTCATCTTCGGAAATTGGCAGGATGGTTTGTAACCGCTTGAGGGTTTCATCCATATTCGGCACTTTTTCAGGAGTGACTTCCAGGCTAAATACTGGCCGGTTTTCCGCGAGAAGCACACCGTTACGGTCATAGATAAGGCCGCGATTAGGCGCGATAGGAACAACCTTGATACGGTTGTCATTCGACCGCGTTTTATAATCTTGAAATTGGTTAACTTGAATGTTGTAGAGGTTAGCGACTAATACGCCGACCAAGAAAACGATGCCGATAAACGCGACAATAGCACGACGCGTAAACAGTCGTGCTTCTTCTTGATAATCTCGAATTTGGCTACGCCGACGTAACATATAAGGCTATTCTCGATGATATGGATGATTAGCGGTAATACTCCATGCGCGGTATAGGCTTTCAGCCATCACAATACGCACTAGGGGATGAGGCAGCGTCAGGGGTGACAATGACCAGCTCTGATCCGCTGCGGCTTTGCAGGCTGGTGACAGACCTTCCGGACCGCCGATAAGAATCGATACATCACGAGCATCTAACTTCCACGCTTCAAGCTGCTGAGACAATTGTTCGGTATCCCAGCGCTTTCCGGGAATATCCAACGTGACGATGCGGTTGCCTTTCGGTACCGCTGCCAGCATCGCGTCACCTTCTTTTTGCAAAATCCGCGCGATATCCGCGTTTTTCCCTCGTTTGCCAGCCGGAATTTCGATAAGTTCAAGTGGCATGTCATGGGGAAAGCGGCGGCGATACTCTTGAAAACCTTCTTCAACCCATTTGGGCATTTTGGTTCCCACCGCGATTAGCTGGATTTTCATGCTTTAGTTCCACAGTTTCTCAAGTTGGTATAACTCGCGGTACTCTTCCTGCATCACATGCAACATGGCGCTGCCCATATCAACAACGACCCATTCGCCTTCTTTTTCGCCATCAATACCCAGCGGTTCAAGGCCAGCCTGCTTCACTTCGCTGGCCACATGGTCGGCGATAGAAGCAACATGACGCTTAGATGTACCGGTGCAGATAATCATGTAATCAGTAACACTCGACTTGTCAGTTACATCGAGGGTAACGATGTTTTGCGCTTTCATGTCGTCTGCTTTGTCTGCTAGAAAGTTTTTTAAATCTTGATGTAACAATATCTGATCCTCTAATGACTTAACTTACCCACTTTTTTGCGGCGGCGCAGTATATCATGCTTTAGTAAATTGCACTTGTGGCATGCAGATCTCGGTGCTCAATTGATGGAGTAATGGCCAAGCCGACTCCTCATATTGAGTTTTGCTGACGATCTCTAATTGCGCGAGGGTTTGTAAGCATTGGTGTAAACGTGTAACCGAAAGGCGGTTTAAGGCCGCTGAATAAATCGGGCGCTTAGATTGCCAAATTCGATGACGTTCAAACAGTTGCGCCAACGGGGTATGCCGAGCTTGGCTCTGTAGTTGAGTAAGAAGGATAAGTTCCTTTTGAATGGTTCGCGCCAAGATCGTGATTTCAACACCTTCCGCTTCCAACTGACGCAATATTCGCTGAGCACGCTTCGCTTTCCCGGCGAGCAACGCGTCTGACCAGTGAAACGGGGTGAAGTGGTTGTGGCGACTCAGCGACTCTTCAAGCCGAACCAAATTGAGCTGCTTATCCGGATAGAGTAGCAGCAGCTTTTCAAGGCTCTGTACTAGCGCAAGC
Source organism: Vibrio olivae (assembly GCF_042428525.1). Lineage (NCBI taxonomy): Bacteria > Pseudomonadati > Pseudomonadota > Gammaproteobacteria > Vibrionales > Vibrionaceae > Vibrio > Vibrio olivae. The sequence goes on from NZ_JBHMEP010000001.1 coordinate 140,250, forward strand.
AGGTTTCCTTCATGCCACTGTGCGAGCATTTGAACGGCCTGGGCATCCGCTTGGAGTCCGAGTTGTCGACAGCGGGTCTGAACAAATTGTGGTAAGCGTTGTTGGTCAGGAGATAAGCAGTTTACGTGGCAGCCATTGACCATTAACGCTTTGTACCATTTGCTGTTTTCCTGCGCTTTGGTCAGCTTGGTACCGATAACGACCAAGGTAATGTCTTGGTGCAACATATCGGCTAACGCAACCAATTCTTTGGTCATTGCCGCGGTGAGCGTTTCGGGGAGTTCCACTTCGATTAACTGCCGAGCAGAAAATAGACTCATGGCTTGGCAGCAGTCGTAGAGTGAGTTCCAATCAAAACTGGTATCGACGCCAAAGCGGTGACGTTCTTCAAAACCCTGAGCCATCGCGGTGTGGCGGATCGCTTCTTTTGACTCTTGAAGCAGCAACGGTTCGTTACCAAACAGTAGATAAACTGGCTGCAGCGATTTGCTCAGGTGTTCAGCTAATCGATCGGCGAAAATTCGCATCGTGACCTCTTATTGCTGCGTCTCTGACGGAGTTTCGGGTTCAATGGACTCTGAGCCTGCACTGGTCTTCACGTCGTATTGCTCGTCATTTAATTCAATCTGCTTCTCTTGAATATCTGTTTGAATTTCATTCGCAGAAATATCGGCTTTAAGGCGCGCCATTTGACGAATAATTTGCGAAGCCGCCACTTGGCGCATTTCATCTTCAAGCATGTCGCGTTCGACGGATTTAGCAAGAGCTGTCAAAGGGTTATCTAGATAGCTTCGCGTTACGCTGGTCGAAAGGGTTTTGCTACCCAAATTCGGTACTGTAACTCGGTATGAGGTTCTTAGCGTCAGCTCTTTTTCTGCTGCTCGTGTATTTTGGTACAGCGATAGCGTACGTTCACCGACACTTTCACTGATCAAGTGTAAATTAGGAATGTCTTTACCTGGTGACACGATGTCTATTTCGTTCATGCGAAGTTGGCTACGTACCATGCGCGTAAAGGCACTGTATTGGTCATAGCTCGTCAGTGACATCGCGTGCAGTTCGCTTGGGACTGAATAGTCACCTCTTAGGTGAAAGCCGCATGCGGTGAGGAGGGAAGACAATATCAGAATACAGGTTAACTTAATGGCAGGCATAGAAATCAGTCGCATGAATTAATGGCTCTCTGTGTTAGGCATTATTTATCTTAACTTACTGGTGGTGCAATAAACTAAGATAAATAAACAGGGCGGACTTGCCACCCTGTTGAATCACTTTCACCTTGCGGAAGTTGCTGCCGCAAGGTCTTAGTCATAGACGTTATTTTACGTGATTAGTTCGCAACGATGTTCAGAAGTTTACCCGGTACGTAAATCACTTTACGAATAGTTTTTCCTTCTGTGAACTTCACAACGTTTTCGTCATTTAGACCAAGGCTTTCTACTTGCTCTTTGCTGGCGTCTGCAGCGACCGTCAATTTCGCACGTAGTTTTCCGTTAACCTGAACGACGATCAGCTTCTCATCTTCAACTAAGGCTTTTTCGTCATATGAAGGCCATGTCGCGCTGTCGATGTTGCTTTCGCCCAATGCGGTCCACATTTCAAAACATACGTGCGGTGTAATTGGGTATAGCATTGTAACAACCGCTTTCAGGGCTTCGTCTAAAATGGCACGATCCTGAGCTGACTCTTGCGGCGCTTTAGCTAACTTGTTCATTAGTTCCATGATCGCTGCAATCGCAGTATTAAAGGTTTGACGACGTGAAATATCATCAGACACTTTTGCGATAGTTTTATGGACATCACGACGCAGTGCTTTCTGGTCACCGCTTAAGGCCGATGTATCGACACTCTCTGCAACGCCTTTATCGGTGTGCTCTTTCACCAATTTCCAAACACGTTTTAGGAAGCGGTTTGCGCCTTCAACGCCAGACTCTTGCCATTCAAGGGTCATGTCAGCCGGTGATGCAAACATCATGAACAGACGTACGGTGTCGGCACCGTATTTATCAACCATTTCTTGTGGATCGATACCGTTGTTTTTGGACTTAGACATTTTGATCATGCCTGAGTGCTCAACTTGACGGCCTTGGTCATCAATGGCTGACGTTATGTGGCCTTTTCCATCACGCTCAACACGTACATCAGTCGGTGAAACCCACTCTTTTGTGCCTTTTTCGTTGGTATGGTAGAAAGCATCTGCCAATACCATGCCTTGACATAGAAGTTGTTTGAACGGTTCATCTGATTTCACATAACCAGCATCGCGCAGCAATTTATGGAAGAAACGCGAGTAAAGTAAGTGCATACAAGCGTGTTCGATACCGCCCACATATTGGTCGACTGGCAGCCAGTAGTTGGCTTTTTCTGGATCAAGGATATCATCTGCTTGTGGGCTACAGTAACGGGCGTAGTACCAAGACGACTCCATAAAGGTGTCAAACGTATCGGTTTCACGTAGGGCAGGTTCGCCGTTAAAGGTCGTTTTTGCCCACTCTTTATCTGCTTTGATTGGGCTGGTAACGCCGTCCATAACCACATCTTCTGGCAAGATAACCGGAAGTTGGTCTGCAGGTACCGGGTGAACTTGGCCATCTTCGGTGGTGACCATTGGGATTGGTGCGCCCCAGTAACGTTGACGCGAAACGCCCCAGTCACGTAGACGGAAATTCACCGTGGTTTTACCTTTACCCATGGATTCGAGCTTCGACGCGATCGCTTTAAACGCTTGTTCAAAATCGAGGCCATCAAATTCACCAGAATTGAACAGTACACCTTTTTCGGTCTGAGCGGCTTCGCTGATGTCTGGTTGACTGCCGTCGGCTGCAAGAATTACAGGTTGTAGCTCAATGCCATATTTGGTTGCGAACTCAAAGTCTCGTTGGTCGTGGGCTGGTACCGCCATGACCGCACCTGTGCCGTAATCCATCAACACAAAGTTAGCCACGTAAATAGGCACTTCACGTCCATTTAAAGGATGGATTGCTGTTAAGCCCGTATCCATGCCTTTTTTCTCCATTGTCGCCAACTCTGCTTCAGCGACTTTGGTGTTTTTACATTCTTCGATAAAGGCGGCAAGCTCTGGATTGTTTTGCGCTGCTTTTGCTGCCAGAGGGTGGCCAGCGGCAATGCCAACATAGGTAACGCCCATCAGGGTGTCAGGGCGCGTGGTATACACTTCGAGTTCGCCACCGTCTTTGACGTCAAACTTAAGCTCAACACCTTCAGAGCGACCAATCCAGTTACGCTGCATGGTTTTGACCATTTCAGGCCAACCATCTAGGTTATCCAGATCATCCAGCAGTTCTTGAGCGTACGCCGTGATCTTAATAAACCACTGAGGGATTTCTTTTTGCTCTACAGGAGTATCACAACGCCAGCAACAACCATCTTCAACTTGTTCGTTGGCTAGTACGGTTTGGTCGTTTGGACACCAGTTAACAGAAGAGGTACGCTTGTAAACTAAGCCTTTTTCGTACAACTTGGTGAAGAATTCTTGTTCCCAACGGTAGTACTCTGGGGTACAGGTGGCGAATTCACGATTCCAGTCGTAGCCGAAACCCAGCAGTTTTAGCTGGTTTTTCATGTATTCGATGTTTTCGTAGGTCCAAGGTGCTGGCGCGGTTTTGTTTTTTACTGCAGCATTTTCCGCTGGTAGGCCAAAGGCATCCCAACCGATTGGTTGCATGACATTTTTACCTTGCAGACGCTGGAATCGAGAAACAACATCACCGATAGTATAGTTACGCACGTGCCCCATGTGGAGTCGACCACTTGGGTATGGGAACATGGAGAGACAGTAGAATTTTTCTTTGTTTGGGTCTTCTTGCACAACAAAGGTTTTGTTGTTTTCCCAGTGCTGTTGAACTTTTTGTTCAATATCTTGCGGGTTATATTGGTCTTGCATCGATGATATCCATTATCTTGGAATTTGTGAGTTCAATTTGAACAGATACTAATAGATCGTCATAGAATACCTAAAGGCGCCGAGTACAACAATAGCTCAGGCAATATTCGGCGTATTCAAGCTTGAGTGAAAGGAGGTTAAGATGCCAAATCGTAAAACCGGATACGAAGCTATGTTGAAAAATGTAGTGGATACGTTAAAAAAGAGTCCCGAGGAGCTTAACCATGTGGTGGAGCAATCCGGTAAAGTGGTCGAAGCGGCAAATGACCTCACTAAAGATGAACTCGCTCTGATTTCTGCTTACCTGAAATCAGACTTGAAAGAGTTCACCGACAGTTATGAAGAGAGCAAATCCGGGCCATTTTATTTGGCGTTGTCGAATTCCATTTGGCAGGGGTTACTTGATATCACTGACAGAACACGTCTGGAATGGATGGAGCTTTCTTCAGATTTAGAGCATCAGGGCCTGTACCAAACTGGTGATATGATTGCTCTCGGTGTTTTGGTGTGTGAACGCTGTGGACACAAAACACAATACACTCATCCAACGGAAATCTCCCCTTGTGTTGAATGTGGTAATGACCACTTCTCACGGCAACCTCTGAAACCATAAATAAAACAGGCTCCGTTCGGAGCTTTTTTCATTGCGTAACGAAAAGCAATAAAAAATAAATAACTTTAAATACAATGGTTTATTGTTTTATTTGTTGTAGTAAAAGTCAGTTTTAGACAATGAAAGTGGACACAATGTGGACATTGCCTACAGCTGTAATCTTGCCATAGGGTTTAACTTTACTGCGTCGTTCAAATGGTCGGGAGCTAAGTGAGCGTAAGTCATAGTTTGCTTAATATCCCCATGTCCTAAAATATCCCTTAATGTGAGGATATCGCCCCCGCCCATAACAAAATGACTCGCAAATGTGTGCCTAAGCACATGCACTTTTTGCCCTTTTGGCAAATCTAGCTCCAATTTATCCATAATGCGATAAAGCTCTTTTTGGGGGTCATATGTGAATAGATTTGTTCCTTTTTGGGGATAGATCCATTCGTACAGCTCCTTGCTAATCGGCACCGTTCGAGGTTTGCCTGTTTTGGTGTTAGTAAACCGAATTCGATAAGGAGATAAATTAGTCGTTTTTAAGGTCACGGTTTCACGCCAGCGTGATCCTGTTGCTAAGCAAATAGCGACAAGTTTGCTCAAATCCTCATGGTTTTTAACTGCATCGACTAATGATCGTATTTGTTGTTCATTCAAGTAGGTCATTTCTGTGTGCGTCATGGTCGGAAGTTTCAGACCTTTGACCGGATTTTCTCCGCTGTAGTCGCCTGTTTCAATAAGTACTGAAAATACATTACTGAGCGCGGTTCTTAATCGTTTTAAGGTTGTTGGTTTATGCCCTTTCTCTAGTCTGATTAGAAGCCAATCAGAGAGCAGTTTTGTGGTAATTTTATTTGCTTGTGGGTCACCAAGTTCTCGGCACATCAATTGGACTTTCTGCATGTAGTTATCAGACGTTCTTTTGAATTGTCCTGATTTTTTCCACCACAATTCGATTAGCTCTGATAAATGGCGGGTGTCCTCTGGCAACCCTAACCATTCCTTATTGTGATAGGTGGCTAAGATATGCTTTTCGTAAGCAAGAGCCTCAGCTTTTTTAGTGAATTTACGTCTGAACCTTTTCCCGCTTCTACCGGCTGGACGAATATCAACAAGCCAGTTTTCACCGTCCTTTTTGACACTCATATCACCGCCTTCATCACCGTTGTAACGACTTTCCCTATAATCTTAAAATTACGTCCGTTGTTATGGTTGATTTCAAACGACTCATGTTTCGGGTTGTCTGAAATAACGTTGTACACTCCTTTCGCTATGTTCCAGTTAAGGCGTTTTATGTAAACGGCATCATCAATACGAATAACATAAACACCGTCTTTTACTGGGTGTGGGCGCTCTCTAATATCAACTAACACTCGGTCTTTATCAGATACGGTTGGATCCATTGAATTACCATCAACAAAAACAACTGAGCAATAGCTCTCTTTGAGTCCATACTCATGAAGTAGTGAAACGGGAATACTGAACACGCCTATTTGAAACTCTGATTGAACTAAGGTGCCAGCACCGGCTGCTGCATGCACATCATAAACTGGCAACTTAGCCCACTCCTCGTATTCACCAATAGGAACAATTTTTGAAACATTACTTGGTTCTGGTTGATTCCTTATGTGTTCTAATCCACTTTCCCTTAACTCCTCAATGAGTTCCTTTGGGTTTCTTTTTTCTTGTTCTGTGCCGTACTTCGCAATTAAACGGTTTTGAACATCTTCATGAAAATTAGAAATGTGATACTCAACCGCACTTCCCCTTCCCATAGCTTTTCTTTTTAACCAATTGTTTCTATTGGCATTTGTATTAACTCCTTGCCTTGTACTTGGCATTCCTTCGACGTCGATTAGCTCGACACCTTTAAACCATTCTTTCATTTCCTCTCTCCATCTCTGTTGACAAAAGTTTCCCTTTTAATCTAGCATAAAGGAAAACAAAGGAATTCAATTAGTCAGTTAAAAGCAATAAAGGTCAATAATAGGTGAAATTATGGAAACAGAAAACATCCTTACAGCAAATTACGCTCCTTTTGTGACGCCTGAGAAGTATGCAGAGCTAACAGGGCAAACTGTCGCTGCAGTCAATGGACAGATTAAAAACGGAAAACTGCCTTTATTGCGTCGTGAGCGCAAAGAGCGTGGGCGCAACTATATCAACATGCACGCTTTAGCCGTTTTTGCTGAGGAGCAAGCTGAGCGTTATCAAGACTGGAAGCACGCAATCTAGGAGGGAATAAAAATGATAGATCTCTTGATTGAATACGATGACCAAAGACAAGAATTCTTTCTTCAATTCTCTGGCATCTCAGTGGTCTTTAATGATGTTCGAATCGACACGGAATGCAACACGATTGAGCTGATGTTCGGCACAGTTTGTGTTGTTACCTTTCACCGTTGGTCGGCGCTTTATTCAGTCTCTTTATTGGATGCATTACGCAAAGCGAAAGGCAGTGAAGTGATTAGCGAGGTGGTGATATGACCGAGAAAGGACTCGCCATTTTGGAAGATATCAAAGCCAAGCACTTCCCTAATGGTTACCAACGTCATGCGCAAGGTGGCAAAGACTACCGATTTAGCCGTAAAGGTCAGGCGGAGTTTAAACGCGCTGCCAAGCTCCAAGCCATTAAGCACCGTCAGGCGATTTCATGAGTACGTCTATTTTCTTGCGCTCATTAAAAGCGTGCCCCGAGTGCGACAGCCTCGCGGTGTTTTGTTGTAGCTCCCTCGATGCCGTCTCTAAATATTCCGTGCTTTGCCACGATTGCGGCTTTGAGGGAGAAGAAGCGCGGAGCACGCAAGCCGCTATCGACCTTTGGAACCATCCCAAAGCCCACACACCGATTAAACGTTACAAGGATTACTAAGTGTATACGTTATTCGCCCGAGAATTTATGTCCCGACTGCCTCGCATTGTTCAAGACGATGTGAGGTTTCAGGTATCCCGCCGTAAACGCCGAACCAATGCCACACAAGCCAACATTGAGCGTTACGAAAAAGACGCCGTAAAGCACGCGCTGAAATGGTCACCGTTTATCGAGGACAAATATTCGTTTGTGGACGAGCGCAACAACGCGCCCGACAAGCAGCGGTTTCACAGTGGCGTGCGCCAATCGGTAGAACTCAATCACGCCACGTTAATGTGTGATGAAGCCCTTGAACGTTTAGCCACCAATCTCACTGAGCAATTTACCCGCTTGATTCAAATGATTGACTTGGAAGAGACCGAGCGCGGCTACTTGGAAGCACTGCAAATCGCGTTTAAAGGCATTAGTGGCGATATGAAAAAGGTCTATATCCAGCCACCACAAATCAAAAAGAAACACCCAACGATTGAAGAAGCCGAGCGCGAGTTAGAACGCGCGATTCGCCGTTGTTTGGACGTCAATTACCTCGTGCGTAAATTCAAGTTTCTACGCACTCAATACATTGAGTATTCACAAATTGCTTTGGGGCGTGTGGGCGGTGGCAAAGGTCAGCGTAAATACGTATCGAGTCGCTCTTATGCCCGTTGGGAAAAGAAGCAAATCGAGGCAGAGCAATTCGTCAATTCTATGTCCGTCCTCAGTGACGACACCGGCGAGGCGTTCGACCTTGCCGAAGTGGTCAAACGTACCACCGCCAATCCAGAAAACCGCCGTATTGAATTGGTGGTTCGTAGCCGTGGGGATGAAGAGCGTGCCATTGAAATGGGTTATGAGGGCGTGTTTGTGAACTGGACATTGCCGAGTAAATATCACCGTAACTCGGACAAGTGGAACGGCTGCACGCCCAAAGAAGCGCATGAAGTCATGATGTCAAAATGGCGCCTTGCCCGAGCGTGGTTTAAAAAGCCCAAAATTGATATTCAGTGGTTTGGTTTGCGAGTGGCAGAGCCGCACAAAGACGGCACGCCTCACGCCCACATGTTTTTGTATGTTCGTCCAGACCAAAAGCAAGCCCTTATCAACATTATCGAAGCCGTTGCGATTGATGAAGATAAAGACGAGCTGATGGTCAAAGGCACATTGGACAAAACGCCGCGCATTACCATAAAAGAATGCGATCCGTCTCTTGGCACCGCCACCGGCTACATCATTAAGTACATTTCCAAGAACATCAACGGCGCCCACATGCCCGAGGGAGACGCAAAACAGTCAGCCCTTTCGGCAACCGCTTGGGCGCGTATCCATCGAATCAAACAGTTTTCACAATCCGGTGCGCCGTCTGTGGGGCTATGGCGTCAATTGCGCCGAGCTAACCCACTGGATACCGCCTTTGATGAAGAGCTAGAAGCTCTAAGAGACCACGCCGACAACTCGCGCTGGAAAGGGTTTTGTGAGCTTGGGTTCAAAGCCAAGTTGGCTTATGAGGAAAAGTTTAATCAATACGGTGACACCGTGAAACGGGTCATTGGTATCGACTGGCTCGGGAAAATCATCGAAACGTGCAGCGAACAATTCAGCCTCGTGAAAACGAAAGACGTGAAGCACCGCCAACAGGAGCGCGGCGCGCTCCCTTGGAGCACTGAAAATAAGTGTAACTCCCCTTTAGTTGAACCCCTTCAACGGCTGACCGGATGGAGTGCTCAGGGAGTTCAATGCCTGATTGAGCCACTGCGAAAAGGCGCAGTGGTGCCCATAGACAAATACGCCAAGCTATCACTGCGAAATGGGCGGTTGATAGTCACCTAAACGAGAAAGCAGAGGAACCTATGAAAAATTTATCCGTTGAGCAATGCCAGCAAGACCTTAACGCGCTCGATGCGGCTGACCAACTCACCGCCAGCGTTGAGCGCGAGATTGAGCGTTTCAAGAATTTGGATATGAAAGACATTATCGGCAAAGCCACCAAAATGCTCATGACCGGCAATTTGTCGCTGGAAGCGTTAGGACTGCCGGCAAACTTCTTTGAGCAGATTGAAACGCTGTCGAAAATCAACAACGTGACGCGCAAGAAATACCGCGCCCACGTGCAAGCCAACATCAACGAATTGGCCGTGATTGAGGATGCTGAGTACAGCGAGGTCACCGCCAATGAGTAGGGTATTTGCCAACCCTGTTCGCGGGGCGGTGCGCTGCCCTGTGTGCAGCAGTGTTTCAACGGTTCACCAAGTGGGCGAAGGCAAACTGATTGCTGAGGGTGAGCCACCGAAAAACAGTCGAAACCTTGGTTTGAAGTATTACCGATGCCCAAGCTGCGGCAATAGCTCAATGAGTAAGAGCGTTAACCAGTACGTTGAAACCCACATGGCAAACGATGAAAGCGCGTTACTTGCCAGTGAGCTTGAGCCGGTTGACGCACTACCGCCAACCGAACCGGTAACCGAACCTAGTGCATTAGATTCGGTTGAAAGCGTTGAACTTATAGAAAGCGCCGAGCCCAGTCAGGACAAGGTTGAACGCATTGAACCAACCGTTGATTCAACCGAACAAGCACCACTCCCCAAACCAAGCTTTTTTAGCGTCAAACGTGTGTTGATGCTGCTTGGTGTACTGATTGCGTGCGTGTGGGCGGTCAAAGCCTTGATGCCCAAACCTCAGATTCAGGAGGCAAACCATGGAGCAAAATAACGAACTGCCCGAGGTGATCGATATGGACGTTTTCCCCGATTACAGTCATGTGGTGGATACGCTTGAAAATACCGAGCAACAAGAAATCTTGGATGAGCAGCAAGCTCAAGAGCCCGCTCCAGAGGAAAAAGACACCTTAAACCCAGAAGCTCTAGAAAGTTTCCTTGGCATTATGTTTTCGATGGCAGAGCAAGCTACCTCAGCGATTAGCGGGGTGGATTTTGCGTTTGATGAAAAAGGCAAAACCGATGTGATTCAAAATGCGGTGCCGGTACTCAATAAACACGGTGGGCAATTGCTTGGCGTGTTTGGCTCTTACGTTGAAGAAGCCTCTTTGGTGATTGCGGTGGTGGTACTGGTCTTTTCATCCAAGCGCCATATTACCGAGCTAAAAATTCAGAAAATGGAACAGGAGAAACGCCGTGAAGAAGCCGAAAAAGCCCGCGCTCAAGCTGCCTAATCCGATTAACTCTAACCCGTCTCACGATGCCGAGCATGTGATTTATGTGGCGGGTACCGGCGGCGGGAAAACCTCAGCCGTCAAACATTTGGGGCTGGTGCCTAAAACCTCGCAAGCGGTGTTCTTTGACCCATACCGAAATTACGCCGATGCTAAGTTTCAAGGGCAAATGTGTCATGGCACCTCGGTGCGCTCGACCTTTGTGAAAATGTTGGTCGCAGCTCGCCGTAGTGGGAAATCATTCAAGCTCGCTTATGTACCCAAAGGCGGCGCCAGTGCCGACGAACTGGAGTTTTTTAGCGCCGTGGTGTGGTCAAAGCGCCTAAGCTGCATTGCATCATTGAAGAGTTGGCCAGTTGCGTTGAGACCTCGGGCAAACTCAAAGGCAAAGCGGGTGAATTGCTGCGCGGTGGGCGCCAATATGGTTTGGTGGTTCACACGGTCTTTCAGCGAGGTCAGGAAGTGCCGAAAACCGTCACCGAGCAATCATCAACTTGGTGGATTGGGGCGGTTAACTCAATGTCGGACGCCAAGTGGCTAGCCGATAAGAAAGGTGTGGACATTAATGCGATCGCCGCGCTGACCTCGGCAAAGGTGAATAAGCAGAAAATCGGCAAGCCAATAGCCGAATATATGCTGGTACGTGATGGGATTGGCAATGTTGAGATGAAAGCATTGAATTGCTTGACGGGAAAGGTGCTCTGATGTCTAGTACTCAAAAAGTTATTAAAGTTATTTTTAATGCTCAACAATTTATATAGTTAAATTAAGGTCTATAAACATGCGTCATTGGCTTCTCGATAAAGTTTTTTTATTGTTATGTGGTGTGATTTTAGGTGCTATATCTTGGCTTTTTTTTCAGTACTTAAAGAGTTATACATTTTATTGTGTGATGCTACTTCTAATCACTTGCTTTGCGATTACTTTTTATATGAAACGTAAAGACTAGTATCAATTCACATTTCAACCTATAGGTTACCCGCTTAACCTATAGGTTTCCTCTCGTTTACCTCTTCCCATTCCCCTGTTTCTAATAGCCGTGTCCTTAACACAGTTGAAATTGGAAACAACATGAAAACACAGCACAAAAACATGTTAATCACGGCAGCGGTGACCATTGTCATTATCGCAGCGATTAACAACATCAGCGCCATGAGCACGCTGAAAGAGACCATTAATGGCGACACTGGCTGGTTCTAAGGGGAACAACGATGGAAGCATTACAAACGCTATACAATCCACGCCCTAAAGAACTCGATCCGGTTGAGGGTGTGGCGTGGGGCAACCAAGCAACCTTACGCCTTGTTTCGGGACCGACTTACCAAAACCTTGAGTTGGTGACGAACATTGCAGACCCTACCGATATTGAGCGTGTCCGTATCACGCACAACGGTAAAGAGATTGTGTCTTTAACCGGTCAAGACATGGTGGATTTGCAAGAGCACCGCGCCAACTACGTTGAGCAAGGTCGCTACATCATTTCATTCTCAGATTTAACCATGCGCACCAAGCTCGGCGTTCGCCAATGTGAGCTAGTGACGTTGCCAGGGGAAATCTGGTTCGTGTATATCCAGCTCAAAGGCAAAACCGGTGAAGCCGCGCCAAGCATTCGTGCTCGCGCTCATATCACCGAAGCCCAAACACGCCGCATCTTTATGCCGCGCATGTACTCGCTGACGTGGTTTGCTTCTGCGTCAGGTCGTACACCATTTGATTGGGCGGAGCGTTCGCCAGCACTCAGCATCAAGCGTATTCACTTTAAAGACGCCTCGATTGATCGCGTTCGCGTCCTACGTGATGACCGTGAAGAAATGAACGTCAATAAAGCGGATAACGCCTTTGACCTTGCCGCGGCAGAGCTTGAGCAAAATGACGGCTGGTTCTCCCTTGATTTCGTGCGCACCGGTTTCGGCTCAGAAAGCAAACTCAAAACGCAGGCATCACGCTCATTGCAGTTTGAGCTTGAAAAGAGCGAAGCCGGCAGCGTGCCGGTGATTGTTGAAGCGGTAGAGCAAGTCGCTATTCCAGCCAACAACGGCTAAGGGGATGGTATGAGCTGGTTAGATTCCTTATCGGAGGCAGGCGGCGAGTTAGTCGATGCTGTCTCCAATGCGGGTAGCACTTGGCTGCAAGGCACCGTTGAAAACAACCTTGCCAAAGACCAAGCCAGCGACCCCGATGTAGCGCGTAAAAGCCAAGTCGAGGGACAAACCGCAGACGGTCAGCCGATTAACACGGCGCGTGGTGGGTTTAATTCCACTTACCTAATGGTCGGCGTGGGCGTTTTGGTGCTTGTGGTCTTGGTGACCCTGTTAGCCAAAGGGGGCAAGTAATGCCGTTAGCGTTCTTACTTCCTGCGGTCTTTGCCGGTGGTGGCATTGTCGGCTTTCAGCTCTCGGAGGGCTCTAGCAAGCTCATTATGTTGCTGATTGTCCTTATCGTGGCGTATGTCCTGTTCGTTAAGGGGGGCGCATGAATCCTTTAATGGGCGGCGGGTTGACCAACAGCGGCACCATGCCTATTACGGGCGGTGATGCCGGTCCTTCAACCGCACGCAGTGGTAACAGCAGCGGGCAGACCATCGGTGCCATCAATATGGGGAGCCAAGGCATCAGCCCTTGGCTCATTGGAGCCGTGATTGTCGCGGTGGTTTTCTTGGTGTTTAAGAAGAAATGATCCGTTGTGTCACCAGTAACCCAAAAGCTCTTGAGCGTTTGAAAGTTGCCTTTCGCGCTTGTCCTAACGACTTCGAACAATTGAAGCAGGAAGTGACCGCAGGACGAGTGAGTTTGTATGAGCTGACCGGTGATAACTACCACATCACAGTCGCGGGGGAAGTCTTAGGTGATTCCTATTTTCTGTGGGGCGTCTCGGGTCGGGGCGTGGTGCCTGCCATTCGTGAGTTATCGGCGTATGTGAAAAACGCCGGTCTTAATTCGATTTCAGCAGAGACCTATTTCGCGGGATTGGCGCGGTTAGTGCGCCGATTGAACACCACGGAGCAGCCCCAAACCGACACCACACAGTTAACAATGAGAGTGTAACCATGGGCGGAAAGTCGAGTTCTAAGAACCAAACGACATCGACCAATGTCAGTGGTCAGAATGCCATTTCTGGCGACAACCTCGGGACGGCGATTAGCGGCGTGAACAATTCCACGCTCAACGTCACCGCCACCGATTACGGCTCAGTGAGCAAAGCATTAGATCTTGGCGGCGAGATAGTCGAGCAGTCGGGGCAAATGTTTGATAACGCTTTGAGCTATGCAGGGCAAGTCAATCAAGACTCCCTCGATTTTGCGGACAATGCCCTTGAAGACATTACCGCAAGTAACAGTGAAAACTTGCAAATGATGGCGGGGCTTGCCGGTAACCAAGCCGAGCAAAACACCAAGAATCTCAACGCCATTATGGATTTAGCGAAGTTCAAACAAGATAACGGCGCCAGCGAAAACAAGAAACAGCAAATCATCTTGATGGTGATTATTGCCGTTGTCCTTGGTGGGGTGGCGATTATGGCGGTGAAAAAATGAATCTGAATTTAAAAGCGGGTCACGCCTTACCGGTCACGATTGCCGGCAGTTGGGTTTACCTTGAAACCGCAGACAAACACATCATTTTGGAAAGTGAGCAAGGCAACCGAGTCACGTTAAAACAAGACGCCGTGATTAAAAACCATGAGCAGATTGGGCGCGTACTGGTTTACTCGGACATTGACCAAGACGTGTCGATTGAATTTGGGTTTGGTGACTTCACGCCGCCGTCCAATATCAACGGTCAGTCAGTTGTCATTACCGAATTGCCCAAAGTCGAAATCTCGGCGGGGCAATCGGTCAACATTGAGCAGATGCCAGCCATGCAAATGGCGGCAGGTCAGTCGGTGAACATTGGTCAAATGCCAGCGGTGCAAATCGCGAACCTACCCAACATCCAGTTTGCTACGGGGCAAACCGTTGGCGTGAATCAGTTGCCAGCGGTGGAGATTGCGCAGGGGCAAGAGGTGACCACGCGCATTGGTAACAGCTTAACCGCGCAAGAAAGCGTGATGCCGTTGACCATTGCCAGTAATGACAACCGCCGAAAACTACGCATTAAAGCCAGTGCCGCTAATAGCCAAGATATTGTGATTGCAGGGGCGTACCCACTCAGCGCCGGTCAAAGCATCGAGCTAGAGACCACCGCCAGCATTGAATTAACCGGAGACGCCGCTGATACGGCGCACGTATTGGAGTATTAACCGATGCCTATTGAATTACCAACCGGCAGCAACCGCAACAAAGTCGAAGCCTTGGCGCAGCAAATCAAGCAACAAGCCACCGTGATTGAGCAGCAAACGAGTGTGATTAATCAGGCGATGCCAACGGAATTTGATTTCCAGATGAACACCACGCAAACCATGATGGAGGGCTTTGTGTTTGAGCTGGACGCGCTACCGGTTATCCGCAACCCAAAAGATGAAACGCCTTTGTTTCGCCATGATGCGGCGCGGTCTAAATACGTCCTCGACTTTGCGCCGCGCTATCGAGCACTAAAAGCCGAGAAAGGCATTACCAATAACAGCGTGTATTACCACTGTATTGCCAACATTCTAGTGGATCGCTTTTACGTCAGCGGCGTAAGTCTGGTCAATATGGTCAATCTCAGCAGCAAGATTAACCTGTCGATTCGTCCGATTGGTTCGATGTTTGAGAATTATGCCTCATGGGATGTGACCACACCGGCGCGACCTTACAACCGCTACGGCGCACAGATTAACGGCAATGACGATTTGTGGGTAGATAGCACCACGCTCAGCTTTGGACGCACACCGATTTTTGCACCGAGCCAAATAACCAGTGATGCGCAGTGGGAAACCGCGCTCAAAATCACTGGGAACGGCATTGATATGAGCGAGATGTATCAGAACTCAGTTAACCCGCAAGACGGCGCTGAAGTGATTGCGGTGGGCACGTTCCAACTGGTTGATGAATGGCTGGTTGATATGACCGGCAAGCGTGTGTGAATCCAATGGATTGGCGCGTCATTGCTCTATTACTCATAGGGGGATTTTTGATGAAAAAGGGAATGGATTATTCCAAGCCTCGCGGCGTTCGAGCTAATAACCCACTGAATGTGGAGAGTAACGCCTCAAACAATTGGGTTGGCAAGGTCACCCCGTCCGTTGACCGCCGCTTTGAAACCTTTAGCGCGCCGGAATATGGCTTTCGCGCCGGTGCGATTTTGCTGCGGGATACCTATCAGGACAAATACGGTTTGGAGACCGTGAGCGAGCTTATCCATAAGTTTGCGCCGAGCCATGAAAACGAAAGCGACCATTACGCCGATTTTGTTGCGGGTCAGCTTGGGATTAGTGCTCATGAGCCGGTGAATCTTCACAGTGATGCGGTGCTGTCGAAAATGATTTATGCCATGTCCGTGATGGAAGTTGGGCGGTATTACTCACTGGAACAAGCTCAGCAAGGGGTACGCATGGCATGACAAAGCAAGACTACAAACGTATCGCAATCACGGTGCTTGGGGCGGTGCTTGCCGCCTACGCGCTCAAATACCTCAAAGAATGGAAATTACTATGAAAGCATTTTTGAAAAATAAGCTCGGTATCGACCTCACGCAGCCCTCAACTAAAAAGGGTGTGGCTTTGATTGGGGCGGGTATTGCGCTTGCTGCCGGTCACCCTGAAATCATCACTGCCAGCGTGACACCCGAAGGCGTGGAGTATGGCGGCATCGTGGGCACAGCGGTTCCTGTACTTCTTGGGTTATGGGAAACCTTTCGCAAAGAGTTCGACTAATGGCAGAGTATCAAACGCTGATTGTTGCGGCAGTCAGCGCCTTGTTTAGTGGCATTGGGGTCGGCGTCACCCTCAAGACGGATGTAAAGTGGCTACGCCTGATGATGGAAAAGATGGATACTCGACTCACTCGTTTAGAGATAAAATCAGACAATAAGCCCTAGCTAAATTACAAAATTGTACATAACCAATTGATATTTATATCTATTCTATGCTTTCGGATTCGCAAAATTTATAGCCCTTTCAAGAAAATTCTTAAAGCTGATACCATTCGGTTTAATTTTCAAAAACTACCAAATTCCTCATATTGAGCACTTTGTATCATATGGGGGTGTGCTAATTTTATTTACGTGAACATGTTGTCTATGAAGGTGTAACAATATGGCAGAACCATATTGAACACCAATTCCTACAAATTGTACTAAAACATAACAATAAGGAAGCTGTGATGTTGTATCCAGAAAATGAAAAGCTGTTAAATTTAGCGATGGACTACAAAATTATCCATTTTCAAAAAGGGCGTTATATTAAACCTCGAATAAACCCCCAAAGGCAGTTTGAAACTCGAGAGGGCATCTTGGCAGTAGTCGAATTTGTTGAATCAGATAAGATTATCGCCGAAGTAAAGTTTTTATATAGAAACAAGGAATGGGTTTTATTATCAAAACCATCTTCACAACAGTCTCAGTAACTGGTGCACACAATGCCAGTAGATTTTTAGTCTGGAAACGACTTCTTTTATAGAGAGTTGTTTCCTTTATTCTAGACAACATTCCATCTAACTAGTGGTAGTTGCAACACACTTTTGGGCAATTAAGCTACAAACATTTCTCTTTACTACTGAAAACTAAGTATAGAAAATTGATCTGATAAAACACTATTGATAACAAGTGCTCATCCTAACAATGATAGAGGTAAGTTCGACGTTTTAACGTGAGATGATTAGGTTGATGACTAGAATAGCACGTTAGTGGCATTTATAAAATTCAGCCTGAGAGAATAAACGCTTAAAAAGATTAAACAAAATAGGAGTGAAGTCTCATATAAAAATAAAGAAATACTTATTTTATGTACTGAAGTAGAGCAGGAGGATTATGTTCTATCTCGTTTAGTTCTTTTATATAAAGTTCACACTGCTCACTTGTTTTATAAATTGAATTTTTTAGACTCTTATTTCGGATAAATTGACTTTTTTTAGGTAAGTTCAGTTGCATATATTTTAAAGCAGGGAAAAGAAACGCTCTTTCTATTTCTGATAATGTTCCCATTTTTGATTTCACCTTTAAGCTTTTGATTCTTAAATTTAATTTCCTTTTTATGATTAAATTTTGATTATAGAGTTCTAAACGTTTTGTTCTTTTTAAAGTGATTTCCATTTTAAAAATGAACCTACGGTAGGATTTTAGTTCTTTCAGCACATTTCGTATAGTCATCAAGTTAACACAAGTTGTATTTACTGGTTAATCTATCACCAAGAGACATATATATAGGTTTATTTATTTGATGTTATTTAAAAGTTAAAAATTATTAATTCAATAAGAAAACTATACAAAAATCAGCAGGACGCGGTAGGTTTCGTTAGATTTTATTTTTGAATTGCCCCATAAGTTAATGACTTATCGGTTCACAAGTAGTGAAAAAATCTAGTCTTAAAATAGACTAAGAATCGTAGAAACCAAAGTATAGTCTTTAGTCTCAAAAATTGCCCCAAGGGGTATTTAGTTTTATGTTGCGGTCTTTTTGTGGTCTTTTATTAATAAAAAAACATTAAAAACAATAATTTAATTTAATAAAAAAGGCTCCGTTCGGAGCCTTTTTTATCAGGTGCTTAGCTAACTTGCTTCGCATTGAGCTTGGCAGGAAGAATGCTTCGCCACCAGGCGACGACAAAGGTAAGTAAACACAGCAGATAAAGTGGCCAAGAACCCAATTGATGGTACGGCGTTTGCCCGGTGGTTGAATGAACCTCTGCTTTGAGCACACCGGTTTCGAACTGTGGTAATTTTGCGGTGATACGCCCTTTGTAATCGGTCACGGCAGTTAGGCCATTGTTGGTTGAGCGAATGACGGGCTTACCAAGCTCGAGTGCCCGCATTTGCGCGATTTGCATATGCTGTAGCGGGCCAATAGAGCGTCCAAACCAAGCATCATTAGACAGTGTCAAAATAAAATCGGTATCGTCAGTCACGTTGGCACGCACTTGCTCATTGAAAATGATTTCATAACACAGCGCCGCTGCAAGTTGCCGATCATGCGCAATCAAGTTTGGCTGGATATAATCGCCACTACTAAAGGAAGACATTGGCAAATTAAAAAATGGCGCGAGTGGACGAAGTATACTTTCAAAAGGTACAAATTCGCCAAATGGTAACAAATGGTGTTTATGATACCGCTGCCCAACATCATATTGATAGGGCTCTTCAGACGTCATGCCAAGAGTGAGGACGCTATTGAAAAAGCGTTTATCTTCATCACGATTAACCACGCCTGTGATGAGGGCGGTATCGTTATTACGGGCTGCACTGTCTAAGGTTTCCAGAAATGAAGAGACTTCAAATTCAAAAGCGGGGATTGCGGCTTCCGGCCAAATAACGATATCCGCATCCCAATTCTCTCGACTTAAATCGGTATATTTTAAAATGGTCGGCCAGCGTTGGCTTGGCACCCATTTAAGTGCCTGATCGATATTCCCTTGAATAAGCGCAAACTTAGTCGAACGTTCACTGGTTGTGACCCAATCAACGCCATTTAAGCCAAAGCCAGTAGCGAAAACAACCAGTGGAATCAGTAGCGTGATCCACTGCTTACGCAAAACGCTGTAGCTCAAAGAAGCTGCACAGAGCATGATCACATAAGTGACTAGCTCAACACCACCCAGCGGCGCAAAGTTACCAAGAGGCGTCTCTAGTTGGCTGTATCCGAGCCATAGCCAAGGAAATCCCGTCATCACCCAGCCGCGTAGCCAATCTGTGATTAGCCATAAAACCGGAATCGCCAAAAAGTAGCGGTGTCGCGAAAGGCGTGGAAAAAAGCGGTTACTCAGCCAAGCAAATAACGCAGGATAGAGGGCAAGATAGCTGACTAGCAGCGTCATTAACAATACACTGGCGGCTTTAGGCATTCCACCAAAGGTATCAATGCTGATATGTACCCAGCTGATGCCGGTGGCAAATTGGCCTAGGCCCCAGGCAAAACCCGTCCAAAGTACTGCTTTCGGGCTCTGACGCGAAATCAACAGTAACAGAATAAATGGGCTTAATAGAGCAAAAGGCCAAAGATGGTAAGGGGCAAAAGAAAGAGTGGTGCTAGCGCCAACAAAAGCGGCCACAATGGGCCGCCATAGGCGATGAAAGAGCGTTTTTTTCATCGAGAGTCTTTTAAGCTGAATGATAGGGTTAGTCTTCGGCAATCTCTGGTAGCGACTCTTGGTCTGGAACCGTGACTTGCAACTGGACAACACGTCGATTATCGGCGGAGGTAACCTTGAAACTATACCCTGCGATTTCAACAACTTCACCACGAGATGGTAGGTGGCCAAACGAGGTCATCACCAAACCGCCAACTGTGTCGACTTCATCGTCGCTAAAGTCAGTGCCGAAAGTCGAGTTAAATTCGTCGATGGTAGTCAGCGCCTTGATCGAGTAGGTATGTTTAGACAGTTTACGAATTTCGACTTCTTCTTCGTCATCAAATTCATCTTCGATCTCCCCAACAATCTGTTCGAGAATATCTTCGATGGTGATCAGACCCGAAACGCCGCCAAATTCGTCAACCACGATCGCCATGTGGTAACGCTCTTCGCGAAACTCTTTCAGTAGACGGTCAACCCGTTTACTGCCGGGAACAACAACTGCAGGCCGAATCACTTCTTCGATGTTAAATTCAGCACTGTCGGAGCCCAAATATTTGAGTAAGTCCTTCGCTAGTAGAATGCCTTCAACATGGTCTTTGTCTTCGCTTATGACAGGGTAGCGAGAGTGCTGTGCATCTGTAATAAGCGTGACCAGAGCGTCGAGATCGTTGCCACGATCGACGGTGACCATTTGCGAACGAGGGATCATGATGTCTCTCACTCGCATCTCTGATATTTCCATAACGCCTTCGAGCATACCTCGCGTGTCGTGGTCTATCAGATCGTTTGATTCGGAATCTCGAATCACATCAACCAGTTCTTGGCGGTCTTTTGGGTCACCTTGAAACAGTTGGCTTAGGCGTTCAAAGAAGGACTTTCTACTCGGACCTTCAGACTTTTCTTTTCCTTCTGCTGCCGCAGAGGGCGAATTATCGTCGTTCATTGTTTCTCATTTACGTTTCGCTATCAAACGTGTGATAGCACACATAGACGTCACCAACGGTCGTTACATTTCACGGTTTCGGTGAAAGAACTTAGCGGTGTTGGGGACATCCGCGAAGAGTAAAGTTACTCTTTTTCAGCAAGGTAAGGGTCGTCAAACCCCATTTCTTGCATGATTTTACTCTCAAGTGATTCCATCACTTCAGCGTCATCATCTTCAATATGATCATAACCTAGCAGATGTAAGCTACCATGTACAACCATATGAGCCCAGTGAGATATGAGCGGTTTTTGTTGTTCATCTGCCTCTTTTTCAACGACTTGTCGACAAATGACTAAGTCACCTAATAGTGAGAGCTCAATGCCCGGAGGGGCCTCGAAAGGAAAAGATAACACATTGGTTGGTTTATCTTTTCCTCGGTAGTCTCGGTTTAGAGACTGGCTCTCTTCACTATCGACGATGCGAACTGTGACTTCTGCCTCATCTTTTATCGGCAATATTGCGGCTTCTAACCAGCGTTGTACTTGGTCTGACTGTGGCAGACCAAGTTCTGTTTCGACCGCAAGTTGCAGATCAAGTTCGATACTCATTATTTACTGGTTTCCTCAATGGTATCAGAGTCCTCTGGGGCTTGAGTGGTTGCCGTTTGGCTCTCAACTAACTTCGCTTCCCGCTCTTCGCGTCGGCGCTGTTCATACGCTTTACGCTCTTTTTGATCTTGCGCTTCCCATTTTTCATAGGCATTAACGATACGTGCCACCACCGGGTGGCGAACCACATCGTCTGACTGGAAGAAGTTAAACGAAATTTCATCGACTTCACCAAGAACTTCAATCGCATGGCGAAGGCCTGAACGCGCTCCGCGAGGTAAGTCTATCTGCGTAATATCACCAGTAATGACGGCTCGAGAGTTGAAGCCAATACGGGTTAAGAACATTTTCATTTGCTCTACCGTGGTGTTTTG
The DNA here is from genome assembly GCF_042428525.1 of Vibrio olivae. Classification (NCBI taxonomy): domain Bacteria; kingdom Pseudomonadati; phylum Pseudomonadota; class Gammaproteobacteria; order Vibrionales; family Vibrionaceae; genus Vibrio; species Vibrio olivae. The sequence continues at coordinate 161,818 of NZ_JBHMEP010000001.1, forward strand.
GCTTTCATCCAGAATGATAAAGGCATCATTCAACGTTCGACCACGCATGTAAGCCAGCGGTGCCACCTCGATAACATTACGTTCGATCAGCTTTTCGACGCGTTCAAAGCCGAGCATTTCAAATAGTGCGTCGTACAACGGTCGCAAGTAGGGATCGACTTTTTGGCTTAAGTCACCGGGTAGGAAACCCAATTTCTCTCCCGCTTCAACCGCCGGTCGAGTTAATAATATACGGCGAACTTCTTGGCGCTCTAAAGCATCTACGGCAGCTGCTACGGCAAGGTAAGTTTTACCCGTACCCGCAGGGCCGATACCAAAGCTGATGTCATGCGTTACCATATTCACGAGATATTGAGCTTGGTTTGGCGTTCGAGGCTTGATGACCCCTTTTTTGGTCTTAATAAAGACCTCTTTGCCATGGTCAAACTCTGACTCAGTGTTTTGCTCAAGCACACCAGATTCTTTTACCGCCAAATGAATTTCTTCAGGATCAATATCAGGAATATGACCTTTAACTGGCGCGGTACTGACGTAAAGTGTCTTGAGGATGTCAAGGGCTGCCGCAGAGGTGTGAGGTTTACCCACAATCGTAAAGAAGTTACCTCGGTAGCTAATTTCAACACCTAAACGGCGTTCTAAGTGTTTGATGTTGTCATCGAAAGGACCGCAGAGACTCGCAAGTCGGCGGTTATCTGAAGGTTCTAGATCGATTTCTAGCGTTACAATTTTATTGCTCAATGTTGCCTCTCAATATGGCCATTTACGGGAACCTGAGCTCGACCAGGTTCCCAATGGCAGTTTATACGAACTTAAGGCGTAAAGGTTGCAACACCCAGTTCGTCTTCACGTCGAGTCTTCTCCATCATTTCTGTTGGTGAGGTGACAACGCGAAGGTTCATGTCTTTCTCTGTACGCAGTAGTTCTCCACGTAAAGAGTTCGGGAAAACGTCCAAAATTTTCACATCGACAAACTGACCGATTAGATCAGCCGAGCCTTCAAAGTTTACGACACGGTTGTTTTCGGTACGACCGCGAAGTTCCATGAGGTTCTTTTTCGACGGACCTTCTACCAAAATACGCTGCTCTGTGCCGAGCATCAAGCGCGAATAGCGCATTGCCTGAGTGTTGATCTGCTGTTGCAGTTCATACAAGCGTTCTTTCTTCTCTTGTTCACTGACATCGCAAGGGTAATCTGCTGCCGGCGTACCAGGACGAGGTGAGAAAATAAAGCTAAAGCTCATGTCAAAGTCTACGTCGCGAATCAACTTCATTGTATCTTGGAAGTCTTTATCGCTTTCACCGGGGAAACCAACGATAAAGTCTGAACTGATTTGAATATCAGGACGAGCTTTACGCAGTTTACGAATCGTTGATTTGTATTCAATCGCAGTGTGCGGACGTTTCATCATGGTTAAGATGCGGTCACTGCCACTTTGTACCGGTAGGTGTAAAAAGCTCACGAGTTCTGGTGTGTCTTCGTACACAGCGATAATATCATCGGTGAATTCCATCGGGTGGCTGGTGGTGAAACGAATACGATCGATACCATCGATAGATGCGACAAGACGCAGTAGCTCTGCAAATGAGCAAATATCACCATCAAACGTTGGACCACGATAAGCGTTCACGTTTTGACCCAGAAGGTTAACTTCACGCACACCTTGTTCTGCCAGTTGAGCGATTTCAAACAAGACGTCATCCATTGGACGGCTGACTTCTTCACCACGCGTATAAGGTACTACACAGTAAGTACAGTATTTAGAACACCCTTCCATAATTGAAACAAACGCCGTCGGCCCTTCAGCACGAGGCTCAGGTAAGCGGTCAAATTTTTCAATTTCTGGGAACGAGATATCCATCACTGGCGCATCATCATTTTGAGATTGTCTGATCATCTCTGGAAGACGATGCAATGTTTGTGGACCGAAAATGACGTCAACGTAAGGTGCACGCTCTCGAATGTGGTCACCTTCTTGAGTGGCAACACAACCGCCGACACCGATGACCACTCCGGGTTTGGTATCTTTAAGGTTTTTCCAACGACCAAGCTGATGGAACACCTTTTCCTGCGCTTTTTCACGGATCGAACAGGTGTTCAATAGTAGGACGTCTGCTTCTTCTGGAACTTCAGTAAGCTCGTAGCCGTTCGCGGCGTTAAGCAGATCTGCCATTTTTGATGAATCGTACTCGTTCATCTGGCAGCCCCAGGTCTTAATTAGCAGTTTCTTACTCATCTCACTTTCGCTCGTGTTAATTCTCAATAAACCATGAACATTTCGTTCAAATTATAGCCGCCCTCTCGGCGGTAGGCGGCGTATTGTACTGCTTTCAAAACCCACTGACTAGTGTTGAAAGAAAAACAGTCAAACACTATGTATTGTAAGGACTTTGCCCTTATCGGACTTAAGGTTTTTCGTTACATTTGAGTGATGAAAAAGTACAATTAAAAACTGTTCAAAAATCAACATGATGAAGTGTAAAAAATGAGCACATATGATATCGCGGTTATTGGTGGCGGCATGGTCGGTGCGGCGACAGCCATTGGTTTTGCAAAGCAAGGGCAACGTGTTTTATTGGTCGAGGGCCGTGAACCGTTGGCGTTTTCGAGCGATCAAGCGATGGATATTCGTGTCTCTGCCATTTCTGACACTTCAGTCGCGTTGCTTAAGCAGCTAGGTGCTTGGAGCGCCATTGAAGCAATGCGTGTATGCCCTTATCGCCGCTTAGAAACCTGGGAAACGCAAGCGTGTCGCACTCGTTTTCATGCGGACTCTCTAAACCTTGACCAGTTAGGGTTTATTGTTGAAAACCGAGTGTTGCAGCTTGGCCTATGGCAGCAATTCAACCAATACCCTAATCTGACGCTCAAGTGCCCAGACACATTGGCGAGTATTGAATTGGGTGAGCAATATCCGCGTTTACAGCTAACGTCAGGAGAAGTACATACCGCCACTTGGATTGTTGGCGCTGATGGAGCAAACTCAAAAGTTCGAGAGATCGCGAATATCGGTGTCACCGCTTGGGATTATCGTCAGCACTGCATGTTGATCGCTGTGGAAACGGAGTTACCTCAACAAGACATTACTTGGCAGCAATTTACGCCTCGTGGGCCTCGTTCTTTTTTACCTTTATGTGGGCATCAAGGTTCGCTCGTATGGTACGACTCACCGAGTAAAATAAAGCAGCTAAGTCGTCTGTCAACACAAGCGTTACGTGAGGAAATATTATCGACATTTCCGGCAGAGTTGGGTGATATCAAAGTACTAAGTCACGGAGCTTTCCCACTGACTAGGCGACATGCGCAGTGTTATTATCAAAACAACTGCGTATTAGTTGGTGATTCGGCGCACACTATTAATCCTCTTGCGGGGCAGGGCGTTAACTTAGGCTTTAAAGATGTGATTGCATTGTTGCAAGCCAGTCAAGATAAATCTCTGTCTGAAGGTGCGCTGGCTCAGTATCAACGCCGCCGTCGTGGGGATAACTTGATGATGCAAACGGGAATGGATATGTTTTACAAAGGATTCAGTAATTCTCTACCACCAGTGAAATTTATTCGAAATGCGGCATTGAAGTTGGCTGAGCATTCCGGCCCAGTTAAGCAGCAAGTACTTAAATACGCGCTAGGCTTAGCTTAGAAATATACGATGAGACAACAAAAAAACGCTGCTCAATGAGCAGCGTTTTCGTATTCTTTGCTAAGTAAAAGCGATGTTTACTTAGTTACGCGTAGAACAGGCGTTTCACCAACAGTGACTGAACCAGAAAGCTTATTCAGCTCTTTGATTTCATCCATGTTAGAGATAACAACAGGTGTCAACGTTGATTTCGCTTTCTCTTCTAGAACAGAAAGGTTGAATTCAATGATAGTGTCACCAGCTTTCACTGTTTGACCTTCTTCAGCGATGCGAGTGAAACCTTCGCCTTTAAGCTCAACAGTATCGATACCAAAGTGAACAAATAGCTCAACGCCATCGTCAGATTCAATTGAAAACGCGTGGTTGGTTTCAAAGATCTTGCCGATAGTACCGTTAACAGGAGCTACCATTTTATCACCAGATGGTTTGATCGCGATGCCGTCACCAACGATCTTCTCAGCGAATACGACATCTGGCACATCTTCGATATTTACGATTTCACCAGAAAGTGGCGCGATAATCTCGATGGCACCTGCGTCAGCGCTGTCATCAGATACAAGCTTCTTAAGTTTGTCAAACAGACCCATTGTGTCATGCTCCTAACGTTTTGATTTATTCTGTGCGAATTATACTATACCAATATAGATCATTAGACGACAATTTTCGTCGTCTAATGTATTGGCATATCAGATTATTTTGTTTTTTCAGCGATAAACTTATCAACGCACGCTTGAATTTCGTCTGCTGTTGGCAGTGACAGAGCTTCTTCTGCCATTGCTTTTACTTCAGCGAAGTTCGAGTTACGGATGACTTTCTTCACTTTCGGGACAGAAATGCCGCTCATTGAGAATTCATCTAAGCCCATACCGAGAAGAAGCAGAGTCGCACGCTCATCACCAGCAAGCTCACCACACATACCTGTCCATTTACCTTCAGCGTGAGACGCATCAATCACTTGTTTGATCACGTTTAGTACTGCGGGAGACAGTGGGTTGTATAGGTGTGAAATCATTTCGTTACCACGGTCAACTGCCAATGTGTATTGAGTCAAGTCGTTGGTACCGATAGAGAAGAATGCCACTTCTTTAGCTAGATGGTGAGCAATCGCTGCTGCCGCAGGCGTCTCAACCATCACACCGATTTCGATGTTTTCGTCAAACGCTAGGCCTTCTTCGCGAAGCTCCGCTTTATAACCTTCAATGGCGTCCTTCAGTTCACGAATTTCTTCGACGGAAATGATCATTGGGAACATAACGCGAAGCTTACCGTGTGCAGACGCGCGCAGAATGCCGCGTAATTGATCGCGTAGGATTTCACGACGGTCTAAGCTGATGCGGACTGCACGCCAACCCAAGAATGGGTTCATTTCTTGTGGCAAATCCATGTATGGAAGGTCTTTGTCACCGCCGATATCCATAGTACGAATGATCACAGCTTCGCCGTGCATCGCTTCAGCCACTTCTTTGTAGGCTTCGTATTGCTCTTCTTCAGTCGGAAGCGAAGTACGGTCCATAAAGAGGAACTCAGTGCGGTACAAGCCGACACCTTCACCACCATTACGTAACACACCTTCGCAGTCTTTTACGGTACCGATGTTACCGCAAACTTCTACGCGATGTCCGTCAGTGGTTTCTGCTGGAAGATCTTTAATTTTTGCAAGTTCTTCTTTTTCAGCAATAACGTCAGCTTGAACTTTCTTCGCTTCTTCAAGTTCCGCTTCAGAAGGATTAACGATGATTTTGTTGTTCATCGCGTCCAAAATCAGGGTATCGCCATTACGTACTTTCTTAGTGATGTCGTTCGTACCAACGATCGCTGGAAGCTCAAGAGAGCGAGCCATGATAGACGTATGAGAAGTACGGCCGCCGATATCACACGCAAAACCAAGAACGTAATCAAGGTCAATTTGCGCGGTTTCTGAAGGCGTTAGGTCGTAAGCCACTAGGATAACTTGTTCTGAGATATCGCTTAGGGACACGACATTGATACCGAGTGCGTTTTTCACAAAACGAGAGCCGATATCACGAATGTCTGTTGCACGCTCTTTTAGATACTCGTCATCAAGAGACTCAAGCGCGGTCGCTTGCTCTTCGATAACAGTATGAATGGCGTTATCTGCGTGAAGTTTTTCGTCTTTGATCAATGCTAGGATTTCTTCTTCTAGCTCTTCATCTTCAAGAAGCATGATGTGACCTTCAAAGATCGCTTCTTTTTCTTCACCAAATGTTTCTAAAGCTTTCTGCTTGATTGATTCAAGTTGCGCAGCCGATTTGTCACGAGCGTCATAAAAACGCTTAACTTCGGCTTCTACTTGGCCATCAGAAATCTTGTGTGTGTTTAGGACAATTTCATCTTCTTGAAGGAGTAGTGCTTTACCAATAGCAATACCAGGAGATGCCAGAATACCTGAAATCATAGCCTTACCTTAAACTGGTCAACTTTAAACGGGAGATTATTGAATCGCGCTAACGATACTTGTAGCTTAGTTTTGGGCCTATTGCCAACGAAGCCATTTTGCGAGGGAAAAATGGCTTCAGAATAGGAGACCCAATTAGTGTAGTTGATCCATAAGTTCAACTAGGTGGTCAACTGCTTGCTGAGCTTGAGGACCTTCAGCTGAAATAGTCACTAAAGTACCTTTTACTAGGCCAAGAGTTTGCAGTTTGAATAGGCTTTTTGCACTAGCGCTTTTACCGTTAGAAGTCACAGTGATGTCCGCATCAAAACCTTTAGCTTCTTTAACGAACTGTGCAGCTGGACGAGTGTGAAGACCGTTTTCTGCAGTGATTTCTACTTGCTTCTCGTACATGTTTTATACCCCAATATTGATTTATATTTGTTAATTTCTTAATCAGATTCAGCTTAACTGGTAACCCACATTTCCGCTAGAAGGTTAATGAGGTTTGTGTGTCAGAACTGATACTAATTATGATTTTTACAACAGTCTTAGAAGTAATATTCTAAGCAGTTGTTTTATATGAAACCTTATGCAGCTTCTTTATTTTGAAGCTAAAAATAAAACACCGTGATATTACCAAAGGCTCGGATAGGATCAACAAAAAAGCCCCTCAAAGGGGCTTTTTTAGACTAAAAATTGATTTGACCACAGATTATTGCTGGTTCTCTTTCTCAGTGAAGATGCCTGCAAATAGCGCGGTACTTAGGTAACGTTCACCTGAACTTGGCAAGATGGTTACAATGGTTTTTCCTTCAAACTCAGGGAGTTCTGCAAGTCGGTTTGCAGCAACAACGGCGGCACCTGATGAGATACCCGCAAGAATGCCTTCCTCTTCCATCAGGCGACGAGCCATAGCAATCGCGTCTTCAGAAGTGACGGGCTCAACACGGTCAATCAGGTCCAAATCCAAGTTTTGAGGGATGAAACCTGCGCCGATACCTTGAATTTTGTGTGGAGCGGGTTTGATTTCTTCACCCGCAAGTGCTTGAGCAATCACTGGAGACTCGGCTGGCTCAACCGCAACAGAAACAATGGCTTTGCCTTTTTGGTTTTTGATATAGCGGCTGGTTCCTGTCAATGTACCGCCAGTACCCACGCCCGCGACGAAGACGTCTACTTCACCATCGGTTGCTTCCCAGATTTCTGGGCCCGTTGTTTTTTCATGAATCTCTGGGTTAGCTGGGTTGTTAAATTGTTGAAGCAGCAAGTATTTACTTGGATCGCTAGCAACGATTTGTTCTGCTTTATCAATCGCTCCTTTCATGCCTTTTGCTGCTTCAGTCAGCTCAAGGTTGGCGCCAAGCGCTTTAAGAAGCTTACGGCGTTCTAGGCTCATTGATTCAGGCATGGTGAGTGTCAGTTTGTATCCACGTGCAGCGGCAACAAATGCGAGGGCAATACCAGTGTTACCACTTGTAGGTTCTACAAGCTCAACGCCAGGCTTTAGTTTGCCTTGTTTTTCTGCATCCCAAATCATGTTAGCGCCGATACGGCATTTAACGCTGAAGCTTGGGTTACGGGCTTCAACTTTTGCTAACACATTGCCTTTGCTGACTTTGTTTAGGCGAACAAGCGGTGTATTACCAATGGTAAGAGAGTTATCTTCGTAGATTTTGCTCATGGTATTAGATCCTTCAGTTTACCGACGCTGTGTGAGTTGAGCGCCAGCATGTGTATATTCATCACTTAACAGGATTCAGCATAAGACAGCGTAAAAAACCTGAAAAGGATTAAAAAGTTATAAGATATAGAAGCTAGATTAGTCGTTTTGACTTAGCTCTCAGTTACTGGATTTTGTCATGTTGATGACGAAATTCATTCACCCACATTGCGGTCGCACCGCACACAGCAACAGGCATGACGATTAGGTTCAGCACGGGAATGGTGGTAAAGATAGACACTAAAATTCCAAACCCATAAGCCTTGCCTTGTTTTTGTTTCAAATTGTGTCTCATGTCGTTAAAGCTGACTTTATGATTATCAAATGGATAGTCACAATATTGAATGGCCAGCATCCAAGCAGTAAATATAAACCAAAGAATGGGCCCCACCGTTTGCCCCAATGCGGGGATGAGCAGCAGAATGAATAAGCCAATCGCTTTTGGGAGTAGATAAACCAGTTTACGCCATTCACGGGCTAGGACTCGAGGAATGTCTTTGACCACGCTCATGAAACCGTCATCACTCACTTTTTTTCCGGTGAGACGTTCTTCAACTTTTTCGGCTAATAGCCCATTGAACGGCGCGGCAATAAAGTTGGCCAGAGTACTAAAAAAATAAGAGAAGGTCGCAAGAATGGTTAATACTAGTAGCGGCCAGATAATGTAGCTGAGCCAGGCAAGGAACCCTGGTAACTGTCCCATTAATTGTTCTATCCAACCATTAAGGTGGGCGAATAAATAGAACAGCGCACCGCCGACCAAAATAATATTGGCAAGAAGAGGTAGGAGCACAAAACGACGAATTTTGGGCATCATGGCAATTTCTAAGCCGTAGAAAAAGTAACCAAATCCGGTTCTTTGTTTTAATTGATTATCCATATGTGTCACTACTAAGTTGTGATTGATTGAGCGAATATGCATCTTACAAGAAAAAAAGCGTGTTCAAAATCACAACATCATGGGAACTTCTAACATTAAGTTGTTCTAAAACAGTGGTTAGTTTTGGTAAAGTAAGTAAATAACGCGTATTTTATTATTGTTAGTAACTTGTTTTAATTACTGACTTAATTTTCTTTTCGAGCAACTGAGAGCAAGCAATGCAGGAACTGCGATTCGTACTCATTATTGTTGGTGCCTTAGCGATAGCCGCACTATTGTTCCACGGTTTGTGGACCAGCAAAAAAGAAGGAAAGGCGAAGTTTGGTGATAAACCGCTTGGCAAATTAAAAATCAACAAAGATGAGCAAGATGATATTGCTGAGCCCACATTTGCGCCAGAAGATGATTTTGAGATCATTCGTAAAGAACGGAAAGAGCCTGACTTTAGTGCGACTCAAACAGATATCGATCCGCTCACTGGCGAAAAAATGACGTCACATGATGATGAGGAGCAGGATAAAACGCCGCCGCCATTTATTCGTGCTCGTCGTGAGCCCGTCGAAGAAGAGCTACCTTCGGTTGAGATTCAGCCTGAGCCTGAGCCTGAGCCGCGACAAGAGCCAGTGGTGAAACCAAGCACTGAAGATGATTCGAAAGCAACCCCCGAAGATGACCTGCAAGTGATTGTGCTTAATGTCCATTGTTCTGGCAGTGAGCCGTTTGTCGGAACCAAGCTGTTTGATAGCATGCAGCAAAATGGGTTGCTCTACGGGGAGCTTGATATTTTTCATCGCCATGCGGACATGTCGGGGACGGGCAAAGTGTTATTTAGCGTCGCCAATATGATGCAACCTGGTACTCTCAAGCATGATGATCCTGAAACCTTTACCACCAAAGGTATCTCATTCTTTATGACATTGCCTTGCTATGGCGATCCAGAGCAAAACTTTAAACTGATGCTGAAAACGGCGCAGCAAATTGCGGATGATCTCAGTGGCAATGTGCTGGATGATAAACGTAACTTGATAACGCCTGATAAGCTTGACACCTATCGTGCTCAAATTCAGAAGTTTAAAGCGCAGCAAAGCGCGTAAAATTCATCGCAGTAATACTTCGAAAGGCTCCTAGTTATGGGGCCTTTTTTGTTATCGGTATCGCGCTCAGATTAAGGTATGATACTGCAAGCAACTTATTCAAGCGCTGACGCCGAATAGACCAAGATAAATTATTAAGACTAGAGTTCGTTATGTCGACAGAGATTCAAGAAAAGCTCAATCAATTAAAAGAGACCCTTCATTACCATTCGGTAAAGTATTACGTTGAAGATTCCCCCGAGATACCAGATGCAGAATACGACCGTTTAATGCGTGAGCTACAGGAGATTGAAGCACAACATCCCGATCTTATAACGATAGATTCACCTTCACAGCGAGTGGGAGGGGCTCCTCTTGACGGGTTTGAAACCGTTGCCCATGAAATACCGATGCTTTCTCTCGATAATGCTTTTGATGATGAAGAGATCGATAGTTTCTACAAGCGGATGCAAGACCGAATTCCTGCGGCAGCGCTTGATGGTTTCTGCTGTGAACCTAAGCTGGATGGCTTAGCGGTGAGTATCTTATATGAAAATGGTGTTTTGGTACGTGCTGCTACCCGTGGGGATGGGGCTAATGGCGAAAATATTACAGAGAATGTTCGTACTATTAAGGCCATACCGTTGAAACTGAGAGGTGAGGGATGGCCTCAGCGTTTGGAAGTGCGCGGTGAAGTATTTATGCCTAAAGCGGGATTTGAGCAATTCAACCAGCAAGCGTTGAAGAAAGGACAAAAAGTCTTTGTCAATCCGCGTAATGCAGCCGCAGGGAGCTTGAGACAGTTAGATTCACGCATTACCGCAACGCGCCCCCTCAACTTCTACGCATACAGTGTCGGTGTTGTTGAAGGCGTTGAGCTAGCCCCCAGCCATTATGATCGCTTTCTACAACTAAAACGTTGGGGACTGCCAATGTGTCCAGAAACTCGACGTGTTGGTTCTATGCAAGAAGTTAAAGCCTTTTATCAAGATATTCTTGAGCGTCGAGACCAACTCTCATACGAAATTGATGGTGTGGTTATCAAAGTCGATGATATTGCGATTCAGCAGCAGCTAGGCTTTGTTGCTCGAGCGCCACGCTGGGCCATTGCTTATAAGTTTCCCGCTCAGGAAGAAATTACGCTATTACGTGACGTTGAGTTTCAAGTTGGACGAACTGGGGCGATTACACCTGTTGCCAAATTGGAACCCGTGTTTGTCGGCGGTGTGACGGTCAGTAATGCAACACTGCACAATCGGGATGAAATCGACCGGCTGGGCGTAAAAATTGGCGATCACGTCGTGATTCGCCGTGCGGGAGATGTGATTCCGCAAGTCGTCTCGGTGGTACTAGAGCGACGTCCAGAAGAGGTAAAAGATATTGTATTTCCGGCTCACTGCCCAGTGTGTGATTCTGAAGTCGAACGCGTCGAAGGAGAAGCGGTCACTCGTTGCACTGGAGGGTTGGTGTGTGGCGCGCAGCGCAAAGAAGCGCTGAAGCATTTCGTTTCTCGTAAAGCGTTGGATGTCGATGGCCTTGGTGACAAAGTCATTGAGCAGCTTGTTGAACGTGAAATGGTGACGACACCCGCGGATCTCTTCCGCTTGAGTGCTGGCGTGATTACGGTACTTGAGCGAATGGGACCTAAGTCGGCTCAGAATATTGTCAACGCATTAAATGTGGCTAAGCAAACGACACTGGCTAAATTTTTATACTCATTGGGTATTCGAGAAGTCGGAGAAGCGACAGCATCAAATCTTGCCAATCATTTCAAAACTCTTGATGCGATTCAGGCGGCAAGTTTAGAACAATTGGTTGAGGTTCAAGACATTGGCCAAATTGTGGCCAGCCACATCACTGCGTTCTTTGCGGAAGAGCAGAATCAGAAAGTGATTCAAGATCTTATCGAACTGGGCGTGACCTGGCCTGATATTGAAGTTCCAGATGAATCCACCCCGCAGCCGTTAGCAGGAAAAACGGTCGTGCTTACTGGTTCGTTAACGCAGTTAACACGAACTCAAGCAAAAGAAGCGCTACAGAACTTAGGCGCGAAAGTGACGGGGAGTGTATCAAAAAATACGGATATTTTATTTGCCGGAGATAACGCTGGCTCCAAACTGGCTAAAGCCCAAGAACTGGGTGTAGAAATCAAAACGGAGCAAGATTTGGTCGATTTGCTTTAGAACATCCTATCGGTTGTTAAATAAAAAAGCCCATTCATATCAATGAGTGGGCTTTATTTTTTTCAAAAAATAAATATCTCGTCGAGCGGCAATTATAACACTGTGATTGACCTCATAGTCTGATATTAAGAAAAATATCGTTGATAACTCTGCGAGTGACTTCAAATTATATTTTATTTTATTTTATTTAAAGCATTGAATTATATTAACTTTAATCCAATGCTTACTTAATTTTTAATATTTTCGAGGCAGATCAATCTGCGGATTAAAATTTGTAGTGACTCATATTTTTTTAGAAAAAAAATAAGTATAGATTGATGTTTCTTCCCTCCCGGATAATCTCTTAGACATGGATACACGTGGTGTATGCAGATAAGGAAAACAGACACAACAATAAGTCTGATTTTTCAATAAAAGGAGTGCTTTTCCCTTCGGCGGCCAACTTAAGGTGAAAAGTAATCTAAACAGCTATATCCATATTTAGGAGTTCTTTTCCATGGACAAAATGTTTAAACGCACATTACTTGGCGCAGTAGTCGCCTTTGCTTCAACAGGCGCAATGGCGGCGGAAGAAACAGGTCAAATTGGCGTTCTTTCTGATTTTAAAGTTGATGTATACGGTGTCGCAGCAATTTCTGCTTTCTATCAAGAAGATGGGAATGGTTACGACTACGAAAACGAGTCACGGATTGGTTTTCGTGCAAGTAAAGACATGTTCGATAATGTGAATGTGTTTATGCAAATTGAATCTGGTTACGTTGGTGAGGATGGCTCGGGATCGACACTTGGTGCTCGTGATACTTTCTTAGGTCTTCGTGGTGACTGGGGGCAAGTTCGCTTTGGTCGTATGCTCACTCCAATGTATGAAATCGTTGACTGGCCATACTCAAACCCAGGTCTCGGACGTGTATTTGACTGGGGTGGTGATGTAAAAGCGCACTATGACCGTAAAGGTGATATTGCACGTTATGATTCGCCAGCATTCGGTGGGTTGACGTTTAGTTTGTCAGCGGGGCGAGGTGATACAGGCACTGATGGGTCAAATCACTTTGGCGCGGCGGTTCACTATAATGTTGCAGATATTGTGACGTTACATGGTGGTTATGAAAACAACTCTAAAGTTGATGGTGTTGATGTTGATGCATCAGCGTACATCATTGGCTTTGAACTGCCTTTACCTGCGGGATTTGGCTTAGCGGGAGCGTATAAATTCGCGGATGGAGCTCAATATACTGATTGGGCTACAACAGGATTGGATGCTGAGCAGAGTTCATATTCTATTATTGGTCAATACTGGAATGGGCCTTGGGGCTTTAAACTGGGTTACGCGGCAAATGATGAGTCTGAGCTAGAGGGTGTCAATCAAAATGATGGCGATGAAGTTGTATCGGCACAGTTAATGTACGTTCATAATGGGTTTGTGCCATATCTGCGCGTAGGTCAGCATGACGCTTACGATTCGAGTGATAAATTGGCATTCGTGCGTGTCGGGCTTGAATACGGATTCTAAGAGTTAGCCTCTACCTTTTTTGACAAAACACCGGCCTCAGGTCGGTGTTTTCATAATGACAAAGGATACGTTGTATGAATAAATTAAAAGCTTGGATAGTCTTGGCTGTTATGCTTGGTGCTGGCGGATGCAGTACGCTGAACAGCACAAGCGAGTTTACTGATGTAATCAAAAGTACAACAGAGAGGCGGGACTTTGTACAAGTTACGGGTAAATCGATCACTCCGGAGACTCAGGCTTTATCTGGGCAAAATATTGTTAAATCACAATTAAGTTATATTGGCGTTTTTCCAAAATCAGGGCAGGAAACCACCAAGTCATCATCTATTTCGGGGGAAGTCAGCTATTTTAAAAATTACGATCATTTTTCTTATGTACAAATCGGGCAAAAGCGTTATCAACTCACCAATGATCGCCCTATAGCGGAAACATGCACAGAGCACTGCACAGTCAGTCAGTGGTTTACATTCCCCATTTCTGAGCAATATATTGATAGCGAACCGTCGGAGTTTGTTGAATTCACATTAACGGCTGAAAATCACCAACATACGGTCAAGTTTTCGATACCTAAAGCCTATTTCTCCGCTGTTCGGAAAGAGGCCACCTATCTGAATGAATCGCCCAATCACGACAATATTCAATCCCAGTCGGCACAAGTTACTTCGCAAGTCAGCCGTGCTCAGGAAATGATCACTTATTGGTATGACAAAGCGTCGACGACTGAGCAAGGTAAGTTTAGAGATTGGGCTTTCGCAAATCGTAATAGTATTAACACCAAGATGGTCACCCAATCACAACCAACACAAATGCTGAGTTATTGGTATGAGCAAGCAAGCAGCGAAGAGAAAAAACAAATATTAGCGTGGTTATTAGACACAGAATAAAAATAAGGAGCATCGGCTCCTTATTTTACGCCATTCAATTGATTATTATATTCCTCGGTAATACTTGCAGATGACCATTGGAAAGGTCTTTACGCTTCCATCTGCCATCTTACAATCTACATTAGGCCCAGTCGCTGAACTTCCTGCATTTTGATCAGCAACGGCTGAAAAGCTAAAAAGTAGTGAGAGAACGAACGCCGACATCATACTTAATAATTTCATAATAACCTCGATTGAGATAGTGAAACATGCGTTAATAAGTATGTTTTTAATCAAGAAAAGATCAAAAAAATTTACTAAATCAAATTTATTGATAATAAATAAGTGAGAAAATATCTTTGGTTGATGTCGAAATAACCCCTAAATTGACGATGATGCTGAAAATATAATAGGGGAAATGTTTATTCTATTACTTACTTAATTCTACACATTAAGTTATTTAATTTTTTGATTTAAATGTTTTTTAATGACATGTGTAAATAAAAAAGCCAGCAAATAGCTGGCCTTTCTATGTGATAACAAGAAAATCCTATTAATAAAGGATAGAATATAATTGACGGCGATATTTACTGGCGATGACATTGCCTTGTCCCAACGCTGTTAAAATGTCCATAAATACTTTTTTCAGTTCACCATCTAATACATTGAGATCCTTCGATACATAACTCCACAGTAGAGCGAGTGCTTCCTCATCACGGCTTACTTGATGATATTGAACCGCCAAGTCATGGGCTAATTGAGGGTTATTGCCATCACTTTGTAATTGTGCTTCAAGTGCTTGAATTTCAGGGCTGTCAGCGGCTTGCTGGTGTAATTCTAATTTAGAAACTAACTGTTTGTACTCATTGTGATTTTTGTATTCGAGCGGAATGGTCTCAAGCAGGGCTTCCGCTTGTGAAAACTGCTGAGTCTCTAATAAACAGTCGGCAATCAGTAGCTTTACTTCGCCGTGGTTTTTGAGCTCTTCGGCAAGCGATTGTAAGACAGTAAGCGCATCCACATAATTGCCTTGAGCAATCATGGACTGCGCATTCTGCAATTGAAGCTCGTCCTGACTTGGCAGATGTTTGGTTAGCATTTGCTCAATGGCCTCTATGGGTTGAGGACCGCCTAGACCATCAACAGGTTGGCCGTTAACAAACAACGCGATAGTTGGCAGTGCTTGAACGCCAAACTGACTGGCGATCATTTGCTGTTGCTCACAGTCCAATAACGCAAGTGTGAATGCGCCGTTATATTGCTGAGCCAATGTTTGCAGTGGCGTGATCAAATCCGCACTCTCTTGGCTCATAGAAGCCCAGAAGTGAATCAGAACGGGCGTTTGCATTGAACCCTCAAGGACTTCTCGAAAGTTCTGTTCATTAAGCTCGACAATAAAAGGGGATTGCATCTTGTTATCCTAAATCAGTGGCTGTTTCTTTCTATGTGGGGGGAAATAAAAAAAGATTCAAGGAGTAGGCGAGGAAAAGAAACAAAAAACACCGCCTAACGCAGTGTTTTAAAAATACAAGTAAGCGCACATCGCTGATTAAATCAGCAATAAAATCGTGAGAGCAATGCCCACGCCAAGCCAATTTAATTGGTTTAGTGTCATTTTGTTCTCCAAATGCAACGCCGTGAAGTGTGATTGGAGATGAGTTTAAAGTCTCAGTATTACGATTTGATTACATTTTAAGCAAATGTTATGCGGCCTTGTTCAAGATCCTATCCAGCATACGAGCGGGAAGCAGGCGTTTCAAGCAAGCAAATACTTTTGTTGGCGTGGTCACTCGATAGCGAATTTTTGGACGCTTTGCTTCGAGTGCATCGATAACAGGTGGAACACATGCTTGTGCAGGGAGGACAAAGCGATTTTTTGAGGTAGCTTTTGAGAGTCGCTCTAGTTCTCGTTCGTACTGAGTTTTATGTCGGCTTCCTTCACGTTGTATCCAGCGTTTAAATGCCGCAAGCGCATTAGCACGAAATTGCGTTTCTATGGGGCCCGGTTCGATTAAACTTACTTGCACATTGGTGCTGGCAAGCTCAATACGGAGAGTGTCGGTCCATCCTTCTAATGCAAATTTGGATGCGTTGTACGCTCCGCGGTATTTCATTGCAGCAAAGCCGAGTACCGAACTGACTTGAATTATTCTTGCGTTAGGTTGGCGCAGTAAAATCGGGAGTAAACGGGTTGTGAGCTCATGCCAGCCAAAGAAGTTCGTTTCAAACTGTTCGCGTAGCGCTTGAGTTGGCAAGTCCTCAAGTGCACCAGGTTGACCATATGCACCGTTATTAATTAATGCGTACAGATCCCCGTCTTTAATCAGTGATAAGTACTCAACAGTGGATTGGATTGATTGGCTGCTATTGAGATCAAGTTGTAGGCAATGGAGGCCTTGTTTTCTCAAACGTTCAACGTCTTGGGCTTTTCGGCATGAGGCAATCACCCGGTATCCGCGTTGTTTGAGCTGTTGAGCCAGTTGATAACCAATTCCGGTGGAGCACCCAGTGATAAAGACAATTTTTGTATTTAATGGTGAAGTCATAATCTCGTCATGGCTGAAGTTATTCGGTATGTGCAAATAAATTATGCAGTGCGGGTTTTAGTCTTGAGTACGTGAAGGTGAATTCTAACTCGGTGAGCTTTTTGGGTTTGGCACGCGCACTGTCAAAAAGCAGTACTGAACTTTCTCCCATTAGCAAACGAATTGCCCATTTGGGGGTAAAAAGGAAATGTGGTCTTTTAAGTGCTTTAGCCAATTGGTGACTAAATTCGCGGTTAGTGACAGGATGAGGAGCGCATAAATTAAACGCTCCCTGAGCATGCGGGGTGTTGAGTAGAAATTCAATCGCTTTAACCATATCTTGGCGATGTATCCATGGCATGTATTGCTTTCCTGAACCAATAGGACCTCCAATGCCCATTTTGTAAGGTAAAAGCATTTTTTGTAATGCACCGCCGCTGGGGTCTAATACAATGCCTGTTCTCAATAAACATACTCGAGTTTGCTCAGAGCGCGCTCGTAACGCGATTTCTTCCCAGCGTGCGCAAACCTGATGAGGAAATTGTGAGTTATTCACCTGCAGGCTCTCATCAAAAGGATGTTGCTGTTGGTCACCGTAATAGCCAACGGCTGACCCGCTGATAAAGACCGAAGGCGCTTCTGTGCTCGCATGGAAACGTTCAACTAACTGCTCGGTGAGTTGCCAACGACTTTGACAAATCTTGCTTTTTTGCGCCGCGGTCCAACGTTTATCTGCGATGGGTTCTCCGGCGAGGTTTATCACCGCGTCAAATTGATTAAAATCACTGAATTCATCGAGACTGGAAATATAGTGGATATTTCCCATGTCAGCATGCGCAAGCGTCTGTTTGGCTCTGGAGGGCTGGCGTGTAACAAGTGTAATTCGATGGGTCGAAAGCAATTTTAACAGTTCTCGTCCAATGAAACCTGTACCACCGGTGATCAAGATATCCATTCGCACCTCCTTTCTTTAGTCTTTGAATTATAGTCACTTAGACAAACTCACACACATAAATTTGTCAACCGTTGATGTCCATTAGTGCTTTCAAAGTCTCGAGTTAACAAAACAGCCCATGACGAGTCATAAAAATGTCTAAGCTCAGTGTCGGATCACACCCCTTTACCTGCGCTGTGCCAAGCTTTGAAGGTCAGCTAAGTGAGGAAGGAATGGGCGGATTTTTTTCATTATTAAAAGCGATGCTTTCAAGCCTTAAAGATCTATTGCCGATTGTGGTTGTCATCGCATTTTTCCAATGGGGCGTGCTTGGGCAGTCTCTACCTAATTTGCTATCAATTCTAAGTGGGCTTTTTTTGGTTGTGTTGGGGTTGACGCTGTTTGTTTTCGGACTGCAACTTGGGCTATTTCCAATTGGAGAAACGATGGCACAAGCGTTTGCTCGCAAAGGGTCGTTAATGTGGTTATTGGTTTTTGCATTTTGTTTGGGGTTTGGTACCACGGTGGCAGAACCGGCGCTCACTGCCATCGCTGATGAAGCGAGTGAAGTCGCGGCTCACGGAGGAATGATTCATAGCGGGATTGAGGACATAGAGAGTTATGCGTTAGGGCTGCGATTAACCGTCGCATTGTCCGTTGGGGTAGCCATTGTTCTTGGAGTCATACGTATTGTGAAAGGCTGGCCCATTCAAAGGTTCATTATTGGTGGTTATTTGGCGGTTGTGGCTCTAACGCTGGTGGCACCTCCATCTATTATTGGCATTGCTTATGACTCCGGTGGGGTCACAACGTCAACGATTACGGTCCCTCTAGTGACCGCGCTCGGCATCGGGCTCTCTTCAGCGATAAAAGGTCGCAATCCAATGATTGATGGCTTTGGCTTAATTGCCTTTGCGTCCTTGTTACCGATGATTTTCGTCATGCTTTACGGCATGTGGGTGGTTGTATGATCTGGCAGTCGTGGTGGGCATCATTGCTCGGAACGCTGGGGGATGTGGCGCCAATAGTGACGATGATTGTGGTTTTCCAGTGGGTTATTTTGAGAAAGCCTGTGGCGAATTTACCCAAGGTCATACTGGGCTTTGTCTATGTGGTAATCGGGTTATCACTTTTTTTGATTGGGCTTGAGAAAGCCTTATTTCCACTTGGTGATACGATGGCAAAGCAGCTAACAGACACCAAGTTTTTACATGAGATGCAATGGGTTCCTTCACATCAATTAAAAGCGATAGATTACTACTGGGTGTATTTATTTGCGTTTTGTATCGGGTTTAGCACCACCATCGCTGAACCAGCTTTGATCGCTGTTGCGCTTAAAGCCAACCAAGTCTCAGGGGGGAGCATACGAGTGAACGGCTTACGAATATCCGTTGCATTTGGTGTTGCCATTGGGATTGCTTTGGGCTGCTATCGTATTGTGGTTGGCGACCCTATTCATTATTACATTATCATTGGGTATTTAGTGGTGGTGGTGCAAACCTACTTTGCACCTAAAATGATCATTCCTCTGGCTTATGATTCTGGCGGTGTCACTACGTCAACCGTGACTGTACCGATTGTCGCAGCACTAGGTTTGGGGCTGGCATCAACCGTACCTGGGCGCAGTCCGATGATTGATGGTTTTGGTCTTATCGCCTTTGCGAGCTTATTTCCGATTATATCCGTCATGGCTTATGCGCAGATCACACAGTGGTGGACTCAACGTATTGAGCAAAAGGAGAAACACGATGCGATTTAAATTATTGGTAGCATTTGTTGAAGACAGTAAAACCGATGCGGTACTTGATGCTGCGCGTGAGGCTGGCGCAACGGGGGCGACCGTTATCAATAATGCCCGAGGTCAAGGTCTCAATCAAAAGCCGACGTTTTTAGGACTGACATTAGAGGTACAAAAAGACGTTTTGCTGTTTGTGGTTGAAGAGCATCTTGCGCGGCACATATTAGAAACTATCAATCAGGTCGGGGAATTTGAAAGCCAATCTGGGCAGGGAATTGCGATTCAAATCGATATAGAAGATGCCGTGGGAGTTAGTCATCAAGTTGAACGTCTAACCAAAGTCGTGGAGGATGAGTTGTGATGGGACATAAAGCAATCTGTGTGCGGGATGTGATGGCGAACAGTTACGTAATGGTGGATGGATTAACCACGGTTAAAGAAGGCATCTTGTTAGCGAAAAAGCATCAAGTTAAAGCTTTGGTTGTTAATAAGCGCCATGAGCATGATGAATTTGGTTTGGTTTTAATGAATGACATCGCTAAGAAGGTGTTGGCGCAAAATCGGGCGACCACACGCACTAATATTTATGAAATTATGACGAAACCGGCATTATCGGTGAGTCCTGATATGGAACTGAAATATTGCGCTCGTTTGTTTGAGCGTTTTGGTATCAGTCGGGCGCCTGTCATTGAATCGGGTGAGGTTATCGGAATGGTGAGCTATAACAACATTGTCTTGAACGGCATGGTGACCGATGACGATGGGTAGCAAAATCGGTACAATGTCCTTAGGGATTTAAAGGAGAAGGCGTTGTGAAATTATTTATTGCTTCCGATTTGCATGGCAGTTTACCAGCCACCGAAAAGATGCTTGCTGCCTTTGAACAAAGTGGTGCTGAGACGCTCATTTTATTAGGGGACTTACTCAACCACGGACCTCGAAACCCGATTCCGGATGGCTATCAACCAGCCGAGGTTGCTCAGTGTTTAAATCGTTACTCTGAGCGTATTATTGCGGTGAGGGGAAACTGTGATAGCGAAGTCGATCAAATGCTTTTAGGCTTTCCAATGCTTGCGGACTACGCTTGGGTATTGCTGGCGAATGGTCGTCGTCTGTTTTTAACCCACGGTCATCTCTACAATAGCGCTAAACGACCAGCACTCAGAGCTGGGGATGTCATTGTTCATGGACATACGCACATTCCGGTGGCTCAATTAGACGATGACTGTGTTATTTTTAATCCGGGCTCAACGACATTTCCACGTCAGGAGTATGTACCAAGTTATGGCGAAGTCGACATGGACAGCCAACAACTTTTCGTTCGAGATTTTGATGGTCAAACCTTGATGACGTATTCATTTGATGGTTGAAGACAGTGAGCATAACAGCCGAGCTTTTAGGCTCGGTTATTATGGTTGTCAGAATGTCCTAAATCTCGCTCAGGGTCTATCACATCTCTAACGCGTTGTTTTAAAACTTTCGCTTCAGGAAACCCGTCGTCTTGTTTGCGCTCCCAAATGCGCTCCCCATTGCAGAAAATTTCAAAACGCCCACCCGTATCAGGATGAAGAGCCACCTGATCTACGTCTTCACTAAAAGTATGTAATAGCTCTTGGCTTAACCAACTTGCGCGCAGCATCCAGTTACATTGACGACAATAATAGATATCAATTTTAGCTTTTGTCATGGTTTCTCTTTCACTAAGACGATGATAAAAAAGAGGCTCACCGTAGTGAACCTCCTAGAGGGATTAGTTTGAGAATAACACCGTTGACCCATGGCTTAAACTGGTCAGCAATAAGGTTTTATCATTGACGATATCGATGCGCCGGCTTTGCTGAGCATCCACTTTAAACAGTTGAGTAATCAAGGCTAACTGAGATTGAGAGAAGTTTTTTGCGGTTTGTGCCGACACATCTTTAAACTCAGTGGGGGAGACCAGCAAATAGTTATCACTGATGCCCCAGTCACCGGTTTCAGAAAAGCGTAAAACACTGGTTTCCTCGCTGTTCTCTGCGTATAGCGTAATAGCTGCGACACGAATGTAATGACCGTTCGGCAGGTATTTTACGTTGGAGGTTGCGATCGCCTTTTGAAGTGGGCCAACTCCCTCATTTTGTTCTTGCTCGTTGATGATGGTGACCATTTTTGATTGCCACTCTCGAGAGGTTAATACCTGCTCCATTTTCAAGTCGCTTCCCCAATACAACCAAGCGCTAAAACCGACCGAAAGCAGAATGACTAACCCAACAATCTTTTGATTAATATTTTTCATCCTTATTGGCACACCCTATTAAGACCGCTCTCATCGGTGAAGATTCTTAAGGTCACATTGTTCTCTGAATGATTGAGAGGATAAATGTAGTTGAGAACAAGCTGATTATTTTGGCCTCCAGTAGCGATGATTTCTTCAGGGGCAACACCGTTGATGTGAGACCGCTCATTGTACTGATTGATACAACGTTCAATCGAACCCAGCCAATTTTGTAATGATGGATGGCTAATCGGTGTTTTTACAGGGACATCATGATAAACGGCGATGTCACGAAATGTGGATTGGCTGGGCTGCGAAAAAAGAAGCACACAAACGGGTAGCAACACCGCCAATACGAGTAATGTTTTACTTAACCATGAGAACTTTTCCGTTTCTGGTTGTGTCTCGTACGTGGGTTTACTCAATTCGATATCGGTTGAATTGATACTCTCCACCTGAGGCATGGATACCGCCGTTTCATCTACAGATGATGGCGCATTCTGCGAAGTCGGCGTTTCTTCAAGGTGTTCGCTTATTGATGAGATGCTCGGTGGCGCGCTTGGGGTTGTATCTTGAAGTTCATTGGTTTGCTCGACCAGACAAATTAGCTGGTAGCCACGCTTAGGGACGGTTTTTACAAACTCCGGTGAGCGCGTGGAATCATGAAGCATTTTACGTAGCGTAGAAATGGCTTGAGTGAGACTTGAATCATCGACCTCAAAGCCTTGTTCGCGCCATACAAAATCATGCAACTCGTTACGAGTTACCACTTCATTGGGTTTTTCGGCAAGTAGTAATAGGATGCGGCTTTCATTGCTTCCTAAACGGATAACATCACTTTCGTTGTTTAAATCGACAAGAGAATTGCTGTTGGGGTCGAAGATGAAACGATTTGCCAGATTAAACTTGGTGCCAATTTGACTCATGGGTAAGACCACTACATGTTTTTATATTTAATGCTGGGCTAAGTCTACTCCTTGTAGGAATAAACGAAACCCTAGGAGAATTTATATTTTTTTAGATCCCAAGAATAATAAAATTTATGTCAAAAAAACAATGTTTTTATGCTGTTTGACCTTGAATTTACATTTAGCACCCTCACTTTTAGTACCAAACTCATTCCGACTCATCACTTGTGCGATTGCAAGTGATGGCTATGTAACTAGGTTATGGAGCAAACATGAGCGAAACTGTTACTAACAATAAAGAAACTCGTGGTTTTCAATCAGAAGTGAAACAACTACTTCACTTGATGATTCACTCTTTATATTCCAATAAAGAGATTTTTTTACGAGAACTGATATCTAACGCTTCGGATGCGTCTGACAAATTGCGCTTTCAAGCGTTATCTAACCCCGATCTATACCAAGGTGATGCGGATCTTGGTGTGAAAGTCTCGTTTGACGAAGAGGCCAACACACTGACTATTTCTGATAACGGGATTGGTATGAGCCGAGAAGATGTCATTGAACACCTTGGTACCATCGCCAAATCAGGAACCGCAGAATTCTTTTCCAAATTATCCGATGATCAGAGTAAAGACTCTCAATTGATTGGTCAGTTTGGTGTTGGTTTCTACTCGGCATTTATTGTCGCTGATGCTGTAACTGTAAGAACTCGAGCTGCGGGTCTTGCCGCTGATCAAGCGGTTCAGTGGCACTCTGCTGGTGAAGGGGATTACACCATCGAGACGGTAAGCAAAGAGTCTCGAGGTACTGACATCGTTTTGCATATGCGTGACGAAGGTAAAGAGTTCCTTAACGAGTGGCGCCTGCGCGAAGTGATCAACAAATATTCTGATCACATTGGTATTCCGGTCTTTATTCAGACCACAGTTCGAGATGACGAAGGTAACGAAACCGACGAAAAAACCTGGGAGCAAGTCAATAAAGCACAAGCGCTTTGGACTCGTTCTAAATCGGACATCAGCGACGAAGAGTATCAAGAGTTCTACAAACACGTTTCACACGATTTTGCTGAACCACTCGTTTGGGCACATAACCGTGTTGAAGGTAAAAACGATTACACCAGCTTACTCTATATCCCGGCGAAAGCACCTTGGGATATGATGAATCGCGACCATAAGAGTGGCTTGAAACTGTATGTTCAGCGCGTCTTCATTATGGATGATGCTGAGCAGTTTATGCCATCTTATCTGCGTTTTGTTCGTGGCTTAATTGATTCTAATGATTTGCCGCTCAACGTATCGCGCGAAATTCTTCAAGATAACAAAGTGACCCAATCACTGCGTAACGCTTGTACTAAGCGTGTTCTCACCACGCTTGAGCGTTTAGCGAAAAACGACCCAGAAAAATACCAAACCTTCTGGAAAGAGTTTGGTTTGGTTATGAAAGAAGGCCCAGCGGAAGACTTCTCTAACAAAGAGAAAGTCGCGGGACTACTGCGTTTTGCGTCGACCGAAAATGAGTCGTCTGAGCAAAATGTCGGGCTTGCTTCTTATGTCGAGCGTATGAAAGAAGGACAAGATAAGATTTACTATCTCACCGCGGATAGCTACTCAGCAGCGAAAAATAGCCCACACCTTGAACAGTTTAAAGCCAAAGGTTTGGAAGTCATCTTAATGTATGACCGCATTGATGAGTGGCTGATGAACTACCTCACCGAGTTTGATGGTAAGCAGTTCCAGTCCATCACCAAAGCCGGTTTGGATCTCAGCAAGTTTGAAGACGAAGCGGAAAAAGAGAAGCAAAAAGAAACCGAGGAAGAGTTTAAGTCTGTGGTTGAGCGTACCAAGGAGTACTTGGGTGAACGCGTGAAAGAAGTCCGCACCACGTTCAAACTGGCATCAACCCCAGCCGTTGTGGTTACCGATGATTTTGAGATGGGAACGCAAATGGCCAAGCTACTAGAAGCGGCTGGCCAAGCTGCGCCAGAAGTGAAGTACATTCTTGAAATTAACCCAAATCATGATCTTGTTAAGCGCATGGCAGATGAACCGGATCAAGAAGCCTTTGGGCGTTGGGTTGAAGTTCTGCTAGGTCAGGCAATGTTAGCGGAACGTGGCTCTATGGAAGATCCAACTCAATTCGTTGGGGCCATTAACCAACTTTTGGCTAAGTCATAAGCTAAATTAATAAGCAAAAGCCCGCATAAAGCGGGCTTTTATCTTGTTTTTAAATGAAATTTACACATCTTCGGCTAAATTCGGTGTTTATGTCGTGAAATCGATATCAAAAGGCATTCTTTAGTCTTAAACGCCGCCTCTTTACCTGAAGTTGTGATAAAATCCAAGACTTGAATGTGAACAGCAACGCGTGTATTTTGCACGCCTAATTTAAGTCATCTTATACCGAAACTTATCGTAGCTACCTTTTTGTGGTCGCGACACAGTGAGCTTCGGTATAAAACTTTTATCTAAAGAGGATTACACATGCGCATCATTCTTCTAGGTGCTCCAGGTGCAGGTAAAGGCACACAAGCTCAGTTCATTCAAGAAAAATACGGCATTCCACAAATCTCAACCGGTGACATGCTACGTGCTGCAATCAAAGCAGGAACTGAGTTAGGTAAACAAGCGAAAGCTGTTATCGATGCCGGACAACTAGTGTCTGATGACATTATTCTCGGGCTTATCAAAGAGCGTATCGCTCAAGACGATTGCGAAAAAGGCTTCTTGCTAGACGGTTTCCCTCGCACCATTCCTCAAGCTGACGGTTTGAAAGCAATGGGCGTGGATATCGACTACGTGATCGAATTCGACGTGGCAGATGATGTGATCGTTGAACGTATGGCTGGTCGTCGTGCGCACTTACCTTCAGGACGTACTTACCATTTGGTGTACAACCCACCGAAAGTCGATGGTAAAGATGATATTACTGGTGAAGACTTAGTGATCCGTGATGACGACAAAGAAGAAACAGTTCGTGCACGTCTTGGTGTTTACCATGAGCAAACAGCTCCTCTTATTCAGTACTATGGCAAAGAAGCTGAGCAGGGCAATACTAAATACCTTCAGTTCGACGGTACGAAGCCAGTTGATGAAGTCAGTGCAGATATTGAGAAGGCATTGGCGTAATTCGTCTACCCGTATTTGAATGAAATTGTTATAGTAAAAAGCGACTTTAAGAGTCGCTTTTTTTGATCTTGCCGAGCGTGTTTGGCGTAGAGAGAAGGCGACGATAACAAATAGAAAAGGGTGAGATGAACGAACATAAAAAGACGGGTGTGCTACTTGCCAACTTAGGTACCCCAAACGCACCAACCGCCTCCGGAGTCAAATCGTTTTTGAGCGAGTTCCTTCATGACCATCGGGTTGTTGATATGAGTCGTTGGTTATGGTGTCCCATTTTACATGGCATCATCTTACCGATCCGCTCTCCGAAAGTTGCCAAGCTGTACCAATCGATTTGGATGGAAGGAGGGTCGCCATTGATGGTGTATTCTCAGCAGCAACGTGACGCCTTGCATGAACAGTTAAATCTCCCTGTTGAGCTAGGTATGACGTATGGCGAACCTAGCCTAAAACAAGGCGTGGAAGCGCTACTCGCCCAGGGTGTTGAACGGTTGGTCGTGCTGCCTTTATATCCTCAGTATTCAGCGACAACAACGGCAGCGGTATTTGATGGGCTTGCGAAAGTGTTCAACCAATCGGCCTATTTGCCGGAGCTCTCTTTTATTGGTGATTATCATAACCACCCACTGTTTATTAAAGCGCTTGCAGATAAAGTGCGTGAGTCTTGGCAAACACATGGGCGCGGTGACTTATTACTGTGTTCATACCATGGCATACCAAAGCGCTATGCGGATAACGGCGATGTTTATCCTCAACACTGCGCCGAAACGACTCGTTTATTGGGGATTGAATTGGGGCTCTCTGAGCAGCAAATTAAGATGACTTATCAATCTCAATTTGGCAAAGAAGAGTGGTTACAGCCTTACACGGACAAAACCATTGAAACGCTTCCCAACCAAGGAATTAAGACATTGGACGTTATCTGCCCAGCATTTTCTGTCGATTGTTTGGAGACGTTGGAAGAGATATGTGAGCAAAATCAGGAGCTATTCATGGAAGCTGGAGGCGAGGGGTTTAATTACGTTCCATGCCTAAATGCGGATGCCGCGCATGTTGATTTAATGGCGCAATTAATTCGTGAGAAGAATGCCTAATTGATTCCTAGATGTCCAAATAAAAAAGGCACCGAAGTGGTGCCTTTTTTATTGATGATCATAGATTACGCAGTTTGAACCTCTGCTTGAGGCTGCTCATTTTCATCGTGCTCTCCACCCTCTGCGCCATGCATCCATTTCACTAACTGGTTAGAAAACAGAAGAAGTAGTACGGCGCTAATGGTTGCTGCAATGGCAATACCGCCAAAGATTGACATCGCGCCAAGCTCGCCGACATGTGAACCGATTAGCCCAGCGACGTAATTGGCAATCGCATTAAAACCAAACCAAGCACCCATCATTAGAGAGGCTAAACGTAGCGGGGCTAACTTAGTTACCATTGAAAGCCCGATTGGAGACAAGCAAAGCTCACCAAGAGTATGGAAGAAGAAAGCGCCAACAAGCCACAACATCGACGTTTTGACAGTAACATCGCCTCCTTGCTCCATTACGGCACCAACCATGCACAAGAACCCAAGCGCTAAGAAGAGTAAAGCAACAGCAAATTTAACTGGTGAGCTCGGTTCGCGTTTCCCCATTTTCACCCAGAGTGCAGCCAGTACTGGAGCAAGAGTAATAATGAAGAATGGATTGAGAGACTGGAACCATGCGGCTGGCACTTCAAACCCACCAATCATACGGTCAGTATATTCTTGGGTATAGATATTCATCAGGCCACCTGCTTGTTCAAAGCCAGCCCAGAAGACAATGACGAATAGGCCCATAATTAGAATAACTTTGAGTCGATCGCGTTCTTGCTTGGTTAAGGGTTGTTTGCTTTTTGCGTGCTTTTTATCCAGATCTCTTTTTGCAGCTGGAACGACGCCAATTTTACCCAACCAACGACCCGCAAACATCATTTGCATAATCAAGCTAATGACCATACCGATTCCAGCTGTGACAAAGCCATATTTCCAACCAAAACTGTCGGTAACTGAACCCGCAATGACACCAGCAAGGAGCGCGCCTAAATTGATGCCCATGTAGAAAATAGTGAATGCGCCATCACGACGGTGGTCACCTTCATCATAGAGATCACCAACCATAGTGGAAATATTCGGCTTAAATAAGCCATTCCCGGTAATAAGAAGGCCGAGACCGAGATAGAATGCGTGGACGTCATTTAAACCAAATACTGCGTTATGAGGCAGTGCCAGCGTGAACTGGCCGATGGCCATTAACGCACCACCAATTAACACAGAGCGACGTTGACCTAAATAGTTATCAGCCAACCATCCACCAATCAGCGGGGTGATATAAACGAGCCCAGTGTATATACCGTATAGATCGAGAGCATCTTTAGTACTCCAACCCATACCGCCATTGATCGTTGCATCGGTCAGGTAAAGTACCAAAATTGCACGCATTGCGTAGTAGGAAAAGCGTTCCCAAAGTTCGGTACCAAAAAGAAGGAATAGGCCGCGTGGGTGGCCCATGATTTGATGATGTTGGTTTGACATATATTCTGCTTATGGATCTTATGTGAGCTGAATATTTTACTTTATTTATACTGACTAGATAAATATATTGTAAATTTGCATTTGTACGGCATTGCCTACATTGTGCTGTAATTATTTGAAACAAAAAGAAATTTGCGTGATCTTTATCGCAATGAGTGGTTCGAAATCTATGATTTCATAAATGGAATTGTGCTGTCGGTGGCGTTGGACTTAACTTGGAGCAGTTTGCTGCGTTTTTGAGAAATGTTAGTATAAGCAAAATTGTGCACTGGTTGATGTCTATGAAAAACTGGTATTTGGTTTACTGCAAGCGGGGAGAGCAGTTAAGAGCCAAGCTCAACCTTGAACATCAAGGTGTTGAATGTTACTACCCACAAATAAGTGTCGAGAAAATAGTTCGCGGTAAGCGTCAGCTGAAACAAGAGCCTCTGTTTCCTTCCTATATTTTTATTCGGTTTGATTGTGAAATCGGCCCCACGTTTACCACGATTCGCTCAACACGGGGAGTGATCGACTTTGTTCGGCAAGGTGCGATGCCTCAGCAGTTGCAAGGCGATTTAGTCGTGTCGCTCAAGCAAATGGAACAGCTCGATGAGCAAATGCAAAGTGAAGTGCCGAAAAAGGGGCAGTCGCTTCGTGTCAAAAGCGGGCAATTTGCGGGGATAGATGCTATCTATCAAGAGCCTGACGGTGAAACTCGCTCTATTCTACTGGTCACGCTTTTGAGCACTCCTGTTGAAATGAGTATTGATAATCACGATATTGAATTCGACTGAGACGTTGGCACGTTACTCACTGACATAAAAAAGCGCAGAGTTGATGACTCTGCGCTTTTTACGTTCAATGGAAAACTGAGTTAACGATTAAGCCCCTTCGGCATAGGCGTCGTTGTGTACGTTTTGAACCGCGCGGCCTGATGGGTCAACACAGTTTTTGAACGACTCATCCCATTCAATTGCCTTAGCAGAAGAACAAGCGACCGATGGTCCACCTGGAACACACTCAACGGCAGATGGAAGCGGGAATAATTCTTCAAAAATCTCGCGGTACATGTAGCCTTCTTTGGTGGTTGGTGTGTTGTATGGGAAGCGGAAAGAAGCCGTTTCCATCTGTTGATCCGTAACACGCTCGGCTGCAACCGCTTTAAGAGTATCAATCCAACCATAACCGACACCATCAGAGAACTGCTCTTTTTGACGCCATGCGATAGATTCAGGCAGGTAATGTTCAAAACATTCGCGAAGAATGTGTTTTTCCATTTTGCCGTTACCGCACATTTTATCGGCTGGGTTTAAGCGCATCGCGACATCGATAAATTCTTTATCAAGGAATGGAACACGACCTTCGACGCCCCATGCGGCCAATGATTTATTAGCTCGCGCGCAGTCAAACATGTTCAGAGCTAACAATTTACGAACCGTTTCTTCATGGAACTCTTGAGCATTAGGTGCTTTATGGAAGTACAAGTAACCACCAAAAATTTCATCAGCGCCTTCGCCGGAAAGCACCATCTTAATCCCCATGGCTTTGATTTTACGTCCCATCAAAAACATAGGTGTTGATGCTCGAATCGTCGTGACGTCATAAGTTTCAATATGATAGATAACGTCACGAATCGCATCTAACCCTTCTTGAATGGTGTAGGTCATTTCATGGTGAACCGTACCAATTTGCTCAGCCACTTCACGTGCCGCTTTTAGATCGGGGGCGCCTTCAAGGCCAATAGCAAATGAGTGTAGCTGGGGCCACCAAGCAGCTGATTTATCGTCATCTTCGATACGCATTGCCGCAAAGCGTTTAGCCACTGCCGAAGTGATGGAGGAATCTAAACCACCAGACAATAATACGCCATAAGGTACATCGGTCATCAATTGACGTTTAACGGCGGCTTCTAGTGCTTCGGTTAACTCTTCTTTGCTGGTGGTGTTGCCTTGAACCGCTGCATATTCATTCCAGTCGCGTAGATAGTAACGAACCGGAGACGAATCTTGCGAGCCGTAGTAGCAACCCGGAGGGAATTCACTGATGGTACGACATACCGGCACTAGGGCTTTCATTTCTGATGCCACATAATAGTTACCATGTTCATCATAACCTTGGTACAACGGAATAATCCCGATGTGATCACGGCCAACTAGGAATTGGTCTTTTTCTTCATCGTAAAGAACGAAAGCGAAAATACCGTTCAACTCTTCCAATAGATCCGCACCCATCTCTTGATACAGCGCTAAGATCACTTCGCAGTCAGAGTCGGTCTGGAAATCGTATTTATCTTGGTAGCGTTGACGAATTTCTTTGTGGTTATAGATCTCACCGTTAACTGCAAGAACCAGTTTTTTATCAGGGCTATAAATTGGTTGAGCGCCACTGTTGAGACCAACAATCGCAAGGCGCTCATGTGCTAAAATCGCACGCTCTGATGAGTAAATTCCTGACCAATCAGGACCACGGTGACGCAATTTTTTAGACATTTCCAATGCAACAGGACGAAGCGCTTGCGCGTCTGTTTTTATGTCTAAAATGCCGAAGATAGAACACATAACCAATTCCTTTGTTGAACGTTTTTTACTGCTTTGAAGATAATTTGCCACTTTGATTAATAAATGCAACCAGAAAGTGTTCAAAATAATACTTAAAATGCTTTGTGGTAAATTTTTTTTAATTATATTGAAAATAATTAAATGAAATCTAACTCGGGGTAGATTTTAGCCACTTTTGGTGTAAGGAAGTGAGAAAAGGGGACAAATAAGGCGGTCTTATGACCGCCTTAGCATGATTGAGTTTTTAGGGTTGATTAAAGTTTGGCTTCAGTTGGTCACACACGTGGCGAGCAAACCCGCCCCCGGCTTCGCGATAAATATTAAACGCGGCGTCAACGCCTGATTCCATTAAATCCTCCACTTGGTCGGGGTATTCGGCAATGGCCGCGATTTGACCGTTAAATCCGCGCGCTTGAAGCTGTTGTAAGGCTATTTGATTACCCTGATGGTGAGGCATGGCGAGCAAAACCAATTTGACGTTAGCGGTATCTAAAATTCGTTCCCAAAAATCAGAGTCTGTCGCATCGCCACAGATCACATTACGACCTAAACTGCGATGCTCATGCGCTGCATCCTCCCGTACTTCGATTCCTAAGCTAATTTTTCCATAGCGAGCTCGAAGTTCGTCATAGGCTCCCGATCCAATACGCCCCATGCCCAGAATGAGAATTTGTGCATGTCCTGGGTTAATACGCTGATCGCGGTGATTGAGATTTTCCGCCGCCTGTTCTTTTAACCATTTGGCGGATTTTTGGTAGAGTTCATGGCCTTTACGATTAATTGGCGATGCGATGATAAATGACATTGACACCGCAAGCGCGAGTGCGACCAGTACGTCGTCACTCATCCATCCCATCTTAAACGCAAGCCCACCCAGTATTAGGCCAAACTCGCTGTAATTGAGTAGGCTGAAAGAGGCCATTAAAGACGTTCGGACTCGAAATTTAAATCGGTTCAATACCCAAAAGTAAAGAACGCCTTTCAACGGCAAGAGTAACAACACTAATAGAGCGAGGACGAGGCCGGATAAGGTTGGTTGTGCCGACAGTCCGATATTAAGAAAGAAACAGATCAAAAACAGCTCTTTTAAGTTGAAGAGTGACTTCGAGAGTTCTGACGCTTTTGAATGTTGAGCGAGTAACATACCCAGAATCAGCGCGCCTAAATCCGGCTTCACTCCGACCAATTCAAACAGTCCAGCGCCAACGACTAAGGCGAGGAAAACGCCTAATAAGATCAACATTTCGCCGTGGCCGACTTTATCCATCAATCTGAAAAATAGCGGGCGAACCAGTGGTAAGGCAAATAGGGCAATCGCATACCAATGAGGTAACTTTCCGGTTGATGCGGTTAGAAACACCACCGCGAAGATGTCCTGCATAACAAGAATCCCGATCGCGATGGTGCCAAAGGTTGCATTCATATCACCCCGTTCTTGCAATGACTTTACCGCAAAGACCGTACTTGAAAATGACAGAGCGAAGCCAAGTAAGGCTAATTGTGCAAAGTCCATTGATGCTAATGCATTCACACCAAGCACTTTAAGGCCCACGAGGACAACACTAAACAGCGCAGTAGAAAGGAGATTATGCAGTGTTGCGCCAGCCCATATCTCTTTCGACATCAAGACTTTGACATCCAGCTTCAGGCCGATGGTAAACAACAATAAAGTGACCCCAAGATCCGCCAATTCAATAATGGTGTCATTGGTGGTGTAGCCGAAAGCATGCAAGCCAAACCCTGCAAGTAAGAAGCCGACCAGAGGAGGAAGGTGACACTTTAACGCAATGAAACCCGCGACAAAAGCGGCGCTAATAAGAATGAGATCCATGGCTGACGTTTACTCGCTTAATACAAAAAAGGGCTAGGTAGTATACTTAGCCCTTAAGTTTATCTAACTGTGAGAGTTTGTTGTTAATTTTCAAGTAACTTTTGTAACAAAACCCCATTTAACATTGCCCGCTTAATCATTGCAAAAGCTCCAATGGTCGGTTGAGTATCGATTTCGGACGCCACAATCGGTAACTGTTGATGAAATGTCTTCAAGGATTGATTTTCGACATTACGTTGTATTGCAGGAAAAACAATGTCTTGGCTTTGAATAATATCGCCGGCAATCACCACTTTCTGTGGGTTAAATAAGTTAATGGTGATCGCAATCGCTTTTCCTAACTGGTTTCCGACCCTCACTAAGCTTTGTTTAGCCAACTCATCGCCTTGGTTGGCATGCTGGCAAATCGTGGTAATTGTAATGTGCTCTGCTTGAGATAAGCTTGATTCATAGCCTTGGGCGATCAGTTTTTTTACCCGCTCTACAATCGCAGGATTGGCAGCCACTGTTTCTAAACAGCCAAAGTTACCGCACTGGCATTGTTCGCCGAGTGGATCGATTTGGATATGACCAATTTCGCCAACGTTACGGTTGTGGCCAAGAAAAACTTGTCCATTGACGATAATACCTGCACCGGTGCCTCGATGAACGCTAACCAAAATCGAATCCTGACAATCTTGGCTGGCTCCGAAATAGTGCTCAGCAAGCGCCATACCACGAACATCATTGCCGACAAAACACGGTACTTGAAAGGTTTCTACGATCAAATCAGAAATGGCTAAGCTGCTCACTGCAACGTTAGGCATGTATTCCACCACACCAGATTCAGGATTAACTAAACCTGGTAATGAGACGCCAATCGCGATCAGTTGTTTAATGAAGCCCTGCTGATTATCGATAAATTGGCGAATGTGCGTGATCAATCCGTCGGTAAGTTGAGTTTGGCTGGTGTAGTAAAATTCTTGGTGTTCAGACACCAGTTCTTTACCACCGAGGTTATATAAGCTGAGGTGGATATAGTCTCGCCCAAGCCGCACGGCAATCGAGTGGAAAGGCTCCACTTCAGTCGTGAGGGAGATAGCGCGTCGACCGCCTGTAGAGGCTTGCTGCGCTACTTCTTTGATTAAACCGCGTTCTAGAAGCTGACGGGTAATCTTGGTAACACTGGCGGGGGCTAATTGGCTAACATCCGCAACTTGAATTCGTGATATCGGGCCTTGTTGATCAATCAGGCGATACACAGCTGCGCTGTTAAGTTGTTTTACTAGATCTACGTTACCTATCTGTCCGCCATTCATGCTTTATGTTTACTCGTCTTGTCCGTTAACTATCGTTTTTACAACGTTGAAGTCGCGGTCAAATGCGGTGAGGTTTGCGACCATTCCTTCTCGAATACGGCCGAGTTTACTGTCTACACCGATTGCCTTGGCAGGATATAATGTTGCCATTCGCAGCGCTTCATCCAACGCGATACCGACGTGCTCAACGGTATTTTTAACCGCTTCTATCATCGTGAGCGCTGAGCCGCCTAGTGTGCCATTCTCATCAACACACTTACCATCTCGGTAATATACTTTCTTACCAACAAAAATAAAGTAATCCATATTAGCGCCTGCAGGAGCTGTGGCATCCGTCACTAATACTAATTTTTCGCCCTTAATTTTGTGGGCGATACGAATGTTCGCGTAATCAACATGGAAGCCATCTGCAATAATACCAGCATAGACGTCTTGAGTATCAAAGATAGCGCCCACCACTCCAGGTTCACGGCCAACACTAGGCGTCATCGCATTGAATAGATGAGTCGCAAAACGAATACCGGATTCAAAGCCTTGACGGGCTTCGATGTAGGTTGCATTGGTATGACCAATTGACACAACAATACCCGCTTGGTGAAGGCGTTGAATATGTGAATGATCGTTGATTTCTGGTGCTAGGGTCACCTTGGCGATGACATCCGCATTGTCACAAATTGTCTCAATCATTGCTTGGTTTGAAGGGCGAATGTAATCCACATTGTGAATGCCTTTTTTCGCGGCGTTAAGATAGGGCCCTTCAAGATGCAAGCCAAGTGAATGGTTTGGGTTTAGGCGTTGATACTCACGTGTGACCGCGATAGCCCGCTGCATATCCTCATCGGATGAGGTGATCAAGGTAGGAAGAAAGCTGGTACATCCAGATTTTAAATTGGCGCGATGCATTGTTTCTAGCGCGGCAGGCGTGATGTCGTCGTTAAACATCACACCACCACAACCATTGAGTTGTAAATCAATAAAGCCAGGACTTAAATTTGCGCCCGCCAAATCTTTCTTTTCAATGTTGTGCGGCAGTTGTTCTTCACGGCAGACTTGTTCAATGACCCCATTTTTTACGACGACCGCATGGTGAAGCAATACGTCAGAGCCGGTGAATATTTTGCAGTTCGTTAGCGCATACATGGTCAGCTAATCCTTTTATCGATTCTTGTTCTTTGGTTACGCCTAAAATTTCCGTCAAACAACAATGGCAGATTGTCTCTTGTTTGTTTACATGGTCAGGCAAAATAAAATGAAGAAAAGTAACTTTTAGGTGATAAAATCTTCGGTTTTTTCACATTATGCGATATTTATGACAAGACCTAGGGCTGTTTTCTTCATTGTTTATAAATTTTTTTGGGTATTGATGACGCTGAATGTCAAGAATAACGCGGTTTACGAGATTATATTATCATTTTTTACAACATGAAATAAGTTTTATGATCTTGCTAGCAAAAACCCTATATTGCAGAACTTTGCGGTGATAATGATCACAAAAGGTAAGGTTTTAATTTGCGGAGCAAAATTAAAACCATAAACTGGGGGAACTAAATTGAGCGGATAAAAAAAGTCGTTCAAGATAATAAATATCCTATAGGGGGAACTATAAGGTGAATATTCTTGGTTATTTTCAAAGCGTAGGTAAAGCGCTGATGGTTCCGGTGGCAACTTTGCCCGCCGCGGCCATCCTCATGGGGGTAGGGTACTGGATTGACCCGACCGGCTGGGGTGCTAACTCTGCATTAGCGGGGTTCCTTATTAAAGCGGGAGCAGCGATTATTGACAACATGTCATGGTTATTTGCTGTCGGTGTCGCTTACGGTATGTCGAAAGACAAAGATGGTGCTTCCGCACTGGCTGGTTTGGTGTGTATGTATGTGGTTACAACCCTGCTGTCACCTGGTGCAGTTGCACAAATCCAAGGTATTGACCCTTCAGAAGTTCCTGCCGCATTTGGTAAAATTCAAAACCAATTTGTAGGTATTCTAGTGGGCATCATTTCTGCCGAAATTTATAACCGTTATTCGACAGTTGAATTGCATAAAGCGCTGGCTTTCTTCTCAGGTAAGCGCCTTGTTCCTATCTTAACTTCATTCGTTGGTATCCTTCTCTCTTTTGTTCTCATGTACATTTGGCCAGCGATTTATGGTGGGCTTGTACATTTTGGTGAGTCGATTCAAGGCATGGGGTCTGCAGGTGCGGGGATTTATGCCTTCTTTAACCGCTTGTTGATTCCTGTTGGTCTTCATCACGCATTAAACTCAGTGTTCTGGTTTGATGTTGCTGGGATTAATGATATTCCTAATTTCTTAGGTGGCGCAAAATCTATCGCAGAAGGAACCGCCGTTGCCGGTGTAACGGGTATGTATCAAGCTGGGTTCTTCCCAATTATGATGTTTGGTCTACCTGGTGCTGCTCTTGCGATTTACCATACATCGACCGCCAAGAACAAAGAAAAAGTGGCAGGCATCATGATTGCGGCTGCATTTGCTTCTTTCTTTACAGGGGTAACGGAGCCACTTGAGTTTTCATTCATGTTCCTTGCGCCACTGCTTTATGTGCTGCACGCCGTGTTAACGGGTATTTCGGTGTTTATTGCCGCTTCCATGCACTGGATTGCAGGCTTTGGTTTCTCCGCTGGTTTTGTCGACTTATTCCTTTCTACGCGTAACCCATTGGCGGTTCAATGGTATATGTTG
This sequence comes from Vibrio olivae, assembly GCF_042428525.1. Taxonomy (NCBI): domain Bacteria; kingdom Pseudomonadati; phylum Pseudomonadota; class Gammaproteobacteria; order Vibrionales; family Vibrionaceae; genus Vibrio; species Vibrio olivae. The sequence goes on from NZ_JBHMEP010000001.1 coordinate 198,486, forward strand.
ATTATCCAAGGATTGGTGTTCTTCGCTATCTATTACGTTGTGTTCAGAACGGTTATCGTGCGCTTTAACCTCAAAACACCAGGACGTGAAGACGAGGTTGAAGGTCGCGCTGGTCAACCATTGCAAGGGGCAAAAGAGTCAAATAAATTGGCTAAACAGTATTTAAAAGTGCTTGGTGGTCATCAAAACCTATCGAACATTGATGCTTGTATTACCCGCCTTCGTTTGACGGTAAAAGACATGTCAGTGATTGATGAGCAGCAGCTCAAAGATTTAGGTGCAATGGGCGTGGTTAAACTTGGCTCTAACAACCTACAAGTTATCTTGGGACCGCTTGCGGAAATCATTGCCGGTGAAATGAAAAATATTGACCAAAACGAAGATTTATCTGAGGTTTCAACTTCCTCATAATACTTTTGGTTATCCATCATAGAGCCTCCTATTTAGGGGGCTTTTTTTGTAAAAACGTATAGAAATTGAACGACATTTGCCAACTAAATTGTCACGTATTGTGCTGGCGCGGCTTAATCATAGTGGCACAAACATCGAGTTGGTGGTGGTTTAAGCGTTGGTCGTGATTATTTTTCAAGAAAACTCGAGATATAGTTGTGCATTCGCAAAGAATTGTGGATCATTACCGCTAATATAATTTGTGGCCTAATTACAGGTACAAACCCTTTCTCTGACAATACTAAAACAATTGAGGTGCTATAGATGAGTGAAGCTGAAGCTCGTCCATCGAATTTTATTCGCCAAATCATCGATAAAGATTTAGCGGATGGCAAACACACAAGCGTGCATACTCGTTTTCCGCCAGAGCCGAATGGCTATCTGCATATCGGGCACGCCAAGTCCATTTGCTTAAACTTTGGTATTGCTCAGGATTACCAGGGACAATGTAACTTACGTTTTGACGACACCAACCCTGAAAAAGAGGATGTGGAATACGTTGAATCGATTAAGAATGACGTAAGCTGGTTAGGTTTCCAGTGGAGTGGCGATATCTGCTATTCGTCCAATTACTTCGATAAACTTTACGAGTATGCGATTGAGCTTATTAATAAAGGCCTCGCTTACGTTGAAGAGTTAACCCCAGATCAAATTCGTGAATACCGTGGCACTTTAAAAGCGCCAGGTAAACCAAGCCCGTATCGCGATCGCAGTGTGGAAGAGAACCTTGCACTATTTGAAAAAATGCGAGCAGGTGAGTTTGCTGAAGGTAGTGCATGTTTACGTGCAAAAATCGATATGGGTTCGTCGTTCATGGTTATGCGCGATCCCGTCTTATACCGTGTGCGCTTTGCCGAGCATCATCAGACTGGTGATAAATGGTGCATTTATCCAATGTACGATTTTACTCACTGCATTTCAGATGCATTGGAAGGCATTACTCACTCATTGTGTACGCTTGAGTTCCAAGACAACCGCCGTCTTTATGATTGGGTTCTTGAAAACATTACGATTGATTGCACGCCACATCAGTACGAATTCAGTCGCTTGAATTTAGAGTACACGGTGATGTCTAAGCGTAAATTGAACCAACTTGTGACCGAGAAACTGGTTGATGGTTGGGATGATCCACGTATGCCAACCATCTCTGGTTTGCGTCGTCGTGGCTTTACTGCTGCATCGATTCGTGAGTTTTGTAAACGCATTGGTGTCACCAAGCAAGATAACATGATTGAAATGAGCTCGTTAGAGTCTTGTATTCGTGATGATTTGAATGAAAACGCACCACGTGCAATGGCGGTTATTGACCCAGTTAAGTTAGTGATTGAAAACTACGAGCAAGGTAAAGTCGAAACCTTGAACGTGGCAAATCATCCAAACAAACCTGAGATGGGCAGCCGTGAAGTTCCGTTTACTCGTGAAGTTTGGATTGAGCGTGAAGACTTCCGTGAAGAAGCCAATAAAAAGTACAAACGTTTAGTGTTGGGTAAAGAGGTGCGTTTACGTGGCGCTTATGTGATTAAGGCTGAACGCATTGAAAAAGATGACCAAGGCAATATCACAACGATTTACTGTAGCTACGATGACCAAACGTTGGGCAAGAATCCAGCCGATGGTCGAAAAGTGAAAGGCGTTATTCATTGGGTATCAGCGGATAAAGCGCTGCCTGCTGAAATTCGTTTGTACGATCGTCTGTTTACCGTACCAAACCCAGCGGCGTCTGATAACTTTGCTGAAACCATTAATCCAGAGTCTTTGGTTATTAAACATGGCTATGTGGAACCAAGCCTGGGTCAGGCGCAAGAGCAAGCCGGCTACCAGTTTGAACGTACGGGCTACTTCTGTGCTGATACAACGTCAAGCGCGGACAAGTTAATATTCAACCGTACCGTTGGCCTTCGTGATACGTGGGCAAAGATTGGTGATTAGAAACTAAAAAGGCACAGAAATGTGCCTTTTAAATAGGTTTGTCGATCAAAAAAGGCGCTATAAGCGCCTTTATTATTTCTTCTCTTTATGTGCATCAGGGTTAGTTTTACAACTCCCATCACCACACTTGCCATAGAGATAAAGACTGTGGTTGGTCAAGTTAACATTGTAACGTGCCGCAATCTCTTTTTGACGGTCTTCAATTAATTGATCTGAAAACTCAATCACCTCGCCACAGTCTAAACACACTAGGTGATCGTGGTGATGTTGGGTTGAGAGTTCAAAGACGGATTTACCCCCTTCAAAATGATGACGAGTAACAATGCCCGCATCATCAAATTGGTTCAATACACGGTACACCGTGGCAAGACCAATCTCCTCGCCGAGATCAATCAGCTTTTTATACAGCTCTTCTGCACTGATGTGTTGGCACTCAGGCTGCTGTAGTACTTCTAAAATCTTTAGCCTTGGAAGGGTTACTTTGAGACCAGCATCCTTCAACGCTTGGTTGTTGTCTGACATATACATTCCTGTTGATGATCTGCAGCGATAAACAGCACTCACTATTCCGAATATTATAGGTTAGTATAAGGGAACAATAAACCACGAACTTCAAGGGGTTACTAGAGGGTCGTCATAAAATTGTACGATAATCACTGATTACAAACATCCGACCAGTTACAATTTATTAACTTAATCAATTTGGATGGAGTACAGGGATGAATTCTTCGCTATCTAAGCTTTTAACCCCAAGCGTGGCAAAATTTTTGTTAAACAGTTGGCCGCCTTTCTGGGGAGCGGGAATTAAAATTACTGAAATTAGTCAGGATTTTCGGCAAGTTAACGTTAAACTCAAACTGCGCTGGTGGAATAAAAATGCCAATCGAACGCAATATGGCGGCAGCATTTTTTCGTTAACTGACCCGATTTATGCCCTGATGTTGATGCGTATTTTAGGCCATCAATATTATGTGTGGGATAAACAAGCAAGCATCAACTTTATTAAACCGGGTACTACGGATTTGTTTGCTGAATTTGTGATTTCTCAGGGGCAGCTTGACGCCATTTTGCAACAGACTGTAACTGGCGATAAATACTTCCCGATATTTGATATCCATATAAAAAATGTTCAAGGCGAAGTGGTCTCGCAAGTACAGCGAACGCTTTATGTCAGAAAAAAGACGGCTTACCGAGAGTTAACCACCGCGGAATAATCTTTAGCGGTTGAAAGTAGATAAAAAAATCCCCTGAACAGTCAGGGGATGGTTATCAGTCTTCGAGCTCAGCGAGACACATCTCTTCGTAAATCTGCTCACACCACGTGTTGACACGTTGCTCGGTTAGCTCAGGCTGACGGTCTTCATCGATACACAATCCAACAAATTGGCTATCGTCATCCTCTAGCACCGCTTTAGATGCTTCGAATTCATAACCTTCGGTTGATGTATAACCTAGAATAGTGCCGCCTTTTGCTTCAACGATGTCACGTACCGTGCCCATCGCATCGCAAAAGTATTCAGCGTAATCTTCTTGGTCTCCGCAGCCAAAAATAGCAACGAGTTTGGTCGAGAAGTCAATTTGCTCAAGTTCAGGGAAGAAATCATCCCAATCGCACTGTGCTTCGCCGTAATACCACGTTGGAATGCCAAGCAGAAGCAGATCGAAATTATCGATGTCTTCTTTACTGCTTTTCGCAATGTCTTGGACATTAACTAATTTTTTGCCGAGTTGCTTTTGAATCATCTTCGCAACGGCTTCAGTGTTACCTGTGTCGCTACCAAAGAAGATACCTACACTTGCCATAGATTCGTTACCTTTACTCTTGTCTGTGATTAGCGATAAAACGGATTAGCCTAAGCCCGTTCCTTCCCAACTTAACTGAATTATCCCTTTGGCGATAAACCCAGCACAGCCGAGAAACAAAACCAACCATACAATACGACGCCCAAAAGGAGGAACATTGCCGGATTTCAATACATCTTTAATTGCCATACCAATTAAAAAGAAAATCGCAGCAAACAGTAAGTCTAATCCAATAGACTCAATGACGTTCATATAGTCGTAAAGCATGGAATCCCTTTATGCCTAATTTTATTGCGCGAACTATACCACTGTTAATCCACAAAGTTAATTCAGTGCGTAATGACAAGTAGAATATTCGCAGGATTTTTTACGTTTAACACCGAAATATACGTTATTTACTAAGAAAACGGCGCATTACCCTCAATACTTCCGCGGGTTTCTCCGCGTGTAGCCAGTGTCCGGTGTTGGCGATGACATGAGCTTTGGCTATCGGGTATTGAGCTTGAATCTGTGGTTGGTACTCACGGGTTAAGTAATCGGAGTTTGCGCCTTTAATAAAAAGGGTTGGCACGGTGTTACTTGCCTGAGTTTCCCATGCCAGAATGTTCAGATAATTTTGATATAAGGAATGAACATTGAAGCGCCATGTCATATGTTGCCCCTCCTTATATAAGGATTTACTCAGAAATTGACGTACACCATCGGTGTCAATATGTTGTTCCAGAATCGCCATCGCTTCTTTCCGCGAAGCGGGCTTGTGGTCTAATACCGCAAACAACCCCGCGAATACGTCATCGTGGCGGCGTTGGTGATATTGTACTGGCGCCATATCTAACACAATCAGCGCTGAAGTATTTTGACGAGACAAGTTGGCGACTTGCATCGCGACTTTGCCACCCATTGAATGGCCCACCAACGTATAGGTTTTGATGCCAAGATTCGATAGGAGTTCCACGATATCCTTAGCCATTGAAGCATAATCATGGGTTTGGCTGTGGAAGGACTGACCGTGATTTCGAAGATCGACACTCAGCACTTGATGATCAAGGACTAAATCACGTGCTAAAAGGCCTAAATTGTCTAAATTACCAAAGAGTCCATGGATCAAAACAATGGTGTGACCCTCACCTTGAATTTTATAGTTGAGCTGCTGTGACATTTTTTATCTTATTCGTGACTGGTTTATCGTAGAGTCTCGGCGAAGATCTCGTTATAATTCATCCGAGTTTAAACATAGAGATTGTGAAAAGCGAATGAAAACAATAGAGGTTGATGAGGATCTATACCGTTACATCGCAGGTCAAACCCAGCATATTGGTGAGAGCGCATCGGATATTCTGCGCCGTCTGCTAAATGTCGATGGTCAAGCGCAAGCGCCTTACGTAGCGCCGCAAGCCCAAGTGGCAGAATTGACATCTGCACCAACCAAAGGGATTGTTGTCAGCAAAGATGCAGGACAAGAGACAACGTATGATTTAGTCAAAGAGATGCGTGGTTTATTGATTTCGGATGAGTTTGCGGGTCTTAAGAAAGCCATTGACCGTTTTATGTTGGTTCTTTCGACTTTGTATAAATTGGATGCCCAAGGTTTTTCTGAAGCGGCTCAAGTGAAAGGACGCAAGCGAGTCTACTTTGCTGATAACGAACAGACCCTACTGACAAGTGGCAATACCACGAAACCAAAAGCGATTCCTAACTCGCCTTTTTGGGTTATCACGAATACCAACACCAGCCGTAAGCGTCAAATGATCGACCAAGTCATGACGCGTATGAACTTCCCTGCGGAGCTTATTGAGAAAGTGACCCAATCGATTTAATGAAAAGTCTGACAAAAGCCTCATTAATGATACAGTACATCTGGTTATTATGAGGCTTTTGATTTCTCATCATTATTTTCAAGAAAGGATGTCATGATGGCTAACCACCCTAGAGCGGGCCAAAAAGCGCAGCAGCAAGACCTGCATAATATTCCAGCTTTGGTTTCGAATTATTTCCTACTTCAACCTGATTCAAGCAACCCCGAACATAAAGTTGTTTTCGGTACTTCTGGTCACCGTGGTAGCGCGGACAAATCTACATTTAATCAAAATCATATTTTGGCGATCGCGCAAGCGGTAGCAGAAATACGCGCTCAGCAGGGAACAACTGGCCCTCTGTTTGTGGGTAAAGATACCCATGCTTTGTCTGAACCGGCATTTGCGAACGTGGTCGAAGTTCTGGTTGCAAACGGTGTTCAAGTAATTGCCCAACAAGAGGGTGGCTACACACCAACTCCGGGTATCTCTCATGCAATCTTAACCTACAACCAAACTCACGCCGAAAAAGCGGATGGTATTGTGATTACGCCATCTCATAACCCACCACAAGATGGTGGTATTAAATACAACCCTGTTCACGGTGGCCCTGCCGAAGCAGAGCTGACTCAAGCGATTGAAGATCGCGCCAATGCTTTAATTGCAGACAACCTAGCCGCCGTGAAACGCATGGAACTGTCTGAGGCAAAAGCGAGTGAGCTTTATAGTGAGCGTGATTTAGTTAAGCCTTATATTGATGACCTCGTCAATGTCATCGATATTGAAGCGATTCAAAAGTCAGGGCTTAAAATCGGAGTTGATCCTCTTGGCGGTAGCGGTATTGATTACTGGCGCCAAATTGCGGCGACGTACAAGCTCGATATCACTTTGGTGAGCGAAGCCATTGATCCAACGTTCCAGTTTATGTCGTTGGATAAAGACGGTGCGATTCGCATGGATTGTTCATCACCGTATGCTATGGCAGGTTTACTGGCATTAAAGGACCAATATGACTTGGCATTTGGTAATGACCCCGATTACGACCGTCACGGTATCGTTACGCCAAAAGGTTTGATGAATCCAAACCACTACCTTGCCGTATGTATTGATTACTTATTCCGTCATCGTCAAGGATGGAACAAGGACGTTGCGGTAGGTAAGACCCTTGTATCTAGTGCATTGATCGATCGCGTGGTCGCGGATCTTGGTCGCCAGTTGTGTGAAGTCCCGGTTGGATTTAAATGGTTTGTCGACGGTTTATATAACGGCACCTTTGGCTTTGGCGGCGAAGAAAGTGCGGGAGCCTCATTCCTGCGTAAAGACGGTACGCCATGGTCTACAGATAAAGACGGTATCATTCTTTGCCTTCTTGCTGCTGAAATCACTGCAATGACTGGCAAAAACCCACAGCAGTATTATGAAGAGTTGGCCGCGAAACACGGTGAATCTCAATACAACCGAATTCAAGCCGTCGCCAATGGTCCACAAAAAGACGTATTGAAAAAGTTGTCAGCAGAAATGGTGAAAGCCGATACTTTAGCCGGCGATGCCATTACCGCGCGTTTAACTCATGCGCCAGGCAATGATGCGGCAATTGGTGGCCTTAAAGTAACAACAGAAAATGGCTGGTTTGCTGCTCGTCCGTCAGGTACTGAAGACGTGTACAAAATTTACTGTGAAAGCTTTAAGGGTGCTGAGCACCTCAAGCAAATTGAACAAGAAGCACAAGAGATTGTGAATCAAGTATTTGCAGAAGCCGGTTTATAACACAGACTGATTAATAACATGAAGGCGATGCAGGTTACTGTGTCGCCTTTTTTTGTTTTTTCGTTTAGCCGAGCACGTGATTAGTTATTATCATGTGGCCATTGTTCATTAACGATAAACCAAAATTGACCACTTGCGCTTTGAGCATGAATAAATCGCCCGGAAAATTCAGTGATTGGAGTGTGTTGATGTTGAGGCTCTAGCCCTGTTGCCCATTGATGTTTTTCAAGTGCGAAGAGAGGTTCTCCAATATGATGCCATTGATGTGAGTAGCACCAATAGCCTTGGATTTGGCTTGAGTTCAGTTTATGGCCAAGACAATATTGAGGGACTGCTTGAGCAGAAAACGGGTTGGTATACAGCCGTCCCTGCATGAGTAATTGGGTAAATAGGTGCTGATAGTCAGGGTATTGCTCGATAAACGCGGGATGCTGGGTCAAAGTCAGTTGATGCTCGAGCATTCGCTGAAGCTTTTTATCTAAACGGTCGTGCGCGTTTGGGCCATACCAACTATCTCCGTGCAGAAGGTAAAACTTAATCGCGACTTCCCAGTGCTGCAATTGTGATTGCTGATGATCGCGAACGATGAAATCAATTGCGCCGAGAGTCTTACCATTTTGATTGAGTTGAATTTCTTGCTCGACAACCTCGAATTGTGATGAATGTTTCAAGACTTGGTCGCATAGGTACTGATATACGAACCCTAAGCGAGGGTTACCTTGATAAACCATGGCTTCGGGGCGCTGTTGAGATAAGCCTAAGTGCTCGAAACTGGTAAAAGGTGCTGATTGCTCAAGCTCAAATAGAGCTGGGGTTTCAATGACCCACTGATAAAAATGCTGCATGCGATGTGGCGGCTACACTCTTGAATGGATAATTTCGACATTGTAACCTGAAATTGCTATAACCTCTCACATTGAACAAGATGGGAAGCCCGAATGAATCATTTAGAACTCGAACAGCGACTCAATGCGGAACTCTCACCGCATTTAATCAAAGATTATTGCCCGAATGGACTTCAGGTTGAGGGCAAATCTGAAGTGAGAAAAGTCATTACCGGGGTAACGGCGTCTAAGGCGCTCATTGAGAGAGCAATTGAAGCAAATGCAGATGCGATATTGGTCCATCACGGCTATTTCTGGAAAGGCGAGGCTGAGCCTATTCGAGGCATGAAAGGGACGCGTATTCGTCAATTAATCAAACATGATATTAATTTGTATGCGTACCATTTACCGCTTGATATTCATCCGACATTGGGCAACAACGCACAATTAGCTCAGTTGCTGGATATTGAAGTGCTTGGTGGCCTTGAGCCGACGCCTCAATCTGTGGTGATGCAAGGGAGACTAAAACAACCGATGAGCGCAGAGCAGTTTGGCCAAAAGATTGCTCAGGTGCTGAATCGGCAGCCGCTGCATATTGCGAGTGGCAACGGAAATCAGATTGAAACCATCGGTTGGTGCACCGGAGGAGGACAGGACTTTATTGAGCTTGCGGCAGCGAATTATTTAGACGCTTATCTTTCCGGTGAAATTTCTGAACGCACGACTTACAGTGCACGTGAACAAAATATTCATTATTTTGCGGCAGGGCACCATGCGACTGAGCGTTATGGGGTGAAAGCGTTGGGTGAGTGGTTAAGTCAAACGTATGATTTGGACGTGGAATTTATTGATATCGATAATCCAGTTTGATGACGACTATCTTGAGATTGGATGCAATCCCTAGCAATAAAAAAAGCGAGCTTAGAAGCTCGCTTTTTTGATGACCAAGTCGTTATTCACGTTCGTGCAATGGCTTAAATTTACGTGATTGCTTACCGGTATAAAGTTGACGAGGACGACCGATACGATTAGTTGGGTCACTGTGCATTTCATTCCAGTGTGCAATCCAACCGATAGTACGTGACATCGCAAAGATAACGGTGAACATGGAGACAGGAATACCAATCGCTTTCAAAATGATCCCTGAGTAGAAGTCCACATTCGGGTATAGTTTCTTCTCAACAAAGTACTCATCAGATAAGGCAATTTTTTCCAGTTCCATTGCCACATCAAGCAGTGGATCTTGAATATTAAGCTCAGTAAGTACTTCATGACACGCTTCACGCATCACCGTGGCTCGTGGGTCGTAGTTTTTGTAAACGCGATGACCAAAGCCCATCAGGCGGAATGGGTCATCTTTGTCTTTTGCTCGCGCAACAAACTCAGGAATCTTATCGACACTGCCGATTTCTTCCAGCATTCTCAAACATGCTTCATTTGCACCGCCGTGTGCAGGCCCCCAAAGTGATGCAATACCCGCTGCGATACACGCAAATGGGTTAGCACCAGAAGAACCGGCAAGACGAACCGTTGATGTTGACGCATTTTGTTCATGATCAGCATGCAGAGTAAAGATTTTATCCATAGCGCGAGCGACGATTGGATTCACTTCGTATTCTTCACATGGGTTGGCAAACATCATGTGTAAGAAGTTTTCTGCGTAGCTTAAGTCGTTACGTGGGTAGATGAATGGTTGACCAATAGAGTACTTGTAACACATTGACGCTAAGGTCGGCATTTTTGAAATCAAGCGATACGCAGCGATTTCTCGGTGTGAATCGTTATTGATGTCGAGCGAGTCATGATAGAACGCAGCCAGTGCTCCAACCACACCACACATCACCGCCATTGGGTGTGCGTCGCGGCGGAAGCCGTGGAAAAAACTGGCGATTTGTTCGTGAACCATCGTATGACGAGTCACTGTCTTTTTGAACTTCTCGTATTGCTCACGTGTAGGGGCTTCCCCATAAAGAAGGATGTAGCAGACTTCTAAATAATCAGCGTTATTCGCCAATTCATCGATTGGGAACCCACGGTGTAAAAGCACACCTTTGGCACCATCGATATAAGTGATTTGAGATTCACAAGATGCAGTGGCAAGAAAACCTGGGTCAAAGGTAAAGAAACCATTGGCTCCAAGTTTACGAACGTCGATTACTTGCGGACCGAGTGTCCCGTCCATAATCGGCAGTTCGATTGGCGCTTTGCCCTCAATATGAAGGGTCGCTTTCTTATCTGCCATAACAATCTCCTTTGTTTATTATTTAATCCGTCCAGGATGTTTTGTGTGCCATTTTTTTACGTGCCTTCGCAAGCAAAGTCAATTGTTCTCCTCGGATGTGTGCACTTGTTATGATTTTTTGAACGTATAAAGTTAAAAATCTGTTCTGTGTAGCAAAAATTGTTACATCAATTGTATTAGAATGTTGCGAGCCGTATAGTGGCGTAGTGAATTATGGTGAAAACCTTATAAATTCAAGGCTAGAAACAAATCATGAAGGCTGTTTTTATTCTTGTTGTTAACATTTATTTTACAAAATGGTGCGCTCATATGGGCGATTAAATGTTAATTAAATGTAACTTTTGTGGGTTTTCAACCTGATTTTCGTTGATAACTATAAATGCTCGATAGAGCAGAGTGAGCAAGCCCGTGAAAGAAAGAAAGTCAAGACCTGTTAATTTAGATTTGCAGACCATTCGCTTTCCGATCACAGCAATCGCTTCTATCCTTCACCGCGTGTCAGGTGTGATAACGTTTGTATCGATCGGTATATTGCTTTGGTTACTATCCACATCCCTCTCGTCCCAAATGGGCTTTATGGAAGCTTCTGAAATTGTAGAAGGCTTTTTTGTTAAGTTCATTTTATGGGGCATTCTTACTGCCCTTGCTTACCATATCGCTGGTGGTATTCGTCACCTCCTCATGGATCTCGGTTATTTCGAAGAGCTTGAATCTGGCGCAATGAGCGCGAAAGTCGCTTTCGGTGTAACAATCATCCTATCTGTTCTTGCGGGGGTAATGGTATGGTAAAACACATCTCTTCTTTTGGTCGTAATGGGGTACACGATTATCTGTTAATTCGTGCCACTGCGATCATCATGACGCTTTATACCGTGTATCTGGTTGGCTTTTGCGCCTTCGCAGACATCAATTACGCTTCCTGGACCCAGTTTTTTGGCGGCACTTTTACTAAGGTGTTCACCATGCTTGCTCTGGTATGTGTGCTTATCCACGCGTGGATCGGCCTATGGCAAGTTCTTACTGACTATATCAAATGTTCCAAGCTTCGCGCGTTTCTCCAGCTAGGTGTGATTGCTGTGCTATTTGGTTATTTTTTCTCTGGTCTATTTATTCTGTGGGGTGCGTAAGTGACTATTCCAGTTCGCGAATTTGACGCCGTTGTAATCGGCGCTGGTGGTGCAGGTATGCGCGCTGCACTGCAAATCTCTGAGCAAGGCCTTACTTGTGCTTTGCTGTCTAAAGTTTTTCCGACACGGTCTCATACGGTGTCTGCTCAAGGCGGGATTACCGTTGCCTTAGGCAACTCTCACCAAGATAACTGGCAGTGGCACATGTACGATACCGTGAAAGGTTCTGATTATATCGGTGACCAAAACGCTATCGAATACATGTGTAAAACGGGCCCAGAGTCAGTCATTGAACTTGAAAAAATGGGATTACCATTTTCTCGTTTTGAAAATGGCTCTATTTACCAGCGCCCGTTTGGCGGTCAGTCAAAAGAGTTTGGTGGTGAGCAAGCGGCGCGTACTGCCGCTGCCGCTGACCGTACAGGCCATGCGCTTTTGCATACTTTGTATCAACAAAACATTAAACATAAAACCACAATTTTCTCTGAGTGGTATGCACTGGATTTGGTGAAAAACCAAGACGGCGCAATTCTCGGTTGTACTGCAATCTGCATGGAAACCGGAGAGATCTGTTACTTCAAGTCGAAAGCAACCATCCTCGCAACAGGCGGGGCAGGTCGCATTTACGCCTCAACTACCAATGCTCACATTAACACCGGTGATGGTGTTGGTATGGCATTGCGTGCAGGTGTGCCAATGCAAGATATGGAAATGTGGCAGTTCCACCCCACCGGTATTGCTGGCGCTGGGGTACTGGTAACCGAAGGTTGCCGTGGTGAAGGTGGCTATCTTCTTAATAAAGATGGCGAGCGCTTTATGGAACGTTACGCACCGAATGCCAAAGATTTGGCAGGACGTGATGTTGTTGCACGCTCGATGATGATCGAAATTCGTGAAGGCCGTGGCTGCGATGGTCCTTGGGGGCCTCACATTAAATTGAAACTCGATCATTTAGGTAAAGATGTACTTGAATCACGTCTTCCTGGTATTTGTGAGTTGTCACGTACCTTTGCTCACGTTGATCCAGTTAAAGAGCCGATTCCTGTAATCCCAACTTGTCACTACATGATGGGTGGTGTACCAACACAAGTCTCTGGCCAAGCGTTGAAGCAAAACCCGCAAGGTCAAGATGTTGAAGTTCAAGGCTTGTTTGCCTGTGGCGAAATTGCATCTGTCTCTGTGCATGGCGCAAACCGGCTCGGTGGTAACTCGTTGCTAGATTTAGTGGTATTTGGCCGTGCAACGGGTTTGCATTTAGGCGAAACCTTAGCCGCTCAAGCAGAAGCTCGCCCGGCAACCGAATCTGATATTGAGGCGTCATTGGCCCGCACTATGCGCTGGGAGAACAGCACCAGTGGTGAGGACCCAGCGCAGATTCGTAAAGATCTACAAACATGTATGCAAAATAGCTTCTCGGTATTCCGTGAAGGTGACGCAATGGCGACAGGGCTCAATGAGCTTAGAGAAATCCGTGAGCGCTTACAGCAAGGTCATCTATCCGATAAATCGAAAGAGTTCAATACCCAGCGTATTGAGTGTCTGGAGCTGGATAATTTGATGGAAACAGCAATCTCAACAGCGGTTGCCGCAAACTTTAGAACGGAAAGCCGTGGTGCTCACGCTCGTTTCGACTATCCTGAACGTGATGACGAGAAATGGCTATGCCACTCTATTTATAATCCAGAAACCGGAGAAATGAGCACGCGTGATGTCAATATGACACCCGTTCACCGTGATGCCTTTCCACCGAAAGTACGTACATACTAAGGGAGGACACGACAATGAAACTGAACTTCTCTGTGTATCGTTATAATCCGGACGTCGATAAAAAGCCGTATATGAAGGATTATGAGCTTGAGGTGAAAGAAGGCTCTGACATGATGGTGTTGGACGCACTTATTTTGCTGAAAGAGCAAGACCCATCTATTGCGTTTCGTCGTTCATGCCGCGAAGGCGTATGTGGGTCAGACGGTTTAAACATGAATGGTAAGAACGGGTTAGCCTGTATTACACCACTTTCAGCTTTATCTGGAAGTAAGATTGTTATCCGTCCATTGCCCGGTTTACCGGTTGTGCGAGATCTTATCGTTGACATGACACAATTTTACGATAACTATGCAAAAGTTAAGCCTTTCTTGATTTCTGACGGCGATTTACCACCGTCTCGAGAAAATTTGCAATCGCCGGAAGAGCGCGCGCATTTAGATGGCTTATATGAGTGTATTATGTGTGCTTGTTGTACGACATCGTGCCCGTCATTCTGGTGGAATCCGGATAAATTTATTGGTCCAGCTGGGCTGCTTGCAGCTTACCGCTGGTTGATTGACAGTCGCGATACGGCAACTGACGAACGTTTGTCAAATTTGGACGACGCTTTCAGTGTTTTCCGATGCCACGGCATTATGAACTGTGTCAGTGTGTGTCCAAAGGGACTGAATCCAACCAAAGCGATTGGCCATATTAAGTCAATGCTGGTGAACCGTTCGGTTTAATGACTGCAACATCTTGGTCGGCGATGGCTAACGTCGCCGACGTTAAATAGAGCTCGGCGTAGACCGCAGCAAACGTGAAAACTACTGGTAAAGGGAAAATATGCACAACGGCGTGATGAAGGCATGGCTCGAGTCTTCACACTTGGCTGGCGCCAATGCAACGTACGTAGAAGACCTCTACGAACTGTATCTAAGTGATCCCGACTCGGTAAGTGAGGAGTGGGTACGTGTTTTTGATGAGTTACCAAAAAACTCAGACAGTGTCGCTGAACAGCCACACTCACGTGTCCGTGACTACTTCCGGAGACTCGCTCAAGAGACGAAGCATTACAGTGTCCAAGTTAGTGATCCTGATGTCGATGCGAAACAAGTAAAAGTCCTACAGCTGATTAATGCGTACCGCTTCCGCGGACATGAAGCAGCTCAATTAGATCCTCTAGGTCTATGGATCCGCCCAACAGTGGCTGAACTAGACCCAGCATTTCATAATTTGACCCAAGACGATTTCGAAGAGACGTTTAACGTCGGTTCTTTCGCTATTGGTCAAGACACAATGCAACTTAAAGATATTCACGCCGCGTTAAATAAGATCTACTGTGGATCGATTGGTGCTGAATATATGCATATGACAGACACAGAGCAAAAGCGTTGGATTCAACAACGCCTTGAATCTGTTGTTGGTCAACCTTCTTTTACCCCTGAAGAAAAACTGACCTTTTTAGAAGAATTGACCGCGGCAGAAGGTCTTGAACGCTATCTCGGTGCTAAATTCCCAGGCGCGAAGCGTTTCTCTCTTGAAGGGGGCGATGCGCTTATTCCAATGACAAAAGAATTAATTCGTCACGCAGGCTCAAGCGGTATGCGTGAAGTGGTTGTGGGAATGGCACACCGTGGGCGTCTAAACATGCTGGTGAACGTGTTGGGTAAAAAGCCGCAAGATTTGTTTGATGAGTTTGCTGGTAAGCACGATGAAACCTGGGGTACGGGTGATGTGAAGTACCACCAGGGCTTTTCGGCAGACTTCGCGACGGCAGGTGGTGATGTCCACTTAGCGCTTGCGTTTAACCCATCGCACCTTGAAATTGTTAACCCTGTGGTTATGGGGTCTGTACGTGCTCGTCAAGATCGCCTCGAAGATTCAGACGGTAGCAAAGTACTGCCGATTACCATTCATGGTGATTCCGCTGTGGTTGGACAAGGTGTTGTTGCAGAAACCTTTAATATGTCTCAAGCGCGTGGTTTCCAAGTTGGTGGTACGGTTCGTATTGTGGTGAATAACCAAGTGGGCTTTACAACATCAAACCCGAAGGATACTCGCTCCACGATGTACTGTACTGACATCGCGAAGATGGTTCAGGCACCTATTTTCCATGTTAATGCCGATGATCCAGAAGCCGTCGCCTTTGTGACTCGCATTGCGCTTGATTACCGTAATGAGTTTAAACGTGATGTGGTGATTGACCTGGTCTGTTACCGCCGTCATGGTCACAATGAAGCGGATGAACCTAATGCAACGCAACCGTTGATGTATCAGAAAATCAAGAAGCATCCAACGCCACGTAAGTTGTATGCAGATGTCTTGATTGATAAAAACGAAAGCGATATCGAAACCGCCACTCAACTGATTAACGAATACCGTGACGCCTTGGACCGAGGTGAAGTCGTGGTGAAAGAGTGGCGTCCGATGGCAATGCATTCGGTGGATTGGTCTCCATATATCGGCCATGAGTGGGATGAAAAATGGGCGAATCAATTTGATCGTAAGCGCTTGATTGAGTTAGGTCAGCGTGCTTGTCAGTATCCTGAAAGCCATAAACTGCAAAGCCGAGTTAATAAGCTATATAACGATCGCAATGCGATGTTGACCGGTGAAAAAGCGATTGACTGGGGGATGGCAGAAATCTTGGCTTACGCTACGCTGGTCGATGATGGCAAACGCATTCGAATCTCAGGTCAAGACTCAGGTCGTGGTACGTTCTTCCATCGCCATGCTGTACTCCACAACCAAAGTGATGCCAGCACCTATATTCCACTTTGTAATATTCACGATAAGCAGGGGCCATTCCAAGTGTTTGACTCTGTGTTGTCTGAAGAGGCGGTATTGGCGTTTGAGTATGGTTATGCAACGGCAGAGCCGGGCGGACTCACTCTTTGGGAAGCGCAGTTTGGTGATTTTGCCAACGGTGCTCAAGTGGTTATCGACCAATTTATTTCATCTGGGGAACAGAAGTGGGCGCGCTTATGCGGTCTAACAATGCTGTTACCACATGGTTACGAAGGACAGGGTCCTGAACACTCTTCAGCACGTCTAGAGCGTTACTTACAGCTTTGTGCAGAGCAAAACATGCAAGTGGTTGTCCCTTCAACACCAGCGCAGGTTTATCACATGATTCGTCGCCAAGTGGTTCGCCCAATGCGTCGACCTTTGATTGTGATGTCTCCTAAGTCACTGCTTCGCCATCCACTCTGTGTATCTTCTTTGGAAGACCTCGCGGAAGGTGGTTTCCAAGCTGCGATTCCAGAAGTGGAAGAACTTCCTGTTGAGCAAGTCAAGCGTGTTGTTTTCTGTGCGGGTAAAGTTTATTACGACTTACTCGAACAGCGCCGCAACAACGAACAGGACGATGTTGCTATTGTTCGTATTGAGCAGTTGTATCCGTTCCCACTTGACGACGTGACAGCGGCAATTGAGAAGTATCCGAACGTTGTGGACTATGTATGGTGTCAGGAAGAGCCTCAAAACCAAGGCGCCTGGTATAGCAGCCAACATAACTTCCGAGCGGCAATTCCTAAAGGTGCGGACCTTAAATACGCAGGACGCCCAGCATCCGCTTCTCCGGCGGTGGGTTATATGTCAGTCCACTTGAAACAACAAAAAGCGTTGGTTGATGACGCTCTGACCCTAGATTAGAACTAGAAGTAAAAAGGATGAAACAGATATGACAATTGAAATTCTGGTTCCGGACTTACCCGAGTCGGTTGCAGATGCAACAGTGGCAACATGGCACAAACAACCCGGTGATGCTGTAGAACGTGACGAAGTTTTAGTTGATATTGAAACCGATAAAGTGGTGCTGGAAGTGCCTGCGCCTGAATCCGGTGTTTTAGAATCGATCGTTGAGCAAGAAGGCGCAACGGTTCTGTCTAAACAGCTTTTAGCCAAGCTTAAACCTGGCGCTGTGGCCGGCGAACCGACAAAAGATACTACGGCAGAATCACAATCTTCTCCTGATAAACGCCACAAAGCGTCTTTGACCGAAGAAAGCAATGATGCGTTAAGCCCAGCGGTACGCCGCTTATTAGGCGAACATGGTCTTGAGGCTAGCCAAGTCAAAGGCACGGGTGTGGGTGGTCGTATTACACGTGAAGATATCGAAGCGCATCTTGCCAAAGCAAAAGAAGCGCCGAAATCCGATGCTCCAGCGGCGGTTGAAGCGCCTGCTGCCGCTCGCAGTGAAAAACGTGTTCCAATGACACGTTTGCGTAAAACGGTTGCAAATCGTCTTCTTGAAGCGAAAAACAGCACGGCGATGCTAACGACATTCAACGAAGTTAACATGAAGCCAATCATGGATCTTCGCAAGCAATATAAAGATATGTTCGAAGAGCGTCATGGTATTCGTCTTGGCTTTATGTCTTTCTACGTGAAAGCCGTTACCGAGGCACTAAAGCGTTTCCCTGAAGTGAACGCATCGATTGATGGTGATGACATCGTGTATCACAACTATTTTGACATTAGCATGGCGGTTTCTACCCCTCGCGGCTTGGTTACGCCAGTGCTCAAAGATTGTGATACTCTTGGATTTGCCGACATTGAAAAAGGCATTAAAGACCTTGCGATTAAAGGACGTGACGGCAAGTTGACCGTCGATGAGCTAATGGGCGGCAATTTCACTATCACTAACGGTGGTGTTTTTGGTTCATTAATGTCGACGCCTATCATCAACCCGCCACAATCGGCAATTTTGGGTATGCATAAAATCCAAGAACGTCCAATGGCAGTCAATGGTCAGGTAGAGATTTTGCCAATGATGTATTTGGCGCTTTCATACGATCACCGTTTGATTGATGGTCGTGAGTCGGTTGGCTTCTTGGTGACCATTAAAGAACTTCTAGAAGATCCTGCACGTCTTCTGCTTGACGTGTAATCGAAGCTTATCGGTGCTTAATCACTTAAGCACCGATTACTTCAACGGCTAGATTGCTCAACCTCTGGCCTTCATTTGAGCCGATACAACGGCTGAATTTGAGAAGCACCCTACAGACGTAAAAGTCATCAGCCCTTTAGGGCTAAATGGAAATAATAAATCCTTTAAAGGATATAAACTTACGGAATAACACAATGAATTTGCATGAATATCAAGCCAAACAGCTGTTTGCAGAATTCGGTTTGCCAGTGCCGGAAGGTTACGCATGTGATACGCCACAAGAAGCGGCGGAAGCAGCGGGTAAAATTGGCGGAGAAAAATGGGTCGTAAAATGTCAGGTCCACGCTGGCGGCCGCGGTAAAGCGGGCGGTGTAGAACTGCATGACACCAAAGATGGCATCCGTGAATTTGCCCAAAAATGGCTAGGTCAAAACCTAGTGACTTATCAAACAGATGCGAATGGTCAACCAGTCTCTAAAATCCTCGTAGAGGAAGCTTCTAACATCGCTAATGAACTGTATCTTGGTGCTGTTGTTGACCGCGGTTCGCGTCGCATTGTTTTCATGGCATCCACAGAAGGTGGTGTTGAAATTGAAAAAGTCGCCGAAGAAACCCCTGAATTAATTCACAAAGCGGCGATCGATCCATTAGTTGGCCCTCAAGCTTATCAAGGCCGTGAACTGGCATTCAAACTTGGACTGCAAGGCGATCAAATTAAACAGTTCGTGAAGATCTTTATGGGTCTTGGCACTATGTTCTCTCAATATGACCTTGCATTACTTGAGATCAACCCGTTAGTGATTACGGGTGAAGGCAACTTGCTGTGTCTCGATGGCAAAATCAACATTGACTCTAATGCCATGTACCGCCAGCCTAAACTGCGTGAAATGCACGATGCTTCACAAGAAGACGAGCGTGAAGCGCATGCCGCACAGTGGGAACTTAACTATGTGGCGCTTGATGGTAACGTTGGCTGTATGGTTAACGGTGCAGGTCTTGCAATGGGAACAATGGACATTGTTAACCTACATGGTGGTAAACCAGCGAACTTCCTCGATGTGGGAGGCGGTGCAACGAAAGAACGTGTTGCCGAAGCCTTCAAAATTATCCTCTCTGATGACAACGTAAAAGCGGTACTGGTTAATATCTTCGGCGGCATTGTTCGCTGTGACATGATCGCAGAAGGCATTATCGGTGCGGTTAAAGAGGTTGGAGTCAGCGTTCCTGTTGTCGTTCGTCTTGAAGGTACGAACGCGGATAAAGGTCGCGAAGTTCTGGCTAATTCTGATGTTGATATCATTGCTGCTGAGTCGCTCACTGATGCTGCTCAGAAAGTTGTTGCTGCTGCGGAGGCGAAATAATGTCTGTATTAATTAACAAAGACACGAAAGTAATCTGCCAAGGTTTCACTGGTGGTCAAGGCACTTTCCACTCAGAGCAAGCAATCGCTTACGGCACACAAATGGTAGGAGGCGTCTCCCCTGGTAAAGGTGGTCAAACGCATTTAGGTCTGCCTGTATTTAACACAGTACGTGAAGCGGTTGAAGCAACTGGAGCAACTGCGACGGTCATTTATGTCCCAGCGCCTTTCTGTAAAGATGCAATCTTAGAAGCGATCGATGCCGGTATTGAACTCATCGTTACGATCACTGAAGGTATCCCGACGACGGATATGATCGACGTTAAAGTTAAGCTTGAAGAAACTGGCGTTCGTATGATTGGTCCGAACTGTCCTGGTGTTATCACGCCTGACGAATGTAAGATCGGTATTATGCCAGGTCATATTCATAAGAAAGGTAAAGTTGGAATCGTCTCTCGTAGTGGAACATTGACTTACGAAGCGGTTAAGCAAACCACTGACGAAGGTTTTGGTCAGTCTACCTGTGTTGGTATTGGTGGTGACCCAATTCCTGGTTCAAACTTTATTGATATCCTAAAACTGTTCCAAGAAGACCCTGAAACGGAAGCCATCGTGATGATTGGTGAAATCGGCGGAACAGCGGAAGAAGAAGCAGCAGCGTTCATTAAAGAGAATGTCACCAAGCCAGTGGTATCTTACATTGCGGGTGTGACTGCGCCTCCAGGTAAACGCATGGGTCACGCTGGTGCGATTATCTCTGGTGGTAAAGGGACGGCAGAAGATAAGTTCGAAGCGCTTGAAGCGGCTGGTGTGAAAACCGTTAAGTCGCTAGCGGAAATCGGTCAAGGGCTACGTGAAGTTACCGGTTGGTAATTTTCGTACGTAGACTGAGTTAAAGCAAAAGGTCTGGCAAATGCCAGACCTTTTTTATGCGATGGATGAACTAAAGCGTCATTGCCGCAATCCAGCCAAATATGATGAGTGGAATGTTGTAGTGGATAAAGGTTGGAACCACGGTTTCCCAAATATGCTCATGTTGACCATCTGCGTTAAGACCAGATGTTGGGCCTAATGTCGAGTCAGAAGCGGGTGACCCGGCATCACCCAGTGCTGCTGCAGTGCCTACCAGTGCGATGGTGGCCATTGGAGAAAAGCCGAACGCTGCCGCAAGTGGGACATAAATAGTGGCGATAATAGGAATCGTTGAGAATGAAGAGCCGATACCCATGGTCACTAGCAGGCCAACAACTAACATCAGTAGTGCTGCCATTGGCTTGTTATCACCGATACTGGTTGAAAGGGCTTGTACCAGCGATTCGACACCACCAGTTTGTTTCATGACAGCAGCGAAACCCGCCGCAGAAATCATGATAAAGCCAATCATTGCCATCATGTGTACACCTTTAGTAAACACATCATGAGTCTCTTTCCAAGCAATCACACCGCCAAAAGTAAACACCATAAAGCCAGCCAGTGCGCCAACAATCATCGAGCCTGTCACTAATTGGACGCTCAGTGCCGCAACAATGCCGACGACGGCGACAGCAATGTTTTTACCTTGGATATGATGTGTCGGGTTTTCATCTACTTGGGTTAATTCAGTCTCTTGGTATTCACGAGGTTTACGATAGCTAAAGAAAATCGCGGTCACCAAGCCAAACAACATACCAGCCGCTGGCAGTAGCATTGCGGTAGGAACTTGGCTTGCATCAACGCTGGCAAGTCCGTTGTCATGCAGGTTCTTAAGCAGAATGTTATTGAGGAAAATACCACCAAACCCAACAGGTAGAACCATATAAGGTGTGATTAAACCAAAGGTTAAGACACAAGCGATCAAACGGCGGTCAACTTTTAATTTGGCAAACACGCCTAATAGAGGTGGAATCAAAATAGGGATAAACGCGATATGCACAGGAATGACATTTTGCGATGACATGGTCATCAGGATCAACGCGATCAGCACGGTATATTTTAACCCTGTGCTTGCGGCACCGGCGTCTCTACCGTGGATACGCTTAATCACGCTACGAGCGAGAAGATCGGTGATACCCGATTTGGAGATGGCAACAGCAAAGGTGCCTAGCATGGCATAACTCAGTGCTATCGTCGCACCGCCACCAAGACCACTCTCAAATGCAGATACGGTCTCGACAAGCGGCATTCCGGCCACTAAACCGCCAACAATCGCACTAAAGGTTAGCGCGACCACAACGTTGACCCGCATCAGCGCGAGCAACAGCATTATACATACAGAAATTACGACAGGATTCATGTTCGGCTCAATATTTATTGGGGATTATTCGTTCTCTTGTGCAGAGGTCAATGGCCAGCCACCCAAGGCTTTCCACTTATTGACGATACCGCAGAAGAGCTCAGCAGTTTTTTCAGTATCATAAAGCGCTGAGTGTGCTTCTTTATTATCAAACTCCATTCCTGCCACTTTACAAGCGCGTGCGAGCACCGTTTGCCCATAGGCAAGGCCACTTAACGTCGCGGTGTCGAACACGGCAAAGGGGTGGAAAGGAATGCGCTTGAGTTTGGCACGTTCACTGGCTGCCATGACAAAG
This sequence comes from Vibrio olivae, assembly GCF_042428525.1. Lineage (NCBI taxonomy): Bacteria > Pseudomonadati > Pseudomonadota > Gammaproteobacteria > Vibrionales > Vibrionaceae > Vibrio > Vibrio olivae. The sequence goes on from NZ_JBHMEP010000001.1 coordinate 220,988, forward strand.
CTTAAATCAAAGTTCGCATTATGGGCGACCATGATTGCTCGGCTACAGCTTTCTGCTTTTTGCTCTTTACGGATCTGTTTATAGATCTCTTTTAAAGCGTGCTCTTCTGTGACGGCTCCGCGTAATGGGCTAAACGGGTCGAGAATGCCATTAAACTCTAACGCTTCCTTTTCAAGGTTGGCGCCTTCAAACGGTTCGATATGAAAATGTAAAGTAGACGCTGGGTGTAGGTTGCCTTCCTCATCCATTTTCAATGTCACAGCGCAGATTTCCAACAGGGCGTCAGTCTGAGAATTGAAACCGGCTGTTTCCACGTCGATCACCACAGGAAAATAGCCTCGAAAGCGCTTTTTAAGGGTCAGTTGGTCATTCTGTTCAGTCATGAGAGTCCAGATTATTGTGACAAGCTCGGCATTATTGCAGATTCTTCCAGTAAGAAAAACTATCGAGCACAAGAAAGTGATTCTCATGTATTGGCGAGCTTTTTGCATCCTTGGTCAAGGAAACGTGTTAAGCGGCAATAAGTCGCCACTTTTTTAGCGGTACAGATAGAGATGACATTGAAACGAACCCCCTTAGCTTACTTATTATTTGCCATCATGCCACTGGCAGTTAGCCTTCCAGCGGCAGCGCTTGAACGGCATTATGTGGCTACGCCGCAGCAGTCGTCGTGGCAGATGATTGTCGATACGCCTTTGGAGTGTCGTCTTTCACATCGGATTCCAAATTTTGGTGAAGCGCAGTTTACATCTCACGCCAGCAAGAAAATCAATTTGGATTTTGAGCTTAAGATGCGCCGGCCAATGGGAGAAAGCCGTAATGTTACCCTTGTTTCTATGCCTCCTGTATGGCGCCCAGGAGACAGTGCCGAGAGATTAACGAATCTGACGTTTTTTAAACAGTTTGATGGCTATGTCGGTGGTCAAATGGCGTGGAGCATTTTGACTGAGCTTGAGAAAGGACGTTATCCAACATTCAGTTACCAAGAGTGGCAAGGGCGAAACGAGCGAATTGAAGTCGCGTTATCGTCCGTTCAGTTTCAAGCCAAATACAACACGTTCAGTGACTGTCTTGCCAATTTATTGCCATACAGTTTTGAAGATATCGCATTTACTATCCTTCACTATGACCTAACCAGTGTCGAACTGAATAAAGCCTCACAAAAACGGTTGGCGCAAATAGCAGAATACATTCGATATAATCAAGATATCGACTTAGTATTGGTGTCGACCTACACCGATAATTCCGATAGTAAAAGTGTTAGCCAGAGCTTGTCAGAGCAACGGGCTGAAGCGCTGCAACGTTATTTTAAATCTCTAGGCTTGCCGGAAGATCGAATTCAAGTGCAGGGGTATGGTAAGCGCCGGCCGGTTGCCGATAATGCTTCACCATTAGGTAAAGACCGTAACCGACGCGTCGTCATTTCGTTAGGGCGCACTCAAATCTAGAAATGAAAGCCTGCATTATGCAGGCTTTTTTAATTGAGTTTAAATTTCGCGATGAGGTTGCAGTTGGTTGCAGTGTCTATGTCTTGCACTAAACGTGCGATAGTGGGGTTAGGGTGGCGTTTCATAAACTCCACCAGCGCTTTTTTGCAGCAACCGACTGAGTCGATAAACGCGCTGCATTCAGAGTTCGGGCACTGCGGTACCATCGTTAGAACTTTCTCAGAGGCGAGCTGTAGGTATTTTAACTCATAACCATCATCACCGACGCTACGCCAAAAACTGGCCAAATTATGGCAAGAGATGACCGAAATCATTAGCCGCTCTTCGAGTTCAATTTCAGCGACTTCAGACAGTAAGTCACTGACGGCTAACGCTTGTTGATAATGAAGAATACTGCGCAGTGGATCGTTATCTTTTAGTGCTGTATCGGCAAGGAGAGTGTGGTTTTCCCAATCACGAATATCCATTGTTGTCACTCCGTGTTAACAAAGTGGTTTAATATTAAATGGTAATCATTCTCAAGTAAAGCATGAATAAAAAGGATGGCTAAGCCATCCTTTTAGGTACAAGCTTATCTTCGGCTTAGCCTTCAAGGCCTGCTGAAGCTTGGCGGTTTTGAATAAGTTCAAGCATATAGCCATCAGGGTCTTTAACGAAGGCGATGTGTGTTGTGCCGCCTTTGACCGGGCCTGGCTCACGAGTCACGTTGCCACCCGCTGCTTTAATATCATCGCAAGTAGTGTAAATGTCATCGACGCCAATCGCGATGTGACCAAATGCGTTACCCAAATCGTATTCCGACGTGCCCCAGTTGTAGGTTAGCTCAATCACTGCGCCTTCTGATTCGTCGCTGTAACCAACAAACGCTAGGGTGTATTCGTACTCTTTGTTCTCGCTAGTGCGAAGAAGTTTCATTCCCATAACTTCGGTGTAGAACTTGACTGAACGATCAAGATCGCCAACGCGCAGCATGGTGTGTAAAACACGACCGTTTGACATGATTTGCTCCTAGTTTTCTGGATAGATTTTAGCGTTATTTTCCAGATTTAACTTAGTTATCAAATGTTATCTAACTAACTGGTTTTTAACGCTATTAACTTGTTTTATATGTGCTCTGTATCGTTGACAATTGTCAATCTTTGTATAACTTGTTTAAATGAAATGGTTTGATTAGGTTAGTTAATGTGAATACAAAGCAGTTAAATTTTTACCCAAAACTAAAATCAGTTCTAGGTATTGGGTATCGTAATGAGTTATTGGATATTATGCAAAAGATACCGCGCATAGTAAGAAAGAATATGTATGAAACATATATGAATATATACTTACTTTATGTAAGTGTAGTGACTCAACCATCAAATACTACATACAGTGCGCTTGACATCCGAAACAACAAAAACAAATTAAATGAACACTTGTCTGCTTTGATTGGCTTTCTGTACAGTGAGCATGTCGGTTTCTCAAAAAGAGATAGCTACACTTACAGCATAGGATTTATTAAAATCTTTTCACACTTTGCATTATTACATAACACTACCTTAAATAATTATAAATTATCAGATCGCAGCGAAACACCAGATGAATTAGTTTGTATTAAAATATTTAGTTCACTTGGTTTCAACAAGGAATTGTTTTCTTATTATTCAGGATGGCATTATCAAGATAAGTTGGGAAACCAGAGACAACTTCATCTTGCAACTATTTTTGATTCCTATGGAGAAAAATTTACATCTTATATACATTCAGGCATCAATAATTTCACTCAAACATTAAAGAGAGATACTGCAAGAAACGTTGTTAATAACCTTATTCTTCTTATGAATGAATTTGCGAAACACTGTACGACACTAGAAAAGTTAGAGCATTCTTTAAAAGCTGAAAACTCTACAGTATTTATGGAGGGAATTTATAATTCTCTATTATTTCAGGTGATGATAAATGGTAATGATGTTAAGACATTTCATTTACAATGGACAGCAATTGTTAGTCACTTTACGCAGTGCTTTATTGATACAAATGTATTTGAAGATCCAATTAAACCGTTCCTTATTCCTTCCTTTAAAGAGCCAGTTGACAATGAACATTGTATATCTATCGGCGGAAAATTAAGTAAAAAAGAAGAGGATCGTTGGTTGGTAAATATGCCTCTAGAAATAAAAGATGAAGAAGTATTAAACCTAATACATGAACAGGTTAATCGAGACCTTAAGCATATTCGAATTATTAGCCATAAATTATACAAAGAAATGTCTAATCGCCACAAGAGAAATATGGAGTATATTAATAGCGGTCAAGTTAAACCTCTTCCTCAGAAAGGTTTAAGATTGCAGGGTTACCCTATTGGTATTAATAACTTAGATAACGTAATCGCCACTTTTTATCACTATGGTTTTGGTGTTGGAGGAGTTTCATCAAAAACTGGATTTTTAGGTTTTTCTGGTGAAGGTGATTTGTTATTAAAAGAGCTTAATTTACCAAACATATCTACATTAAATACAATAGTTTCTCTTTTGGTATTAGAACATCCTAAAATAACGCCAGCTTGGCTTCAAGATTGGGAACTCTATGATAAAAATAGAAATCAAGTGGGGTTTAAACAAGTAGGGAAACAATGGGTGGCAGTTAGTTTTAAAAACCGAAAAGGAGCTTCTATTGCCCAACAAGAAATTGTTTTAAACGATTATTCAAAATCAATTGTTATGCTATTAATAGAGCATACTCGTTATGTAAGAGATAAATTAAAGGAGCAAGGAGGAAGCGATTGGCGATATATGATGCTAAAAGCGTCATTAAATAAACCTGAACGACCGAACGATCTTGGTCACGCTTTATCTCATCAAAGTGTTTATCATAAATCGTTAATTGTTAACTCATATTGTGTTAATCCCCAAAATTCTCCTTATAAAAATACAAATAAACCATTTTCATTTATATATAAAATTCATCCTAAGGTGATAAATCAAGTTTTAACGAAAAATGAAGCAAAAGATCTAGCGGTTATTGTAACTCCTCGCAGTATTCGTAAAGCTAGAGCTTTGCAAATTTATCTTGAAACTCGCTCATTGAAGGCAGTTGCAGAAGCTCTGGGGCACAAGGACGTGGATTTCGATATGTTAGAAAGTTATTTACCAAAACCTCTTATGGACTATTTTAACCAACGTTGGATTCGTCAGTTTCAAAACGCAATTATATTCGAAGCGTTGAAAGAATCACCATTTCTCTTTGATGCTTTAGATTTTGATGAGAATAGTTTAGAAGAGTTTCTGTGTAACCACGGTCTAAAAGAGTTACCAACGAACCTTGAACAAGTAAAAACGTGTACGGTCAACGAAGATAATCAATCTATTATAGATAATATTGATGAATTAGTTTTTACGTTAACGACCCCACTTTTTCAGGTTTTGATAGCAATACAGACTATGATGGAATCTGCATCACAACATGATGTATTTAAGCCAATTGTAGAGCGGTGGCATCAAGCTGCAATATTTATTCTGAGTCATTTTTCTCTTGATGGTAAGGCAACTAATTATCGAAGACCAGATAAAGAACTTATTCCTCTATATAAAGCCGCACTGGATAATCCTCTTGATGTGAATTGTTTTAAGGAAAACTTATTATGTCATTAACATTGATAGATAATGTGGTAAATGGGTCTTTAAAGCTATCGGAGATGACAAAAGAAGAACTAACTAATCTACATGAATTTTCGGTAGCTAATGGTGATTTTCGGGCATTAAAAATCGCAACAAATAATGTCACAGGTCTTTATGACTACAATGAACGTAAGCCGTACTGGTTGTTAAATGATTTTATGGATCCTATCTGGTATATAGAGATTCAAAACGGGAATGAAAAACCTTTTTGTAAGAAAATAGAATGGGATGTTGTGATTTTAGATGATGGCTTACAACTTACTAATATAAAACACATTCCATTATTGATTGCTTTTAAATATTGGATAACAGCTACTGATAATCCGTTGGAAAATAGCGGTAAATTAAGAAAAGGCCGTACAGTGTATCAGTCTATTTTGAAGGTGACTGCACTTATAAATGCATTTCTTATTTATGGTGAAAATATTAATATTTCTAGTCGACATTTGTCATGCTTATCTGACGATTTTCTGATGGCTTTAATGACTAAACTCGCAGAGGAAGGTGATATAACTAATGGGATTTATGATTATAACAATCAGGTAAAAGAATATTTAAAGCAGAATATCATTTTAGTTGACGAAAATGAATCAGCTAAATTTGCAGTTGAAAATCCATATATTACCCGGAAGCTACTTGATGAAGAACAATCGTTAGGACTGTCCTTAGAAGAGCGTATTAAGGCATGTTATTGGTTAAATACAGTTGGATATTATATAAGTCACACGAAAAGTGGAAAACTCGCACAAAAGCCTCAAGGTAACAGCGAGCATCTTTTCTGGCACATTTACAAAGGAAAAATTATTCCATTTGATTTTTCTACTGCATGTATTGAAGAACTTAAACTTTCCGAAGAAGTTGAACAAAAAGAATTTAAGCCTGTCCCTAACAGAGATGTTTCAGAAGGAATGAGTAAAGATGTAATTAAACAGTACATTCATAGCTTAAAATTACTTAATGTGGTACATGCTAAAAATGGTGTGAGCCAATTTTCTACTGGTACTATGAAAAGACTCACTCCAGCGCGAATTAATGAGCATGTTAGACTCAAAAAAGCAGGACGATATAAAACATTACCACCTCGATTAGTATTTGATCTAATAAGAGATTGTTACGAATTTACCAAATTAAATCAGGATGCTATCTTAGGATCGGTGTTGTCTGTGCTCAAAGAAGCTGTAACGAAGAGCACTGGTAAGAATTCTAACCCAAATTATATTTATCCAGGCTGTAAAGGGCATAATCCTGAAGAACCCCGAACAGAACGTGCGGCATGGGTAAAAAAGGAAGCTCTAAATTTCGTTGATAGTTCACTATTGGATATGGGAGTTAAGAGTTTATCTGTGTCGCCTAGCGAGGTCCATCTTTTTAAAAAAAGGCGTAATAATGAGGGACTCTTTGATCTTTATGGCGTTCTAATCGGCTCTATTCAGACTTTAACTGGTGTTATTATGGCAAAACGACAAGATGAATTATCTAGTCTAAAAAGTTATGGTAATTTATCACCTAATCTTGATCCTTCAAGTAAAGAAGGAAAAAATACTGATTACTTTCTCATTGCTAAATTAAAAAAATCGGGCAATGGTGGTAAACATAGTCAGAATACAACGATTAAGCGTCCAATACCTCGATCTTTTGCTTTAATTATTTGGAAATTAGAACAGTTCAATTTCGCCGCAAATAATTTTGGACTTAGTAAAAATACATTGTCATTATTCCCCAATTTGAATAAGAAAACATTTAAATTAGAGAAGATAGATAATAACCTTTACAATAATTATCTTGATCTAATTTGTGATTATTTTGAAACACCTGTTGTGGAATATGAAAATGGTGAGCTACGTCGTTATTATATTCGCCAACACCAACTACGTCGTTTTTTTGCAATAGTTTTTTTCTGGTCAAAAGGCTTTGACCACGCAGGTATGGAAACTCTTCGTTGGATGTTAGGGCATACCGATATACAACATTTGTACCATTATATTACTGAAAGTGAAACCGGTAAGATATTAAATGGTATAAAGGCAAGTTATATAGCTGATGAACTTGGAAAAGAAAATCTTGAAAATATACATAAGTTGGCAGAAGTATTGGAAAAACGTTATGGTGTATTGAAAGAGAACATTTCTATTTCAACGTTTACCGCTGCGATCGATGATTATTCAGATACAGATTCTTATCAAACAATTCCTCCTATTGATGAATTAAATAAAAGAGAAGAACTGGAGTTTCAAATCCTTGAATTATTAGAAGATGAAGTAATAACTCTTGAACCTCAATTTTTTATTATCGAAAAAAATGGGCGTAAAATCAACGATTTCACTTTAATGCTTCAAGTAAAAGAATTGAATTAAGGCTAAAATATGAAGAACTTAGATATTAATCATAAAAAGGTAATTGGTACAAAAGAATTATTAATCAATATTATTCAAGATCCTAATAGTTTCAAAAATAATGAGATGGTCAAATCTGCATTAAAATCACAAGGTAACTTGGCAAAATTTAAAGATCAAGAAAGAGATATTGTATCTTGTTCTTTAAATACCTTAAAAAGTGCTTGTGAATCTCTATTTGACCAAGGATTTTCAGAATTAGATTATTTAAGGAAAAGTGCTTTAGATGCGATTAAAAAAAGCATGACCGACGTTGATAGTAAAGCAAATAAATCAACTAAATCAGGTTTGAAAAATATGGTAGACGAGTTGGAGACTAGTCTTTTGAATATGCGGAAAAGTAATTTTCTACTTACTCTAATGATTAGTGAACTACTAGGAGAGTTAAAACGAATGGCTGAGTCTGAAAATCCGATAGATGATAAATTATATGACTACAAAGAAATCAATAAAAAAGTGGAAGAAAAATTTAGTTATATATCAATAATAAAGGATTTTGAAGATTATGGTGTTTGTAAAGATTGTGTTCAAATGCTAAAAGGAGATAATTAATGGGTTCGATAAATTATTTAAAGGATTTTGAACGTTGGGATTTTTATTCTCCATTAGGTCAGAAATTACAAATGGTTGATGCGAATGATACCCCTTTTATTACCTATGCTAATGAAGCACCATGTTATGAGGCGAATATGTATATGCATAAGATGTTACTTGATTTGCTAACAGCTGGAACATTGCGCACTTATGCTAATCAAATTATTCACCTAGTGGATTTTTGTTACGAGAATAAGATGAGGTTTAGTAAGCTTACCGATTCTTCATTTAGGTTATTTATACAATTTTTGCAAGCCGAGAGAGATAAATTTGGAGAGCGAGTAAGAACTAATAATCATATTATTAATATAGCACATAGATGTCTCGATTTTTTGGTATTTGTTCAGGATCTTTACGAACTTAAAAATTTCATCGGTCAAGGTAAAGAAAATGCAATTTGTGTTAAAGTTAAAAAATATCGAAAAGTTATTGAAGGCTCTAATCATAAGATAGAAGAGGAAAGACTTAGCCATGTTTCTGTCCCTAGTAAGGATGCTGTCAAAAGGAAATTATCTGTTAGCGAAGATGATGCATTAAAAGTTTGGAACTATATTCAGGACCAAGAGAATCGCAATAAGAGATTACGTGATATAGCGCTATACCAATCTATGGAGCAACTTGGTGCTCGTGTTGAGGAACTTCATTTAATTACGGTCGAGGATGTAAATAAAGCGCTAGGTTCTACTATCGAACCACATTTGAATTTAACTAACTTAAAAAGACGAGATGATATTACTACTCGTAGCATTCCAGTTACGTCAGCACTATTAACCGATATTAAAACTTATATTAATAAAGTTAGAAAAAAGGTGATTAAATCTACAATAGGTAAAGAAAATGATCATGGTTATCTATTTATATCATTGACAACGGGAAAGAGGTTAAAAAGTGCCACTTTAACGAGATATATGAATAAATGGAAGAGGGAGTTAGGAATCGAAGGGGAACTTCATGCTCACTTATACCGGCATGCTTTTATTACTAACAAGCTTAAAGAAATTATTTTACAGCACAAGGAAATTACATCAGCTGATAAGTTTAGGGAGCATTTATTACATACAGAAAAATTTAAAATGCAGCTGAAGGAATGGACTGGACATACTCGGATTTATTCTCTTGATATTTATATACATATTGTTTTTGCGGAGCTTAATGGCTATAGCAAAATTTATAATGCAGTTAAGTTAAAGGATTCAGTAACTATTGTTCAACGCCAAGTGCAAAGCCTTAAACAACAATTTAAGGATAAAAGCATTACCATGACGGAAGGGTTATTACAGATTGATATGATATTATCTGCATTTGAATTTGATATTGAAAATTCATTATGTTAATTTAATGGCAGCTAACTAATATGGAATTAATTCTTATTACATTAAATAGGCTAATTTCTAATAGAATTATTTTGGTGGTGTTATTCAGAATAATCTAATAAGATAATATTTGATAGTTTAATAATTAGAAAATTTCTAGAATGTAGTGGCTAAGCGAATTTGGACACTACATGAGAGTTTTTGTCATACATCAAGTAATCCGTTAATTACTAATTTAGCAATGCATATGACACGAAATTGCCCCTTTTTGAGCTACGTATCGAGGTTTGAGCAAAACTCATTGGTTAGGCTTGATATAGAATAACTAATTAATGCGAAGGGATAACCTGACCCAATTACTCTTTGCCGTTTCATAATGATAATGGTTTAAACAAGAACGACTCACGCGGAGCAATCAATGGACAAGCTAAGCATTACAACCCATTTAATGGCCATTCTCACTGCTTTTTCAGCGTTTACAATGCCAATTGCGCTTGAGGTCTTAAACCGAGTCAAAAGTCGCTACGGTTCTGCGTATTACATGGATTCAATCGAAGGAATAATGGGCTTTAAAGTTCATTATTTATTCCGAGAACTTATCCTGACTTTAGTCGCGCTAATGTTTTTTTCCGTTTGTGTCGCATTCTCAAGCGAACTAGTTTTCGCTAAGAGATTGGTTTTATTCTTTGAATTAGTTTTTGCACTTGTCACTGCGGCGTTACTGATTAAAGAGTTCCGGTTCATAAAAACGATTCTCCAAGCCACTCGTTCAGATGACTTAGTAACAGACTACCTGATTGATAAACTCTCAGAACCAGAATCAAATCACTCTAATCACGCAAGAGAAATTGAGCTTTTGATTCAGATTGCTTGTTACAACATCGAGAACACTACCTCATTCACTGAAGAATCCATCGAAAACAGGTTATTTGGAGTTATCGAGAAAGCGTACCTCAGTCACACTAGTTCCATTCACGACGAAACAATTAAGAAGTTAATTGATGGCCTCGCAGTAGTATTAACATCAGCAAGAAGTACCAACAACAGAAAGACTTACGTTTCTCTACAACGAAATTACGCACAACACTTGATTTTATTTTTCGATAGGAAAGTAAAAAATTACGATGTCTTTGAACAGTACAGCGATGAATTTTACGAAGAAAGCATCAAGGAACTCAGTTCGGGCAACTATTGGTTAATGAAAGCAGACTTTCTAATCAGCGTAAACATGTGGGATTTGAAGAGTCCGCAAACAGTTAACTTTATCGATAAAATCATCCGAAACTTAATAGACTTCGCCGCAAGGGAAAAACCAAACTTAGTGCCTGACATCCTCGAGCGCTATCGTAATTTTGTTGGCTATGAAAGCTACTTCACTAGTGACTTACACAACCTGTTAACCCTGTTTGGCTCATACAGCGCTGACTTGTATGGTGAAATCAGTCAACTAGTTGCATCGCATGAGGAACAAATAACCAAAGACCCAGAGGCTCATGTAAAACAACTAATTTCACTTGTAGACAAAGCCAAAATTGAAGCCATAAAAAGTTCGACATCGATAGCTCAGTACGAACAAATTAAATCAACAGCTATTGAGTTCAAACAAAAGATGATTCTCGAAATAATTAAATCAAAAGGGGGAATAGCTTCCAGAAGCACCGCTCAATACGCAATAACAACCCTCGCTAAAGATAACTTGTGGGGGCACATCATTAGTTGCTTTGAAAGTTTTAGCCCTGCACACTCGAAAGCGGTTAGACTTGGTTTTGATGTTCTGCCCTGTTCATTGAGTCACATTCTGGAACAGCTTGGAAAAAGCCACGGATTTAGCTCTTTAAACTCGGAAGAACTCGCAAACTCTTACCAAAGAGCCGTCCCTATCTTAATCATGTACATTCTCTACCGCTGGAGAATTCAAAACTTAAGCAAATCATTGCGTAAAGGGGTGGATGAAATAACCGCCACCATAACACTAACAGAGCGCACAATAAGAAATGTCAGAAAAATTCAGTCAGCTATCCCATACATACAATACTACGTTAAATCCAAAGAGTATTCTCAAGCCTTTTGTAAGCACTTCAGCATCATGCATGAGGAAAGCGAGTTTCATAAATCGTCTCTGATTATCATCGATGAAATCGAAAAATACTTGTCCGCTCAACTAGAAAACATCATCGCCACTCAACCTCTTAGCAAAGAATTAAAGAACAGATACATGGATGCTGTAGCTGCTTATCCAGAAAATCGTTCAAGACGAACACCTCTACTAGAACACGTATCCCTTACCCAATCCAAGCAAGACCCCATCGTATTCGACATGCCAACAGAGAGCAGAGCGAAGTTTCTAGACAATAACGATGTGCATTACTCGTTTAACTCCAGAGGAGTCATAGAGAGAATCCATAACCACCTTGCTTTCAAACAAATAGAGGGCAATGGGCTAGCTCTTGAGACATTAAGCCTGTCAGATTGTAACGATGACAAATTAATCATCATAACGAAACACGATTGGGAGGCATGGGCAAAAGACAAACCAAGGACAGATTTAAATAAAGTAAATAAACACCTTGTTTACACTGACACTGGATTAAACTCCTACTTCCCCTTCGACATGGAAGCTACCCAACCCATAGCCACTATTTACTCACCAACAATAGAAGGGACTGGATCCTTACATGAACACCTGCGAGACGCCTTCGAGTTCGACTTTAAAGATGAGAATGGCAGCGTAGAGATTCAAGCTCAGGTCCATATTTATTACTAGCCTACCTATCTGGATACTTTTTCTAATCTGACTCGAGTCATGTAGATGAATATCACCAAACGATTTCTGTCCAGGGACGTTTCTGCTTTTCCTGACCTTACTAAATGTGATTGCCAAACTTTATGTTGACCAAAAACACTAGGAGGAGGTCATCATGAGAAAGTTATCTTCTGGTAAATGCAGCGGCATCAAAAGGCCATTTAAGCTTGAAGAGATCTGGCGGATTAGAACTAGGCTAGAGATTGAAAACGATCTAATGCAGCTTGCACTACTGAACCTAGCGATAGATAGCAAGTTAAGAGCGAGTGATTTGCTAAAGCTACATGTTTACGATGTTTCTTCGCAAGGAGTTATCTATGAGAGGGTTCAGTGCATCCAGCAAAAAACGGGCACCGATGTCCACTATGAGATTACTCCGAGAACGCAGCAAAGTATTAGCAGGTGGGTTTTTGCAGCATCCCTAGAGGCAAGCAGTTTTCTATTCCCGAGCAGCCGACGATCTGGGCAACCTATCAGCTACTCATTCTACCGTTCAATTATCAGAAACTGGGCTGAAAAACTGGGATTGAATGCTGACTATTACGGCACTCATTCCATGCGCCGTACTAAAGCCACTTTAATCTATGCCAGAACGAAAAACATCAGGGCCGTACAGATCTTACTTGGACATTCGAAGCTAGATAACACAATTCGATACCTTGGCGTTGAGCTAGAAGACGCTCTGAGGCTTTCTGAGAAAACAGACTGCTGACAGGCAGGAGCTGTTACAGGCTTTTCTTCTGAAAAGCCTGTGCCCCATTGTTTGTTATCACTAAAGCTAATTTACTTCTTTTGAATGAAAGTTTCCCTTACCTGTAGTTATCCGAGGGAGTGTCGCAGTATGCTTTTTAAAAATTATGATTCATTTTGCAATCTAATATCCATTACCTCTCATTAACCTATTGATTATCAATTGAAAAGTAATTATAAAGACTGCATAGTAGGAGTATGCAAAGCGGCTAAAAGCCGCATAGAAAGCGTTAGTTGCCAACGAGGAAAACGCAGCCAAAGTAGAAATTTAGGGTTAATGTTCTGCGTTGTTTTCGTCTCGAGTTTTGCCCAAGTTTTCGTTTTTCAGAAACCACTCATTAACTTTCAAGCGGTTTTGTTTGCCATTTCAAAAGCCGATTTGCTGGCTGAAAGTCAGCATTGTGGCATTACCTTTCCAAAAGCGCTTTTTGGTGTTGCCAGTTCGTTTTCTACGGCGTTGTTTGTTTACGTGGTTTCATTGATAGTCGTTTTAAAACTACGCCTGATTTGAGTCCACAAAAATACGAAAATTCGGTGGTAGCAAAGCGGTAATAAATTAAAATCAACGTGTTAGGCTTGGCAACTAACAAATTGTTCAAGAGGGATTCGCAACGCGTGGCATTTTCACTGTGCGTTGAGTTTAGTGTTTAAGGTGGTATGCGGCAGCTTTGGTATTGCGTTGCTCACCCCTTAACAAGGCGTTATATTTTTATTTGAATTCATAGGATTATAAATTATGCATCAAAAGATTCTTCGATTCAGAGTTTCTCTTTCGGGAAGCGAACCGGAAATTTGGCGAGAAATTGATGTGCCAGATCATTACAACTTCTGGGAATTGCATGTTGCTATTCAAGATGCAATGGGTTGGCTTGATTACCATTTACATGAATTTTCTCCAAGAAAAGCTGGTCCTACAAAAGGTAAGCGGATCGGTCTTCCCGAGTCAGAGCATGATGAAAGTATAATTGCAGGTTGGGAACTTTCGGCCAAAAAATATTTCACATCCCTGGGCAATACTATTGATTATGTTTATGATTTTGGTGATAGTTGGCATCACGAAATCACTTTGGTTGGTATGTTTTTAGCTCCCTTAGATTCTACTTTCCCTCAATGCTTAGACGGAAAAATGGCTTGTCCACCAGAAGATAGTGGTGGCTTATATGGTTATCAGAGTGTGTTAGAAATATTGTCCGATCAAAGCCATGAGGAATATGTCGATACAGTTGAATGGCTGAAAAATCATGCAAAAAATTATTGGCCATACGACCAGCATGCGTTTAGCCCGAAAAAAGTCGAATTTTCAGACCCTTATCTACGCTGGTGTAATGCATTTAATCAGCCCTATCAACCGTAAGAATATAACAAACGCTTTAAGACGGATTCGCAACGCGTGGCATTTTTACTGTGCGTTGATTTTAGTGATTAAGGTGGTCTGCGGAAACATCGCATTGCGTTGCTCACCACTTAAGCGGGCGTTATGTTTTAAGAGGTAAATGATCGATGGACGCACTGTTTGATGTGCTAAAAGTAGTGACTCCACTATTAGCAATTTTAGCCTTATTTTCGGTTCATAGGCTAAATCGTAGACAAAATACAATAGAACAAGAAATAAACAGGAAGCATGATCGGCATGAAAAACACATCGATAGAAATCACTCTGAAATGTTAGCAGCTATCAATCATGCGAACTCTAAAGAAGCACATACGTCAAACCATATTTATACACGCAAAGCTGTCCATTTAGAGAAGGCTGGTGAATTGATTGGAGAGTTGAAGTTTTGGGCTGAAAAATGTGTAGTTTCCAGAACGCGAACAAACTTTGGTGCTAAACAAGATATTGCTAAAAAGATGTCTATGGCTTTTGAAGACCTATCAAAATTAATTATGCAGTATCCTTTTGCATTTTGGGAGATTGAAGGGCTCCACGAGCTACTTGGAAATTTAATGACTACAGTCAATCATATTGAAAACTTAGTCAATTCCGATGAATTTAATAGCAAATCTCATTCTTGGACTGAAGCGGTGAAAGAGTTTCAGCAGCAATTAAGTCCTCTAACTCATGCAATCCAAAGCCAAGTTATCAACATGATGCAAAAAACCTAACAATCAATTCAAGAGGAATTCACAACGCTTGGCATTTTTGCTTCTACTTCAAATTTAGTGGCTATGGCATAATGCTTTAGGCTTGGATGGAGGCGTTGTTCATCCCTTAATTGGGCTAGGTAAATTGAGGAAACATGAGCGTATTAATTAAAAGAATTGATAAGAATGCAATGATGCTTTCTAGTATTGTGAATACCTACTTTTTAGCAGACCAGAATCAAAAGCTACTTTCTCATCTTATTGGTGACTCAGAGCACCTGAAACGGTGGGATGGTTCTTATGCTGCCAGTGGCGCAAATACTTTGCGTTTCTCATTGTATATGCACGTCCTGTCTGAGATGCGTGCAATTATGTTTGATACTCAGCCTAAAGTGACTAGCGTACATAATGTTATAAAAGCGTTAGAAGACACTAATTTTAAAAGCCAACTTAAAAAATGGTTTTCAGACACCAAGGATTTAAATATCGTCTCATTGAATGGTTCTGTTTTAGATGAATCTGTCGAGTATTTGCGTGTGGAAGAAGCAAATCGAAAAATGAGTGCCTTTGATAATTTGGCTGAAGTAGCGATTGAAAAATACCGAACTCTAGTTACTTCTGAGCTTGGAATTCGAGTAAATAATGCTCGTAACAAAATGATCTCGCATAAACAGTTTCAATCAACTGAATCCGCTGGTCGAAGAGCTTTTGAAGCTACAGATTTTGGCTTGGTCTATTCTGATGCTGCTGACATTGTTGAACAATCACATGACATTATATTTTCGTTGTATTCTTTGTTTACTAAAGCTCACTTTGATAGTCAGAGCTCTTTGAAGCATCATGAGTTTGTAGCAAATGAGTTTTGGTCGAAGTGATTTCCCATACAAACGTTTAAGGCTTCAAGATACTTTTTTCTAATCCGATAGAAACCTTCCGGTTACTAGTCCTGACACGTTTTTGTCCAAAAGTGGTTTATAAATTGCTAATGCTCGCTTCTGCATTAGCCACTAAAGAAGCTCACTCATTTCTGGTACACTCTCGGCCTGACTTAGTAAATGTTCACACTCTGTTTGGATGAGTGACACACATAGCTCTATGTGTTCACGTTCCCCATCGTCGATTCCTTGAGCTTCGGTAAGGTCAATCGCTTCCTTCAGAGCATTTTTTATAGCACCAACGGTTTCTACCATTATGGAAGCCATTTTGGTGCCTGAATAACTCAGCAGAGCGCCGAATTCAGCTAAATCATAGCTGGTGATAGGGCGTTTGAAGTTACCTTTCGGCGGATTTTGAAAGTCTTCACTTTCCCAATCTCCAATCGACATTGCAAAATATTGAGGGATGCTGGCGGCACGGCCCTCACCAGCAGACAATTTACCGCTTCGTGAGTTGCGTTTTGCTCCCTCTTGAGCGATTGCTTCTATGTTTACTAAATCATAAAAAGGGGTCAGTTCCAGACCTTTAGGGGTGACGAAGAAGCTAATATTTTTACCATGGGCATCGTAGTTTAGCGTTGCTAGATTAAAGAGCATCCATTGGGTGAGCTTTAGGTTAGTGATGACCGTGTCTATGGTTTTGACGCACAGTAGGCGTGGGAAAGAAACACCATCACGCATATATACGCCATCACCTTCATCCCCATTCTGACGCTCGTATTTGTAACCTGGAGGTAAGTCAGTCGCCTGACAGCCATCAATCACATGTCTTCGTTGAATGACATCACGAGCTTCAATATAGGCACGATCGAACCGCTCTATGATCAGTGTCCTAGTGTTCCCAATGCGAGTTAACTCAACATTAGCGACGTCCAAACCTGCTAGCTTGGCTAATGTCATGCAAAAGAACTCATTAACAGCAATACACGGTGCTCTACCGCTTTCAAACTTCAGAATGTAGTTCGAACTTAATTTGCCTTCACCAAACCCCCATTCATCACCGCGCTTAAGTAAGTTTAATTTGTTTTGCACACCAGCAACCGAAAGGCGAACCTTACCGTCCCAATATACTAATGGCGCTAAATCTCGCTCAAGTCGTTCTATTAGTTCATCATCAGGTACAGATCTAAAACTAGTTTCTTGAGGTTCTGATTCTGGAACTCGAAAAGATAATGCGCCAGATGTTTCCGCACCAAGCTTACGAATCAGCCCGAAAGTGTTGCTTTTGGAGATAGTGGTGTTTTGTATCATCTCCTCAAAGGCTTCTCCTTCAGGAAGGAGGTTTCTGAGGTAGTTCTCAATACTACGTGGCGAAGCCCGATCATCGAAAGGGATGTGGGGCGAAATCGGGAAACCAGTGTGTTTCCATTCATCTTCATAGATGAATGAGAACTCTGTTTCTGTTCCGACAGGAAGAATCAAACGACCAATTTTGGTATTCGTACCGATAAACACGTCTAACTGTTGTAACTTACTCATACCAACCGTCCTCATTGCCTCTCACGCTGTTTTCAGCTTGGGAGGGTATTTGGCTATGTGGACGAACAAATAGGTTTAAATCGATAAGGCGTAACGATAGCCCTAAGATGTCCATGAGGACGAGCACATTGGCAAAGGTGACACTGGTATCGCCTTTTTCTACTTTCATGACTGTTCTACGAGATAAGTTGGCTTTTGAAGCGAGATCATCAATACGCCAGCCTCTATCGGTGCGCTTTGAGCGAATGGCGGCTCCCAGCGTTTCCATACTGAACTCGGTATTCAAATCAGGCATAGGTTGTGCCTTTACCATCTTACCTTTTTTCATAAGTGCCTTTTAATGTACTTTTGTTACTATTGGGGTCGCCTCAATATATAAGTTCACTATAACTCACTTTTGAAGTGTCTGTATAAGAAATTATTTAAAAGTGTAATTTAAGTAACTTATGTTTAGTTTGCTAGTTGTATGTTCGTTCCAATAAGTGGCAATCTGTTTTTGCTAAACTAGAGTAAGCGTGTCATAAAATTACCATGTGAATAGAATAAGGTTCTAAGCAGCAATGAAAGTTAAAATTGAGAAGACCTGTGATGGTGAAGCTTTCTTCAACATTCCAGAAATACTGCAAGAAGAATTGCAATGGGAAGAAGGCGATCAAATCGAATGGCTCATGGACTTTACGCAAAGTTGAACTTGAGGATGATACCCAGTCGAAGTCTATAGAGTACATTCTTTCACAACACCCTACTTTAAAAGAGCAAATGGAGGATGTGTTTGAGGACTCTGGTTTGAGAGCAGAATGGTTAACTTCCGCAATTCCAGCGCTATCTGGTCTAACTCCGCTAGAAGTTGTGCTTAAAGGCGATTTAAAACGCGTTTTAGATGCATTAAATCGTATCAAGTATGGTGATTTTTCTTGAGATGTTTTTATCTCAAAAGATCAGGTTGATATGTTGATCCATTGGCCATCTCTTTCCGGATGAAGCCTACTTTGTAAGGCAGAGATACGCTATATGGGCTGGAACTAACACGCTTGTACCCAATCATTGTGTGTCTAAGAGCCTATATCGCAGAACCAAACAGACCAACTTTCCCTGCTATGTCAGAAAAGTGGCTTTGTGACCAGACCATTGGTAGGTTTCCAGTTAAGCCGTATATCCGTACTTCAACTTATTGATCTCTTCTGTCACCAGAATGATACCGGTTTTTGTGTCACAGAGTGAAAGTGGTGTTTCGTTTTCAAACACCAAACTGGGTTTATTTAACCAGCGTAATGTCGCATCACGATCACCAAAATACTCATCTGCTTTTTTGACCATATCAGCAAGCATAAGAGCATGTTCACTGGCTGTTGGGCTTAGCGTTGCGTTCGGTTCTTTCATTTTTCGCTGGAGAGTACGCAGATTAACGCCAATAATTTTCGCGTAATCTGTCTTAGTCAGACCAAGAGTTAACATTCCTCTATCCAGCGTTTCAACAGGAAGCCCTTGACGAATAATTTTTAGGCTATCGATTACGCTCTGAGCTTTGCATTTTTCACCTCCAAGCATTTCATAAGCAGCACTGAACATTAAACCTCCGAATCTAGCTACATTTACACAATAGGTGACAAATGACGTAGTTTGATAACTTTAACACGGAAATGTGTCGCGGCTTGCTAGTTGCCTACATACTCTTTCCAATTAGTGGCAAGCTGGTTTTGCTACACTAGAACTAATCCAAGTATCGTATTGCTGTATATGTTATAAACGAAAATGGTTCATGAAAAACAGTTACAACTGATGAATTGATAGGGTTGTTAGCTAGTACGAACTAGCGCGTCGGCACAACACATGAGAGGACTAGGATGTTGTTTCTAAGTATAATATTCGCATTGAGTTTAGCTATTGGTGCTTTTACTCTCTATTCGGAAAATGTTCACATTTGGCTCTCAAAACATATGGATGAATATGAAAAAGAGCTAGAGAAAAACAATCCAGAAGAGCTAAAAAAGCTGAAGAAAAAATACCAGCGTTAACAACCAATCACCTGATTCAACCGTAAATTTTATTAAATTTTCGGTTAATCTTACCGCCATTCATGCCAGTTTTCTGGGAAATCCAGATTCAACCGTAAATGAGGTTAAATTTACGGTTATTACTCCTACCTACTAACTCAAGCTTTTGGGAAATACAAAGACAGGCAATACTAGTGGTTGGATATCATTTTTTGCCATATGTGGACGCCCCGTTTGTTTCGATTGCAGATAGTGTCCAGAGGTGTGCAAGAAAAGTTCACCGCAAACTCACCTTTGTCGGGTGGACGACACTTGTTACCAAGTGTCGTCTCCCTGAGAACCCAGCGTGCAACTTTCACTGCACTAGGCTCAAGCCTCTACAAAGGCATCAAGTGATACCCAGCAACTTATAAAGCAG
Source organism: Vibrio olivae (assembly GCF_042428525.1). Taxonomy (NCBI): domain Bacteria; kingdom Pseudomonadati; phylum Pseudomonadota; class Gammaproteobacteria; order Vibrionales; family Vibrionaceae; genus Vibrio; species Vibrio olivae. The sequence continues at coordinate 240,853 of NZ_JBHMEP010000001.1, forward strand.
TGAGAACAGTTTCAATCCAAGAATTACGAGCTAGCCTTTTGTGTTTCCTCTTTCCCAAGTATTCTTGGTATTGAGGGTCGAAAGGTGTCGCTGCGCTTCGGATCTTCACATGTCTTTCTATCGGCACTGTAGCTATCTGGAAAAGATTAAACTGGCAATCCATATCCTTTCTCTTCTGCCAACCGTGAAACTGCCATTGGCCTTTTCGGTTGATGAAGTATTTCAAGGCGATCCAAGTTCTAGATTTTGTCGGATGTCGCCTTTTAGCCCAATGCCATAACGCATGAAATAGTTTGTGACCGACATAACTGAATACCTGTTTAGCTACGCAGTGGCGATAATAGTTCGACCACCCTCTAAGCTTTGGGTTAATCAGTTTGATAAGGTCGTTCACCGGTAGGGTAACGTGCTTTTTGATGAGTCCGCGCAGGTTACTTAGGAACGTCAACGTGTTGGCCTTGCTCGGTTTGATGAGCAGTTTTCCTTTGTACTTCCTATGGTTGAACCCAAGGAAGTCAAAACCGTCGTTGATGTGAGTAATGTGCGTTTTCTCTTCGGATAACGTTAAGCCTCGTACCACTAAAAAGTCAGCAATCAATGGTTTGATATCGTTCTCCAACACTTCCTTTGAAGCGCAGGTGACGACGAAATCGTCGGCATATCCAATAAAGTTAGCTCTTGCGCCTTTCTTAAGCGCGGTAGACTTAATGCGCTGTTCGAGACCCGATAACGTCATCAACATCAAGGTGGGGGATATAATCCCGCCTTGAGGCGTGCCTTCGTCGGTGTCGTAAAACAGCCCTTTGTCTACAAAGCCAGACTTTAGCCATTGCTCCAGCATCCGTTTATCGATGGCGATGTTATCCATCAGCCACTGATGCCCGATTTTATCGAAGCAAGCTTTGATATCTCCTTCAAGAACCCATTTAGCTGATCGCTTTAGAGCCAAACATTTGAAACACTGACTGACAGCGTCAGCCGTGCTTCGATTTGGTCTGAAGCCATAACTATTAGGGTCGGCAAGCGTTTCGGACACAGGTTCTAATGCTAGAAGATGAAGAGCTTGTTGGGCTCTGTCAATCATGCATGGAATACCCAGTGGCCTGAGTTTACCGTTCTTTTTGGGGATGTAGATACGCTTGAGTGGTTTTGCTCGATAAGCTTTCCGACTCAGTTGATTTGCCGCTTTCATACGACGTGTGTCTGTGTTCCAGACAACGCCGTCTATTCCAAGCGTTTTACTGCCTTTATTTTGAGAGACTCGCTTAACAGCAAGAAGTTTTGCTGAGCGAGAGTGAGTCAGTATCCACTGCAATGCTTTTGCTTTACCGTGCTTACCGTCTCTAGTTGCCTTTGCGATACGCATTTGAAGCTTTAAGACGTTTGCCTCTACGGCCTTCCAGTTAATGGATTGCCACTGTGCACTGTCAGAAGATGCACTAATCCCATTCGAAATCATCATTTGCTTTTCTTCCTTAATAAAGTTCTTCAAACTCTCTCGCAACGAGAGACCAGTTGGAAGTGGGCTCACTTTCGTGACCAGACACAAGTCTGTATCTGCATCGTTACAATGCAGCCTTTGCTTTTTCCAACCTCCTCTACCTGCATCACTATCGGCCACTTCGGCTTTCCCAGAGGGAGTAATACAGGCTTACCATGTTCCGTATGCAACGCAATGGTAGGTTAGGTGCCCGCTATAATGCGAAGAGCGTGTCGATCACGAAAGAGCATGGGGCAATCTCTTTCCTGCTCTTAGTGCCTTTTGGCGACAGCGTAAAAACCACTTCCGCTGCTTATGATATAACGCATCTTATGCGGATTCACGTTTGTTCACCATACTACCTACCTAGCACTCACCCGATTTATGTGGTTATCAGGAGGAGCTTTCTCTCGCGATTTAGCTCCCGACAAGATAGTTTCTTGTCTTCGTTACATTGTCAGAGCCGCTACTTAATTCAGGCTCCTAGGTTCATCTGGTGATACAGATGGTCCATTCTTAACGCGATGGACAGCGCTGCATACGACCTCATGTCGCACGCCCCAATATCGTTTAGCGCAAATGCTCCATTGTTATTATTTAGTGGGATTTTGCCTTATAAAACCTAATCCGCAAGGCTATGTGGTGGAGTGGCGGTTTTAGTTACCAAGCTATGCCTTGCTACGCAATTTTCTGCAACGTCTTCGGTTGTGTTGGACGGGGCTGGTGTATTCCATTAACTCTGTTTAATGGATTTGCCCACGATGTCAAAACCGTATTGAATTTTTATTTAAAACAAGACATTACCAACAGAAAGTCTCTCAGTGTTCTGCTAGTTTCAATCCATTAAATAAAACCTAATTTAGTGAGTAGCCTTTCGGCGTTAAGGAAGTGCTGGAATCATGAAAGGTTTACGAAACACATACTTGACTGAGATAAAACAAGCCCTAATAACAATCTTGAGGCAATAGCGTTAGCGTTGAAGAATGATGAGAATAAAAAGTATAAAAGTTGAAAACTTTCGGTTACTTCAAAACAGTATGTTAGATATGACGGATGGCCTGACGTTGATAGTGGGAAAAAACAATACAGGTAAAACATCTTTTGTAGTTTTACTCGAAAAATTTCTATCCAAGCCAAATCCGTCATTTAGTTTCAGTGATTTGCCTGTCTCTGTAAGAAGTAAGCTCTATGATATATCTGAGGAAACAGATATAGATGAGTTGAGCATAAGGCTATGTATATCTGTAGAGTATGCAGATGAAGACAATCTAAAGAATATTTCCGACTTTATGCTGGATTTAGATCCAGATAAATCAACCATCAACATCATGTTTGAAGCTCGCATAGACCGAGATACTTTACTTAATCGAATACCAACAAAAAAAGATGGTGCTGATGAGGAAAAATATCTTACCGAAAAAAGGAGCTTCATAGAGAGAAATGTCAGTAAGTTTATAAAAACCTCAATATATGCCTACGATGATTCGGGATATGAGGGAGATAGACCCTATTACCTGCAGAACCGAGAGGAGTTAGAAGAAAAAGAGTTTAAAGATGTTTGTAACCTTATCAATTTTCAAGTAATACACGCTAGAAGAAATGTTGCCAGTTCAGATGAAACTGGTAAAAGTCCGCTGTCTACCGTAACAACACAGTTTTTTAAGAAATTAAACGACACGGATGATGAACGTCTGGAACAAGTTAGAACCGCATTAATTGATATAGATAAAGGTTTAGAAACGCAGTATTCAGATGTTTTTAGTGGATTTTTATCAAGTGCGGCAAAATTTCTCAATTTGGATGGTTTGAAAGTAATTTCAGACATTGAAGCGAGTTCACTAATAGGTTCTTCTTCTAAGGTAATTTATGGGACAACGGAGGATCATCTTCCTGAAAATCTTAATGGTCTTGGTTATTTAAATATTCTATACCTCTTGCTTAAGATAGAGATGATGAAGCAGGAGTTCGAGGCGTCCTCATCAGACATTAATTTGTTATTTATCGAGGAGCCCGAAGCGCACACTCACCCCCAAATGCAATCAATTTTCTCAAAAAAGATTCGAGAAGTAGTAAGTGAAATACAGGGGCTACAGGCCGTAATTACCACCCATTCATCTTATATAGTTGCTAATTCTGACTTTGAAGATATTCGATACCTTTTAAAGCATGAAAACTTAAATGTTGAATTTAGGAACTTTCATACTGAGCTTGCACGAAAATATAAAGCAGAACAAGGAGATGAGGGCGCAAAGTTATACCAGTTTTTAGAACAGTATCTTAAAATTCAAAATGCGGAGCTATTCTTCGCAGACAAAGCAATTTTTATCGAAGGTACTACGGAGAGGATTCTTCTACCTTGGTTTATCAAAAAGTATGATGAAAAATGTGGTGACGAAAGTCAGCCAATATCTTCGCAGAATATTTCAATAATAGAGGCTGGGGCAAATGCTAAAGCCTTCGCGCCGTTTTTAGAATTTATTGGTATTAAATCACTAATCCTGACAGATCTAGATTCGACAAAGCAAGATGTAAAACCAGATATAAATGGCAAAGATAGGACTTCGTATGTGGCATGCCCGGTTTCCGATTCTTCTCATACCAGTAATGAAACGTTGAAGCATTTCTTTTCTGCCCCCGATCTAAAAGACGCAGGTTTTCCTGAATGGTTCAACAAACTAAAACGCGGAGAATTAACTGAGACTGCGGGCTGTGTAAAAGTCGCTTATCAGACGGAAGAACATGGTTATCAAGCAAGATCTTTTGAGGATGCATTTTTTAATTCTAATAAAGCTGAATTAAAGAGGGCTTGCGCTAATAGTGAAGTTTTAGGGCTGAAGAATAAGGATGAGATTGAAGAAATAGATACTGTAAACATCTTTAAATTGACAGATAGAGTGATTGATAAAAAATCCGACTTTGCAGCATCCTTACTCTATTTGGGTCTTACGGGGAAGGCTGACTGGGTAACACCAGAGTATATTAATGAGGGGCTGAAATGGATCAGTCAGTAAGTACACCCTTAGAAAAGATAAAAGAATGTATAGAGCTTGAACAATCCTTTGTTTTACAAGGTGGTGCTGGGAGCGGTAAGACAGAAACGTTAAAACGAACAGTCAGGTTTTGTTCTGAAAATCACCCTGATAAGAAAATTGTTTGTATTACTCATACTAATAAAGCTGTTGATGAAATAGTCGAACGTGTGGGTTCAGGGATTGAAATATCTACAATCCATTCGTTTATTAGTAAGCTTATTAAACCATACAAACGTAATCTTTTAAAACTACTCCCAGAGCTCTTTTACCTTCCTTTATTCGAGGAGTTGGGTATTGATCATTACAATGGTGATGATAAGACTAGAAAGACTGAAGAGCATAAGAGATTTAAAGCACTGCACGAATCTTTGGCTAATAGGCGCTCTATCGTATTACAAGAAGGTACAGCAAAAGTCACTGGAAAGCGTGAATATGACAAAGATCCTAGCTCATTTAATACATCGTTAAATAATGATATTGAGCAGCTAAATGAAGCGATAGCAGAAACTATCAAGCAACATCATTTCAATGAGGTTGTATATAATGACACGCCATTTGATAGCTTTAAAAGTGCCACTTTTGGGCATGATGGTCTTATCAAAATAGCTGCGCTGCTATTTAGTCAGTATTCTATTTTTGGGAGAATCGTTCGCGACAAATATGACTGTATATTTATCGATGAATATCAGGATACTGACGAAAATATTATTCATTCATTGATTTACTCTACTCCTGACAAAGGGCTAACCATAGGTTTGTTCGGTGACAGTGAACAAGCAATTTACGAAGGTGGGATAGGTTCGGCAAAAAGGTTTATAGATGACGGGCAGTTAACGTTAATTGAAAAAGAAGACAATTTTCGCTGCTCACGTCAAGTAATTGATGTCGCGAACAAATTTCGTTCTGATGGTTTGACTCAGAAAGTCGCTCTAAAGGAAACCAATGGAATAATGGAAACTGCTGAAGAACGAGAGGGATCTGCAACCTTTTACTATTCAATCAAGCCTCCTTCGCCAGAAAAACCAGCCTCTCCCAAAAAAAGTGATTCTGATGAAATCAAAAGTGTGTACCAAATTGCAAAGGCTCAATATGACCAGCAATTGGAGGAGTATAAACTTGATATTTCTCGGAGGCTGGAAGATTTAGTTGTTTGCGCTCAGGCTGATATTGGGGAGAATGTGTTATTGAAGCTCCCCAATAAATCGGTGGCTCGTGATGCTAGTTTCGGAAATTTGTATGAGCTGTTTGATGGCAGGTTCCGTGATACACGGGAAGAGATAAAAAAACACCTCGATAGACTTCAATTCGGTCAACTTGCTGAATTACTGCAACTTTTTAATAGCTCGGCTGATGACAATCGTGCATACAACAAGCTGATAGGATTGTTGAAGAAACAAGGTTTGTTCATTAAAACTAAGCAAGATAAAAGAGAACTGCATCATATGCTCCAAGAGCTATCTTCGTCTAATGAAGCGGCCTATACTGTCATGAATCGAGCTGTTATTGCTGGACTTATCTCGTTATCCGAAAGCCATCAATCTTATCTTAAACGCAAGGATAGCGAGCTGGAAAGGATTGATAAAGATAACAACATTTATGCTTTCAAGAAATTACAAGAATCTGGATGTAATACGAAGAAGCAAATGTGTGACTATATTAACCAGAATAATGGTACTGATTTGACAGTTGAAGCGATTGAGGAGCACTACGATCAACTAGCAAAAGATGTTCTGAGTGAAAAATTCTATTCTGGATTGTTTGGTAGTGATCTGAGCTTCAACGAGGTCTTAGCATTTTACAAATATGAAGGCGACGACAGCAACTTCATGACAATGCATAAAACTAAAGGAACTGGCATTGAAAATGTTGTTGTGGTTTTAGATGAATTCAATTGGTCCAAGTATGATTTTGGAAGTTGCTTTAGGTCGGAGACAGATAATCCGGCTAGGCAAGCCCTCACAAGAAAACTGCTATATGTGGCGTGTTCCAGAGCAAAGAAAAATTTACGTTGTGTACGGCTTCTAGATAGTTCTGGCGAATTGGCAAATATAGAGAACTACTTTGATAATCTCGTGCCTGTTAATTTACAAAAGCCACGACAACCATCACTCTGTGTACATGGCTCACACCAATAATTGGTACTCTCGGATTCGAGGATCACTCTGGCAGGGATGCCAGAGTTGAGTCTACAGGGACGTACTTGAGACGTGCAGAGAAGTCGAGTGTACATCAGCCTGTTGCAGTCAATGGTCAACCAAGATGTTTAAATAAACTCTACAGGTTATTGCCGATACCCAACTGCAAATCAACCTCACAGTACAAACCATTCCCCCTACAAAATCTAATCAATAACCATGAAGCTAGCGTGATTGCACCAACTGATAATTGCCCCAAAATCGTTCAGAGCTAATACTCTACACATTTAGGGGGCGTGCGTTTACCCTACTAAAAGTTATTCGATGGAGTTGATAATTGTTCATTCTCGTCATTAGGAGACATCTTGCAGTCTAACTTCCCTTCATGTGGTATAACTTATTGATTATCAGTTGAGTTAATATGAAAAAGACTGCACTATCGAAGGATGAAAGACGACTATGTGTCGCCTAATAAACGTTATGCAACAGTAAAGAAAAGCGATCATTAAGCTGTTTCTATGCTTTATTATATTGTGATTCTGGTTTCTAATTTATTCGATGGTTACTTTTAACTCATTGTTTAAATTAGTTATTTGTCAGTTTGTAATATCAGTTTTATCTATATTGATTTAGTCCTTGGCTTCTTGTTCTTCGAGTCTTTATTCAGCACTTACTGGTAAAACGGGTTTGCGTTCAGCTTGTCTATAGTTATGATCCGCAGAATCAAGAGGCTTTTGTTGCTGCCGACGTTTTTCTATTGGGTCAATGCTGACTTTTCGTGTAAGTTGAAAAATATCTGCTAATGCTGTTCTTTGGTAATGTTTTGAATTATTTGGTAAATGTTGCATAACAAACGCCTCAAGCGGGACTTCCAACGCTCGCCACTTTTGGCTTTAATGAGTTTTGAGGTTGCGGCTGGTTAGTTTTAGTGCGGTTGTTTGCGTTGTCAGCCCCTTAGGCGGGCGTTATGTGAATGGAGATCAAAATGTCTTCTGTGCCAAAAAATAAGGATGAATTAGAGTTAGCCATAAACTCAATATTTCCGAAACTCATGGCTGACTATCGTTCAATTCCGGAAAGTAAAGCTCGCAAATCTGGAGTAGAAGGAAACGTGAAAGGTACGGTCATTAGTGTTAGTGATACAGTGGCTTATTTGATTGGTTGGGGAAAACTGGTTCTTAAATGGCATCAGCTAAGATCTCGACACCAACATGTAGATTTTCCAGAAACTGGTTATAAATGGAACCAATTAGGCTTACTCGCTGAAAGCTTCCACGAAGAGTATCGTGAGTGGAAATACAATGATTTACTCATTGAACTTGAGTCTACGATTAATGAGATCCTTTTACTCATTTCAAGCTTAAGTAATCATGATTTATATGGTGTTGCGTGGTATGAACAATGGACTTTGGGGCGCATGATTCAGTTTAATACGTCATCACCTATGAAAAATGTGCGTACAAAAGTTCGGCGTTTCAATCGAAAATTCACATAACACATATGAGCCTTCTGCCTGTCAATAGACAATACTGTTCCTTTGGCTGCGTTAGCAGCCAACCCTTCTCGAACAACAAAGTTATCTACTTCGCTTTGTCATTTCGGTCATCGAGCATTGCTTACGACAAACACATATAGAGGATCTCTTATTACGGTCTCTCCGCTGCCTATGGCTTTTCATAGGGTCACTAGACATTTATCGGTTAACCCTGACTGGCGCTATTCAAAAAGAAGGCTAAACAATGCCTTTCCAAGGTCGTTGTTTTCCAGTTATCTTCAGGCTCAGCCTAGGTGTAAGCAACTTTGCTGTTCGTTGGTATATTATGGGTGCGCACCAATGAAGTGGCTAATCAAAGCAAGAGGACTTGGACTGCCTGACACAACTGACTTGATCGGGCTTAAATCCCACTAAACTTGTGTCAGTAACGTGTTCTTACTCAGCACCAGTTAGACGTTCAGCTCACTTCATTGTGCGACTTATTCAGGTAAAAATCGTTTTTCATCAAATACCGTTTTGTTCCTCAACATGAAGTAGACACATCGACCTAATTTATGAGCAAGCGCCGACAGCGCCTTGGCTTTGCTCATGCGTTTTTGCAGGCGTTGAATGTATTTCTTCGCGGGTTCATTGCCACGTAAATAGAGAACCGCGGCTTCAGAGAACGCCCATTTTAAATAAGCGTTACCAATCTTGTTGCCATTCGTTCCTTTTTGTTTACCCGCCGATTCGGCTTTGCATTTGACTAGTCGTGAGTAAGAAGCGAAGTTCTGTACCGACGGGAAGCGTTCGATATTCCCAATTTCATACAAGATGGTGAGGGCGAGAATGCGGCCAATACCAGGCACGGTTTGAATGAGTTGATAATCGTGAGCGCTATGTTGCTTGGCGGTTTTCTCTATAAAGTGTTCTACACTCGCCAGCTCCTTGGTGTAAAAAGCGATGACATTTAAATCCATGTCGATACTTCGATTGATTGAGGGTTCACCGAACTGATTACGCACTTGCTCACGAGCACAAGGATAGCGTAATTGCACATTGGGGTTTTGGAGGTTGTACTGGCTAAATGTATTGGAGACATGGGCTTTCAAATCAGCACCATGACGCATGATTTTAGTTCTTCGTCGCAGTAAATCTCGTGTTGCCCGCATTGCTTTGGGGTAAACATACGCAATAGGGAAGTTACCTCCACGAAGCAGAGAAGCAATTTTGTATGAATCAATACGATCGTTCTTAGTTTTACCACCGTGAATCGCTTTCATGTAGAGAGCATGACCGAGTACAAAGTCAAATGCGTAATCGAGGCAAAGATCGCTTACCCAATACCAGCAATGCATGCACTCTACACCGATGACGATGTTATCTTGATAAGGCGTAATTAACTCAAGTAGCGCATCGGGATCAGCATCAATCTTCTTGTGCAGAACTTTATTGCCAAGTGAATCGAGAATACAGACGTAAAGTAGGCGAGCATGCAGATCAATGCCACAGTAATAGTTATGCTGCTTGTTATAGAATCTCATAGAGTCTTCTCCGTTTTGGTTTCGTCGCCTTCCAGCTTAGTCGAGAGGCTAAGTTGGAGGAGGAGGCTCAATGAGTATCAAAGCGTTTAAGACGGATTCCCAACGCTTGGCATTTTCGGTTTGATGCAGCTTTAGTGATTACGGCACAATAGTTTAGGTAGGGTGATCTGCGTTGCTCACTACTTAACGCGGCGTTATGCTCTAGGAGGTACTTTGCTCGATTTACTCAAAAAAGTGGTTCTAATTAACCTCTCAGCGGTTCTTGTTGTTATCGCTCTAGCCCAGTTTGTTCCATTCTTTGCTACGACTCAGTTGGTCGACTTTCTTTTCTTTGTTGTCATCGTCATATGGGTTTTGGCGAAGCTAATGTGGGAAGGTGGTATCCATAGTAAGACTACTCGGTTAGATGATCCTAGAACAGACAAAGTCTATAAAATGGTAGAAGGGCATGATTTCGAAAAAGACGAACGCGAGCACTATCGAATGAACTACCAGGTAGGTTTAGTTTTCTTTATAGCCGGTCTGCCAGCGTTTATAGCTTGTTTAGTCCTTCAATTTCTTTGAGCACGAGCATAACAAATTAGTGAAAAACATAAACAGTTTCGCCAGGAAACAATGCAGCGGATTGAAAGCCATTTTGAGCTGACTTTTTCTGAAATGGATATCTACCTAATTAGCCTAGTTCAATTTAATGCGATGAGTGTGAGTGAATCGGCTCGATACATGAACATTAGTCGTCAAGCCGCTCATAAGCATGTTAAGAATCTTGAATCGCTTAATTTGGTAGAGTTGACGACTTCTGCATCTAATCGTAGGGAGAAAATCATCACACTTACACAATCGGGTAAACAGTTTGGTGAACAAGTCAGTCATATTAAGAACGAACTCGAAATGGAGCTCGAAGAGAAACTAGGTGTTGAAAACTATCGCCAAGTAAAAGCACTGTTTAAAGAAACTTGGTAATTCCAATCACTAAAAAGGGAGCAGAAGCCCCCTTGGAAAGTTACATCGAGTAGTTAAGCCCGATCCAGTAAGAGCGATCAATTTGATGTATTACCCGGTACAATCAAACTGGTTTAAGAGCAGTCGATTTTAACTTTTGACAGGCGCTTTACACATTCTATCCAAGATAATTGCAACCAAAACAATGGCGAGCCCAGCTTCAAAGCCCTGAGCGATATTAACCGTATTTAAAGCACGGATTACAGGTTTGCCCAGACCGTCTGCGCCTACTAATGCAGCGATAACCACCATCGATAGAGACAACATAATACACTGGGTGATACCGGCCATAATACTTGGCATCGCAGCAGGAAGCTCGACTTTGAACAATAGTTTCATCTTACTCGCCCCAAATGCGCGGCCCACTTCTATCAGTTCTTCCGGTACTTCACTGATGCCCAGGCAGGTCAGTCGGATTGGTGCCACGATCGAAAAGATCATGGTAGATATCAAACCGGGAACGACACCCAGACCAAATAGAACAAGCGTGGGTATCAGATAAACGAACGTTGGAATCGTCTGCATTAAGTCCAATACGGGCCTGAGCATGACATTGAGCCATTTTCGGTGCGCAGCCATAATGCCAACCGGAACACCAATGAGTACAGAAATAAAAGTGGCGGCCAAAACCATTACCAAGGTTTCTAACATCTCAGACCAATATCCCAAGTTCAAGATGAGTAATAGAGCAGAAGTCACAAACATGGCTAAAGGTGCACTACAATGAAGATACCAGGCAAGGAGGGCGGCTATCGCAATGAAGCTTATCGGTGGAAACCATTTCATCAAGTTAACCAATGACATGATAACGGATTCTAGTCCATATGAGATATTGTCAAAAAAGCTAGCCCCATGCTCCGTCAACCAGTCGACAATATTCGTCATCCAGTTACCAACGGGAATTTTATAACCGGTTATAAAGTTCACCATTACTCCTTAGGTGTTTTGGTTCAATATCCATTAAAAATTTACAGGTCTGTGTATTACTTATCAGGGTAGTGATAAGCGGAAATGACTACTGATTGTTGACCGATACCCGGGAAAGTGGTGCCTCCTCCTGAAGCAATCTTAAGCACCACACTTACCCCATTGAACTTAGAAATCTTCACAGTGAAACAATCAATTATTTCGACAAACAATTTAATACCCTTACATATGTTATGGAATATGGCAAATTTAAATATTTTGACTAGAAACTAATTAAATATTTTTATAAAAATTTTAAGTTATTGATATGGAAGGTTTATTTGAGAAGTATGGGTGTGTTTTTCATTATTTCGTTTCGTTCTCTAACTAACTGTATGACTTAAAACGCGGTCTTTTAAAATCATTACAAATCAAGTGGTTAATTGAGTTATGGAGCTAAAGGTAGTACCAATTGGCAATTTTTTTATAAATTTTCCATGTTTGCAAAGGTATTCGTCAGATTGCTAGTCTATTGGTAGTACCAATATGGATGTAGCAAAGCAAATAGGTAAAAACTGGTGACAAATAAATCGACAGTAGATGGGTTGTTCTCGCCGGCTCAGATTGGGCGTGCGAGTGAAGATATCGCTCTTCAGATCGAATCCGCGATCCTTAATGAGACACTACGCCCCGGTGACAGTCTTCCAAGTGAAAGAGATCTACAAGCTCAGTTTGGTACTGGGCGCGGTGTCATCCGTGAGGCGATCAGAGCGCTAAAGCAGAAAGGTCTGGTGGCGATTCGTAAAGGACCGAAAGGTGGCGCATTCATTAAGCAGGTCGATGTCTCGAACATTAGTGAGTCACTGGCTTTGTTTCTCAAGCAAAAAAGTATCGGTGCGCACCAAATTGCTGAGTTCAGAGAAAGCATGGATCAGACTATTGCATTGCTGGCAATGTCACGTGCAACGAAAGAGCAGCAAGCCCAGATGCTGTTATTGGTTGATCGCTTAGAAAGTATTGCCGGGCTAAGTTCGTTAGATTTTTCTGAGCTGATCGAAACGGATCGACAATTGAACGTTTTACTGGCGGAGATGGCAGGAAACCCTGTTTTTGAATGGGTAATGCACGCGATGCAGCAAGGTTTTGGCTCTTATGACAACAATCTTTATACCGATGCTGACTTTCTTATCAAAGCAGTAGCCAACTGGCGTTACACCGCAGAGCAGATCATCAATAAAGAGCCAATCAAGCTACAGGCTTCGATTAGTCGACACTACTTATTGTTGCAGGAATGTCTTGATCGACGTTCGAACTAAGAATTCATTTTTTGTCGGGCACTCATTGCTTGAGCAAACAGATATTAAGTAACAGAGGTAAATAAATGGCGGAACAGAATTACGATTATATCATCGTGGGTGGAGGTTCAGCAGGTTGTGTATTGGCGAACCGACTGAGTGCTAATCCTGCAAATAAGGTATTGGTATTGGAAGCGGGACGGCCAGATCATCGCTTAGACTTTCGTATCCACATGCCAGCAGCGCTTACTTATTTGCTTACCGATGGTACCTATAATTGGTTGTACGAATCAGAGCCTGAACCGCATATGCAGAACCGTAAAATAGCGCAACCAAGAGGTAAAGTGCTGGGCGGAAGCAGCTGTATCAACGGTATGATTTATATCCGTGGTAATGCGATGGATTATGAAAAGTGGGGAAGCAATGAAGGCCTTGAAAACTGGGACTACAAGCACTGCCTACCGTACTTCCGCAAGTTCGAGACTCGCCTGAAAGGTGCAGATAAATACCACGGTGATAATGGTCCGCTATCAATATCCACTGCAGCTTGCGACAACCCGCTGTTTGATGCGTTTTTTAAAGCGGCTCAGGAAGCTGGTTATCCTCTCACTGATGATGTAAACGGCTATCAACAAGAAGGTTTTAGTGCGTTCGACCAAAACATTTATCGTGGTCGTCGCTTAAGCGCCGCCCGTGCTTATCTACATCCAGTCAAAAACCGTAAGAACTTAACGGTACTGACGGGTGCAACTGCTAATCGTATTATCTTTGACGGTAAAACAGCGGTGGGTGTTGAGTTCAAACGTCGCAAGAAAACTCGCACCGTTTATGGCAAGGAAATCATTTCCTGTGGTGGCGCGATTAACTCGCCAAAACTACTGCAACTGTCAGGTGTCGGTAATTCAGAAGAACTCAAAGCGTTAGGCATTAACCCTGTTCATCACTTGCCAGGTGTGGGCGAAAACCTACAGGATCACCTTGAGCTTTATGTTCAGTACACATGTAAAAAGCCAGTCAGTCTTTACCCGGCCTTAAAATGGTATAACCAACCTAAAATTGGCTTTGATTGGTTGTTCCGTCGTAAGGGGAATGCCGCAACAAACCATTTCGAAGCGGGCGGTTTTATTCGCGGTAATGATGAAGTTCTTTATCCAAACCTACAATACCATTTCTTACCGTTGGCAATCCGTTATGACGGTAGCGCGCCACGTGATGGGCATGGCTTCCAGTTACACGTAGGTCCAATGAATACCGACGTACGTGGTCATGTGAAAATTAAGTCGAATGATCCGGAGCAGAAACCAGCCATTCTGTTCAACTATCTGTCGACGGAACAAGAGCGTAAAGAATGGGTTGAGGCGATTCGCTGTACACGTAACATTATTGAACAGCCAGCATTTGATGATTTACGTGGTGAAGAACTGGCTCCGGGGCCGTCTGTTCAAACCGACGAAGAAATTCTGGACTTTGTTGCCCGTGATGGTGAAAGTGCTTACCACCCAAGTTGTACCTGTAAGATGGGTTATGATGATATGGCCGTGGTCGATGCCGAACTAAAAGTTCATGGAGTGAAAAACTTACGTGTTGTTGATGCATCTATCTTCCCGGCTATCACTAACGGTAACTTATATGCGCCAACGATGATGATCGCGGAAAAAGCGGCAGATATTATTCTGGGTAACTATATTGAGCCAGCCATGGACGCTGAGTTTTATCAGCATGTACCAGAGAAAAAGGCTGCCACTGTATAGCGTGTAGACAGGCAAACTTATTGCAGAAATAAGCATCCAAAATTACCTTATACCCGTGATCATTGAAGATGCTTGATTTTTTTTAGAATCAGGATCATGCTACGAACCATGAAAATTACACTGACTCCTCAACAGAAACTGCAACTCGAACAAATGCACGATATTGAACGTGATAGTCGAGTTTGCGACCGTATTAAGGCTGTTTTGCTGGCTTCTGAAGGCTGGAGTCAGACCATGATTTCACAAGCTCTTCGGATTCATGAATCCACCGTTGCACGTCACCTTAGCGACTACGTTCTTTCTGAAAAACTTAAGCCTGAAAATGGCGGAAGTCAAAGCAAGCTTTCTGCAACTCAAACCATGCACCTAATCGAGCATTTGACTGAGAGAACCTATCCTCATACTCATCAAATTGTCGCCTACGTTAAAGAGACTTTTGGACTTGATTACACTGTCTCTGGTATGAACAAATGGCTTCACCATAACGGTTTTAGCTACAAGCAACCGAAAGGCGTTCCACATAAGTTTGATGAAGCAAAACAACAAGCTTTGATAGATGCTTACGAAGCGCTAAAGGCAAGTTGTGACGAGGATGAATCGATAGTCTTTATCGATGCTGTTCACCCAACCCTATCAACAAAAATATCTCATGGCTGGATACGAACTGGTCAAGATAAAGTGATTGAAACAACGGGAAATCGCAGTCGATTGAACATTCTTGGCGCACTGAACCTGTCAGATATCGGAGCTACTATTATTGATGATTATGAGAGCATTAACAGTGAAACGATAGTTCGCTTTTTCTGTAAGTTAAGAGAGAGTTATCCGTTAGCTCATAAGCTTCATATCATTTTAGATGGTGCGGGATATCACCGTAGTGACTTGGTCAGAGATGCGGCATTTGTCCTTAATATCGAGCTGCATTATCTTCCACCTTACAGCCCAAACCTCAATCCAATAGAGCGGCTTTGGAAAGTAATGAATGAGAAGTCGAGGAACTCATTCTACCGTTCAATTATCAGAAACTGGGCTGAAAAACTGGGATTGAATGCTGACTATTACGGCACTCATTCCATGCGCCGTACTAAAGCTACTTTAATCTATGCCAGAACGAAAAACATCAGGGCCGTACAGATCTTACTTGGACATTCGAAGCTAGATAACACAATTCGATACCTTGGCGTTGAGCTAGAAGACGCTCTGAGGCTTTCTGAGAAAACAGACTGCTGACAGGCAGGAGCTGTTACAGGCTTTTCTTCTGAAAAGCCTGTGCCCCTTTCCTGTTTAGAATTGTTACTCTTATCATTTCTGAACAATCTCATTTGAACAAATATTACTAATGCCGATATAGTGCAACTAACTACATAAAGGATGGTCACGCACGGATTATGGGTAACAGAAAAATCGCTGTATTAATTGATTCAGAAAACACTCCGCACTCAAAGCTAAACCTGATTATTGAAGAGCTTTCTAGTTTTGGGCAGATCATCGTTAAACGTGCATATGGTGATTTTTCTGCTGAGCAACTAAAAAACTGGAAGCAGCCTTTAAATGAGTTAGCTATTCAAGCCAAACAGCAATTTGCCTATACATCTGGAAAAAACTCCACAGATTCTTTAATGATTATTGATGCAATGGATCTCTTATACAGTCAACGGTTTGATGCTTTTGCTTTGATATCCAGTGATAGTGACTTTACAAGTCTTGCTACGAGGTTAAGAGAGTCAGAGATACACGTTATCGGTGTTGGAAAAGCGATGACTCCGACTTCTTTTAAAAACGCTTGTGACGACTTTGTTGCAATAGAGAACTTAAACGCTGATGTTGATCTTGAGGAGGCACAATCAAGCTCTAATCAAGACGCAGAACGCGAACTATGGCGATTAATGCATCAATCTTGGCAGAACTATAGAGATGAATCGGGTTGGGCAAAACTAGGTGAAATTGGCAAATATTTAAAAAGATTGAAGCCAGATTTTGACCCTCGAAACTACGGTTTGAAGAAGTTATCTGACTTTTTTGATAAATATCCAACGCGCTATAGAACACGTAACACTAAACGCTCTGGTATGGAGTTTCAGCTGATAACAAAGGCTAGCAAACAAAAATGATTTGCAGCTTCGCTGACGTTATACGGCAATTGGGTAACTCAAAATTGCCCCATTCGGAGTTACGCCTAGTTGATATATTATTTTACTTAGCGGTGATTTGACATACTTTTGGTCATACTAGAAGTAGCCACTATATTGGTGGCTATTCAGTAAGCATTAACGCTTGATTCTCTTAAGGTAACTTCGTACTGATATTTCCCAGTGGATAGCAGCACGAGGTGGCTTTGTTGCTTAATTCGGTTGTAAGACATGGCAGTCCAAAGTTGTTCAGTTATTAAGCAATATACTGAGTTTCAGGCATACCAAGTCCTGTAAGCTTGTTCAGCGCTTTGATCATAGCGTAAGTCTCGCCAACCTGAGCATTGTAATTTCTTAGGCTTAATTTCCCACCTAGCAGCTGTTTTACTCGGTACATTGCTGTCTTGATAGTGAGCGCTTATGATAGCCATACCGCTTTTTCCATTTCTTGTTGGAGCCGTAGAGCTTTTGACAACCTACTACTAAATTACGAGGGTGCCCTTGTTCCCAGAATGCAGCCCCTTCTCGTGGTGGGATAAGCGCAACCGCTTGCTTAATCCTTATCGCATCATGACAATTCCTTGTGTCATAAGCACCATCACCTGATATTTCAATTATTTTACGACGCGTTTGCTTGAGTAAGTTGGGGAGCACTTCGGCATCGGTTACGTTAGATAAACTCAGCTCTGCTGCGACTATTTCGTGAGTGCTTGTATCTACTGCAATATGCAGTTTACGCCAGACTCTGCGCTTCCCATCAGCACCATGCTTCTTGACCTTCCATTCACCCTCGCCATAAACCTTGTAGCGCTCTCAACGGCATAGAGAAAACGCGTTTTACCATCAGTGCTGTAGTAATGGCTAAGTCGCTGAATCGACGAGGTCTACCACGCTTGCCTTGTTTGTTTTGTTTCCACTCAGCTATCGTTTCCTCATCAATCCAAAAGGTCAGAGAACCACGGTTGATTAAGGCTTTGTTGTACTGTTTCCAGTTAGTTGTTTTGTAACGAGGTTTAGGCATGAGGCTACGACGATTGATGGGTGTAGCCGATCAGATCGTAGCTTCTAGATTTAGTTCCATCGATTTAAGCAACAAAGCCCCGATCAGATCGCAACCTTCTGATTTAGTTCCCTCGAATTACGCAACAAAGCCCCCAAAATACGTGGGAACCTTGATTGTATCTACTCATATTATTTGTCCTCCTTAACTTCTGGAAAAATCAAAGACGCATTTAGCGTGAGTAGCTTTACAGGCCAGCTAAAGTGGATGATAACCATCTACTTTAGTAGCTGGTTTAGGGCTGAAAACAAAAAAAAGTGACTCGATAGTCACCTTTTGCACTCTTGTTGTAGGTTAGATTTTGAACGAGCCAACATAATGATCAAGCGTTTGCGAGAGCTCAGCCAGTTGTTGGCTCGATTGTTGTAATTGCTCACTTGCATTTAGACCGAGCTTCACTGAGTTGCTCACCATATCCATGTTCATATTGATTTCGTTAGCCACCGTCGATTGCTGTT
Source organism: Vibrio olivae (assembly GCF_042428525.1). Taxonomy (NCBI): domain Bacteria; kingdom Pseudomonadati; phylum Pseudomonadota; class Gammaproteobacteria; order Vibrionales; family Vibrionaceae; genus Vibrio; species Vibrio olivae. The sequence continues at coordinate 259,119 of NZ_JBHMEP010000001.1, forward strand.
CTGTTGCCGTTGCAACCTGAGTATTGATATCCAGAATGGTCATTACATGTTTAGAAATCGCTTCTAGTGCTTCTTGCGCCCGTTCCGTCTCCGTTGTTCCTTCTACGATCAGAGCTTTACTGGCCCCCATCGAATTCACGGCATTTTGCGCTTCGTCTTGCAAGCGTTTGATCATCAGGTCAATCTCATCGGTTGACTGCGCAGTTTTCGTCGCAAGGTTACGCACTTCGTCAGCTACCACTGCAAAACCACGACCTGCGTCACCAGCACGAGCGGCCTCAATTGCAGCATTAAGTGCCAACAAGTTGGTCTGTTCTGAGATACCTCGAATCACCTCAAGGATTGAACCGATCGATTGAGTATTATCTGCTAAACTTACAATGATGCTCGACGTGCCGTTCATCTCGGTTGCAAGGTTTGTGATTGCCGAAGTGGTCTTTTTCAGCGTCTTGTAGCCTTCTTGCGTTTCATCCGTTGCAGTACTTGCCGCGCTCGCTGCACCTGCTGCGTTCGATGCAATCTCGTTAACTGTTGCAATCATTTCATTCATTGACGTCACCACCAGCATGGTTTGCTCGTTTTGCTCCTGCCCACGAGTCAAAGCCTGTTGAGATTGATCACGTAAGGCAGTTGCAGAGCCCTTCAATGCAATAGCGGTGTTCACCACTTGCGAAACAATGCCATGAACCTTTTCGACAAAAGCGTTAAATGCTGATGAAATCTGAGCCACTTCATCATTGCCTTTTGTTGGCAAACGAACAGTCAGATCTCCTTCCCCTTGCGAAATATCATGCAGTGCATTTTTCAATACAGATAACGGCTTCATTAATTGGCTTAACAGAAGTGAAAGTAATAGCACGCAAAGTACAAAAATCACGATCATTGAACCAAGTTGGTAGCTGATAATACCGTTCGTTGCTTGTCTCACTTCCGTAATTGGAATACCGATGTCGAACGTGCCGTAAAGCTGGCCATTCACATAGATTGGGGCCATGATATCGAACACCCACACTTGCTGCACATCCGCGTACCACTTCGAGTATTGCTGCACACCTTTGGTTGCACCCGCCACCGTATAGTCATCTTCATACGTCTTGTTTAGCTTTTGTTTATCACTATGTGCGACAGCTGAAACATTGCTATCGATTACAATGGCATAGCTTACATCTGAGCGTTGTTTTAACTGGTCAACTAACGCTTGAAGATCTTGGGTCGGATGGTTTGAGTTCTCTAAAATGTAACTTGCATTCTGAGCTAAGAACTCGGCCTGAACCTGAGATTTGTGCAAGATGATACCATCGATTTTCTGACTTGAGATAAAATAGGTAGACGCCATACTCGCCATGACAGCAATGCCAAACATGACACAAACGGCTAATAGGATGATTCTTTTCATTATGATTGTCTCAACGCAAGCGATTAATTTCTATCAACGGGGTTAATCAAGCCGATGACTTGGCATTACTCTCTTTGCCAACCCACTCTCCCGCGACACTAGTTTTAACTATTTAGTTATATTATCCGCATCAAATGCAATAACTTTAATAAAATGAACCATTTTTTACGTTCATTTTTGTAGAATAATAAATCTTATTTGAACTCGCCGCCAAATGAGTGAGCTTATCGATGTAACTCTGCAACACTCATCGTGAAAACTAAATCCGAATCAGCTTGGTTTGAGTAGCTGTGAGGGACATCCGTTTTAGCTATAGCGGACTGACCTTCAAGCAGCTCTATGGTTTGCCCATCAATATTCAAAGTAAGTATTCCAGACTCAACATGAAAAAGTTCAAACGTACCTTGTGGATGACCTGATGATTCAAAAATTTCTGATGACTTCATATCCCAGCGCCATAGTTCAATCATATCGGGACCGCTAGTTCCTGCCAGAAGCTTTGCGCTACCACCGTACTCGCCAGTCCATAGCGTTGGAATGTCCTCTTTATCAATGACGTTGACGGTTGGATTACTCGCAACATTCACAATATCGGCAACCGATATCCCAAGGGCAGCAGACAGTTTACACAACGTCGAAATGCTAGGGTTAGCCGCACCTTTCTCTACTTCGACTAACATACCTTTACTGATGCCTGCTCTTTTTGACAAGGCATCCAGTGACAGTTTGAGATGTTTTCTATGTTCCTTGATCCTTGCTGCTACAGCCTGATTTATGAAATCAGCATCAGCACCACTATCAGTCGATATATTGACTTTTTTGGTCATTATAATGTATCTTGCACAAAAATGAATCACTGAAGGAATTATCTAATGGTTGTTATAGTGCCGTCAATCGATGCTCGCATTTCCCATATTGCACCAGAGTTCAAAGCATTGAGCATATCCGTTAAAGGAACGGAAGTTCAAAACCCAGAGTACGCAAAACAGGTTCTGCAAGAAGCGTGTACTTCCGTCATTGAGAATGACCATTCATGGGCAGAATCACACATCAATGCGTGGGGCGATGTTTTTCGTCAATTTGGCGCTAAACCAAATAGAACTCCTTGCTCCGCTGCGGCACTGCGAAAACGAGTACTGAAAGATGGAGGAATGCAGAGCATTGACCCTATTGTCGATATTTATAATGCCATCAGTATTCGATACGCTATACCCGTTGGTGGTGAAGATATGGACAGTTATCAAGGAACGCCAACACTCACTATCGCAGATGGCTCTGAATCCTTTGACACCATGAAAAATGGTGAGGTTTCAATTGAAAACCCTGATGTTGGGGAAGTAATTTGGCGCGATGAAGTAGGCGTTACTTGTCGTCGATGGAACTGGAGGCAGGGTGTCAGAACCCGAATTGAATCTGACACACGTAACATGTGGTTTATTCTCGAAAGCTTGCCAGAAATGCCACTAGAACACTTGCAGGAGGCGGGGCAAGAAATGATTAAGCACTTGCAAGTGATCATGCCTGATTCAGTGATAGAACAATCGTTAGTATTTGCTTCAAAATCGATTGAGGTTTGATGTGATAAATACTTTGTTAACTGGTGCCGTTGTTTCAGGAAGTTTGATTGTCGCAATCGGTAGCCAAAATGCGTTTCTATTAAAGTGCGGATTAAAAAAGCAATACGCACTGTCCGTTGCTACTATTTGCTTTCTTGGTGACATTCTACTGATAAGTACTGGTGTACTGGGTATAGGGACACTGCTCTATAAAGCACCATTATGGAAAGACCTTTTGACTCTTGGCGGCGTAGTATTTCTTTTCTGGTATGGCTACCAATCTGCAAAATCAGCTTGGAAAGGTTCAAGTCACCTAGAGTTGGAAAATTCGGACATTGCCCAGAGTTGGTTAAAAGTCGTTTTAATGGCGATGGCTATCACTTTTTTAAATCCACATGTATATCTGGATACGGTGGTGATACTCGGGGGCGTGACTGCTCAAATGGAACCTGATGAAAAACTATTGTTTGTTATAGGGGCACTGATCGCATCAGGGGGCTGGTTTTATGGATTAGTGTATTTGGCTAACAAGTTGATCCCACTTTTTAGTAAGCCAAGAACATGGCGAATTTTAGATTCTGCGATTTCATGCATCATGTGTGGTATTGCATTGAAGCTGGCAGCACCTTTGTTAAGCCAATACATATAGAGCGTCGCGATGAAGCTGCATTTCTATTAACTAAATTGCTCCTGTTAGATTGGACACTGAGTTTCCATACCAGAAGTTATTCGTCCTTTGCTAATTTAAGTAAATGCTCTAAATCATTTCTGTCCAACTTCGATCCAGCTGGTGAAGCCAGCTTATGGAAGATAGAATGATTGGAGGGTTTAAATGATCGCTAGCCAGCTTTTTTAAGCAGGGTGTACTAAGATGTGGGCTTGATGTATCTCGGTGTTCCACTCTTTCATTTCAGCAAGAAATAGGCCGTGAGCATTAATAGAATTGATAAGTTCTGGTGCTCGCTCTAGTTGGATAAGCATCGATAACGGGGTGACTTGATTGTGGTCTTGGTCAAAACCGTGTTCGACTTGTTCCTCTAGCATATAAAGAATCCCAGGCTCCGCTTCACTACCCTCCTCAAACAGTCTTGATTCGATCCCCTCTACGTCATAAAGGTGTACGAGTAGGTTATAAAGCTTTTCAGCACCGACGAGTTTTGTATGCTTCGACTGTGAATTAAGTTGATGCAGTTTCATTTCTAGGTTCCCACCTTTTTTTCTTGCTACGCTGAGCATCAGTTTGATGTCTTTTTTGATATTCGATAACGACTTATCGTTGAGCTTTGGCTTAAGGTACTTTATCAGTATGTCATTGCGTGATGTTACTGGAACAAAACGGGAAGATGCGGAAACCTGACACAGCAAATGAAGCAGGGCGTGGGTAATGACGTTGTGAAGGTTGTGGTAGTAGTCAAAGTCTCGTTTGATTTGCATAGCCAAGGTAGCGTTGTGGGTGGATTTTAAGAATATGGGGGCTCGGCGTTTTAAATCAACCGTAATAATGAGTTCGGTAGTAGTTTCCCATACATAGTGTTATTCATGAATTGCTAATGTTCGATTTTCCGAAAATGATAATTGTCCATCTTCGAGCTAGCTGATTTGGCTAGCTCAGATCTGCCCCAAAGTGATTTTGAACCGATGTAAGAGCTAGTCAGCAAGAAAAGATTTTGTGATACCTGAACTAATAGATAGGCAAACGCAAGCTCTGAGCCCTTCGTTTTTCGTAGTTTGCACATCCAAATCAATTGCTTAGTTATTGTCACCAGATAGAATACTCTTGTCTTTAGTAAAGTGGATAGGAACAGATGGGAAGCTACACATATGATTACCTTAATGATTCACTGCTTTTAGATGGTACATTGGTTACACGAATGTACCGTGGCATATCAGATGCAGCATTAGAGAAAGAGCTGCGCGATTATCGCGAATATTGCCTAAAAGCGCTGCCAGAAGTGCGGGAAACCGTTAAGGCAAGCAATGGCTCTGTTAGCTGCATGGCAACCGATACTATGTCTCGTACTTCGCATCTAAAACAAGCAGCACTGTACTTAGAAGAAGCCGTTGTGGCTGATCCGATCTTTGAACTAACTGACTTTCGCTCGAAAGTATCAGAGAACTTCCAGCTATTTATGGGTATGGCAGCAACCCCGAACATTGATCGTAAAAAACTAGCCCAAGCAGCATCTAAATTAATTGACTTACGCCCGCTGGTTGCTGGCGGTTACGTTAAGCTGTATCCAGTGACATTCGAGTTAGAAAGTAAGACAGAAGTTATCCCATTGCTTCACTCTGATAATGCTTTCAAAGATGTATTGCCAGAGTCAATACTAAAGCAATACAAAACAAATGCTCTAGTTCGAAGCGTACAGAATGACAATGGTAAACTACTTGTCATGCGACATTTGCATGTAGGTCGACATATAGACATCCGATTCCAAGGCATGCAGCGTGGCTTTGGTATGGGATATACGCTTTTCCCACCAGAAATTTTTTCAAGCAACGAAGAGCAAAGAACAATCACGATTGCATTGAGTAAGGATACACCCACCACCAACTAAAGAAGAATTCAATGCGTGGGTAAATCAATCAGTCAATCAAACAGCCCGAAATCATTACATCGACCTGAATAAACGGATCGCTTTGTGTGATTACCTCGGCTGCATGTTCGGTACTGAGCATCCTTTTGAAAGCAATATGCTGAATATGAACATTGATTCCACTGATATCAAATCAAATACCTTGAACTGTACTGTTCAAATGGATGTACCATTTCTGGATCAGGTATCGTCGGCTGATTTAATGTCCATTCGAAACAATGATGGTGAAGCATTCCAATCGTTCCGTTCTGAACTAGAGAAAGGATTACGTGAAGCTAGGCATGAATCAGATCCGAGTCGTGTACGTGCTATTATCGAAGACACGCAGCATGAACTATTTGAAGTTCAAATGAGCCAGATCGCACCACAAGTGAAGCACATCAAAAACACGCATCTAACTGAAGCTGGCATTGCTGTTGCTGGATTAGGGTTAAGTGTGCTGACAGGCGGTGCTAGTTTATTGGCTACTGGGATCGCTTTGGCACATGGCTATAAGTCGCATAGTGACTACAAATCAAAAGTCACAGCTAATCCGTGTCATTTCTTATGGAATGTGAAGCAGAAAGCAAAAACTTAGTTAGCCGTGTGCTTACATACTTAAGCTAATTTTTGTTTGCTCATTTGACTAAAAAGCCTACTCATCTATGTACTGATCCGCCCCAGCAGATAATTGGACTCCCCTCCTTACTAACCGTAAGCTAGATAATTCGAAGCTTGCTACATAAAACTGGAGTTCAGCATGAAGAAAACTATCGTTGGTGTCGACTTAGCAAAGAAAGTGGTTCAAGTTTGTGTCTATGCAAACAAGAAGGTGCGTTCCAATACCGAAATGACGCCGAATGAATTCGCTTTGTGGTTAGCTAACTCCAAGCCAATGACAGTGATATTTGAAGCGTGTAGTACTTCCAATTACTGGAAGCAGCGGACTGCATCTTTAGGTCATGATGCCCGACTTATTTCTCCAAATTTAGTTGCTTCAGTAAGACAAAATCAAAAAACAGATAAGAATGATGCACTGGCCATTATTCAAGCTTCATTGCTTCCAGATGTCGCATTTGTTTCTGGAAAATCTGTAGAACAACAGCAGCTTCAATCCATAATGCGCATGAGAGAGCTTTGCATGAAGCAAAAGACAGCCGCGAAAAATCAGATTATCGCTTTGCTATCGGAATTCAATATTAAAGTGTCTAAGCGCAAGGGTGGATTATTACGAGTTATTGAATCAACACTTGAAGATGCTGAAAACGGCTTTTCTATGGAGTTCAGGGGTGCTCTCTGTGCAGCTAAAGAACAGTATCTCACTTTGGTTGAAACTATTAGTACTTACGATACCTGCCTTGAGCAATCTATAAAGTCTCATCCCGACTGCAAAAAACTTCTGAAGATCGAGGGAATCGGAATACTGAACGCCATAAACTTGTACATTGCACTGGGCTGCGCGGATATCGGCTCTTTCACAAAAGGGAAAGATGCTGCGGCATGTATTGGTTTAACACCGATACAACACTCCTCGGGAGGTAAATCCAAGGTGGGGTCTATAGGTCGCCGAACAAAGAATACCATTTTAAGAAGTCAATTGATAACAGGGGCAATGTCTATAGTCAATCACTTAGGGACTAGAGCAGCTAAAACGAAGAAAGAGCTATGGCTTAAAGCGCTGATTGAGCGTCGAGGCAAAAAGTGTGCAGCAGTCGCTTTAGCCAATAAAAATGTTAGAACAGCCTTCGCCTTGCTTACCCAAGGTTCGGAATACAAAGCGGATCCTGTATCAGCTTAAAAGTGTCAAAACAGTGAAATGCATATATGATAAAAATCAACTGGTTATGCAGGTCCAAAACAAGAGCTTCTAGCTCGTCTAGCAGAGTTGCAACTAGTTCGCGTAAATATCATAGAGCCTGAGTTCGCTACTCTTCGAGAGCTCGTACATAAGTGCGCATTTATTTCATATTATAATTTTTACTGTTGACAACGGGGAGTCCACATAAGTTTTGGACACCGAGTTAAGTGAGTACAATCACTAACGAGGTGAACAATGACAACTAATATCTTGAGTCAAACTTGCCAAATCACTTGCGGCAATGTCTCCAACCTTGATCACGTCCAGCTTCAACCCTTTATCAAGGTTTAGGCTAAACCCGCTTGAGGAGACCAATCCAATAGTTGTAATTCGGTCTTCATATGTTGTATTGATGCAAGAGCTAAGTAACTTACCGAGAACCGAGTTCTTAAGAGTATCATTGGCTCCTTTTTGTCTGTTGGTCAGTGAAGCAGGCGTATACTTAGCCTTCTGGTTTTTTACTTGATAAAATTCAAATTGAGCTTCCTCTGCATCTAGGCTATCAGCAATTACAACATCCTCATGATGCTCAATTAGCAATGCATACTCTTTCTTGTTCTTGTGCTTTTCAATGATTTCGCATAACGCCCAATGAAATTGGAAATTATATTTACCAAAGGTACTTGCCCCTGCGGATTCTCGTTGAGTTTCTGCGAGTGGATTGTCTGCCATATGATCTAAACCAACTAAAAGTGATTTGTACTTTTAACATACAATATATTTCTAAATCATTCTATCCATCTGAACTAGTTCATGAATTTCAAACTCACCTCTTCAAAACTGAAACGAGTCTTTGGGGTATTTCTTGGACTTTAGGTTTATTTTCTTATCTGAAACTGTTGTGTAAAGCGAGTAAGCTAACTCATTATGTCCCGAACCTTCATAGAGGGCAGTTCTAGTTCATGTGATCACCGAGCGATTCTGTCTTACTTACTATTTATTCTGGTCTACGAATGCTAAAACGGTTGGGCCGCTCCAGTAGAACTATCTAAAAATGCTATTTTATTTTTAGACGAATTCCATTTCTGATTTCTTTATCGCTGTAACTAAATGGATATGCAAATTACTAAGGTTTAATAATACTAGAATTTGGTGTCTTATGAATTGAGCTAGTTGAGTTACCAGACTAAAACTTCTATTCTTACAACGTAAGCAAGTAATGTGTATTTTGCTGGCAGTTAAATTGATAGACTCAACTATGCTAATGGATGTTTATAATTTTTACATTGACAACTATTTGCGTTTCTTGGGCTTATCTGGAAAATCTTTGTACTCGCACAAGTCTTCAATAATACAGCTACCACAGCGGGGTTTACGTGCCACGCAAGTATAGCGGCCATGAAGAATCAACCAGTGGTGTACATCGAGTTTAAACTCTTTAGGGACGACTTTTAGCAGTTTTGCTTCAACGTCGTCTACGGTTTTGCCCATCGCGAACTTAGTGCGATTAGATACGCGATAAATATGCGTATCGACGGCAATGGTCGGCCAGCCAAAGGCTGTGTTCAGTACCACATTGGCGGTCTTACGACCAACCCCAGGAAGCGCTTCCAAAGCTTCGCGGTTTTCAGGGACTTCACCACCGTGCTGTTCAACCAAAATTTTGCAGGTCTTAATGACGTTTTCAGCTTTAGAATTAAATAATCCAATAGTCTTGATGTACTCTTTAACCCCATCGACACCCAAGTCCAAAATAGATTGTGGTGTGTTCGCAACAGGGTAGAGTTTATCCGTCGTTTTATTGACACTAACATCTGTGGCTTGTGCCGACAACAAAACCGCAATTAAGAGCTCAAAGGGTGAACTCCAATTCAGTTCAGTTTGTGGGTTCGGGTTATTTTCCCTCAGTCGCTCCAATATTTGAACGCGTTTGGTATTGTTCATGAGTCACAAAGCTTCCGTAAATATGTTTAATCAAATTTCGCCATTAGTTGGTCACGCGAACCCGTTCGATGTTCGGTTTTTCTTGTTTTGGTTGGCGAGCTGCAATGTATTTATCAATAATGTTTTTCAATGCGATTAACAATCCAACACCAATAAAAGCGCCAGGTGGCATAAGCGCAAGTAAAAAGCTGGTATCAAAATGGAAGACTTCAATGCGCAAAGCGGTCGCCCAATCGCCCAGCAATAGGTCAGCACCGTCAAATAGGGTACCTTGACCAAGAATTTCACGCATCGCCCCAAGGACGACCAGAACACTGGTCATGCCAAGTCCCATCCAAAATCCATCTATTGCAGAAGGAAGCGGGGCATTTTTTGATGCGTAAGCTTCAGCGCGACCAATGATGATACAGTTCGTTACGATCAGAGGAATAAAGATCCCCAAAGAGAGGTACAAGCCATGGGCATAAGCATTCATCAATAGTTGAACACAGGTTACCAGTGCGGCGATGATCATCACAAACACAGGGATACGCACTTCTTTAGGTACATAATCTCGAACTAATGAGACGATAACGTTTGATCCAACAAGCACGAGCATCGTTGCAATACCAAGGCCTAAGGCATTGGTAACGGTTGATGACACCGCAAGCAGTGGGCACAACCCCAGCAACTGAACGAGGGCAGGGTTGTTATCCCACATGCCATTTTTCATTAACACTTTATGTTCACTCATTGGAACCTCCACATGTTTGAGGTTGGTTAACAATGGTTTGCCAGTGACTATTCACATATTCAACGGTGTGTTTTACGGCTTTTACCACTGCGCGAGGCGTTATCGTTGCGCCAGTAAATTGATCAAACTGTCCGCCGTCTTTACGTACTTTCCAACTTGATTCGTTTTCCGGTGTCACGGTTTTTCCGGTAAAGCTCAAAATCCAGTCGCTGACCCGAAGATCAATTTTATCACCAAGCCCGGGTGTTTCGGCATGAGCGAGAACACGAGTGCCTGACACTGTGCCATCTGCGGTTATTCCAGTAATTAATTGGATTGCGCCGTTATAGCCATCAGGTGCCACCGACTCGATGGCCACCGCGCTCGGTTGGCCATCGAGCGTGGCGATATAGACGGGCATTGGCTTATCGCTCCCGAGAGAAGGGTGCGTGACGAGAGTACACGCATTTGCTAAATCATTATCATGCATGCGCGGCGAAATGACTTGATTGAGAACCGATTTGAGCTGGGCTTTTTGCTGTTGGTCGATTTGGTCCTCTGTGAGCGCGTTAGTGATTGCCACGAGCCCAGTGGAAGCGCAAGCAAATAGCGCCAAAGTCAGACCATTTTTTTTAATCGCTTTTAACATCACTTAGTGTCCGTAAGTTCGAGGCTTTGTATAGTAATCAATCATAGGTACACACATGTTGGCGAGTAGTACGGCAAATGCGACGCCATCAGGGAACCCGCCCCAACTGCGAATGATAAACACGAGGGCCCCGATCATAGCACCAAATACTAAACGACCTTTGACCGTAGTTGATGCCGACACAGGGTCGGTCGCGATAAAGAAGGCGCCTAACATGGTAGCACCTGAAAATAAGTGCAAAACCGGAGAGGCGGTTTCACCGGGCGTAAACAAGAAAAAGGCACCACTGAACACCACGAGGCTAACTAAAAACGCTGCTGGGATATGCCAAGCGATAATCCGCAGTCTGAGCATCAGTAGCCCTCCTAAAAGGTAGGCAATATTAACCCATTCCCAACCGACACCCGCGAGGCCAGAAAACTGCGAGTGTGATAAGACCTCCTGACTCGTTTGCCCAGCTCGAAGCCCGGTTTTAAATGCATCCAGCGGAGTCGCCATGGTCACGCCATCAATACCAGTACGCACTTGTTGCAACGATAGGCCATCCAAGTTAAAGCCACTAAAGATCAGTGCAAATGAATCACCTATTGAAATTGTGGCTGGCTGCAGCGTTGATGGCGCAATCCAGCTGGTCATTTGGACCGGGAACGAAATGAGTAACACCACGTAGGCGACCATCGCCGGATTAAATAGATTTTGCCCCATGCCACCGTATAAGTGTTTGGCGATGACGATGGCAAACACCAAGCCAATAGTGACAATCCACCATGGTGACAAAGGGGGTATCGATACCGCTAATAACCATGCAGTGACCAAGGCACTGTTGTCCCTAAGCGCAGACATCGGGTGGCGTTTGCGCACCAACATCACGATACCTTCTAAGCTAAAGGCAAGGACAATGGCAAACAGTAGCTGAATAATCGTGCCCCAACCAAAAAAGTAGGTCTGAGTTGCTAAGCCGGGCAGTGCGCAAAGCGCTACCCATTTCATCAAATCAGGTGTACTTCGACGGCTGTGAGTATGGGGGGAGCTGGCGATAAAAAAAGCCACTATTTGTTCTCCTCAATCTTATTATCTTGTTGTTGCTTCGCGAGCTTACGTGCTTTGGCTCGCTCGACGGCTGCGGCGACAGCGGCTTTTTTCGGGTCAGCAGGCTCGGCGTTGTCATCATCGGTTGAGTCAGCAGCACTTTGCGCTTGTTGCGCGGCTTTGCGTGCTTTGGCTCGTTCAACGGCCGCGGCGACAGCGGCCTTTTTCGGGTCAGCAGGCTCGGCGTTGTCTTCATCGGTTGAGTCAGTACTTTGCGCTTGCTGCGCAGCTTTACGTGCTTTGGCTCGCTCTACGGCCGCGGCGACAGCGGCTTTTTTTGGGTCAGCAGGCTCGGCGTTGTCGTCATCGGTTGAGTCAGCAGCACTTTGAGCATGCTGCGCGGCTTTACGTGCTTTAGCTCGCTCGACGGCTGCGGCGACAGCGGCCTTTTTCGGGTCAGCAGGATCGTCGTTGTCATCATCGGTTGAATTAGCATTTTGCGCTTGCTGCGCGGCTTTACGTGCTTTGGCTCGCTCGACGGCTGCGGCAACAGCGGCTTTTTTCGGGTCAGCAGGCTCGGCGTTGTCGTCATCGGTTGAGTCAGTACTTTGCGCTTGCTGCGCAGCTTTACGTGCTTTGGCTCGCTCAACGGCGGCGGCGACAGCGGCTTTTTTCGGGTCAGCAGGCTCGTCGTTGTCATCATCGGTTGAGTCAGCACTTTGCGCTTGCTGCGCAGCTTTGCGAGCTTTGGCTCGCTCGACGGCTGCGGCGACAGCGGCTTGTTTCGAATCAGCAGGTTCAGCGTTATCTTCAACCAATGAAGCTTCTGATTTCTCCAGTTGGTCAGCTTTGCGCGCTTTTGCTCGTTCTACTGCTGCTGCGATGGCGACTTTTTTGGGATCGTCTGCGTCATCTTGTTGAACCACGGACGTCTCTTCCTTCGCGTGTTTCTGCGCTGCTTTTCGGGCCTTAGCGCGTTCCACTGCAGCAGAAACCGCGGCTTTTTTCGTCTCATTACCATCGCTAGTTTGCGCTTGCTCTGACGATGAAGGTGTGGCTTGTTGGGCAGCCTTCCGAGCTTTAGCACGCTCAACGGCTGCGGCTACCGCATCTTTCTTGTTCTCATTGGCCTCATTGCTTTCGGGCGATTGTTGCTCGGCTTTACGCTCGCGTGCTTGACGTTTACGCTCTTCACGAAGTTTTGCCATTTCGCTATTATCTGGCTGCTCTTTTCCTTGCTGCAAGGCTTCTGCTTGTTTGGCTTTGGCCTTGGCTATTGCCGCTGCGACAGCAGGCTTAACTTGAGGTTCACCGTCTGTCGATGTCGCTTTCTGAGATTTAACTCGTGCGATCGCGGCTGCAATGGCGTCGTCGCCAGAAGACGACTTCATCTCTTTACGACGATCTTCTGCCGCTTTCTTGAAACGGTTTTCACGCTCGGCTTTATCGCGCTCCATGCGCGCTTTTTTCTCTTCAAAGCGTTGACGAGCTCGCTCTGCCGCTTCCGCTTCCCATTTTTGAGCGCGAATTTCTGCTTTGGCTTGACGGTAATATTGCACCAACGGTATTTCACTTGGGCAAACGTAAGCGCACGCCCCGCATTCAATACAATCTTTAAGATCAAGTTCTTCACACTTGTCGTAGTCTTGCGCTTTGGCGTACCACTGCAACTGTTGTGGTAACAACGAAGCAGGGCAAACCTCTGCACAATCACCGCAACGAATACAGGCCATCTCGTGTCGGGCTGGAGCAATTTCTTTTCGCGTTGGCGCTAAAATACAGTTCGAAATTTTCGTAATGGGCACATTTGCGTGCGGCAAAGTAAAGCCCATCATCGGGCCGCCCATGATCAGTCGCGGCAGCTTTTTGTCCGGCTGGTAACCGAATTCATCCAAGAGGTCTTGTACTGAAGTCCCGATCAGTGCCCATACATTGCGTGGCTGCTTAAAGGTGTTACCAGTTAATGTGACGACACGGCGAATTGATGGTTCGCCATCATAAATGGCCGCTTTAATGGCTTGCAGTGTGCCAACATTTAACACCACCATACCGATATCTGCAGAGTGCTGGCCGGAAGGGATTTCTTTATTCGTTAAAAGCTTAATGAGCTGCTTTGCCCCCCCAGAAGGGTATTTCGTCGGCACGACACGAATCACTATGTCTTTATTTTCGGTCGCGCGCTCTAATGCTTCGATGGCTTGTGGTTTATTGTCCTCAATGCCAATAATGGTGAGCTTTGGTTTTAGAATGTGCTCTACGACTTCGATACCAGCCACAATCTCTTCGGCGTGCTCGCGCATTAAGGCATCATCGGCGGTAATGTAAGGCTCACATTCTGCAGCGTTCACAATCAACATCTCGACGCGTGAGAGACCTGACTGAACTTTTCGTCCTGTCGGAAAGCCGGCTCCGCCCATCCCGGAAACACCGGCTTGACGAATCATTTCAATCAATTCATCCGGAGTATGGTCATCCAGAGAAGTGACGGGTGAACGTTCAATCCAAGTATCTTTGAAATCGGGTTTAATCACGACGCACATATCGCGCAGCCCAGAAGGGTGAGCGGTGGTTCGATTTTCAATAGCGGTAATCACACCAGACGTTGGTGCATGAACGGGCACGCTGAAGTTGGTGTCATAACGAGTGAGCGGTTGGCCTTTTTTGACTTCGTCACCAACAGCAACCAACAAGATACCGGGTTTACCAATATGCTGTTTTATCGGCAAGACAATTTCTTGTGGAATACTTGCCCATGCTAAATGGGTGGATGTCGATTGAGTTTTATTTTCTGGTGGATGCACGCCGCCAGGGAAATCCCACAGAGCGCCATTTTTAATTTGTTCGATTAATGACAGCATACCAGTCCTTAATGCACACCATTCTGCTCGGTCGATTGAGCAGAATCGGTAATATCAACAACAGGAATGGCGTCCAATTGCCACTTCCAACTTTCCGGCGTGGTTTCGACTGGAATCATTTCAATGCAGTCGGTTGGGCACGGAGCAACACACAGATCGCAACCCGTGCACTCATCTTTAATGACGGTATGCAGTGCTTTAGTGCCACCCACAATGGCATCCACCGGGCAGGCTTGAATGCATTTTGTGCAGCCAATGCACATGTCTTCGTGGATAAAAGCGACTTTTTTTACTGCGTTATCAAGATCATGAGCAGACTCTTGGACTTCAACGCCCATTAAATCTGCAAGTTTTTCAATGGTAACTTGTCCGCCTGGAGGACATTTATTGATGTCATCACCATTGGCAATGGCTTCGGCATACGGGCGGCAACCTGGGTAGCCACATTGACCACATTGGGTTTGCGGAAGAATACTGTCGATCTGGTCGACGATAGGGTCGGCCTCGACTTTAAACCGAATCGAAGCAAAGCCGAGAATAGCACCAAAAATCGCCGCCAGTACTGCAAGTGCGATTATCGCGATAATAATGGCATTCATTATAAACTCACTAGACCGGTGAAGCCCATAAAGGCAAGCGACATTAAGCCTGCGGTAATCATGGCAATCGAAGCGCCTTTAAAGGGCGAAGGAACATCGGCAGCGGCAATTCGTTCACGCATTGATGCAAAGAGGATCAATACCAGTGAAAAGCCGACTGCGGCGCCAAATCCATAAATGATGGATTCGATAAAGTTATGATTTTGGTTGATATTGAGTAATGCAACCCCGAGTACAGCACAGTTGGTTGTGATCAGGGGCAGAAAGATACCTAAGAGCCGATAGAGAGTCGGGCTGGTTTTATGGACGACCATTTCGGTGAACTGGACCACGACCGCGATGACCAAAATAAAGCTCATAGTGCGTAAGTATTCAAGCCCAAGTGGGGCCAGAATATAGGTTTCAACAAGATACGCACACACGGACGCTAGGGTTAGAACGAAAGTGGTTGCTAACCCCATACCTATTGCGGTTTCTAGCTTCTTAGAAACCCCCATGAACGGACATAAGCCCAAGAACTTTACCAGTACGAAGTTATTGACCAGCACAGTGCCAACCAATAACAAAAGATATTCGGTCATAATTATATATTGTAGACATTCCGAGCGCGGTATTATCTCGTTTTGAGCGCTGAATAACAACCAAGGAAACTTAAGGTTTTATCTTGTTCGGAAAATCAAAGCTTGAGAATTCAATCATCTTCGAGTGACAAAGGGGCTTGAGAGCAAGGGAGTTCATCGAGAGAAAAGTAACCTCAAGACCAAATGACGTTGATCTTGAGGTTAATGCGTTTTGCTATGGGTCAGTTAGAAACTGTCCGCGGTTTGTGTCGTCTTTGTTTGCCGCGTTGAACGATGGGCTTGCACCGTTAGAACGCCCGCAGCGGCAGCAAGGCCAACGATTAAAATGCTCCAAATGGTCGTGATACCTGATTCACCAAACCACCAGCCTTTGACGCCAACCACGTAACTCATGGGTAAAACAAACAGCCAGTAGCAGAAGAAGATCGCTGCTAAGGGTTTCACGAACTCTTCGACACCACGCAAAATACTGGATGCCACGATAAGCACCGCATCGACAAATTGGAACGCGGCAATATAACCAAATAGTGCAGTAATCAGTACCACGACTTGCTGATCATGACTAAATAGCGCCGCAAATGGTTCAAGCAGATAGATAATGGCGAATGCCATCAGAGCGCCGTAAATCAGTGAGAACAACAATGACGCATTACGTGTTTTGGCGAGATCTTGCCAGTTTTGTTGGGCGCGAAAATGAGCAATACGAATGGTCGCGGCGCTACCAAGCGCAAGAGGAATCATAAATATGACAATCGCAATATTAATCGCTACCTGATGAGCCGCGATGACTTTCGTTCCCAGCGATGAGGCGAAAAACGCCAGTAAGCACAGAGCAAGAATTTCGACAACAATGGCGATACCAATTGGTAGGCCTTCCTTAAACATCGCTTTCGTTTGCTGTTGGTCTACCGCGAAGGCGTGTTCAGGAAACGCAAAGCGCAGTTGACGTCTGGCAAGAAAGTGAATCATCACGGCGCCCACTGTGACCGAAATGGCGGTTGCCAACCCACAGCCTGCTCCGCCGAGCTCAGGAAAACCAATCAGACCGTTAACCAACACCATATTTAGCCCAAGATTGAGAAGCGTAATCACCACGGTGGTGAGTACCACGGGCGTAAATTGGCTATTTCCCTCACAGAAAAAGCGTGTGAGCACCATATACAAAAGGCCGGGCATGGCAAACGCGACAAAGTGTAAGTAGCCACGAGTGACTTTTGCCACTTCAGGGTCCTTCAATAAACCAGTGACAGCTTAACGCCAAAAGATGAATCGTAATGAAGCCAAAAATCATTAACTTGATCGCGTTGTTTTTGCCGTGTTGATAAAGGGCTTTCATTTGAAAATAATCTCGTTGGCTTGCGCTTGACGAGATTTTAGGAACCAAAGCGTATAGCACGCCGGTTGCGAGGGTGATAACTGGTGTCCACAAATTACTGCCCAGGCCGACACCAGCCAGATGCTGGAAGTGGTATCGCCCAGCAATAAGCGTATCAAACAAGCCGAGTGATGCTTGGCAGACTTGGATGAAAATGATTGGTATCGCGATTTTAATTAATGGTTGATAGATGGAAGTTGAAGCCATATGCGGTCCTTGCCAACAGGTGCTCAATATGACGTTGGTCATGCAAAAGAGCGAATTTTTAGTATTTGAACGCAAATGATAACCATTATTATTTACTTGTAAAGGTGTGGTTGCTAGTATTGGTGAGTTAATTGATTTACTGACTAATAAGAGGTTAAGCCGCACGACTTAACCCTAGGAATCACGTTACCCCGCCAAAGGCTCAGATCCACAACAACGGCGGTTGGCTACCAACAAGGATACATTATGGCTATTCCCAAAATTGCGTCATATACGCTTCCCGAGACAGAGCATTTCCCAGAGAACAAAGTGAACTGGACGATTGACCCAAACCGGGCAGTATTATTGGTTCATGACATGCAAGAATACTTTTTGAACTTCTTTGATACGAGTGCTCAGCCAGTTCCACAGTTAATTCATAATATCGCCCAGCTTCAAACTAAGGCCCGTGAATTAGGCATACCTGTGATCTATACCGCGCAACCTGCCAATCAAGATCTTAACGAGCGTGCGCTACTGACGGATTTCTGGGGGCCAGGCCTAACAGAAGAGACTGCCATCGTTTCAGAATTAGCGCCGCAGCAAGGCGATGTTCAATTGACGAAATGGCGTTATAGCGCGTTTAAGAAAAGTCCGTTACTCGATTACTTACATGAGACAGGACGCGATCAAATCATTATTTCTGGTGTTTACGGTCATATTGGCATTTTGTCTACCACGCTTGAGGCCTTCATGCTTGACGTTCAACCGTTTGTGGTGGGTGATGCGATAGCCGACTTTTCGGCAGAAGAGCATGCTTTCACACTTAAGTATATTGTCGGGCGAGCAGGTGCAGTGAAATCAACCGAGCAGACGCTGTGCGAAATGAACAGTGATCAAACGCAATTATCGCTTGAGGTAATGCGCCAAGATGTGGCGGCCATTTTGGAACTGGATCTCGAGGATGTCGAAGCCGATGAGAATCTGCTGTTTCTAGGCTTAGATTCGATTCGCGCAATGACCCTGCTTGAAAAATGGAAAGCCAAAGGCGCGAATATTTCATTCGCCCAAATGATGGAAAGCGTCACGCTCGCCGAGTGGTGGCGATTGATTGAAGCTCAACCAAGCCAAGAGACGCAAGCCGCGTAGACGGCGAGTTTCATTTTACTACACAAGGATAATAATATGAGCGAAAGTGGTTACGATGATAGGCTAAAGCCGCGCTTGATTGAGTGCGTGCGTAAACACTATGTGACGCCGAATTTACTTAGGGTCACGTTTAGTTGTGACGATCTTATTGGTTTTCCTGCCGATAAAAATGGTGGGTTGATTAAACTGTTTTTTGCCAACCGTGAGACCGGAATTTTGGAGTTACCATGGCGCGAAGGCGACCGGATCTGTTGGCCGAAAAATAAACCGGTATCGCGTGCTTATACGGTGAGAAAATATCGCCCAGAATCTAATGAGTTAGACATTGATTTTGTTGCCCATGGTCTAGAAAGCCCTGGTTCTGGTTGGGCGATGCGATGCGAGCCTGGCGATGTTATCGGCTTGGCAGGGCCTGGAGGCCCAGACCCTCTGTTGACGCCGGCTGATTGGCATATCTTAGCCGGGGATTTAAGCTCGTTACCTGCGATCAGTGCCATTTTAGAGGAGTTACCAGAGGAAGCTCAGGGTTATACTTTTATTGAAGTGGATAGCCCGGACGATGAGCATCCTTTAGCGCACCCTTCTGGTATTGAAGTGTGTTGGTTGGTCCGTGAACCGTCGAAAGATCCACTGCCGCTGTTAACGGCGATAAGTCAAGTCGCACCGCCACAAGGTGTCACGTCAGTATCTGCGTTTGTCGCTGGAGAAAATGCGTCGGTGGTTGCTTGCCGCAATAAGTTAATTGCTGACTATCAACTCAAGAAAAAGAGCCTTTATGCCATTCCTTATTGGAAGCGAGGCAAGGACGAAGAGAAATACCATGAAGAGCGCCATGAAATTATGGATGAAGAGTATTAGTTGTCGCTCTCAAGTCGTCTACAGCGACTGTTCGTTTTAAATAAAAACCGATTTCTCATGAAATCGGTTTTTATTGTTCGTGTATTTCTATTTGAGAATCGCTTGGTTACGCTGAGACAAAGCGCTGCCTTAGCGTTTTCTTATCGATTTTGCCGACGGATGTTTTTGGCAACAGGTCAACAAACTGAATTTGGTCTGGGATTTTGTAATCGGCTAACCCTGCATCGCGCAAAAATCGCTTTAGTGCGATGGGCTTTAGCGTTTGCTCGGGCTTGAGTACGACCACTGCACAGCTGCGTTCCCCAAGGTATTCATCCGGCATTGCTACCAACGCCGCGTCATGAATTGCCGTATGGCGCAGCATTTGGTTTTCCACTTCTTCTGCGGCAATTTTTTCTCCGCCGCGATTGATTTGATCCTTATCGCGTCCAGTGACAATGATATTGCCTTGTGATGTCCGTTTTACAATATCTCCGGTGGCATAAAACCCTTGCTGGTTGAATGCGCGTTGGTTGTGTTTCGGCGCCTTATAATACCCCCGTATCGTATATGGGCCTTGAGTCAGTAAAAAGCCTTCTTCACCGGGTTTAACGGGCTGACCGTCTTCGTCGACGACCATCACTTGGTCATGCGGTGAAATTGGCCGACCTTGGGTGCTAAAGATCACTTCGTCAGGATCGTCTAGGCGTGTGTAGTTCACCAAGCCTTCCGCCATACCAAAAATCTGTTGTAGTTGGCATTTGAGCGTTTGAGGTACTCGTCTCGCGGCGCTTTCACTGAACTTTGCACCGCCGACTTGCAGTAATGCTAAGCTCGAGATGTCTCGCTCGGTTTGACTGGCGTGATCCATCCATAGCAGAGCAAGGGGAGGGACGAGGCCGCTCACATTAACTCGATGTCGTTCAATCAATTCAAATGCACACTGTGGTGTCGGATCTTTGCTGAGTACCAAGGTACCGGCAGCCCAAAACACCCCTAACGCCCCCGGCGAGCTAAAGGGGAAATTATGCGCAACGGGTAGTGCGCAGAGATAAATGGTGTGATGGTCAAAATGGCAAATTTCATTGCTGCCCACCACACTGTAGGCGTAGTCATTGTGGGTTCTTGGAATCAACTTGGGTGTGCCAGTGGTGCCTCCCGATAGCTGAAAGAAGGCCACTTGAGTTGGGTTTGCTGTTTGCTGGTAGTCTGCGCCTTGGTAGCAAGTGTCAAGCGCGATGAACTTATCTTGGTGAGCGGCGTTGACTGGGCCTTTAACAATTACGTGTTTCACGGAAGGGCATTCGTTGACAACTTGATCGGCTAGCTGCTGATAGTCAAATTGGCGTTCTTCACCGTTGATAATATACGCTTTTGCTTCGGCGTGTTGGCAAAAGAAGCGGACTTCGGCTAAACGGTGCGCTGGCAGAGCCATTATTGGGCGAATGCCTTTTTGTACTAAGGCAAAAAAGCAAAAGTAAAACTCAGCGACATTGGTCATTTGCAGGACGACATTATCGCCTGCTTGCAAACCAAGCTGACTGAATCCGCTCGCGAGTTCTGCGATTTTCTGATGGAACTCGCGATAGCTGATATGCCGCTCCCCACAAATGATGGCTGTCTGATCAGGGTGGCGTTCAACACTGTCTCGTAGATAGTCGAGTAAGGTTTTGTCTTGCCAGTAGCCTAAAGCTCGATATTGATCCGCTAATGCTGGTGGCCAAGGGGTAAATTCTACAGATTCAAGGCTCATCATTGGCTCCTAGGCTGTAAGGTGTTCATTCAATTGGATGCCTGCTGCGGACAAAATCGTACGCATTTTGGCGCCGGTTTCATCGAGCTCACTTTGTGGTGAGGATTCATTGACGATGCCCGCACCTGCAAACACTTTCATTTGTCGAGATTTGACTTCAGCACAACGAATAGTGACCACCCATTCACCGTTGCCGCGAGCATCACACCAGCCGACCATGCCGGTAAAATAGCCACGGTCAAAGCCTTCGAGCTTTTTAATCGCATCGTAAGCCGATTGACGTGGAAACCCACACACTGCGGGCGTTGGGTGCAAGTCAGCAGCGACTTTTAGTGCACTGACGCTGGGATCGCTCACTTGTCCCTCAAGAACAGTCGAGAGATGGAGCATGGTTTCAGTTTCAATCACAGACGGTACCATTGGGGTGTACAAATTGTGGCAGTACTTAGCCAATACGCGCTCAACTTCTTCAACCACAAGACCATGCTCGTGCAAGTCTTTTGCGGTATTGAGCAGTGAAGCGCGATGTGCGTCATTTTCGTGCTCGGACATCGAACGAGGACGAGAACCAGCTAATGGATTTGATATGAGATGGTTACCACGTTTAGCAACCAACAGTTCTGGGCTGGCTCCCATTAGTCGGCTATCGTCATCAATGCGTGCTGCAAAGGTATAACCTTTGGCATTAATGGCCAAAAGGTTATGCAATAGCTCGGTTTGATTGATGTCTTGGTCCGTCGCCACTTCCACGGCACGTGAAAGCACCACTTTCGATAGTCCGGCGTTAGCGAACATCTCAAGTAAGCTGGAGACCCCTTGTTTATAGTGACCGCCTGTCGGTGAAGAAATGACTTTGGCTTGGGATTGATTGTGGTGGCGAGCGCCATTGGCGCGAGGACTGCTTGAGACATACAGCGTCTGCGGCACAATAAACTGAGTTGGGTTTTCTTGATTAAACGGTACGACCCCAAACAAGACGGGATTTTCACAGTCAGTAGTTTTGCTCTGTTCAAGAAGAGCTTGGGCTTGTTCCGCAAGCTGTGAGAACGGGATGGCTTGTTTAAAGTGGTGTTGTATCCCTTTGCCAAGCATAGAGGTATTCGCGGAGGCAAAGAAAAAAGGCGATGAATTGAGATTCTCATCAATCAGTTCAGTGGACATACGAGTATATCCGACAACTTCGCGTTTCATTACCAGTTCCTTCTATCAATGTTGAGTGGTGTCTGGTTGCGCTTTATTGGGCAACCCTTTACATTTGATACTACACAAATGAGAATGCTTATTAATTCCATGTGTTAATTTTTCTCAATATAAGCATCTATCAGTGAGGCCGACTGCGGCATTGATAAATGCTCAATTTAAAAAGGGATAGTTATGTCATTAACTGATCAACGTGTTCTTCTTATCGGTGCTGCAACGGGCATTGGTCTCTCCGTACTTCAACAACTATTGTCCCAAGGGGCGCAAGTGGTCGCCGCAGATAACCAGCTTGATACTTTGCTCGCCAACAGTGAATCAATACCGTTTGCGGCGAATCAGCTCGTTTGTCACTCTCTGGATCTCGGCGATCACCACGCTGTGAGCATGCAAATACAGCACTGGGTTGAAGAGCTCGGTCAGTTTGATCACCTCGTGTGCTGCGCGGGCATCCTTAAACCGGGCATGCTTCATGAGATGCCGCTTGAACAAGTGAAACAGACGTATGACGTCAATACCTTTGGCGTACTTGCTGCGATGCAAGCTGTCGCGCTAAGCATGAAACTGGCGGCTAAAGGCAACATGGTCATCATTGGCTCAAACGCCGCCAATACACCGCGTAACGGTATTGGTGCTTATGGCTCCTCCAAAGCCGCGCTGCACATGCTGGTAAAATGCATGGGGATGGAGTTAGCGCCATATGGCATTCGCTGCAATATTGTCAGCCCTGGTTCTACTCGCACCGACATGCAGCGTCAGCTTTGGACCGAGGAATATGGCGAAGCACAGGTGATTGCTGGCGATGCAAGTCAATTTCGTCTCGGCATTCCACTCAATAAAATTGCGGAGCCCAGTGATATTGCTCAAACCGTTCTGTTTCTGATGTCCGAGGCGGCAAACCACATCACCCTGCATGATTTACGTGTTGATGGTGGTGCCACGTTAGATAACTGATCCCTCTTATAAGCTGGCCTGTGGTCAGCTTTTTTTATTCCATAGGTTTTTGATTTTTATCGCGTATTGACGCCAAATTAAGCGACCGTTGAGTAGCGAACTTGACCGGCTTGGTCTACGGCTTGAGCGAGGGTGTCTAACACCTCAACGGAGTCCTGCCAGCACAAACACTCATCTGTCACCGATTGACCGTAAACTAATTGTCCCGGTTCGATCACTTGGCTACCTGCGACCAAAAAACTCTCGCACATGACACCAGCGATACATTGCTCACCTGAAATAAGTTGCTGTGCGATATCACGTGCAACAACAATCTGGTTTTTCGCGCACTTCTGGCTATTTCCGTGGCTGAAGTCGATAACCAATCGACTCGGTAATTGACTTTCGGTCAGTGCTCGAGCGGTTTGGATGACATGTTCAGTCTGATAGTTAGGCTGAGCGCCGCCGCGCAAAATCAGGTGTCCATCTGGGTTACCACTTGTCGTGACGCTTACCGAGCCATGGATTGAACTCGACAGAGGCAAAAGTTGCGGTTCTTGCATGGCGTGAATTGCATTGATCGCAATGTTGATATCACCCTGAGTACCGTTTTTAATCCCCACAGCAAAGGGAAGGGCGGATGCCAGTTGGCGATGAGGTTGAGACTCTGCGGTGCGAGCACCTATCGCGCCCCAACAGATCAAGTCGGCTAAATAGGGCGCGAGATTGGTATCGAGAAACTCGGTCGCGGTGGGCACACCTAACGCCAATACCTGAGTGAGAAACTGCCGTGCAGTATGCAGACCCAGAAAGAGGTCCTGACTACCGTCAAGGTTGGGATCAACCATCAACCC
This sequence comes from Vibrio olivae, assembly GCF_042428525.1. Classification (NCBI taxonomy): domain Bacteria; kingdom Pseudomonadati; phylum Pseudomonadota; class Gammaproteobacteria; order Vibrionales; family Vibrionaceae; genus Vibrio; species Vibrio olivae. The sequence goes on from NZ_JBHMEP010000001.1 coordinate 283,101, forward strand.
CTTCCAACCCGTGCGAGTACGTGGTTTTTCAAAGTAGGTTCGCATCACAATAAGCAATTGGTCACGATAACGCGTTTGTAACTCAGCGATGCGCTTCGCATAGTCGAGCCCTGCTTGAGGGTCGTGTATGGAACAGGGGCCAATAATCACCAGTAAGCGATCATCATCGCCATTCAATATACGTTTAATATCCTCACGGGTTTGTTCGACAAACCTTTGCTGCTGCTGAGTGAGTGAATAGCGATTTGCGAGGTCTTCAACACTGGGGAGAGGTTGAATTTTCTCAGTGTTGAATATTTGAGTTAAATGAGACATGAGTTTTCCAACATGGTTAGCCAACGGACGTACAATGTTGCTAAACGCAAATTTGCTTACGGATATGCAACTGTCTTGTTTACATTAATCGAAATGATAATTATTATTAATTTCATTACGAAATATTGTGTAACATTTTCACCTTTGTCAATCGTTATTTTGCAAACTCGGTTGTTTGGTTTGAGAGTGAGAGCAGTGAGGCGGCCGTATGGTGTTTCACTGCTTTTGGTTTCCGATGATCAATAAAATCTAGCTTGAATGGACGAACTGACGGGAATTCAGGGAGTTGAGACCGTGATATTGGAACAATTAGAGTCAATCGAACTAACACCGATGCAGGCGGCATACTGGGTTGGACGAGAGTCGAAGCTGGCTCTGTGTGGCATGGCTGCCCATTTATATACCGAATTTGACACACAACACCTCGACCCACAGCGTTTAGCTGTTGCGGTAAAACAGTTGTTTACACTTCATCCGATGTTACGGGTGCAAGTGAATCAAGAGGGCAGGCAAACTATTGCTCCGCTGACGTCCCAGCATGATTTAACGATTCATGATTTAACGTTACTCAGTGACGAGGAAGTACAGCAAAAACTGCGCTCGCTGCGCGAGCAGATGTCACATCAAAAGCTCGATCTTAGCCAAGGCAAGGCTGCAGATTTTCGTTTGACGTTATTCGGGAATGGGCGATGCCGGTTGCATGTCGATCTTGATATGATTGCCGCAGATGCACAAAGCTTTCGTATTGTTTTGGAGGACTTGGCACGGCTGTATGAAGGCGATGTTCCTGACCAAGATAATGAGGCGCCTTGCCCGTTCTTTCGGTTTCTAACCCAGCAAACTTCTGGCTCCAATGGGTTTAAGGTCAGCCGCGACTGGTGGCAGAAAAGGTTGAGTCAGGTTGCGCCCGCCCCCGATTTACCATACCTCACGGATAATGCGAGCGCCGCGCAGTGTCACATGGAGCGTTTCGCTAAGCTAATGTCTTGTGAACAGCATCAGCAGTTACAACAGATTGCCAAACAGCAGCGGATCACACTCACCACCGTATGTTTGGCCTTATTTGCTCAATCCCTCGCAAAGGCGACCTGTCAGCGCCGATTTAGGCTCAATGTGCCCGCATTTTTTCGGCCTGGAAATGGGGTTGATGTGCAAAGGGTCGTGGGTGACTTTTCGCGTCTTATGCTCCTCAGTGTCGAAGTTAAAGATGGCCAGAGCTTGAGTGAATTTGCCAGCGATCTGGCAACGCAAATGCAAACCCTTTTGAGTTACAGTGATTATCCGGGCGTGAATGTTATGCGCGATTTATCACGCCATACTGGTGAGCTGCAAAGCTCCCCCGTCGTGTTTACTTCTGGAGTCAATCTACCGCAAGGCAGTTTGTTATCACAGCAAGTTGATAAGGTGTTCGGAGAAATGGTGTGGGCCATTTCCCAAGGTGCTCAGGTGACCTTAGATGCTCAAATTACCGAGCTCAACCAAGGGCTGTTGATCAACTGGGATGTTCGTATGGATGTCTTTCCTGCCGGGTTCATCGAGGGGTTGTTTGGTGATTATACCGAACGTTTAACTCGTCTTGCTGCCAACCCCGATGTGATGACGCATAGCGCCAGTGAACGAATGCAGTTCAACGAGCCCGTCACAATGCCTCTCAATGAACTGCAAAAAGCGTACTTGATCGGGCGCGATCCACAAATGCCACTTGGCGGCGTAGCGATGCATGATTTTCGAGAGTTTCACGGGCATGTAGAGGAAGCGCAGTTACGGCAAACGTTAAGTGAATTGGTGGCGCATTATCCGCTGTTACGTACTCGAATCGATGTTGAAAAGATGCAAAGTGTGATTTACCCACAAGGCGTGATGAACATTGAGCAGGTTGATGTCTCGCATCTTTCGCCCCAACATGCGGCGCAAAGAGCAGAGCGAGTGCGTCAACGCTATCAGCAGCGTCTCTATGACCTTGAGCTTCAGTCACCATGGCAAATTTGCATCATGAAAATGCCAGCCCAAGATGGGCAAGCGGCACCGTCAATCATCTTTACGAGCTTTGATGCCTTGATTGCCGATGGTCAGGCGATTTCGCATATTTTGACACTGCTGTTTGAACGTCAGCAGCCACGCCTTGAGCAAAAAGTGGTTATAAACGCCAACCAGGATGATGCACCGCGAATTGAGGCTGACAAGACATATTGGCAGCAGAAATTGTCTGATGTCACTGATGCGCCGCATTTGCCATGGAAAATGCCGTTGGTTTCGATTCGTAATGCCACCTATCAGCGTCAATCGATCGCGATAGATAAAGCGCAGTTGATGAGCTTAACTCGGGTTGGCGCGGGAGAACGGCTCTTTCAAAATTCACTGCTGAGCGCTTTATTGCTCGAGACTCTAGCGCAATGGCGTACCGATGAGACGCCGCTGTGCGTTGGTGTTCCTGTGGCAATTCCTGACCCGAATAAAGCGCTGACCAACGATTCAACATTTGTCACCGTTGTCTATCAGCCTAATCACGGTTCGTTTATCGATAGGGCTAAGCAGTTGCAACAAGATGTGATGAACGGCCTCGAACATCTGCAGTTTTCTGGAGTCGATCTGGCTCGTTTATTACTCAGTAAAAATGCCGAGCAAAGTGTGGCGCTGCCAGTGGTGCTAACCAATGCATTAAGCTGGAGCTTACCATCTTTGCAATCCGGCGTTGAGTTGGTCTCAGCCATGACTCAAACACCGCAAGTGGCAATGGATTTACGCCTCAGTTTTGATCAGCAACGAAATCTAATCATCAGTGTTGATTATGCTACTCAAGCGATTGAGGATGGATTAGTTACGGCATTTTTAAGTTCTCTTCAGCATGTAATTAGTCAAGTGTGCGAGCGTCAAACTCTGGAATTGAAGCCTGGTGACTTTATCAGCCGCCAACACCTGACACGTAATTCTGCGAATGACCAGTTCCAGTGTTCGCAATTTTTGCAGCGCATTTATGACAACCTCTACGGGCAACACAGTCAGGCTATCGCGCTTTGGCACAATGAGTCCGCGATCAGCTATCAGCAGTTGGGTGAACAAGTGGATCGAGTTCGTCATCATTTTGTTGATTTGCAATTGAAGCAAGGCGATGTGGTGGCAATCTGCTTACCACGAAGCCCGGAACATGTTGTTATGACGTTGGCGTGCGCGCTGTCGGGATTAATCTGGGTACCGATCGATGCTCGCTCGCCGAGTGAGCGGCTTGATTACCTGCTGACACATTGTGACCCTCAGTTAATTGTGGCGAATCAGACGATTAGCGCGAGCCATGCATCTGTGAAATTGGTTGATGATTTATTGCTATCTTTACCACGGGCACAGACGATTCCAGAGCGAGATTATGCTACCGCCAGCAGCGCGTTGACTGCTGGCTATTATCTCTATACGTCTGGTACCACTGGTCAGCCCAAGTGTGTGGTGGTCAATAACCAAGCCACTTCGAACGTGATTGGCGCGACTATCGCGCAATGGCAAATGACACGTCGCGATGTGGGCATTTCGGTGACCCCGCTACATCATGATATGTCGGTGTTTGATTTGCTGGGGACCATGACCGTTGGCGCATCGTTAGTATTGCCTGATGCTGAGCAGGACAAAAACGCGTTGTTGTGGAATCAACTGGTGAAGCGCCATCAAGTCACGATTTGGTGCTCCGTGCCTGCGATTTTAGAAATGCTGTTGGCGTGTGAGATGAGTGACGACTTGGCGTCACTTCGGTTAGTGGCTCAAGGGGGCGACTATATTAAGCCTAAAACCATTGCGTATTTACGCCAGCATCTGCCTGCGCTGTCGCTCTATTCACTAGGTGGCCCGACGGAAACGACGATTTGGAGTATTTGGCATCCGCTCGAAGCGCAGGATATTGAGGTGATTCCATATGGTCACCCGCTCCCTGCAACTCAATATTATATTGTCGATGAGACGCTCTCACATTGCCCTCCTTATAAAGTGGGGCGAATTGTAACGGCCGGCGTTGGTTTGAGTTTAGGGTATTTGCAACATGGTGAGCTTCAGCAAACGGATTTCATTGAATTAGACACCCCCGAAGGTGAGTCTGTCCGTGCATTTAGAACCGGAGATATGGGGTATTTTCGCGCCGATGGGACGATTATTTTTGCTACTCGGGTGAATGGATACGTCAAAGTTCGCGGGGTTCGTCTGTCGATGCCGGATGTCGAAAAAGTGCTGCGTCAAATAGACGCGATACAAGATACTATTGTATTTGATTATCAGGAACCCCTCACAGGGGATACGGCATTATGCGCACTTTACACGCTGACGGCGGGGAAATCTTTAAGCCAAAATCAGCTTCGTGAGCAGTTAAAATCGCAACTTCCGGTGTCCCATTTACCAAGCCAAATGGTGCAAATCCCAGCATTCCCTCTTTCTGCGAATGGTAAAATTGACCGCAATCGCGCGAAAACCGAATGGCTTCAAACTTCTCAAGGTGCGAAAGAGACCGTTTCAACCTCAACATTCACTGGTGATTTTTCGCCTATTTTAGCGATTTACGCCAAGGTATTGGGTGTCGAGCAAGCTTTGCTTAATCAACAGAGCCGATTTATGGATTTGGGGTTAATCCCATCACACCTTAAACCGCTTGCAACAGAGCTAAATCGTCACTTTGGCGCCGAGCTTAAGCCGGTGCAGTTAGCTCGGTGCCACAACGTTGTGCAAGTGGCCGACCTGCTTAGCCAATAAACATAGTCCAGTAGGCCCATTGGTTTGTTAGTGCAACATCACCGTCTTTGGCGGTGATGTTTTTTATGGCGGGGACTATGTGTATTTATCTATTTTAACAGGGGGATTAGGCGCTGAACTTGAGGGAGTCTGATAGCGAATCTTGAGAGGTAACAACAGGTTGATCAATCACATTAACGAGCGGTTGATTGAGCAGCGAGGTGAGTGAGCAGGTTGGGTGATCAACCTGCATTAAACGCTGGAAAAAATCCTGTAAATGGGTCGCATGTTCGATGGCATCTTGCTGAGGGTAACTGTTGATGTCGGCCTCAATGAAGGCACAAAACTGTTCCGAGTTGGGGGCGCCACGAAACGTAATATTCAGCCCTTCCAACGAACCCGATGCGAGAACGTGTTGCTCCACCTGACAACCTTCAATGGCGGGGGAGTCAAATGGCATCACATTAATAAAGGGAGTCATAAAGTAGTTTTTCCCGCTTGGCAGGTTGTGGTCTTGCTCTATTTGTTCAACACGGTAGCGGCCGTGGCAATAGAGTTTTCTGAGCTGCTGTCGACTTTGTTTCAAATACCCCTGTAGCGTGATGTTTGATAATGGAATCTCTTGATGACAGTAAGGCAAGATATTGACCATCAAACCGGGGATTTTAGCGGCAACGCTGCCCCAGCGATTCATGAATGGTAGCCAAACAACGGGCTCATCACTGAGATTGGATTGTTGCAAATACAGGCAAGTGATGGCGACTAACGCATCGGGCCAGCCAATTGCCAGTTGCTCGCAAATCAAAGCCAGACGCTTTGAGCAGAGCGTGTCAAAGACTACCTGATAGCAGACTTCCTCGCTTTGCGTTGGGTCGTAATCATCTTCTGTAAGCGTGAGGGGAGGTTGCTCAGGTAAATACGAGCGCCAAAATAACTGATCGGCCAAATACTGTTTGCTTAACACATAACGCTGCTCTTCTTGAATAAAATCAGAGTAGGGCTTGAAAGCGGAGCTAAGGGGCGCTGATGACGTCAGGTGATGGTACCACTCACAACATCGCTGCTCGAAGAGCATCATGCCGTAGCCATCAATCACGATATGATGAGCGCGTGTATACCAGAGGGTTTTGTTGGCTGATAATCGGTACAAACGAAGTAAGGTAATGGGGGAGCGATATAGATCAACGGCGCTTTGCGCATCTGTTTCCATTTCTGCCCAAGCTTGCTTTTCGCCATGTTGGACTGCTCGATAGTCGCGAACATCAATCCCCGCAACTTCGGGTGCGAGCGTCCATGTTCCGCGAGCCGTGAAGTAACCACGAAACACATCGGTTTCATTCAGCGTGTGCAGCAGTGCTTGACGAAAAACATCGATATTTAACTCACCAGTAATGACTGAGCAGTGCGCAACGGTGTCGACGCTGGCGTTAGGCTGAAGCGTAAAACGTTGCCAAAATGGGGTCTGAGCTAATGTCATGGTCTGCTGCATAGCACGTTTAATCGGGTTGATAAGACCCTAATTACCTTCGATTGATTTCCATGATTTATCATAAACTCAATATGTAATGAGAATCAATATCATTATTGAGTTTCGCTAAGTGAATAGCGAATTCTATGTTTTCTCCCTAATTGACGTCATCGTCCCTACGAAATATCGCGAGTGGAATCTTGGTCACAAAGTGGTACTTGACTCATAAAATTTCACTACAAATGATTATTGTTAACACATGCAAATGAGAATGCTTTACATTTGTGATTTTTGACAATAGAGTATCAATCCGAACTTGCATGCGCATGCAAGTCAGTGCTCATTTATTAGTTTACAGCACACTCTATTGCCCTATCGGCAGCGCTTAGCATCAAAAAATACAATATGAGTCCTCTTTTAAAGGTGCTTGGATAAGCGTCCGTTGGTGTGCTTCATAGGAGAATAAAAATGGAACTTTTGCCCACTGTGCAAATGAAAAACAACACCAGCACTAAGCTTAAAATCAATGCGCTTTCTGCCGCGGTGACCTTGGCGTGTCTTGGGGTTTTACCTTCTGCCTATGGGGCAGAAGAGGGACAAAATAGCGATGCCGGTAAAGTCGCAGACGTGGTTGTTTACGGTGAAAAAACCGAGCGCTCGTTGCAAGAAACCAGCTCTAGTGTCGTGGTGTTTGATGAAGATGAGATCAAATCTCGCAACGCTAATGAAGCGCGTGACTTACTTAAAATGACCCCCAACGTTGTAGAAACAGGTTACGGCAATACGGTGCCAACCATCCGTGGTATCGATGGCGCAGGCCCAGGTATTGGCGCCGTGGCCTTTTTTGCAGGAACTCGTCCACGCTTAAATATTTCGGTCGATGGGCGTTCATTGACGTATAACGAGTTAGCGTTTGGTCCACTGTCGATGTGGGACATGCAGCAAGCGGAAATTTATCTTGGTCCACAAAGCTTTATTCAAGGGCGTAACTCGATTGCCGGCTCGATGGTTCTAAAATCGAACGATCCGACCTACGACTTCCAAAGTGGCGTGAAACTTGGTGTTGGTAACCACGAGTACGTGCAAACTGCAGCGTATATTTCAGATGCCATCATCGAAGATCAAGTGGCGTTTCGCCTGAGCGCGGACCGTCAAACTCGCGAAAGCAGTGTTGACCTTGGTACTTACTCTCCGGCAGGGAACTCTCGCGAGATCGAATCCAACGCTGTTCGTGCCAAATTACTTGTCGAACCCGCACAGATTCCCGCTTTGTCCTCGATGCTCACCTACGCCTATTATGACAGTCGTGCACCGCAAGGCGAGAATCAGCCAAGTGATGCTGCAGGCTCTTCATTTTCCGCTAATCGCCCTGTATTTGAAAGCAAATCCAACAATGTGATTTGGGATGTGGATTACGACATCAACGACAATACGGTGTTTACCGCTAAGACCAACTATACCGATTTTGAAGTGCATCGCTTCGTTGAAGAAGGCCAGATGTATACTGCCCATATCGATGGGAAAGAGTTCTTTATTGAACCCGCGGTTCGTTATGTATCAGATAGCCAAGCGACCAACGTATTGGTCGGCGTTCGTTACTATCAAGATGAACATGATGACTTTGTCGATGGTATGGGTGACTACCAGGACGAAACACAAACTGCATCTGCCTATGTTGAAGTCAAACAGAGTTTGACGTCCTCCTTAGACTTAACGGCAGTTGGTCGTTACGAGCACGAAGATCGTGAGCGTAAAGGGGGCGATGGTATGTTTGCCATTGATTTTGACGAAACCTTTAGCGACTTTATGCCTAAAGTCTCATTGGCTTGGAAGGCGACCGAGAACAGTACCTATGGCGCAAGTGTTTCTAAAGGTTATCGAGCAGGGAGTGGCGGTGTCGATTTCACCAATATGGTCACCTATATCTTTGGTGAGGAATCGGTGTGGAGTTATGAGCTGTTCAGTCGTCATCGCTTGTTCGATGATACGCTGCAGCTCACCACGAACTTGTTCTACAACGACTACGATGATTTGCAGGTTCTAAGTGGTAATACAGTAATGAATGCCGAACAAGCGCAAACCTACGGCGCAGAAGCGACGGTCAACTGGTTTGCGACTCAAGATGTGCAGCTTTATGCCAACTTAGGTTTGTTGAAAACGGAACTATCAGATTCATCACCAGAATTGACGGCGTTTGATGGTAAAGATCTCGCACGTTCTCCTGCGTTTACAGGGTCAGTTGGTGCTCGTTACTGGCTTGGTGATTTTGAGCTAAGCTGTAACGTCAACTACATTGATGATTACTACTCAACCGCAGACAACGACGAAGACGGTAAGATTTCAGGCTATTCAACCACCAATCTGTCGTTAGCCTATAACTTCGACATGGGCCAAGCAAAGCTGTATGCCAATAATGTCTTTGATGCTGATGATGAAGTACTGTATAGCTCCGTGCGTAATTCCATCGATCAAGATTCCCCAGTTTTACTTCCAGAACGTCAAATTGGTGTCTCAGTAGAAATGCATTTCTAAACACGATGCCACCAGCGTTATCAGCTGGTGGCTTTTTATATTGGAGTTAGTCATGAACTTTGATACTTGGATTAGAAAGCGACTGGCGAGCATTACCGGTGATGAATTTAATCAATTAGATGCTAATGCCAACTTAATTGAACATGGGATCCACTCTCTTCACATGATGCGAATGTTAGAGCATTGCCAACGCATTACCCACTCTTCCTTGCTTTACGCCCAGTTAGCCCAGCAGCCCACCATCGCCGCTTGGACACATTTATTACAACGTCACAATAAAGCGGACCAAACCGCTTACTAGTTAACAACCAGTCAGTTGGAACGAAATGATGATGGAAAATATCACTCAACCTCAACCTCAAACGCGGGACGCTAAGAGCGAAGCGCTTAACGAATATGAAGAACTCACTTGGCTACGTCATCAACAGTGTGAGCAGGGCATCCATCAATATGCCATCGCGATAAAACTCTCCCATCATATTGATCGCAGCAAATTACTGACGGCAATCGAACGGGCATGTGCACATTATCCTGAGTTGAAAACCCTGTACCAATTTGACGATGAACTTGGGCTTATAAAGGCGTTTACACCCACGGTATCCAATATTATCAGCTTAGATAGTGTCTCTTTCGAGCAACAGGCGATTGAGCGTCTACGACAGTCCCAAGCCGCCGCGATTGACCTTCATCATCAGCCAGGCTTGCAATTCCATGTTTATCTTTTAAATCAAGGAGAAGTCATTCTTGGAGCCGTGGTGCATCCGATCTTGCAACAGCAAATGTGTTGGCGTGATGTGTTTAGTGCGATCAGCCGCGCCTATCAACAACAGCCATTCGATGCATCGATTCGAGCAAGTCACTTGCAGCCGGAGCTTATGAATCTCGATAGGGTGAAGTGTCATGTGCCTGGGATAGAAAGGGCAGCGATTGATGTCACGACAACACATTCACCGAGTGAGCCTACGGTAGCCAATACTTTCAGTGCGTGTTTAGACATAGAGCAGTTAACTAAACTCAGTGGTGATGAACTTGCAAAGCGCAATGTTCTCAATGGTGTTGCGGCTTTATTTGCCAAACAAATAAGCCAAGTGACTGACCGTCCAATGGTGAAAGTCAGTTTGCCTCGTGAGTTGGATGACCGATTCTTTGAATTGGGCGCCACCATGATCGAGTCCAACTTAGTCTGCGTGGAGCTGGATTGCAGCCGTGATGATCCCGCTTATATCGTGGCGCAAATCGAGTCACAAATGCAACAAACAGCCCAGCTCAGCAGCGAGACGACTATGCCTCATGTGTTGGTCTCTTGGCTGGCAGACCCGGTAACCTTTTTAAGGTTTGATGGCGTAAGCGTTGACCGCGTTGCTCTGCCAACTACCGATTGTCGTTTCGAGCTGTCGTTGGCTATGGGTGTCAATTGCCGCCAAGAAGGGGTTATTGAGTTGACCACAGCGCCTAATTTGTCAGCTTATGCAGGTGGGTGGATGCTGGAAAGTCTGCTTAAGGCTCTCGATGGTCAGCCACATAACGAATTACAGTTGCGTTCGTTAACTGTGCCGAAAGACGCTATTTCTCCAATCGACATTTTATCTCAGGAGGTCACGCAAAACCCAGCGACCTCTGAGCAACAACCAGAGAAAAACATTGCTCAGCTCATTGTGAACGAGTTTCGTGATGCACTCGGCAAACCAGAAATGAGTGTCGATGATGACTTTTTTGATATGGGTGGTCACTCGTTGATTGCCACTCGTGTGATTGGACGCTTGCTGAAACAGCATCAGGTAGAAATCCATATTAATGATCTGTTTAGTTATTCCTCGGCGGCGGCCCTGGCTCAAAAGGCAACCGCTCATCAAACTGAGGTCACAACGCCTCATTTAGACGAGCAAACTCGCAGTGACGACAACGCTTTTCCGCTGTCGTTAGCGCAAAACTCGTTGTGGAAAGCGAAGCAGAAATACGCAGAGTTTGGTTTACACCATATCTTCAATATCCCCTTTGCCTTGCACTTTATCGATCCGGTGGATGAGCAAGTATTTGGTCAAGCGTTTAACGATCTTCTCATTCGTCATCCCGGGTTACGAACCCAGTTTTTCGAGCAAAACGGTGAGCCATTACAACGCGTGGTTCCGGTTGCTAAGCTTGATGAATATCAGTGGTTTTGGACCAGCGATGAAACACCAAGCGAACCTCATGCTGCTGCGCTAAAGCAGGAGTCGGGGCATGGGTTTGATTTAGCCAATGAGCTGCCACTTCGGCTTAAATTTATTCGCGATGCGCAATCAAAACAGCAATATCTGTCACTGCTTTTCCACCATATCGTACTCGATGAATGGTCAGTTAACATTCTGATGGATGAACTTAATCAAGCTTATCAAGCGCGTATTCAAGGGCGAGAGCCCGAGTGGTCATTTGAGCCGTTACCATTCCATCAGTATGCACAAAAGCAGCATGCCTCAGGCATGAATCAACAGCACCAAGCTTTTTGGAAGCAGCACTTGCATGACGCAACTTGGAGCTCGCCGATTTTTGACCATAACCATCCACTGAGTGTGGTGTACGAGGAAGATGATAACCAAGGCGGTTGGGTTGAGTTTAAAATTGAACCTCAGGTCTCTGAACAGTTGTATCAGTTAGCCAAGTGTCGTAGCGCCTCTTTGTTTAACGTGATGTACGCAGGAATCATTACCGCCTTGCGGTTACTGGGTGCTCCGCAAAACTTGGTGGTCGGTACGCCAGCGTCAGGCCGTCTTGACGCAGAGTTCTTTGATACCGTTGGTTATTTTACCACCATGGTCGTGCACATGAATCGAGTCGAAGAGTCTCTGAGTGTGGTTGATATCATTGAGCAGGTTAAGCAGACCATTAATGGTTCAATGCCATACACCGATATTCCCATCGATCTTATCGAAGAAGCGCTACTGGCACCGGGTGAAGAGCGAGAAAATCATATTTTTGAAGTATTTATTCAGTTGCACGCCAAAAACAAATTAAATGGTTATTTGGCTGGCGCTTCAGGGGAAACCATTGAATTTCAGCAGGTTGACCCTGATAAGAGTGAAGGTGGCTTAGGGCTGCAGTTTGAAGTAATGGAAGAAATGATCAGTGGTGAGCCTAGGGTTCGCGTTCTGATGAGTTATCTTGCAAAGCATTATAGCCCAGCCCAAGTTGAATTATTGTCGAATACCACCAGTGACGTATTGACTCGATTTGCAACCTTGGGTGATGGTGACTTGTCTCTGTCTGCGTTACGGGCTGAGCTCAAAACCACCAATCCTTATATCGTTTAATCTACGTGTGGCCTGTCTTCGTGGCAGGCTGCGCGGGCTGGATTTGTTATGGGATTTATTCAAGCCTATCCTCAGTACCAACTGGGCGGTGAAATGCTCTATTGTTGCCAGTTTGCCTCTCATTTATGGACGCCCAAGCATGAGAGGTTACTGAGCAAACCGGAATATCGTGGTCTACGTTCGGCGGTGAATTCTCGGAAAGCAGAGTTTGTTGCTGGACGCATGGCAGCCCAATGCGCGTTATCATCCATTGGTATCGATGATCATGTGGTGGCTATTGGTCAACACCGTGCGCCGGTGTGGCCAAAGGGAGTGTGCGGCTCGATTGCGCACACCCAGCGTTTAGCCGTTAGTGTTGCAAGGTTTGACGCCGAGCATCAAGGCCTCGGTGTTGATGTTGAGTCCATGATTGACAGTAAAACAGCCAGTGCAATCAAAACACTACTGGCCAGCGATGAAGAGTATGCACTGTACCATCGTCAACTTGGGAGTGCAGCTCAATTCATTACCTTGCTGTTTTCTGCCAAAGAGAGTGTATTTAAAGCAGTGTATCCTCAGGTTCATTGCTATTTAGAGTTTCATCATGCCAAGGTGTTATCGGTGACTGACAACCAATTAAGGGTTCGAGTTGAGTGTTCGCAGCTATCGATTGAATTGGATGTGTATTATCAGTGGTTGAACACCACATTGCTTACATTAGCGAAGTGGGGATAAGTTTACTTCAAAGCAAAACTTAGTGGCTGCTAGGCCAAAAAACGAAAAAGCCCAGCTAAATAGCTGGGCTTTCTAAATTTGGCTCCCCCTGCGGGACTCGAACCTGCGACATACGGATTAACAGTCCGCCGTTCTACCAACTGAACTAAGGGGGAATTGCTGTAAAGCGGTGCGAATTTTAGCTAGAACACGAAAAGCTGTCAACACTCAGAGCACAAGAATTGTAAAATTATTTCTGAAAAAAATCCTTTACTTTCCTGTATGCCTTGCGCGCTAAAGCGTGCATTTACTTATCCACCAAAATTGTGGATAAGTGTGTTGATGAATCTTGCGCAAAATGAATGTTATTCACCACTCACCCTTTAGAGTGAGTGCGTTTTATGTGCGTAACTTTGCTAACTCTTTGTTATATAATGATATGGTTCATTTTTGCAATCGATTTCAAGTTTAACGCTTAAACGAAACGATCATCATTTACATGATAAAAATAGAAAAATTGTGCATAGCTTGTGGATGAAAGGAGTAGAGATTTTGGGAGGAGACCTGCTAGGGCGAAGGATAATATCAGAGTAACAAAAGACATTCCAGCCGTATGATCAGTAAAGTGAAAAAAGAGGGTTTAATTTTATTTTGCGCATTTAATCTGTATATTCATACAGAATCCATTCTCGACCCATGTCTGTGTAGAAGGTGACCATGAGTAAAGTATTCGATCTCGTCTCAGACTATCAACCATCAGGGGATCAACCTGCGGCGATTGATAAATTGTTAGATGGCTTAGATTCTGGTCTAGCCCACCAAACCTTGCTCGGAGTGACGGGGTCCGGTAAGACGTTTACCTTGGCCAATGTTATCGCTCAGGCGCAAAGGCCGGCAATTCTGCTAGCTCCGAATAAAACGCTGGCTGCGCAGTTATACGGAGAAATGAAATCTTTCTTTCCGAATAACGCCGTGGAGTATTTCGTTTCCTACTATGACTATTACCAGCCTGAAGCATACGTGCCGACCACAGACACCTTTATCGAGAAAGATGCCTCTGTGAATGCGCATATTGAGCAGATGCGACTTTCCGCCACCAAGGCATTATTGGAGCGTAAAGATGCGATTATTGTTGCCTCGGTGTCTGCAATCTACGGTTTGGGTGATCCTCAGTCTTATCTACAAATGATGCTGCATTTGAGACGTGGTGATGTCATAGACCAACGTGATATGTTACGCCGTTTAGCTGAGCTGCAGTATTCGCGTAATGATGTTGCGTTTGAACGTGGTCAATTTCGTGTGCGTGGCGAAGTGATTGATATTTTTCCTGCTGAATCTGAGCAAGATGCGGTGCGGGTTGAAATGTTTGATGACGAAGTGGATTGTATCAGTGTGTTTGACCCATTAACGGGGGTGGTAAAGCAACGTGATTTGCCTCGTTACACCATTTACCCCAAAACGCACTACGTAACCCCTCGTGACCGAATGCTGGAAGCGGTGGAGCAGATTAAAAAAGAGCTGCATCAGCGTCAGCAATACCTGCGAGATAACAACAAACTGCTTGAAGAGCAGCGCGTGACCCAACGCACTCAATTTGACATTGAAATGATGAATGAGCTTGGGTTTTGCTCAGGGATTGAGAACTATTCACGTTACCTCAGTGGACGCCAAGAGGGTGAGCCGCCACCGACGCTATTTGACTATCTCCCTCAGGATGGTTTATTGGTGATTGATGAGTCACACGTGACGGTTCCACAAATTGGCGCAATGTATAAGGGAGACCGCTCACGTAAAGAAACCCTAGTCGAATATGGATTTCGCCTGCCTTCGGCGCTGGACAACCGTCCTCTTAAATTTGAAGAGTTTGAAGCGTTAGCACCACAAACGATTTTCGTTTCAGCAACGCCTGGTAATTACGAACTTGAGAAATCCGGTGGCGATGTGGTTGACCAAGTTGTTCGTCCTACCGGGTTGCTTGATCCTGAATTAGAAGTGCGCCCTGTGGCAACGCAGGTTGATGATTTACTCTCTGAAATTCGCTTAAGAGCCGCGATTGATGAGCGAGTTTTGGTGACCACGCTGACTAAGCGTATGGCCGAAGACTTGACTGAATATCTGAATGAGCATGATGTGAAAGTGCGCTACCTGCACTCAGACATTGATACCGTTGAGCGAGTGGAAATTATTCGTGATTTGCGCTTAGGAGAGTTTGACGTTCTCGTCGGGATTAACCTGCTACGAGAAGGGCTGGATATGCCAGAAGTCTCGCTGGTGGCCATTTTGGATGCAGATAAAGAAGGCTTCTTGCGTTCTGAACGTTCATTGATTCAGACGATTGGCCGCGCCGCACGTAACCTTAAAGGGAAAGCAATTCTTTATGCGGACTCTATTACCAAATCGATGAAAAAAGCGATGGACGAAACCAATCGCCGCCGAGAAAAGCAGCAAGCGTATAATGAGTCGATGGGCATTGTACCTCAAGCGTTAAAACGTAATATCAAAGATATTATGGAGCTGGGTGATGCAACGAAAGCCAAAAGCCAGCGCAACACCAATAAACCAGTTCCGCTGTCGAAAGTGGCTGAGTCTTCG
Organism: Vibrio olivae; assembly: GCF_042428525.1. Classification (NCBI taxonomy): domain Bacteria; kingdom Pseudomonadati; phylum Pseudomonadota; class Gammaproteobacteria; order Vibrionales; family Vibrionaceae; genus Vibrio; species Vibrio olivae. The sequence goes on from NZ_JBHMEP010000001.1 coordinate 298,689, forward strand.
CAAACTTATCAAGCCTTCACGCCGCAAGAGCTGGAGAAAGAGATCGCTAAGCTTGAAGCGCAAATGTACAAACATGCACAAGATCTTGAGTTCGAATTGGCCGCAGAGAAGCGTGATCAGCTTGAAAAACTGAGAGAGCAATTCATTGTAAATAGTTGATAGTTCTGTTGACTGCGACGCTTAGATAAAAAAATAGCCAATAGTAAACTCACTATTGGCTTCATTTTGTGAACATCATATTCACTAACAACGTCAGTTGGCTAGGGACCCGTTAGGGTCTCACTATAGGTATAGCACTATCTGTGCCATTTTCTATGATTTTTTAAGTCATTATTTTTACGGTTTTTTTGCATTTCACTTACTTGAAATTTGCAAAATGCAATGCGTAGTGCGATTATTTGCACAAAATGCAAACTAATTGGCTAGAGTATGCAATCCAACGATCAAAACAAAAAAAACAAATACCTCTTAATGGTTGAGGATACGGCATCTGTTGCGGCGCTGTATCGTTCTTATCTTATGCCGCTCGGCATTGACATCAATGTGGTGGGCAGTGGGCGTGAAGCACTCGACAGTCTAAATGTTCGCACTCCGGATTTGATTCTTCTCGATTTACGTCTCCCTGATATGACCGGGATGGACGTCCTGTATCAAGTTAAATCTGAGCACCCTGATGTACCGGTTATTTTTATGACCGCTCATGGCTCGATTGATATTGCAGTGGAAGCGATGCGTTATGGTGCACAAGATTTTCTTATTAAACCCTGCGAAGCCGACCGTCTGCGTGTAACCGTTAATAATGCGATTCGTAAAGCGACGAAATTGAAGAATGAAGCGGATGATCCGGGTAATCAATCGTACCAAGGTTTCATTGGCAGTAGCCACACGATGCAAGCGGTGTATCGCATCATTGACTCTGCTGCTTCAAGTAAAGCGAGTATTTTTATCACCGGAGAAAGTGGTACCGGCAAAGAAGTGTGTGCAGAAGCGGTCCACGCCGCCAGCAAGCGAGGAGACAAACCCTTTATCGCTATCAACTGTGCGGCCATTCCCAAAGACCTGATTGAAAGTGAGTTGTTTGGGCATGTAAAAGGCGCATTTACTGGCGCCGCGACCGACCGACAAGGGGCAGCAGAATTGGCCGATGGTGGCACCTTGTTCCTTGATGAGCTGTGTGAGATGGACCTTGACCTGCAAACCAAACTGCTGCGTTTTATTCAAACGGGCACGTTTCAAAAAGTCGGCTCATCAAAAATGAAAAGCGTCGATGTTCGCTTTGTCTGTGCGACCAACCGTGACCCATGGAAAGAAGTACAAGAAGGGCGGTTCCGTGAAGATTTGTACTATCGTTTATATGTCATTCCTTTGCACTTACCGCCTCTGCGTGAGCGAGGAGAAGATGTCATAGAAATTGCATACTCGTTATTGGGTTTCATGTCCAAAGAAGAGGGCAAAAACTTTGTGCGTTTATCCCCGGAAGTCGTTGAGCGATTTATTCACTATGAATGGCCGGGTAACGTAAGGCAATTGCAGAACGTGCTGCGCAACGTGGTGGTGTTGAACAACGGTAAGGATATTACCATTGAAATGTTACCACCACCGTTGAATAAACCACACGAAAGAGAAATTCGAGTTCCTATTATGGAGAAAGAAGCTCTTTCCGTGCACGATATTTTTCCATTATGGATGACTGAAAAACACGCGATAGAACAAGCGATAAAAGCGTGTGAAGGCAACATTCCCAAAGCCGCTGGGTATTTGGATGTCAGCCCTTCAACGATATATCGCAAGTTACAAGCTTGGAATATAAAAGAAAAACAGTAGGTATTAATGGAAGTTTTAAATCAGCAAAAGATTGAGCGCCTGAGTGGTGAGATCGGACAAGAAAACGTTCCGGTATTGTTGGACATTTTTTTAGGTGAATTGAATACGTATCTTGAGTCTCTGAACTCCAGCCAAACTCTAGATAAAGGACAGTATTTAAAAGAAATTAGTCATGCGCTGAAAAGCAGTGCGGCCAGTTTTGGCGCGGATAAGCTCTGTGCTTACGCAGCGGAAGTGGACGCGGCGGCGAAAGCGGGTCAATCGCAAATCGAAGCGACATACGCCGCTTCGATGATCGAACTGTTAGAAACCACAAAAATGCGCTACCAGCAGTTAATCGTTTAATAGACTCTCAATGGCGTTCTTCAGTTTCAACCGGTCATGACGCCAAGCTCGGTTCGGTGACGCCAAATCTTCTGTAATACAGTTCCACTCTGCTAGGTCAGGGTGGGCCTTTTCTCCAAGCACGACATCAATTTTTCTCGCCTTACACGCTCTCTCACACCATTGGAGCTTTTGTTTTGGGGTCATTCTACCTGCAGGACCATATTCAAACGCAAGGTTGGCAACAAACACTAACGTCGCTTTTTGGTTTTGATTAATTGCGTTGGCGATTTCTGGTAGCAGTAGCGGTGGCATGACGCTGGTTAAAAAGCTGCCTGGCCCAAGGATAATGCAATCTGCCTCTTGCAGCGCAATGACCGCTTCACGAGTGGCAGGGACTTCAGGTTCGAGATCCAGTCTTAATAGATCTTGTTCCATTTCATCAACGTTGGTTTCCCCTGTTACCCACTCACCACTCGTTGAGAGCGCACGTAAATCGGATGGGTGCTCTGACATAGGAAGAATATTAACTTCCACATTGAGCATATCGCGAATCAGGTTGATGGCATCAAGCGGACGTACGGAAAGGTTGTCCAGTGCAGTTAACATCAGATTGCCAAGGTTGTGACCGTTGAGTTCGCCGGAGCCTCGAAAGCGGTATTCAAACATCATCGAACTGATGGAAGGTTCGGTAATCAGTTGGTTGATACAGTTGCGAGTATCACCCCAAGCGATTCCCCCTTGGCAGTCGCGAATACGACCGGTGGAGCCACCATTGTCGGTTGTGGTGACTATGCCTGTAGCATTTGAGCCAAAGCTGCGCAGCGCCGCAAGCATACGTCCTAGCCCGTGACCACCGCCAATGGCCACTACCTTTTTTGAAGTGTATAAAGGCATAAATTTTTCTTATCGTATTTTCAAAACGCTTATAATTTAGTTTAATTAGATAATAGCTGATACTCATAATGAGGTATTTTGCGCGAAAGGCACGTTTTTTTCGCGATAGAGCTAGAAACACGTACTGTTATTCAGTATTTTTACTATCAGCTGCTGGTCTAAGGGCTAGTTGCCATAACTCCGAGCTTATTTTCGCTAAGTCATTCATTGATATGCGTGATAAGCCAGTGATATTTGATCACAAGGGCTGCATTGGAAATGGTGTTGCCTCCCGTGTTTGGAAAGGTGTTCCGTGGCGCAACAATTCGAAGATAAGTTCAATCGTAAGTTTTATTACTTACGTCTCTCGGTTACAGATGTCTGTAATTTCAAGTGTACATATTGCCTTCCTGATGGTTACAAACCGTCGGGCAAGAAAAATTCATCATTCATAAGCCTTGATGAAATTCGGCGCGTGGTTACTGCGTTTGCCGATTGTGGCACCACCAAAGTTCGAATCACAGGTGGTGAGCCAAGCTTGCGTAAAGATTTTAACCAGATTATTGAAACCGTGGCTCAAACGCCGGGTATACGTAAAGTGGCAACCACAACCAATGGCTATCGAATGGAAAAACAGGTAGCTGACTGGAAAGCGGCGGGGCTGACGCATATTAACGTGAGCGTTGATAGTTTAGATCCGCGTTTATTTCACCAAATCACTGGCGAAAACAAATTCCATCAAGTGATGGCGGGTATTGAACGCGCGTTTGAAGTCGGCTACGAGCAAGTCAAAGTGAACGTGGTCTTGATGAAGGACCTCAACCATCATCAATTGCCCCAGTTTCTTGAGTGGATAAAAGATAAGCCGATTCAACTGCGTTTTATCGAGCTGATGCAAACTGGCGAAATGGACGACTTATTTGACCGTCACCATGTCTCCGGCGTGGCGATTCGCAATCATTTGATCGCCAATGGCTGGTTACTCAAGGTACGAGCGGCGAACGATGGCCCCGCTCAAGTGTTTGTACATCCCGACTACCAAGGCGAAATCGGCTTAATCATGCCGTATGAAAAACACTTTTGCGATAGTTGTAATCGCCTTCGCATCTCTGCGCTCGGTAAGTTGCACCTGTGTTTGTTTGGTGAACAAGGGCTAGAGTTACGTGATTTATTGCAACAAGACGAGCAGCATGGTGAGTTGATCGCTCGTATTGAACAGCAACTTCAAACCAAGCGTGTTAGCCACTTTCTTCACGATGGGGATAGTGGTATGACGCCGCATCTTGCCTCTATTGGCGGATAATCTTCTTTTTGCTTCAGTAGCGTTACGTTGCTGAAGCCGCACGATTTAATATGATTTACAGGTGAGCAAATGGGTCACGCAGAAAGCAAATTTCAAGCAGCAAATATTGCGGTATTAACCGTTTCTGATACGCGCACTGAAGAGAATGATACCTCTGGCCAATATTTGGCTGAGCAAGCCAAAGTCGCGGGCCACAACGTGGTGGATAAACAGATTGTCATTGATGATATGTACAAGATTCGCGCCATTGTTTCACAGTGGATTGCCGATGAAGGTGTGCAAGCGGTGATGATTACCGGTGGTACTGGATTCACTTCCCGTGACAGCACTCCCGAAGCGCTCAAACCGTTGTTTGATAAAGAAGTAGAAGGTTTCGGTGAGCTGTTTCGTATGGTTTCGTATGAAGAGATTGGTACTTCAACCATTCAATCTCGCGCGATTGCTGGCTTTGCCAATCACACGGTGATCTTTGCAATGCCAGGCTCTACTGGCGCATGCAAAACTGGGTGGACGAAAATTATTCAGCAGCAACTGGATGCCAGCCATCGTCCGTGTAATTTCATGCCTCATCTTGCCGTATAAGTGAGGAACTATGAGTCAACTGACACACATTAATGCCTCTGGAGAGGCAAATATGGTCGATGTTTCTGCCAAAAATGAAACCGTACGTGAAGCGCGTGCCGAAGCGTATGTGAGCATGGCACCCGAGACGTTAACACTCATTATCTCAGGTCAACATCATAAAGGTGATGTGTTCGCGACCGCCAGAATTGCAGGTATTCAAGCTGCGAAAAAAACCTGGGATCTTATTCCGTTATGTCATCCGCTATTGTTATCCAAAGTTGAAGTGCAACTCGAAGCGTTGGAAGAGCAAAATCAAGTTCGTATTGAATCTGTCTGTAAACTGGCGGGCAAAACCGGCGTTGAAATGGAAGCATTAACGGCGGCTTCTGTCGCGGCATTAACGATTTACGATATGTGTAAAGCGGTGCAAAAAGACATGGAGATCAGCGGGCTTCGTTTGTTAGAAAAAACCGGCGGTAAATCCGGACATTTCAAGGTGGAGTCATGATTAAAGTTCTTTTCTTTGCCCAAACACGTGAGTTAGTCGGCGTTGACGAAATCGAACTCGAGTCAACATTTGGTGATGTGGAGACACTGCGTGCTCATCTTGCTAAACAAGAAGGTAAGTGGTCACTTGCTCTAGAGCAAGGGAAAATATTAGCGGCCGTCAATCAAGCCATTGTGCCGATGGAGACCGAAATCAATGATGGGGATGAAGTGGCTTTTTTCCCTCCTGTAACGGGGGGATAGTATGGACTCTCGTGTGTCTGTTCAACATCCAGACTTTGATGTTGGCAAAGAATATCAATATCTTGCTCAAGGCAGTGCCGCCGGTGCCGTTGTCACGTTCGTTGGTAAAGTTCGAGATATGAACTTGGGTGATAATGTCACCGGTCTGTCTTTAGAGCACTATCCCGGAATGACCGAAAAATCACTGTTATCGATTTGCGATCAAGCCGAGCAGCGTTGGCCACTCTTGGCTGTCCGTGTGATTCACCGAGTGGGCGACTTAGATATTGGCGATCAAATCGTTTATGTCGGTGTCAGCAGTGCGCACCGCCAAGCGGCGTTTGAAGCGTGTGAATTTATTATGGATTATTTAAAAACGCAGGCTCCGTTTTGGAAAAAAGAGCGCACCACCACCCAAACGCGCTGGGTCGAGTCACGTGAGAGTGACCATGATGCGGCAAAGCGATGGCAAGAGTAGCGTCATTGTTCTCTGCGTGAATGTATCCTAAGGCACTAACAAGACTGTTGGTGCCTTTGTTTTAGGGGGGCACTGGATAGTAAGTATTATGTCGTTACTTTTCGGTAACGTGCCATTGATCTCTTCTATCAAAAAAATCGCTGTTTCCAATTTAGTAAAAACAGCAAATTGGACAACAATTACGTTATCAAAACGACGCACCGGCGTATGAAGGAGATGGCGATGGAATCACCCAAAGTAAAAGATTATATGACCAAGCAGGCGATTACCTTTCGGCCTGACATGTCACTGAGTGCAGCCCTTGAAAAAGTGGTTCGTTCAGAGCATTTAGGCGGTCCGGTTATCGATGAAAAACACAATGTTATTGGTTTTTTATCCGAACAAGACCTGCTGGATAAGTTAGTGAAGGCTTCCTATTTTTGTGAAGATACCAACCTAGTTTCCGAATGCATGCACACCGAAGTGTTGTCGGTCTCACCCGAGACGTCGATATTAGCGCTGGCTGATATGATGAAAATTGGCAAACCGAAAGTCTATCCGGTGGTCGACAATGGTATTCTCGTTGGCATTATCACGCGCCGAGATGTGCTTCGAGCCATCGGTAAGAGTTTGACGACGTGTTTCCAACATCCGGTATAACCTTAATCGACAACGCAATTTCTTGATAAAACGTTTTTATTCCTCACTTTTTTAGCGATTGTCTTGACCTTGGAGTTAACTCCAAGGTCTATGCTGAGCATAAACCGTGATCAGGAGGCGCGTTTATGTGTACTAAACATCAAGGGTGTTGCTCTGAAACCCCCACTCAAAAAGCCAAACCCACTCACCAATGTTGTGATAATCACCAGCAAGCGTCATCTTGCTGCTCTCAGCAATCGACGTCCCAATGTGGTTGTGAACACCAGGGTTCACACTCAAGTGCAGACCCGAACCAAGAGGATGATGACCCCGACCCCAGTTCGTCTATGCTCCTAACCCACACTTGGCATCTGTTAGGCATGGATTGCCCGTCGTGCGCTCGAAAAATCGAAAGTGCGGTAAGCCGTGTTCGCGGCGTCGAGCAGGCTCAAGTTCTATTTGCGACGGAAAAACTGGTGGTTAAAACGGAATACAGTGGACTTGAACCTGCAGTGGAACAGGCCATTACGCAAAGCGGATTCTCATTTAGTCAAACCGCAGCTTCCTCCCAGACGAATAACACGTCGTTTTCTGAAAAAATAAAGCAGTATCAATATATTATTAGTCTTAGTGCCGCGATGTTACTCGGCTTTGTGCTTAATCCTCTGTTGCCAAATCTGAGCCATTGGCTGTTTTTTGTGACCTGTCTGGTTGGGCTTTATCCTATAGGACGTAAAGCACTTCAGTTGGCGTTATCAGGAACGCCATTTGCCATCGAGAGCTTAATGACAGTTGCCGCGCTCGGGGCTCTCTATCTTGGCGAAACGGCGGAAGCGGGCATGGTGCTGGTGTTATTTCTTATCGGCGAAGAGCTGGAAGGTTTTGCCGCAACCAAAGCGCGCAGTGGCGTGAATGCGTTAATGGCATTGGTGCCTGAAAACGCAACCAAATGGGTGGATGATGAGCGAGTTGACGTCCCTGTTGCGAGTTTACAGCCGGGAGATCGAATAGAAGTAGCTCCTGGCGGTCGTTTGCCTGCCGATGGCCAGTTAGTGACGTCGTCAGCGAATGTTGATGAGAGTGCGCTTACTGGCGAGTCCGTACCGGTAGAAAAGTTTGCGAATGACAAAGTAATGGCTGGCACGGTGATCGTCGACAAAGTCGTTGAGATTCTAATTACGTCCAAGCAAGGGCAAAATGCGATCGATCGTATTTTGCACATGATCGAAGAAGCCGATACTCGAAAAGCGCCCATAGAACGCTTTTTAGATCGTTTCAGCCGTTGGTATACACCGTTGATGATGTTGGTCGCGCTGCTGGTGGTCTTAGTTCCTCCGCTACTGTTTGCTCAAGCTTGGGATACTTGGGTATATCGCGGACTGGCGACTCTGCTTATTGCCTGCCCATGCGCATTGGTTATCTCTACGCCGGCCGCGATCACGTCTGGACTTGCGGCGGCCTCACGGCATGGTGCATTAATCAAAGGAGGAGCGGCGCTTGAACAGCTCGGTTCTATTGAGCGAATTGCATTTGATAAAACGGGAACATTAACCTTAGGAAAGCCTCAAGTTACGGATATTGAGCCGTTAAATGACAACTTAAATGAGTCACAAGTTCTTCGCATTGCCGCTGGTGTTGAGCAGGGTTCTCGCCATCCGTTGGCAGTAGCGCTGGTCAATCATGCACAGGCACAACAAGCCGATATTCCTGTTGCGACTGAGCAACAAGCACTGGTTGGGCGTGGCGTTCAGGCGCTGGTCGAAGGGCAGCGTTATCAGTTGATTGCCCCGTCGAAGCTGACTGTCGAGCATTCACATAAAACGCTATTTGAAGCGCTTGAAGCCCAAGGTAAAACGTTGGCGGTATTGGTCGATCAAAATCAGACTCCGCTAGGGCTTGTGGCTTGGCAAGATCAAATTCGCGACGATGCAGCAGCAGCGGTTCAGGCGCTTAAAGCGATGGATATTCAAGCCGTCATGCTGACAGGTGATAACCCAGTCAGCGCCAAAGCGCTCAGTGAACAAATGGGTATTGATTACCAAGCGAACTTGTTACCCGAAGATAAAGTTCGTTGGATTGAGTCGATGAGTTCTAGCCAACGCGTCGCCATGGTTGGTGATGGTATCAATGATGCGCCAGCGATGAAGGCATCACACATTGGTGTTGCGATGGGTGGGGGGAGTGACGTTGCGTTAGAAACCGCAGACGCGGCGTTAACCCATAACCGTTTAATTGAATTGGCTAATGTTATTGATTTATCCAAAGCAACATCGCGAAATATTCGTCAAAACGTGAGTTTGGCACTTGGCTTAAAGGCCGTGTTCTTAGTGACCAGTTTACTTGGCATCACTGGGTTATGGTTAGCGGTATTGGCTGATAGCGGTGCGACAGCATTGGTGACGGTAAACGCGTTGCGTCTACTTCGTTATAAAGCAAAATATCACGCATAACACTTTTATTTGAATGCTTATGAAATGTTGCTTGAGGTGGTTTAGGGGTGAAAGTGTGATGCAAACCGTTTTTATTTGAAATGCGTACAATTGTTACTTTTTTCAATGTGATGTAAATCACTAATTGTTGCGTTTAGGTTGGGTATTGTATACTTAACGCTAATTAATACAGAGTGCGTATAAACAGGCTAAATGTCCAACCTGTAAGCGCGATTAAAGGAGTCCCTTATGTCTCAAGCAGTATTCCATCTTGGAGTCACTGAATCTGATCTCAATGGCGCGACGCTAGCAATTATTCCAGGCGATCCAGCTCGAGTACAAAAAATTGCCGAGCTTATGGAAAACCCAGTTTTTCTTGCCAGTCATCGTGAATACACCTTATACCGCGCAGAGTTAGATGGTAAGTCTGTTGTTGTGTGCTCAACCGGTATCGGTGGCCCATCAACTTCTATTGCGGTTGAAGAACTTGCTCAATTAGGTGTACGTACTTTCCTTCGTGTAGGGACAACAGGAGCCATTCAACCGCACGTAAATGTGGGTGATATGATTGTTTCAACCGGCTCGGTTCGTCTTGATGGTGCAAGTTTGCACTTTGCACCCATGGAGTTTCCAGCGGTTGCTGACTTCGCGGTGGCAACAGCAATGAAAGAAGCGGTCGAAGAAGCGGGCGCGACGGTTCATATGGGTGTCACGGCGTCGAGTGATACGTTCTACCCAGGTCAAGAACGTTACGATACGTTTAGTGGTCGTGTGGTACGTCGCTTCCAAGGTTCGATGAAAGAGTGGCAAGACATGGGCGTGCTGAACTTTGAGATGGAATCTGCAACGCTATTAACTATGTGTGCAAGTTCCGGCTTACGTGCTGGTTGTGTTGCCGGTGTGATTATCAACCGTACTCAAAAAGAAACGCCAGATCACGCGACACTCAAAGAAGCGGAAACTCGCTCCATCAAAGTGGTGGTTGAAGCTGCACGTAAGCTTCTTTAATCATACAGATTTTAAAAAGAGCTACCCACAGGGTGGCTCTTTTTTTGTTTATGAGTTTATTGCGGGTTTGGGAAGTGGTAAATACAGCGTTTCGGTCAGATCCGAGAGCATTTGATCATAGACTTGGGAAATACTCAGCGATAGTTCGGTCGTCAGTTGATAAAGCTCTTCATTACTCAATTTTATCTCACTGGCATCACATACTTCTCCAAGTTTAAGCAGTGCGTCAGTACAACTTGGTGATGCAATCGAAAGGGGGCTTATCAAGGACAGCTGATTCATTTTTCTTCGCATTTTATCACTGTGATATTTTATCCGCTGCGTGCCCTCATAACTGTTTACATCTTGAATTGAAATGCGTAGTTGGGTCAGCACTTCCATGCTATCAAGCACTTGTTGCCACTGTAGGTGATATTCATCACTGAGGTCTTCTCTGTCTGATTCAATTAACCAAGCCAGGGCGACTTCGTCCATCAAAAATAGGCAATGACGAATGGTTTTTCCATGAATCATCTGATTGCGAGCAACACTGCGATATTGCCATTCCTTAATTAAGCTTTTGAGCTTCAGCTGCAAAATTCGATACATTGCTTTGCTTTCAAATGGCGCGTTGGCGATCAAATGATTACTTTTCTCTATCATCAAATCTTGTAAATGGTTGAGTTCGTCATTGTCAGTTTGACTGTGGATCAGCGCATGATGGCTAATGCGCCGGTGTTGACGGCATAAATAGAGAATCTCTCGTAATACGACTAGGACATCATAGTGTTGTTGCTGAGCACTTTGACGTTGTTTAGACAGATAGACAAGCAGAGCAAGAATGGCGCATGAAAGCAGCAACGAGAGGACAACAAACATAACGACTCACTCCTATAGTCTGATTTACTCGATAATGAGCAAACAATGGAATAATAGGAGCAAGCTTTAAGCCAAATAAAATAGTGTTGCTTAACAGTTACTTACGTGTTTTTATTTTTGTTTGTTGCACTAAATCGGGGCGCTTTGTCTTAAAAAGGACAATGGAAATAAAAAAGCCCTAACCTGGTAAAAGTTAGGGCTTTGTCTTGGTGCAAACCGTAAATTACATTACACGCATACCTGGCTGAGCACCGTCATGTGGTTCCAAAATCCACAGTTCACTGCCACCAGGGCCTGCCGCTAGGATCATGCCTTCTGACATACCAAACTTCATTTTACGAGGTTTTAAGTTCGCAACCACAACCGTGTACTTACCCACTAAGTCTTCAGGTTTGTAGGCCGCTTTAATGCCAGAGAACACTTGGCGCATTTCACCGCCGATATCCAGTTGGAATTTCAGAAGCTTATTGGCTTTTGGAACTTCCTCGCAAGAGACTATCTTAGCGATTCGTAAATCAACTTTGGCAAAATCATCAAATTCGATTTCATCCGCAATCGGATCTTTACTCAGCTCCGTTTCTTCGCCAGCCAGCTTCGCTTCTGCTTCTTGTTTCGCGGCCATTTCTGCCGCCGCGTCTTCTTTAGACGCTTCAATCATGGCCTCGATGTTTTTCGGATCGATACGGTTAAATAACGCTTTGAACTTGGTGATTTCATGGCTAACAAGAGGTGTAGCAATGCGCTCCCAAGAGAGTTCCTCGTTTAAGAACGCTTCTGAACGCGCAGCCAGTGCTGGCATCACCGGTTTCAAATAGGTCATTAGCACACGGAATAGGTTAATACCCACAGAGCAGATGTCTTGTAGCTCTTGGTCTTTACCTTCTTCTTTGGCGATGACCCAAGGGGCTTTTTCATCGACATATTGGTTGGCTTTATCGGCCAACGCTGTGATTTCACGAATCGCACGACCAAATTCACGTGCTTCGTACAATTCACCAATGCGCTCTGCTGCTGCAACGAATTCGTTGTACAGTTCTGGCTGCGCAACGTTATCTGATAATTTGCCGTCAAAACGCTTAGCAATGAAACCTGCGTTACGTGACGCAAGGTTTACGATCTTATTCACGACATCCGCATTAACACGTTGAGTAAAGTCTTCTAGATTTAAATCTAGGTCGTCAATGCGGCTGTTCAGTTTCGCAGCGTAGTAGTAACGCAGACATTCAGGGTCTAAGTGTTCAAGGTAGGTGCTGGCTTTAACAAAAGTGCCTTTCGACTTTGACATTTTTGCGCCATTCACTGTGACGTAGCCATGAACAAAAACGTTGTTTGGCTTACGGTAACCAGCACCATCAAGCATGGCTGGCCAGAACAGGCTGTGGAAGTAGACAATGTCTTTACCGATAAAGTGATAAAGCTCAGCGCTGCTGTCTTTGTTCCAATATTCGTCAAAGTTTAAATCATCACGCTTGTCGCACAGGTTTTTAAACGAACCCATGTAGCCGATAGGTGCGTCTAGCCAAACGTAGAAGAATTTGCCTGTTTCACCTGGGATTTCAAAACCGAAGTAAGGCGCATCGCGGGAGATATCCCACTGCTGCAAACCAGACTCAAACCACTCTTGCATCTTGTTGGCGGTTTCATTTTGTAGAGATCCAGAACGCGTCCACTCTTTGAGCATGCTTTCAAACTGCGGAAGATCAAAGAAGAAGTGCTCAGAGTCTTTCATAACAGGTGTGGCGCCAGAGACTGCTGATTTAGGGTCGATCAGATCTGTCGGGCTGTAGGTTTCACCACATGCATCACAGTTATCACCGTATTGATCTTCAGACTTACACTTAGGGCACGTGCCTTTGACAAAACGGTCAGGCAGGAACATCTCTTTCTCTGGGTCAAACAATTGAGAGATGGTACGGCTTGAGATAAAGCCATTTTTCTTCAGTTCCAAATAGATGTGAGAAGCCAGCTCGCGGTTTTCATCGGAGTGTGTGCTGTGGTAGTTATCAAAGCTGATATCAAAACCGGCGAAATCTTTTTGGTGCTCTTCGCTGACTTCAGCAATCATCTGTTCTGGGGTGATACCCATCTGTTGAGCTTTAAGCATGATCGGTGTGCCGTGAGCATCATCAGCACAAATGAAATTAACTGTGTTGCCACGCAGACGCTGATAACGGACCCAAATGTCAGCTTGAATATGTTCAAGCATGTGACCAAGGTGGATCGAACCATTAGCGTACGGAAGAGCACAAGTTACCAACAGTTTCCTTGCAGTAGTATTTCTTGGATCGTTTGCCATACTTAATTTTCGCTTTTCTTGATAGGTATAAAATAAAAGCCAATATTACCCGATCCATGTCTCAACTCCAAGCTGTGAGGGCGATCAATCTTGGTTTGATTGACTAACTGTATTGATGAATTTTTGTCCTAAATCAGCAGGTTTATCTTGGGTGTCGCTATTACGTGACGGCAACCCACTTCAACGACTCATTATCTCGTTGTCGGAATGGCGTGGTGAAGCATCATCCAGCGCGTTTTTGGGGTTCTGCATACTCTCGCTCAGTGTTAGCATAACGATAACAAGGAGGGGCTATGCACCAATTCACATCCAAACAAGATTTCTGCTCGTGGTTGAATCAATTTGAACATCCATGTCTTATCAATGAGTGGGCTGATCACGCGAATATCGTGACGCTCGATGAACAAGGCGTGTATCAAATCCAATTACCATTTGCGGCCAACGACTTGCCAAGCCAACTGGTTGCGTGGATCGAGCAAGCCAAGCGTGATCAGATTATTGGTGATATTCGTTATGCAGTGAGTTGCCAAATCAAAGCATTGCAGACACAAGTCCAGTCATCCCTGACCAAGGTCAAAAATATCATCGCGGTGACGTCCGCCAAAGGCGGTGTGGGTAAATCGACCACTGCGGTGAACTTAGCGCTTGGCATTGCGCGTTCAGGCGCCAGCGTTGGGTTATTGGATGCGGATATTTATGGACCATCCGTCCCCATGATGCTTGGCCAGCAAGAGGCAGAACTCGCGGTACGTGATAATAAATGGATGCAGCCCGTTGCTGCGCATGGCATCGTGACGCAATCAATCGGCTTTTTAGTTGATAAGCAAGAGGCGGCTGTATGGCGTGGACCGATGGCGTCTAAAGCGCTTTCTCAGTTACTCAATGAAACTGAGTGGCCGGAGCTGGATTATTTAGTGATTGATATGCCTCCTGGTACTGGTGATATCCAGTTAACGCTGGCACAGCAAATTCCGGTGACCGGAGCGCTGATCGTAACAACGCCGCAAGATTTAGCGTTAGCGGATGCACGTAAAGGGGCCAATATGTTTGAAAAAGTTGAAGTCCCTGTGGTTGGGCTGGTGGAAAATATGAGCTACCACGTTTGTAGCCATTGTGGGCATCACGAAGCCATTTTTGGTGAAGGCGGCGCTGCGCAAATGGCGACGGATTACGGCATGGCTCTGCTAGCACAAATACCACTGCATATTGAAATGCGCCAAGATATTGATAAGGGTTGCCCAACGGTAGCGGCAAGGCCAGAATCACAACATGCCAAGCACTACGTCGAGCTTGCCGACGCGATAACCAGCCGATTATTTTGGCAAGGAAAAGCGAAGCCCGATGAAATCTTGTTCACCATGGTGGATTCTTAATCAAAAGTTTATTTTTGCTTATTGCGTAAGTTATTAACATGTAATCGATTGCTTGACGGATTATTGTTCTATTTCAGGAAAACCTGACATTTTCCGTCATTCGCGACTAGTATCGACGGGGCTGTGCCCCTATAATCAGGCGGTTTATCGAGTTACAGCATCGGGTGCAAGAATAATGTCTGATAAAAATCAGTGCGTCATAGTCGGTATCGCTGGCGCTTCCGCTTCAGGAAAGAGTCTTATCGCGAGTACCATCTATAACGAGCTTCGAGAGAAAGTCGGCGATCATCAAATTGGCGTGATTACGGAAGATTGTTACTACAATGATCAAAGCGACTTGAGCATGGAAGAGCGTGTAAAAACCAACTATGATCACCCGAATGCCTTAGACCATGATCTTTTGTGTGAACACCTTCAGCAATTGATTCGTGGTGAGGCAGTTGAAGTCCCAGAATACAGCTACACAGAGCATACCCGTACATCCAACAGCAGAACATTGACGCCTAAAAAGGTGATTATCTTAGAAGGTATTCTGCTTCTTACCGATCCACGTTTACGTGACTTAATGCACGCAACAGTCTTTATGGATACACCGTTAGACATTTGTTTGCTACGCCGTGTTAAACGTGATGTAGAAGAGCGTGGTCGTACAATGGATTCTGTGCTTAAGCAATATCAGGCGACGGTTCGTCCTATGTTCATGCAGTTTATTGAGCCTTCAAAGCAGTATGCGGATATTATTGTGCCACGTGGTGGTAAAAACCGTATCGCGATTGATGTACTAAAAGCTCACATTGCAAGACTTTTGAAAGCTTAACGCGTAACCGCTTTATTTTTTCATTGATAAATGGCACCTTGGGTGCCATTTTTCGTTTTAGAATCCTATTCTTACAGGATCGAGTGACGTAAGGGAACAGGCGAATGAAGAAACTACTTTTATTCTTAGCGGGCTTAGTGGTTGTGGTGATTATTGCGATTACTGCGCTAGTGGTATTGGTGAATCCAAACCAGTTTAAACCGCTGATTGTTAAACAAGCTAAGCAACAAACTGGCTTGGATTTGGTGATTGAGGGCGACATTAGTTGGCAGTTCTTCCCATCACTCGGATTTGAACTGGGTAAAACAGAGTTGAAGAACCCACAAGGGTTCAGCCAACCGAATCTGTTTAAAGTCGATGCTGTGGGTATCGATGTTTCTGTTATGCCTCTGCTCAGTCACCAGTTGGAAATTGGCAGCATTTCGCTCGATGGCGCAGAATTCTACGTCGAAACGTTAAAAGATGGTCGCCGTAATATTGATGCGCTGAGTAAAGCGCAAAATGAAGAAGCCGCTTCGTCTCAAGACACTGCCAATTCACAACCGGAAGAATCTCCCGCTCAAGCGTCATCGTCAGAGTCCAATGAGCCTTGGACGATTAATCTCGCTGGGGTGGATATTAATAACGCGATGTTGGAAGTGGATGACAAACAAGCAGGCAGCCTTACCAAGTTATATAATGTCTCGCTGAATCTGTCTGAGTTTGAATTTGACTCATGGACCCACGCCCAGTTTGCTGCCAAAGGGCAAATCAATCAACAAACCTTTTCTGCCCAAGGCCAAGCCGATTTCAAATTGGCGCCTGGATTCAAACAGTATGAATTGCGTCAAGTCAGTGTCGATGCTGAGTACGCTGATGAAAGCAATCATATTGATTCAGCCAAGCTGGAACTCGAAAGCTTTGCGTTTGACCAAGATAATGTACTGAGTTACGCAGTCACAGGACGCGTGGCAGATATGGCGCTTGATCTCTCAGGTCAAGGGAGTGTCGCCGTTGATAGCGAATTGACTCTGGCTCAAGTGAAGACGTTAACATTAAAAGGGGATGTTGAAGGCAGTGCGTTGCCTCAGTCACCGATGAACCTCGATATGGCTGCTGATATTCGCTTCGACCTCCAGCAGAACCAACTGGACCTAGAGCTTAATGCACTGAAGGCGAATGATATC
This sequence comes from Vibrio olivae, assembly GCF_042428525.1. Classification (NCBI taxonomy): domain Bacteria; kingdom Pseudomonadati; phylum Pseudomonadota; class Gammaproteobacteria; order Vibrionales; family Vibrionaceae; genus Vibrio; species Vibrio olivae. The sequence continues at coordinate 315,352 of NZ_JBHMEP010000001.1, forward strand.
GCTCTTGACGGTAATGCCAATGTTACTTTAGGTGATATTCCAAAAATCCGGATTGATTTGCATAGCCCTAATCTTGATGTGGACAGCTTGCTGGCAAGTCAAAATGAAGCGTCTCAGCCTGCATCAAGCAGTAGTGCGGCTTCTGGCGGTGACAGCGGAAACTCTCAATCATCAGCCAGCCAGAGTGAGCCGGACCTTTCTGCACTGAAAACACTCGATGTTCAAGGCAAAGTCAGTATTGATAAACTGAAGGCATCGGGTGCGCATTTAGATAATGTCATCACTCAGTTTTCGGTGAATAAAGGCGTCGCCAAGTTGAACCGTTTGAGCGCTAATTTATATCAAGGTACGGTACAAGCGAGCGCTGAGCTGAATGTCAATAAAACACCAGCAACCTACTCGATCCGCAGCCAAGTGGACAATGTCAAAATTCAGCCACTGTTAGTTGATGTGGCCGACAAAGACATTTTAGAGGGAACTGGGAACATCACGGCCAATCTAACTGGAGCGGGTTTAGTGATGGATAAAATCAAGCAAAACCTCAAAGGAACCGTGGATATCGTTTTCAATGATGGTGCGGTGCACGGTATTAATGTTGCGCAATTGATTCGCAAAAATTACGCGCGCATCAAAGGCAAATCCATTGATGACAAACAGGGCGTGCAAAAAACTGACTTTAGTGCGGTGTCTTCAACCTTGACGTTGAATCAGGGTAAAGTGTCGACCAACAATTTGTCGATGCAGTCACCGCTTTTACGTATTCACGGTCAAGGGTCTGCGAATTACATCAATGAAACCATCGACTTTCTGATTGATACGTCGATTGTTGGCACGTTAGAAGGTCAAGGCGGCAAAGATATCGATGACCTGCGCGATTTAACGATTCCAATTAATATTTCAGGCTCATGGACAGATCTGAAATACAAGCTGGTGTTTGATGACGTCCTAAAAGAAAAAGCCAAGAAAGAGATCGACCGCGGTTTAGAAAAGCTAGATAAGAAACTTGACGATAAAATTAAAGATGAAAAAACCAAAGAGGCGGTTAACAATCTGCTCAAGGGGTTATTTAATTAATGTTTTGATTAGCTAATGTCCTGATATTGCGGTCATGGATATAACGTGAAAAAAGAGGCTTGGTTAACAAGCCTCTTTTTTATTTGGGATTGGAAGCGTGACTACCAATCAATGCCTTTTTGCGCTTTGATGCCAGCTTGAAATGCGTGTTTAACGTTTTTAACTTCAGAGACCGTGTCGGCTAATTCAACCAATTCCCGATGCGCGGCACGTCCGGTAATGATCACGCTTTGCATTGGTGGACGCTGTTTCAGTGCATCAATCACTTCCTGAAGTTCGATATAGCCGTAGTTCACCATGTAAGTCAGTTCATCAAACAATAGGACATTTAATGATTCGTCTTGCAGCATGCGTTGACACTCTTTCCACACTTGTTGAGCTGCTGCTGTGTCGGTTTCCTTATTTTGGGTCTCCCAAGTGAAACCCGTTGCCATAACTTGAAACTCGACGCCCAATTTATCCAGTACATTACGTTCGCCATTATCCCAAGTCCCCTTGATAAACTGAGCTACCGCGCACTTTAGACCATGACCGACGGCGCGAGTAATGGTGCCAAAGCCAGACGTGGATTTACCTTTACCATTACCGGTAATGATCAGCACTAAGCCTTTCTCTTCGGTTGCTGCCGCGATTTTTGCATCGACTTGTTCCTTCACTTTTTGCTGGCGAGCTTTATGACGCTCTTGCTTGTGGTTGTCCGCTGACATCTTTCTTTCCTTTGTATTAATAATATGTTGCGAATGATAACGAAAAATCTCACCTGATGGCTAATCTGTTTTGTCCTTCCACTCTTTAAGCAACTTTACGACGCCTTACGTTGCTTTACATACATTAGCTTATGCTGATATTGAATGTGTTGAGAGAGAGGAAAGAATGATGAAAACCGCAATGATGATTATGTTATCGATGGTGGTCGCTACAGGTGCAATGGCTGCTGGAATGAACAATGGGCCGCAACAAACACTGCGTCAAGCACCTGCGTTTGCGCAGTTTGATCAGGATGGTAACGGGCAAGTAACGGAACAAGAGTTTAACGCTGTCCGCAGTGCACGTATTAAACAGCGCAGTGAGCAGGGAAGAATGATGAAAAATGTGGCGAATGCGGTCAGCTTCGCGACGCTCGATGCGAATAAAGACGGAGTACTCACGGCGCAAGAGCTTGGTCGTCACCCGTTTTCGCAATCACGGCAGAGCGAGCGTGGCATGCATAAAGGCGTGCGAGGTGGTCGTATATAGCGTTTCCTTCCGTCAGGCCTGACCTGCTTTCAGACCTGACGGGTAAGGTCATGTTAAAGGATGTGAATAGTGGGCGTTTGGCCTTGTTTTACGTGCGGTTTCACGCTCTTGACGAATCAAGGCGACAAGATGTTGCAATGACATTTTGCTACTTTGGCTAAGCGTGCTCGGGATACATTTCCCATTGAGCTCTGGATCCGTGATGGTGGTGCGTAGGTAGCGTTCACATGCCCGTGGAAGCAAATGGTAGTAGCGCTGTGAGATATCACTAAGCGATTGAATAAATGCCGTTTCCTCGTCGCTCTGTTGATGCTGTTTAACGCGGAGTAATTGTCGCATGTAACGTTGCTCGATGACTCCGATGATGATTTGGCTTAGGCTATAACTTACGCCTAAAGCAACCCCGGTTGAGAGCAATAACCACAGTGCCGTGAGTTTCAAGCTCCAAATCAGCGGTACGGTTATCAGTGTCAGGCCAATAAATAGCGCTAAGCAGGCGATATTGGTGAGTTTGTCGACACGCTGTTCTTGCTGATTGATATAACGAGAGGCTTGTTGGCTTAAATCGCAATCTTGTTTGATAGCAAGTAACTGTTTGAGACCCGTTTCATCTTCTTGATTCCAAGCCATCATATCGTCAGTATCCTGATGCCACTTGCTATTCCAAGCGAATTTGTCTCGTTTATCGTCAAACAGTTGCCCAGTGAATTTTGACATGGGATCACTTGGATCATGCAGTTGCATCGCCATTTTCTGCCAAAATACGCTGCGCCGTACAATTGAATCAAAGTGACGGTCATCGTGAGCGCCCATTTGTCCGGTAATCGAGCATGGGGTCGAAGATAGTTCGAAGGTGTGGTCGCCAATAAACTTTAAGGTTGTTGATACTAAAGCGCTGCCCAATCCTTTATTGCGGTAGGCTGGGTGGCTGTCACCATTGCCAGTTAAATCATCAATGCGAATAGAATCCAGAACTTTATCATCTTCATCGGGATGATAGGCGTATTTTAACGTCATATTCAACGCAATTGGATGATTATCAGCAGTATAAAGAGTGGCCGTCAGTTGGCTGACCAAAGGGGTTCTTTTGGTCAGTACAATTTCAATGTGGCTGGGGCCTTGTCGTGTATACCAGCGTGTCATAGCAGTTGCCTTAGTTAAATCGTTTACGCACATAAACTAACGAATGGTTTATCTCGTTACCGATAGATCTATCGCAATTTGGTCACTTTAAGTCAAATCTGACATTGCAATATGGCACTGGTTCAATGTAATTGAGCATGTATTGCGCGCTTAAAGCTTGGAATACTCCTTTGTAATACTGGTTTTAGTAGCCGATAAGCGCGAAGGACACATTCAAAACCGCTCACTTTGGAAAGGGCTGAGGTGGTAGAGCGATAAGTATCAAGATCAATCTAGACTGGATTTGGCAAACCCCCGGCTTTTTAGTAGCGTAGGTAAGTAGTGATTTCCGTTAAAGCTGTTTTGGAGAAGTGATGAATTCAACCACCAAACCTTCTATTCTTGTTGTCTGTATGGGTAATATTTGTCGTTCACCAACCGGTGAAGCAATATTACGTGCCAAAGCCCAAGACATGGGTATTGATGTTGAGATCGACTCGGCAGGGACAATTGGTTACCACACTGGCAACCCACCAGATAAGCGTGCGCAAGCAGCTGGCGAACAACGGGGTTATTCGTTTGCTGGGATTTACTCAAGACAGGTAAGCGCGGAAGATTTTGCCAAATTCGATTTAATCTTAGCCGCAGATAATGACAATCTCGCTGATCTGCAAGCGCAATGCCCCAGTCAATATCAGCATAAGTTGAAGCTATTTATGAACTATGGCTCAGCAGGTCGAGATGAAATCCCTGACCCATACTACGGTGGTGAGCAAGGATTTGAACTGGTGTTGGATATGATTGAAGACGCGGCAGAAAACGTCTTGCGCAGCTTATCTTGCTAAGCGGCCATCACCCGTCCACTGAAGTAATCGTTGCTGACAATGTATTCGATATTACGAATTAACTCGTCTTGTAACTCACCCCAGCGCAGTTGTTCTAAACAGTCGTCGTAAGAGGGGATAACTGCGCCGACGCGTATGTTAAACGGGTTGAGTTCTTTTCCCCAACTCTGGGTAAAACCAGAAACCACCGATGCTGCATTTTCAAACCCTGCAATATTGGGTGAATTATCCTGAGAAATGACATTGACTATCACGCCTTGACTTTGATTACGGCGCAGCCTTTCTGCCGTCGCCTGGCTGTAGCTAAAGAGCATTGAAGCCAACGTCGACATGCTTTGCCCAGCAGTTGCGGCGCTGTGCGCGTCCATCAAAGGAGGGATCGCATCCGGCGTAAAGTGGTTAATCAACACATCAGGCGCTTGCCCTAAATCACTTTCGATATCATCAAATAATTGATGTATGGATTCATAGGCGTGATCACTTAACGGGTACTGGTAGACGCGATGAGATAGTGTTCGGCAGCACTGATAGGTTTTATGTAATTCTGACTTATTACTATCACAGAGAACCACTTTCGCGCCCAAGCTTATAAAATGCATTGCCAGAGTTGCACCAAAGCGCGTTCCCGCAGAAGTGATTAAAATCAAAGAAGATTTTATATCCATTTCTCCCTCCCAAAGAATCAACTGATTCTAAATTGTCCAACTATCATGGTTGATTAGCTGTGTCTTAGATGTGAATAAGGTCAAATTACGTGTTGATAACTTTATTGGGGTTTGATTCTTTGTCCTGTTTCACATAACCATGAATAGTGTTTTAGCTCTCATTACATCGATAATATGTATGTCACAGTTAAGTGATCAGATTTGAGTTCGTATTTGATCGTGACGTTGGGCACTGATCAGTTGGTTATAGAGGTCGGCTGGAATGACTTGGCGTGGGGCTTTTTCTGCGAGATGTCGACGTTGATGCCCGGACAGGTTGTGGTAAACCTCTTCTGGAAGATCAAAGGTTTGCTCGGGCAGATAAGTCAGCGGTTCAGGGGTGAGGTAGTGAGTGAGTTTCGCACTGGCAAGCCCGCTTTGGTGAAATTGAGTGGCTTGCTGAGCAGAAATCGAATATGAGCTTTGGTCAGAACGCAATGCTTGCGGGGCTTGCAACTCAAAGCGCTGACGTAGAATTTCATCTGTGGTTTGAGGCTCTTGCACCACTTCGACAGGCGTATTGTCACGCACGTCATCAGAAAACATGGAGAGAATCAATGCAAAATCAGAGCGACGACCTTCATGGACTGCGTGGTTTATTCCCACACCAAATTGAAGTTCGTTAATGATCGTCGCTTTATCTAAAGTATGTACTTGCATTGTGCTCCTCGCTCAGTGCTTTCTTAACGGCGAAGCCAGGCTAATCTTTAGAAAAATAATAAAAAAGCCTGCTCGAAAGCAGGCTTTTTGACCAATTCGTTCAGGCTGTATGCCTGAAGTGAATTCAGCGATTATTTTGCTAGGTTTTCTGCAACGAAGTCCCAGTTAACCAGTGACCAGAAACCATTCATGTAATCTGGACGAACGTTACGGTAATCGATGTAGTACGCGTGTTCCCACAAGTCAACAGTAAGAAGTGGTGTTGCACTTTCATCTGTTAGTGGTGTTGCAGCGTTAGAAGTGTTAACGATTTCTAGAGAACCATCTGCTTTCTTAACTAGCCAAGTCCAAGATGAACCGAAGTTGTTGATTGCTGATTCAGTGAACTTCTCTTTGAATGCATCAAATGAACCAAACGAAGCGTTAATTGCTTCAGCAACTGCGCCAGTTGGTTCACCGCCACCGTTTGGAGATAGGCAGTGCCAGTAGAACGTGTGGTTCCAGATTTGAGCTGCGTTGTTGAATACGCCACCAGTAGAAGTTTTGATGATCTCTTCTAGCGTTTTGCCTTCAAACTCAGTACCTGGAATTAGGCCGTTTAGCTTCACAACGTAAGTGTTGTGGTGCTTGCCGTGGTGGTAATCTAGAGTTTCTACTGAGATATGTGGTTCTAGTGCGTCTTTCGCGTAAGGAAGTGCTGGTAGTTCAAATGCCATTACTCGATTCTCCGTTATTTTTGAAAGAGTTGCCTCTTTCGATTGCTTCCAGTGTTTTTTATTTGTAAGTGCTCTTTGTCGCCACTTTGTGTGATGTGACTGACTTGGAATTTATTTTAGCAACTTTTTACTTTATTAAAAGGGGGCAACTAAAATTTCTCTATGATTGATAGTTATATACAAAACCTTAAACATTATATGCTTTTTATTCTGTGACGATCGTTTAGAATGATCGGTTATACGGCAGTAACTCCGATAACGAGGAAGCAATGGAAACTATCGACAAAATTAAACAGCAAATCGCAGAAAACACGATCCTTCTTTATATGAAAGGTTCACCAAAACTTCCAAGCTGCGGTTTTTCATCTCAAGCCTCTCAAGCGCTTATGGCGTGTGGCGAAAAATTCGCATACGTAGACATTCTGCAAAATCCAGACATTCGCGCAGAGCTACCTATTTACGCTCAATGGCCAACGTTCCCTCAGCTTTGGGTCGAAGGTGAACTGATTGGTGGTTGTGACATTATCATTGAAATGTTCCAAAAAGGTGAATTGCAGCCATTAATTAAAGAAGCGGCTGCTCGAGCAGGAACCAGCGAAGAGTAATACTGTTTATATTTACAGTTACAACTTGCTTTTGTTAAAGGCCACATTGCATAATGTGGCCTTTATTCTTTGTCTAAACCTTTGCTATGACACGTCTATTTATCGCTGAAAAACCCAGCCTTGGTCGAGCTATTGCGGCAGCGCTGCCTGGCCCACAAAAGAAAGATCAAGGCTTTATTCGCTGTGGTAATGGTGACGTGGTGACATGGTGTATTGGCCATTTACTTGAGCAGGTTGAGCCTGATGTTTACGATGAACGCTACAAAAAGTGGAATTTAGCCGATTTACCCATCGTCCCTCAGCAGTGGCAATTAAGGCCGAGAAAGTCAGCCAGCAAACAATTGACCGTCGTTCGTAAACTGCTCAAAGAAGCCAATGAAGTGATTCATGCAGGCGACCCTGACCGCGAAGGGCAGTTATTGGTCGATGAAGTTCTAGACTACTGCAAGCTGAGCCAGACTAAAAAAGCATCAACCCAGCGTCTGCTGATCAACGATTTGAACTTGCCCGCAGTCAAGCGCGCGCTTAGTCAACTGCGTAGCAACCGCGACTTTATCCCTCTTTCCGTTTCTGCCTTAGCGCGTTCTCGCGCAGATTGGCTCTATGGCATGAATATGTCTCGCGCTTATACCTTGCTGGGTCAAAAGGCAGGATACCAAGGGGTGTTATCTGTTGGCCGAGTACAAACCCCTGTACTCGGGCTTGTGGTGCGTCGTGATGAAGAGATCGAGCATTTTGTTCCCAAGGACTATTTCACGTTACACGCTTTAATCCCATATCAACATGCAGGCCTGTCATTTGATATTCGCGCGCGTTGGAAGCCGAGTGAAGCTTGCCTGCCTTGGCAAGATGAAGAAGGGCGCGTGCTCAGCCGAAAGCTGGTGGAAAATGTGGCTAGCCGAATCGCTAACCAACCGGCCACGGTCACCGAGTCCGAGCAAAAGCAAACCAAGCAAGCCCCGCCGTTACCATATTCACTTTCGTCTCTGCAAATTGATGCAGCGAAACGCTACTCAATGAGTGCTCAGCGTGTGCTAGATACCTGTCAGTCTTTGTATGAAAAACATAAGCTGATTACTTATCCGCGTTCCGACAGCCGTTATTTACCCAAAGCACACTTTTCTGAAGCGCCCAAAGTTGTTGAGGCCATTGCGAATAACGCTAGAGAGCTAACTAGCGCCGCTGAAGATGCCAATTTGTCGCTCAAGTCGAAGGCGTGGAATGACAGTAAAGTGGATGCGCACCATGCGATTATTCCAACACCGAAAAAGTCTGCTGTTAACGGCTTGTCTGGTGATGAAATGAAAATTTATACATTGATTGCCCGCCAATATTTGATTCAGTTTTATCCCGCCGCCGTATTTGCAGAAGCGAAGCTCGTGTTTGATATAGCAGGCGGTGTGTTCATTGCTAAAGGACGCCAACTGGTGTCTCCAGGCTGGAAAGCTCTCATGGGTGGAAACAAGGATGAGCAGGAAGAAGGCGTTGATCAAGTTCCTCCACTTCAAAAAGCAACGGTTTTAACGTGTCGTGAAGGAGAGATTAAAGACCGTAAAACCGAACCGCCAAGACACTTTACCGAAGCCACATTACTGCAAGCAATGACGGGAATAGCACGCTTTGTTGAAAATAAAGAGCTCAAAAAAATATTGAGAGAGACTGACGGTTTAGGCACCGAAGCAACTCGGGCGGGTATTCTCGATATTCTCTTCAAGCGTCAATTGCTGACGCGGCAAGGCAAAAGTATTGTCAGTAGTGCTGCTGGTCGCGGTTTGATTCATGCTTTGCCCAATGAGTCGACCTATCCTGATATGACTGCTCATTGGGAGCATCAGCTTCAAGGGATGGCAGAGAAAAACCAAGCGTATCAGCCTTTCATGCAAGCGCTGCAACAGCAAATTGATCAACTGATTACTCAAGTGAAAAGTTCGCCTGTGCCTGATTCATTGCGTTCATTACCTGCCGTTGAGAGGCCTGCTTATAAGCGTCGAAAACGTAGCGCACCGAAAAAGCCGCGTTCGTCGAAAAGCTAATGCTTTGTCGATAAATAAAAAACCGGGCAAAGCCGGTTTTTTATTTTCACCAAGTTGAACAATAGGCTACCACGGTAGCTGGGTGCCATCGTAGCTAATAAAATGACCGGATTGCTCAATATCACTGCGCTTTATCACTTCAATTAATCCGATCGCGGAGGTTTTGGTATCAATCGGGGCATTGCTGCCGCCCATGTCGGTTTGTACCCAACCAGGGTGAAGAGCCAGTACAGTAACGCCAACGGGCTTGAGATCATTGCTTAAACTTTTGACGACCGAATTCAACGCGGCTTTTGATGAGCGATAAAGATAACCGCCACCTGCTGTGTTTTCAGTCATGCTGCCAACTTTAGACGAGATACAAGCAATTTTAGGTTGCGAGCTTTTTTCAAGTAGTGGATAAAATGCTTCAACCAACTTTTGCGGTGCAATCGCGTTGATTTCGAAAACCTTGCGCCACTCGTCGACATCGGTATGACCAAAACCATAATTTTTAGGGCCGTAGTAACCTGCATTAGAGATCAGTAAGTCCAAGTTCGGAAGCTGACTAGCAAGTGCTTGTACGGAAGGATAATCGGTAATATCCAATTGGTGGCAACTTAGATTAGAGTGGTGCTCAGCCAAATCAATCAGTGCCTGTGAAGATTCAATACTGCGGTAAGTAGCGTGTACGTGCCAGCCTAAGTTGAGGTATTGTTGAGTAAGGCTCAAACCTATGCCTCGATTTGCGCCGGTAATAAATACGCGGTTCATAGTGGACTCCTTTTCGCACTTATTATTCTGCTATTCTGCGTGGCATGACGGTTAAACGCAACTCACAAGTTTTCTTCACATCACAGTTTTGAACTCATTTTTTAACGAAATGTTAAATGTGATAACTGTATGAATAATAAAAGTAATCTATATAAATAAACGTAACGATTAATATTGGCGAACTGCATGATACCTTTGATTTACCACCAAATTTACTCTCAATTGATGCTGCCATCTCAACATCGATACCCAATCAACAAATATCGCTTATTGCATGAAGCAGTTGTTGAGCGTCGTCGTCAAAATGCGTTATGGGAACAAGGCTTTTCATTTTTTGAACCTAAGCCGCTAGATATAGAAACCATCAAGCAAGTGCACGACGCACAGTATGTTGATGCACTCGTTACGGGGACATTGCCTGCGGCTAAGATGCGGCGTATTGGCTTCCCATGGAGTGAAAAACTTATTGAGCGGACCCGCATTTCGGCAGGAGGAACGTGTTTAACAGCAACACTTGCTGCTCAGCACGGCATTGCCATCCACTTGAGTGGTGGGTATCACCATGCGCATCATGATTTTGGTAGTGGTTTTTGTCTGTTTAACGACTTAGTACTTGCTGCGACCGCAGCCTTGGAACTCCCTACGATTGGCAAAGTCTTGATCGTCGATAGTGATGTGCATCATGGGGATGGAACCGCGACATTGTGTGCATCTCACCATGAGATCATTACTTTGTCGTTTCATTGCGATAAAAACTTCCCAGCGCGTAAACCGAATTCGACGATTGATATTGCGCTTCCCAAGCAAGCAAATGGCGACGAATTTCTCGCCGAATTTTGCTCAGCAGTGACGACAGCGTTTCATCTGTATCAGCCGGATCTCGTCATATATGATGCAGGGGTAGATATCCATCAAGACGATGAGCTTGGTTACTTGAATGTTTCTCATCAAGCCATAAAGCAGAGGGATGTTTTCATGCTCAGTTTATGCCAGCAGGAGGATATTCCTGTTGCCTGTGTGGTGGGTGGGGGGTATCGCAGCGATCACCAAACTTTGGTTCCTCTCCATATGTCATTACTTGAAGCCGCGGAGGCGGTTTTTCTTTAGTTCATTGGATGTAAAGCGCGATTTGTCATTAAGAGCGACACTCTCTCGCGAATAGTGACTTTAGTAATCAACGAGGATGCCGATATTGTTCTATTCTTTTTTAGTACGGTATTTTTCAGCTCTAAAGGTCGGAGCTGAAAGCAAGTGAACACTTGTGGAGGAATCAATGTTCAACTCAAAAAAGCTGACAAAACGAATTGCGTCATTAGAGCATGATATGGAGGACTTAGCGGCATTTAAAGCTTCCATAAAATCGCAAGTGCCTTTTATCGAGTTTACCCCTGATGGCCATATTCTGTATGCCAATGAACTACTTCTTAGTGTTGTCGGTTATACCTTGAGCGAGGTGAAGGGACAGCATCATCGCATATTGTGTTTTCCTGAAGATGCCGCGAAACCAGAATACAAAAAGTTTTGGGATGATCTTGGTAAAGGACGCCCGCAAGAGGGCAACTTTATTCGCAAGAATAAGGCGGATAACGCGGTGTGGCTCGCGGCGACCTATCTACCCATTATGAATAGCTCGGGTAACGTGACATCGGTGATCAAAGTTGCCTCTGATGTTACCGAGGAGCAGGTTCAGTTAGAACGTGTTACTGCAGAGCAAGAAGCGATAGAGCGTTCCTTAGCGGTGATTGAGTTTTCTCCAGATGGTCATATTCTGGAAGCCAATGATAATTTTCTAAAGTGTATGGGTTACAAGTTATCGGAAATTCAAGGCAAGCATCATCGCATGTTTTGTGACGATGATTTTTATCAGAAGTTTCCCAACTTCTGGGCTGAGTTGGCGCAAGGTAAACATAAAAACGGTCTGTTTAACCGAGTTGACCATTATGGACGACGGATTTGGCTAGAAGCGACCTATAACCCTGTGTTTAATCACGAGGGTAAAGTTGTGCGAATTATTAAGATGGCCAGTGATATCACCGAACGAGTCGAACAAGCGATGACCGTGCGTGAAGCGGCAGAGACATCCTTAGACATTGCTAACGCAACGGTTACCAGTGCCCAGGAAGGTAAGAGTTCAATTAAGAGCTTATTGTCTAACTCAATCGAGATTAATCAAGCGGTAGAGCAAGTTTCACAAATGATCGGTAACCTCAATGAACAATCTCGAAGTGTTGAGGCGATTATTTCAACCATTAGCGGAATCGCTGAACAAACCAATTTATTGGCGCTCAACGCAGCCATTGAAGCCGCGCGAGCAGGGGAACAAGGCCGAGGCTTTGCGGTTGTTGCTGATGAGGTCAGGAAGCTGGCGGCTCGGACTTCAGAGTCGACCAGCGAAATTACCGCCGTCATAACCAAAAACAGTGAGATTACCGCTAAGATCGATGAGCAAATCAAAGTGGTCTTTGAAAAATCGTCAGCGGGTGAACAGCAAACGAATGAAATCGCCAGTGTGATTGAAAATATAGAAAACGATGCTGGCAAAGTGGTGGATACCATCAAACGCTTATCGATTTAATTCGTTGGAATCCCCTAAAAAACGCCTCATTAGAGGCGTTTTTTGACTAAGTCTATTTAAGAAGTTGGTTTCTAGCGTTTTGCGAACTGACTTAGGGTATCGATAAGCGATGTTTCTTGCTCAATATGACCGATGTTTTGCTGTGTCGAGTTGGCTCGCGCAATATCGTGCTCTGCCATCGAGGCGGTGTTTTGTGAATTTTCCGCCAGCACCGTTAAATCTTGACTGAATTTCGCTGATTCAGATTCGATAACCCCCAAAACGCTATTAATACTATCGATACCGGATGCAATAGCATCGATCGAATTAGTCACCTGTTCAATGGTGTCGGTTGTTTCTTGAACGCTAGTTTGAGTGCGTTTTGATAAAGCGCGAACCTCATCTGCAACGACGGCAAATCCTCTCAGCGGTCATGATGGTGATGATATGCTGGGCAAAGGGCATGGCCATTTTCAGCTTTTTACTCACATCTTCAAAACTAATGTGCGGGGACACAAAAGCCAATACCAGTGCGGTCCCACCCTCTACATCGAGTGATTTTAAATGCTCGGCAGAGAGCTGAGTGATACTCACGCAGCAGGTGGTAGAAAGTCGCTGTGACGATTCTTCCTTTGATTTGGCGGCTTTTTTACTAAAATACATCGGCGAGTCCTATGAATACATGGTATGTCTGCCATTCCATCTCGCGCTCTCCGAGTCGTTTGCGTACTCGCAGGGTAGACAGGAGTCGTGGCTATTTTTGTTGAGATATCAACTAAATCATAATGTATTGTGTCAGGAACGCCATTCGATTTACGGTGGAGATGACTAATAAAAAAGGCAGCACCTAGGCTGCCTTGAATTTAAGTCTCTAAGCGACTTACTGAGGGCCAGTACCGCCATCGACTTGGCTACCGAGTGAGCTTGCATCATCTAAGCTGTATGGGTACATCGAGATATCCGAAAATACCGTCGCGCCGCTGTCACGGTTTTGGTCGGTTGCAGATACGCCTGTATAGACATTACCAGATGCGCTGAAATAAGCCGAACCCTGGTTCCAGTGTGGCCGCGCACTGTTTTCAAAGTAATTGTTTTCGACCAGAACTTCTGCGCCGTGGTCGGCACCGATCGCAAAGTAGGTGATGTCTTTCCAGTAGTTATTGAACAAATGCACTCGAGCGTTTGAACCGTCGACTTTCGGGTTACGTCCCGCGGCGGTATCCCAAAAGTTGTGATGGAAAGTCACTTGCGAATTGTCAACCAAGTGCGTGTACCAATGCTGATTTGCACAAACCTGATTGTTATAGCCGTAAAAACGGTTCCAACTTAGGGTCACGTTTTGGCTGTCACCGACATCGACATAGCCATCACTGATTTCGCTGAAGGACACATGGTCAACCCAAACATGGCTGCTGTTATCGACAGAAATCGCATCACCAGCTTCCACAAGAGCGGGGTTAATTTCCGCCAGCATTAGGTTACGAATAATCACATTACTTTGGCCGTTAATATTTAAACTGGCTCCAGAGATCTTCGAATTGCGCCCTAGGCCTTCTAGGGTTTTGTTTGAACGCACAGTGAGTGTGGTGTCGTTACGAGTAACGCTGACAGCTGAGTTCGAACTACTACCTAGCTCGCTACAGGTTTGATTGCCGACAGGAAGGCGATACCAAGTTTTGCCATTATCCCCCCAGGTGGCACAATCCAGCGGGCATGCCTGAACGGTACGGTTCGCCGTGTGGCAGTTGATGGTGGTGTTATCAGGGATTTGGATAACTGCTGCAGACGACGAACTCAGCGCTGAGCTCAATGCACTACAACTGGTGACCACAATGGGTGTCGCGTTGCCGCCGCCGGTGGTGGTTGAATGGCCATCGTTACCTGATTGCGCGGCAAAACCAACCAGATCACTGGAGCCTGATCCGCTGCCACAGTCACCAGAAATTGGATTGATATACCAACGCTGCGAGCTTTCTGCTTGATCGTCGTTTTGATACACATTAGAGACGTTTTCTGACCCAGCAACGGTGAGCGATTTTTGAGTGAGCTTGTTGACGATATTGAAGCCGCCAGAGGAGGAGGCTTTAAGCTCCCAACGCTGGTTATCACCTTGCCAATCATCATAAACAATAACATTCGCTCCGTTAGAGTTGGAAGAGTTCAATACATCCAACACTTTGTTGTTGTAGACAGAGCGAATAATCCAATAACCATCATTTTCTCTGGTTAACACAAAATGTTGGTTATTGCCTTGCCAGTACTCATAGGTAATGACATTAGGGGCGGTTGTTGAGTCGCTGGTATTGATATCCAGAGCGAGCCCAGATCCTCGGTTGATGATCGAATAAGTACCGCCAGAAGTAGGGGTTACCGTACAGTTATCTGCAAGCGCCGCAAAGCTGGCAAAAGTGAGGGTTAGTACTGCTAAGTTACTCTGCCATCGACGTATTTTTCTTATAATTTCCATTATCTTTTTCCTAGTTAGACCATTTTTAACTATGGTTTTATGGGTAATTTCCTTGCTTTATCGCTTCGCTAATTCGTGTTTGTTACTAGAAGCAATTTTTTTGCTTCTAAATCGTATTAAGGGGAGTTAATACGACTGCTTATTGTAAGAATATTTCGTGTAAATATGATACCGGGTGATGTTAAATATATGTCATATCAATGAATTAAGATTCAAAATTGCAAGGGTGGTCAAAAAATAACCTAGTGGTTATTGGTGAATTAGTTAACATCGTTACGTTGTATGAAAAATCGCCTTTTTGAAATTTTATAGGCTGAACGTGAGTTGCTTAATATTGGTATTACGGAGAGGTTAGAGGCAGGCAGTCCTGCCCATTTTTGGTGCGTCGAGTTGGTTGATTTATAACCTATATAAATCATAGAGATATATTGAGAGTTTTCTAAAATTTAACGACATATTGTCAAGTAAGTGCAGAAGATATTCAGCCATAGCAAGGCTTCAGCATCGGTTGCTCACCTGAGGTCACGCTGATTTAAAACGGTGCAAAAATAAAGCACCAAATTGCGCAAACGTAATGTGCAACCAGTTGTTTATTCGGTGCTTTGGTATGACACTTTAGTATGAAAAAGGTGACGCAAGTGGCTCACACATGAGCCAAGATCGGCATAAAACATTCTATTTGCGACATCGGATTTCGATTTTGTATACAGCTCACAGCGAGGGGCATATTTATTGCTATTTTGTTACAAGGGATGGCAAGAAGTTGTGCGTGTGTTACAGCCTCCTAGGGAAAATGATTATAATTGAGGTATGCGCAATGTCTGAGTTTACGAATTCGCTTCAAAAGTCAGTTGTCGAAGGAAAAGGTCGTCGAATCGGTTTTCTTCTGCTAGATAATTTTACGCTTATTGCATTGGCTTCTGCCGTAGAGCCGCTACGCATGGCGAACCAATTAAGTGGGCGCGATCTTTACGATTGGTACACCATCAGTGAAGAAGGGCACCCCGTTACCGCTAGTGATGGCGTTACCGTGACTCCGGATTGCTCAATGGCACGTGTGCCTGATATCGACACGCTTATCATCGTCGGTGGTGTCAATATCACACGCAGTTATACACGCAAGCAATTAACCTGGGTCCAGTCTTTAGCACGCAAAAATGTTCAGCTAGGCGGTGTATGTACAGGGCCTTATCTGCTGGCTGTGGCCGGGCTGCTTGATGGCTACGAGTGCAGTGCTCACTGGGAGTGCATCGCGGCGCTTCAAGAGGCCTACCCGCGTGTACGTTGTACCAACTTGCTGTTTGTTATCGACCGTGATCGAATGACATGCAGTGGGGGTTCGGTGCCGATGGACATGATGTTGTATATGATCAAGCGTGATTTTGGTCATCAGCTTAGCTCCAGTATTTCTGAAATGTTTGTCTGCGATAGAGTACGCAGTGAAACGGATTACCAGCGAGTCCCATTGCGACATGTTTTAGGTACAGCTCAGCCAAAATTGGTTGAAGCGATAACCCTCATGGAAGCCAATATCGAAGAAACCATTGAGTTGGATGAACTCGCGAGCTACGTCGGTCTTTCTCGTCGCCAGCTTGAGCGTTTATTCCAAAAATATTTGCAATGCCCGCCATCAAAGTACTATCTCAAATTGAGACTGTTTCGAGCGCGCCAATTGCTTAAGCAAACCTCGATGTCTATCATCGAGATCGCGATGGCCTGTGGTTTTGTATCATCACCTCACTTTAGCAAATGTTATCGTTTGCATATCGGTATTCCCCCTCGGGAAGAGCGCAGTGGATCTGCACAAACGCCGTATCATGCCAGCAGCAGTGACCGCGTGATTGTACCAATGGCGGCGGGGTTAAATGCGTTCAGTGAACTCTACCCAGAGCCTGCCAATATGGGGCACCAATCAAAATCGATGCAAGCGCTGGTCGAAGCGCAATTTGAACCGACTTATGGTTCGGTAGCCGTGTAACATTCACGACCAAATATCAGTGCATAAATAACGCCGCTCTCGGATTTCGAATGCGGCGTTTTTGTTGTTTTTACTATCATCAGTTAGCTCACAGTACAGGCTGTGCCTGGCTTTGTGGCGAATTTCAGTTTTTTTATTGTGGTTACGTTTTGGGTTTTGTCAGTGACGCTTTCAGAACATTGACCACGATGCTTTCTTTTTATTCTGAGCCTACTGGTTACATACAACCTAGGGACAGGTGAAAAGATGAATTCTACACAGTTACATAACGACGCAATTGTCATCGATGGCTTAGTGATTGCGAAATGGGACCGCGAATTGTTTGAAGATATGCGCCGCGGTGGACTGACTGCTGCCAACTGTACCGTGTCGGTATGGGAAGGGTTCCAAAACACGGTCAACAATATTTCGGACATGAACCGCTTAATTGATGACAACAGCGATTTGGTTATGAAAGTCACCTGTACTGATGATATTCGCCGTGCCAAAGAACTCGGAAAAACCGGCGTCATGATGGGCTTTCAAAATGCTCATGCTTATGAAGATCAGCTCGGTTATGTTCAGGTCTTTAAAGACCTCGGTATCGGCATTGTACAAATGTGCTACAACACGCAAAACCTTGTGGGTACTGGCTGTTATGAGCGTGATGGTGGTTTGTCCGGGTTTGGGCATGAAATTGTTGCCGAGATGAATCGTGTGGGCGTGATGTGTGACTTATCCCATGTCGGAGCGAAAACCTCTGAAGAGGTGATTTTGGCATCGAAAAAGCCAGTATGTTATTCCCACTGCCTACCTAGTGGTTTGAAAGATCATCCACGCAATAAGTCTGATCAGGAATTGAAATTCATTGCTGACCATGGCGGATTTGTTGGTGTCACCATGTTTGCGCCGTTTTTGAAAAATGGCATCCATTCCTCAATTGAAGATTACGTCGAAGCGATTGAGTACATCTATAACCTCGTTGGTGAGGACCAAATCGGTATCGGGACCGATTTCACTCAAGGGCAAGACCAAGCGTTCTTCGAGTGGCTCACGCACGATAAAGGATACGCACGCCGCTTAACTCGCTTCGGCGAAATCATCAATCCAGAAGGCATTCGTACTTTGGGCGAATTCCCCAACCTTACCGACGCGTTATTACGCCGCGGATTCAGTGAACGCCAAGTGTGCAAAATCATGGGTGGAAACTGGGTTCGGGTGTTAGCCGACGTTTGGGGTGAATAACCGCAATACCTAGGACTCACACTGAATAAAGTCTTAACCAACTCAATAATTAAGGGAGTAATTATCATGGCTGGACACGCACCTGAAATGCCGATTGTGGTCGATGATGAAACGGGCGTATGGACAACCGATGCACTACCTATGCTGTACGTGCCTCGCCATTTCTTCGTCAACAATCACATGGCGATAGAGGAAGAGATTGGTCCTGAGCGATACGCTGAACTGCTCTACGATGCAGGGTATAAATCTGCGTACTACTGGTGTGAAAAAGAAGCCGAGCTGCATGGAATGTCTGGGGTTGCGGTCTTTGAACATTATATGAAGCGTATTTCTCAACGCGGCTGGGGCTTCTTTATTATCGAAGACTTGGATATTGAACAGGGCACAGCCCGAATCCGTTTAGAGAACTCAGCCTTTGTGTATCAGTACGGCAAAGTCGACCGCAAAGTCGATTACATGTTTACCGGCTGGTTTGCTGGGGCGATGGATCAAATCGCACAAAGTCTCGGTTACAACGTAAAAACCCAAGCAATACAAACTCAAAGCGGTGCGCAAGCCGGCTGTGAGTACGGTGTGTTTGAAGTTAGCCCACTGAGCTAATTCGATATTCCTAGCAAAAAGACACAAAACAATAAGGCTTGGCCGGATGCCAAAAGCCGACTTACACGAGTTGGAGTGAATCATGTCGCAGTTCGATATCCTTTTTCAGCCATTGAACATCAATAAGCTGACTATCCGTAACCGTATCGTGAGTACAGCTCACGCTGAGGTATATGCCACCGACGGCGGTATGACCACCGATCGATACGTTAAATATTACGAAGAAAAAGCCAAAGGAGGCTGCGGCCTGTGTATCTGTGGCGGCTCGAGTGTGGTCGCTATTGATAGCCCACAAAGCTGGTGGAGTTCGGTGAACTTATCCACCGACCGCATCATTCCCCATTTCCAGAATCTTGCCGATGCCGTACACAAGCATGGTGGTAAGATCATGATCCAAATTACTCATATGGGGCGTCGCTCGCGTTGGGATGGTGAAAACTGGCCAAACCTAATGTCACCATCGGGTATTCGCGAACCGGTGCACCGCGCGACGTGTAAAGTGATTGAAGAAGAAGACATTTGGCGTGTGATCGGTGACTTTGCCAAAGCGGCTGTGCGAGCCAAAGAAGGTGGGCTAGATGGGGTGGAGCTTTCCGCCGTACACCAGCATATGATTGACCAATTTTGGTCACCCCGTGTTAACCAGCGTACTGACGAGTGGGGCGGAAGCTTTGAGAACCGAATGCGTTTTGGTATGGAGGTACTTAAAGCGGTGCGTGCAGCGGTTGGCGATGATTTTGTTGTTGGTCTGCGTATTGCCGGGGATGAGTTCCATCCTGATGGCCTTAACCATGACGACATGAAGCAGATTGCCGCTTACTACGACCAAACTGGCATGATTGATTACTTTGGCGTCGTAGGTTCGGGTTGTGACACGCACAACACGTTAGCCAATGTAATTCCAAATATGAGTTATCCACCCGAGCCATTTATCCACCTTGCCGCAGGTATAAAAGAAGTGGTGTCAGTGCCGGTGATCCATGCGCAAAACATCAAGGACCCGAACCAAGCTAAACGTATTCTGGAACAGGGTTACGTTGATTTTGTCGGTATGACGCGCGCACACATTGCTGACCCGCATCTCATCACCAAAATCAAGATGAATCAAGTTGACCAAATTCGCCAATGTGTGGGTGCGAACTACTGCATTGACCGTCAATATATGGGCCTCGATGTATTGTGCATTCAAAACGCAGCAACCTCACGCGAATACATGGGCATGCCACATCAAATTGAAAAAACTGCTGGTGCGATTCGCAATGTGGTTGTTGTTGGTGGCGGACCCGGTGGGCTTGAATCCGCTCGTGTTGCGGCGGAGCGCGGACACAAAGTCACGCTCTTGGAAAAAAATGCCGAGCTTGGCGGACAAGTGACGATCGCCGCGAAAGCACCGCAGCGTGACCAAATGGCAGGGATTACGCGTTGGCTAGCGATGGAACTTGATCGCCTCGGGGTTGAAGTGTTGCTTAATACCAATGTAACGGCCGATATGATTGCTGAGCTTAACCCTGATGTGTGCATTCTTGCCACGGGGGGAACGCCATTCCTAGAGCAAAATAAAGCGTGGGGCGCCGAAGAGGGCCTCGTGGTGTCTACTTGGGATATCCTCAATGGTGTGGTTGAGCCAGGAAAAAATGTGCTGATTTACGACACCATCTGTGAGTTTTCCGGTATGTCCGCTGCCGATTATCTGACATCAAAAGGTTCACTGGTCGAATTGGTGACTGATGACATCAAACCCGGCGTCGGCATTGGGGGCACTACCTTCCCAACGTACTACCGTAGCCTGTATGAAAAAGAAGTCATCATGACCCCTGACTTGATGTTAGAGAAAGTCTATCGCGAAGGTGACAAACTCGTGGCCGTACTCGAAAACGAGTATACCGGACAAAAAGAAGAGCGGGTGGTCGACCAAATCGTGGTCGAAAATGGCACTCGTCCTAATGAGGGCTTGTATTACGAGCTCAAAGCGCAGTCATGTAATCGTGGTCAAATTGATAACGAAGCACTGTTTGCCTCTAAGCCGCAACCCATTTTGGAGCAAGAAACCGAGAGTATGATTTTATGGCGTTTGGGTGATTGTGTGTCACAGCGTAATACCCATGCGGCTATCTATGACGCACTTCGGTTATGCAAAGATTTGTAATAGGAGCCGGTCATGATTTTCGATTGGTTGATTCCAACGTTGCTGGTGGCAGTGTTGGCACTCGCTCTGATAGGGATGGTCCGCCGCGTTCGATTGTGGCGCGCGGGTCAACCTGAACCAGTCCACTTTTTTGGCGGCTTAATGGCGATGCCGGGCCGCTATCTTAAAGACTTGCATCACGTGGTAGAACGCGACAAGTACATGTCGCGCACACACGTCGCTACGGCGGGTGGTTTTGTGCTATCGATGGTGTTGGTGTTGGCTGTGCATCTGTTTGGTTTGCAGGCACAGTGGTTAAGTTGGGCGCTACTTGGGGCGTTGGTCCTGATGACGATTGGCGCGAGCTTTGTTTATTATCGCCGCCGCAACCCACCTTCCCGTCTATCGAAAGGTCCGTGGATGCGCTTGCCTAAAAGCCTGCTCACGTTTTCCTTAACGTTCATCGTTTTGACGCTCCCTACAGCAGGGCTTCTTCCTGAACATTTTGGTAATGGATTGATTTCGGCCATTTTAGCGTTTGGCGTAATCATCGGGTTAGGCGAGTTGGTGTTTGGTATGGCTTGGGGCGGGCCGATGAAGCACGCGTTTGCCGGTGCGCTTCACTTGGCGTTTCACCGTCGCCCCGAACGCTTTGGTGGCGGCCGTTCCACGGGTCTTAAAGCGCTGAATTTGGAACAACGGACACTGGGTGTGGAAAAACCACGTGATTTTAAATGGAATCAGCTACTGGGATTTGATGCGTGTGTACAGTGCGGGAAATGTGAAGCCATGTGTCCTGCCTTTGCTGCAGGGCAGCCACTCAACCCGAAAAAGCTGATTCAAGATATGGTGGTAGGCCTTGCCGGTGGCAGTGACGCGAAATACGCTGGCAGCCCTTATCCAGGTAAAGAAGTGGGTTGTGCCAAAGGCGGTTCAGACCAAGTGATCACTAACGGGTTGGTGAGTGACGAAACGTTATGGTCATGCACCACCTGCCGCGCTTGTGTTGAAGAGTGCCCGATGATGATTGAGCACGTCGATGCGATTGTCGATATGCGTCGCTTTTTGACGCTAGAGAAAGGGGCAACGCCGAACAAAGGGGCAGAGGTGCTTGAAAACCTTATCGTTACCGATAATCCAAATGGGTTTAATCCGAATCAACGAATGAACTGGGCCGCGGATCAAAACTTACCGCAGATGAAAGACGTGCAGCAAGCCGATGTTCTGTTTTGGATTTCTGACGGTGCGTTTGATATGCGTAGCCAACGAATTTTACGGGCGTTCGTCAAGGTGCTGAAAAACGCCAACGTCAATTTTGCGATTTTGGGTGATGAAGAATTGGACAGTGGTGATTTAGCACGCCGTTTGGGTGATGACGCGACCTTCCAGCGTTTAGCGAAACGAAACATCGCCACACTTAGCCGTTATAAGTTCAAGCAACTTGTCACCACCGATCCACATGCGTTTCATTGTTTGAAAAATGAATACCCCGATTTTTATCCAGAAGGGCAAGCCGCGGATTATGAAGTGCTCCACCATACGACCTTTATTAACCAGCTAGTCAAACATCAGAAAATTGCGTTGACCGCGTTTAAAGCGGAGCGCGTGACCTATCACGACCCTTGTTATCTTGGTCGTTACAACGGTGAATACGATTCACCGCGTGAACTGCTGGCTGAGCTTGGGATTGAGTTGGTGGAAATGGAGCGCAGTGGTTTTCGCTCTCGCTGCTGTGGTGGTGGTGGTGGGGCGCCGATTACCGACATTCCAGGCGAACGCCGAATTGCCGACATGCGCATGGATGATATTCGAGCCACAGGGGCCGAATTGGTCGCCGTGGGTTGCCAGCAATGTACGGCCATGCTTGAAGGGGTGGTCGAGCCACGTCCTGAAGTCAAAGACATTGCTGAAATTGTCGCTGAGTCGTTGGTCGAGCAGGTTGAACTTCACTCTCAACCGATTGAGTTTGATCCCAATGAATCGCTGCCAATCAGTGCTTAGGAGAAGATTATGAGTGACGATATTATTCGCCGCGACCCGCGTCTTGAATGGATTGCGCGCAATCGCCTTCATCCTGAGCATCAAGCTCTGGCGCAGGCTGGCGGTAAAGTATACGGGCCAACCGGCCTTGAACGCCGCAATCCTCATCAACAAGGGTTTATTGGCCCGAATGGCATCAAGCGTATTGACCGCTTGAATGCTCAACACCCGATGTCGCTTTCTGGTCACCGAATGCGCGGCGCGGCGAATGCCGAAGTTGAATTACCGCTGCATACCGTCAGTGACCCAGATTTTTATGTCGTGGTTGTTCCAGACATGGTCGGAGGGCGTTTCACTTCTCACGATCTCGATGTGTTGGGGCAAGCCCACAAGCTTGTGCGAGAGAGTGAAGGCGCTGGCGCTGTGATGGCTGTTGTGTTTGGGGAGCACCGAGAAGACCGCTTTGAAAAAGCCGGAGTCGATCGCTTACTACACCTGAGCGGCAATGAGTTTCAAAGCTATGTACCAGAGCGCAAAACTGCACTGCTTTGCGAAGTCGATGCCCAGTATCAGCCGCGTTTTTGGCTATTTCCTGACAGCAGCGCTGGCGGTTTTGAACTGGGACGTCGCTTGGCTGCAAGACTTGGCGAACGACCTGCTACCCAAGTTTGGCATGCTGAAGTCAGTACATGCATAGGGCGAGGTGCTGGTGGTTTGACGGACATTCATCGTCAAACACCAAAAATCCTATTGATGCTTGAAGAATGTGCCGAACCGATTGATGAAACGCGTCACCAAGCCTTGACGTTGGCGCTGGATGATCCTGAGGCAATTCATGCAGGCATTCGCGATCTTGGCTTTATTGAGGTTGACCCGAACGCAATTCCTTTGAGCGAGGCGGAATTTATTCTCTCTGCGGGTAATGGCGTCAATGATTGGCCTCTGTTCCATCTTGCCGCGCAAGAACTTGGTGCGACGGAAGGGGCTAGCCGGGTAGCAGTGGATGACGGGAATATGCCACGTTTTCGTCAAGTCGGCGCGACGGGCACTTGGGTTACGGCGCGAGTGTATGTCGCGGTTGGTATCTCTGGCGCTGTTCAGCACTTACAAGGCATTGGTCAATGCGATAAGGTCATCGCGATTAATACCGATCTGGGCTGTGACATGGTCAAACGGGCGGCACTGAGTGTGATTGGTGACAGTAGCGAGGTAATGCAAGCGTTAGTGGAATTGGTCCAAGCCCATCGACAACAGGAGGCGCGTCATGCCGCATAGTCGTTTTCCCGATCTTGATGTTCGTGTGTTGGTGTCAATTGGCCTGCACCCTAGCTCTCAGCGAGCGCGCAGAGCAGAAACCGATGCTCGAGCCGTTGAACTGGGGCTGAATTTGCAGCCAGGTATTCTTGAAGTTCTTCACGCTGGCAATCCTTATGATGCCACTTTACGTAGTTATGCTGGTATGGGCCTCGAATCATTAAGGGTCATTGAACAGCGCGAGCAAGACGATGCGCTGGAAAGCTTACTTCACTACCTCGCTGCCGATGTTCCAGATGTGATTTTAACCGGAGTGCGTGCTGAGCGAGGTGAGTCCTCCGGCATGATGCCGTATTTGTTGGCTGAACATCTCGGTTGCACGGTGGTCAGCGGTATTACTGAGATCCTCAGTATTGAAAAAGGCGTGGCAGAAGTGCTGCAAGCTCAACCACGTGGACAACGTCGCAAGCTCAAAGTGCCGCTGCCATTTATTGCCAGTGTGGATATGGCGGCAAAAGAGCCGCGGCAAAGTGCCTTTGGCCCTGGCCAGCGTGCGCAGATTGATCACAGCATGACCGAAGCCAGTATTACCGACGCGCAGCAAGCTGAGTGGCAAGTTAGCCCAGCGCGTAACAGACCAAAACGTCTCAAAGTGGTTAAAGCGAAATCCGCAGCGGATCGCTTGAAAGCTGCGACCCAAAAATCATCCGGAGATGAAGGAAAAGTATTACGCGACCTGCCCGCGAAGGAAATGGCGCAGGCCGTATTTGATCTGTTGTTGGAGGAAGGCGTGGTGCGCTGAAGCGTATTGAGCCAACACGCTGGAGACTAAGATCGTCTACTCACATAACCATAATGACAGTTAACTAAGGAAGTTTCTCTCTGCCTGGTTTATTCGACAATCCATAGCGGTTGACCGGGTAGGGAGGTCTCAGGAGAGTCTTCAATGAAAGATGTTATACAGGCAAAACGGGTTGTTAAGGATAACAGCGGCCCGGGGAAATATGATACCGATTATGTCATCGGCCAAGACAACGTAAAGGTGTTTGGCATGGATGTACATAATCCGGTGTTTGGTATTGCTGCGGGGTTGATATTGCTGTTTATCGTTGCCACCCTTTTGTTTCCCGCTGGCAGTAAAGAAGTGCTTATGGGCGCTCGAACTTGGTCAATCGATAACTTTGATTGGCTATTTATGATTGGCTGCAATCTTTTTGTGTTGTTTTGTTTGGCGCTGATTGTGCTGCCCGTTGGTAAAATTCGCCTTGGTGGTGAAACCGCAAAAGCGGAATATTCGACCCTCTCTTGGTTTTCAATGCTATTTGCCGCAGGAATGGGGATTGGGCTGATGTTCTGGAGCGTAGCAGAACCCGTTGCCTATTACACCGATTGGTACGGAACACCGCTTAACGTTGCTGCGCGTACTGAGCAAGGTATGGAACTTGCCCTTGGCGCAACCATGTTCCATTGGGGCTTACACCCTTGGGCCATTTATGCGGTCGTTGGATTATCCTTGGCTTTTTTTGCGTACAACAAAGGGTTGCCATTAACCATTCGCTCTGCCTTCTATCCGTTACTCGGAAGCCGTTGTTGGGGACCGATAGGCCATCTCATCGACATTCTTGCGGTTTTAGCCACCATCTTTGGATTAGCCACCTCACTTGGCCTTGGCGCGCAGCAAGCGGCTGGTGGGTTAAGTTTCTTATTTGGGATTGAAAACAATCTCACCACTCAGGTGGGGTTCATTGTTTTGGTCACCGCCATTGCGATGGTATCGGTCGCACGAGGCTTAGATGGCGGTGTTAAGCTGCTCAGTAACATAAATATGATCATCGCTGCAGCCCTGATCGCACTGATTATTGTGGTTGGCCCGACACTGACCATTTTCTCCTCAGTTGCGACCGTGACCTCTGCCTATGCTGAAAACTTTTTACCGCTATCGAACTGGATAGGCCGTGATGACAGCACCTGGTATCACGGTTGGACTGTCTTTTACTGGGCTTGGTGGGTTTCTTGGTCACCGTTTGTCGGCATGTTTATTGCCCGCGTTTCAAAGGGGCGTACAGTACGAGAGTTTGTGACTGCGGTACTGCTTATCCCGACGGTAGTGACCATTGTATGGATGGCCGTGATGGGGGGAACCGCGATGGACCAAGCCACACACGGTGTTGGTCAACTGGCTGACGGTATCAGCGATGTTGCGCAAGCGATGTTCCAGATGTTTGAACATTTACCCCTGAGTGGACTGTTGTCGATCATTGGTATTGTGTTGGTTTTGGTGTTTTTTGTCACCTCATCGGATTCGGGGTCACTTGTCATTGATAGTATTACCGCAGGCGGAAAACTGGATGCGCCCGTTCCACAACGCTTATTTTGGGCATCAGTTGAGGGGATTATTGCTTGTGCGTTGTTAGTAGGAGGCGGTAATGAAGCGCTGACCGCTTTACAAGCCGGGGCAATTACGACAGGATTGCCGTTTACTTTAGTGTTGATTCTGATGTGTGTCAGCTTATATCGCGGCTTACAGACTGAACTTCGTTAAATCTTTCAACACAGAGAAGAGAGGGAAGAACAATGATGTATGCAAATTTAGTTGACTTGGAGGACTTCATTTTCCAGTTGAAGCAACTGGGTATTGAAGTTGCGCCAAATGCAAACGTCGAACAAGTGAAAGCGCAATTGACACAATGGCTTGCAACCGCGACGCCTAATGAGGTCAAAGCCTTTAAAACCATGAGCCGTGAATTGGCGGTTGATGCGGAGGTTCTTCCCGAAGTGGAGCCCTTGTTAGCACGTTAAGCGCCGCTGTAAGGATAAATCAGAGCCAGCCTTTTAGGGCTGGCTTTTTTGTCTCTCAACCGGGAGGTTTTTTAAGTTGAGAATGTGTTTACTTTGCGCGCCTTGTGGGGCGAGATTAAAGAAAAACACCAAGGGTAAAAAAGCCCCGTTATCGCGAGGCTTAATCCAATCAATGCTGATTATTTATTAAGGTTATTCAAAACGCTGCTGGCATACCAATCAATGAAGTTGATGACACCAAACTCAAAGGTAGTGGAATAAGGGCCCGGCTGGTAACTCATTGAGTTGATACCACGCTGGTTCTCCTCACCGAGAATTCGGTCTTGGTCGTTGGTTGCATCCCAGACCTGACGCAGACGTTCAGGGTCGTAATCAATACCTTCTACGGCATCTTTGTGCACAAACCATTTGGTGGTGACCAATGACTCTTGAGCTGAAATTGGCAGCACGCGGAACACGATAAAGTGGTCGCTTTGCATATGGTTCCAAGAGTTGGGCAGGTGAAGAATACGCATTGACCCCAACTCACGGCTCTTAATTCGGCCTAATAGTTTTTCACAGCCTTTTAAGCCGTCAATTGTCATCACTTCGGTGCCTTCTTTGAGCGGCATACGCACGATACGGTTGCGGTGTCCGAACGATTTGTGTTGATGAGGAATGCCTTCTGCATCCCAAGCCTCTGCTTGTTTGGCGTAATGTGCCAAAAATTCAGGTGTCGCCCGTGGGTCATTGGTGTCATCCCACTCTAGAAGCGTATTGAGTAATTCTGGGTGGCTGCCTGCGCAGTGGTAACACTCACGGTTATTCTCAAGCACCAATTTCCAGTTGGCTTTCTCGTACATGTTTGATTCTACCGCCAGTTTAGTGTTATCCACATCATACGGTTCCATGTACTCTTCCAGTGTGGCTAAGAACTCTTCGAAATCGCTTTCTGGAGGCTCTTCCGATAGGCAAATAAAAATGAAGCCGCCCGCCACTTTGCACTGCGCGGTGCGTAAGCCGTGCTGCTTCATGTCAAAACCTTCGCCCATCTCGGTGCCAGCAAATAGCAAATTGCCTTTGGTGTCGTATGTCCACTGATGGTATGGGCAAACGAGGTTAGCGACTTTTCCTCGGTGCTCCAAGCAGATACGAGACCCACGGTGACGACAGGTATTGTGAAAGGCATTAATGGTGCCATCGGCCGCGCGCACGATAAGAACAGGGTTTTGGCCAATCTCGACAGTGAAGTAATCACCTTTGGTTGGAATTTCACTGCTCATGCCGACGAACAACCACTCCTTCTGAAAAACCTCTTCCATGTCAACTCTAAACATATACGGGTCGTTGTATAAGGGTTGCGCTAAAGAGTAGTTAGGATTGCGATCACTGAGTAATCGAGTCATTTCTTCTCGAGCATCATCAATGCTGGAGTAGTTGAGGTTAAGCAAATCGTTTTGTGTCATTTGAGCTATCTTCCCGGTGTAATGTGGGTGTAAATTGCCCTGTTGGGCGTCCATGCGTAAACGACTTACCCGTAACCGCTGGCTATGGGGAAGGAGTTTGAGACAATATCCTGCCTAGTTGTAATGATATTGACGATTCTGTTCACGACACAAAACCATGCTGTTTGAGACAGCGGAATGAATTTTTATTTTCAGTGGTTGTTTTTGGATAATTTTTTGTCGTGAAAAGATAAATGGAATCGAGCGGTTAATTCAACAATAGCGCCAAGATACCCGTGTTAGGGAAAACACTTTACACCCCGTCTCGAGAGGAACGAGCCCAATGAGCAACGCCAATATTTCGGTCGTCAATAACGACGCGTTTGTCCCAGTGACAACGCAAACTTGGAGCAATGGTCGCCATGTCGTTCGTTGCGTGAAAACGATCCAGGAAACCTGGGATACACGCACTTATTGCTTTATGGCGGAACAGCCGATCATGTTCTTTTTTAAGCCGGGTCAGTTTGTCACCTTAGAACTGGAAATTGACGGGGAACAGATCTTTCGCTCATATACGATTTCCAGTTCGCCTTCCGTGCCTTACAGTTTCTCGATTACGGTTAAGCGTGTACCCGGTGGTTTGGTCTCTAACTGGCTGCATGACAACATGTCTGAAGGGATGGAACTTGCCGCTCACGGGCCGGTGGGGCAGTTTAACAGTATCGATTATCCATCAGACAAAGCACTGTTCTTATCTGGCGGGGTTGGGATTACTCCAGTGATGTCGATGGCGCGCTGGGCGTACGATACCAATACCGATCTCGACATGGTCTTTATTCACAGTGCCAGAACGCCGCGTGATATTATCTTTCGCCATGAGTTGGAGTTTATGTCATCACGTATAGCCAACTTTGACTTGCACCTTATCTGTGAGCGCATTGAGTCAGGGCAAGAGTGGTCAGGTTATCGCGGCTACCTTGATAACATTAAGATGCAAATCATGGTGCCGGATCTTCTTGAGCGTGAGGTATTCTGCTGTGGGCCTGCCCCCTATATGAAAGCCATCCGTTTCTTGTTAGAACACCTCGGCTTTGATATGCGCCGTTACCATGAAGAATCGTTTGGTGCGACCCCCGAAACCATTGAAGAGCAGGCGGCACAAGATGCTGAGGCCGCCGAAGAAGCCGCCGAAGCGATGCACCCCAGTGATCTACTGGAAGTCACATTTTTAGATACCGATAAAAGCGCGTTGGTGGCACCGGGGGAAACGGTCCATTCCGCCGCAGCCAAAGCGGGTATACATATTCCTAAAGCATGTGGTATGGGGATTTGTGGTACGTGTAAAGTTAAGCGAATTGAAGGTGAGGTAGAAATGTCACACAACGGTGGTATCACCGATGAGGATGTCGAAGACGGCTATATTCTTTCGTGCTGCAGTGTGCCCTTAAGTGATGTGAAAGTGGAATTTTAATATCGACCTTTGACCTTTGGTATGAATCGTAAAAAAGCCGGCGTACAACGTTCGGCTTTTTTGTTTTTATCCAATGAATGACCCATCGAACGGTGACATGGTTCGTTGTTATCAATGTGCTGTTTAATTTTATTTATTTGAAAATAAAAGATATTTTTACAGTTGGTCATATCTTTTATTCTGGTTGATCACAAACTCGGCACAGAGCATTTTGTAGAGTGAGAGGGCACCGTCATATCCTTTTTTTATCCGTTTTAAATCCATCTGTTTAGTGTATGAAATAGGGTTGAATAATTTATAAAGCCATATTTTAGAAAGGTGGGATAATGAAACTGTTGAACAAGATTACTCTACTGTTATTTACCTCAAGTACCGTCCTTGTCGGATGCAATTTGGACTTGGATACGGATTCCGATCTTGATACACCTGAGAGTCCGAGTGCACCATCCAGTGTTATGCAAATGCCTTACGTACCGACGCTCGCTTATGATGATACAAGTGTTAGCCTTGTTTGGAATAAACCCAGTGATTACAGCGATATCGTCGATTATCGTGTCTACATGAACGGTGAGTCTTTGGGGGTGGCCAGCGAAAACAACAGCCAATTTAACCCAGCCAAACCCTACATGGATGCGTTTGCTGAGCAAGACAGTGCTGGCTTTCATCATCGCCCTACGTATTTGAATTACAAAGTTGAGGGGTTAACCCCAGCGACTGACTATCAGTTTTCGGTTGCTGCGGTTTATGCTGATGGCCATGAGTCAAACCCGAGCCCAGCAGTAAGCGTGACGACTGCCCAGTTTACCCATGTCGTTGATGTGACCGATTTCGGCGCGGTCGGTGATGGTGAAACCTATAACACTGTGGCGATTCAGCAAGCGATTGACCAATGCTCAGGCGATTCAACCAGTGCATATGGTTGCAAAGTGGTGATACCGGCGAATCCGAATGGTGCCGTCTTCATGACGGGCGCGCTGTATTTAAAAAGTAATATGACGTTTGAAATAGAACAAGGGGCGACCTTAGCTGGCTCGATTCGCAGCGCCGATTATCCATTGAGTGAGGGCTACCAACTCTATAGCTATCGCACCCATGACACTGACTCAAGACGGCCACCTTCTTTATTAAATGTATTAAGTGAGGATCATCGTAATACCAGCAATGGCACTCAGGATGGCTACGATGGAAGACGGGGTGTGTTTGAGAACATTCGAGTCGTTGGTAAAGGCGTGCTCGATGGCAACGGTTGGGTTGTCAGTGGAACGACGCAAGATGAAGCGGGAAACACCTTGCCTTACCATGAGCCTGGTAGTCGCGAGAAAGTGTATACGCTTGGCGTCTTGGCCATGAATCAAATGCTCGCGGGTTACCAAGAATATGCACCTGAGAGTTGGACGGGAAGCATGGCGGACATTGATTTCCAAGGGCAAGTCAATCGTGATCTATATGCCGATCGCCGCTCTAGCCTGACAACCTTTCGCGGAGTAACGAATATGTACGTGGCGGACCTTACTTTCAGGAATCCGGCGTATCATGGCGTGATGTTTTTAGAAGGTGAAAACATCGTCTTTGCTTATACCACCACCCAGACTTTTGACATTAATAATGCTGATGGCGTTGAGTTTGGCAATACCTCAAACTTCCATGTGTACGCGAACTTTATTGACAGTGGCGATGACTGTATCAATTTCGCGGCTGGGCAGGGAGAAGAGTATGACCAAGCCAATGATGAGATTAATCCGACCGAAGATGGGTGGGTGTTTAATAACTACACGCGTGAGGGCCATGGAGTGTTGGTCGCGGGTAGCCATACTGGCGCTTGGATTCAAGACATTCTTGCTGAAGAAAATGTGGCCTTTATGACGGACAATGGATTACGCCTGAAAAGTACCCCGGCGACGGGCGGTGGTGCGCGAGATATTGTCTTTCGAGATAATGCGATGAAAGATATTGGTACCAACAATACTCATGACATCAACGGGGTGGAAATCGATAACCGAGGGGGCCAGGGGAATGCGTTTATCTTTACGCTGTCTTATTCAGCGGGTGATAATGTCTACACCAATGCCAATGAGGCAGCTTACTTTCATGATATCACGGTCAAGAATGTCACATTAGATAATGTGGACCCAAGCGGTAGTGCCAAAGCCGTGATTCAAAGTGATGCTTATGATGGGTCAATTAATACTCTGCCATATTCAGCAAACTACCATCAAAACATTGTGTTTGACCATGTCTCCATTCGCAACAGTAAAGTCACCAATATTCACCGGCTAAAAGATTCCACCTTCTCCAATGTGACATTTGAAAATTGGGAAGAAGGCTATGATTCACCTTGGCAAATCGAAGATTCACAAAATCTGACATTTGAGCAGGTCTCTCCGATGCCTGACAGTGTGACACAATAAAGAAAAAGGGGCCTCAAGCCCCTTTCTTAACGTTAGCCGCAGTATCAAATACCAAACTAATGCTTCTTGTTTTTGTATTTCTGCTTTTGTTTGTACATGGCATGGTCCGCCTCAGAGAGTAAATGTTTGACATTTTCAGTCTCTTTTTGCGCAAGGGCATAACCAATACTCACTGATGGCTCTATCTTATGTTTGCCCCACGATAACGGGTTATCAGCGAACATCTGATGGATTTTTTCGACGACCACCTCAACATTCTTCGCCTCAGAGACATGGCGTAAAATAATAATGAACTCATCGCCGCCAAATCTCGCGACCGTATCACTAGTGCGTACACTCAATTTTAAATAATGAGCGATGTGTTTAAGTAGCTCATCTCCTGCTTCATGCCCTAACTGATCATTCACCAGCTTGAAATCGTTGAGATCGATATTCAACACGGCAAATGACCCACCGTCATCACTTTTTACTAACTGACCAAGTTGGCTCATCGCCAGACGACGATTCGGCAGATGGGTCAATTCATCGTATAAAGAGGCTTTATGCACTTTTCGATAGTTTCTAAAGTGGATAAAAATCAAAGAGTAAAGCAGTACTGCAATCATATAGCCAATGGTGTAAACCACTTGCTTGGTAAATTGGATGTGCTCTGCGTTATCCAAACGGTATTTTGCGGCCATTTCCCAAGTGCCGTTAGGAAGCATCACGGTGTTTTCAATGTCTGGGTTATTGAAGACGTCTGCATTACCTAAAAAGACGTGGCGATTGTCGTTGCGACGAAAAGCGATGTCAGCATTCTCAAACTCATTGATTCCAATGTGCTTGATGAGCTTATTGTAATCGAGAACAACGCTAACGGTTCCCCAATAATCTTCATTGAGAGGGTAGTCAGAAAAAATTGGATAGCGGGCAATCAACCCGACTCCCCCTTGCACGAGAGTGAGTGGACCGTCTATATAAACTTGCTGCTGATTTTTCGCTAACAAGACGGTGCGCAGTTGCTGTGGATTGGTTTTAAAATCAAAGCCAATTGCGCCTTCATTGCCTGTTAATGGGTACACTTTTGAGATGACATTATCCGGAGCAATACCGACGTTGCGTACAAAGAGCGCTTTACTCAATAGTTTAGAGGCAATGTTATCCCAATTGGCGATAGCGAAGGTTGGGTCAATGGTGACAACGGTAGCAAGGCTATCAGCCAAGTAGGTATCCATAAAGATGGTGGCTTCAAACTTAGCACGCATTAACGCCACGTTTTTTTCTATCACGCGCTCGACTTTTAATGACTCTTTCTGAATGAATTGAGCCGATATAATATGAATGGTTGTTACCGCAACCAACCAAAACAAAAGCGAAACCAGCGCAAACAGAATGTGGCTCTTTTTATTGATCTTTGAAAACATGTTGTGCCCTAAACTGCCCTATAGCATGTGCTTTAGATAATGACGACCTTGCCTACAGGCGTTAAGAATCTCAAGTTTTTTCTAAAATTTTAGTGCTAAACCAAAATATTCGCTGAACTTTTTGCGATACGCTGCCACTTCAGAGGCTTAAATCGAGTGTCCGGGTAGGCAGACCCTGCCGTCGTGATATTTTCTAACCAAACCTTTTACTTTCCGTCTAGCACCTGAAAATAATTCAATAACAATGAATATATTACCGAAGTACGACTCTTTTATTATTTAAACCATATAACTTTAACTTAGTTATGACGGAATAATAACATGGAAATTTATGGTTGATATAAATTTAAATCATCACGTATCAAGGGCTATAAAGAAAATAATGCTTAAAAACGATAATAATTTATTCATTTTATTATCTTGGCATGGCTCTTGAATTATTTAGAACGTAATTCACGTTTAACAATAAAAGCATCTATTTTGATAGCTTATTCAAAATCACTAGGAGTAAAAGATGAAAAAGATCCTTCCAATTCTAGCGGGTACCATGGCTCTAACAACGTTCAGCACAATTTCACAAGCGGCAGTTTTGGACGATGAAAGTGGCGTTTATGTAGGCGGTAACTACGGCTACGTAAAAATAGATGGGCAAGATGATTTTGATGATGACAATGATGTAATGCAGGCTTTAATTGGTTTTAAATTAAACCGTTACATTGGTGTCGAAGGCAGTTACATTGACTTCGGTTCTTATGGTGGCAGTGTCGCAAGCGCCGAAACTGATGGTTATACTGCCGCTCTAAAACTGACCGCGCCAATTGGTGACCGCGTAGAGCTTTATGCGAAAGGTGGTCAACTATGGTATACCACTGACTACGATATTGTTGGTGTAAATGGCGATGAAGATGATGAAGCGGTATTTGCTGGTGCTGGTGTTGGTTTTAAAGTAACTGATAACTTCTTAATCAATGCAGAATATACTTGGTATGATGTCGACTTAGACGCTAATGATATTAATGACGGTGCAGATACCAATACAGACTTTAAACAAGCAACGATTGGTGCTGAATACCGATTCTAGTATCAAACCAGTTAAATAAAAAAGCCGTGTTCAATCACGGCTTTTTTATTATTTACTATCGTAAGTTAAAATAAAAAGCACCCATTAAGGGTGCTTTAATACAGA
The DNA here is from genome assembly GCF_042428525.1 of Vibrio olivae. Lineage (NCBI taxonomy): Bacteria > Pseudomonadati > Pseudomonadota > Gammaproteobacteria > Vibrionales > Vibrionaceae > Vibrio > Vibrio olivae. Next base: position 349,973 of record NZ_JBHMEP010000001.1, read on the forward strand.
TTTAATTCCTATTATTTAGACAAGGCTTTTTTGACTTCATTTTCAATTCGCTCGCCAATCACTGTATCGATATTTTTCCAATACTCAAAGGCACGCTCAAGTACTGGCTGAGTGACGCCATTGAGCAAGTGGCCGCTGACATTACTGACTAAACGGTCTCGAGCAGAATCATCCATCACTTTGTTAATCAGATCATTTGCTTGGCTATAGTCATCGTCATCAGGGCGCAGAGTATACGCAGAGCGTACCATTTCGCCATCAGCAGCCCAGACCGCAGATTCTGGGTAACGGTTTGGATCGGCTTGTGGCCCGCCTTTACTGTTAGGCGCATAGACCGGATCTTCGACATTTTGGGTACGCATTGCTCCATCTTTACTGTAACTATGGAAAGGGCATTGTGGGGCATTAACTGGTATTTGTTTGTAGTTGACACCTAAGCGAGCACGATGGGCATCCGCGTAAGCAAACATTCGCCCAAGTAGCATTTTATCAGGGCTAGGGCCGATACCCGGAACCATATTGTTTGGCTCAAATGCAGCTTGCTCGATCTGCGTATGATGATCCGTTGGGTTGCGGTCTAAGGTTAATTTACCCACTTCAATCAACGGGTAGTCTTTATGTGACCATACTTTGGTTAAATCAAACGGATTGATATGGTAGCTTTTCGCATCCTCATATGGCATGACCTGCATTTTCAGCGTCCAACTCGGGTATTGCCCTTGTTTTATTGAGTTAAACAAATCGCGGCCATGGTAATCACCGTCGGAGCCTGCTAGTTGGTCTGCTTGCTCTTGAGTTAAGCACTCGACGCCTTGGTCAGAAATAAAGTGGTATTTAACCCAAAAGCGTTGACCATCTTCATTTACCCACATATACGTGTGGCTAGAGTAACCATTCATATGACGCCAAGTTTTAGGAATACCACGGTCTCCCATCAGCCAAGTCACTTGATGGGCTGACTCAGGAGATAAGGTCCAAAAATCCCATTGCATGTCGTTATCACGCAAATTATTGTCTGCTCGGCGTTTTTGCGAGCGAATGAAGTGTTGGAATTTCATCGGATCGCGAATAAAGAACACCGGCGTGTTGTTACCGACTAAGTCGTAGTTACCCTCTTGGGTATAAAACTTAATTGAGAAACCTCGGGGATCACGCCAAGTATCTGGGCTACCACGTTCTCCGGCGACGGTGGAAAAGCGCATGAGAACGTCGGTTTTTGTGCCGGGTTGAAAGACGTCTGCTTTGGTATATTGTCTGACATCATTGGTGACTTCGAAGTGGCCGAATGCGCCGCTGCCTTTGGCGTGAGGTTGGCGCTCTGGAATACGTTCACGGTTGAAGTTGGCCATCTGTTCAATGAGATAATGGTCGTGTAGAACAATCGGGCCGTCTTGACCTACAGTCAGAGAATGCTCATCACTGGCGACGGGAATACCGGCATCAGTGGTGGTGGGTTTGTTATTTTGGTTCGACATATTGCCCTCCATTAGAGTGTCATCTTGGCGATCGAAGGTAATTCTTTCCGATTGCCTTTGAATTTTTTTCTTAAACTCAGTCAGCTTGAGTCATATTGGCTGGGTCTAAGTTAATGGGAGCAAGGGGTATGCCACTAGAGGGCTGAATTGAGCGAAGGGATGTGGCAAGGATGAGAAAGACGAAAAAATCGAGTTATAACGAAAAAAGCCCGCTCATTGAGCGGGCTTTTCAAATGTGGCGGAGAGATAGGGATTTGAACCCTAGATACGCTATTAACGTATGCCGGTTTTCAAGACCGGTGCTTTCAACCACTCAGCCATCTCTCCGTGTGACGCGAATAGTATAAGGGCTTACGAGCGTTGTAAACCCCTGTATAGGTTGTTTGATGCTTTTATGTTCAACTGAATTCAAATACGTGAACTAATCGCCATTTTTCTATATTAAGTGAAGGATTATTAAGCAAAACAAATCAACTTTCTGCTGTTTTTACCAAACGTCATGTAGTGGTCTTGAACGCTTGCTAGTCAATAAAGTGGCTCATATTGTGGAAACACGCTTTAGCGATGTCTGAGTGTTCGTATTCCCAATGCGATGGGCTAATCAGTTCTGGTGACCAAGCGCCATTGTAGCCGGTCGATTTGACTGCATCGACAAATGCTTGAATATCAATTTCACCTTCGCCAGGCATATAAGCGCGAAGGACGGTTTCATCCCAATCTTCGCCGGCTCGAGGTTTACGTCCATCACAAAAGTGTACGCCATAAATCAGTGCGGGGTCGAGGCTTGCAACATCTTGCGGCGTACTGACGCCACGCGCATAGAGGTGCCAAAAATCCATCACCAGACCTACGTTAGTCGTGGCTAATCTGTCGATGACGTCAAGTGCCATTGGTAGAGTGTTGAATTCACTCGATGCGACAAATTCTATTTGATAACGAATGCCGTATTGTTCGCCAAGTTGAGCAATTTCGCCAATGTTTTCGGTGATGATATCTAGACGCTGAGCTTGGCTTAAATGATCGGCGTAGTGACCAGGATTGAGCTGTACAGTGGGGCATTCTAGTTGGTTTGCCACCTCAGTAATACGTCGAGCTTCTGAGATTAATGAGTCTCTGTCTTGGGGGGTATGGCGGTCTACTCCCATCAAAGCGTTGATGCAGGTCGTCTGCAATTGATGTGTATCAAGACGCTGTTTGAGCGATGTCGCACGGCCACCGTTATCTAAGTAACGCAGTAGTTTGTCGATAAAAAACTCGACGCCTTGATAGCCAGTTTGGTGAGCGATTTCGACATCGGAGAGCACGTTAGAGTGGAATGTGGATGCGCCGTGAAGTGCTTTGATCATAGGGTGTCGCCTCCCGTTTTTTTGTTCGAGTGGAATCACCATCATACAGGGTGTCACTGTAGGGCAGTCAAATAATCTGACAAATCAATAGACTAACAAAGAAAACGCCCAGCGTTGGCTGGGCGAGGCGAGAGGTTGGCTTTAAGCGCCTTCAGCGGGTTTGTGAGCTTTAATGGTCGCGACCTGATAGTCGTAAATATTGTTCATCACATCCAATTTTCTTTCAGCTAATGATTTGAAGTAGTCAAAGCTTGGGTTTTCAATCTCGTCCATCACGCTAATGGCTTCTTTTGTTACGGTTCTTGCTGCGCCTGTTTGCAAATACATCGTGCCATATTTCATATGTTGATTAGAGAGCTTAAGCTGAGAGATGACCAACAGTTCTTTGGCCTCTGGTTCGCTGCGTTTTTTCAACGCATTGATGGTGCCAAATAGGTTACGATTTGGATAGGTAAAGTAACCCACGAAATTTAAGATCTGATCGCGATCTGGGTCGATAACCCCAGGTGCCATAGGCTGAATGTGATGATCTTTATAGAACGAGTGATCAGTTTCAAACAGTTGGTAATGCGTATCGATGATGGTTTTAGCTAAACGCTGCTTCGTGTTTTGACTGAGTTGAGAAGCCGCGGTTTGATAGCGGCTAAATAGCTGCTTGGTTCGCTCAGAGGTATCATCAAAGGTGGTCGTAATTAACGCAATTGAGCCCCACTTGTACGCATTCTCCGTGTCACCTAACATCAAATAGGCTGCCATTTTGGCACGGCTGGTATAGGCTTTTTGAGTTTTAGAATTGGAGCGGGTTAACGGTGCATCGAGCATGGCATTAAACTGCTTTAATGCTGACTTTGGTTTATTTTGCTCAAGATAGATGTCTCCGAGAATTCGATGAGCACGAATGCCACCCAGTTTAATCGCTTGCTGAGCATAGTCTTGTGCTTGTTTCAGGTCTTTATTGACACCGCTACCGACTAAATAAAGCACCGACAAGTTATCGAGAGATTTTATGCTGCCTAGTTGCGCTGCCTCTTGGTAGTACTGCACCGCCTTCTCGTAGTCATCGTCAGATTGATAAATATGGGCGATATTAAACCCAGCGTCTTTGTTTCCTTGTTTAAAGGACTTCTCGAGATATTGAAGGCTTTTGACTTTATCTTGTTTAAATCCATTTTCACCATGATAGAGATTTAATCCAACAGCTAACTGACTATTGGCATCGCCATCATCGGCTTTTTGATATAAGGCTTGTTGTTTCGACACACAGGCACTGAGCATAACTACAGCACCACAGAGGGTCAGGAATTTGAGTAATTTCACGGGCATTTCCTTTGGCTTGAATGGGGGATAAGCTTTAATCCGCGATAAACGTTATGCGGTATGGCTATATCGGTAGTGCGTCAAAGGAGACAAATGATTAAGGGAAGGCGTAGGGGAATTCGCAGAAACTCGACAAAGCATCACATTCTGTAGGGCATAAAAAAAGGAAGCCGTTAGGCTTCCTTTTCAGGTGTATGGTCGGACTGAGAGGATTTGAACCTCCGACCCCCGACACCCCATGACGGTGCGCTACCAAGCTGCGCTACAGTCCGATTCGACAAATGTAATCATAAAAGCCGATGAGGTCAATAATAACAAACTGATTTAATTGCTTTTTGTATAAAAACGCTGCAATTCGGTCAATCCTTGCATTAACACAGGCAAAGTTGGGTTTTCATCTTGTAGACGATGGTAGTCTTGGTCGTACAATTTGAAGTTACCAAATTTATCAATCACGGTGGTACTGCTGTCGGTAATTAGAGCAAGTTCACGAGAATCACCGGCAATGATCCAACGGCGTTTGCTCTCATCAAACATATTACGACCACTACTAAAGTCACTGGGTTTCGATGACACACCCAATAAGTCTTGCATTAGAGTCACCGAGAAATCGAGGTGGCTTGTGCGATGACTGTAGACGCCGGGCACTTTACCTGGCCAGTAAATGACCATTGGGACTTGCAACTGATATTGGCTGTAATTGCTATTGGCGCCCCAGCTGTTGGTCTTGGTTTCATTGAACTCAATACCATGGTTTGACGTAATCACGACCATGGTGTTGTCTTGCAGCTGTAAGGTTTGAATCTCTTCAAACAACTTCGCCAGTTCCTCATCCGCATGCTGTACTGACTGTTGATAGCCTGAGCGTAATTTTTCGGTAGCCGAGCCTTTGCCATTCCCTTGCATTTGAAAATCTTCAAGTGTGGTTAGCTCGATAAAGCTGAACCAAGGTTTACCATTTGGCTGCTGAGTAACCCACTGTGACCAAGCGTTGATCGCTTGATTGTCATTTGGTCCGTTGCCATCTTTGGGCAGTTCAGTGAGTGATTTATCGATGAACATAGTTTCTGCATACAGGTTGTCATCGAAATTACCACCACTAAATAGACCAAATTGGTAGTCCTGGTTTTCAAGTGCTTTAATCACAACAGGTTTGGTCGCTTGCGAGCGAATACTCGTTTCATAGCTACTTGGCAAACCATAGAACAGCCCGAAGACACCAAACATGTCATTGCTGGAGCTATAATGGTTGGTAAAGTTCAATGATTGCTGAGCGAATGCGTAGGTATTAGGCATTTCCTGCTCATTGAGCGCGTCAGAACGGAGATTGTTCACGCTCACCACCAAAATATTCAAATCATTTGGACGGCGGTTAAATTCAATCGGTTCTAGTGGATAATTAACAATGTCCGCATTTTCACTTTCCGCTTGGCGTTTGAGGTATTCATCGCGATCCAGTAACCCGTGTTTCTGCATGAACGACTTGGCGGTCATTGGGTATGACAGCGGGAAATTCGCTCGCTGGGAAGTGATTGGGCTATAGAAGTAAGCATCCGCCCAAACGTACGTTAGATGGCTTGCAATAAAACTCACAAAGAAAAAGGCGGCAATGGGGCGTCCCACACGTTTGTGTGATAAACGGCGCTGCTTGTGCCAGACCCATTCTGATAATGCGAGCTCTATCAAGAAGATCAGCGGTAACACGACAAACAAGTGCTGCAAGTCCGCGGTCACCGCACTTTCACTGTCGTCACTAAATAGCACTTCCCAAACCACAGGGTTTAAGTGCAGGTTTATCGACTGATAGGCTTGAGTGTCGACTAATAGAACCGTCAACCCCACCGTTGCAAAGCAGACAGCGACTAATCGAAAGAGCTTCCGTGATGGAATCAAAAATGTCAGCGGGAACAGAATTAACAGGTAAATAGCAAAAACTAAAAAACCAAAATGTCCAACCCAAGAGACGGCGAGATAAAACTGGCCTAATAATGTTTCTGGCCAAGGGGATTGAGCGATATATCGAGTCCCGATGAGCATTGCAGAAATTATGTTGAAGAAAGCAAACCAGTGCCCCCAACCGACTAATCTCGACACTCTTTCGCCGTATGTATTTCCTTTATCTACCATGTACTGTTCTATTTTCCGCTAAATTTTGTGTTTTAGTCTTACTTTTCTTCGACAGAGGCAAGCAATGCTTGAGCAAATTGTTCTGCAATTTTCTTACGTTGAGACTCCGCAACGTGTTGATTTACCACGTTGGTAGCAATATTACCAGCGATCATCAGCATCAAATCTGGAGCGGCTTGGTGTTTTTGAAAAATAGTGCCAACTTCGCTAAGGATAGTTTCAATTTGTTCATTGCTGTATTTTGATGTAATCGGCATAAAGACTCTAATGATGATAGTAGTAAAGCGGCTTATGATAACCTACAATGCGTGACAACTGAAACATAGCACAACGATATTTTCACTATGAGCCTTCATCTTTCCAACCTTATCCTTCATCAACTTCAGAAAAATGACTCTGAAGAGTTAGAAATCCATTTCCGCAGTGATGCACTAGAGCATGATGCCTCCAGCGAGCACTTTGTTTCTGAATTACACCGTGTCTTTCATTCTAAAGCAGGTAAAGGCTTTGGCTCTTTTAAATCAGACAGTGAATTCCAAAACTGGTTGCAGCAATTACGTAGCGGCGATAAAAATTTCTACGATTTCTCTCAACTGTGTGGAACCCGTCTTAAAGATGAAATTTCAAAGTACCCTTTTGCAGAAGAGGGGATCTTTGTTATTGCACAATATCAGTCACTTGCTACTGAATATTTACTGATTGGTATTATACCTTCCAAACAGAGCATGAAAGTCACCGAAGGGTTAGATATTAGTGCGACAGATTACTTAGATCTGACAAAAATGGACATTGTCGCCCGTCTTGACTTATCAAGTTACGACACTGATAAAGAGTCCAATCGCTATCTGAGTTACGTCAAAGGGCGTGTCGGGCGCAAAGTCGCCGATTTCTTCCTAGATTTTCTCCAAGCAGAAGTTGGGCTTGATGTGAAGCAGCAAAACCAAGTGTTGATGCAAGCGGTACAAGATTTTTGCGCGGATTCGAAATTGGAGAAAGAAGAAGCGGTTCAGTACAAAAAGCAAGTATACGACTACTGTAATGAGCAGATAAAATCAGGTGATGAAGTCGAAGTTCGTGAACTATCTGGTGAATTGCCCGCGAGCCAAGATGGCACCAGCTTTATGGATTTCACCAAAGAGCAAGGTTACGAATTAGAAGAAAGCTTTCCTGCCGACCGTTCAACCGTACGCAAACTCACTAAATATGTGGGCGCTGGCGGTGGGTTGAATGTCAGCTTTGATAGTGTGCTCATGGGCGAACGTGTGTTTTACGATCCAGAAACGGACACGCTTACCATCAAAGGGACACCACCTAATCTGCGTGATCAGTTGACCCGCAACCAGTAATCTCCTCTCTACCAAGCTTTGCTTCAGTCTAAATAGTAAACGCCTGAAGCAAAGTCATTTTCATTCCTCTCTGCTTGTTCCAAATGGCTTTTTTCATCCTGTGCTGGGTTTTGAGTATCAAGTGAGCTTTTTCGTTAGTTTTCCCATTCTTTCTATGGATACCACTACCTAAATATAGGGTATTGGCTTTATTGTCGTTTCGCCGCGCCGCTGTGCATGTTTGATTGGCATAACGGATACTCATAACGAGATATATTAATTTATCTTATTGTTTATTAAAAATAAAAAGTTCTATATTCATGATTCGTTACGTTTTCAATTGGCTCAATAATCTTCGTAAGATCATCGACTAACTCTAGTTTTTAGCAAAATTTGATAAAAATTAAGCAAAAACTGGAAGAAAAATCTAAATATGACTTGAGATTTGTTGCTGAAAATTGAAAGATGGAAAGCATATTTGAACGAGTACACGGAGAGTTAATGATGAGAGTTGGTTTGATTGGTTGGCGTGGCATGGTGGGTTCTGTCCTAATGCAACGTATGATTGAAGAAAAAGACTTCGATCTTATCGAACCTGTTTTCTACAGCACCTCGCAAGTCGGTATTCCTGCTCCAAATTTTGGTAAAGATGCGGGTAACTTGCAAGATGCCTACGATATCGACAGCCTAAAACAGTTGGATGCAGTGATTACTTGTCAAGGCGGTGGTTACACAGAGAAAGTGTTCCCAGCACTTCGTCAAGCTGGCTGGAAAGGTTACTGGATTGACGCTGCATCAACATTGCGTATGGATAAAGATGCGATTATCACACTTGATCCCGTCAACTTAGCGCAAATTCAGCAAGGCATTCACGGTGGTACCAATACGTTTGTTGGTGGTAACTGCACGGTGAGTTTGATGCTAATGGGCTTAGGCGGCTTATTTGAGAAAGGCCTTGTTGAGTGGATGAGCGCGATGACTTATCAAGCGGCATCCGGTGCTGGCGCGAAAAATATGCGCGAGTTGATTTCCCAAATGGGCGTGATTAACGATTCTGTTAGCTCTGAGCTGGCTAACCCTGCAAGTTCAATTCTTGATATCGATAAGAAAGTCGCTGATACCATGCGCTGCGCTTCTTTCCCTACTGATAATTTCGGTGTGCCATTGGCCGGTTCTTTAATTCCTTGGATCGACGTTAAACGCGACAATGGTCAAAGCAAAGAAGAGTGGAAAGCGGGCGTTGAAGCTAACAAGATTTTGGGTAATACCAACCCGGTTGCGATTGATGGTACTTGTGTACGTATTGGTGCGATGCGTTGCCATGCACAAGCGCTTACCATTAAGCTTAAACAAGATGTCCCGATGGATGAAATCGAAGAGATCATTGCAACTCATAACGATTGGGTAAAAGTGATCCCGAATGAACGCGATATCACGACTCAAGAGCTTTCTCCTGCGAAAGTAACTGGAACCATGTCAGTCCCTGTCGGTCGCTTACGTAAAATGGCGATGGGCAACGATTTCCTCAATGCGTTTACGGTGGGTGACCAACTGCTATGGGGCGCAGCAGAACCACTGCGTCGTACATTACGCATTATCCTTGCAGAAAAAGCTTAATCATTATAGAGCTCCCAATAGCAAAAGCGCCCAATCGGGCGCTTTTCTTTTATCGGTACTTGCTGGTTGATGTCACATGCTTAACAACTATCGAAAGCTCGCGATGTGCTCGACAAGCGATTGGGCTTCCTTGCCTAATAACTGAGAGCTTTGTAACGTTCGAGCGATGGTCTCGCGTCCAGCTTGAGTGAGTTCATTGGTTTCAGTCGCGTGACTCGCAACTTCTTGAGAGACTTGGGCTTGTTGCTCTGCCGCTGCCGCTATTGAGGTTGAGTGACTATTGATTAAGTTCACCTGTTCCGTAATGGATTCCAATGCTTGCTCCGCTTGTGAGGTAATCTGCGTGACATGTGTGGCTTTCTCTAAGCTTTCTGTCATTTGCTGATTTGAGCTTTGTGTCGAAGCGTTGAGCTGCTTAATAAAGTCAACAACGCTGCCCACCGAATTCTGAGTTCGTTGGGCGAGGGTGCGGACTTCATCCGCGACCACGGCAAACCCTCGACCTTGCTCTCCAGCCCGCGCGGCTTCAATAGCGGCGTTGAGCGCCAGCAGGTTAGTTTGCTCGGCAATCTCACTGATCATTTTGATGATCGATTGAATCTCTTGACTGCTTTTATCCACTTGCTCGTTGGCTTTGGCAAGGTTTGTGAGTTGGTCATGCAGCACCGTGACTTCCGAAACCACTTGCTCCACTTTGTTTTTACCCAAGGTTGAAGCTTGCTTAGCTTTTTCCGTTCCTTCAGCAATAAACTCGACTTGCTGAGCTATGTCATTTGACGAGGTTGCCAGTTCTTCAATGGCCGTCACCATAGACTCTAATTGCTGCTGCTGGTTTTGAGATTGCTGATTATTGATGTTGGCATCGTCAGCCACCGCCGACGAGAGATCACTGACTTGCTCACTTGATTGGCGAATTTGCCTCACCAAATCGTTCAACTGATGAGCCATCGCCGACACGCCATTTTTAAGTTGGATGATCTCGTTTTGAGTGTTGGCATTGCCAGTTTCAAGCTCTAAGCTCAGTTCTCCATCGCCTAAGCGTTGCACGGCTTGTGAGATTGATTTCATTGGCTTGAGTACGCGACCAATCGTGAGCGTTAGCAAAATAAACGTGATGATACCGCCTGCGAGCGACATTAGGCTTACAAGCCAGATGAGTGTTTTACTGTCTTTGGTTAATTCACTTTGCTGACTACCGCCAATCAGATACCAGTTCCAGCCTTTGATTTTGGTAAACACCGCGTACATCGGGAGTTTTGCGCCATCGGTGTCTTGGGTGTATTGAACTAACCCCTGTTGCTGTTCGGCGAGTTTCGCAAAAGGTTGCTGACCACTTGCATCGGTCAGTTGAGTCAGATTGTCGAGACCACTGAGCGTCTCATCGGCCAATAACAATTTGCCTAGCCTGTCGTGGTCTGCATCGGCGACCAGAGTATTACCTGAATCACCCCATTTAATGGTGTCTAGCGACGCAAAGATTTTTTGTGTGATGGTGGAGACTGGTAGGTAAACCGCAAACACCGCGCCTGGTTTTTTGTCGCGAGTCATAACCGGTTCGTAATATGAGATATATTGCTTGCCGCCATACTGATAAAACGTAGAGTAGCTTTTGCCATTCATCAGCTTTTCGTAACCGGCAAACTCTTTATCCATGACTTTAGATACGTAGCGTTCACCTTGTTCATCGGTTAGTGAGCTGGAGATACTTAACCAGCTGTTGTCCATTAACGCAAACAAGGTGGCTTTGGCTCCGGTGTCTGTGGTGAAAGTATCAACCAACTCGGTGTTATTGACCAAGGGTAAGCCATAGAGATCAATGTTGTAGATTTGATATTGACCAAACGGTAGCTTCATATCCTGAATTTCAAATCCTGCCAAATAGCCATTTTTTAGCGTGGATGTTAGAACGCGTGTGGTATCGACATACGCATCGTATTGGCCACTAATGGTGTCAGAGATTGCGCTTAGACGAGATTGCTGCTCTTTGTAGAGGGACGAGAGAAAGATTTTCGACGTATTGAAATACACCAAGCTCGCTAAAGCGGTGAATACCACGGCTAATGCCACGATCATCACTAGCTTGACCTGAAAACCAACTCGCTTGTTATTAAAATAATTCATTATATTGATTGTCATGATACATCCATGGTTAGGCAGAATGTAAAGTCACAATATCGACAAGGTTATAAATAAAACATCGTTTTGATTTGTGTTTTTGTCATTGGTCACAGAGCAATTGTCAGCTTTGATACTTAGCTCAAACATTTGAATTACTTGGAATGAAGATCGCTACAACTATAGATTGAGCTAAAATTACGTTCGTTTTTGTCCGCCATTAAAGCCTGCTAGTTTCTCTAAATTAATGAAATTTCGAGGTTTATTTATAAAAATAACCCCAACTTTATTGACTGGTATCTATCGTAATATAGAGAAATATTCTCTGACGCTATTACATAAGTGATTTATAATTTAGTGATTGTTAAACCCTTAAGAGCGCGGCTAAGCGTTTGATTGCACAATGACTTAAGGAACAGCATGGTGTTTGTAAGCTGGTATAACGCGTCAATTAAACGAAAGATTGGTGGGCTTTTTGTTTTGCTACTTTCGTTTCTATTGGCAACGATTGTCTATTCAATCTACAAAATTCAGTTGATCGAAGAAGAGATGAGGGAAGTGGCGTATCTGGATATCCCTCTAGGCCAGATCATGAATCAAATCGAGTTTATCGAGCTTGAGCAGCACCTCGAATTTGAACAAGTGTTACTCGGTGACTTAGATCCTAATGCGCTAGAACCCCATCAACAGTTTGTGATGGAGAAAAATAAGCTCAAGCAGTTGCTCGACCGCGCCATTAACCTGATTTCAGATAGCCTCAACCAAGAAGCGCTTCAGCTCAATGCTGTCGAGCATCAGCAAGTGTCTGCGTCGCTGAGTGATTACTATCAACTCAGCCACCGTTATGAAGATAAACTGACACAAGTCATGTTAGCGCCGAAGGCTCATGAACAAGATATTGAGCAAATAGAAACACTCGCAGCCGAATTAGAAGCACAGCAAAAGCAGGTGATAGAACGCCTGAATCAAATCTCCCGCCGCGACGCTTATTACACAGAGCAGCATGAGAAGGAGTTCTTGTTTGTGAACTCTGCGCTTGGTATTACGGCATTGGTATTAGGCTTACTGCTGACCGTGTATATTATTCGATTAATCCTTACACGTATTCGCCGCATTCAGGGTGAAATCCACAGCCTCAACAATTCGCTGGAACATGGTGAGCCTGTGCCCGCACCGGACATCAGCGATGTGGACAGTCGTGATGAACTGGCAAGTTTAGAAAAAGACATTCAGCGCGTTATGCTCAGTTTGTCAGGAGAGATGACCTATCGGGAAGAAGTGGAAAAGCAGCTGTTGAAACTGGCAACACAAGACAGACTGACGGGCGTGTTTAACCGCCATAAATGGGAAGAAGAAATTGCTAAGCAGGTAAACTTAGCTAAGCGTGGTTATCAGTTTGGTTTGATCATTCTTGATATTGACCATTTTAAAAGGGTTAACGACCAGCATGGCCACGATACGGGCGATCAATTGCTAAAGCGTATCACGGCGACCATCAGTGAACGGCTACGTAAAACCGACATGTTGTTTCGAATTGGTGGTGAAGAGTTTGCGATCATTTTGCCAATGCTCGACAAGCCAGCATTGGAAGCGGTGGCTGAATCACTACAAAGCCTGATTGAAAGTAAACGTTATGAAGATTTACCTCCGGTGACGGTCAGTCTCGGCGTGACAACGTTTCGCGAGTTCGATGATGAAATTTCCCTTTTCAAACGAGCAGACAGTGCTTTGTATGATGCGAAACGACTTGGCCGCAATCAAGTGGTGTACCGTGAGTAACACCAATTTGATTACCGTAGTATTAACAAAAAAGCCCCAGGCGGGGCTTTTTTGTTAGATTGCGTTTTTGCTTACCTAGCCATGGCGACGTTTAAACAGCAGCAGTAAATTGAAAATGAGCAGCACACTAATAAATACCGTCAATACCCAAAGGCCCGCTTGCAAAGCGTGAAGCTGAAAGCGATCGCTCGCTTCAATATGTTGAGTGTAAAAGGCACCTGCGAGGGCAGTACCTAATGCCAGCGCAGCTTGTTGCAGGGTGGTCATTAATGCGCTTCCCACACCCGCGAATTTGGCAGGAATACCCGATAACCCAATTCGAATGGCACTGTTTACCACAAACGCATTACCGACACCGACCACCACCATAGGGAGGAACAGTACGGTTGCTGTCAATGATTCCGCATACTGGGTGAGGGTCGTGTAGAGGTAGACATAGCCAATCAAGCACAAGACAGCACCTAGAATCATGACACCGCGAAACGCCGATTTTCCCATCATTTTGGCGATTTTTGCCACCATCAAAGAGCCTGCAAAGTACGAAAGCCCTAAACCCAGAAAGCCATTTCCGGATGCATAAGCGGGCCACTGAAAGCCCGATTGTAATGTTAACGCAACGACAAACATAAAGCCGCCAAACGTTGCGCTCAACATCATTAAGCTAAACATCCCCGCTTGCACATTGGGTTCTTTCAGTAGGGAGGGAGGAAGCAGCGGCGCATCATTGCTGGCTTCTTTGCGCCTCTCAATATTCCACAGTAAAACGCCAAGAGGAATCGTGACCACGAGTAACCCCCATATATGCCATGACCAGTGATCTTCTGCACCCAAGGAAATGGAGGTAAGAATGAGGCCCACAATTATGGCAAATAACAGAGTACCTAAGCCATCGAGGGACATCGCATGCTGTTCTTTCGTTTCAGGAATGTGTTTTTTACCAAAATACAAAATGGCGGCGCAAAAAGGGAGATTCAGATAAAACACGGAGCGCCAACCCATTCCAAATAAATCGGCAGAAACCAGCCAACCACCAAGAATTTGGCCGATGACAAAGGAGAGGCCGCCAACAGAACCGTATAAGCCAATTGCTTTTGAGTGACGCTCTCCACTTAACGACACATGTATCGTGGCGAGAATTTGTGGCATCAATAGTGCAGCTGCCACGCCCTGTAATATGCGTGCACCGATCAGCAAGTAAATGGTTTGTGCCATACCACACAGCAGTGACGAGAGAGCAAATAAGCAAATACCCACCATAAACAACTTCTTGCGTCCGTAGCGATCGCCAAGACGTCCACTCATGGCCAGAAATACTGAAAAGGCTAAGCCATACAACGAGACGACAAGACCGAGTTGTAGATCGCTGGCTTGCAGCGTTTGACGAATGGCATCAAGCGCGACATTCACGATGGAGAAATCCATCTGTGGCATTAACTGCCCAAGTATTAATAGAGTTAAACCAGCAGCGGTTAACTGGCTTTTGTTGCTGTCATTCAAGTAACACGACCTTAGTTCGGGGGAAAACTACGTGCCATTATGAAGACAAAACAGCGATAGAGCCAGTGAGGACTTGGGGATGAGAGATATAAAAAACCGCACTAAAAAGCGCGGTTTAGGAGAAGGTAAGCAAACTGTTGTTATGCCAGGCCAGGAAATAAACTGCGCAGGCCATTGGCAATAAATTCAATCCCCAATGCGCCTAGAATTAGACCCATGATACGGGTAATTACGTTGATGCCAGTTTGACCGAGAAAACGCACAATGAGTGGTGCAGAGCGAAATAGAAGCCATGAGCAACCACAAAACACCACGATAGTTAGGCAAATACCTAAAGTATCCATCATTCCCGGATAACGTGAACCGTAAACAATGGTTGAACTGATTGCACCAGGCCCGGCCATTAACGGCATGGCGAGCGGTACGACGCCTACTTGTTCTCGGCTAATGTATTCCGATTTTTCCTGTTTATTCTGTTTATCTTCACCAAGTTTACCGCTCATCATTGAAAACGCGATGCTCATCAGCAGCAGACCGCCAGCGACACGAAACGAATCGAGGGAAATGCTAAACATATCTAGTAGCAGTTGTCCGCCGAGCAGCGAGACAATCAGAATGACCGCGACCGCGACCGCGATATTCGCGGTGCCTGCCGTTTTATGTTTTTCCTCAATGGTCATGTGTCCGGTAAGCGACACGAATACCGGCATAATCCCTACCGGATTGACCGCAGCTACTAATCCCAGAAAAAACTGAAGAAAAATAGCCAAATCGAAACTTTGCATAACTTGCGTACTCAAAGAAAAAAGGATCAAGGTGAATGTTAGGTGAGGCGCTAATGTAAGGCAAAAATCACTTTGGTTCGAATGAAAAAAACTAACCTGTCAGCCATTGCAGATGTGAGAAAAACTAATTTATGGTTTTAAGGTAAACGGCTTTTTGCCACGATGTTAACTACAATGGCAGCAACGTATCCATAGATAGGAACGGTCTATAATGAGCAAAGTTATTTCATAATCATCGCGACAAAGTAGAGAGTTTATCGAGGCTCTCTATACTTTTTAGTGGCACGAAAATCACGATACACATGTAATTAAGTGGTTAAAAATGAAACTTTTTTACAAGGGGGCTGAAAGAGGCGTGAAAATTTCTCAAAAATATGTGTTTTTTTTACAAACGCGAAGTTATTAAAAGCTGTTTAAATTCAGTTGCTTAGGTTTTTTCTTTTGAGCGGCACACTACTTTAGAGGTAAAGAGCTTTTCATAACTGATCTGGGTCAATTTATTTCGAATACTGAAATAATATACTCAAGCCATGGAAAGAAATTACTTACATTGAAAGCCGTTTACTAAGAGTGTTGTTAGATAAGTAACTGAAACATCAGTAGAGAAACGTCCACAACCTTACTAAAAAGTTTTTAATATTTGTTATTTTAGGAGATTCACTATGCCTGTAACCAACTTGGCTGAACTTGATGCTCTCGTCGCTCGCGTAAAAGCGGCTCAAGAAGAATTTGCAACTTACTCTCAAGAGCAAGTAGACAAAATTTTCCGTGCAGCATCTCTAGCGGCAAACCAAGCCCGTATCCCTCTTGCTCAACAAGCAGTTGCGGAATCTGGCATGGGTATTGTCGAAGATAAAGTGATCAAAAACCACTTCGCATCTGAGTTTATTTACAATAAATACAAAGATGAAAAAACCTGTGGTGTTCTAGACGAAGATGACAACCTAGGCACTATGACTATCGCAGAACCTGTTGGTATTATCTGTGGTATTGTTCCAACCACTAACCCAACTTCAACCGCAATCTTCAAATCTCTTATCTCTTTGAAGACTCGTAACGGTATCATCTTCTCACCACACCCACGCGCAAAACACTCAACAAACGATGCAGCGAAATTGGTTCTTGAAGCCGCTGTTGCTGCTGGCGCACCACGTGACATCATTGGTTGGATCGATGAGCCGTCAGTTGAGCTTTCTAACGCATTGATGAAACATGAAGGCATTGCGCTTATCCTTGCAACAGGTGGTCCTGGCATGGTTAAAGCAGCTTACTCTTCTGGTAAACCGGCTATCGGTGTTGGTGCAGGTAACGTTCCTGTTGTTATCGACGAAAGCGCAGACATTAAACGTGCTGTCGCCTCTGTACTGATGTCAAAAACCTTCGATAACGGCGTTGTTTGTGCGTCTGAGCAAGCGGTTATCGTTGTTGACGATGTATACGACGAAGTGAAAGAGCGTTTTGCCACTCACAAAGCGCACGTTTTATCAAAAACTGATGCGGATAAAGTGCGTAAAGTTCTGCTTATCGATGGAGCACTGAACGCGAAAATCGTTGGTCAACCTGCGACCGTGATTGCAGAAATGGCCGGTGTTAAAGTCCCTGCTGATACTAAAATCCTTGTGGGTGAAGGTATCGGTGAAGTGTCTTACGACGATGAATTCGCTCACGAGAAATTGTCTCCAACATTGGGCATGTTCCGCGCGTCTTCATTTGAAAACGCGGTAGATCAAGCGGTGACAATGGTTGAAATCGGTGGTATCGGCCATACATCAGGTCTTTACACGAACCAAGATGTTAACGCAGACCGTATCCGTTACTTCGGTGACAAACTAAAAACAGCTCGTATTCTTATCAATATTCCAACCACTCACGGTGGTATTGGTGACTTGTACAACTTCAACGTTGCACCTTCATTGACGCTAGGTTGTGGTTCTTGGGGTGGTAACTCTATCTCTGAAAACGTAGGTCCTAAACACCTAATCAACAAGAAAACTGTTGCGAAGCGAGCTGAGAATATGTTGTGGCACAAACTACCTAAGTCAATCTACTTCCGTCGTGGTAGCCTTCCGATCGCACTTAGCGACCTAGAAGGTAAGAAACGTGCATTCCTAGTGACTGACCGCTTCCTATTCAACAACGGTTATGCTGACGAAGTTGTGAGCCTACTGAAAGGTCTAGGCCTTGAAGTTCAAACGTTCTTTGACGTAGAAGCGGATCCAACGCTATCGGTCGTTAAGAAAGGCGCTGCTCAAATGCAGAGCTACCAACCGGATGTGATTCTTGCGCTAGGTGGTGGTTCACCAATGGATGCTGCGAAAATCATGTGGGTGATGTACGAGCACCCAGAAACGCACTTCGAGGAGCTTGCAATGCGCTTTATGGATATCCGTAAACGTATCTACAAGTTCCCTAAAATGGGTCAAAAAGCAGAGCTTGTTTGTATCACTACCACTTCAGGTACTGGTTCAGAAGTAACACCATTCGCGGTTGTTACCGATGACCAAACTGGCGCGAAATACCCATTGGCGGATTACGAGCTAACTCCTCAAATGGCTATCGTTGATGCGAACCTAGTTATGAATATGCCGAAGTCTCTAACTGCATTCGGTGGTTACGATGCGGTAACTCACGCACTAGAAGCTTACGTATCTGTTCTGGCAAGCGAGTACTCAGACGGTCAAGCGCTACAAGCTCTTAAACTGCTTAAAGAGTACCTACCTTCAAGCTATGCAAATGGTGCGAATGACCCAATTGCTCGTGAGAAAGTACACAACGGCGCAACCATCGCTGGTATGGCATTTGCCAACGCGTTCCTTGGTGTTTGTCACTCAATTGCTCACAAAATCGGTGCGGAGTTCCACCTTCCACACGGTCTTGCTAACGCATTGATGATTTCAAACGTTATCCGTTACAACGCGAATGACAACCCAACTAAACAAACTGCGTTCTCTCAATACGACCGTCCACAAGCACGTCGTCGTTACGCAGAAGTTGCTGAGCACTTAGGTCTGGTTCAACCTGGCGACCGTACTGCACAGAAAATTGAGCGTCTACTTGCTTGGTTGGATGAGCTAAAACAAAACTTGGATATTCCTATGTCTATCCAAGCCGCCGGTGTTAATGAAGCTGATTTCTTAGCGAAAGTTGACCAACTAGCGGTTGACGCGTTCGATGACCAATGTACTGGTGCGAACCCACGTTACCCACTAATCAGCGAGCTAAAAGAAGTGCTTAAAGCGTCTTACTACGGTAAAGCGTTTGTTGAAGGTGAAACTTTCGAAGGCACTACAGTTATCAAGAAAAAAGCTGACCAAGTTGCTGAAAAACCAGCAGCAAAACCAGCGGCAAGCAAAAAGCCAAAAGCTGAAGCATAAGAGAGATTTTCGCTAGCACGAAATCTACGATGTCGACAAAGCCCTAGCCCCGCGCTGGGGCTTTTTTTATGCCTGATTGGGGCATCGGTGAGGGGCACTTATGTACCAGTCGAACGCTTGCTGGGAGTAGGGGGTAAAGCGCTTTTGATGGCAATAAAAAAGGCACCGTTCGGCGCCTTTTACATATTCGACTCACAGTGAACTAGCGTTTACTTCTCGTCATCAGGTAAGCGTACGTTAAGCTCCAGTACTGCGATATCTTCGTCCTTTTGTTCAAACGACAAATCGACCATAGAAGGGTCTATCGCGACGTACTTTTTAATGACGGCCAGAATGTCTTCTTTCATCTGCGGCAAGTAGGCCGGAGAAGGTTCGTTTTGACTGCGTCGCTCCGCAACGATAATTTGTAGTCGCTCTTTGGCGAGGCTGGCGGATGCTTTCTTATTGGGTCTAAAAAACTCAAGTAGTGACATAATGTCGTTAGCCTCCAAATAGTCGTTTAAAGATGCCTTTTTTCTCCTCGACCAAGAAGCGGAACTCCACTTGTTCACCAAGAAGGCGGTCAACGGTATCGCTGTACGCCATGCCTGCATCTGACTGCTCATCAAAGACCACAGGGACACCTTTGTTTGATGCGTTTAACACCGCTTGGCTTTCTGGAATTACCCCAAGCAATGAAATATGTAAAATCTCTTCAACGTCTTCGACACTCAGCATTTCACCCTGATTGACACGCGCTGGATTGTAGCGAGTTAATAGAAGGTGTTGCTTGACGGGCTCAAGGCCTTGTTCTGCCCGTTTTGATTTTGAATCCAAAATGCCCAAAATACGGTCAGAATCGCGAACTGATGAAACTTCAGGGTTGGTAGTAACAATTGCTTCATCTGCATAGTATAGCGCCATTAGCGCACCTTGCTCGATGCCTGCAGGCGAATCACAAATGACAAAGTCAAAGCCCATTTCGTCAAGTTCATTGAGTACGCGCTCTACGCCATCATGGGTGAGGGCGTCTTTATCACGCGTTTGTGATGCAGGTAAGATGAACAAATTTTCTGTGCGTTTGTCTTTGATCAGTGCTTGATTCAGGGTTGCTTCGCCATTGATCACGTTAACAAAGTCGTAGACGACACGACGCTCACAGCCCATGATCAAATCGAGGTTACGCAAGCCGATATCAAAATCGACCACTGCGGTCTTTTTGCCCTTAAGCGCTAAGCCAGAAGCGATTGCCGCGCTCGATGTTGTTTTTCCCACGCCGCCTTTACCCGACGTGACAACTATAATGCGTGCCATGAAATAGATTCCTTATCTTTTTATATTGTTAGCAACTCAAGCTTAAGAGAGTCGTCTTGCAAACTGAGCATAACTTTTTGCTGCCATAGCTCAGGTGCAAATTGTTCAGTGAGCCAATAATGTCCAGCGATGGACATCAATTCGGCATTCAGTTGATTGCAGATAATCACTGCATTGGTATTGCCACTCGCTCCAGCAATGGCGCGGCCGCGTAGCGTACCATGAATGTGGATTGAGCCATCCGCGATCACTTCAGCGCCTTCGCTGACATGATTGAGGATGACTAAGTCGCAGTCTTTCGCGTAAATCTGTTGTCCAGAACGCACTGGGGTACGGATGACCTTGGTCGGGACCATTTGGGTCGGCGCTTGCGAGGGCGATTTACTGGCACTCATGACCGCAAAGCCGGCTTGTGATGCGAGGTTTTGCGTGCGCTTATCTTTACTGCCTGAGATCCCGACAGGAATCATCCCTGCGGTCTGGATACCTTGCTTTAATTGTTTAAAGTCGACGTCTTTTTCCACGTTATCAATATTGATAACCACGGGCGCACTGGCGAAAAAGGCGGGAGCCTGATCGACCTTTTCTTGTAAAAAATGGATAGCTTGTTCGACATTATTGTCAGAAAGGTGCAAAACTGACAGAGTAAAGCTGCTACCTTTTAGGTCTGGGGTGCGTGACATCTTGAATTATGGACCTCGATAAATCATCACCAAACGAGAATTGGCGTTGCTTGAGACTAGGGATGTCATGTTATATTTCCTCAGAAGGCACAGCAAGTTATCTCGTGTTTAATTCTTCGTTTTGAGAACATTTTTTTCGAAACGCTGACGTTTATAGAGTTGTTACATTAAAAAGGCTTCCAATGCTCTGTACCATTTACAAAAGTACCAAGAAAGAAGGTGCTTACCTGTATGTTCCAAAGAAGGACGATTTTTCACAAGTTCCTGACACACTTATGGCGATGTTCGGCAAACCTTCGCTGGTTATGATGATTAATCTGGATGGACGTGATTTAGCGCAAGTCGATGTGGCGAAAGTGAAACAATCGCTCATCGATGACGGCTTCTTTTTGCAATTGCCGCCACCACCAGAAAATCTATTAGAGAAATACAAAGAGCAAAAAGCGAAACAGGGTTCATAATTATTCAAGATTATTGACCTAGCATGATCGAACGAAGGTAATTGGCCCAAGGAGCAAAACATTGAAAAAAATCGTGTCAGTGGCTTTAAGTTTTGCAATGTCGGGCGCCGTGATGGCCGCCGACGTTGAATTTGACCAATATGTAGAAGGGCTGAAACAAGAAGCGCAGCAAAAAGGTATTTCACAACAAGTGATTGATGAAGCCTTTGCTGACGTTACTTACAAGCCCCGTGCCGTTAAGGCAGATCGTAATCAACCGGAAAAACGCTTAACTCTTGACGAGTACATTCCACGCGCTGCACCTGCGTGGAAAGTAAAGCAAGCTCGCGAATTATACCGGCAACACCACGATGAATTAGTAACAATTGGTAAACAATATGGTGTGCAACCGCGCTTCATCGTTGCGCTGTGGGGCGTGGAGAGCAATTTCGGTAAATTTACTGGGGGTTATAGCGTCATTGATGCATTGGCAACGATGGCTTACGATGGGCGCCGCGAAGACTTCTTCCGAAGTGAAGCGATGGCAGCGTTAACCATTCTCGAACAAGGGCATATTTCAGCGAGTGAGATGAAAGGCTCTTGGGCGGGTGCCATGGGGCAGTGTCAATTTATGCCGAGTTCGTTTCTGGCGTTCGCCGCTGATGGCAACGGAGACGGCAAAAAAGACATTTGGGGCACCGAAGCGGATGTGTTTGCATCAACGGCGAATTATCTAAGTAAGTCAGGTTGGGACGACAACTTTACCTGGGGACGCCAAGTGAAGTTGCCAAAGGGATTTGACCTGAGCATTCAAGGTCGTGATAAAGATAAAGCCAAAACGCTGTCTGAATGGAGCGCGTTGGGGGTAACCCGTTATGACGGCAGCCCTCTACCGAAGTTGACCAATGACATCGACGCATGGCTCATTGCACCGGATGATGAGAATGGTCGCGTTTATTTGGTCTACAACAACTATAATGTGTTGATGAAGTGGAATCGTTCGTACTATTTCGCTCTTGCGGTAAGCCACCTCGCTGATCTTATTTATTAATAAATCAACAGGTCTGATAAAAATCCACAACCCGGCGACGAGCTGTGTTGTGGTTTTTTTATAAGGAAACTTATATGGAATTATCGATAGCTGCCTCTTTGGCGTTAATCGGCTTGCTTTCTCTCATTTGCCAACTGATTGGTTGGCGATTGCACCTTCCTGCGATACTCCCTCTTTTATTGGTGGGGTTAGCCGTTGGGCCGGGTTTTGACATCATTAACCCAGACCAATTGTTTGGCGACACCCTGTTCCCTCTTATTTCGCTTGGTGTAGCAATCATCCTATTTGAGGGCTCATTAACGCTCAATATTCAGGAGATACGCGGTCACGGTCGAATGGTGATGAACCTTGTCACGACGGGAATTGGCGTGACGTGGGTTTGTGTGACATTAGGGGCGCATTTTCTTGCAGGTTTTGAGTGGTCACTGGCAGCTCTGTTCTCAGCGCTGGTGGTGGTGACCGGGCCAACGGTTATTGCTCCCATGCTAAAAAGTGTTCACCCTAAGGCGGAACTCGGGCGTATTTTGCGCTGGGAAGGGATCATCATCGACCCTCTAGGTGCTCTGCTTGCGGTACTGGTTTACGAGTTTATTGTTTCTGCCGCTGAGCCAACAGAGCATTTAGTCAGTGCCTTTACTATGGTGATTGGCGTCGGGTTAGGGCTCGGTATTTTGGCCGGAGTCTTTGTTGCCAAAATGCTCAAAAGTAACTGGGTGCCACATTATTTACGCAATATTGCTGTGCTGACCATTGTTTTGTCGATGTTTGCGTTGTCGAATGAGTTACAAGAAGAGTCGGGGCTTTTGACGGTGACCATCATTGGTATGTGGCTTGCCAATGTCAAAAACCTCAACTTAGACGACATTATTGAGTTTAAAGAAACCTTAACCGTGCTGCTCATCTCGGGATTATTTATTTTGCTCGCGAGTCGACTGGACTCCAATGCATTTACCTCGCTCGGATGGGGCGGTCTTGGCGTTTTGGCCGTGGTAATGTTTGTTGCTCGTCCATTGTCGGTATGGTTATGCGGGATTGGAACGGGGCTGACTTCAAAAGATAAATGGTTTCTATCATGGATTGCTCCGCGTGGGATCGTTGCCGCGGCGGTTTCGTCGCTGTTCGCGATTCGCTTAAGTGATATGGGATTATTCGAAGGGGTTGATAAACTGGTACCGCTGGTGTTTTTGATGATCATTGGTACGGTTGTCACGCAAAGCCTAACGGCGCGTTTGTGGGCTAGTTTTTTGGGCGTAACCGAAGGTAAGCCACAGGGAATGCTGATTTTTGGTGCCACAACATTTACTCGCGCTTTTGCTCAAACGTTGGCCAAACACAAAATTAAAACCATTTTGGCGGACACCAACTGGGAGAGCATTCGTTTATCGAGAATGAATAATCTCAATGTCTATTTTGGTAACCCGGCGTCAAGCCACGCAGAAAGTCATTTGGATTTAGCGGGTATTGGTAAAGTGATGGTAGCTTCGCCGTATCGTCAAGCCAACCCGATTGTCTCAATGTACTACCAAAATGACTTTGGTGAAAACGCGGTGTATCAATTGAGTGTCGGGGAAAACACCCACGAGCGTTACAAAGTGGATCGCAACCCGAATGAAGTGCTGTTTGGTGATGGCGTAAGCTATGCGATGCTCAATTCAATGATGGCACAGGGAAGCACAATTAAAAGTACATCGATCACTGAAAACTTTACTATCGCTCAATTTTGGGAGTGCAACCCCAAGGCATTGCCGTTGTGTTTAGTGAAGGATGGTAAGTTATGGCTACTGACGGCAAAAGACGTGCTGAAAGAAATTAAAACCCAAGGCTGGGATTTAATCAGCGTGATTCCACCGCAAACAGAAGTGGTGGATAACGTGATTCAAAGCAAAGCCAGTTGATTGGTTCATCATAAAAAAATGGCAGCCGAGTTGGCTGCCATTTTTGTATCCAAAGTTTGGTTAATCGTTACTTTTTGGTATGGAACTGCTCACATGCCAGCATGGTGTTTTCAATTAAACTGGCGACGGTCATTGGCCCAACGCCACCTGGGACAGGAGTAATAAAGCTCGCTCGCTCTTTGGCTTTGGCGTACTCAACATCGCCAACCAACTTGCCGTTATCCATGCGGTTGATGCCGACATCAACGACCACTGCGTCTTCTTTGATCCATTCGCCAGGAATGAAGTTGGGCTTACCCACCGCAACAACTACGATATCTGCCTGACGCACATGGCTTTCTAAATCTTTGGTAAATCGGTGGCAAGTCGTGGTTGTACACCCTGCAAGTAATAGCTCAAGTGTCATTGGGCGGCCAACAATATTGGAGGCACCGACGATCACCGCGTGCTTACCGCGTAAGTTAATGTTGTAACGATCCAGCAGAGTAATGATACCTTTTGGCGTGCATGAGCGAAGAGTGGGAATGCGCTGAGCCAAACGGCCAACGTTGTATGGGTGGAATCCATCCACATCTTTCTCTGGAATGATGCGCTCTAGGACATGCGTGGAGTCGATACCAGCAGGCAGGGGTAACTGAACCAAAATACCATCGATTTGTTCATCGGAATTAAGCTCATCAATTAGCTTAAGGAGATCCGCTTCGCTGGTGGTCGCTGGAAGATCAAACGATTTTGATACAAACCCGACTTCCTCGCAGGCGCGACGCTTACTACCAACATAAACTTGAGACGCAGGATCTTCACCTACCAATACCACGGCTAAACCTGGTGCACGTAAACCCGCTTCAACACGCGCTTTTACTCGAGCCGCAACTTCTGAACGGACGGTTTGAGAAATAAGAGTTCCATCAATATTTTGAGCAGACATGACTTTCCTTAAGAAATCGAATTGCCAAACGAATTGCTGCGCATTGTCGCAAATAATTAAGATAACATCTAGACGCAAACGTTTGCTTTGGGGTGTTTTTAGTCACTAATTCGTTGGATGGCCTTTTTTTAGGCGGTCAGAACAGAATGTTATAGAAAGCCGTTGATTTAACATTTTGAACTCGTATAATCCTTCCTCTGTAGCGCGCCCTTAGCTCAGTTGGATAGAGCACGTGCCTTCTAAGCATGTGGTCACAGGTTCGAATCCTGTAGGGCGTGCCATTTATTTAAGGCGTTGGCATTGATTTGCCAGCGCCTTTTTCGTTTCTGCTCTGTATTCATCCACTTGTGTTGTGTCCTCGCACTGAGTTGTCGTTATTTGACCAACCAATCCACGAAACAGGGGTGATGTTAATCACAAAAACTGTTAATATCTCGTCACTTTGAAAGTTGGCTAATGCCAACTTTTTGCTTATTTACCATCCAACAACTTGGAATTTCTTGTGCTAACGACTGCAAACATCACCATGCAATTTGGCGATAAGCCATTGTTTGAAAACATCTCGATTAAATTCGGTAATGGCAACCGTTACGGCCTGATTGGTGCGAACGGCTGCGGTAAATCTACGTTTATGAAGATCCTGAGCGGTGAACTTGAGCCTTCGGCTGGGTCCGTGGCGATCGATCCTAATGAGCGTATGGCAAAGCTTGGTCAGGATCAGTTTGCGTTTGAAGAATTTTCTGTGGTCGATACCGTGATTATGGGCCACAAAGAGTTGTGGCAAGTAAAAGAAGAGCGTGACCGTATTTACGCTCTGCCAGAAATGTCGGATGAAGATGGCATGCGTGTTGGCGATCTAGAAACCGAATTTGCCGAAATGGATGGCTACTCTGCAGAAGCGCGCGCCGGTGAACTGTTACTTGGCCTTGGGATTCCTGAAGAGCAACATTTTGGGTTGATGAGTGAAATCGCTCCGGGTTTAAAACTGCGTGTGTTATTGGCGCAGGTGCTGTTCGCAGAGCCTGAAATTATGCTGCTTGATGAGCCAACCAACAACTTGGACATGCATACCATTGCCTGGCTTGAGCAGGTGTTGCTCGCACGTAACTGTACAATGATCATCATCTCGCACGACCGCCACTTCCTAAATACCGTGTGTACCCACATGGCGGATTTAGACTACGGTGAACTGCGTCTATTCCACGGTAACTATGATGAGTACATGGTTGCGGCGGAACAAGCTCGTGAGCGCTTGCATGCTGACAACGCGAAGAAGAAAGCTCAGATTGCCGAGCTACAAACCTTTGTAAGTCGTTTCTCTGCAAACGCATCAAAAGCGAAACAAGCGACGTCGCGTCAAAAGCAATTGGAGAAAATTCAGTTAGACGAAGTGAAGCCTTCAAGTCGTCAATCTCCCTTTATTCGTTTTGACCAAGAGAAAGAGCTATTCCGTAATGCATTGATTGTTGAAGGCCTGAAGCAGGGCTACGAAGATAATATCTTATTCAACGACGTCAACTTGATGGTTGAAGTCGGTGAGCGTATTGCCATCATCGGTGAAAACGGTATTGGTAAATCAACCATGCTAAATACATTGGCTGGTGTCATGGAGCCGATGTCAGGCGACATCAAATGGTCAGAAAATAGCAATATCGGCTTTTATGCTCAGGATCATGCCCATGACTTTAGCGAAGATATGACGTTACTGGACTGGATGGGGCAGTGGAAAAAAGAGGGTGACGACGAGCAAACCGTTCGCGGAATTCTTGGGCGCATGCTGTTTTCTCAAAATGACATCAAGAAGTCGGTGAAAGTCATTTCAGGTGGTGAGCAAGGTCGTATGTTGTTTGGCAAAATGATCATGCAAAAGCCAAATATCTTGTTGATGGATGAACCCACTAACCATATGGATATGGAATCGATTGAATCTTTGAACTTAGCGCTTGAGAACTACAAAGGCACATTGCTTTTTGTATCTCACGACCGTCAGTTTGTGTCATCAATTGCTACGCGTATTATTGAAATCACAAAAGACGGCGTCCATGATTTCCACGGTACTTACGATGAGTATCTAGCGAAGCAGGGATTGACAGGTTAATTCCTCGCTCACTAAGAAAGCCATCGCCATGTGCGATGGCTTTTTTGTTTCACAATATAAAAAGTGGCTAGTTTATCGGTAGTATGCATTTTAATGGTGAAAGAGGGAGTTAGTGATAAGAGTCGTGATGGCCAACGTTGAACCTCAATCTGTGAGTTGCAAGCCCTGTGTTAAATCTCACCAGAACACCGAATCAGTAACTTTTCATGACGATTTGAGCTGCTACATTTGTAGATGAGGTATTTATAAACTCACACTTTAATCCATTGATAAAGGGGTTTCTATGTTAGGCGAAAATCATTCTTTAGCTCACGAATTTCCAGAACACTTGGATAAAATCAGCGAACTGTCCAAGACCGATGAGTCGTTCAGTTCGAGTGCAAGTCACTATAATGCACTGGATAAAGAAATTCGGGTTCTTGAGTTGAGGGGAAATCCTATTGATGACCAAGCAATGAATCAGATGAAACTGGAACGGGCAGAACTCAAGGATTTACTCCATCAACGGATTATTCGTGCTAAGTAGTCCATCTCTATTAATGAAAACCGCTTGTTCAAGCGGTTTTTTTATGTCACTTTTCAACGCATTATTCGCACTCCAGTCACCATGCTGGTCTCGTGCAGTTCAAAGAGGTGATGAAAACAGATGGAAGTCGACGATTACGATCTTAAGATACTCGGATTACTGCAAGATAATGGGCGTCTGACAAATCAGGAATTGAGCGAGTTGGTCGGTTTGTCGCCTTCTCAATGTTCTCGGCGTCGAATTAATCTCGAAAATAGCCAACTTATTCTCGGTTACCATGCACGCCTCGCGCCTCGGGCATTGCAGCAAGAGGTTATCGCGATGATAGAAATTAAATTGTTGAACCATGGACAAAACAATACCGCGACATTTTTAGCGTTCATCGATCAAGATAAAGCGGTCGTGGAGGCGTTTAAAACCACGGGTGAGGCTGATTATCTTCTCAAATGTACCGTTTCTAACTTAGATACTTTGAACGATTTAGTGAACCGTATCTTCACGACTCAAGCCATTTCTCATATCAAAACCACGGTCGTATTAGAGCGTCTTAAAGAGCACGGTACAACGATCACTAAATTCTAAATTACAATGTATGCACATATTTATCGATAATCGCTTTAATTGCGCACGAATTGGCTGATTATGGTTATTAGTTGCATGTTTTGACGGTTTTGTTGATACTTGAACACAGCTTAAGCGTGGTGTTTGACGGATTTAAGGAAGAGGTATGTCTAGCGTATCAGCAATGAAAATGGAGCATAAATGGTTTGAGGATGTGCTCGCATTAGTAATGGGAACCAGCTTGGTTTCATTTGGTGTGTTGTTTCTCAAACAAATCGGCATGATTACCGGGGGAACCGCTGGGTTATCTCTGTTTCTGCATTACAAAATGAACATTGAATTTGGAACGGTGTTCTTTCTTATCAACTTGCCCTTTTATTATTTGGCGATTCGGCGAATGGGGTGGTTTTTCACCTTGAAGACCTTTATCTCCGTTGGCATGGTGTCATTCTTGACTAACACTCAAGGCCAGTTTATTCAGCTTGGTGAGTTGAATCCGCTGTATGCAGCAATTTTTGGTGGTTTTCTGTTTGGTACCGGGTTTATTATTCTGTTTCGCCACAAAGCCAGTCTAGGTGGTTTCAATATCCTCGCGCTCTATTTGCAAGACAGATTCGGCCTTCGCGCCGGATGGTTTTTAATGACGGTGGATGTGGTTATTATGCTGGTTTCCCTATCAGTGGTCGGATTACGAGAGTTGCTGCTTTCAATTGTCTGCGCACTGATTCTTAACTTGGTGATTGCGTTGAATCACCGTCAAGACCGTTATCACGGATAAACAAAAGGAGATGTTGGGTGTTTGATCGTGTTACCTCATACGCTGGGGACCCTATTCTGTCATTGATGGAACAATTTATGGCCGATGAGCGTGCGGATAAAGTGAATTTAAGCATTGGTCTGTATTATGACGAAGCGGGGAAAATCCCGACGTTAGAGTCGGTTCGTGTGGCTAAACAACAGCTTGCTGAAATGGGTGAAACGCCGTGTGTGTACTTACCGATGGAAGGCATGCAGCCATTTCGTACTGCCTTGCAAAAATTGGTATTTGGCGAAGGGCACAAAGCGTTACTTGAAAAACGTGTCGCAAGCATCCAGTCTCTTGGTGGATCCGGCGGTTTAATGATCGGTGCTGATTTTCTCCATCACTACTTCCCCCATTCACCGGTATGGGTCAGTGATCCGACATGGGAAAATCATCATGCGATTTTTGCTGGCGCTGGCTTTGTGGTAAACACTTATCCGTATTTTGACCGTGAAACGAATTTGCTCGCTTTTTCCGCGATGATCGACACATTGAGCACGTTACCAGAGCAAAGTATCGTGTTACTTCATCCGTGTTGCCATAATCCAACGGGCGTTGATCTCACGCCAGAGCAGTGGGATGAGGTGATTGCCATTATTAAGCATCGCCAACTGATTCCATTTTTCGATATGGCGTATCAAGGATATAGCGATAACCTAGACGCAGACGCGTACGTGATTCGTCAAATTTCTAATGATCCACAGTTGATCGCGTTTGTCGCAAATTCATTCTCAAAAACATTTTCTTTGTATGGTGAACGTGTCGGCGGGTTATCGGTCGTTTGCCAAGATCCTGAACAAGCTGAAAGAGTGCTCGGACAGCTTAAAGCGACGGTAAGACGCAATTACTCTAGCCCAGCCAAGCATGGTGCGGCGATTGTTTCACAGGTATTGAACGAAGCAGAACTACTCGCGACTTGGCAACAAGAAGTCGAGAAAATGCGTGACCGCATGAGCCAGATGCGGATTCGTTTACACGCTGATTTACGTGAGTTATGCCCTGAGAAAAACTTTGATTATTTACTTAAGCAGCGTGGAATGTTTAGTTACACAGGGTTTACGTCGCAGCAAGTTGGTACGTTGCGCCAAGAACATGGCATTTATTTGATCAGTAGCGGGCGCATGTGCGTCGCGGGCCTGAACGAAAGTAATGTTCATCGTGTTGCCAAAGCGATTGCTGCCTTATAAGCAAATGATTGACTGATAATCGAATAGCAAAAGCTCGATGCTGAAAAGCTTCGGGCTTTTTTATTGATGCACCATTTATTACCGCTTCCTGTTTGGTCGCCGTTAGGACAATTAGGCACAGGCCTTCAACCAAGCAATGTAAAATGGAGCGAAGCGTGTATAAGATTTTATCGCTATTGATGATGACAGGATTAATCGGCTGTACGCCTTTAAGTATGCAGACCACTGAGCAACAAACGCCACAGCAATGTGTCGGAGTGATGACTTCACAAGATGCTTATGGCTATATGGATCCCTCACATTACACCGTGCAGGTTTTGGCACTTAAGCAAGAAAAAGACATTCAGCAATACATCAATAATATTGACCCAAAACACCCAGTCTGGGTTAACTGGAAACAAAGCCGCGGTACACAATGGTACGCTGTAACGGTGGGTGATTTTGCAACTAAATCAAAGGCGCTTCAAGCGATGACATCGCTTCCTGTTCATGTTAAGCAATCATCACCGTTCGTGATGAGTTTTGCTGAAATGAAGCAAAAGCAACAAACGAATGTTGTCAGAATGCGTTAGTGTTCTTCTTTTTTAGCCTCCGCTGAGAGGCTATTTTCTCTCTGTTCCTCTGTAAACCATTCACACACTTTGTGATCATTCTTTTTCCTTATCTTAGAAATGGTTTATTCACTTAATTGCCAATAAACACTTATATTTTCTGTCTCATATCCTTTACTTTCCCTAAAGTTAGAAGGGTTAAATGCTATTTTATTTGGCAGTTTAATAGTGAGTGATATTGATCAATATATAAGCCCAAAGTATTAGTTGACTCCTTAAATAACTTCGACCTATCGATTTTTTATGGATTTATTTTTTCTAATTATGGAGTATTTTGCTAAATGGTGATATTTTTTCTATTTATAATGTAATAATATTTCATCTTATTGGTTATACTTATATATCACATTAAGTTAATGATAATTATGGTTATTTTTCACTTAGTTATTTGTGTTTTTATTTAATTTAAATAGTAAAATAAATAGCGGTAGGAAAATCTTTTTATCCAGTGGGTAATTTATAAATAAAGTGTGACCTTAAAGCGTTATTCCTGATGGTTTGTTCTTATGATAATTGCTGTATGTATGGACAAATTGGCTAATATTTCTTGAATTGGAATTTGATAACAGATGCGATAATTAAATATCGATAAAAATACCCCACAAAATAAATCAAATCTTGAATCCTGAACGGGGTGTTCAATGTATAAATATAAACTTTCTGTACTCGAAAAAGTGGGGTTCGGCGCTGGTGATATGGCGGTGAACGTCGTTATTTCATCAATGATGTTGATCATCACATTCTTCTATACCGATATCTTCGGTATTCATGCCAAAGATCTTGCGATGCTATTTATTGTGGTGCGCTTAATCGATGCGGTGACGGACCCTGTGATGGGGATGCTTACCGATAAATTTGATACCAAGTGGGGCCGCTACCGACCTTATTTGCTGTTTTTATCCGTACCATTTGGGCTTTCAGTGTATTTGACCTTCAGTACGCCAAGTGTCGATTACAACATGAAACTGGCCTATGCCTACGCGACCTATATTTTGGTCACTATCATGTTTACTGCCGTGACTATCCCATACATTTCTTTAATCAGTGTGATGACCGATGATCCCAAAGAGCGCCTATCCGCTAATGGTTATCGATTGTTCTTTGCCAAAATTGCGGCGTTCTTAGTGACGATCATCGTACCGCAACTTGCAGCCACTTGGGGGGAAGATAATATTCAAGCTGGCTACCAATACTCAATGGGATTGATGGGATTAATGGGCACGTTGCTCTTCCTGTTCTGTTTCCTAACTACCCGTGAACGAGTCGAGCATCAGGTTGAGAAAAAACCGTTTAGACAGCAGGTCAAATTACTTGCGCAAAACGACCAGTGGTTGATTCTGTGTGGCGTGTGCGTCACAGGGACGGTGGGTTATGTTATACGTGGCTCGGTGGGCGCTTACTACGCCAAATATTATTTAGGTGGCGATGCAGGGACGATTTCTGCATTTCTGGCTACTGGCGTAACCGCCGCGATATTGGCAATGGTCGCATCAACTTGGATAACCAAACGTTACTGTAAAATTAAACTGTTTAGATACACTCAGATCGCTGTATTGATTCTAAGCGCATTGATGTACTTCTTAGTGGGCCGAGACGATATTGCACTCGCATTTGTCATGTATTTCTTGATCTCCTTTGTTGTCGATTTGCATGCGCCAGTGTTCTGGTCTGCGATTGCTGAAGCGGTAGACTACGGTGAATTTAAGTCTCGTGAACGAGTCTCTGGATTGGCATTTGGTGGCATTTCGTTTAGTCAAAAATTCGGAATGGGTATTGCTGGCGCAATAGTGGGTTGGTTATTAACCTTCTTTGACTACGTACCTAACCAAGAGCAGACAGAAACGGCACTGACTGGCATTGCTCTAATGCTGACGATCATTCCTGGCTTATTCCACTTCCTGATGGGCGCCCTGATGTTTAAGTATAAAGTGACGGATGCTTACTATCACACGATGACGGCGCGTAATATCTTATCAGATGGTAGCAGCGTCCACCCAGCTCAAGCTAAGGACGAAGAACCACCACAAACGCAACCTGTGACGGTAAAATAACGCCTAGTTAATTGGCTAATAAAAAAGGTGAGCGCAATGCTCACCTTTTTTGTTTTTCTCTTATTAATATTGCTTTTTGCCCTTGATCGTGGCGATTGTCTTGCTTTATGTCGCTTATCTAGTGCGTGTCACGTAGGCTAGGCATAACTCTAATTAATACAGAATCTCAATATGTTACAGACAGAAAGACTGATATTACGACCTTGGCAACCTGGTGACCGTCAAGCACTGTTTGATTTATGTTCTGATCCGAAAGTCATGCGCTATTTTCCTCATCCGCTCAGTCAACGAGAAAGTGATGAGCTGTTACAACGGCTGATTTCACTGATTGCTAAACGCGAAGGGTGGGGGTTTTGGGCTGCTGAAGCAAAGCACAGTGGTGAGGTACTTGGGTTTATAGGGTTACATGAACAAGATAAGCACAGCGGCATTCCCGGCTCGCCTTTTGTTGAAATCGGTTGGCGATTGAAAGCACATTGCTGGGGGCAAGGATTGGCGATGGAAGGCGCGAATGCGAACCTGGATTATGCGTTTGAGATTTTGCAGCAGCCTAAAGTTTGCGCATTTACCACAGTAACCAATAGCCCCTCGAGGCGAGTGATGGAAAAGATAGGTATGCGCAATACACAGCAAGATTTTGATCATCCTAAGCTTGAGGTGGCGCACCCATTGTCTCGGCACTGCTTATACCAAATAACTTACGACGAGTGGTTAACCCTGCGCCAAGGTCGATAAAACCTAGGTTTTGACAAAAATTCATCGCAGTGTCATAAAAAATTCATCAAGATATGGATTGAGAGTTGGCGTAAATTTCATCATATTGTCATTATCGTGTAACAAAGAAAGAATGTAGGAGCGCCCATGCAACATCAAGAAATGATTCACCCTTCTGAATTTGGCTTAATCAGCCGTATCTGCATTTTTTCGGTTGCAGCCATGGTTAGCGTGTTTGCGATTCTGTAATTTCAGATTGCCCTAAAAATGTGAAAAGCGAGACTGGATATCCAGCCTCGCTTTTTTGTGACTGGATTCACGGCAACTACTTATGATAGCGTGCTCTTAACGTTTAATATTTGTTAATGAGTTGTTTATGTCTAACTGGACGACGCTGCCTTTCTCGACTCGCTTTTCTGAGCTACCAAATGATTTTTATACCTTGGTATCACCGACACCCTTGGAGAATACACATTGGGTGGCGTGGAATCAGCCTTTAGCCGAGCAACTAGGATTCACTTCTGATGACGCGCAAAGCGCCGAACTAAAAGCTGCACTCAGCGGCGAAGCTTCATTTTCCGCGTTTAAACCGCTAGCGATGAAATACGCTGGGCATCAATTTGGTGTTTACAATCCCGATCTAGGGGATGGTCGAGGGTTGCTGCTGGCCGAGCTCACTGATCGCTATGGGGACGTGTATGACTTGCATTTAAAAGGCGCAGGTCTTACGCCGTATTCGAGAATGGGGGATGGGCGCGCGGTACTGCGCTCGACCATTCGCGAGTATTTGTGCAGCGAAGCCATGGCTGGACTTGGGATTCCAACCACGCGCGCCCTTGGTATGCTGGTTAGTGAGACGCCGGTGTATAGAGAGCGTATTGAACCTGGCGCGTTGCTGGTGCGTGCGGCGCAATCACATATTCGATTTGGTCACTTTGAGCACTTCTTTTACACCAACCAAATGGAGAATTTGCAATTATTGGCTGACAAAGCCATCGAATGGTACTGGCCGCATTTGAGCGGTGATGAAAAGCCCTACGCGGCTATGTTTGAGTGCATTGTTGATTCAACGGCAAGAATGATAGCGCTTTGGCAAGCCGTTGGATTTGCTCATGGAGTGATGAATACCGATAACATGTCGATTCTAGGGCAAACATTTGATTACGGCCCTTTTGCGTTTTTAGATGACTATGAAACGGGCTTTATTTGCAATCATTCAGATTATCAGGGGCGTTACGCTTTTGACCAGCAGCCGCGAGTGGCTTTGTGGAACCTTTCGGCGTTGGCGCATGCACTATCACCGCTTATTGAACGTGATGATCTCGAGCGTATTTTATCTCAGTATGAGTCGGCTTTAAGCCGCCATTTCAGTGCTCAAATGCGTAGCAAGCTCGGTTTAATTCGCTCACTTCATGAAGATGGAAAACTGTTCAATGGGATGTTTGAGTTGTTAAGTCAGAACCATACGGACTACACACGCTTCTTTCGCGCATTATCTTGCATTGATCAAGCAGGGCGCCAGCCTGTCATCGATCTGTTTATTGACCGCCAAGCTGCAGCGTCATGGTTGGCGTTGTATATAGCGCGATGTGAATTGGAGAGAGATGGTGAAGGTCAGCCATTGAGTGCCGAGCTGCGCTGCCAAGCAATGCGTAAAGTTAATCCTAAGTACATTTTACGTAACTATCTGGCACAAATAGCGATACAAAAAGCAGAGCAGGGAGATTTCAGTGAGGTAGCGCATTTGGCGTTGTTATTGTCAGCGCCTTTTGACGAGCAACCACAGCATGATTCGTACGCTAATTTACCGCCGAGTTGGGGCAAAAAAATGGCGATCAGTTGCTCTTCTTAGCCTTTATCCTGTCACCCCTTTGGCGAGATGTAACATTGGGCTAAAAGGGGTGACCAAATTGGTGGAAAGCCACCCATTTCACACCAAAGAATGAGTCATAATTCACCCATCTTGTTAATGGTTCATTAACTTAGTTAACATTGTTATCGTATCTTTATTTTTTAATCTTTGATTTTTAAGGTTATTTTTTATATTTTTAAACTTGGCTTGTTTGTTGCTCTTATGTTAACAGTCAGTGCTCATTGATTGGGCCTGAATACCAACAAGGAGAATAACAAATGAACAAGCCTCTAACCCTACTATCTGCTTCCATCATCGCAATGACGAGCTTCACTGCCGCAGCGAATTGCGACCCAGGTGAACTGGTTATCAAGTTTAGTCACGTAACCAACACCGACAAACACCCCAAAGGAATTGCCGCGTCACTGCTAGAAAAACGCGTTAACGAGGAGATGAATGGCAAAGCTTGCATGCAAGTTTTCCCGAACTCAACGCTTTATGATGATGACAAAGTGTTAGAAGCGCTGTTAAACGGGGATGTGCAATTAGCCGCTCCATCACTTTCTAAATTTGAAAAGTTCACCAAAAAGTTCCGCCTTTTCGACCTTCCTTTCCTTTTTGATGATGTCCACGCCGTTGACCGCTTCCAAAATTCAGAAGCGGGCGAAAAGCTGAAAAATGCCATGAACCGTCGTGGCGTGAGAGGACTAGAGTTTTGGCACAACGGCATGAAACAAATGTCTGCAAACCAACCTCTTGTACTACCTGAAGATGCGAAAGGGTTGAAATTCCGTGTCCAGGCATCGGATGTGTTGGTTGCCCAATTTGAGCAACTGGATGCTAACCCTCAAAAAATGTCGTTTGCTGAAGTATACGGCGGCCTGCAAACCAAAGTTATTGATGGGCAAGAGAATACTTGGTCCAACATCTACGGTAAGAAATTCTTTGAAGTTCAAGATGGTACAACAGAGACCAACCACGGGATTTTGGATTACCTAGTTGTAACGTCAACGAAATGGTGGGACAAGCTTCCGACCGATGTGCGTGACCAGTTTGCGACCATTTTGAAAGAAGTGACTGAAACTCGTAATGCCGAATCAAGCAAAGTTGAAATGCAAAACAAACAGTACGTGATTGAAGCGGGCGGTGTAGTACGTGAATTGACGCCAGAGCAACGTCAGCAGTGGGTTGATGCTTTGAAACCGGTATGGAAGAAATTCGAAAAAGACATTGGTTCTGACTTGATTGATGCGGCATTGGCTGCCAACAAACAGTAAATCAACTCGGCCTCATCACGTGGTGGTGAGGCCAGATTCTAATAATAATGACCATCAAGGCGAAGTATCATTATGGAACAGTCATTTTTTGCTAAAGTCGGCGCCTTCACCGACAAAGTGGAGGAGACGCTCATTGCCTTTTTTCTCGGGGCAATGACACTCTTAACTTTTGTCAACGTGTTAGCGCGTTACCTATTTAACGACAACATTTTGTGGGCGCTGGAGCTCACTGTCTTTATGTTTGCGTGGATGGTATTGGTTGGGGCTTCTTACGGCGTTAAAAAACATTTCCACATCGGGGTCGATGTGGTGATCAATATTGTCCCGGATGCGATGCGTAAAGTATGCGCATTGCTTGCTGTCGGCTGCTGTTTAGCATTTTCTGTTTTACTGCTGATTGGTGCTTGGAATTATTGGTATCCGTTTGCAACCGAGCGCGCTTGGTACGAAACCGATGATATTCCGATGCCAGAAATGCTGCAGTTTCTTGCTGATCTTATGAACGAAGGCGAACGCTATGAAAAGCTGCCACGTTTCATTCCTTATATGGCGCTCCCTTTGGGTATGGCTTTGCTTACTTTCCGTTTTCTGCAAATTTTAGTGCAAATCCTGACCGGAAAACTCGACCGAATGATTACAGGTCATGAGGCTGAAGAAGATCTCGAAGCGCTGAAAGCTGATATGGGCGATGTTGAGCAGGCCATGTCAGTCAATGCTGACGCAAATAATAAAAAACACAACGAGGAGCGTTAAGCCATGGCGATTTTATTTCTATTTTTAATGGTCATCGGTTTTATGTTAATCGGTGTTCCTATTGCTGTTTCTCTCGGGCTTTCGAGCGTTATCTTTCTGATGATCCATTCAGAAGGCTCTTTGGCTTCCATTGCGCAAACGCTGTTTAACGCGTTTGAAGGGCATTACACATTATTAGCCATTCCATTTTTTATTTTGGCCTCAAGCTTTATGTCTACCGGTGGTGTGGCCAAGCGTATCATCCGTTTTGCGATTGCGATGGTCGGCTGGTTCCGAGGCGGTTTGGCCATGGCGTCGGTGGTGGCGTGCATGATGTTTGCTGCCCTGTCCGGTTCCTCACCTGCAACGGTGGTAGCCATTGGGAGCATCGTGATTGCCGGCATGGTGAAAAACGGCTATACCAAAGAGTTTGCGGCTGGGGTTATTTGTAACGCTGGGACATTGGGTATCTTGATTCCACCGTCGATCGTGATGGTGGTTTACTCTGCGGCAACGGATGTGTCGGTTGGGCGTATGTTCCTCGGCGGCGTGATTCCGGGATTGCTCGCAGGGTTGATGTTAATGGTCGCTATTTATATCACAGCGCGAGTTAAGAACTTACCTAAGCAGCCTTTTGTCGGATGGACAGAAGCGTTAAAAGCGGCAAAAGATGCGAGCTGGGGGCTACTGTTGGTGGTTATTATCCTAGGCGGTATTTATGGCGGCATTTTTACGCCAACCGAAGCGGCCGCTGTCGCAGCTGTTTACGCCTTCTTTATTGCTAACTTCATCTATAAAGACATGGGGCCATTTGCCGATAAGCAAAATGGTAAACCTGTTGTGGTCAAAGTGTTCCAGTCTTTGGTTCATAAAGATACTCAAGCAACCCTATTTGAAGCGGGTAAGCTTACCATCATGTTACTGTTTATCATTGCTAATGCATTGATTTTGAAACATGTGCTTACCGAAGAGCGTGTCCCGCAAATGATTACGGAATCCATGCTCTCTGCCGGGCTTGGGCCTATTACCTTCTTAATCGTGGTCAACGTGCTATTGCTGATTGGTGGTCAATTCATGGAGCCGTCTGGCTTGTTGATTATTGTTGCACCATTGGTTTTCCCTATCGCGATGGCACTCGGTATTGATCCGATTCACTTGGGCATCATTATGGTGGTGAACATGGAGATAGGAATGATTACGCCGCCGGTGGGGCTGAACTTATTTGTGACCGCTGGGGTGGCTAAAATGTCGATGATGAGGGTGGTGAAAGCCGCGCTACCTTGGGTGGCAGTGATGTTCCTATTCCTGATCATCGTCACTTATGTTCCTTGGGTGTCGACTTGGTTGCCAACCACCTTTATGGGCCCAGAGATCATTACCAAATAATTCGAGTAAGATAATAAAACGAGGAGGCTTAGACC
The DNA here is from genome assembly GCF_042428525.1 of Vibrio olivae. Taxonomy (NCBI): domain Bacteria; kingdom Pseudomonadati; phylum Pseudomonadota; class Gammaproteobacteria; order Vibrionales; family Vibrionaceae; genus Vibrio; species Vibrio olivae. Next base: position 388,852 of record NZ_JBHMEP010000001.1, read on the forward strand.
TCCTCGTTGATTTTTTTTACCCAGCCGATACGCGGATCAATCCGCTTTCTTCGATCATAATATGGGTATTTCTGTTTGCTTTTACGCCGATCTTCACCGGAGCGTTGTTCTTGATGATAAGTCCCATCAATCAAAACGGTTTCAGTGATGTACGGTATTTTTATTTTGTCGCCCACGTCGATCTTTCACCTAGCCATATGCTCGACAGCGTTTGATTATCGAGCAAGATGACCGTTCAACCAAGCTTGGGTATTAGTTCTTAAATGCCTCTTTTTCAATCTGATACTTTTGCATTTTGTCATACAAAGTTTTGCGAGCTAGGTTAAGCTTCTCCATCGTTAGCTTAATGCTGCCACCGCATTCAATGAGGGCGTGTTCAATCGCCGATTTTTCAAACTCCGCGACTTGTTCAGCAAGGCTGTTTTCACTGACGACAGGGACAACGGAGTCGCCTAACTGATTCAATTTTCCCAGTAACACAAAACGCTCAGCGGCATTACGCAGTTCACGCACGTTACCAGGCCAAGTATGATTGAGGAGCGTTGATAGATCGCTGGCGGGTAAGGCTGGCGCGGTTTTTCCATAACGCGCCGCGGCGACCAGCAAAAAGTGGTGAAACAGAGCGGGAATATCTTCTTTACGCTCACGTAGCGGAGGGAGATCTATGGTGACAACATTGAGTCGATAGTAAAGATCAGCGCGAAACTGGCCTTCATCAGCGGCGTGCTTGAGATTGACTTTTGTGGCGGCTATGACTCGAATATCTAGAGGCAATAATTCATTGGAGCCGACTCGCTCAAGGACGCGTTCTTGTAATACGCGTAGCAGGCGAATTTGTGCTTGCATTGGCATCGATTCAATTTCATCAAGAAACAGCGTGCCGCCTTGCGCATGTTCGAATTTGCCGATTCGCTGACTGTCAGCGCCGGTGAATGCGCCTTTCTCATGCCCGTATAATTCACTTTCGATCAGGTTCTCGGCTACCGCGCCACAATTGATCGCGACAAAATTATTTTCACGGCGAGAGCTCTGCTCATGAATCGAGCGAGCGACCAACTCTTTGCCTGTGCCTGTTTCACCAAATAAAAGAATATCGGCATCGGTATCCGCAATATGAGTGATGGTGTCACGCAGCAGTTGAATCGACTCAGTGTCACCGATAATTCGCGGGCCGAGTGTTTGGCTTGCTTTGAGTGACCGCTTGAGGGCTTGATTTTCCAACCATAACGAGCGTTTTTCTAGCGCGCGTTGTGTGGTGTCAATTAAACGGTCAATGGCAAAAGGCTTCTCAATAAAATCATAAGCGCCGTTTTGTAGTGCATTAACAGCCATGGAGATGTCTCCGTGACCTGTAATCAGAATGACAGGAATATCAGGGTCTTGATGCACCAGTGTTGCAAGAAGCTGTTCACCGGAAAGCCCGGGTAAGCAGATATCAGTAATAATTACTTTAGGTAAGCCATGTTCTTTTATCGCTAATAGCGCCTCTTCGGCGCTGGCGAAAAACTCGGCAGAAATATCTTCTAGCTCAAAACTTTGTTCGATCGCAATTCGAATATTGCTCTCATCATCGATGAAATAAACGTCCGACATCAATTACTGCTCCTTAAATGGCAACGTAATGGTAAAGCGTGCCCCGCCTAGGGGAGACGATTCGGCAGTTAAGTTTCCATCCATTGCTTGTATAATTTGTTGTGAAATTGACAGCCCCAGACCCAACCCATTTTTCTTGGTGGTGTAGAAAGGTTCAAACAAACACCGTACCTGTTCATCACTGATTCCGGGACCATTATCATCAAGGTAGATGATGAATCGTTCAGCTTCGCTAACACAGATAAGATGAAGCTGTTTGTTGGTCGTATCTTGCAGGGCCTGAAGGGCGTTAGTAATAAGGTTGATCAGTACTTGTTCAAGCTGAATGGGGTTGATCATTAATTTAACCGGAGAGGCGGGGAGTCGAACTTTGAGTGTCGCACCACTGGCTTTAATCTGCGCATCCAGCAAATCAATGGCCGATTGAATCACCGGCGCGACGAGAGCATGGATTTGATCGCTTGAGTCTGATTTGCGAGCAAATGATTTTAATTGTTCGCTGATTTTCGCCATCCGCTCCGTTAATGCAGAAATGCGAGATAGGTTGTCGTCTACCCGCTGTGGTTGCTGCTTATCTAAAAAGCGCCGAGCGTTATCGGCAAAGCTTCGAATGGCAGCAAGAGGATTGTTCAGCTCATGACTGATGCTTGTCGACATCTGGCCTAGCACGGCAAGTTTCGCTGCTTGTACGAGTTCATCTTGTGTTTGCCTCAGCTGATGTTCTGTTCTTGTGCGCTCCAAAATCTCGGCTTGGAGTTCAGCCGTGCGCTCCATGACCAAAAACTCCAATTTTTGTTTGGCTTCCGATTGCAGTTGTTCAAATTGGCGCTTGCGCTGTTGGCGATGGCGCATTAACTGATAAGTAAGATAAATCACCGAGAAGATTAAAATTTCGACTAAGACAAAGGCTGCAGTTGACCAAAATAGCACCCGCTTAGGGGTTAACACTCGAAAGGTGAGTTTTAGCCCGGGGACTAAACGCGAAGTCACCAAATAGTCACTAAACCAGCCACCAACAAAGGGGGTTGTCAGTTCCGAGGTGGTGGCAGTGAGTCTTCCTAATAATCCGAGCGAGGGAAGAGGCTGAGTATGGTACTGGCGGCTATCAACAATGCGAGCTTTGAGGTCGGGTTTTAAATCCGTCAAACTGTGAAACAGCCATTTAGGTTCGCTGGACATGAAAACAACATTGTATTCGTCCGTGGCCACCATCGAGCTGGTGGCACTCTGCCAATTGTCTTCTATTGCGGTGAGGTCCATTTTGACGACCACGACGCCAATGTTTTCCGCAGCATAAGTGACGGGATGGGCGTAGTAATAACCTCGAGAACCCGAGGTGGAGCCCAACGCAAAATATTGACTTGAAGCACCTTGAATGGCTTGCTTGAAGTAAGGACGCCACGCAAAGTTTCGGCCAACGAAGGTTCGGCTCAAATTCCAATTGCTTGCCGCAATGGTTGTACCGTATTGATTGAGCAAGTACGTATCTTCCGCCTCTATGACTTGATTGACTTGTTCTAAATAACGGTGGGTAATTTCAATTTGTGCAGAGTTAGTTTGGTTTTGTAGGGCTAGCACTAACTCTTTGTCTTTGGACAGTAATTGAGGTATGTGCGCGTACTTGTCGATCCTTGTCACAATGTGATTGATGAACTTATCGAGCTGCGCATGGTGTTCTTGGACCAAGGTTTGGTACTGATGATGCCAAACGACAAACCAACTGATAACGGTGAGTACCGTAAACAGGAAAAGTATCAACCAACTGGTTTTACGACTTGGTGACATCTGCTGCTTTTCTCTTACATTCCATTAACGCTAAGACTAAAGCTTTTTGTTACAAACGTGTGCTTTGAGATGTGAAAACTGTGCGCCAAAACAAGAGCAAGCTCTCTTTTTCTCTCTCGGATTAAAAAAAATCATCGTTTCTCTTGAAAAACCATTTAATGTCCCCATTTTTGCTCTGTTGCTTAACGGATTTGTTCGATTTTGGACCAGTTAAGTGGGAATTTAGGGGTTTGTGCGTCCGGTCAGGGCGATTAGCTCGACAGGGCTGAATGACCTCGCTAGAATGCGGCGTCTGAAATTTTATCCTGAGACTAATCAGAGATACCTTTATTACACTAAAGATATCACTTATTAGTCCGGCTTTTGGCTAACTTAGCTGAAGTCGATTCTCGATTTAGAACGTGTGATTACGCACACCAAGGATGCAGTTTTCTTACTGAATCAGTAAGTCAACTCTCATGCTCAGATAGACTGAGCCAGTTTTGAGGTTAATGAATAATGCAAGCTACTGTTGAAACGCTAGAAGGCCTAGAGCGCCGTCTTAACATTACTGTTCCTGCCGCAAACATTGAAGATGCAGTGACAGCTGAACTACGCAACATCGCGAAGAACCGTCGTTTTGACGGCTTCCGTAAAGGTAAAGTGCCTTTGAAGATGGTTGCTCAAATGTACGGCAAAGCGGTTCGTCAAGACGTACTTGGAGAAGTGATGCAACGTCACTTCATCGAAGCTATCGTTAAAGAAAAAATCAATCCAGCAGGCGCTCCAACGTTCGAACCTGTGTCAAACAAAGAAGGCGAAGATCTTGTATTCAACGCTACTTTTGAAGTTTACCCAGAAGTTGAACTGAAAGGTCTTGAGAACATTGCGGTTGAGAAACCACAAACTGAAGTTCAAGATTCTGACGTAGAAGAAATGATCGACACGCTACGTAAGCAGCAAGCAACTTGGAAAGAAGTTGACGAAGCTGCGGCTGACGGCAAACGCGTGACTATCGATTTTGTTGGTTCTATCGACGGTGAAGAGTTTGAAGGCGGTAAAGCTGAAAACTTCCCTCTAGAAATGGGCTCTGGCCGCATGATTCCAGGTTTTGAAGACGGTATCGCAGGCAAAACTGCTGGTATGGAATTTGAGATCGACGTTAACTTCCCTGAAGATTACCATGCAGAAAACCTAAAAGGTAAAGCAGCGAAATTCGCTATCAAAGTGAGCAAAGTTGAAGATCGTGAACTTCCTGAAGTCAACGATGAGTTTGTGTCTAAATTTGGTGTTGCAGAAGGCGGCATTGACGCTCTGAAAGCAGAAGTTCGTAAAAACATGGAACGCGAACTGAAGCAAGCTGTGAAGAACCGCATCAAAGAGCAAGCGCTTGACGGCCTAGTCAAAGAGAACGAGATCGATGTGCCAGCAGCACTTATCGATCAAGAAATCGGTACACTACGTCAACAAGCAGCACAACGTTTCGGTGGTAACCCAGAAGCAGCAGCTCAACTTCCTCGTGAACTGTTTGAAGAGCAAGCAAAACGTCGCGTAATGGTTGGTCTCCTACTTGGTGAAGTGATCAAGTCTGAAGAGCTAGAAGCGGACGAAGAGAAAGTGAAAGCGCTTATCGAAGAGATGGCAACTGCATATGAAGATCCATCAGAAGTTATCTCTTACTACGAGCAAAACGAGCAAATGATGCAAAACATGCGTAACGTGGCTCTAGAAGAGCAAGCGATTGACGCGATCATTGCGAAAGCACAGGTTACTGAAACCGCAGTTAGCTTCAACGAGCTAATGAACCAACAACAGCCTGCAGCTTAATAATATCTTGTGTAGAAGGTTGACTTAACGTTAACTATTCTGCTAACAATGGTCCGTATGATAAATATCATCCGGGCCATTTATTTTAGGGACATAAGAATATGAGCTACCAAGAAAAAAATGAAATGTCGCCAATCTTAGACGCGCTAGTACCTATGGTGGTGGAGCAGACTTCTCGAGGTGAACGTTCTTACGATATCTACTCTCGTTTGCTGAAAGAGCGCGTGATTTTCTTAACTGGTCAAGTTGAAGACCACATGGCAAATCTTGTCGTGGCCCAACTGCTTTTCTTAGAGTCAGAAAATCCAGATAAAGATATTTTCTTATACATCAACTCACCAGGCGGTAGTGTGACTGCAGGGATGTCAATTTATGACACCATGCAATTCATTAAACCAAATGTGAGCACAGTGTGTATGGGACAAGCATGCTCAATGGGCGCCTTCTTATTGGCTGGTGGTGCGCCAGGCAAACGCTATGCACTACCAAACTCTCGTGTCATGATTCACCAACCATTAGGTGGGTTCCAAGGCCAAGCGTCTGATATTCAGATTCATGCCCAAGAGATTTTGAGCATTAAACAAAAACTTAACTCTTTACTTGCTGAGCACACAGGTCAGCCGATCGAAGTGATTGAGCGTGATACTGACCGCGACAACTTTATGTCCGGTGAAGACGCAGTGAAATATGGGTTGGTTGACTCAGTATTGACACACCGCGCTGAATAATCGCGCGGATTGTTTAGCGCAATTCAAGCTAATTTGATATACACTCAATCTATAAAGAGTTAAAGGCTAAGAGGTTAGCGAATGACAGATAAAGGCAAAGAGAGCAGTGGTAGTAAGCTTCTTTACTGCTCTTTCTGTGGCAAAAGCCAACACGAAGTTCGCAAATTAATTGCTGGCCCATCCGTTTACATTTGTGATGAATGTGTCGATCTATGTAACGACATCATTCGTGAAGAAATCAAAGATGTTCTTCCTAAGAAACAATCGGAGGCGTTGCCAACGCCACGTGAGATTCGTGAACACCTTGATGATTATGTGATTGGGCAGGATTACGCGAAAAAAGTGTTAGCGGTTGCTGTTTACAACCACTACAAGCGTTTACGAAATGGAGACACCACGAGTGAAGGAGTAGAGCTCGGTAAGAGTAATATTCTTCTCATTGGTCCAACGGGTAGTGGTAAAACATTGCTTGCTGAAACCTTGGCTCGTTTCCTAGACGTACCGTTTACGATGGCAGATGCGACAACCCTGACTGAAGCAGGTTATGTCGGTGAAGATGTCGAAAACATCATTCAGAAACTGCTGCAAAAATGCGATTACGATGTAGCGAAAGCCGAACGCGGTATTGTCTACATTGACGAAATCGACAAGATTTCTCGCAAAGCTGAGAACCCATCAATTACCCGTGATGTGTCTGGCGAAGGTGTTCAGCAAGCACTGCTCAAATTAATTGAGGGTACTGTGGCTTCGGTTCCACCTCAAGGTGGTCGTAAGCATCCTCAACAAGAGTTTTTGCAAGTTGATACGTCGAAGATTCTCTTTATTTGTGGTGGCGCTTTCGCTGGCCTAGATAAAGTGATTGACCAGCGTGTTGCAACAGGTACAGGTATTGGTTTCGGCGCAGAGGTTCGCTCTAAAGATGAGTCTAAGACTGTCGGTGAGCTGTTCATGAAAGTAGAGCCAGAAGATTTGGTCAAATACGGTTTGATTCCAGAATTCATTGGTCGTCTACCGGTCACGACAACATTGACTGAACTTGACGAAGAAGCGTTGATTCAAATCTTGTGCGAACCAAAGAACGCGTTGACCAAACAATACGCTGCGCTATTTGAATTGGAAGATGCCGAGCTAGAGTTCCGTGAAGATGCACTCCGTGCTATCGCTAAAAAAGCAATGGAACGTAAAACTGGTGCTCGTGGACTACGTTCAATCCTTGAAAGTGTCTTACTTGAAACCATGTACGATCTTCCTTCAATGGATGATGTCAGCAAGGTTGTGATTGATGAGTCTGTGATCAAAGGGGAATCTGACCCATTGTTGATTTACAGCAATTCAGACAACCAAGCAGCGGGCGCAGAGTCCTAATTTTCTGACTTAACATCTAAAGGAGGCAATTCAAGCCTCCTTTTTTTTATTCTTCCATTGAATCCAATCAATTAGCCCCCATATACTGCAAAAGAGAGTAAGCGGAAGAGAGATTAATATGAACTTGGAACGTTCCGAACGTGTCGAGATCCCAGTACTACCTCTGCGAGACGTAGTAGTTTACCCGCATATGGTAATTCCTTTGTTTGTTGGTCGTGAGAAATCGATCGCCTGCCTTGACGCAGCGATGGATAACAACAAGCAAGTATTGTTGGTCGCGCAAAAAGAAGCAGATACCGATGAACCGTCAAAAGACGATTTGTTTGAAGTTGGTACCATTGCGACCATTCTGCAATTATTGAAATTGCCAGATGGTACGGTAAAAGTACTGGTTGAAGGCCAGCAACGTGCGAAAATAAATCAATTTATTGACAACGAATTCTTTACGGCGGACGCAGAATATCTCGTGACGCCAGAGCTTGATGAACGTGAGCAAGAAGTGATTGTTCGCAGTGCCATCAATCAATTTGAAGGTTTCATTAAGCTCAATAAGAAGATTCCACCGGAAGTTTTGACCTCACTTAATGGCATTGATGAAGCTGCGCGTCTTGCAGATACCATCGCCGCTCACATGCCATTAAAACTTGCCGATAAGCAGAAAGTTCTGGAAGCTTTGGATGTGACCGAGCGTCTTGAGTTCTTGATGGGGCAAATGGAATCGGAAATTGACTTACTGCAAGTTGAGAAGCGTATCCGTGGCCGCGTGAAGAAGCAGATGGAAAAATCCCAGCGTGAGTACTATTTGAATGAGCAAATGAAAGCCATTCAGAAAGAACTTGGTGAGATGGATGAAGCGCCAGACGAATTTGAAACGCTGAAGCAGAAAATCGAAGAATCGAAGATGCCGCAAGAGGCGCGCGAAAAAACCGAACAAGAGCTGCAAAAGCTAAAAATGATGTCACCAATGTCGGCAGAAGCGACGGTTGTTCGCGGGTATATCGATTGGATGATCGGCGTGCCATGGCACAAGCGCTCAAAAGTTAAGAAGAACTTGGCAAAAGCGGAAGAAGTTCTTAACGAAGACCATTATGGTCTAGAGCGCGTAAAAGATCGCATCCTTGAATACTTAGCGGTGCAAAACCGAATCAACAAGCTTAAAGGGCCTATCCTTTGCTTGGTTGGTCCTCCTGGGGTTGGTAAAACATCTCTTGGACGTTCGATCGCCGCGGCCACAGGGCGTAAATACGTTCGCATGGCTTTAGGTGGGGTACGTGACGAAGCGGAAATTCGTGGTCACCGACGCACTTACATCGGTTCGATGCCAGGTAAGCTGATTCAAAAAATGTCGAAAGTTGGCGTTAAAAACCCACTGTTCCTACTCGATGAAATCGATAAGATGTCGTCGGATATGCGTGGCGACCCTGCTTCTGCATTGCTTGAAGTGCTTGACCCTGAACAAAATAACTCGTTTAACGACCACTACCTTGAAGTTGACTACGATTTATCAGATGTGATGTTTGTTGCGACTTCAAACTCGATGAATATTCCAGGGCCACTACTGGATCGTATGGAAGTCATTCGTCTTTCTGGGTATACCGAAGATGAGAAGCTAAACATTGCTAAACGTCACTTGGTAGAGAAACAGATTAAACGTAATGGTTTGAAACCGAATGAAATCGTGCTTGAGGATTCCGCCATTATTGGTGTTATCCGTTATTACACTCGTGAAGCAGGCGTACGTAATCTTGAACGTGAGATTTCAAAAATTTGCCGTAAGGCGGTTAAGAACATCTTGCTCGATAAAGATCTGAAGAGTGTTACAGTCAATATGGACAACCTTCAAGAGTATCTTGGTGTTCAACGTTTTGACTACGGTAAAGCGGATGACAGCAACCGGATCGGCCAAGTTACTGGTCTCGCCTGGACGGAAGTCGGTGGTGACCTGCTGACTATCGAAACTCAATCGATGCCAGGTAAAGGCAAGCTAACGCAAACCGGTTCTCTTGGTGATGTGATGCAGGAGTCAATCCAAGCGGCAATGACGGTTGTACGTTCTCGCGCCGAGAAATTAGGCATCAACGAAGATTTCTACGAAAAACGAGATATTCACGTTCACGTACCAGAAGGCGCCACGCCTAAAGATGGTCCAAGTGCGGGTATCGCAATGTGTACTGCTCTCGTTTCAAGCTTAACAGGTAACCCTGTGAAAGCTGAAGTCGCTATGACGGGTGAGATTACTCTGCGTGGTGAAGTATTACCGATTGGTGGTTTGAAAGAGAAGCTTCTCGCTGCGCATCGCGGCGGCATCAAAACCGTACTGATTCCGAAAGACAACGAGCGTGATTTGAAGGATATTCCGGATAATGTCATCGCTGATCTTAAGGTGATTCCAGTACAATGGATTGATGAAGTTTTGACGGTAGCATTAGAGCGACACCCCGCAGGTGTTGAGCTAGACGTCGTAAAATAGTGATATGTAGCAAAAATAAGTAAAAGATTACGCTGATAAGTCCAAAAAAGGCTTGTCAGCGTTTTTTTTGGACGCTAACTTTAGCGAGTATAGCGTGAAGCCTTGATATATAAGGTTTTGCGTTATCTTTGAAACTTAATGGAACGACCGTCACCAAAAAAAATAATAATTGGTGACCTAAAGGGGAATCACAGTGAATAAAACACAATTAGTAGAAAAAATTGCTGGCAACGCAGACATCTCTAAAGCGTCAGCGGGTCGTGCGCTTGACGCATTCATCGAAGCAGTAAGTGATACGCTTCAATCTGGTGACCAAGTAGCGCTTGTTGGTTTTGGTACTTTTAGTGTACGTACTCGTGCTGCACGTACTGGCCGTAATCCTAAAACTGGCGAAGAAATCCAAATCGCAGAAGCGAAAGTTCCATCATTCAAAGCTGGTAAAGCACTTAAAGACGCTTGTAACTAATAAAATGGCCGTAACGGCTAATTTTTTAGAACCTTTTTAAATTATGCGCATCATACTGATGCGCATTTCTTTTTCTGGTATCATCGCGCTATTAATTTTTGAGATATTAAAGCTTCGTACCTACAAGCCCTCAATGGGTACAGCAATCTTCCTGGAGAGTAGTTAAATTATGATGGAGCGGTTACGCGAAGGCGTGAATAGCATCGCGGTAAAAATTATTTTAGGACTGATTATCCTATCTTTTGTTTTTGCTGGTATAGGCAGTTACTTGGTCAGTGGTAGCAATAACGCAGCGGCAAAAGTCGGTAATTCCGAAATCGGTCGTGGTGAGTTTGAGCAAGCGTATCAAAACGAACGCAACCGCATGCAATCGCAACTCGGTGACTACTTTTCCAATCTTTTGGGCGACCCTGAATACGTCGCTTCATTCCGTAAATCAGTGTTGGACCGTTTGATTAACGACCGCCTACTTCAGCAGCATGCGGAGTCATTAGGTCTGCGTGTTAGTGATGCGCAAGTTCGTCAAATGATTCTTGATATGCCACAGTTCCAGACCGATGGTGAATTTGATCAGCAAATTTATCAATCAGCGTTACGCCGAGCAGGGTATACACCAGAGAACTTTGCTGAATATTTACGCCAAGATTTGGTTCGTAACCAGCTATTATCAGCGATTCAAGGCAGTGATTTCTCATTGCAAAGTGAAGTCGAAGCGCAAGGTAAGCTGATCACTCAAACACGCGACATTCGTTCGTTAACGCTTAACATTGACGACTACGCGGCAAAAATCTCTCCAACTGACGACGAAGTACAAGCGTATTACGACGAACATCAGGATGATTATACCCGCCCAGAACAGATGAAAATTGCGTATGTTGAACTGTCAGCAGATCAGTTGAAAGACAACGTTGCAGTGACGGATGAAGATGCGAAAGCATACTACAACGAACATCTTGATAAATATTCAACGGCGGAACAACGTAAAGTGAGCCATATTTTGGTTCAAGGGGATGATGAAGAAAAAGCCCAAGCCATTCTTGACCAACTGAATAACGGCGCTGACTTTACTGCTGTGGCTAAAGAGCAATCTGAAGATGTCGGTAGTGCAGAACAAGGTGGTTCGCTTGGTTGGATTGAGCACGATGTGATGGATCCTGCATTTGAAGAGGCTGCCTTTTCGCTCGAAAACGTAGGTGATGTATCTGGCCTAGTAAAATCTTCGTTTGGATACCACATTATTAAACTCGACGATGTTAAAGCGCCAGAGTCAAAACCATTCGATGACGTTAAGTCTGACATTGTTGCTGAGTTATCAGAACAGCAAGCGCTTGATACATACTATGAGCTGCAAAATGAGTTAGAAACAGTGGCTTTTGAAAGCCCTGATTCGCTAGATGAAGCGGCTAAAGTGATTGGACAGCCAATCAAAGAGACTGATTTTGTTTCAGAGCAAGACGCGCCAGAGCTATTGACTGCACCACAAATTCTCGATGCGCTCAATACCGTGGAAGTGAAAGAAGATGGCTTAAACTCAGAAGTGCTGGAAGTGGCTCCTGAGCATGTCATCGTTGTTCGAGTAAACGATCTCCGCCCAGAAACAGTGCTGCCTCTCGAAGAGGTTCGTGATGACGTAGTCGCCGCGATTGCCGATGACCAAGGTCAAGAACAAGCAATGGAGCTTGCCGATAAGCTGGTTACAGCATTAGAAAAAGGCGACGATAGTGTGCTTGAGCAAAATGGGGTGGCTTTCGGGGAACTTGAGAAAATTGACCGTAGTTCCCCACTAGCAGAACGTGTGTTCTCTATGCCAAAACCGAGTGATGATACTAAGCACTATGCACAAACTCAAGACGCTGACGGTAATGTGGTGATCGTAGAGTTAGATAATGTAGAAGCAAACGTCGATTCTGAAATGAACGAACGTATTGGACAGCAAATGGTGCAGATGAGTGCCCAGCAAGACTTAAACGGCTTACTTAATATTTTGCGTAACAATACGGATATCGAGTATTACGCGGTGGGGCAGTAATCACCTGCTGATGTAATATTTAAATATATCAATAAGGGTCGCATTCGCGGCCCTTATTATTTTGAGGGTGAAGTGGTGGAGAGTGGGCTATTTCCTAATTAGGTTATTGATAACCGCTGTATAACCCAACTAAGGAAAGACCATGAAACAGCCACTCAACTTCCATATCATCAAGCCATTACTGATTCTTTTGCTCACTTTCCCGCTTTTTAACCTCGCTCACGCTCAAGAGGAAAACCCTAAGCAAGCAGGGATAGAAATCACGGTGAATATTAACCAAGCCAGCGCTGAAGAACTTTCTGCTCTTTTGACCGGAATTGGCATGTCAAAAGCGCAAGCGATCGTTGATTACCGACAGAAAAACGGACAATTTGCAGCGGCTGAAGATCTGACCAAAGTTAAAGGTATTGGTGCTTCAATTTTAGAAAAGAACCTTGAGCGAATTAAACTGTAAAATTTTCAGCCAGTGTTTGGCTGGCTGAACACTTCAATTCCATTCTAAATCCCATTCTTACTGGCACCCGCCTACCATTCGCATTATAATTCATTGCCGCGACCAACTAGGAAAATAGAAGCCTAGATAATAATGAAAGTGGAGTAAAAGATGTCCTCACAAACACCGGTAATTACGGTAGATGGACCAAGTGGTGCAGGCAAAGGCACCCTTTGTATGTTATTGGCGAAACAACTCAATTTTAATTTGTTAGACTCTGGCGCGATATATCGCGTTCTCGCTTTAGCAGCCTTACATCATGGGGTTGATGTTGAGTCGGAAGACGCCTTAGTTCCTTTAGCAACTCATCTTGATGTCCAATTTATTGCTGAAGGTGACTTAGTTAAGGTTATTCTCGAAGGCGAAGATGTCTCTGGAGAATTGCGTAAAGAAGAGACTGGCATGGCTGCATCGAAAGTGGCTGCCTTTCCGCGAGTTCGTGAAGCATTGCTGCGTCGTCAGCGAGCGTTCGCAGATGGTCAAGGTTTGGTCGCAGATGGTCGAGATATGGGCACCATCGTATTCCCAGAAGCCCAAGCAAAAATATTCCTAGATGCAAGTGCTGAAGAAAGGGCGGCTCGCCGTATGAAGCAGTTGCAAGACAAGGGGCTAGATGTTAAATTTGACGCCCTTTTAAGCGAGATCCAAGAAAGGGATGATCGTGATCGTAACCGCCCTGTTGCGCCTTTGCGCCCTGCGGACGATGCATTAGTACTCGATTCAACCTCCTTGTCTATCGACGAGGTCGTGGTTCAAGCACTACAATATATAGAATCTAAACTGGCAAGCTCACTATAAAGCTTGTCTGATAGAGCGTTGGTCGCAAGGATGATGACTGGCGAATTTAATAACCCCATGTGGTAGGACACCCGTGGACGTTTAATTTATTGAAGATTAACTAAATGACTGAATCTTTTGCTCAACTCTTTGAAGAGTTTCTAAACGAAACTGAATTTCAACAAGGCAGCATCGTTAAAGGTACTGTAGTAGCTATCGAGAACGGTTTCGTTCTTGTTGACGCTGGTCTTAAATCTGAGTCTGCTATCCCAGCTGAACAATTCAAGAACGCTGCAGGCGAACTTGAAGTTGAAGTTGGCGCTGAAGTAGACGTAGCTCTAGACGCTGTTGAAGATGGTTTCGGTGAAACTCAACTTTCTCGTGAGAAAGCGAAACGTCACGAAGCTTGGATCGTTCTTGAGAAAGCATACGAAGAAGCTGAAACTGTTGTTGGTATCATCAACGGTAAAGTGAAAGGCGGTTTCACTGTTGAACTAAACGGTATCCGTGCTTTCCTTCCTGGTTCTCTAGTAGACGTACGTCCTATCCGTGACACTGCTCACCTAGAAAACAAAGAGCTAGAGTTCAAAGTAATCAAGCTAGACCAGAAGCGTAACAACGTTGTTGTTTCTCGTCGCGCAGTAATCGAATCTGAGAACAGCGTAGAACGTGAAGAGCTTCTAGAAACTCTACAAGAAGGTAGCGAAGTTAAAGGTATCGTTAAGAACCTTACTGACTACGGTGCGTTCGTAGACCTAGGTGGTGTTGATGGTCTTCTACACATCACTGACATGGCTTGGAAACGCGTTAAACACCCATCTGAGATCGTTAACGTTGGTGATGAAATCACTGTTAAAGTTCTTAAGTTCGACCGTGAGCGTACTCGTGTATCTCTAGGTCTGAAACAGCTAGGTGAAGATCCATGGGTAGCAATCGCTAAGCGTTACCCAGAAGGTCACAAACTAACTGGTCGCGTTACTAACCTAACTGATTACGGCTGCTTCGTAGAAATCGAAGAAGGCGTTGAAGGTCTAGTACACGTTTCTGAAATGGATTGGACTAACAAGAACATCCACCCATCTAAAGTTGTTAATGTTGGCGACGAAGTTGAGGTTATGGTTCTTGAAATCGACGAAGAACGTCGTCGTATCTCTCTAGGTCTGAAACAGTGTAAAGCTAACCCATGGCAATCTTTCGCTGAAGCGCAAGCTAAAGGCGACAAAGTAACTGGTAAGATCAAGTCTATCACTGACTTCGGTATCTTTATCGGTCTTGATGGCGGCATCGATGGTCTAGTTCACCTATCTGACATCTCTTGGAACGTTCCAGGTGAAGAAGCAGTACGTGAATTCAAGAAAGGCGACGAAATCTCTGCAGTAGTTCTAGCTGTAGATGCAGAGCGTGAGCGCATTTCTCTAGGCATCAAGCAAATGGAAAACGACCCATTCAATGCTTACGTTGCTGACAACAAGAAAGGTACTCTAGTTAACGGTACTGTGACTGCTGTTGATGCTAAAGGCGCAACAATTGAACTTGAAGAAGGCGTAGAAGGTTACATCCGCGTTTCTGAAATTTCACGTGACCGCGTTGAAGATGCTTCTCTAATCTTGAGTGTTGGTGATAGCGTTGAAGCGAAATTTACTGGCGTTGACCGTAAAAACCGCGTAATCAACCTATCTATCAAAGCGAAAGACGAAGCTGAAGAGCAAGAAGCAATGGCAACACTGAACCAAGACGAAGGTGGTTTCGGTAACGCTATGGCTGACGCATTTAAAGCTGCAAAAGGTGAATAATTTCACTTTTTGATCAAAAAGGAGCCTTAGGGCTCCTTTTTTATTTCCCGCAAACCTAACAATATTTGTACAAATTATGACAGGAATTGTTATGCAGCTTGGACAAAAAACGCTAGAATTATACCCAAGTGTTTGTTGGAATTGATATTACTTACTATAATAAGTGATAAATTACTCTAAGAGGGAAACTATGACTAAGTCTGAATTAATTGAAAGACTCTGTGCTGAGCAAACACATCTTTCGGCGAAAGAGATTGAAGACGCAGTTAAAGATATTTTGGAGCACATGGCATCAACACTGGAACGTGGAGACAGAATCGAAATTCGCGGTTTCGGTAGTTTCTCTCTTCATTACCGCGAACCACGTGTCGGCCGTAACCCAAAAACTGGGGATAAAGTGGAGTTAGAAGGTAAATTTGTGCCTCACTTCAAGCCTGGTAAAGAGCTACGTGAGCGAGTGAATGAATCTCTCTAGCTGATCTTTGCAATGATACACCAAAAGGCGGCATACTATCGTGTGCCGTTTTTTTATGGTATCGATACGTAATATTCTCATGGTTTGTTACGAACTTTTACTGCATAATCTTATCCGCTACTTTGCTAAGGTGATGGAACATGAAAATTATAAAAATCATAGCTGTGCTTGCTCTTTTCCTTATCGCTCTGGCGCTTGGATCTCAGAACCAAGATGTCGTGACTTTCAATTATTTGCTTGCACAGGGTGAGTTCCACCTATCTACATTACTTGGTGTTGTGTTTGTGATTGGTTTCGCTATCGCATGGCTAATCTTTGGTGGTTTGCATTTGAAATCTCGCATGCAAGTTCGCAAACTCAATAAACAGTTGAAGAAACTCTCAGCCATTACTGACAAAGCTGAGGAGCAAAAAAAAGCATAAATTACACACGGATAGGCACAATACTCAATGCTTGAAATACTCTTCTTGTTACTGCCGATTGCCGCCGCCTATGGCTGGTACATGGGGAATCGCAGTGCTCAGCAAGATAAGCAGAAGCAGTCCAACCAGATATCACGTCAATATGTGACAGGTCTGAACCTATTACTTTCAGACCAATCCGATAAAGCGGTTGATCACTTTATCGAGCTGCTACAGGTCGATAATGAGACCATAGATACCCACTTAGCGCTAGGGAACTTGTTTCGTTCGCGCGGAGAGGTTGATCGCGCTATTCGTATTCACCAGAACTTGATTTCACGTTCAGGGTTAACCATTGATCAAAAAAATATTGCGCTGCAACAGTTAGCCAAAGATTACATGGTGTCCGGGTTTCTTGACCGAGCAGAAAAAATCTTTGAGCAACTTGTTGATGAACCCGATCACAAAGAAGCGGCGCTATATCAACTTGTTTCGATTTATCAGCAAACCCGAGAATGGGAAAAAGCGATTCACTACGCCAGTATTTTGGTAAAAGCCGGTAAGCGACGTATGCGCTCTGCGATTGGTCACTTCTGGTGTGAGTTAGCCATGCAGCAGCAAGCTGATGGCCATAATGAAAAAGCCATTCAATACTTCAAAAAGGCATTACAAGAAGATAAGCGTTGCGTGCGCGCAAGTATTGCACTCGGCAAACTTTATCTAGGGCGCCAAGACTATCAACAAACGGTCGAGTATCTGACTCAAGTTTTGGAGCAGGATTCTGACTTCATCAGCGAAGTTTTGCCAACGCTGGCCGATTGTTATCATCATCTAGGGCAAGAAGACCAGTTGCTGGACTTTCTCCGTCAATGTATCGCGAGTAAGGCCGGTGTGTCTGCGGAGTTAATGCTCGCCCAATTGGTGGCGCAGCATGAAGGCGCAGGTGCTGCTCAAGAAATGTTGACTCGCCAACTGGTGAAGAACCCGACAATGAAAGGTTTTTACCGTCTAATGGATTACCATTTGCTTGAGGCGGAAGAAGGCCGTGCTAAAGAGAGTTTAGGGACGTTACAAAAGCTCGTTGGTGAGCAATTGAAAGTAAAACCTCATTACCGTTGCCGTAAATGTGGGTTCTCAACGCACTCGTTATATTGGCACTGTCCTTCCTGTAAAGGGTGGGGGACCATTAAGCCAATTCGAGGATTGGATGGTGAATAATTTTTGAAATGCAGCTACGACGTTAGCTGCATTTTTTTGACCAATTGTAAAAAGCACTCTCGTGCACAAATCATTGATGTAGAAGTTTTAATTAATGGGAGATGAAATGACCGACCAGAAAGTAATCGTGGCATTAGATTATGCAAATCAAGCAGACGCATTAGCATTTGTCGATAAGATTGATCCAAATTCCTGCCGCTTAAAAGTGGGCAAAGAGATGTTCACTCTGTTTGGTCCTGATTTTGTAAAACAACTTCATCAACGTGGTTTCTCGGTATTTTTGGACTTAAAATTTCATGATATTCCTAATACATGTTCTAAAGCCGTACGAGCTGCTGCGGAGCTTGGTGTGTGGATGGTCAATGTGCACGCGAGTGGCGGAGAGCGCATGATGCAAGCATCGCGTGAGATACTTGAGCCTTATGGCGCACAGCGTCCTCTCCTCATTGGTGTAACAGTGCTGACGAGTATGGAACAGTCTGACCTTAACGGTATTGGTATTGACGTGACGCCGCAACAGCAGGTTCAGCGTTTGGCGACCTTAACTAAAAATTCTGGCCTAGACGGCGTTGTTTGCTCGGCTCAAGAGGCGAGTATGCTTAAAGCCGAATTAGGCGCTGACTTTAAGTTGGTTACGCCAGGGATTCGACCTGCGGGGTCTGAGGTGGGCGACCAGCGCCGCATTATGACGCCAGTTGAAGCGATGTCTGCTGGATCTGATTACCTTGTGATTGGCCGGCCGATTACTCAGGCGCAAGACCCTCAAGGTGTTTTGCAGCAAATTAATGCCTCGTTAGCTTAATGTTAACTTAACAAAGAAAGCCCTTTACGGGCTTTCTTTTTATCGAGTTGGAGAACCACTGTGAAACTTAAAATCGTTATCTGGCGATGAGATCAGTTCGGCTTCTACCTGCCTAAAATGCTGTATTCTTGGTGTAATATCATCGTTAGATATAGACTGGGCGAGCGCTAAATAGTCCTGATAATGTCTCGCTTCAGAACGAAGAAGAGACACATAAAACTTGCCAATTTCTTCGCTGAGGTAAGGCGCCAGTTTGGCAAATCTTTCGCAGGATCTCGCCTCGATAAATGCGCCAATCACCAGTTTATCTACCAACGCTTCGGGCTCATATGTTCGAACATGTTTAATCATTCCTTTCGCATAACGTGAAGCAGGAATGGGTTCATAGACAAAGCCATTATCTTCGATAATTTCCAGTACTTGATAGAAATGATGTAGCTCCTCTCGAATCAGCAAGACCATTTTATCGATCATATCTTGTCCATAAGGGCAGCCTGCTCTTGGCTTAATTAATTTTGATAGTGTGTTTTTGCCTTTTAGACTCTCACGATCTCCAATTAATTTGTACGCGTACTGCTCATAGGGAGCGACAAGCTGAGTGATGCTCTCTATGCCTTCTGGTGTTAGCGCGTAGCGCTTGAGGAGAAACACAGCGCTTTGAGCCGCTTTTAATTCACACAATAAGTGATCGCGAAGGATAATCGGTAAACTTGTCGGCTTTTTGGCTTGTTCAATCCAAGCTTCAGGCGTTGTACAACCGAGAAACTGATGAATGGGAGTTAAGAGTTCTTGATACATGATACTGGTTTATTTAACAAAGCTGGCGCGAGTTTATCATGGATAAAAAGCGGAGGTGAATTAAGTACAGTATGGGCCGGGTAATCGACAGCGGTGAAATCAAAAAAGCCGCCCAAGTTCGGCGGCTTTTACTGTGTAAGTTTGGATAATCTACCACTTTTTCTTTTCGCCAAAAAGGGCGTCCATATCGTCTTGGCGTTCTTTTTCTTCAATCTGTTGTAACTGCTCTGCACTTCGGCTTTGACGTTTTTGCTCAAGTTCATCTAGCATCGCTTGAAGTTTGTCACGAGCTTGGAGTGAGTAGTTATCATTTTTTGTAGAAAGAACATCTAAGCCTTTCCGCAACAGTTGCAATGCGGTGCCTGGCTGACCACGTACGATGGCATCTTTTGAGCGTTTAATGACGTTTTCAATGTTGATGCGTGTCTGAATGGTTTCAAGCCGGCCGTTTTCCGCAACATAAGCTTGAGTATCAAAGCGGCCTTTATTGTGTTCTGAGCGAATAGTATCTCGAAGGCGTTTAACCAACTTCAGCATGACAATGGCTTGTTTATCACTACTTGGGACTTTAAAGGCACTGCTATCACCGCCTTGGTAATTTTCTTGCAGTTGCTTAATTTGTTGCTTTACTGATTCTACGCGCTGTTCCAATTGACGATTTTTAGGGTCTAGCTCGTACATATTGGTGAGTGCGTCTAAAATTCGATTATTCAAACAGACCAAAAGTTCTTTACTGTATGGGAGGTGATGGGCGTGGCCAATCAGTTCTTCCGTTGCGTCGATAATAGCGACATAACGAGCACTCTCTTGTTTTCGAGCACTTTCTGCTTTGACCTTATATTGCAACATAATGTTGTAACCAAGGATAAGCACTAGCAAGACAACAACTAGAGCAATAATAAGAGCTATATTCATAAATCCCATAATTTCAATTCAACCGGCTAATACTAAGGATACACTATCCTATTAAAACACTGCAGTTATAAATAAAATCAATCGTATCACCCTTTTTATTAGTTAAGCGATGTAAACCGTAGTTCTGGAAGCTTTTCTGAGCGATGGATTACAAATAAGTGGCTAATTACGTGATTTTGTTTACTTAATCAACAGTCTCAATGATTTTTACTATTAATTTAGTTTAATCGGCGTTATAACTAAATATTATAAACTATGTTCTCCAACCAAAGAAACACTCAACGCCTACGAGGTCGGTAATGAAGTTACAGCAGCTGAAGTATATTGTTGAAGTCGTCAACCATAACCTGAACGTGTCCGCGACGGCCGAAAGTCTATATACTTCCCAGCCAGGGATAAGTAAGCAAGTCAGATTGTTGGAAGATGAGCTCGGCATTCAGATTTTCGAACGTAGTGGCAAGCATCTTACCCAAGTCACTTCAGCGGGTGAAGACATTATTCGCATTTCCCAAGAGATTTTGTCGCGTGTTGAGAGTATCAAGGCAGTGGCTGGTGAACATACCCATCCAGAAATGGGTACTCTCAATATATCAACGACTCATACTCAAGCTCGCTATGCACTACCTGAAGTTATAAAAGGGTTTACGACTCGCTACCCTAAAGTCTCTTTGCATATGCATCAGGGCACCCCAACTCAGCTTTCAGAGGCGATTGCCAAAGGCACTGCGAACTTTGCGATTGCGACTGAAGCGCTCCATCTGTATCAAGATGCGGTGATGCTGCCTTGTTATCACTGGAATCGGTCAATTGTGGTTCCTAAAGGCCATGCATTGGCGCAAAAAGACAAAGTCACGATTGAAGAGTTAGCGGCTTATCCTCTTGTAACCTATGTCTTTGGATTTACAGGGCGTTCTGAACTGGATACTGCTTTTAATCGCGTTGGTCTCACCCCTAAAGTTGTATTTACCGCCACTGACGCAGACGTCATTAAAACGTACGTCAAAATGGGAATGGGCGTTGGTGTGATAGCCAGTATGGCAATCGATGAAAAACAAGATACCGATTTGGTGGCGATTGATGCCAGCCATATTTTTGGTGCCAGTACGACGAGTATCGGTTTTCGTCGCGGAACATTTTTACGGTCCTATATGTTTGATTTTATGGAACGTTTTGCTCCGCATTTGACCCGTCCTGTGGTTGAACAGGCGATTTCTCTCAAGTCTAATGCAGAAATCGAGGAAATGTTTAAAGATATTGAATTGCCAGTTCGCTAGTAATAACGCTTTGTGCTCGCCGTATCACCCCTTAAAATGCACTCTGTTTTGAGGGGGATGTATGCAAAATAGATTAGCGTTTCTTGACGCATTTTTAATTCAACATCAAACGCTGTGGCGTTTTGAACCTTTTCAGCTCTCTCGACATCCCGCTTACCCTTGGCAGGGTAGTCATCATGAGCTTTGCCAATGGTTAGACAGATTATCATTTCCCGAGGTCGATGCGCTTTTGGCGTCTGAGGCTGATTTGCTACGGCATCTTGCGCCTTATATTCAGGACCTACAACAAGCGGCAAAGTATACTGAATTCGCAACGATTCATTCGGCGTTGCCTGCACTTTCTTCGGTTTTAGACAACGGTATACCCGGACGTAAACTCTCGCAGATTCAAGCACTAAGCGCTCATGCATTGTCATCGTCATTCGGTGACAGTTGGCTAGAGTGGTGTGCGGGGAAAGGATTTTTGGGGCGTCAACTGTGTGTGCACTCTTTAAAGCCGGTGCTGAGTCTCGAGTACCAACAGGGGTTATGCGATGCAGGAGAGACGCTGGTGAATACGCTGGGTATTACTGGGCAGCAATTTCAGCAGATGGATGTTCTGTCAGAGGAGGTCGACGCGTTTGTGCAGCCTTCTCAACATGCGGTTGCTCTCCATGCTTGTGGTGATCTTCATCAAACGTTATTGCGTAAGGTGGTTGAGCGTGGTTTGGTGGCCACGACGATTTCTCCTTGTTGTTATCATCTAACAGCGTCTGAATCATACCAACCATTGTCATTGTATGGCCAAGCCTCAAGCCTAAACCTCACGCGGCAAGAGTTACGAATTCCACTGCAGCAAACCGTCACCGGTGGTGAACGAGTTAAGCGCCATCGCCAGCAAGAAATGATCTTTCGACTCGGGTTTGATGAATTGCTGCGCGCCGAACTGGGGTATCAACAATATTTACCTATTCCTAGCATCAAAAAATCGTTACTCAGCCAGGGCTTTGAGGCATTTTGCCGCTGGGCTGCAGAGCAAAAAGAGCTCACCCTTCCTAATCAACAGTTTGAGCATTACCAACAGTTGGGCCAGCAACGTTTTGAGCGTATGGAAAAGCTCAGCTTGGTGCAGTCGGCTTTCAAACGGATTTTGGAAGTATGGCTTGTGTTGGACAAGGCCTTGTATCTGCAAGAGCATGGCTATCAAGTCGCGGTGAATGTGTTTTGTTCGCGCGAGGTCACCCCACGAAATTTGGTGATTCAGGCAACAAAGCCAAGTGAATAACTACATAACTCTCTTTTTTGTTATATCAAGCTAAAAACCTGCTTCCCTTTAGATAAACTTATTGGTAATAATGAAGTTAAGTGCAGGAAACGTGCACTCAACTAATAATTATATAACACAACATTAATAAATTGCTTAAATCAAGGAGTTAAGATGAAAGCAACCAAAGCTATTGCGACGGCCGTTCTCGCTGGCGCAGCGTTACTCTCCTCGACCAGCATTATGGCGGAAACCGCTAAAGTCGCTGTATCACAGATCGTAGAACACCCAGCTCTTGACGCAACTCGACAAGGTCTTTTGGATGGCCTGAAAGCGAAAGGTTACGTAGAGGGTGAAAATCTAGAATTTGAATATAAAACTGCGCAGGGTAACCCAGCGATTGCTGTGCAGATCGCTCGCCAATTTGTTGGTGAAAACCCCGATGTGCTAGTTGGTATTGCAACACCGACTGCTCAAGCCTTGGTGTCGGCTACCCGTTCCATTCCCGTTGTCTTTACGGCCGTCACAGACCCTGTCGGTGCGAAGTTGGTGAAAACCCTTAAGCAGCCGGGTAAAAATGTTACAGGCCTTTCTGATTTGTCGCCTGTTGAGCAGCACGTGGAATTAATCAAAGAACTTTTACCGAACGTGAAATCGATTGGTGTGGTTTATAATCCAGGCGAAGCGAACGCGGTTAGCCTGATGGAACTTCTGAAGCAATCAACGGAAAAACACGGTTTAAAGCTAGTTGAAGCGACGGCGTTAAAAAGCGCGGATGTGCAATCAGCAACCCAAGCGATCTCGGAAAAATCCGATGTTATTTACGCGCTTATCGATAATACCGTTGCCAGCGCAATTGAAGGTATGATCGTGGCTGCCAATCAATCCAAAACCCCAGTATTTGGCGCTGCAACCTCGTATGTTGAGCGTGGTGCTATCGCCAGCCTTGGTTTCGACTACTACCAAATTGGGGTGCAAACCGCCGATTACGTCGCTGCGATTCTTGAAGGCAAGGAGCCTGGCTCACTCGATGTCGAAGTGGCAAAAGGGTCTGATTTGGTTATCAATAAAACGGCTGCTGACAAGCTTGGTATGACGATCCCTCAATCCGTTCTGGACCGCGCGACCAGCGTAAAATAACAAGTGATGATTATCGGCATGGCAACATGCCGACTTATTAAGCAGAAAAGGGAGTCGTTATGTCTGCTTTTGCGTTTTTTGGGGCCCTGGAAATTGGCCTCATATACGGTTTAGTCGCGTTAGGCGTCTATCTTACCTTTCGAGTTCTCGATTTTCCTGATTTAAGTGTCGACGGTAGTTTTCCGATGGGCGCCGCTGTCGCTGCGACAGCAATTGTTGCAGGAGTTAACCCATGGCTCGCAACCTTATTAGCGATGGTTGCGGGTGCCATGACAGGATGGGTGACTGCCTATCTAACGGTTCGTTGGGGCATTCTAAATCTACTTGCTTCTATCTTAACCATGATTGCTGCATTTTCGATCAATATTCGCATCATGGGACGACCAAACTTAGCTTTATTGGGTGAAGAGACGATTCTAACGCCCTTTGAGGCGATGGGGGATCCCATGTACATTCGCCCGCTTGTGGTGGCGATACTGGTGTTTCTCTCCGCGGTGTTTGTCGTGAGGTTGCTTAACAGTGATTTTGGGTTGGGGCTCAGAGCTACCGGGGTTAATGCACGTATGGTTGCCGCTCAAGGCGCAAGTACAGCGTTTTATACATACTTTTGCCTCGCCTTATCCAACGGTTTTGTCGGCTTTGCGGGAGCGCTGTTTGCTCAAACCAACAGTTTTGCTGACGTAACTTCCGGAGTGGGGACCATTGTGGTCGGCTTAGCCGCTGTGATTTTGGGTCAAACACTCATCCCTGGGCGTAAAATCTGGGTTGCGGTGATAGCGGTCATTGTTGGCTCGGTCCTTTACCGTCTTGCGGTCGCGTTTGCGTTGAGTTCAGGTATGTTTGGCTTACAAGCCTCTGATCTCAATTTGGTGACCGCTGTATTGGTTGCTATCGCGTTGATTGCACCACGACTGAAAGGAAACCTTTCATCAAAAAAGCGTAGAGCGCCTGCTCAAAGTGAAGTGGTCTCTAAGCAGGTGAAAACGTCGGGAGAAAAAGCATGATTCGTTTAGAAGATATTCAAGTGACCTTCAATCCAGGCACGATCCTAGAAAATAAAGCGTTACGCGGCGTTTCGTTGGAAGTGCCGGAACATCAATTTTTAACGGTGATTGGCTCAAACGGCGCAGGTAAATCGACGTTACTTGGCGCGGTTACTGGAGAAACCCCCATGGTCGGCGGCAACGTTATCATCAATAATCTTGATGTGACTAAACAAAGGGTTGACCAACGAGCGCAGCAGTGCGCACGCGTATTTCAAGATCCATTGGCAGGAACGTGCGGTGCACTGACTATTGAAGAAAATATGGCGATGGCTTACATGCGTGGCAAGAAACGCGGTTGGAGCATGTCATTATCATCAAAACGTCGTAAGTTATTTCAGGAGCGTATCAGCATACTCGGGTTAGGTTTAGAAGACCGACTGGGGGATAGTATCGGGCTATTATCTGGCGGGCAGCGTCAGGCTGTTAGCCTCGTTATGGCCACGCTTTCGGACAGTAAACTATTGCTGCTTGATGAGCACACGGCTGCGCTCGATCCACGTATGGCGGCGTTTATCATTGATTTGACGAAAACGATCATTAATGAGTTTAATCTGACGGTGATGATGGTGACTCACTCAATGAAAGATGCACTTGCGTGTGGTGACCGTACCGTTATGCTTCATCAAGGACAAATTGTTCTGGACGTTGCTGGCGAGCAGCGGGCAAATATGGGCGTACCTGACTTACTCGAAATGTTTAGTAAAGTTCGAGGCGAGGAACTGACGGACGACAGCTTGCTACTTAGTTAGTGTGATGTTTACCTGCTTCTGACATTGCATTATTACAACTTGTGAGACCATTGGCTGATTTTTAATACAAGGCTCATTGACTGCTTTAGGCTGTTGATGAGTTTTATTTTTTCTATAGGTCAGTGTGATAATGAATGTTCAAAGACATTTCAGCCTACAATTTGTCTTTTTGGTCCCAGCGCTGTTGTCATTAGTTATTCTGTCCTTAGCGATCACCAATTATTATCAGACGGTAAACCGTTATATTGATGTAGAGTATTCCCGAATTCAGCGCGCTTTAATTCGTTCGACAAAGGCGGTCGCCGCAATTGATTATAGCTTTGCAGCCTTTAAAGAAAAGAGAAGTGATCTATTCTTAAAGCACAGTCGCATAGTGGAAGATGGTTTGTGCCGTATGTGGCCTATTGATGCTTTGTTGACTGGTCAGCAAGGAACGATGGTTGCTTCACCGTTAAAAGAACTTAACTACATGATGGTGGGCTCGCCTGAAATGTGCGACCCGCAAAACCCGCTTTATCGCCGAGCTTCCCAACAGGTGGCGATGGCACCCATGCTCTCTTTCCTTCATGATTTCGACTCTTATCTTTTCGGTGTGCACTTTATCGACCGTGAAGGTTACGTTTTTTCCTCACCGGACACGCTGTCAAAAAATATTACCAAACAATTACTCGATACGATTCGAGCTCGTTCTTATTGGATAGAAGCGGCTAAAAGTGAGCCACAGATCTCCCTTGTTGGGCCCAGTACATCACGCATTATTACTAAACGTATTCTTAGTCTCGTTGTGCCTTTTTTCTTCAAAGAACAATATCAAGGCATGATCTCCCTGGATATTGACGCGCCCAAATTACTGCAAAACAGCCAAGTATTGGCCAGCAATATTCGTATCATCAACACCCGTGATGAAACTATTCCTTTTAGCGCCCGTAGGGTACACAAGGTTGAGCTTCCTGAGGTGCAAACTCACCATGCGCTGTATTATCAAATTGATTGGGGAAGTGAAGTTCAGCGCTTTTTTGCGCTCGAAAAATATAGCCTAATCGTAATTGCGTTTATCTATATGCTGTCAGTGATTGTTTTGTTTTATGTGAACAGCAATATGGAGCGTAGCCATTTTAAAGCGCTGGCGGCTAAGGATCCGATGACTGGATTGCTGAATCGTCGTGGCTTAGAGGACTTTTGGCGCAATACGCTTAAGTCGGGTGATATTGCTCTGGCGGTGCTGGATATCGATAATTTCAAATCGATTAACGATACCTATGGCCACGATATCGGAGACAAAGTCATTTGCTACATGGCGGATAAAATCGAACACAATATTCGCGGCACCGATGCGGCGGCGCGTTTTGGCGGTGAAGAGTTTGTGATTTATTTGACTTGTGGTGACCGCGACCAAATGCAAACCATTATGCAACGTATCAAACAGCAAATTTGTGAAGATTCACACTTGATTATAAACGGCGGATTTACCGTTTCTGGTGGGGTTAAGGTAACGCGAGTTTCTGAACGTAGCGACTTTGAAAAACTGTTCAAAGCCGCGGATGAAAAATTGTATATTGCGAAAACGTCTGGCAAGAATCAGTTGGTGTTTTAAGCGCAAGCCGTTAACTGAGCATGAATGTCGGTGATGGTATCGACAATTGGTGCTGCTTTATTATAACGACGAATTGAGCGGAACAGTTCATCTGCTTGCTGATATTCTTGGCGTAAGTACGAAAGCCATTGCTTAATTCGGTTTGGATAATACAGTCCTTTATCCCCTTTAATCTCATAACGTGAGTAGGCGATCATCAAGCGAACAACATCGTGCCATGGCATTGATGAATGGTTATATTTCACCATATTGCCAAGGTTAGGAATATTAAATGCGCCGCGGCACACCATGAGAGAGTCAACCCCCGTCGTTTCAAGGCATCGCTGTCCATCTTCATATCCCCAAATTTCGCCATTAGCGATCAGCGGAATTTGATGGCGTTGACGAATTTGGCGGATGTATTCCCACTTGATGTGCTCCGCTTTGTATCCTGCCATCTTGGTACGAGCGTGAACGGTAAGCTCGTTTGCTCCTGCCTGTTCAACGGCGTCAACAATTTCAAAGCAGTCATCCGGATTTTCCCATCCTAAACGGATTTTCGCTGTAACGGGAATATCATCAGGAACCGCATCGCGGCAAGCTTTGACCACTTGATGGACGATTTCTGGATGCTGAAGTAGGGCAGCCCCTCCTTTGCTTTTATTGACCGTTTTCGCAGGGCAACCGAAATTAATATCAATGCCTTTGGCACCAAGCTCTGCGGCAAAGTGAGCATTCTCTGCCATCCATTTAGGATCTTGTCCGAGTAACTGTAAGTGAACAGGAACGCCCGATTTGGTCATGGAGCCATGTTCAAGTTCAGGACATAGACGATGGAATACGTGGGCGGGCAGTTTTTGGTCGACAACACGAACGAACTCCGTCACACAAAGATCATAGTCATTAATCTCGGTGAGTAGTTCGCGCATTAAATGGTCTAAAACGCCCTCCATCGGGCCTAAAACAAGTCGCATGGATTGTCCCTCTAAAATCAGACGCAAGATTCTAGAGGGAATGCGAACGAATGTCACCCTATTCAGTGACCTCGAAGGCTGGCTTTGGTTATAATGGCGCTAAGTTAGATCATAAAAGCGATACCCAATGAGTTATTCTCTCGTTAGCATTCCCCAAACCGCCGAGCTGGATGAATCCGAATATTTTATTGAAGGCGCAATCTTAGCTGCCAACATTAGCCGCGAACCGCTGGACCCAAATACATGGCTAACGCCACTTTTTGGTGACCAAAGTTCGTTGGTAGCCGAAAAGGTAACAGAGCAGATTCACCAACAGTATCATGCGCTTAAGCGCAGTGATTACTCGTTACTCGACCTTGTGCATTACCCACAAAGTCAAGAGCCATTAGCGGATTTCGCTGAAGGATTTATGCAAGTTTGGCCAGTCGTCGAGCCTTTGTGGCAACAAGCAACGTTAGCTGATGGTACGGCGCGAATGCTTCAAGCGTTACTGACAGTGATGATGCTCGCGATTGATGAAGAGCAAACGCAGCAGCAAATGAAACAAGCTGGATTTGAGCATCCTCCGGCATTATCAGAGTTGGCGCCTCAACTTGATTTAATGATTAATGAAGTCGCGTTAGCAGCAGATGAAGCATTAATGGGTGGAAAATCGCAAAGTGTGAACCCATATAAACAGACAGGGCGTAATGATCCATGCCCTTGTGGTAGCGGCAAGAAGTTTAAGCAATGCTGTGGGAACTAAACCACAAAATTTTTACCTAACGCGATCATATCGCTGAATAACTCAGTGAAAAATGCATTGAAAATAAAGGCGTTAGCCAACGGAGCGAATTGAATGAAGAAATTGTTAGCGTTATTTTTTGTGAGTATGAGTGCAATCGCTGCGCCGAAAGACGTATTAAACCAACGTTTGCAATTGACCGAGGGTTTCAGTGCCGACTTTTCTCAAACCGTGACTGCGCCGGACGGGGAAGTGGTCATGGAAGGTGAAGGCCAAGTTGAAATTGCACGTCCAAGCCTCTTTCGCTGGACCACGACTCAACCGGATGAGAACATTCTTGTTTCCGATGGTAAAACGTTGTGGTACTACAGCCCATTTATTGAGCAAGTTAGTATCTACTGGCAGGAGCAAGCGACTGAGCAGACACCGTTTGTGCTCCTGACACGTAATCGTGCCAGTGATTGGGACAACTACAACGTGACGCAAGACGGAGATGTGTTCACCCTGACTCCAACCGCTGCTGATAGTAACCAAGGCCAATTCAAGTTAGAAATTGGCGCTAAAGGCGTTGTAAAAGGTTTTGGGGTCATTGAGCAAGATGGTCAGCGCAGCCAGTTCACGTTTGATAACGTGGATCTTTCCACACCAAGCAAAGATCGCTTCACCTTTGAGATTCCACAAGGCGTCGAGGTGGACGACCAAAGGGATTAATGTTGAGTAATTACACATTAGATTTTTCCGGCGACGAAGATTTTTGTCCTCTTGCTGCCCGAATGCGGCCGCAAACCATCGAGCAATACATTGGTCAGCAACATTTGTTGGCGCCTGGAAAACCGCTGCGCAAGGCATTGGAAGGCGGACATATTCACTCGATGATTTTGTGGGGGCCTCCTGGAACAGGAAAGACAACCTTAGCGGAAGTCGCAGCAAACTACGCCAATGCGGAAGTTGAACGAGTTTCAGCCGTGACTTCGGGTGTGAAAGACATTCGTGCGGCGATTGATAAAGCGCGAGAAAACAAAATGGCGGGACGTCGCACCATCTTATTTGTTGATGAGGTGCATCGCTTTAATAAGTCGCAGCAAGACGCATTTTTACCTCATATCGAAGATGGAACAGTCACCTTTATCGGCGCAACGACGGAAAATCCATCGTTCGAGCTCAATAACGCTCTGCTTTCACGTGCGCGTGTTTACAAATTGACCTCACTATCGAACGCAGAAATACGTCAGGCGCTTGATCAAGCGGTTGCTGATCAACAGCGCGGATTGGGTGCTCAACCAGCCAGGTTTGTCGATGATGTCCTTGATAGGTTATCTGAACTGGTCAACGGGGACGCGCGCATGTCACTCAATTACCTTGAGCTACTGTTTGATATGGCGCAAGAGAATGAGCAAGGTGACAAAGTCATTACCCTTGATCTGCTGGCCCAAGTGGCGGGAGAGAAAGTCGCACGTTTTGATAATAAAGGTGACGTTTGGTATGACTTGATCTCAGCAGTTCACAAATCCATTCGTGGTTCCAACCCCGATGCTGCGCTGTACTGGGCGGCTCGCATGATGACGGCGGGCTGTGATCCGTTATATATCGTTCGTCGCTTGTTGGCTATCGCCTCAGAAGATATCGGCAATGCAGATCCTAGAGCGATGCAGGTGGCGATCACGGCGTGGGACTGTTTTACGCGTATTGGGCCTGCTGAAGGTGAGCGGGCGATTGCTCAAGCGATTGTTTACTTGGCCTGCGCGCCGAAAAGTAATGCGGTTTATCAGGCCTGGAAACAAGCGATGGATGACGCCATCAATCTGCCTGAGTACGAAGTACCTCACCATCTTCGTAACGCCCCGACAAGCTTAATGAAAGAAATGGGCTACGGTGCAGAATATCGTTATGCTCACGACGAACCCGGAGCATATGCCGCTGGTGAGCGTTATCTTCCTTCGGAAATGACCGGAAAACGCTACTATCAGCCGACAAATCGTGGGTTAGAAACGAAAATTGGCGAAAAGTTAGATTACTTGGCTAGTTTAGACGCAAATAGCCCACAAAAGCGCTATGAAAATTAGTGGCTTTTGGGTATCGTTAAACGATCAATTATTTCAATAATGCGTGAACGGTTTCACGCGTTTTTTATCACAAAAAAGCATAGGATTAACAATGCTGGATTCTAAATTACTTCGAACTGAGCTGGATGAAACAGCTGCAAAATTGGCACGTCGAGGCTTTAAGCTAGACGTAGATGCGATTCGTAAACTTGAAGAACAACGTAAGTCGATTCAAGTAGAAGTTGAAAATTTACAATCCACGCGTAATTCCATCTCCAAGCAAATTGGCCAAAAAATGGCAGCGGGAGATAAAGAGGGTGCCGAAGAGATTAAAAAGCAAATCGGTAACTTAGGCAGTGATCTTGAAGCGAAAAAAGTGGAACTTACTGAGGTGCAAACTCAGTTGGAAGAGATTACGCTTTCGGTTCCAAATGTTCCTGCCGACGATGTGCCTGATGGCCTTGATGAGTCAGAGAATGTTGAAATCTCACGTTGGGGTGAACCCAAGTCTTATGACTTTGAAGTTAAAGATCACGTCGATCTTGGCGAAATGGGGGATGGCCTAGACTTTGCCGCTGCAACCAAAATCACCGGTGCGCGTTTTATCGTCATGCGTGGTCAGTTTGCTCGTTTACACCGCGCAATTGCCCAGTTTATGCTGGATTTGCATACCGAGCAGCATGGCTATACAGAAATGTACATGCCTTACTTAGTGAATGCAGATAGCTTGTACGGCACAGGTCAGTTACCAAAGTTTGGCAAAGATTTGTTCCATACTGAGCCTTTGGCTGAAAAAGTGAATGATGAAGAACCGCGTAAACTGTCACTTATTCCGACGGCTGAAGTGCCCGTCACTAACTTAGTGCGTGATACTATTTCAGAAGAAGCGGATCTGCCTTTGAAAATGACGGCACATACGCCATGCTTCCGCTCTGAAGCCGGCTCTTATGGTCGTGATACTCGTGGCCTGATTCGTATGCACCAGTTCGATAAAGTTGAATTGGTTCAGATCACGAAACCTGAAGATTCGATGAATGCACTTGAAGAGCTAACGGGTCATGCTGAAAAAGTACTCCAACTGCTTGAACTTCCGTATCGTAAAGTGGTGCTTTGTGCAGGTGACATGGGCTTTGGTGCTCGTAAAACTTACGATTTGGAAGTTTGGGTTCCAGCTCAAGAGACGTATCGTGAAATCTCATCTTGTTCAAATATGTGGGATTTCCAAGCTCGCCGTATGCAGGCGCGCTTCCGTCGTAAGGGAGAGAAAAAGCCTGAGCTTGTACATACACTGAATGGCTCTGGTTTGGCTGTGGGTCGTACCATGGTGGCGATTTTGGAAAATAATCAGCAAGCGGATGGCAGTATTGAAATCCCTGCAGTACTGCAAAAGTACATGAATGGCGCGACGCACATCGGTCAATGATGCTTGCTCGCAGCAAATAAAAAAACCGGCTTTAAGCCGGTTTTTTTGTTCGTCTGTCGCCGTCGGTTAACCACAACACTTTTTGAACTTTTTACCGCTTCCACAAATGCATGGATCGTTGCGTCCAACTTTAAGTGAGCTAATTGACTGAGTTAAACGCTTATCTTTGGGTTCTGGAAACGTTCCATCAATGTAATACCACTGGTCATATTCACGAACAAAGCGTGAACACTCTGTTAAAGCATGCTGCTGTCCATCTTGCATAAAATAGGCACTAAAGGTGACATAGCCCTCATCCTGATGTGCGCCTTTTTGACAGTCATGGACAATCAAATTTACCCAATCAGAGTCTAACGAATCGGTGATTTCTTGTCTTTGGCTCGCGGCCTCACAGCTAGGATGATAGGTCTCGACCACGAAGTCGACGAGCCCAAGAACATGAGCACAATAACGTGCGCGCATGAGTTGTTCGGGTTGAGCTGCCTTTTTGACATCGTGATGAATTGGCTCACAACATTGTGAATAGAGTTTCTGGCTTTGGCAGGGGCAAAGTTGGCTCATGTGACGGTGACCTTGACACTAAAAAAAGCAGTGTAGCCACCGCCGGATACATTGTAAATTGTTAAGACATCGCAACCAAGCCAGTTGTCCATTTTACCGACGCCGTGTAACAATCGCAGAGATGTTTTTCGTCTAAATCTAATGCTTGGCTTATGGTACTTACCTCTTGCCAATGGGCAAGCTCATAGGCTTTGATGAGCTTGAGTACTTGACCTAACATCCCTTGGTTATCGAGTAATGCCCGTTTGACGTCATCATCCACAGGCATTGATGCCAATATATGTTCTAGGGGCTGGTCGAGCAGAGAGTCGAGTAAGGAGAACAACCCGGTAAGAAAGGCTGAGCTGGCATCACAGTCGAACTGTTGATACACCAATTCACAGAATCGTGCTCTTTGTATCGACAGCGCATAGAGGTGGCTGGGTTTGGACTCTTGGGTCGAGGCGATGGCCAGTAAGGCGACAAACTTGCGCAGTTTCTCTTCACCAAGGTAGACAACCGCTTGCTTAAATGAGCGTATCTTGCTGTTGACTAATGGCGATGAGTTGGCGGTTGAAAGCAACTTATAGGACAAACTCACGTCTTGGCTGATGATTTGCTCAATGGCGGCAAAGTCGAGGTCGGCTTTGGATATCTCTTTACAGAGTTGAACGACAGTATGCAGCGCTGGTGAGAGTGTTTTAGTTTGCAACACTTCTGGCTTACTAAAGAAGTAACCTTGAAAATAATCAAAGCCCGCATTTTTCGCATGTTCGAACTCTTCGTAAGTCTCGACTTTTTCGGCCAAAAATTTGATTTTGCTCTTGCTGAGTTTGTGAATAAAGCTTTGCGCCTTAGCAATGGAGACCAACCGAATATCGAATTTAATGATGGAAATATAGGGTAGAAAGCGTTTCCATTGTGGGTTCGGAATAAAGTCATCTAACGCGATGATGTATCCCAGCTCTGACATCTCTTTAACCGCATCAAGTAGGTCATCACTTGGCGGGCAATCTTCCAATATTTCGATGACCAGATTGCCAGCAGGAAAGAGGGTTGGAATTCGATTGATCAGGCTTTCATAAGGAAAGTTTACAAACCCGAGGCAATTGCCAAGTGTATCGTAATGTGCGGAAAAAAAGTGATCAGTGAGCAACCGGCTGGTTGCCAGTTCGGGGGAAACATCAGGAAACTTATTCTCTGGCCCATCTCGAAATAACAGTTCATAACCGATCGTGTCTTTTCGGCGATTGAGGATGGGCTGGCGAGCAATATAGGCGTAAGTCAAGGAGGCATACTTCTAACTTATCAGGTGGTTAAAAGCATAGCGTTCCAAGGCTATTTTTCAAGATGATTGTTTGAGTTCTGTGGCGTAGCAAAGGGTCGAGTTTGCAAATCCAGATGAGATTGCGTGCAAACTAACACCGAGCCTTGTTCATACCAATCACCCAAGACAATGCGCTGTAAACCCTCACCGAAATGATGGATGTTCGGTCGATGCGTGTGCCCATGAATCATCAGTTTGACCTGATGTTTATGCATCACGGCTTCAACTTCGCTTTGCGTGACATCCATAATCTCCATAGACTTCATTTTTTTTGTATCGCTAATATCGCTTTGCACCTTTGCCACGATTTTATTTTTGACCCAAAAAGGAATGCGATTAAATACCCATTGTAGCCAAGGTTGGTGAACCTTTTCTCGATATGCTAGATATTGAACATCGTCGGTGCAGAGTGTATCACCGTGTAAGATTACGGCTGGTGTACCATAGAGATCAATGACGGTTTCATCGCCAAGTAGGGTAACGCCTGTCTGTTTTGCAAAACGTTTACCAACTAAAAAGTCACGATTGCCTTGAGTAAAGAAACAAGGAATGCCTGCTTGGGTTAAGCGTTTGAACTCGCTTTTGATTTGTTTGGCGAAGTCAGAGTTATCGTCGTCACCAATCCAAAATTCAAACAGGTCGCCAAGGACATAAAGCGCGTCGGCGTGAATGGCTTCTTCACGCATAAAGCGGGTAAAGCAATCAGTAATTTCTGGGGCGGAAGGCGTTAAGTGCAGGTCGGAAATAAACAGTGTGGTCATAATGGTCCATAGCAAGAGCGCGCTATAGCGCGCTCAACAGTATTACGCTTCGATGGTTGTGCCTGTGATGATCACTTCTTCAAGTGGAACATCTTGATGCATACCCATAGAGCCGGTATCTACTGATTTGATTTTGTTGACAACATCCATGCCTTCAACCACTTCTGCGAACACGCAGTAACCCCAACCATCTAAGCTTTCTGAACGGAAGTCTAGGAAGGTATTGTCGTTAACGTTAATGAAGAACTGAGAGCTGGCTGAATGAGGTTCCATTGTACGAGCCATCGCAAGAGTACCGACTTTATTGCTCAAGCCATTGTTTGCTTCGTTCTTGATTGACGCACGTGTCGCTTTTTCACGTAGGCCTGATTCCAAGCCGCCACCTTGAATCATGAAGCCATCAATGACGCGGTGGAATAGGGTATTGTCATAGAAACCATCACGGCAGTATTGAAGGAAGTTAGCACTTGTTTCTGGCGCTTTTTCTTCGTTTAGCTGAATTTTGATGTCACCAAAATTTGTGTGAAGGGTGATCATGATTATTACCTTTATTAACTGATTTAGAGTTGAGAACGAGATTCTATATTAACTTTCTCGATAATTATATGTGAAAAGTGAATAGTGGGAGCAAGGATTGACCGTTTAGGTCTTCTTTTCCCGTGCACAGGGGATTACTAACCGCAAGCAAGTTGGTATACTAGCCAACAATTTTTACTATCAAATATCAGACAGAGATCATGCTAAAGATATATAACACACTGACGAGACAAAAAGAGGAATTCAAACCCATCAATGCCGGTAAGGTTGGCATGTACGTGTGTGGTGTCACTATTTACGATCTCTGCCATATTGGCCACGGGCGTACGTTTGTTTCATTTGACGTCGTTTCGCGTTATTTGCGCTACCTAGGCTATGATCTAACCTTTGTACGTAACATTACCGATATTGACGATAAAATCATCAAACGTGCAGCAGAAAATGGTGAAACTTGCGACTCCCTCACTGAGCGTTTGATTGGCGAAATGCATGCCGATTTTGATGCGCTTAATATGAAACGCCCAGATGTTGAACCACGCGCAACCCAATATATTGATCAAATTATTGAGTTGGTTGAAAAACTCATTGAGCGCGGTTTTGCTTATGTCGCAGACAATGGCGACGTGATGTTTGAAGTTAGCAAGTTTGATGATTACGGCAAGTTGTCTAAGCAAGATCTTGAGCAGTTACAAGCGGGCGCTCGAGTCGATGTGGAAGCCGCAAAGCGCAGCCCATTGGACTTTGTGGTTTGGAAAATGTCCAAGCCGGGTGAGCCTACATGGGAATCGCCATGGGGCGCAGGCCGTCCTGGGTGGCATATTGAGTGTTCCGCAATGAACTCATCAATTTTAGGTAACCACTTTGACATCCATGGGGGCGGCTCAGACCTACAGTTCCCTCACCATGAAAATGAAATCGCACAGTCTTGCTGTGCACACGATACTCAGTATGTTAATACGTGGATGCACAGTGGTATGGTGATGGTCGACAAAGAAAAGATGTCAAAATCGCTGGGTAATTTCTTTACCATTCGTGACGTGCTAGGCCACTATGACCCTGAGACGGTTCGTTACTTTTTAATGTCTGGTCACTATCGTAGTCAACTCAACTACAGTGAAGAAAATTTAAATCAAGCGCGTGCTGGGCTTGAACGTTTATACACATCACTGCGCGGCCTAGACTTAAATGTCGAGCCTGCTAACGGCGAGGAGTTTGTTAGCCGTTTCAATCAAGCGATGAATGATGACTTTAATACGCCTGAAGCTTATTCCGTATTGTTCGATCTCGCTCGCGAGATTAACCGTGTCAAAGCCGAAGATATCACCATAGCAAGTCAACTTGGCGCGCGTTTACGTCAGCTTGCTGATGTTATTGGTATTCTTCATCAAGATCCTGAACAGTTCCTACAGGGCGATGCGGGCAGCGATGATGAAGTCGCTGAAATCGAAGCGTTAATCAAATTACGTAATGACTCGCGTGCCGCCAAAGATTGGGCCAATGCCGATATGGCGCGTGACAAGTTGACTGAGATGGGAATCGTACTTGAAGATGGCTCACAAGGAACCACTTGGCGTCGTAAGTAACGTGCGGTTTTAAAAACAAATTTTTGGTATTAGGGCTGTTTGCACAGCCCTTTTTTCTGTGTAGTAATGACTATTAGGAATCTCTTTCGTGGCTCAGATGTACTTCTATTACTCAGCGATGAACGCGGGTAAATCCACCACACTGCTTCAATCTTCATTTAACTATCAAGAGCGTGGTATGACGCCAGTGATTTTTACCGCGGCACTCGATGATCGCTTTGGTGTCGGTAAAGTGGCTTCACGTATTGGTTTAGAGTCTGATGCGCATTTATTCAGTGCGGAAACCGATATGTTTACCGAGATCGCAGTGCTGCATAAGCAAAAAACACGGCACTGTATACTGATTGATGAGTGTCAGTTCTTAACTAAACAGCAAGTCTATCAACTTACCGAAGTCGTTGATAAATTAGGTATCCCAGTATTGTGTTACGGGTTAAGAACCGATTTTCTAGGTGAATTGTTTGAAGGTAGTCAATATCTTTTGGCTTGGGCAGATAAACTGATTGAACTGAAAACGGTTTGTCATTGCGGGCGTAAAGCGAACATGGTGATTCGAACAGATGAAGATGGCAATCCGATAAAAGAAGGTGACCAAGTCGCGATTGGTGGTAATGACCGTTATGTGTCCGTGTGCCGAGAACACTACAAATTTGCATTAGGGAAATAGTTTTCTTTGCGCAACAAAAAACGGAGCCATTGGCTCCGTTTTTTGTTTGTGTCCGAGAATCAAGGATTAACGAGCACGGAAGACGATGCGACCCTTAGATAGGTCGTACGGTGTCATCTCTACAGTTACTTTATCACCAGTAAGAATACGGATGTAGTTCTTACGCATTTTACCAGAGATGTGAGCAGTAACGACGTGACCGTTTTCTAGCTCTACACGGAACATAGTGTTTGGAAGAGTATCAAGGACAGTACCTTGCATCTCAATTACGTCTTCTTTAGCCATTTAATCCTCTTTAAGAATGGGCAATTTTAACCGGCTCATAATGCCGTTAAAATGAAATTATGTAAAGTTGGGCGTATTCTACCCTTGCCAACGCTGATTTACTAGCCTTTGATGGCGTTGAAAGCGCACTTTGTAGTTCATTGCTGGGCATTCGTCAATTTGATACCCCAGATATAGCCACTGTTTACCTTGTTGTTGGCAATATTCCGCTTGAATTAAAATGGCGACAGTTCCCATAGAAATCGGGTGGGTTGGATCATAGAAGGTATAAAACGCACTGGCTGCGTTAGACATAATATCAGTCACGGCGATAGCGACAAGTTGGTCGCCGTCATAAATGTGCAAGTATTGAGTATTGAGCCAAGAGCTTTGAGAGAATTGGTCAAATTCCATTCTTTTGGGGGGATACATAGAGCCATCGCGATGGCGGACTTCAATATATCTTGAATACAGATCAAACCAGCCTTTGTCCATGGTGTCTTTCATGACCCAAGTCAGGTGTTGCGCTTTGTTTTTTACCCGTTTTTGGCTTTTGCTCATTTTAAAGTCTGGAACCGATAAACGGATCGCTTCGCATGCCTGACATTGAGTACAGTGAGGTTTATAAATGGTGTCTCCACTGCGACGAAAGCCATTGGCAAGTAACACCTCATAACTTGATGAGCTGTGCATTTGTGGGTCTA
This sequence comes from Vibrio olivae, assembly GCF_042428525.1. Classification (NCBI taxonomy): domain Bacteria; kingdom Pseudomonadati; phylum Pseudomonadota; class Gammaproteobacteria; order Vibrionales; family Vibrionaceae; genus Vibrio; species Vibrio olivae. The sequence goes on from NZ_JBHMEP010000001.1 coordinate 427,337, forward strand.
GGGCGACGGCGACACGCTCTTGCTGGTCGGCTAAATAACTGCAAGGATGGTTGGTAGTTAGACCAATTTTTATATGCTGAAGTTCGATACTCATTCGGGGTCCTGATTTGCTAACCGCAGTTGCTGAGGGCAAAAGCATGGGCTATCAACATGCTGTTCTCTTAAAGATAGCAGGGATTGAAGAAATGCTTCACGTGGTATCTCGCTTGCTCCTAGGGAAGCGAGGTGGGCGTTCATGACCTGGCAATCAATCAATTCACCACCATGCTCTGCAAAGTGCTGGCAAAAATACCATAGTGCTATTTTTGATGCGTTGGTTTGCAGGCTAAACATCGATTCTCCACAAAATAAACGGCCAACGAGGATGCCATATAAACCACCGATCAGCTGGTTGCTATGCCAAACTTCCACTGAGTGACAGTGACCTTGAGAGGCTAAAGTCTGGTAGGCATGGCGCATTTGTGGGTTAAGCCAAGTCTCTTCTGGAGGGCGTGTTGCCGCACAGAGATCAATGACTTGGCTGGTCGCTTGGTTGATGGTAACAGTGTAAGCGTGTTTACGCTGAAATTTTTTAAGACTTTTGGCGGGTTTGAATGTCTTAGGATTAAACACTGCGCGCGGGGCGGGGCTCCACCATAAGATCGGGTCGTCAGGGCCATACCAAGGGAAAATCCCGTGGTGATAAGCGGCAACGATACGCTCTGGCTTCAAATCGCCCCCAAACGCTAATAAGCCGTTTGGGTCTTCAAGTGCCTCAAAAGGTGACGGAAAACGTAAATCGTGAGGATCGAGTTCGGTTAAATATATCGACATAATTCAGCACGTGAAGGAGTAAAAGATGAAAAAGTGGCTATGGATATTAGTGATTTTTCCTGTGGTTGCCAATGCCGCCTACCAACGTAATCAGGCCCGACCTGTTAATGATGTTGTATTTGGTGATATTGATTCGGTTCGTTATATCTCCCAACAGCAAATTGTTGAGTCCAAAGGTTCAGGTTGGGAAACGCTGCTTGGCGCTGTGATTGGCGGCGTCGTAGGCCATCAATTTGGTGGCGGCACTGGTCGAGAAGTGGCAACAGCGGTTGGGGCCGTTGCGGGTGGCGCTGTCGCTCGCCAGCAAGCGAACCAAAGTTACCGTGTTGAGTACAAACTCGTCGAGTTGTTGATCCGCACAGACCAAGACAAATTGATTGATGTCATTCAAGATGTCGATCCTAACATGCTATTTGAGCGTGGTGATTCAGTTCGTATTCTCTACTTTGATAATGGCGTTCGAGTAGATAAAACTTACTGAACCAGTCGAAATTGGGGTGGTGTTCGTTTAAGAATTTAGATAGGCTGCAGGTACGAAAAATTGCTCGTCGCTGCACCATGGAGATTCGCAGTGACCAAGGAAACACAACATTAATGGAAAGCCTGACACTACAACCTATCAAAAAAGTCAATGGCGAAGTCAATTTGCCTGGTTCTAAAAGCGTTTCTAACCGTGCGTTACTGCTTGCCGCATTGTCTAAAGGCACCACAACACTTACCAATTTACTCGACAGCGATGATATTCGCCATATGCTGAACGCGCTCGCTAAATTGGGCGTTAGCTATCGTTTGTCGGAAGATAAAACGGTGTGTGAAGTCGATGGACTCGGTAGACCGTTTCAATCTTCACAAGCATTAGAACTGTTTTTGGGCAACGCGGGTACCGCGATGCGTCCACTGGCGGCTGCGCTGTGTTTAGGTGAAGGCGAATTTGTGCTTACTGGTGAGCCGAGAATGAAAGAGCGTCCTATTGGCCATTTGGTTGATGCTCTACGTCAAGCCGGGGCACAAATTGAGTATCTAGAGAACGAAAATTATCCGCCATTACACATTAAAGGCACGGGTATAAAAGGCGGCGAAGTCTCTATTGATGGTTCGATTTCAAGCCAGTTTCTAACCGCGTTTTTGATGTCTTCACCTCTTGGGAAAGGCGACACCACCATCAATATTATTGGTGATTTAGTGTCGAAACCCTACATTGATATTACGCTGCACATTATGGCGCAATTTGGTGTCAAAGTGGAAAACCGCGATTACCAACAGTTCGTAGTAAAAGGCGGTCAGCAATACACGGCGCCAGGTGAATTTTTGGTTGAGGGCGACGCCTCGTCAGCGTCTTATTTTCTTGCGGCTGCCGCGATTAAAGGTGGTGAAATTAAAGTCACAGGGATTGGTAAAAATAGCATTCAAGGCGATGTTCAATTCGCTCATGCGCTGGAAAAAATGGGCGCCGATATTGAGTGGGGCGACGATTACATCAAGGCAAAAGCGGGAGAGTTGAACGCCGTTGATCTTGATTTTAACCATATTCCTGATGCTGCGATGACCATTGCAACCACTGCTCTTTTTGCTAAAGGCACAACCGCAATTCGTAACGTCTATAACTGGCGGGTGAAAGAGACTGATCGCCTTTCAGCGATGGCGACAGAATTGCGTAAAGTGGGTGCGACGGTCGAAGAAGGTGAAGATTACATCATCATCACGCCGCCACAAACACTCACGCACGCGGCGATTGACACTTATGATGACCACCGCATGGCGATGTGCTTTTCGCTGGTGGCATTGAGCGATACACCTGTTACTATCAATGACCCGAAATGTACGTCAAAAACATTTCCGGACTACTTTGATAAACTGGCATCATTGAGCGTCTAATACCGAAAAAGCTTGTCGAAATGACAAGCTTTTTGTTTGGGCCCTGACTAGTTTTGGAGCGTAAACTCTTTGGATAGGTGATGGGCGAGATATTTAAACATATTAAACACGGCGGTCGTTTTTTCTGTAGGTAAGCCGTTTGTATCGAGAAAGTATTCACCTTTAAAGATTAGAACATCGTCTTTTTCTTCTACTTTATTGGCATGCATGCCTTCGAGATAGTCATCATGATCTTGAATCAATTGATTGGCAATCAACAGTAAGTCAAATTCAGAAATGGTTTTTTTTTCGCTCATGGCCTATACCTGATCAGTTATCTTGGTAGCGATTGTAAGCGCTTAAGCGGTCATTTCAATTGACTTAGGGCAGTTCAATCGGCATTTTTCTTTTGTGATCGATGACAGAATCCACCCTCTTGGGGTTTGGTTTTCACGCTGACAAGTTTAGACTGTGCCGGATTCTAGCGCCCGTAACATGAGATGATGAGCTGAAGAGTCTCAATAAAATCATATTCTTCAGCTAAGGTCGTCCAATTGTCGAGCAGTCAATACGCATTTTAAAAAAAGGTATTGATCTTCTAGTCTTCTCGCTCAATAGTAAAAAAAGAAGTTAATTTTAGTACGTTGTGCGATTAAGTTCGCAACAGTGATTAAGGGCATTTGAGTCAATTATGGGTAAATCACTCGTTATTGTGGAGTCGCCAGCTAAGGCAAAAACCATAAATAAATATTTAGGCAAAGACTTCATTGTGAAGTCGAGTGTCGGTCACGTACGTGATCTACCGACTGCCGGCCAAAGTTCAGGCAAAAAAGCTGCCGCTGTATCAACAAAAGGTCTGAGCGCAGAAGAAAAAGCGCGCATTAAGCAAGAGAAAGACCGTAAATCGCTGATCAAAAAGATGGGGGTTGATCCTTATCACGGCTGGGAAGCGAACTACCAAATTCTACCAGGAAAAGAGAAAGTGGTTGCCGAGCTGCAAAAGCTGGCAGAGGACGCTGATAGCGTTTATCTCGCAACCGATTTGGACCGCGAAGGAGAAGCTATCGCTTGGCACCTACGTGAGATCATCGGTGGTGATGAAGAGCGATATAAACGTGTTGTGTTTAACGAAATTACCAAAAACGCAATCCAGCAAGCGTTCCAGAAACCTGGTGAGTTAAGCATGGATGGCGTTAATGCGCAGCAAGCGCGACGCTTTATGGACCGTGTGGTCGGCTTTATGGTCTCGCCATTACTTTGGAAGAAGGTTGCCCGTGGTTTGTCCGCAGGTCGCGTTCAATCTGTGGCAGTGAAATTGTTGGTTGAGCGTGAGCGTGAAATCAAAGCATTCATTCCAGAGGAGTTTTGGGACATTCATGCGAATACCAAAACCAAAGACAACAGCGATTTTCGTTTACTGGTTGCGCAGAAAAATGACACTGCATTTAAACCAGGTAATGAAGCGGAAGCCAAAGCTGCCGTTGCCGTCCTCGAGAAAGCGCAATATGAAGTTTGTAAGCGTGAAGATAGGCCAACGTCAAGTAAACCTTCGGCGCCATTTATTACCTCTACCTTACAGCAAGCAGCGAGTACGCGTTTAGGCTACGGCGTCAAGAAAACCATGATGCTTGCTCAGCGTTTGTATGAAGCGGGCTACATCACCTATATGCGAACTGACTCAACAAACTTGAGTACTGAAGCAGTGGATGCGGTACGTGGTTATATCGGTTCTGAGTTTGGTGATGCCTACTTACCCGCTAAACCTAATGTTTATGGCAGCAAAGAGGGGGCACAAGAAGCGCACGAAGCAATTCGTCCTTCTGATGTGGGTGTGAAGTCCGCGGACCTCCAAGGTGTGGATAATGATGCCCTCAAGCTGTATGACTTGATTTGGAATCAGTTTGTTGCGTGCCAAATGACGCCGGCAAAGTACGATTCAACAACGGTCAGTGTTAAGGCTGCGGAATACACGCTAAAAGCCAAAGGTCGCATTTTGAAATTTGATGGTTGGACTCGCGTTCAGCGTCCATTAGGTAAAAATGAAGACCAAATCTTACCGCCTGTTCAAGTGGGCGACACGGTGACCCTGAAAGAGTTGGAGCCGAAACAGCACTTTACCAAGCCGCCCGCTCGCTATACAGAAGCCGCATTGGTCAAAGAACTTGAAAAACGTGGTATTGGCCGCCCTTCGACTTACGCCTCAATCATTTCTACGATTCAAGATCGCGGTTATGTGAAGGTCGAGCAGCGTCGATTCTATGCGGAAAAAATGGGTGAAATCGTTACCGATCGCCTCGGAGATAGTTTTGATGACTTGATGAACTATGATTTCACCGCACGTATGGAAGAGAAACTTGACCAAATTGCTGAGGGTGAAGCCAATTGGAAGTCGGTTCTTGATAACTTTTTCACCGATTTCTCATCTGATCTCAGCAAAGCTGAACAAGATGAAGAACACGGTGGTATGAAGCCAAACCATATCGTCATGACGGATATTGAGTGTCCGACTTGTAGCCGACCTATGGGCATTCGCACCGCATCAACGGGCGTTTTCTTAGGGTGTTCTGGTTATGCACTGCCGCCAAAAGAACGCTGTAAGACCACCATCAACCTCGGCGATGAGGATGGGGTGATTAATGTTCTCGAGGAAGATGTTGAAACGGCTGCGTTGCGTGCCAAGAAGCGTTGTCCAATTTGTGAAACCGCTATGGATGCGTACCTCATTGATGATACGCGTAAACTTCATGTGTGTGGTAATAACCCTAATTGTGATGGTTATGTGGTAGAGCACGGTGAGTTTAAACTCAAAGGCTATGATGGTCCGGTTGTCGAGTGCGATAAATGTGGTTCGGATATGGTGTTGAAAAACGGTCGTTTTGGTAAGTATATGGACTGTACCAATGATGACTGTAAGAACACTCGTAAGATTTTGAAAAATGGCGAGGTCGCTCCACCAAAAGAGGACCCAGTACATTTGCCAGAATTACCGTGTGAAAATTCTGATGCGTACTTCGTACTGCGTGATGGTGCTTCTGGTCTATTCCTAGCGGCGAGCACATTCCCTAAATCACGAGAGACGCGTGCGCCTTTGGTTGAGGAACTGGTTCGTTTTAAAGACCGAATCTCACCGAAGTTCCATTATCTGACAGAAGCGCCAACACATGATCCAGATGGACGTCCAACCGTCGTTCGCTTTAGCCGTAAGTCCAAAGAGAACTACGTGCGCTCTGAGATAGATGGCAAGCCTTCAGGGTGGACTGCGCTGTACAATGATGGCAAGTGGGACGTTACTGATAAGCGTAAGAAATCATAAGGATTTTTTCTTAAAACATAGCAAAGCGGCCCAAGGGCCGCTTTTTTTGTTTATCACTATTGCAACTAGGTTCTTATTTGTTGGACAATGATTTAATTTGTAAATTCTAGAAGGAAATGATGATATTTTATCGTTTCTATTCGTCCCGCGTTTAAAATCTTCGCTTTTCGTTAGTCGTTGATTTTGTTGTATAGATAGAAGGATCTATGACAATAAGAACCAAGTTACTTGGTGTAACTGTCACATTATGTGCGCTGTTTAGTCTTGGCATGTATCTGACGGTGAGGCACCTGGTTGATGATATTGTGCATGAACTGCTTTGGAAATACAGTGAAGTGACCGCCAAGCATGACTCACAAAATATTTTGACCGAGTTAAATCATCAAGTCGATATGGCCAAAGTCTTGGCAAATGACCAGAGAGTGGTTCAGTGGGCTAGGGCACCCAGTGATAAACAACGAAAGCAGCAAGCTTTAGATTGGCTAGAAAATCAAAGCCATTTATTTTCCGAAGACAACCTTTTTATCGCATTGGATAAAAATCTTTCCTATTACGTGATTGACGGTGCTGATCCAAAAACTCAATCCCCATTTCGTTATCATTTCAATCCTAACAAAGCGGATGAGGAATGGTATTTTCGTTACACTCGTAGACATATCATAAGACCCGATGCAACGGTTGATTACGATGAAGCATTAGGTCTCGTCAAGTTGTGGATGACGGTGCCTATTATCCAAAATGGCAAGTTTTTAGGGTTAACAGGTACGGGATTTGAACTTGGGACACTAGTCCCCAAACTACTGGGCGAGAAAGTTGACGGCATTAACACCGTATACGTCAACCAAAAGGGCGAAATTGAGCTGGATCATAGCTTTTTAAGCGGCAATTTTGTCCACGACCTTGATAAGCTCAGGCATAAAAAAACGTTACACCAAGTGGTGAATAGTGATGCCAGCTATAAGGTGATTAAAGATCTTATGGAACTTCAGTCGCAAGGTAAGGAGTCAGACACGTTAGTTGTTTCTCTTGAGCCTAATGGCATGTTCGCCTCGATAAAATTCATTCAAGGCTTAGGTTGGTATCAAGTAAAATTCGTTGATATTGATGAAGTGTTGGATAGTAATTATCTCGAGTCCTTTGCTGAAATTAGTTTGGTGATGTTTATGGTGTTCACCTTGCTGATGTTTACTTTTGTTAATCGTAAAGTGTTCGACCCGCTCATTGCTGTCCATCGCCATCTCAAACGTATGATGCCTGAAGGGAAACGCAGTCGCGGTAAAGACTTCTTTAAAGACATCACTCACAACTTGGAAGAGCTCGATCGAGAACTGTTTCGTTCACGTCACTCTTTAGATTCGTTGGTTAGAGAGCGAACGGAAACCCTTGACCAACTTGCTATGATTGACCCACTGACCGGGCTACTCAATCGTTCAGGCATGGAAAGGGAAATAAACTCTGAATTGGCGAGAACGAAACGCGAAGGGAGCGCTTTTGGCTTAGTCTGGATCTCAATTGAAGGGATGGAAGAGTCGGATATTGTCGATATCACCGCTCACTTGGAGCGAGATAAGAAATTACAATATGCGTCTGCTTTGCTACAAAAAGTGGTTCGTGAATACGATTGTGCATGCCGCTGGGCTGATGGCGAGTTTGTTGTGCTTATTCGCTCTCATCAGGCACAAGCACTAGAAGCGCTAACCGAGCGGTTTAAGACCGAAATCGCTGATGATCCAAATGGCGTGGAGATTTTATTTGCGCTCGGAGGATTGGTGGTTGATCCGGCGATGTCTCTTCAAGATGCGTTAGCAAAAGCGGATAGTGCACTTTATATGGCGAAGTCTAAGCCACAAGATAAGGTGTATATTATTCACACTTCAACATCAGAGCGTTACCGAGGGTAGTTTTTTCGCGACGATTTGGCGCAGCATCGTTAACTGTCTTACCTGTATCACAAATGCACTCACTCACGAAATGTCCTTGTGAGGTTATGTATCCTGACAACTTTTGTGTCTCAGTTTTACGCATTGTGGTTAAGTTACCGAATGGCGTTTGTAAAGTTTTGTTTTGCCCACTGATAATGAGTGCAGGATTGCATAGTGAGTGGATTGGTGGGTTACATCCCCCGTAACTCAGGTGTTGGTGCTGTTTGGCTGATACCTCCGTCTCTTGCCAATTGCAATGCCACATCCACACAATAACAGTGAAACGGAGGCAACATGACTGCAGTACTAGGTATGATATTAGCGGGCGGCGAGGGTTCTCGGTTGAGACCATTGACTGAATCAAGAAGTAAACCCTCGGTTCCGTTTGGCGGCAGCTACCGCCTGGTAGATTTTGCCCTCAACAATTTTGTTAATGCGGACTTTATGCGTTTGTACGTATTGACCCAATTTAAATCTCAATCGCTCAATAGCCATCTCAGCAAAGGTTGGATGATTAGCGGGGTCACCAGCCGTTTCTTCATTGAACCCATTCCAGCGCAAATGCGTACCGGGAAGCGTTGGTATGAAGGCACCGCAGACGCGATATATCAAAATTTACGCTTTATGGAGCTGTCTGGTGCTCAGGATATTTGTATCTTTGGGTCTGACCATATTTACAAAATGGATATTCGTCAGATGATGGATTTTCATCGTCAAAAGCAAGCCAAGCTTACCGTCTCTGCGATCAGAATGCCGGTGGAGGAAGCCAGTCAATTTGGTGTGATTGAGATTGATGAGCAGGGAATGATGGTTGGCTTTGAAGAGAAGCCGCAACAGCCTAAATCAATTCCAGGGCTACCTGGAACTGCCTTGGTCTCAATGGGGAATTATATTTTTAAAGCGCAAGCTTTGTATGACGAACTTAACCAAGATGCTGAGGACCCAGAGTCTAGCCACGATTTTGGTAACGATATTATTCCAAAAATGTTCCCACGAGGTGAGGTCTATGTCTATGATTTTAGTACCAACGTTATTCCGGGTGAAAAGGAGGAAACGTATTGGCGTGATGTGGGAACAATTGATGCCTATTGGCAAGCTCATATGGATTTACTCAAAGAAAACCCACCGTTCTCACTGTATAACCGCGCGTGGCCCTTGCACACCTACCAACCTGCATTACCGCCAGCAACCTACATCAACTCAGATAACCAAAACGTTGAAATTGTAGATAGCTTAGTGTGCAACGGTAGTTGGGTCCGTGGATCGCAAATCAAAAAATCAGTGTTAGGTTTTCGCACTAATGTTGCTTCACAATGCGACATAAGCGAAAGTATCTTTCTCGGCAGCGTAAAAGTGGGTGAAGGTTGTACTCTGCGCCGCGTTATTGTTGATAAGGACGTTGAAATTGCCCCGGGAACCGAAATTGGTGTTGATCTTGAGCAAGACAAGCAACAATTTCATGTCTCGGATGGCGGGATTGTCGTCATTCCAAAAGGAGCAAAAATTGGGTACTGACAAGTTAGCGGTGCTGTTTGTTGCATCAGAAGCTGATGGATTAATTAAGAGTGGAGGCCTAGCGGATGTCGCTAGGGCTCTGCCTGAAAGCCTTGTGTCTCTGGGGCAGGATGTGCGACTTAGCATTCCGGGTTATAGCAATATCCAAGGCCTATATGAGGCGCCAGTGGTACTCAAAAGTGAACTGGACTTCTGGCCACATACGCCATATCAAGTTCGGCAATTGGCTTTGGGAGAGGTGGTGGTTTACGCGATTGAATGTGAACGCTATTTTGATCGCCCGCAAATGTACGCTGAACATAACCAAGCATACATTGATAACGGAGAGCGCTTTGCGTTTTTCAGTGCAGCCAGCCTTGATATGTTACCCAAGCTCGATTTTAAGCCCCATTTGATTCACGCCAATGACTGGCATACAGGGCTCGTTCCTTACCTATTAAGACAACGCTATCGAGAAAACCCGTATTTTCAAGGCATTCATAGTGTGCTTTCAATCCATAATGCGGTATTTAAAGGCGTATTTAGTTACGACGAATTGCGCTGTCTGCCAGAGTTCCATACCAAGCATGTACCGGAAGCGGCGGTGAGCGCGTCACACGTCACCATGCTGAAAGCTGGCGTTATGACGGCAGATAAAATTGTCGCAGTCAGTCCAACCTACGCCAAAGAGCTCACCACCGAGCTTGGCAGCCATGGCATGGGGCGTGAGTTCCAGCAACGTAGCGCAGATTTAGTGGGTATCTTAAATGGCTGTGACTATCAAATGTGGAACCCTAAAAACGACACACTGATTCCTACTAACTATACTGATGAAGCACAAAGTCTCGCTCAGGGTAAGAGCGACTGTAAGCGGGCATTACAAGAGCGTCTAGAGCTTCCAACTGAGCCTCACGCGATGTATGGCATGGTTTGTCGCTTAACACATCAAAAAGGGATCCAATACCTTACACCTATTTTGAGTGACTTCCTTCAACACGATGTACAGGTTGTGATTGTAGGAACGGGTGAACTGGCCATGGCCACACAACTGCGGGCGATTTCCGATCAGTTCCCTGATAAATTTAAGTTTATCGAGGCGTATGACAATGAACTTGCTCACTGGGTAGAGGCTGGGGCTGATTTCTTCTTGATGCCATCTGAATTTGAACCCTGTGGTTTAAATCAAATCTACAGTATGGCCTATGGCACTTTACCTATCGTTCGTAGCGTCGGAGGGTTAAAAGACACCGTGAATGATATGTTACTCGATTCTGCCAACGCCACTGGCTTTGTGTTTGATGAGCCAGAGCCAGACAAATTGTTGATTACCATGCTGCGTTCGTTGTTATTGTATGAGCAAAATCCGCAATGGATACTGGAAGTGCAGCAAAGGGCGATGAATAAGGATTTCAGTTGGCATAATGCTGCGCAGCATTATCTCGAGCTTTATCACTCTGCGCTAGCCAAGGAAAGCTTGTATCGCTAGTGCAAGTACTATGGGCGCTGATTCTCCACAGATTAAAAGTTCAGCGTTTGGTCATAAGAACGAGCAATTCTTGATCTTATGCCACTCCAAGTTGTGAAGGTCTGTGGTAGTCTGAGCAGCCTCGAGTTTAATCACTGCGGTCAATGACGTGAATATGCAAGACAACTTATTGTTTCATAAGATACATCGCCACCACAGCAGTCGTGAATGGGTTGTCTTTGTCCACGGGGCAGGCGGCAGCTCTTCTATCTGGTGCAAACAGATTCGTGCCTACAAAGCCCATTTTAATTTGCTGTTGATTGATCTTCGAGGTCATGGCAAGTCGAACCGATTGTTACAAGATATTATTACTCAGCGCTACACGTTTCGAGATGTGTCACGAGATATCCTGCATGTGATGGATCATCTCAATATTCCTCAGGCTCATTTTGTCGGGATGTCACTGGGTACAATAATCGTACGCACACTGGCAGAAATTGCAGCGCATCGTGTCCAGTCAATGGTTCTTGGCGGCGCTGTAACGCGCTTTAACGCCCGTTCTCAGATACTTGTTACCCTTGGTGGGGTGTTTAAGCATATTATCCCTTACATGTGGTTATATCGATTATTTGCGTATATCGTGATGCCGCAGCGTAATCAAAGACAATCACGACTACTGTTTATCGGTGAGGCGAAGAAGTTATGCCAAAAGGAGTTTAAACGTTGGTATATCTTAACCTCGGAGGTAAACCCTTTGATGCGTTACTTCAAAGATAAAGAACTGGCGATTCCCACCTTATACGTGATGGGTGAGCTGGATTACATGTTTATTCAACCCGTTAAAGAAATGGTGGCTGCGCATAAACACAGCCGATTGCTAGAATTGGAAGATTGTGGGCATGTGTGCAATATCGAAAAAGCAGATGAGTTTAATCAACACTCCATTCGTTTTATTCAAGAGCAAGTCAGCATCACGTCACTGAGTTAGGCGTGTAGGGTTCACCGCATTGCCAGCAAATTACAAAATTACCTTCGTTTAGCTCCCCACACTGTATGCAGTGCCAGTCCGCTTTATGCCTAGTTTTATGTGTCACAAATTCTTTAATGATGCGTTTTGCTTTTACGTATTGGCTCGGCTCGTTGAGCCAAATGTAAGGCGCAGTCGAATCGTCAAATGGTACTTCACCTTGGATTGAAAACAGGGCGTCGCCACGGACTTCACAGTCAATGTGGTCGGTATTGAGTAATCCGCAAACGATATGCGCATCAACCGGACTCTCTCCAATATAGATTTTCACCATCTTCCCTTAACTGAATAATTATTGTGAAGGCGTGAGTTTCCAACGCCGTACTACCCATTTGATAAGTATAGGGAAAATACCAAGTAGAGCGAACGAAAGTAGAACCGCTGGTGACACAATACCGGAAAGGGAATCAATTTGAGCGAGTTGCGTGCCGGCATTTAGATACACGGTCGTCCCTGGCAACATACCGATTTGGCTAACGAAATAGAACTGACGAACCGCAATTGGGGTGAGTCCCATGACCAGGTTGATGACAAAGAATGGAAAAATCGGAATGAGGCGCAGAGAAAACAGATAGTATGCACCATCTTTTTTTATGCCTTGATTAATAACCTCGAGTTTATCGCCAAACCGAGTTTGTACCCAATTTTGGAAAAAATAACGACTGAGTAAAAAAGCGCAGGTTGCGCCAAGTGTACTGGCAAAAGAAACGAGCAACAGGCTGAACCAAAAACCAAACAATGCAGCGCCAAGTAGGGTAATGATGGTTGCCCCCGGAATAGACAGGGCTGTGATAAGGACATACGCCACAAAGTAGATGCTGGCGGCAATCACAAAATTTTGCTCGATGAACAGCGCCAATTGCTGTTGGTAATGTTTGGCGGATTCGAGGGTAATGAAGGTGCGAGTTTGACTTACGATCAGCACGATGATGAGCAGTAATAGCGCGGCTAGCAGAATCTTCTTATACATCTTGTGTCCTTTTGTTTGATAACACCGAGTGACCATTGACTGTCAGTCGTGAACTTAATGACCAGCTAATGTTCATAATAAGTCAATATCAATAAGAACCGGACAAAAGGCAGAAAATTTCATTGAGGCATAAAAAAAGCCAGTGTATTGCTACACTGGCTCTGATGTATCACTTAACTTAGCCGTTCAATCCAGCCATCAACTCGGTGCGACGGTCTTGCGGAATCACCGACCAGTGAGTTCCCTTAATCGCACCTTCTAAAGCCCAAAGTAGTTCTAAGCTCACGTCTGAAGCGTGCGTATCTTGGATTGCACGGTATGCTTCTAGTGCACCAGTCTTTTCCAGTTGTTCCACGGAAGAGATACCGGCTTTTTTAAGCATTCTTTCTGTTGCAAGCCTAAGATTGGGAAGATCTTTCAAGCGGTCAGGTTTCGCTTGTTGCTGGGTTTGTTTTTCTTTCTTAGCAATCGATAGTGCATCTTTTGCTAAAGTCAGAATGTAATCGGTGTTACTTGGCCAGTCCATTGGCATTGCATAGTACTTAGTGACGACGGGGAAACCGCGTTTTTTGTAGACATAAGGTTCATAACCTAAGTCTTTAAACTCTCCTGTCGACTTCTCATTCGCGCGAATATGGAGTTTATCTCCGACCACAAGTGCGAACATTGTGTCGTCAACAAAAATCCCAAATCCGCCAAACATTGAACGAGATTTTACTCTGCCTAGCTGCTCGAATAGACGCATTGAATCTTTAAGTACTGGTTTGTCCATGCTTATTTTCTCGGTTTGATGCCACCAGTTCAGGTCCGAGAGATTAGCAAAACTATGCAAACTATTGTCAGTATGTTGTTAATTTGCATATTTGCCATCGGCAACCCCGCTACCTTTCATAACTGTCACTTATGGGTAAGGCCGGAAGCTTTGCGTCCCATCCTTTCGAATGGTTTGCCCTGTGCGTGGCTTGGTTACGTTGTTACATCAAGAAACAGCATAAAACAGGTTGTGCGGGACCGATCACGATTTATATTCAAAAATGTGATCTTGGTTCAGGTAATGATTTCAAAGTATGCGATTGATCCAGAAAATAAGCCATTCATCACAGACGTACGCTATGTTGTTTATTTGTTTAGAGTTTTTACTGTATGGCGTTCAACAATTTCAGGGTGCATTTCAAAAATTCGCTTGTCATGCTCTTTATCTTTGATGCGCTCTAACAGGATCTCAAAAGCGTTCTTACCCACGCGGCGCTTGGGCTGGTGGATGGTAGTCAGAGGAGGTGAAAAGTATTCAGCTAGTTCAATATTGTCATATCCAATCACGGACATATCTTCTGGAATACGGATCCCATTTTGCTGCAATCGGCTCATAAGCCCTAATGCCATCGTATCGTTGAAGCAGAAAACCGCGGTTGGTTTATGATCCCAAGAGGCAATTTTGTCTGCAGCGAGGACGGCGGTATCACATTCGAAGTTACCTTCAAGGATCCAATCCTCGTTGACGGGGAGATTGGCTTCGCTCATTGCGCGTTTAAAGCCTTGAATGCGTTCTTGGCAAGCCGCTTTTTCAAAGTGGCCACTCAAGCAAGCAATGTCACGATGACCATGGTCAATCAGATATTTGGTGGCGAGGTAGCCTCCTTCTTCTGAATTATCAATGATCTTATCAGCCTGAGAACTCTCAGGACCCCAGTCCATGATAACTTTTGGAATATCGGAGTGACGTTCAAGCATTTCTGATAGCTCTTGAGTCAGGTCAGAACACATCACTAAAATGCCGTCTACACGCTTTTCTGCCAGCATACGAATGTAATCGCGTTGCTTTTCGTAGATACCGCCGGTATTACACAAAATCAATGTATAACCTTGGCGATAACAGTAACTTTCTACACCGTCGATCACTTCAGAAAAGAATAAGTTAGTCGACTGGGTAACTAGCATACCAATCGAGCGGGTCGTATTGCATTTCAAGCTGCGTGCAACGGCACTCGGAGCATAATTAAGCTCCTTGACTGCTTCCATTACCTTCTCTTGTGTTGCTTCCGCAACAAAACGAGTTTTATTAATGACATGAGATACAGTTGTTGTTGACACGCCGGCTAAACGGGCGACATCTTTAATGGTAGCCATAGGGTTTGTCCACTCGAAAGTACTGCTAGATGTTGGGTAAAATAAGTAAGCTGAATGACATGGAATTTATACGGATTATAAATACAAAAAACCGCTCTTAAATTAAGCGGTTCGTCACTGTCAAGCTTCTAGTTATAGTCATTTTCGGCGTAGATTCTAGACTGCATTGTTGCTTGAGGCAAACAAAAACCGTGACTAATTCATCTTTCTGACATTTTTCTAAGGTAACGAACCACAGGGTTAATATAGGCGGTTTTTATCAATCTTCAGCATGGTTCGCGCCGATTTTGAGATACATTTCCATAACCTAAAATTTAGACTGGCAGCTACATCACTGATTGCGAAAATTGAGAATCACGGTTTGCTGAAGGTTGAAATTATCGATAAAAAAGCCGAAGCAATAACTTCGGCTGGATACAAGGCGAGCACTACGGCCATTTAAGCGTTGGTGTGCTGCGCCTCGATGGCGGTCTCTTCATAGTCTGAAGCCCAATCTCTCAGGGTTTGCCAAATTTTACCTAAGAGCTCATGCCAAAAAATTTCAGTTTGTTCAATATACTTACCTCGAGGTGTGTAGCGTTCCCAAACTTGAGAGATTTCCTTTTGAGCCAGATAGTTGGTTGGCGCTGGGTAGGGTTCTAAACCAGCGGCATGAAACTCATTGAGAGCTCGCTGCATATGGCTGGCTGAGGTGACTAAGACCAAGTTCTTATTACGCACAAATGCAGCCGCTTGGCGCGCTTCTTCCCAAGTATCCTTAGCGGTTTCTAACAAGATAATATCGGATTTTGATACCCCAAGCGCTAAGGCAACTTTGGCCATCATACGAGCATTACTGACTTCTGACCCACCAGAATATCCCGATAAAATCAGCTTCGCCCCTGGGTACATTCGCAATACCCGAATTCCCTCGGTTAAGCGCATCAATCCCGTCCTACTCAGTTGAGAGGTTGGCGGAATATCATCATCGACCACGTGGCTGCTGCCCAGTACCATCACATAATCGATGGCATCATCCACCGGGAAAAACGCAGAATGTTGGCGCTCCATCGGCATTAAAAGACGTGAAGAAACGGGTTGGAACGCAATTAAAAAGATACCTATAAACGAAAATAGTACAATCAAACAGCCCGACTTCTGACGTGTGGTGAACATAATCAGCATCAGGCCAATAAAGCCAATGATTAACATTGCTGGGAGCGGCATCAGCAGCGCTGATACAACCTTTTTCAGCTCAAACATACTTAAATAGCCCGAAAAAACATCAGTTGATTATAAAAAAAGACAATGCCTCTTTATTCCTGCGGATCTTGTGACAGAATAGCGACACATTAATTCATGATAACGCAAGCCCAGTGATAGAAGACCGTAATTTCGACGACATTGCCCACAAATTTGCAAAAAACATTTACGGCTCCGATAAAGGAAAAATCCGCCAAGTGATTGTTTGGCAAGATCTTGAGCAGATTCTAGCAGAGTTTGGTGGTAAGGATAAACCGCTGCATGTGTTAGATGCCGGGGGCGGTTTGGCACAGATGTCGCAAAAGATTGCGCGGCTCGGACATCATGTCACGTTATGTGATCTATCTTCTGAAATGCTTGAACTTGCTAAGCAGGAAATCGAAAAGCAGGCTTTGCTTAAGCAGTATCGCTTTGTTCATTCTCCCATTCAAATGATTGATAAGCACCTGAACGAAAAGGTGGATATCGTGATGTTTCATGCGGTGATGGAATGGTTGGCGGATCCGAAATCGGCGTTAGAAGTAGCGCTAAAGCAGCTAAAGCCTGGTGGGATTGCGTCTGTGATGTTTTATAACCAGCATGGTCTGGTGTACAAAAATGTCTCTTGTGGCAATTTGCCCCACATATTAGAAGGCATGCCACACCGTAAGCGGTTCAAGCTACAACCATCGCATGGGTTATACCCGGAAGATGTTTATCAATGGATCTCGAACGCCGGCTTTGATATTCAAGGTAAGTCGGGTATTCGTTGCTTTAATGATTATATTGGTAATGGGCCCAATATGGGCGAATACCAGTTTGACGATGTATTAGCTCTTGAAAAGAAATACTGTCGACAAGAGCCGTACCTCTCATTAGGTCGATACATTCATGTATGGGCTAAGAAAAAAGAACAACAGGAATAATAATGAGTGAGATAACTCAGGACGCTGCTAGCCAGCCAATTGACGAGTTGGTGGGCTGGGTCAAGCAACACGATTTCTCATTAAATCTTACCAACGAACGGTTAGCATTTTTGATCTCTCTTGCGGTGTTAAGCAACGAGCGATACGACGAAGAGTTAGGCGAAGGGGAATTGCACGATGCGTTCACTATCGTTACGCGACTCTTTGAAGATACGGGTGAGCCTTCGGCATTTCGAGCGAACAATGCGATTAATGAATTGGTAAAACAGCGTCTGATTAGCCGCTTTACCAGTGAAATTAACGACGGAGCCAGTATTTATCGTCTCTCACCACTGGCCGTCGGTATTACCGACTACTATGTGCGCCACCGTGAATTTTCTAAACTCAAACTCTCAATCCAGCTCTCGATGCTGGCGGGTGAAATGGCGAAAGCCGTTGAAGCTGCTCAGCAGGGGGGAACGGCTGGCCATTGGAAGAAAAACGTTTACGGCGTGTTACGGTATTCCGTTGGCGAGATTTTCGACCAAATTGACCTCAACCAACGCGTTATGGATGAGCAACAGCAAACAGTGAAAGAGCAAATCGCCGAACTGCTTAACAAAGACTGGCGCGAAGCGATTCATAACTGTGAACAGTTGTTGTCCGAAACCTCCTCGACGTTAAAAGAACTGCAAGACACCTTGCAAGCGGCAGGGGATGAGCTTCAAACCCAGATTTTGGATATTCAAGAACGTGTGCATGGGGACCCCGAACTCGACATCATCGATGAGACCTTGTTTGGCTTGCAAATGAAGCTCGACCGCATTACCAGTTGGGGCCAACAAGCGATTGATTTATGGATTGGCTATGATCGCCACGTGCATAAATTTATTCGAACTGCGATTGATATGGATAAAAATCGTGCGTTTAGTACACGTCTGCGCCAGTCACTCAAAGAGTATTTTGATGCTCCATGGCTGCTGACGTTTGCCGACGCTGAGCGATTGATGGACCTTCGAGATGAAGCGTTAGTCCTTCGTAATGACGAAGTGACGGGACACGTGCCACTCGAAGTCGAATATGAAGAATTTCAACAAGTCAATGATGAGCTCTCTGAGCGAATTGGTGACATGCTCGCGGTACACAAGCAGGACAAAACACCCATTGATTTGGGGTCGGTTCTTCGTGATTACCTGGCCGAGCACCCTCAAACTCATCACTTTGATCTCGCCAGAATTATTGTCGACCAGGCGGTACGCTTAGGGTATTCGGAATCCGATTACCAAGCAATTCAACCAGACTGGACAGCGATCAACGATTTTGGTGCAAAGGTACAAGCAAATGTCATCAACAGATATTAATGAATATATGCCAGAAAAACTGGCAAAAGCGATTTCTAACCCACTGTTCCCAGCGCTTGACAGCTTGTTACGCGCTGGGCGTCATATCTCCAGTGAGGATTTAGATAATCACGCACTGCTTTGCGATTTTGAACCAGAGCTTGCTGCGTTTTATCAACGTTATAACACCGAGCTAGTCAAGGCTGCAGAAGGTTTTTTCTATTTGCGTCCGCGTTCTACATCGCTCATCAACCGCAGCGTTTTGTCAGAGCTCGATATGTTGGTTGGGAAGGTATTATGTTTCCTTTACCTCAGCCCTGAACGCCTCGCTCATGAGGGGATCTTTACCAATCAAGAGTTGTATGACGAGCTGCTGGCGCTAACCGATGAGAAAAAGCTCATGCGTCTGGTGACGCACCGTGCCACAGGGTCGGATCTTGATAAAGAAAAACTATTTGAAAAAGTTCGTACTTCACTACGTCGCTTACGCCGTTTAGGCATGGTCATCAATGTGGGGGAAACGGGAAAATTTTGTATTAGCGAAGCGGTATTTCGATTTGGCGCCGATGTTCGAGTTGGTGATGATATGCGCGACGCGCAACTGCGCCTGATTCGAGATGGTGAAGCGGTCGTACATGACGCAGAGCCAAATCAAGGTAACCTACTCGCAGACAGCGAACAAGCTCAACAAGATGAGCTGCAAGACGAAGAACAAAAGGAAAGTGACGCATGATTGAACGAGGTAAATATCAATCGCTGACCATGGTCAACTGGAACGGCTTTTTTGCGCGTACTTTCGATATTGATGATCTGGTGACCACATTATCGGGCGGTAACGGGGCGGGTAAATCCACAACCATGGCGTCGTTTATTACGGCATTGATTCCTGATCAAAGCTTACTGCACTTTCGTAATACCACGGAAGCAGGGAGTAGCCAATCGTCTCGCGATAAAGGCCTGTACGGTAAACTACAGCCTGGCGCCTGTTACGCTGCGCTTGATGTGGTTAACTCGCGTCATCAGCGTTTATTGTTTGCGGTTAAGCTACAGCAAGTCGCTGGACGAGATAAAAAAGTCGACATCAAACCATTCGTAATTCAAGGCTTGCCAAGCCATGTCAAACCAACCGATGTACTTATTGAGTCGGTGTCTGATACTCAAGCGCGTGTGCGTCAAATTAACGAAGTGAAAGACGTCGCTCTCACTTACGAAGGCGCGAGCTTTAAAGCGTTCAACTCTGTGGTCGACTACCATACTCAAATGTTTGATTTTGGTGTGCTTCCGAGAAAACTACGCAACAGTAGCGATCGCTCTAAGTTCTATCGCTTAATCGAAGCGTCATTGTATGGCGGTATTTCTAGTGCGATTACGCGCTCATTGCGAGACTACTTACTGCCACAAAATGGTGGGGTGAAAAAAGCATTCCAAGATATGGAATCGGCGCTGCGTGAGAATCGCATGACGCTTGAAGCCATCAAAACGACCCAATCTGATCGCGACTTGTTTAAACATTTGATCACGGAGTCCACCAATTACGTAGCCGCTGACTACATGCGTCACGCGAACGATCGCCGTAATAAACTTGAACAGACGTTATCACTGCGCGGTGAACTGTTCCAGTCACGCGAAACGTTGATTGAAAACAACCAACTGCTCAACCAAGCGCAAGACGCACTCGCGATGTTGGTCGAGCAAGAAGAAGGATTGGAACAAGATTATCAATCGGCGTCCGACCACCTGCAATTGGTTCAAAATGCACTGCGTCAACAGGAGAAAATTGAGCGTTACCAAGAAGACTTGGAAGAGCTGAATGAACGTCTTGAAGAGCAAGCCATGGTGGTCGAGGAAGCACAAGAACGCACCATGATGGCTGAAGAGCAGGCAACGTTAGCCGAAGAAGAAGTCGATAGTCTAAAAAGTCAGTTGGCGGATTATCAGCAAGCATTGGATGTCCAGCAAACCCGAGCATTACAGTACCAACAAGCGGTACAAGCATTAGAACAGGCTCGCTTACTCTTGGACGACAACTGCTTAACCGCTGAAAGTGCCATGAACTTGGTGAACCAGCTTAAACATCAGCAAAATGAACGTACCAACGAAGTTCTCGCACTCAAACACAAATTGGACATGTCGTCTGCCGCCGCGCAGCAATTTGAAACGGCGCTGAGCTTAGTTCGCTCCATTGTTGGCGACGTGAGTCGCGCTGAGGCGTCTGCTGCGGGTAAGCAAGCGTTGCAACGCGCTCGTAGTGCCGAGCAATTAGTGCAAAATGAATCACAATGGCGTGCTCAACATCGTGAGTTGGAACGTCAGATTCAGCAGCAACAGCAGGTGAAGCAGTGGCGTGATGAGTATCAACAGCAGCATCAGATTGCGCTTGATGATGAACTGAGCCTCGAGCAAGAGCGTGAACGACACGCTCATCACATCGAATCGCTTGAACAAGATTATGAGCTGTTGCGCGAACAACGCAGTGAAAAACGTCGTCTTGATCAAGAACACCGCGCAGAGATTGAGCGTTTGCAAGCCGCGGCGCCTAAATGGATCGCCGCGAGCGATGCATTAGATAACCTTAAACAGCAAAGCGGTGAAGCGTTGGCAGACAGTCAGTCTGTGATGCGCCACATGCAAGTGGTTCTGGAAAATGAGCGTCAGCTAACGGGGCAAAAAGAGCAGCTAGCGACTCGTCGAGCTCAACTTGAGCAAGAGATTGAACATCTTGCATCACCCGGTGGGTCGAATGACTCGCGCCTTAAAGGGTTAGCCGATACTCTGGGCGGTGTGTTGCTATCCGAAATTTATGACGACATCACATTAGAGGATGCGCCTTATTTCAGCGCGATGTATGGTCCTGCACGTCATGCGATTGTGGTATCTGATCTAACGGATATCGAAGATAAGCTTGTCGATTTAGACGATTGTCCAGAGGATCTTTACATCATTGAAGGTGATGTCGATGCTTTTGATGACAGTGCAATGCAAGCCGAAGAGCTCGAACGAGCGGTATGCGTGCGCCTTAATGATAGGCAAATTCGTTACTCTCGATTCCCGGAAATTCCATTGTTTGGCCGCGCTGCTCGCGAGCAGCGTTTAGAGTTACTGCGTGAACAATTGGAAGAGGTGGTTGAGCAGCACGCGAAAGCCGCTTTTGATTCACAAAAGCTGCAGCGCCTGTACCAAGCATTTAACCAATTTGTCGCGCAGCACATCCATATTGCGTTTGATGCGGACCCAGAACAAGCGATTCAGCAGCGCCGCGACCAGCGAAATCAATTAGCCAGAGCGTTAACTGACTTAGATAATCAAGAGCAGCAGCAACGTGGTCAATTAACCAGCAGTAAACAAGCGTTGGTCAAATTGGATAAAATTGCCCCTCATATGTCGCTGCTTGAAGACGAGACGTTAAGTGAACGCTTTGCCGAGCTGGAACATAAATTATCCGAGCTTTCTGAACACAAAGCGTTTTTAAATCAGCACCAAAAAGCGCTCTCTCAGTTAGAACCGGTAGTGTCTGCTTTAGACACAGACCCAGAGCAGTTTGATGCCTTAGAAAGCCAGTACCAGCAAGCTGACCAAGCGTTACAGAATTTGAAAACGCAAATCTTTGCGTTGTCTGATTTGGTGGAACGTCGTCATTACTTTAGCTACGCCGACTCGGTTGATTTACTGAACCAAAGTAGCGAGCTTAGTGAGCAATTGAAAGCCAAATTGGTTGAAGCAGAGCGTAGCCGTACGTCGAGCCGTGAAGCGCTCAAGCAACATCAATCGCAGCTGAGTCAATACCACCAAGTTCTGGCATCACTCAAGAGCTCGCATCAAGCGAAACTTGAGACCGTGCAGGAGTTCAAGCAAGAACTCCAAGAGTATGGTGTGACAGCGGATGAAGGCGCACAAGAGCGTGCAATTCGTCGCCGTGATGAACTTCACGAGCGCTTACACAGCTCACGTTCACGTAAAAGTGAGTATGAACGCACCATCACCGCGACTGAGCTTGAAATGAAGAGTTTGGCGAAACGCCTGAAAAAAATCCAAAAGGATTACGCAGACCTGCGAACTTTTGTGGTGGCGGCCAAAGCCGGTTGGTGTTCGGTGTTGCGCTTAGCGCGTGAGCATGATGTTGAACGCCGACTGCACAAGCGCGAGCTGGCTTATTTGTCTGCGGGTGAATTACGTTCGATGTCGGATAAATCTCTAGGTGCTCTGCGTTTGGCTGTCGCGGATAATGATGATTTACGTGACGCACTGCGCTTGTCAGAAGACACGGCGCATCCGGAGCGCAAGGTATTGTTCTACATTGCGGTGTATCAGCATCTGCGCGAACGTATTCGCCAAGATATCATCCACACCGATGATCCGGTTGAAGCGATTGAAGAGATGGAAGTGGAGCTGGCACGCTTGACGGAAGAATTGACGCAACGTGAAAACCGTTTGGCAATCAGTTCTGAGTCAGTGGCGAGTATCATCAAGAAAACCATTCAGCGTGAACAAAACCGCATTCGTATGCTTAACCAAGGGCTGTCGAATATTGGATTTGGTCAAGTCAAAGGTGTGCGTTTGAATGTCAAAGTACGTGAAAGCCATGAGACGTTACTTGCGGGGCTTGCCGATCAGCAGTCACAACACAAAGACCTGTTTGAAAGCATGCGTTATACGTTCTCTGAAGCGATGGCCAAACTGTTCCAACGCGTTAACCCACACATTGATATGGGGCAGCGTTCACCACAGGTGCTTGGCGAGGAGTTACTGGATTACCGTAACTACTTGGAGCTCAGTGTTGAAGTGAACCGAGGTTCTGACGGTTGGTTGCAAGCCGAATCTGGCGCGCTTTCGACCGGTGAAGCGATTGGTACTGGTCAGTCAATTCTGTTAATGGTTGTTCAAAGTTGGGAAGAAGAATCTCGCCGTTTGCGCAGTAAAGATATCGTGCCGTGTCGTTTGTTGTTCCTAGATGAAGCCGCGCGTCTTGATGCCAAGTCCATTTCTACCTTGTTTGAGCTGTGTGACCGTTTGGATATGCAATTATTAATTGCTGCGCCAGAAAACATCAGCCCGGAAAAAGGCACAACCTACAAACTCGTACGTAAAGTGTTTAAAGACCATGAACACGTTCACGTCGTTGGTCTCAAAGGGTTTGGCCAAGCACCGAAGCAAGATGCTCTAGAGGCGATAATGGAGCAAGCTTAATCGTTAAAAACGCCCTTCTTAAAGGGCGTTTTTTTGTGCTCGACTCAATACTGGCGTGGGGTCAGTGATGAACGCCCACAAAAAAGCCGCGATAGAATTCGCGGCTTTTGATTATGTCTCTAGCTAGAATTGCTTCTTGGCGCCAAATTGCGCGGCGGCGTAGGCAACACGTTCAGCGGGTTTTGGGTATTCGGCTTGGGTGCCCATACTTTCGATATGGTGCAGACGAGGCAGTAAACCTGCGCCATTGGCAATTTGAATCGCGAGCCCTGGGCGAGCGTTGAGTTCAAGGACCATTGGCCCTTCGTCTTTATCCAAGACCATGTCGGTGCCCATATAACCTAATCCAGTCATTTCCCAAGCACTGCAAGCCAAAATCAACAAACGCTCCCAATGCGGCACTTTAAGCGTCGAAAGTGCTTTGCCGGTATCTGGATGGTGGGTAATCGGTTGGTCAAATTGCACGGCACGCACGGCTTGTCCAGTGGCGATATCTAACCCCACACCAACGGCGCCTTGGTGTAAGTTGGCTTTACCGTCAGAGGCGGCAGTAGAACAACGCATCATCGCCATAACTGGGTAACCTTTAAAGACGATAATGCGCACATCAGGCACGCCTTCATAACTGAAACCGTCAAAGCAATCATCAAACTTAATTAAGTTTTCGACAACGGCAACATCGTTTTTACCGCCCAGCGAAAATAACCCTGCCAACGCATTACTAATGTGTCGCTCCACATCACTTGAACTAATGGTGGCACCAGACGGTTTGGTGTAAACGCCGTCTTTGTGAGAGGTCACCACCAAAATGCCTTTGCCACCACTGCCTTGTGCTGGTTTGATAACAAACCCAGGCCAACCTTTGACCATGTCATGGATACGCTTCACCTCAGCTTGATTGGCGATAACGCCAATCAATTTCGGTACGGTGCAGCCCGCTTCCTGAGCGATGATCTTGGTTTTCAGTTTGTCATCAACCAGTGGGTACTTCGAGCGATCGTTATAGCGACCAATGTAGCTATGATTGCGCTTGTTCATTCCCATGATGCCTTTATGATGCAGGCGACTAGGGGTTGTGTACTGAGAGAGGGAAAACATTGTTAGTCCTCCTCAGCCAATGGCTTAAAGCGTCGTAGCTCGGTTAAACGATAACCAGTATAAGTACCCAGTAGCAAAATACCTGCGAGTACAATCAGCTGTAAACCGATAAAGTTAAAGGTCAGATGCTGGATGTAGCTGCTGGTCATCGCGAGGTACACCAAGATCGCGGTAAGTAAGGAACCGCCACCTTGCATAACCACTTCCTTCGCTCCTTCTTCTTCCCACAGAATCGACATACGCTCGATGGTCCATGACAAGATGATCATTGGGAAGAAGGTAATGGAGAGACCTTCAGTTAAACCAATCTTATAAGCGACGACCGTAAATACTGAGATGATCAAAATCACTGTAATGATCACCGCCGATATTCGCGCGACCAAGAGTAAGTTAAGCCGCGAGAGGTAACTTCGTATGATGAGGCCTGTCCCGACAATCAGCAGGAATCCGATAATACCGGTCATTAATTGGGTTTGGACGAAAGCCACGGCAATCAATACGGGCATAAAGGTACCGGATGTTTTTAAGCCGATAATGACGCGCAGGAACACCACAATCAGAGCACCAATTGGAATCAGCATGATGGTTTTAAACATCGCTTGCTCTTCAAGCGGCAGGCTATGAATCGAGAAGTTCAATAGACCGTCGGCGGAAATTTTATCACTGGTTGCTTGGCGTGGAGTCACTTCCTGAGAAATCATCGAGAAATGAACTTGGCTGTTTTGGCCACCAATCAAATCAAGCAGGGAGACGTTGGACTGATCCCAAACCAAAATATTAGGATTGATTTGTTGTTCCACTGACTCTGGATTAAACAGTTCCCAACGTTCGCCATCCCAGACTTGGTTCATCAACTGAAGGACTTGTCGACGACGTCCATCTTCAAGTTCAATCACGCCAACGACTTTGCTTGGAATGTCTGCGTAGGCAAGAATCTTATCGACAGCGTCGACTTTCGTCATGTTGTTAAGCAGCAATGCCGAGTTCTGGTTGTCTTGATCGTTCAGCGCTTTAATCAACTCACGCGCTAGTGTCGGATCATCTGCGGAGCGTTGGCTAGCTTGATCAATCAGAGCAATTACCGCAGCTTCAACTGGGCCTTCAAATGTCGGTTTGACGATCTCTTGGCTTGGCGGTTTGATAGAAACTTTGGCTTGAGGGTCGACCAAAAACTGCGCTTTGTAGTAGATGATCTGCGGCCCTTTGGCGTTACGAACTGTCCACTCAGCGCGGCGACCCACATCGGTATTGACATAAGCGATGCCGTAGCCAGACGAGGATGAAGATTCATTAATTAAGGTAAACCCTTCTTGGGTTTGTGGTGCAGCCAATGAGGCTTTGACGGGTTTATCTTGGGCGGTAAACTCTATGCGAGCTTCGATATCCCAAACTTGGCGAGTTTCGCCAGGAGTCCATGGCACAGCATAAGTTTGGTGTCTGAATACGCTGAGGGCGATACCAGCCACCACAAGCAGTAGGACTGATATATAAAAGGGGACCTTTGACGTCATAATAAGCCTTTATTGTTGTTCTTTCTTATCGGTTTTTTCGGTGTGAATGTATTTTTGACTCACGTCTACGACGGCGATATCACGAATAAATTCTCGTCCAAGCAATACAGGATGACTCATTTGAGAGCGATCCGCCAAAGTGAACTGTGCTTTCTCGTGGATTTTCCCAACTTTAACCCAAAGCTCGATCACCGGGCGGCGTTCCACTTCTGAGCTACTTGCTTGACGAATTCGCACGAAGCGAACCACGGGGGCTTCAATCCAGTTTTGTTCTGCTTCTTTGTTATCAATATCAGTGAGATGGAAACGTACCCAAGTCTTGCTATTGCGCTCGAATTCTTCGATATCAGATGCATCTAAAGACGAAGTTGCAGCACCGGTATCGACTCGCGCATCAAAAGTTTGCTGAATGGCATCGATGGTCACTCGCTCAATGGCACCGAGAACCACTTCATTAGAAGGGATAGAGGCGATAGGTTCGGGGGAAGCATCAGGGGTTTCGTCAGCTCTAGATTCATCTTGACGAAGATGACTTAGGGTTTTTGTACCAAAGTGCTCAACTTGCTCATTGAGTTGGTCGATTTCGTACTCAAGACTCTCGATATATTCGGATTGATTACTGATTTTAAGCTCCAGCCTATCAACCTGACGAGATAGGTTGGTTTCAACTGACTTGATGGCGGCTAATGACTCTTGATGATACTGCTCAGTTTTCGTTGATACGCAACCTGAAAGCAGGGCGACAGCGAGAACGGGCGTCAATTGTTTAAACATCGAAAACCTTAGTGATGAACGTAGATGGTTTCAAAATTAGAAGTTTACTTATATCCCTTAGCTGCCACAACTTATTCATTTGGAACGTGAATCAAAGTTTGGCTAGCCCAAAATGAGGATGTATAAATACATCCCCAATTTGTATTAGCTTAGCCTACCTGAATAGTCAAAAAGTGCGTTAATTTTCTGTCAATTATGGTTTGCGCGCGATAAGAGTTGCGCGGCGAGGAGCAGGGTAGCCTTCGACCGTTTTACTCGGGTCGTTCGGGTCAAGGTAGTTAGGCAGTGAATTGTGGGTCATCCATGAGGTGGTGCGTTGCTCGTGAACTGACGTAACATTTTCGTCAACAATGCGTACATCGTCAAAGCCGCATTGCTCGAGCCACACTTTCAGTGCGCGTGCCGAAGGGAAGAAAAATACATTGCGCATTTGAGCGTAGCGGTCGGTTGGCACCAGAACAGATGTTTCATCGCCGTCAATCACCAGCGTTTCTAAGACCAATTCACCGCCAGAAACCAACTGATTTTTTAACTGAATCAAGTGGTCGAGCGGAGAACGTCGATGGTAAAGCACTCCCATGCTAAATACCGTATCAAACGCTTCCAGTTGCGGTAGTTGCTCAATGCCTAAAGGCAACAAATGCA
This sequence comes from Vibrio olivae, assembly GCF_042428525.1. Taxonomy (NCBI): domain Bacteria; kingdom Pseudomonadati; phylum Pseudomonadota; class Gammaproteobacteria; order Vibrionales; family Vibrionaceae; genus Vibrio; species Vibrio olivae. The sequence continues at coordinate 455,000 of NZ_JBHMEP010000001.1, forward strand.
CACGTTGGTCATCACCCATTAGCTTGCGAATGGCTTCAAACTGCACCAAAAAAAGGTGTGATGGGTCGATACCGACACACAGCCGTGCTTGTTCGCCGAGCATGCGCCACATGTGATAGCCGTTTCCACAGCCAACATCGAGCACAGTACGATTTTTCAGCGGGCTGATATGTGGTAAGAGTCGCTCCCATTTCCAGTCGCTGCGCCACTCGGTATCGATATGGATATAATGAACCGTATAGGGGCCTTTGCGCCATGGATGGAAAGTACGCAGCAAGTTTTCCAGCTTTTTCTTTTCACCCTCTGCCAGCGGTTGCTCATGGCTTAAGGACACCGAGTCTTTGAGGTCGATGTGTTGGGCTGCTCCTTCAGGGATTTTTTTAAGCGCACGCAACCAACGTTCAAAATCGCCATGTGGGGTATTTTGCCAGTCAGTAAGTTGCTGTGGCAGCGTATTAAGCCAGGATTGTAAACGCGGCTCTTGCGCGATCAGCTGATAAAAATTGCCAAAGTTAAACATCAAATCATTACCTAATTAAAAACAACTACTCACGCCATTACTTAATCGCGAACATTGAACCAAAGTTGAAACACTGGAACCAGACTTCATTACTTGAGAAACCTATTTGCTCAAAACGCTGCTTATGGTCGGCAATGCTATCTGGACGTAGTACGTTTTCGATGGCGTTACGCTTTTGACTGATTTCGAGTTCGCTGTAACCATTTGCGCGTTTAAAGTCATGATGAAGGTCAATCAGAAGTTCGTTGGCGGCCGCGTTTTCAAACACGTACTTCTCCGAGAGAATCAGAATGCCACCAGGGCGTAATCCAGCGTGGATTTTTGAAAGTAGCGCATAGCGATCGTCGGGAGAAAGAAATTGCAGGGTGAAATTGAGGACGACGACAGAGGCGTCTTGAATGTCCACATCGCGAATATCCGCTTCCAACACGTCGACAGGGGTATCAGAACGGTAAGCATTGATGTGAAGTTTGCAGCGTTCGACCATGGCTGACGAGTTATCGACGGCGATAATTTTGCAGCCGTCTTTGTCAATATGTCTGCGCATTGATAGCGTTGCTGCCCCTAATGAACAGCCGAGGTCATAAACATTAGTATTGGGTTTGGCAAAACGCTCTGCCAACATACCAATCGCTGAAATGATATTGCTGTACCCTGGTACTGAGCGTTGGATCATATCCGGAAAAACTTCGGCGACTCGTTCGTCGAAAGTGAAGTCACCAATTTTATCAATCGGTGCAGAAAAGATAGCGTCTTTATTGCTCATGATGTCTCTCACAGGGCGTAAACTTGATACAGCGAAACGGAAAAGGCGCGTATTTTAGGGCAAATTTACCTCGGTGTCATTATCACCCTGCGATCGCTAGAACATACTCAGTTGTGGCGCATTCCCTTCGGCGGGAAATGGCGCTAAGTCCGGTAAAAGAATATTTTGGCTAAGCTGTTGATACAACTCTCGTGCTAACTGCGGCGCCTCAATATTATCCGGAGTATGGATCATCAAATAAGGCTGTTTGCCCTGCTCAATCCAATCTGGCAGCTTATTCTCCCAAGCTTTAAAAAATGGCAAGTTGTCTGCACGCTGTGGGTGGCCTATGAAGCGAATCATCGGGCTTTTCGCGGTAGCGATAGCATGTACGGGAACCTTAGGTTTCTTTTGATGAGCGTCGATAACCGCTTCAGTGTTCGGCGGCGCAGCAAACACGGGGCGACTGTCCATAATAACGCGGTCAATGCCGGATTCGATGAGCCACTGATTGAGACGTTGCTCGGCGTCTCCCTTCGCAAAAAAAGCCATATTGCGAACTTCAACACCAAGCGGGACATCTTGAGGAAACAGACGGCAAAACTGCTGGAGCTGCGATAGATGCTCCGGGCCAAAAGCAGCAGGGAGTTGAATCATCCATTGACCAACGCGCCCAGCAAGCGGTGCCATCACTTGCAAAAATTCGGTCAACATAGGTTGAGCGTGTTTAAGCATATGCTGATGGGTGATGGCTTTGGGCAACTTAAATGTAAAACGAAAATCATCGTGGGTTGCTGCGCGCCAGTTTAGTACCGTATTTGCCGACGGCGTGGCGTAGAATGTCGTGTTGCCTTCCACAGTATGAAAAACGCTGGCATAGCGTTCAAGCCTCTGCGCGGGTTGGGTACCGCTGCCGTAAAATGTGCTTTGCCACTGAGCATGAGACCACATGGTTAAGCCGAGTCGAATGGGTAAATCTTGCATCGCAAAGTGAGGTCATTGATGGTAGCCCATACTTTACGGCAGTTTTGAAGATTTGTGTAATTTAACGCTATAATCGGCGCATATTTGTCACTTGCACTTAATTTTGGCTAGTTTGTAGCCGAAAGCTTGTTCAATCGACAGAAAAGACAACAATTTGTCCGCTGATATATCGATTTTGTTCGACTTTCAGCGTATAAATGACAGCTTAATGTTGCTCCGACTATCGCTGAGCAACTTGGAATTATTAATCAAACGAGAGATTGGGAAATTCACTATGCGTACCCATTACTGTGGTCACCTGAACAAGTCCCTGGCGGGACAAACTGTAGAATTATGCGGCTGGGTTAATCGTCGCCGTGATTTAGGCGGTCTGATTTTTATCGACATGCGAGATCGCGAAGGTATTGTTCAAGTGGTGGTTGATCCAGATATGGCGGATGCGTATGCGGTAGCAAACCAGCTTCGTAATGAGTTCTGTATCAAATTGACCGGTGTGGTTAACGCGCGTCCAGATAGCCAAGCGAATAAGGATATGGCGACGGGTGAAGTGGAAATCTTGGCTCAAAGTCTTGAGATCATCAACCGTGCAGACGTTTTGCCGCTCGATTTTAATCAAAAGAACTCAGAAGAACAGCGTCTAAAATACCGTTATCTCGATCTTCGTCGCCCTGAAATGAGCGACCGCATTAAGTTGCGTGCAAAAGCGTCAAGCTTTGTGCGTCGTTTCCTCGATGAAAACGGCTTCTTGGATATCGAAACGCCAGTATTGACAAAAGCGACGCCAGAAGGCGCACGCGACTACTTGGTACCGAGTCGCGTCCATAAGGGGAGCTTCTACGCGTTGCCTCAATCTCCTCAGCTGTTCAAACAGCTCCTCATGATGTCTGGATTTGATCGTTACTATCAGATCGTGAAATGTTTCCGTGATGAAGACTTACGTGCTGACCGTCAGCCTGAATTTACTCAAATCGATATCGAAACGTCATTCATGAGCGCCGAACAAGTTCGTGAAGTGACAGAGAAAATGATCCGTGACATGTGGCTAGAACTCAAAGGCGTTGAGTTGGGTGAATTCCCAATCATGCCTTACTCAGAAGCCATGCGTCGTTTTGGTAGCGATAAGCCAGATCTGCGCAACCCACTTGAGTTGGTTGACGTAGCGGATTTGCTTAAAGACGTTGAATTCAAAGTTTTCTCAGGCCCGGCGAACGATGCAGATGGTCGCGTTGCAGCACTTCGCGTTCCTGGTGGTGCTTCGCTAAGCCGCAAACAAATCGATGAGTACACATCATTTGTTGCTATCTACGGCGCGAAAGGTTTAGCGTGGATGAAAGTTAACGACCTTACTGCTGGCATGGAAGGCATTCAATCACCAGTTGCGAAGTTCCTCAACGAAGAGATTATTACCTCAATTGTTGAACGTACAGGGGCACAAACGGGTGATATCATTTTGTTTGGTGCAGATAAAGCGAACGTCGTTGCTGAAGCCATCGGTGCGTTACGTTTGAAAGTGGGTAAAGATCTCGAGTTAACGGACACGTCAGCATGGGCGCCACTATGGGTGATTGATTTCCCAATGTTTGAAGCGGATGAAGAAGGCAATGTGGCGGCAATGCACCACCCATTCACGTCACCGCTTAACATGACGCCAGACGAGCTGAAAGCGAATCCTTCATCAGCGTTGTCGAATGCCTATGATATGGTACTAAATGGTTATGAAGTGGGTGGCGGTTCGGTGCGTATTCACGATGCCACTATGCAAGCGGCAGTGTTTGACTTGCTAGGCATTGATGCGCAAGAACAACAACTGAAATTCGGCTTCCTACTCGATGCGCTTAAATTCGGTACGCCACCACATGCAGGCCTTGCGTTTGGTCTTGACCGTCTAGTGATGCTACTTTGTGGTACGGAGAACATCCGTGACGTGATTGCATTCCCTAAAACAACGGCAGCTGCGTGTCTGTTAACGGATGCGCCAAGTATGGCAAACCCTGCGGCACTTGAAGAGCTAGCGATTGCTGTGACTGCCGCTAAAGATAAAGATGCAGAGTAACGTTAAACGTGATTAGAAAAAACCGCTGATGATTCAGCGGTTTTTTTTGTCTCAAAAGCTCTAAAACAAGCGCTTGGCTTAGAGGGTGATTGTTTTCCATTGCCCAGGCTGAAGTGCATCTAAGGTGACGTCTCCCATTGCGTAACGAATAAGTCGAAGAGTGGGAAATCCAATGTGTGCAGTCATGCGACGGACTTGGCGATTACGTCCTTCAACGATAGTGATTGCTAACCACGTAGTGGGAATGTGAGCGCGAAAGCGCACAGGTGGATTTCTCGGCCAGACACTTGGCTCTTGAATGCGCTCGACCTTGGCGGAAAGCGTTAGCCCATCTTTTAACTCCACCCCTGAACGCAATTTATCTAAGTCTTGTTCAGTGGGTGAGCCATCGACCTGTACCCAGTAAGTCTTGGGCGACTTTTCACCGGGCTGAGTCAACTTCGCTTGAAGGATACCGTCATTGGTCAGGATCATCAGCCCTTCGCTGTCTCGGTCTAAGCGTCCGGCTGCGTAAATGCCTTTGATATCAATATAGTCGGCGAGTGTGGTTCTTCCATCCCCATCGGTAAATTGGCTTAATGTGTCATAAGGCTTATTAAAGGCAATAATTTTACGGTCTTCTGGGCGAACACGTGTTTTTTGAGTGCGCGGTTTAGAGCGGTGTTTTGCACTACTTTTGTCTTGGCTTTGACGTTTTAATCGCGGGGAAGAGGGAGAATGACTTTTCCGTGTATGGGCTCGAGAAGAGCGAGGTGACATGTTAACTACCTTGCAAAAATGTAAATGAACTGTATGTGGAAGTTTTAAGCTGGCGCGATTTGCGCTATTATTTGCGCGCCCAAATACAGGATTGACGAACAAGATAATAGACTATTATCTTGGTTTTGTTTAATTATAACGAGTTCTCATGGAATTTGCTGTCTTTGACAGCTGAGACGTAAAAAAACATCAATCGCGTGCAAGCTTAGAGAGGATGATACCAGCTTGCCCAGCGGCCATTCACTCAGCATCAATCATTCATGGTGCTGTTAGAACAATAGGGAAATTTCATGCCTACAGAAAAACCTACAATCATCTACACGATTACCGATGAAGCGCCAGCTCTTGCGACCTACTCACTGCTGCCGATCATTCAGTCTTTTACGGCGTCTTCGGGTATTAATGTTGAAACGCGTGACATCTCATTGGCAGGCCGAGTGATCGCTAACTTCCCAGAGCATTTGAAAGAAGGGCAACGCATTGGAGATGCGTTGGCTGAGTTAGGTGAATTGGCACAGAAACCAGAAGCAAATATCATTAAATTGCCAAACATCTCAGCTTCCGTTCCGCAATTGCGCGCGGTGATTAAAGAGCTGCAACAAAAAGGCTATAACCTCCCAGATTACCCAGCGGAACCTTCAAGCTACGAAGAGGAAGCGATTAAAGCGACATACGACAAAATTAAAGGCAGCGCGGTGAACCCAGTGTTGCGTGAAGGTAACTCTGATCGCCGAGCGCCTCTATCAGTGAAAAACTACGCGAAGAAAAACCCACACTCAATGGGGGCGTGGAGCGCAGAGTCAAAGTCGTCCGTTGCAAGCATGACAGAAAACGATTTCTTTGGTAGCGAGAAATCGGTCACTATTGATACGGCGACAAAAGTAAAAATTGAATTCGTCGGTCAAGATGGTGCAACCAAAGAGTTGAAACCGTTGTTCCCATTGCTTGAAAAAGAAATCATTGATACGTCAGTGATGAACAAAAATGCATTGATTTCTTTCTTTGAACAGCAGATAGAAGCAGCAAAACAACAAGACGTTTTGCTTTCTCTTCACCTCAAAGCGACCATGATGAAGGTCTCAGACCCAGTTATTTTTGGCTACGCCGTTAAGGTTTATTACAGAGACGTATTTGAAAAATACGGTGAGTTATTTGACCAGCTTGGTGTTGATGTTAATAACGGTATTGGTGACGTTTACTCGAAGATCGAAACTCTGCCTGCAGACAAGCAAGCTGAGATCAAAGCGGCTCTGGATGACGTATACAAAACACAACCGCCACTCGCCATGGTCGATTCTGACCGTGGCATCACCAACTTGCACGTTCCAAGTGATGTGATTGTTGATGCGTCGATGCCTGCAATGCTGCGCTCATCGGGTCAGATGTGGGGGCCTGATGGCGGCCAAAAAGATACGCTAGCTATGATTCCTGATCGCAGCTACGCGAGCATCTACCAAGCTGTAATCGATTTTTGTAAGCAACATGGCGCGTTTGATCCGACAACCATGGGCAGTGTGCCAAACGTTGGCTTGATGGCTCAAAAAGCAGAAGAATACGGTTCTCACGATAAAACGTTCATTCTTGATGCTGCGGGTACGGTACGTGTTGTGTCTGAAAATGGTGATATTCTGCTTGAGCAAAACGTTGAGCAAGGCGACATTTTCCGTATGTGCCAAGTGAAAGATGCACCGATTCAAGATTGGGTCAAACTGGCGGTTAATCGTGCACGCGCAACCAGCACACCAGCAGTATTTTGGTTAGATGAAAACCGCGCTCATGATGCGCAGTTGATTAAGAAAGTAAACCAGTACTTGCCAGATCACGACACATCCGGCTTAGAGATTAAGATCTTGGCGCCACTTGATGCCTGTAAGTATTCACTAGAGCGCATCAAGCGTGGTGAAGATACCATCTCGGTAACAGGTAACGTACTGCGTGATTATCTAACTGACTTGTTCCCAATTCTAGAACTCGGAACGTCGGCGAAAATGCTGTCGATTGTGCCATTAATGAATGGTGGTGGTTTGTTTGAAACCGGAGCAGGCGGTTCAGCGCCTAAGCACGTCCAACAAGTTGAAAAAGAAAATCACCTTCGCTGGGATTCGTTGGGTGAGTTCTTGGCTCTCGCGGCTTCTTTGGAGCACTTATCTGCCGCGACGAATAACGCGAAAGCTCAGGTGTTGGCTGATACGCTAGATAAAGCAACGGGTGATTTCCTAGACAACAATAAATCACCGTCGCGCCGCGTAGGTGAAATCGATAATCGTGGTAGCCACTTCTACCTAGCCATGTATTGGGCTCAAGCGTTGGCAGCACAAACCAAAGATGCTGACTTAGCCGCAGAGTTTGCACCGATTGCCAAAGCGATGGTGGAAAACGAAGCGAAAATTCTTGAAGAGCTCAATGGCGCACAAGGTACTCCTGCTGATCTTGGCGGATACTATCTGCCCGTGTTTGAAAAAGCGGCGGCAGTGATGCGTCCAAGTGCGACGCTAAACCAAATTATTGGTTAAGCTCATCGTAGAAACAAAGAAACCCGCCTTTTGGCGGGTTTTTTTACAACACTTAACTGGGCAGCGATTATTTGACTGGTTGACCTTCAACAGGCACCACTTCACTTGCGTGATAGCCTTTTGGCCCTTCCTCTACCTCAAAAGTGACTTGTTGGCCAGCTTTTAGAGTTCGATAGCCTTCCATCTGAATGGTGGAGTAGTGCGCGAATACGTCACTGTCTTCTCCTTCTGGGCAGATGAAACCAAATCCTTTGGCGTTATTAAACCATTTAACTGTACCTGTAGCCATGCTTTACATCCCTCATGCATTTTGTTACTGAAGTTGTTAAAAGTAGTCGCCCTAAAATAAAAAGGACACTGCTTATAAGTGAATAGTCATTTAGCCGCTGCCAAATTTTTAGTCACTATTTGACCAATTTAGCCAATGATGGAACACAGTCAATAGGAAAAATGTATTAACAGCGACATATTTGCAAACAAATTGCTTGCAACCTTTACATTTTGCTAACTGATGCGTTTACAAGATTGGAATTCACTCATTCAGTACCGAAATAGCTTGTTGTTCGCTTTTTAAGCATTTAGTCTAAAGCATACGTGATATAGAAATCTTTTATTTGCAGCGATACCATTGCTGCATTAGTCTCTTAATAAGGGCGTTTTTCAAATTGGTCTTTTTGCGCTGAGTTAAGAGATTCATCCCACTTAAAATCAATGCGGAAGCGATACAAATTGAACATCGAAACACTCTTTGTTATTAACTATTATGAGTAAGCAATTCGAATGGGTTACTCCAGACTCAAACCTTCTGGAGAAAGAAAAAACTAAAGTTCAACCACCAGCTATGTATAACGTGGTTTTGTGTAACGATGACTACACTCCAATGGATTTTGTCATCGAAATCCTTGAGCGATTTTTTTCAATGGACATAGATAAAGCGACTCAAGTGATGCTTAAAGTACATTATGAAGGGAAGGCGATTTGCGGTACGTTTACGGCTGAAGTCGCGGAAACAAAAGTGGCACAAGTGACAATGTATTCTAGGGAAAATGAGCACCCATTACTCTGCACCATGGAACAAGCTTGATGCTATCGGAATGACAATGACAAAGTGATTCCTTAAAGGAGGTCCTTATGCTTAACAAAGAATTAGAGTCGAGCTTGAACGGCGCTTTTGCTCGCGCCCGAGATAAACGACATGAATTTATGACCGTCGAGCACCTCCTGTTAGCGTTGTTAGAAAACGATGCAGCAAGAGAAGCGTTAATGGCTTGCCAAGCAGACATCGATACTTTGCGTAACGAGCTAGATATTTTCATTGACCAAACAACCCCGCTGATTCCAGAAAACGATGAAACTCGCGAGACTCAGCCAACACTTAGCTTTCAACGCGTGCTTCAACGCGCGGTATTCCATGTACAATCTTCGGGTCGCAGTGAAGTCACTGGTGCTAACGTCCTTGTCGCGATTTTCAGTGAACAAGAATCTCACGCTGCCTACTTATTGAAGAAAAACGATATTAGCCGTTTGGATATCGTTAACTTTATTTCACACGGTATTACTAAGGCATCCAGTACGGGTGAAGACCCAACAGGTCCTGATTCCTTTAGTAGTGATAGTGTCGAAGAGAGCAATTCGGAAGAACGTTTAGAAAGTTTTGCCACCAACCTTAACCAAGTGGCAAAGCAAGGTCACATTGACCCATTAATTGGTCGTGACCAAGAGCTTGAGCGTACCATCCAAGTCCTATGCCGCCGCCGTAAAAATAATCCGTTGTTAGTCGGTGAAGCTGGTGTCGGTAAAACCGCCATTGCCGAAGGGTTGGCTTGGCGCATCGTCGAAGGCCAAGTGCCGGATATTATCAAACAAAGTGTTATTTATTCACTTGACATTGGTTCATTGCTTGCAGGAACCAAATACCGCGGTGATTTTGAGAAACGTTTTAAAACCATTCTCAAACAGCTTGAGAAAGAAGAAGACGCGATCCTGTTTATCGATGAGATTCATACCATCATCGGCGCAGGCGCCGCCTCTGGTGGCCAAGTCGATGCCGCGAATCTGATTAAGCCACTATTAAGTAGTGGTAAATTACGCTGTATTGGTTCGACAACCTATCAAGAATACAACAGTATTTTTGAGAAGGAGCGTGCGCTTTCTCGTCGTTTCCAAAAGATCGATATTGTCGAGCCCTCACTGGATGATACGACCAAGATCTTGATGGGCCTCAAAACCAAATACGAAGCACACCACGAGGTTCGTTATACCAACAAAGCACTGCGTGCAGCGGTAGAGCTTTCTGCCAAATACATTAATGAGCGTCATCTTCCTGATAAAGCCATTGATGTCATTGATGAAGCGGGAGCTAGAAGTCGTCTAGCACCAGCAAGCCGTCGCCGTAAGACAGTGGGTGTTGCTGACATTGAGTCAATGGTTGCCAAAATGGCGCGTATTCCAGAGAAGTCTGTGTCTTCAACCGACAAAGACGTACTTCAATCTCTTGATGAGAAAATGAAGATGTTGGTGTTTGGCCAAGATCCTGCAATCAGCGTGCTGTGTGAAGCCATCAAGCTTTCCCGTTCAGGGTTGGGTGCTGAGAACAAACCGGTTGGTTCGTTCCTATTTGCAGGCCCGACTGGGGTAGGTAAAACGGAAGTGACTTTACAGCTATCTAAGTTGTTGGGTATCGAACTCCTTCGCTTTGACATGTCGGAGTACGGAGAACGTCACTCAGTGAGTCGCTTGATTGGTGCTCCTCCAGGCTACGTTGGTTTTGACCAAGGTGGTTTATTGACTGATGCCGTCATCAAGCATCCACATTCTGTGGTGTTACTTGATGAGATCGAAAAGGCGCACCCAGACATCTTTAACTTGTTACTGCAAGTCATGGATAACGGTACGTTAACCGACAACAATGGTCGTAAAGCGGATTTCCGTAACGTGATTCTGGTGATGACAACTAACGCAGGTGTGTCTGAAACCGTGAAGAAATCAATTGGTTTGATTCAGCAAGACCACAGCTTTGATGCAATGGCAGAAATCAAGAAAGTGTTTACGCCAGAGTTCAGAAACCGTCTGGATAACATCATCTGGTTTAATAGCTTGGATGAAGAAGTGATTCATCAGGTGGTTGATAAATTCATTGTCGAGCTGCAAGCACAGTTGGATGCGCGTGGCGTATCGATGGAAGTCTCTGAAGACGCACGTAACTGGCTCGCGGTTAAAGGCTACGATCGCTCGATGGGAGCACGCCCGATGGGACGTGTTATTCAAGAGCAGCTTAAGAAACCGTTGGCAAATGAATTGCTGTTTGGCGCCTTAGTCAACGGCGGTACCGTGAAAGTAACACTGAAAGATGACGAGTTGGTGTTTGACTTTCTAAATGAAGAAGAAGCCGCTGTCCATTAATCATTGATGCTCTTAGGAGTAATGAAAAGCCGAGGTGATTACCTCGGCTTTTTTATTGTCACGAAGAAATTGTGTTCTACAGGCTGCCACTTATGGCAATAAGCACGACAGAGCATCTTCATCACGCGGATAAAAGCTGACCAGGGCTTGGTAAGCTTCTTCGACTTCATCGGGAATCTCTTGCTCTGCTTGAAAGCCCTTAGCGGGATAGTGTTTTATGCGTTCAAAGTCACCGATGAGAGCATCGATGACTTCTGGCATCAATAGCTGCTCATTGCAAAAGTCATAGAAATCGCTGCCTGTTGACGTAACCGAAGCGTGAACGTCAGAGTTTGGCCACTGACGCTGAAATGTTGCGAGTGCTCGGCGTTCCATATACGGTTTTTGGACCAGCAAAACGGATTGGATTTGAAGGCCGTGTTGCTCAATCAACGCCGCGCTAAAACGAATATTTTCGCCGCTGTTGGTGGATTGTGTTTCGAGTAAAATATCTTGCTGCGGTACGCCAAGGTCAATGGCCACTTGAGCAAAGGTTTCAGCTTCGGATGTCGTAAAATCTTGAGTAAATCGACCTCGACCACCAGAGAAGATCATAACAGGAGCCAAACCTTGGTGATAAAGCTGTGCAGCATACGCCGCAACACGAACATCGTTACTGCCTAAAACCAGAATGCAGTCTGCTTGAGTAAGTAACTGCTTTAGTTGCATGTAGTCCCAAAGCGTTTCGATGTGCTGATAGAGAGGTTTTGACATGATGACTCCACTAAACCAATTCTAGTGTATGGCTAAAATGAAATTTATATCCGAGTTGTATGATCTTATCTGAGACAATTCGTTTATCGGGTTTATCAACCACGGTTGGCAGTGTGTCGGAGAGTCCCGCATTATCCAGAGCTTGCTGATAAAATGCCTCCTTACTGACTGTATTGGGCGTCGATGCATTGACCACTTGATTGGTGATATTGGCAGCGGCAAAACTGATGCAACCCATGGCGTCCTGTAGGTGGATCATATTGGCAGGGGCAGAGCAGCTCACGCTTGGCAACTTAGCCGCAAATCTTGAAGGGTGACGGTTTGGCCCAACTAAACCACTGCAGCGGACAATTGCATATTCCAAACCACTGCTGATGACATGTTGTTCGGCTTCCAGCAGAATTTTGGCTTTGTCATCAAACGATTCCTCTTCTACTGCTAAGGCGAGTGATGCCTTTTCTTCAGTCATATCCTCAGCGACTGATGGATAAACCGAGGTGCTACTTACCATAACGATTTTTTTTACCTTGCAGCGACGTGCAATATTAATCAGATTTGCCCAGTGTGTGGGATAGCTTTCTCCGCCATCTTTGCGAAAGCCTGGAGGAAAACTGCCGATCAAGGTATCGACGTCATTGTCAGATAGGTATTGTTCTAGCTCGCTACACGGCTGTGCCAAGTCTGCGGTAATTGCTTCAATATTCTGATGCGTTAACTCGTCGATACCTGATGGTGTTCGTCGAGTCGCGCTAACCTTAAAACCAATGGTTTTCAGGTACTGAGCTAAAGGTAAGCCCAGCCAACCTGCACCAATGATGGTGATATTTTGCATACCTTATCCTTATGGCCTGATTACATGAGTAACTTATTGTAATCAAATCATTGAATCACGTCATGGTGAGTTTTAAGAGCTTGAAAAAGAGAGAGGGCGAAAGGTCATGAACGGGGAAAATAGGAGCCGATTTGACTCCTACACAGAGATTATTGGCTTAGCACATGGAGGATTTTGTCGGTATGTTCGGCAATCACGATACCTTCATCAGTGAGGTAGCCACCGTCTGGTGCGGTGCATAGACCTTTATTAAACAGGCGAGTGACGGCTTGTTGAATGTCACTATCAGCGTCACTATGAACTTTAATTCCTGTTGCAGAACTGCGTAAATCAAATTGCAGCAGCAGGTTCAATTCAGAAAGATGCTCGGCGGTAAATTTCATAAGGCGTTCCTTTTTTATATCGCTATCTCGACAGTAATCGTAACCCGGACTTCGAGCAAGTCCCTAGTTTCGATAGTGTTATCTAGATACGGCATAGCGTGTTTCGCGATAAAATTCGCGCCACGAAAAAAATTAAAATTTAATGTGACTTAAATCTTGTATTTATATCAAATTGGAGAGACTATTCGCGCTCCCGATAAATGTTTCAAGATGTTACTAAAGTATGGATTTTAATCAATTTGATTCACTATTGCCGCCTCAAGCGGCGGAACGCGCTGCAGAAGTAGGCGTCGGCAAAGCCACCAAACCTGCGAATAAATCTTTTCTATTAGCTGTTTCAGCAGGTATTCATATTGGCATTGCGTTTATTTTTTATACCACTGTGACAACCGGGGCCTCTCAACTGCCTTGGGGGATGACGCACTTGATTGGCGGATTGGTTTTTAGCCTAGGTCTGATCTTAGTGGTGGTCACGGGTGGAGAGCTATTTACCAGCTCAGTGTTAACCTTAGTTGCTCGTGCCAGTGGTAAAATCACGTGGAAAACACTGATAAAAAATTGGCTTGTTGTCTACGCGGGTAACTTATGCGGTGCACTGTTGCTCGTTGGTTGCATGCTGGTTGCACGTCAATATATGTTCGATGGCGGTCAGGTCGGTCTTAATGCGATGGCCATTTCTCAGCACAAAATGCATCACGGTTTCTTCCAAGCCGTCGCATTGGGCATTATGTGTAACGTTTTGGTCTGCATCGCGGTGTGGATGACATTCAGTGGTCGTTCATTAACAGATAAAATCGTGGTCATGATTCTCCCGGTTGCTATGTTCGTTGCATCGGGTTTTGAACACTGCATTGCAAACATGTTCCAAGTTCCAATGGCGATTGGTATCAAATACTTTGCTCCTGAGTCATTTTGGCAAATGACAGGTGCGAATATTGCTGACTACGCAGATTTGAATCTTATTCACTTTATTACTCATAACCTCATTCCTGTCACGCTAGGTAATATTATTGGCGGCGGTGTTTTTGTGGCAATGTGGTATTGGATGATCTATTTGCGTCGCTAATTGCTCGTGACCAGTGGTACGAATTTAGCAGTCTAACCATGATTTGGCTGCTGAATTCGCCGTGTTACACCTATATAACCTTTATTCCGTCTCTATCTCTCCCCTGCAAACTGGCTTTGGTATGTTTTTCTCTTCACCACGTTTAGTCTTTGCTATCACCGCTTAATATCGAGTCGACGTCATTTTAATTTGTGGTTAATTTTTAACGACAAGGATAATAAGTGACATGAAAAGTGACTCATCCCAGTGGTTATCCACAGATTCTGTGGATAATAATTTGTTTAAATGTTGTCTGTTTATAAAAAGTCTTATTTTCGGGATGAGGGTATACTTTCTTGTTTTATAAGAAAATATTTATTTACTCTATCTCGCATACAAGACGTATAGCAAAATATTTCATAAAACTTGGCGCATAATAAAATTGAGGAAGTAGGAAAAATTACCGAAATTGGTTAAAAAATAACACCTTCAACTTTTTAGCGAGCTTAAAGTCACGTCACAAATTATTGTATTGAATCCATCCATCGTGTTTTTTAAGTAAAGTCCCAAGCTAAGGCGGTGACTCTCGACCCGCGTGAACCTCTGCTATAAGATACACAACCATTAGTTAACGTTACCGAGCGCAGTATATGACCATTATTTTGGGTATCGACCCAGGTTCACGAATTACAGGTTATGGTGTTATTCGTCAGCAGGGTAGACACTTACATTATTTGGGCAGTGGTTGTATTCGTACCTCGGAAAAAGCACTTCCTGGTCGGCTTAGGCAAATTTACGCTGGTGTCACCGAAATCATCACCCAGTTTCAGCCTGATGTGTTCGCGATTGAACAGGTGTTCATGGCCAAAAACGCGGATTCAGCATTGAAGTTAGGGCAGGCACGTGGGAGTGCGATTGTTGCTGCCGTCAATGCCGATTTGACGGTTTACGAATACGCGGCTCGATTGATCAAGCAAGCTGTGGTTGGCACGGGTGGGGCGGATAAAGTCCAGGTGCAGCATATGGTTCAACATATGCTAAAGTTGCCAGCCAAGCCTCAAGCCGATGCCGCCGATGCGCTTGGTGTGGCTATCTGCCATGCGAATACCAATAAAACCATGGTGGCCCTTGCGGGAAGAGCGACTTCAGCACGTAAAGGACGATATCGCTAACTGACTTGCTTTTACTGGCTATCTATCCAGTAATTTATTATGATTCATAGCAACGACAAGAGATAACTAGGAATGACACAGTGATTGGACGTTTACGCGGCATTATTCTCGAAAAGCAACCCCCTGAAGTTTTAATTGAAGTCAATGGTGTTGGCTATGAAGTCCAAATGCCAATGAGTTGTTTTTACGAGTTACCCAACGTCGGTGAAGAAGCCGTTATTTACACTCATTTTGTGGTTCGTGAAGACGCACAGTTACTTTATGGATTTAACAATACCAAAGAGCGCGGTCTATTTCGTGAAGTGATTAAAGCGAATGGAGTTGGGCCAAAGCTCGGGCTGGGTATTCTGTCTGGAATGACGGCGACACAGTTTGTAACTTGTGTTGATAATGAAGATATTTCGACATTGGTGAAGTTACCTGGGGTTGGTAAGAAAACCGCAGAGCGTCTGGTTGTCGAAATGAAAGATAGGTTAAAAGGCTGGGGGGCCGGTGACTTATTTACACCCTTTACCGATGCTGCTCCTGCGGATTCACCAGCCTCGCACTCTGTTGGTGCCGAAGAAGAGGCAATCGCCGCGTTGATAGCGCTAGGCTACAAGTCAACGCAAGCCTCGAAAGTGGTTTCAAAAATTTATTCTGACGGAATGAATAGCGAAGATCTGATTCGCGAATCATTAAAATCCATGGTGTAAATGCAGAGGTTAGGCGCTGTTTGTTGCCTAGCAATACGGTTTCTCCAAACAATTAAACTTATTCTATTCAAGGTTTGCCATTTATGATCGAAGCTGATCGCCTTATTGCTCCGGACAATCCCGTGTTTAAAGAAGAAGATGTGATTGACCGCGCTATTCGTCCTAAGAGTCTGGCTGATTATAAAGGCCAAGACCATGTACGCGACCAGATGGAAATATTCATTCAGGCGGCAAAGCTACGTAGTGAAGCGTTAGATCATTTACTGATTTTTGGGCCTCCTGGCCTGGGTAAAACGACACTTGCTAATATTGTCGCCAATGAAATGGATGTGAATATTCGCACAACGTCAGGTCCGGTGTTAGAAAAAGCCGGCGACCTTGCAGCGTTGCTGACCAATCTTGAAGAAAATGATGTGCTATTTATCGACGAGATACACCGCTTAAGCCCCATGGTTGAAGAAGTGCTGTATCCGGCGATGGAAGACTATCAGCTGGACATCATGATTGGTGAAGGTCCTGCCGCTCGTTCAATTAAAATCGACTTGCCGCCATTTACCTTGATTGGTGCAACTACAAGAGCGGGGTCTTTAACCTCGCCGCTGCGCGATCGCTTTGGGATCACTCAACGTCTTGAATACTATAAAGTGGCCGACCTACAAGACATTGTTAAGCGTAGTGCCGAATACCTGAATTTGTCGATGGATATGGAAGGCGCATTAGAAGTAGCGCGCCGTGCGCGTGGCACGCCACGAATTGCTAACCGATTGCTGCGTCGCGTACGCGATTACGCTGAAGTGAAGAGTAACGGCCACATTGACGCATCCATCGCAGATAAAGCGCTGGATATGCTTGATGTCGATGCCGAAGGCTTCGACTATATGGACCGGAAGTTACTTTTGGCTATAATGGAAAAGTTTGGCGGCGGTCCTGTTGGATTAGATAACATGGCAGCGGCTATTGGCGAAGAGAAAGAAACCATCGAAGATGTGTTAGAACCTTACTTGATTCAACAAGGTTATTTACAAAGAACACCTCGAGGTCGTATTGCGACAGACCGTGCGTATTTACATTTTGGGCTCGACCGCTAATAAAAAGTGGTGTCAGAATAAGCTGACACTGCCATAAATTGTGATATTGATCGCCTTTTTTGATATTTATTGATGGCTTGATAAGTAACCGATTTGAGAACTTTGTTAATTCATTGTGCTACCCTTCCAAGAATATCCCGTACAAAATTACTAAGCATTAACATACTTATGCGATATCCTTTGATCTAGATCAATGTGATGCTTTTTTGAGCGAAATGGCGACGCTAAACTTGATCTAAATCAAAGCGGAATCCTCCTATAAACCTTTTGAAACCTAGGTTCTTTAGCAGTAATATTAGCCCCAGCTATATTAGCTGATGCTTAACAATTAACTAACCATAATGGTACATAATTGCAACAAGCTATTGATTGTTTTCAACATGTTTAATGTTGCATTAACGATTGGCCGTTTGATGTCTTTTATGCGGAAAGTGTCTTCAGCCGACACATAGGAGTTATCATGATTGACGTTGTTGATCTATCGCGATTGCAATTCGCATTTACAGCGATGTATCACTTCCTCTTCGTACCTCTGACTCTTGGTATGGCGTTTTTACTCGCTATCATGGAATCAGTGTATGTAATGACTGACAAGCAAATCTACAAGGACATGACAAAGTTCTGGGGTAAGCTTTTCGGTATCAACTTTGCGCTTGGTGTAGCCACCGGTTTAACCATGGAGTTTCAATTTGGTACAAACTGGTCTTACTATTCGCATTATGTAGGTGATATTTTTGGGGCACCGCTTGCGATTGAAGCATTGGTCGCATTCTTCTTAGAGTCCACTTTTGTTGGCCTATTCTTCTTTGGTTGGGATCGTCTGTCTAAACGTCAACACTTAGTGGTGACTTGGCTGGTGGCACTGGGTTCAAACTTCTCAGCGCTATGGATCTTGATCGCCAACGGTTGGATGCAAAACCCAGTTGGCGCGGACTTCAACTTCGAAACCATGCGTATGGAAATGGTGAGCTTTGCAGAAGTTGTTCTTAACCCTGTCGCTCAGGTTAAATTCGTGCATACCGTCGCTTCTGGTTACACGACCGGCGCAATGTTTATTCTAGGCATCAGCTCGTACTACCTTCTTAAAGGTCGCGACGTTGCATTCGCCCGTCGTTCTTTCGCCATTGCTTCCTCTTTTGGTATTGCTGCCGTGTTGTCGGTTATCGTACTCGGGGACGAGTCAGGCTACGAATTAGGTGAAGTTCAAAAAGTAAAATTGGCGGCGATTGAAGCAGAATGGCACACCGAGCCTGCTCCTGCCTCCTTTACGTTATTTGGTTTACCAAGCCAAGAGAAAATGGAAACGGAATACGCGATTAAAATTCCATACCTAATGGGGATTATCGCCACTCGTTCTATTGATGAAGAAGTAACTGGCCTTCGTGATTTACGCGAAGAGCACGTTGATCGTATCCGTAACGGTATGATTGCCTATGATCTGCTTGAGAAATTGCGCGCAGGTGACCAAACACCAGAAACCGCGCAAGCATTTGAAGAAGTGAAAGGTGACCTAGGTTACGGTCTGCTACTTAAACGTCATACAGAAAACGTCACTGACGCAACAGAAGCGGATATCCAAGCGGCTGCGGATGATTCTATCCCAACGGTTTGGCCTCTGTTCTGGTCGTTCCGTATCATGGTCGTCTGTGGCTTTATCATGCTGTTCGTATTTGGCGCGGCGTTCATTCAAACATGCCGTCATAAAATCGAACACAATCGCTGGTTAATGAAAGCGGCAGTACTTAGCATTCCACTTCCTTGGATTGCGATTGAAGCGGGCTGGTTTGTTGCCGAGTTCGGTCGTCAACCATGGGCCGTTGGTGAAATTCTTCCTGTGCACGCTGCTGCTTCTGCGCTTGAAGCCGGTCAAATTTGGGCGTCACTATTCGCGATTCTCGCGCTGTACACTGCATTCTTGATTGCGGAAGTGTACCTAATGGTGAAATACGCACGTAAAGGACCAAGCAGCCTGAAAACAGGTCGTTACCATTTCGAACAAGACGCGAACTCTTTAGACGATAAAGTTAGTCGCCAAGTCGAAGCGTAAGGAGAAAAAGAATGTTTGAATACGAAATCTTGCGATTCATCTGGTGGGTACTCATCGGTGTTTTGCTGGTCGGATTTTCAGTGACTGATGGCTTCGATATGGGCGTAGGTGCGCTACTTCGAATTCTCGGTAAAAATGACAGTGAGCGTCGAGTGATGATTAACTCGATAGCCCCTCACTGGGATGGAAACCAAGTATGGTTAATTACGGCGGGTGGTGCGCTATTTGCAGCGTGGCCTCTCGTGTATGCGACCTCTTTCTCTGGTTTTTACTTTGCGATGATTATCACGCTTGCGGCGCTTTGGTTACGTCCACTCGGTTTGGACTACCGTTCAAAACTGGACGATCCAAAATGGCGTAATGTGTGTGACTGGGCAATTACCATCTCAGGCTTTGTTCCACCGCTTATCTTTGGTGTGGCATTTGGTAACCTGTTGCAAGGTGTACCGTTTGACCTCAACGAGTTCCTGATGCCGACGTACCATGGCTCGTTCTTTGGATTGTTGAACCCGTTCGCGATTCTATGTGGTTTAGTTAGCGTATTTATGATTGTTATGCAGGGGGCAACTTGGCTACAAATGAAGACCACCGATTCTCTGCATGTGCGTGCTCGTAGTGCTGCGCAACTTTGTGGTTTGCTTACGGTCGTGACTTTTGTCCTTGCGGGTATTTGGGTACAAAACATTGATGGTTACGTGATCACCAGTGTGATTGATGGTAACGCCGCATCTAACCCAATTGCGAAAGAAGTGGAAACCGTTGCAGGTGGTTGGATGAATAACTTCCATCAATACCCACTGCTTTGGTTAGCGCCTGCTCTTGGTGTTGTAATGCCATTACTGACCATCATCGCATCTCGCGCAGAGAAAGGAGGGTTAGCGTTCTTAACCTCGAGCTTAGGTATTGCTGGCGTTATCTTTACGGCAGGCTTTGCGATGTTCCCATTCATCATGCCTTCAAGCTTAACTCCGAGCCACAGCTTGACGCTATGGGACTCAACCTCAAGTGAATTGACGTTGAACCTAATGACAGGGGTTGCGTTTGTGTTCGTACCAATTATTCTTGGTTACACAACGTGGACGTACTACAAAATGTTCGGTCGTCTTGATAAGAAATACATCGACGACAACAAGCACTCACTTTACTAAGGAGCAACGACTATGTGGTATTTCGCATGGATTCTCGGCGTATTGCTCGCATGCGCATTTGGCATCATCAATGCTCTTTGGCTAGAGCATTCTGAAATGATGGACAAAGACAGCGATGGTGAGTGATTTCGCTCAAAAAATAGCAAAGCTTCATGTTGCTATGGATAAGGCCCCTTTGCGGGCCTTATCTTTAATTCTCGGTTTCTACCATGTTGTTATGGTGATGTGGGATCCTGAGCAATACGCGCAAGCGATAGGTGGTTTTAATGCCATTATTTCGCCGCTACTGATATGGGCGGTATGTTCAAGTATGGTATTTGGTGTCGGATTTAAGCCAATACGCTGGTACTGGCAACTGCTTTTCAGCCCTTACTTTAGTTTAACCATCTTGCTTTATCTCACCGCACGTTATTGGTTATGAAGCCAAATTGGTCATAAATAGCACTAGTCGTAAGGCTCAGTGCTATTTTTTTGTCGCATCAAGCCTCAAAATCCCAATTAGGGCTTGCGTTGGTACGCCTGGGTTGCGTTATAGTAACTGTCTAATAAATAAGAGTCGTTGGCGTTGTTGTGCTACAGGATAAATCAATATTTCGCTGGCCGGTGACTGTGTATTACGAAGACACAGACGCAGGTGGCATTGTTTACCATTCAAATTACTTGAAGTTCTTTGAGCGAGCTCGAACCGAGTATCTTCGCTCACTGGGTGTATCTCAACACACCTTATTGGAACAAAACATCGGTTTTGTAGTCCGACACATGGATATCGATTTTCTGCAAGGTGCACGCCTTGACGAACAACTAACGGTAACAACATCAATATCTGATTTAAAAAAGGCTTCTATCACTTTCTGTCAGGAGATCGTTAATCCTAAAGGGAAGGCGTTGTGTAAAACAATGGTTAAGGTAGCATGTATTGATACTGAGAAAATGAGGCCTAAGGCGATCCCTCAATCAATTTTTATGGAGTTCAATCGTAGTGACCGCTGATATTTCGATTCTAGATCTGTTTTTGCAGGCCAGCTTTTTAGTCAAGCTGGTAATGATAATTCTACTTGGTATGTCGGTGGCCTCTTGGGCGATGATTATCCAAAGAAGCAAAGTGCTTTCACAAGCCTCGCGTGATACAGAAACATTTGAAGATAGGTTTTGGTCTGGTAAAGATCTTTCTGTCTTGTATCAAGAAGTTCATAAACGAAAAGATGAGCTAAGCGGGACTGAAGAGATTTTCTATTCTGGCTTTACCGAATTTGCCCGGCTAAGAAAGTCCAACGCTTCTTCCCCTGATTATATTATGGAAGGAACAGGGCGTGCGATGCGTGTCGCGGTAGCTCGAGAAGTCGATGACTTAGAAACTAGCCTCCCATTCCTTGCCACCGTCGGTTCTATTAGCCCTTATATCGGTCTGTTTGGTACTGTTTGGGGGATCATGCACGCGTTTATCGCTTTAGGTGAAGTTAAACAAGCGACATTGGCGATGGTTGCGCCGGGCATCGCAGAAGCCTTGATTGCGACAGCAATGGGGTTGTTTGCCGCGATTCCTGCTGTTATGGCATATAACCGTTTAAGTAACAAAGTCGGTAAGTTAGAACATAATTACGCGACATTCTCGGAAGAGTTTCACAGCATTCTTCACCGTCAAGCAATGGCGGGTAGGGAGTAGTCCATGGCTGGCTATCAACCAAAAAAACGTAAGATGACGGCAGAAATCAACGTCGTGCCTTATATCGACGTGATGCTGGTTTTGCTGATCATTTTTATGGTGACCTCGCCATTTATTACCCAAGGTGTGGATGTTGAACTTCCTAAAACATCCACAGCGAAACCCGCTTCTGAGTTAGCAGGCGATAGCGACGCCAGCTTTATCATTGTTGAAGTGGATAAGCAGGGCCAAGTGGGGTTGAGTGTCAACAACGAAGATATGCAGCGCGGTTTGTCTCTGGAAGACGTGATTGTTCGTGTCAAAGCTGAGCTTTCAATTAATCCGAACTCGCCTGTCGCCGTAGGCGGTGATGCGGCTACGCCATATGCTGAAGTGGTTTTGGTGTTGGATGAATTAAGCCGAGCGGGCATCCCGAAAGTTGGGTTGCTAACGGATATTAAGGAATAAGTCCTAGGGTTTCATGAAAGAAAAAAAGCCAAAACATAATCGTTATGCCAAACCCGTTGGCGTGTCAGTGGCTTTACACTTGGCGCTGATTGCGGCGTTATTGTGGGGCGCGGATTTTACTATGTCCAAACCCGAAGCCAGTGGGCAGATGGTTGAAGCCGTCGTTATCGATCCTGCGGCAGTGCGACAGCAGGCTCAGCAAATTCGCAGCCAACGTGAAGCGGCGGCGAAGAAAGAACAAGACCGTCTGGATAAACTCAGACGTGAAAGCGAGCAGCTTGAACAAAACCGTAAAGCTGAAGAAGAGCGCATTCGTAAGTTAAAACAGCAGCAAGCACAAGAAGCTAAAGCGACACGTGAAGCGGAAAAAGCGCGCCAAGAGAAAGAGAAGCAACGCAGAGCAGAAGAAGCTCGCGCTAAGCAAGAACAAGAGCGCGCTGCCAAGCTCGAAGCTGAGCGTAAAGCAAAGCAAGAAGCGGTGCGGAAAGCGGAAGAAGAGCGTAAAGCGAAACAAGCGGCAGCGGAAAAAGCTGAGCAGCAACGTATTGCCAATGAAAAAGCGGCGAAAGCGGCAGCTGAGAAAGCAGAGCGCGAACGAATTGCGGCGGAAAAAGCGGAAAAAGAACGCATAGAGAAAGAGCGTCAAGCGAAGGAAGCGGCTGAGAAAGCGCGTCAGGAAAAAGAGCGTCTTGAAAAGCAACGCAAAGAACAGGAAGCCGCTTTGAATGATATTTTCTCAGGTTTGGAAACCGAAGCGGCGCAAAATAGCTCAGCACGTGGCAAACATATTGCCAGTGAAGCCGATCGCTATGGTGCAATTTATACCCAGCTGATTCGTGAACAACTGCTGATAGAAGACAGTTTTCGCGGCAAACAGTGTCGCGTCAACTTGCGGCTTATTCCAACGGGCTCTGGAGCAATCGTTGGTAGCTTGAATATTTTGGATGGCGATAGCCGTCTGTGTGCGGCAGCCAAACGTGCTGTTGCAACTGTTAACACATTTCCATTACCCAACGACCCAGACGTAGTGGCAAAGTTAAAAGACATCAATTTAACCGTTGAACCTCAGTAAAAGGAATAACTAGTGTTAAAGCGAATTGTATTAGGTTGTGTACTTGTACTAGCAAGTAGCCTTCAGATCGCCAATGCGGCGCTTGAGTTGGTCATTACCGATGGTATTGATTCAGCTCGCCCGATAGCGATAGTGCCTTTTAAATGGGAAGGGCAATCACCACTTCCACAAGATGTGTCTGGCGTCATTGCCTCAGATTTACAGCGCAGTGGTAAGTTTAGCCCAGTGGCGGCAAGCAAAATGCCGCAAACCCCGTATACCGATTCCGACATTGATTTTAATGCTTGGACATCTCTCGGTGTCGACTCATTACTCACGGGGACCATCAGTCAAGCCGCAGATGGTAACTATGTCATCAGTTATAAACTGGTAGACATTGTTCGTGGGCAGCTGACAAGTGGAAAGAGTAAAGCGCTAAGCGATGATGGCGAACTGGTACTGTCTAACGATCATGTGCTGTTTAATAAGCGAGCTACGGTTCCGGGGAATCGTCTGCGTGAATATGCGCATCGCATCTCGGATTTAGTGTATGAAGAGCTAACCGGTGAGCGCGGCGCGTTCTTGACTCGTATCGCTTATGTGGTCGTGAATGATAAAGATACCTATCCCTATCAGCTGCGTGTTGCCGATTATGACGGTTACAACGAACGCTTAGTTCTACGCTCAAAGCAGCCGTTGATGTCGCCATCTTGGTCCCCAGACGGAAAAGAGCTTGCGTACGTGAGTTTTCAAAACGGCCAAGCTGAAATCTTTTTAATGAATATCTACACCGGGAAAACTGAGAAATTGACGTCATACCCTCGACACAATGGGGCGCCAAAATTCTCACCGGACGGTAATACTTTAGCTTTAGTTTTGTCGAAGACGGGGAGCCTTCAAGTATACACTCTAGATTTAAAAACTCGTAAATTGCGTCAGATTACGAGGGGAAGATCAAATAATACTGAACCATTCTGGCATCCTGATGGCAAATCATTAATCTTTACCTCGGATCGGGGTGGTAAACCTCAGATTTATCAAGTAAATTTGGCAGACGGATCGACTAAGCGTATTACTTGGCAGGGCAGTCAAAACCTCGGTGGGCAAATTACCCCTGATGGCCGCTTCCTTGTCATGGTGAACCGGAGTAATTCTGGCTTTAACTTAGCGAAGCAAGATTTAGAAACCGGCGCAGTCCAGGTTCTGACCAAAACATTGTTAGATGAATCTCCAAGTATTGCACCAAATGGTGGGATGGTTATTTACAGTTCCATCTACAACAAGACAAACGTTCTTTCCATGGTGTCGATTGATGGTCGATTTAAAGCGAGATTACCGGCAACCAATGGGCGAGTTCGTGCGCCTGCGTGGTCACCATTTTTGTAGCAAGTAAGTATCAAAAAGTAAGGAAAATAAAATGCAACTTAATAAGGTTCTTAAAGGACTTCTAATTGCACTACCTGTTCTAGCAGTGACAGCATGTAGTTCAAGCGATGAAGCGGCGAATGCTTCTGGTACAGAAACCAATCAGTCGACTTCAACTTCTGGTTCTTCAAATGTTGATACCACCGTTGTTTCTCCAATGGATGAAAACGGTCAACTTTCTGAGCAAGAACTAAAAGAGCAAGCACTACGTGAATCGCAAACGATTTACTTCGCATTCGATAACGCGACTATCGCGGGTGACTACGAAGAAATGCTTGCTGCACACGCTGCATACCTAAGCAAAAACCCAGATCTAAACGTGACAGTTGAAGGTCACGCTGACGAACGTGGTACTCCTGAATACAACATCGCGCTAGGAGAACGTCGTGCGCAAGCTGTAGCGAAATACCTACAAGCTCTAGGTGTTCAGAAGAGCCAAATCTCTATCGTAAGCTACGGTGAAGAAAAACCTCTTCTACTTGGCCAGTCTGAAGAAGTTTACGCGAAAAACCGTCGCGCAGTACTTGTATACTAAGACAAGGTGACGCCTTATGTTCAGTAACCTCAAGCGTTTAACGTCGCTTATGTTACTGGCAAGTGCAGCGAGCTCCGTGCTCGCTGCACCAGCTCCAGTATCTGATCTAAATAACACATCCGGTTCACGTGCCTCCTCAGGCAACGAAAGCACCGTTGAGCGTCTTGAACGCTTGATTCAAAATAGCAATCTTGTCCAAGCGCGCATGCAGCAGCAAATTGATGGCATGTCGCAAGAGATCAGCGATCTACGTGGACAAATCGAAAAGAATAATTATGACATGCAGCAAATGTTGACTCGTCAGCGTGAGTTGTTTGTTGAAGTTGATAAGCTTCGTGAACAAGTGAATTCCCAGCCCGCGGCGTCGTCTAACGCAGGGCAACAGTCTGATGGCTCAGCGTCAGCAGGAACGTTCAGTACCAATGCCAGCGAGCAAGAAGCCTATCAAAATGCCGTTGACTTGATTCTCAAAAAACGTGACTACAACGGCGCGATTGACGCATTCAAGCAGTTCCAAAAAGACTATCCGCAATCAAGCTTTACGCCCAACTCACATTACTGGTTAGGTCAGCTTTACTTCGCGAAGAAGCAAGACAAAGAAGCCGTGAAGAGTTTTGCTGCGGTTTTAACCTTCGCTGATTCTAATAAACGCCCAGATGCGCTGGTTAAACTTGGTGATATCGCCAAGCGGAATAATAACGCTGCGCAAGCCAAGAAATATTATCAGCAAGTGATTGAGGAATATCCTAACTCTTCATCAGCCAATTTGGCGAAAGAACAGCTGAAATAAATCAATCAAAAAGAGGTGCTAAGGCGCCTCTTTTCGTTTCTGGGGGCTGAACTTTTGATTCTACTTTAGGTTCGGGTGTACAATGCGCGGATTACCGGAAATTGCGTAGAGCAAGAGCAATGAACCATATTTTGGATAAAATAGATTCAGTATACCCTTTCCCGCCGAAACCCACCCCGTTGAGCGACGAACAGAAACAAGTACACGTTAGTAATATCAAAGCGTTACTTAAAAAAGAAAACGCAGTGCTGATCGCTCACTATTATACCGACCCTGAAATTCAGGCGCTGGCTGAAGAAACGGGCGGCTTTGTTGGTGACTCTTTAGAAATGGCCAAATTTGGTAACCGCCACAGCGCGGAAACCCTGATTATTGCCGGCGTGCGTTTTATGGGCGAATCGGCAAAAATTTTAACGCCAGAAAAACGTATTTTGATGCCAACGTTGGATGCAGAATGCTCACTCGATTTGGGCTGTCCTGTTGATACCTTCACTGAGTTTTGTGATGCACACCCTGACCATACAGTTGTGGTGTACGCGAATACGTCGGCGGCGGTAAAAGCTCGCGCAGATTGGGTCGTGACATCAAGTATCGCGCTTGAAATTGTTGAACATCTTGATTCCGAAGGCCAAAAAATCATTTGGGGGCCAGATCGCCACCTAGGTTCATATATCGCAAAACAAACCGGCGCCGATATGCTGCTTTGGCAAGGTGAGTGTGTGGTGCACGATGAGTTTTCAGCCGATGCATTACGTAAGATGAAAAACCTCTATCCTGATGCGGCGATTCTAGTCCATCCTGAGTCACCCGCTAGCGTGGTTGAACTTGCTGATGCCGTTGGGTCTACCAGTCAATTAATTAAAGCGGCGAAGTCGCTACCGCAAAAGAAAATGATCGTCGCAACGGACAAAGGCATTTTCTTTAAGATGCAGCAATTAGTCCCTGAAAAAGAACTGATCGAAGCGCCAACAGCAGGGAATGGTGCAACCTGTCGTAGCTGTGCACATTGCCCTTGGATGGCGATGAATGGCTTACAAGCGATTGAACAGGCGCTGCGTGAAGGTGGAAAGCGACATGAAATTTTTGTGGATGAAGAAGTCAGAGTGAAGTCTTTGATTCCTCTCAATCGAATGTTGGACTTTGCAGAGCAATTGAATATGCAAGTCAAAGGCAACGCGTAGTCGCCTCGCGTGAAGAATTAATAAAAAACCAGCCTAGTGGCTGGTTTTTTATTTGAACTTAATCTTGCTGCTCTGCTAATTGATGGCCGCGCATGGTTAAGCCGCAAAGCATGGTGGGAATCGCATTAAAGATTTCTTCAAATTGTTCTAATCCCTCAACCCCTTGCTCAGAAAGCGTGGCAATAGATGTTTCTGGATCATAAAGCATACTCACAGAGAGCAGGACCCCCCCAAGTAGCGCATTATCTTGGCTATCTTCGGGCATAATAGTTTCCCAATCATCACGGGCTAGCTGCCAGCCCTGAAGAACCCCTTCGCAAAAGTCACGGGTTTGCTCAGTGACAATATCTGCATCGTCCAACTCACAGCCCTCTGGCCACATCCAGCGGTTCTCGAGTAGTGCAGGGCGGAATGCATTCCACATCTGAATCACAGCTTCAATGTAGCTTTCAAGCTCTTCTCCATCGGAAAAGGGTGCAACTTCTTCGCCACCCCATAGGAAAGGCAGCCATTCATGCGGTGTGAGCGTATAGGGCGCAGCCGCCATGGCAGTCACAAAGCCTTGAGTTTTGGCTTGATTGAGTAATTTTCCTTCCAGCTCCGGTTGAGCCAATATTTCTTGTAATGTCAAAATCGCTTCATCACGGTCATCAAAAATATTACGTAATACTACCAGTCATCAGTGTGAACACAAAATTGCCTCGCTGGGTTTGCCTCAAAACAAAACAGAAAAAGTAACCACTTGTAGCCGTTTTCGTGGCAACAAACACAGTCAAAATATCGATAATTGATGAAAAAGTGACCTGAGTCATGAAATCTGGTGATTTGAGCTACTTTTGGTCTCAAAGTTAGTTATCTATTCCTGACTTGGTTTTGTAATTGGTGAGTAATTCTTAATATGTTGTGATTTAATAGCACCATATTCTGCCTATTAACCAATTAGCTAGATATATTCACCCAATATAAAGAATATGCTGGTTATTTATTTTATGGAATGCGTTATGAAGTCACGTGGGCCTTTTTGTCTTCGCCATGCTGCCGCTGATACGTTCGCTATGGTCGTATTTTGCTTTGCTGCAGGTATGTTAGTTGAAATTTTTATCTCTGGAATGTCATTCCAACAGTCGCTGGCTTCGCGTTTGGTTTCGATTCCGGTTAACATCGCCATTGCTTGGCCATACGGTGTGTTTCGTGACCTCGTTTTGCGTAGTGCAAAACGAATATCCTCGAGCGGCTTAATGAAAAATATTGCCGATTTAGCGGCTTATGTGTTGTTCCAGTCCCCAGTTTATGCGGGTATTCTCTACAGCGTAGGAGCATCAACGGATCAGATAATCACGGCAGTTGCCAGTAATGCGGTTATCTCTTGTGGTATGGGTGTTCTATATGGCTACTTTCTTGATACTTGCCGACGTTGGTTCCGTGTTCCTGGTTACTATCCTCAAGTCTAAATGTTTACTATCACGCCGTTTTTGCTAAATATTAGGCAAACGGCGTGAAACTCAGGGCTTTTTTGGGTTTTTCACTTGACCTAAGTGCGTAGAATCATTAAATTAGCGCCTCGTTGGTTCACAAGCCAACCCAATCAAAATATGGTGAGTTGTCCGAGTGGCTGAAGGAGCACGCCTGGAAAGTGTGTATACGGCAACGTATCGAGAGTTCGAATCTCTCACTCACCGCCACATTCTTGAAGAAAGACGTCCTAGGACGTCTTTTTTATGCCTATTATACTTCCAACTCAATAAGTTATCGTCCGATAACGTCCAAAGATGTCCTAGTTGGTTCGCCATTTTGGGGTATGACAAAGTGTATGTTTTAATCTTTCCCGACTTCGGGAATATACCATTTGAACCTGATTTGCTTAGCTCCTATTCAAGTGATTAGGAACTTAGGAATTACATGAGTTACAGCTTTGATTTTCGATAAATCAATAGCTTAGGGTTAAGTGGTATGACGCGAAAAACTTAACTTTTTCTGAGTGTAGCTTAGTCATACCAGGGGGAAATATGTCGCACTTAATACATCGTCTGAAAGACAAGGAAATCGAACAAGCACAGGGCCGAGACCGAATCTATCGTTTACCTGATGGTGGTGGTCTCTATCTACTGGTGAAACCCAACAACCTCAAATACTGGGAGTTTCGTTACACTAAGCCAAGTACAAAAAACAGAACCTTCTTGGGATTGGGTAGCCTAGATATGCTCAACGTTGATGGTGCTCGTGACAAAGCGTTTGAGATGCGCAAACTTCTGAAGGAAGGTATTGACCCTAAGTTAGATAGAATCGAGAAGAGTACCCAGATTCAACAAGAGCAAGCTTGTACATTCAAGTCAGTCGCTGATGAATGGATTAAGACCAAGACGAAACTAAAACCTAAGACCGTCCAAGGTAACTGGAGAAAGCTCGAGCTTTATGCTTTTCCTAAGTTCGGTGAGATTCCGGTTAAATCACTGACGCCAATAATAGTTCAGGAAGCGTTTAGGCCGATTGCTCGTAGAGGCAAGTTGGAGATAGTAAAACGCACCATCCAGTTGGTAAATGAAATTATGCGCTTTGCCATTAATAGCGGTTTGATCCAACACAACGTTTTATCTGGAGTTGGAGAAACTTTTGCTTCTCCTGATGTGAAACACATGGCGGCACTTAAACCTGATGAACTAACAGAGTTACTACAGACAGTTGCAACTGCAAATATGCAGCTGGCTACCAAATGTTTAATTGAGTGGCAGCTCCACACCATGACTAGACCAAGTGAAGCGGCCGGTGTTCGCTGGGGTGAGATTGACATAGAAAATCGACTCTGGATTATTCCAGACACACGGATGAAAATGAAACGTGAACATCGCATTCCTTTGACCGATCAGACTATAGCCATACTGGAGCGCATACATCCTATTAGTGGGCATAGGGTACATGTATTCCCCTCTATGCGCTTCCCCAAGCGGTCTATTGACTCTGAGACCATAAACAAGGCGTTGGGGCGTATTGGATTTAAAGATCGCACCACCGCGCATGGCATGCGCGCTCTCGCCAGTACGGCGTTGAATGAAAGAGGTTTTGACCCAGATATTATTGAGGCTGCTTTGGCTCATCAGGATCGAAATGCTATTCGTGCCGCTTACAATCGGACAGATTATCTGGAACGTCGACGAAAAATGATGGAGTGGTGGAGTAGTTACATCGATGATGCGGCAGTTGGTTCACTATCTGTAACTGGCGCAGTGCACTTAAGGGCTATTGGCTGAGAGGGAAACCAACAGGAAATGAAAAAAAGGGCCGTGCTACGGTACAGCCCTCTCTCTATCCTCACGTCACATCATTTCATGTTTACATTTAACCCAAGCAATTAGTATCTTTTGGCTTTGGTCAAATGCCAACCTTCACCGTGCTTGCACTTATACACTTCTAACTCAATGCCTTGCTCTTCGTAAATGATATTAGCTCTGAGCCTGGCTTCTTTACTTGTAGGGTATGAATTTTTGTATTCCCCGATAGCGGAAGTGCATCTGGAGCACTTTTTGCTAGGTGTAAGCCTAGACTTTGGAGATAAATGCCATTGCCTGCACTTCTCGCATTTATAGGGTGCTAGATCATTCCCATATACATTTCTAGAGTATTCAGCGGCAACTTGTGCCTCAAACTCCTTATAGTAAACACTTAGAGGTTTTCCGGACACTTTCCCTAGGCACGTCTCACTTTTCATATCAGCACCTCATCAGAGATGTTGGACATGTTTTTGACATGGTAACGAGACTTAAAACGATTACAATTTAAGTTTACTTGGCTCAATGCCGCCTCTACACCTACATCAATAATACGCTCACTGTAACTATAACCAGACATACCATTATTGTTTTGATAAAAACGTCCGTTTGGGTCAATCATCAAGTATGACTCAGTCATTGTATTGTTTGACTCAGGAGATATAGGTAAGCCCTTACCTGAATGTTTCTCAACAAACCGACGAAACTGATCATCTGAAATTAACAGTTCATGCTTATCAGTAGGCATCACCTGGAGTACTTTCCATTTGTCTACTGCTATGCTTGAAATTAGATGAGTAAAGTCTTCTTCCCAGTTTAGAGCGTTTACAACGGTGTTAATTTTTGTCTTCAATCCTTTTTGGGTGTGCGATAGAAGTTGTAGTGCGAGCTGAAGTTCATCTTCGTTTAGTGAATTGCCTTTTCTATCAATGCGGCCTAACTCTCTTCTTACGGAGGAATGTTGACTATCGAAGCTAATGCCAATCATATCCAGTGCATTAACGGGTAATTCGAAACGCCGTCTTAACAGGTAGCTACCATTAGTAATGATTGAAGTTTGGAATCCTTTTTGTTTCGCCATTACTAAAGCAGTAGAGAACGCGCTACCTAGCATAATTGGCTCACCACCAGCAAAATTTAGACGTACATCCTGGTAACCAAGCATTCTTTTGATCTCTGGGTTACCATGAATGAAGTAGTTAGCTAGTTTGTCGAGCAGTTGTTCAATAGAGCTCAATGAGCGATGCAGCTCATTGGGTTTTCCCCACTTAGCAAAGCAATAGGTACAGTTATAGTTGCAAGCCTCTGTTATGTGCCAGTTGATTACGAGTTCATTTAACTGACTAGAGGTCATTCTGTTCGTTGCGTTGGCGTTAGCAACACCGTGAGTTTTTGTAGGCATACGTATACTCCTTGACTGGCCTACAAGAGTAGGCCGTAAAGTTTTTACATGGCGGACGGCAAACGTCGGAGTAGGAGCATCGGGCTCCAGTACACCAAGATGGAATGAGTTGAATGTAGTTTATGGATTACGCATTAAGGTGCGTCTGGTTTTGAGGGCTCCCTCATGATTTATTGTCATACCGAGATCTTGTCGCTGGCAGATAAGTAACCACCATTCAGCTGCAATAATGCCTCGCTTCAAATCTGCGATAGTAGAGTTCTTTTTTGTGTTTCTTCGGACAGCTTTGTAACATTCATTTGCGATTGCACGTACATCCGGATCAGGATCTGACTGTTTGATGAAATACACTGCTTTATGAACTTTGCCGTTAAGATCAACCCCTAACTCAGTTAGTGCCTTTAAGTATCCTTGTCGCCAAACTGAAGAACGTTCGACTATTTGTTCAACTGCGTATTGTTTATCACGCGCTTTTTCGCCTTTGCGAAGGCGTAAACGGCTCAGACAAAACTCAGCTAATTCATGAGTACAAGCTATATAGGGCTGCGATAACTTTTTTTCATAGTTTTCTGGTGATTCGCCCAAATTGATGACTTGATTATTATCAAAAAGTTTCTTAGCAAGGTCGCTAATAGGCTCATACCACTGGTTCGTGCTCGTATTGAAGGAACGATCTCGTAACGAAATCGCCTCATCAGCAAAGGAACTCGAATAAGAACGCATTAATAACATACGATGACGAAAAGATTTGCTTGGTTGAACCTTGTCTAGTCTTTCCAATAAAACCCTGAGCAGATCACTATAGTAGAGAGGTGTTTCTGTCTCGTCAGACTTAGAGACTTCTCCTCTCAAAATACCAATGCTTTTATCAATATACGGAGTTAGATTTTCACCATGTAAACAACGAATAGCAGTAGTAGTCCATTCAGGGATTAACCTCTTTGGAAAATTAACTGTTTCAGGAAGCCCTCGAAACAGTTCGCGCCACCATTCAGAACAGGCGGAATAGAACTCAGAAGAGACTACCCTTCTTGCAGGGACATGAGCCGATAAAATGCGAAGTTGCTTCTCAATTTCTAACTCATTCATATTCTCCAAGAAAAGATCTTTCCAGGTAGCAAAAAAAGTTTCGCATACCCATTTTTCAGAGCTACTAGATAATTCTGGCGCTCTTTGCTTATCGCCCAAAATGCGGTCAAAGTCTTGTTGGATCGACCATCCTATCCAAGTTTCTAATTGCTGTGAGCTCAATTGAGAACATAATGCTTCCAGCTCGCTGTTGCGACGAATGTCCAGTTCTTCATGACGTTGTGTCTCCCAATCAAATTCTCTGTAGAAATCATGGGATATATGGTTAAAGTACCGGTCAACTTGATTAGCCCATTGTTCAAGTTCTGGGCCTGAAGCATTATCTAAGTTAAAACTTAGAATCAAAACCTTCTCAAGCTCCTGCTTTGTGTGGTTAAGCCAGTTAGTTAGAGACCTTTTGATCTCTTCGTCATCAAAGTCTTTCTGCCAAACTAGTGACTCAAGCCGTTCCCATGGCGTGCCCCAAAAAAAACTAGATAAGTCACAAGAAATTCGTCCCGTTTCTGCATCATGTTTGAGCCATGTTTGTAAGAATTCTAGACCAAGTCGGATTGATTGAGCGTGTTCGCAAGGGGAACTAGAATCATCTTCTGATGAAGCTAGCGATAGTAGTCCTTTAAATAAGGTCGAGTCGTCTGAGTGGTATCTTAAACTGTCAAACGGTGGAGCTATAAAGTACAAGCAATCCCAAAGAATGTGCAGTCTCTCATCTCCCTTGAGGGAACAAAACGCATCATCATTGAAAAACTCTGTGGTGAAAAAAAGCTCATCATCATAGTTATTTCGAACAAACCAACCATATGAGCTAAAGTGTTTTTCCATTCCCGCTTTATAGAAGCTGTAAGGAGAGGTTGGAAAATATGTGTTTGCTACGTCAGTCAAAAATTTGAATAGTGATGACTCTTTATAGGAATCGTCAGCACGAAATGGCTGTAACCGAAAACGAATGTTTATATTTTGGCAAAACGCTAGCGCCACGCACTTTTCTGGTTCAGAGTTCTGTTCGTTAGCGGTAGTCAACGCATCTTCAAGGCGTGACGAGTTATAAAAGACATCAATCCAGTTTTCTGAAAGGTGTTTAATCAATAACGTTCGGAAATTACCTTGAATTTCAAATTCATCAAGTGCTTGCACGAAACGTTCAACGGGATCTTTTTTTTCATCGAGGGAGCGATTGCCAAATGGCGCATCTATCCTGCACATAGTTTTCTCCAATAAAAATGGGAGTTAGGTTTCACATATAGAATTAACCGGAGCAGTGTCCGGACTTGCAGCTGAAACCTCCCGTGCAATAGAGGGGAGCGGAAAAGTGAGTAACGTACTCGGTAGCCGACTGCAATTTAGTACAAGAAACCCTAGGTGAATTTCCGAACATTGTCAATACGTTGGAGATGAATTAAGAAAATATGAGCATCCTAACCAGTGTAGGAAGCTTACCACCAGAAGTGTTGTGTCTTGTTTCTCTGTGAAGTTTTGATCTCTCTAGCAACAAGTAGCTATAGTTTATGGGTTTGACTTGCTCAACTCTCGCATTCCTTTCATTTTCCCATTACCCTAAAACGAGTCAGAAAAACGGTAATAGAAATGGCCTCAACTCTCTCATTTTATAGCAAAAATGCTAATGAGCTTGCATCTCAATATAACACTCTAGACTTTGAAAACGTACATAGCTCGTGGAAAGCGTATTGGCCTATGTCAGGTGATAGGGTGATGGATATTGGCGCTGGCTCAGGGCGTGATGCAAAGTGGATGGTAGAGCAAGGTGCTGACGTTTACGCTGTTGAACCGTGTGACGAACTGCGTGAATTTGGCCGTTGTTTTACGGGGCCTGACGTTACTTGGATTAATGATGAATTACCGAGTTTCAATCGGGTGCAAGGCATGGGCATGCGCTTTGACCTTATTTTAGTCAGTGCTGTGTGGATGCATTTAGCACCAACCACTCGTGCTAGAGCATTTCGTAAGTTATCCAATTTACTGGCACCTAATGGGCGGTTGGTTATCACGCTTCGACATGGCGAGTTTGAAGATGAGCGTGTCGGTTATGAGGTCTCGGTTACTGAACTTGAGGAGTTTGCAAAAGATACCGCGTTACTGGTGAAAGAAGTTCGAGATTCCGAAGATCGAATGAAGCGTAACGCCGTGTATTGGCAAACAGTGGTACTGAGTTTGCCTGATGATGGTTCGGGGGATCTCAATAAAGTTAGACACATCATTGTCAACGACAATAAAAGCGCCACTTATAAACTTGGATTGTTACGTGTTTTACTTCGAATTGCCGACGCGCATCCTGGATGCATTATTGATAAAACGGACGGTCAAGTAGAGATTCCTTTAGGGTTAGTTGCTCTGTATTGGATAAAGGCATATAAGCGATTATTGGACCATGAGGGCTTACAGCAAAATAGCAACAGTCAAAAAGGGCTAGGGTTTGTTGATGAAAAAGGGTGGATGCAAATAAAGCATTTGTCTGCTGATGATCTTGCGGTTGGTGCTTGGTTTTCGGGAAGTGAAGCTTTAGCGATTCAAAATACGCTTCAAGCATCGATAAAAACGATGAAAGATGGGCCGATTAAGCATATCTATACCGGACCTGCCACACAGCGAGTCCACGAGTTTTCGACCTTAACCAAGCGCTATAAGAAGACAGAAAGTATTTACTTAGATTCAGATTTTTTTTCGAGCTTTGGGTCTTTTCGTTTGAGTGCGAGTCTGTGGGAGTGTCTACGAATTTACAATTCGTGGATTGAGCCTCTAGTAGTCAATCAATGGATAAGCGTGATGCAGCGTTTTGAACGTAATCAAGCTAATCAAGTCTCTCTGCAGAGCTATCATAATGGTTTGATTTGGTTAAAAAAAGATCATGACACCTCCGAGGTAAGAAAGCGTGTAATGCAACTTCAAGGTACCGGTCATGCATTGACGAGCGTTTGGAGTAATAGCAAGCTCAATCGAATGTACCATGTTGATCATTGTCTACCTTTTGCCTACTGGCCAAACAACGATATGTGGAATTTACTGCCGACAACTAAGAAAGAGAACTTAGAGAAGAGCGATAGATTACCGAGTAAATTACGTTTGGTTGAATCTAAACAGAGAATAACTTCGTGGTGGCAAACGGCTTGGGGAAGCGAGCTTCATTTCAGGCAACGATTTTTTACCGAAGCGTCATTGTCACTCCCCAATATTCCCAAGCAATGTGAGGATTTTGAAGAAGTATTTGAGGCGATGGGGTTACAAATTCGAGGTGTGAAAAGTCGCTTATTGATTCCTGACTGGTAACGCTTTAGGTATTCGCTTTCGACAGTGCAAATGCACTGATGGTTTGTGATGTATTACTCTCTGCAAATCCTTTTTTAGAATTCTTTTACCCGCGGTGAGAACTTTATGACCCCAGAACAACTGCTTCGTGAATTGGAGCAACACGACTATTTAGATTTGGCGGCGCTTTATGAGCGCTACCCAGATACGCATTTTTACTCTCTGGTGGAAGCCTTATATCGAATTAAGGCTGAGCACGGGTTGAATACACGCATTTCGCGTTTTATCACTGAGATTGAAAAGCTCACTCAAGATTTGGATGCAAAAACGCTGACGGCTGAGCAGTTTTTATCCCTCACTAAAACGCTGGACTTAAATCAGCGCGCGCAGAAAGCGGCGCGTTTTATTCATACCAAGGATAATCATATGGCGTTTTCTAAACCGGTTGATGTGGTGATGTTTGGCGATTCGATCACCGAATGGGGGCCGTGGCATGATGGCATCAACGGCGTGAGCGTTGCCAATCGCGGCCTAGGCGGTGATACTACTCAAGGCATGATCATGCGACTTGAATCCACTATTGTGTGTCAGCCGAAATTGGTGTGCGTGATGGCGGGGATCAACGATTTAGCACAGGGATATACCATCGATGAAATCATTCACAACTACGGCGAGATGCTGAGATTCTGGCATCAGCATGATATTGATGTTTGGGTTCAGTCGACGCTGCATGTAGGTGAGCGCCTAGCATCGTTGAATCCATTGGTGGCAGAGCTTAATCAGCGTTTGTATGAGTTATGCCAGCAGCGAGAGGTCACTTTTATCGACCTGAATTCTCAGCTCTGTCCACAGGGCGAACTGCCACTTGAATGCAGCGCTGATGATCTGCATTTAAACTCGCAGGCGTACACTCAGTGGCTGGCATACCTTAATCCAAAGTTAGCTAAGCATTTTGGTCGCTGACCCATTTCTCGACCTTCTTATCCTATACTCTGCTTGAGATGAGAAGGCGAGCCGTCCTTCTTTCCTACTGCTAGCCTCTCAATATTCCTTTCTTAATACTTCGCAAATTAAATATTGTTTCAGAATGTTTTGTTATGTTATAACATAATTATTGTTTCCTGAGGAGTATAAGGAAAAGTGATGAATCTCCGTCCGACACAGCGGTTAGATCCAAGTTTTATAAAGCCGCTTTGCTATTCTGCGCTGGGGCGAGTGCTTATTGTGGCCCCATTGATTGCTTTGTTGTGGATCGCGATATTTTGGGCGGTATTACTGCCATGATCGAACTGAATAATTTAGTGGTCGGCTATCAAGGTAAGGCGCTCACTCCCCCTATCTCCGGTCATTTCTCTGCAGGCAGTTTAACCGCCATTCTTGGAGAAAATGGCGTCGGAAAATCAACGTTACTGAAAACTATTGCACAGCTTCATGCGCCGGTTTCGGGCGACATTCACTATGGTAAACCAACGTCTCAGCTACTTTCTTGGTTGCCTCAACAATCGGATATTGACCGCAGCTTTCCGATTCGAGTTTTTGATGTTGCCGCTATGGGGTGTTGGCCCAATACTGGGCTGTTTAACGCCTTAAGCGATACCCAGTATCAACGTGTTCGCGAAGCCCTGTATCAAACTGGTATCGCCTCGCTGGCAAATAACACCATTGATACGTTATCGGGTGGTCAGTTTCAGCGCATGCTGTTTGCGCGTCTGTTGGTGCAAGATACGCCCGTGATGATGATGGATGAGCCTTTTGTTGGTATTGATAGCCAAACACGCGCCGCACTTATGGAGTTGATTACCGCGTTAAATCAGTCAGGTAAAACCATTATTACCGTGCTGCATCATATTGAGGTGGTACAAGCCTTTTTCCCACAGCTGTTGTTGATGAAAAACCAACAAGTACGATGGGGGGAAACC
Organism: Vibrio olivae; assembly: GCF_042428525.1. NCBI lineage: Bacteria > Pseudomonadati > Pseudomonadota > Gammaproteobacteria > Vibrionales > Vibrionaceae > Vibrio > Vibrio olivae. The sequence goes on from NZ_JBHMEP010000001.1 coordinate 493,165, forward strand.
CAGCATATCCTTCCTCAATATCTTCATCAGCATTGGACGAGCTCTCCTCGCGCTCAACTTTCTCAACCTCAACAAGGAGCCGACCATGAACCTGCATGTTCTTGATGCGTTCATTGAATTTGGGTTCATGCGCCGTTCTCTGATTGCCTGTTTAGCGTTGTCGGTGAGCTTAACCCCGTTGGGCGTGTTTTTGTTATTAAGACGAATGAGCTTGATAGGGGATGCATTATCACACGCGGTTCTTCCTGGGGTTGCCATTGGTTATTTGCTTTCGGGTATGTCACTGCTGGCCATGGGGCTTGGCGGATTTGTTGCCGGCTTAGTGGTCGCTTTACTTGCAAGCTGGATAAGCCGAGTTACTCAGTTGCATGAAGATTCGGCATTTGCGGGGTTGTATCTTGGCTCTCTGGCACTTGGCGTAACGTTGGTGTCGCTTCGCAGCACTGGTGTGGATTTGCTGCATTTACTATTTGGCTCACTGCTGGCGGTGAGTCATCAATCATTAGTCTTTATTGGTGTGATCAGCACGTTAACCGTCACGCTGATTGCGATTTTTTATCGCGCATGGGTGTTCGAGTCGTTCAATGCGATTTTTCTCACGCTTAAAATCAAGCGTCTCCCTTCACTGATTCAAGCCATGTTTATGGCGATTGTGGTGATGAATCTTGTCGCGGGTTTTCAAATTCTCGGCACCCTGATGACAGTCGGGTTGATGATGTTACCTGCGATTGCGGCGCGCTGCTGGTCAAATCGATTGCCAATTATGTTAGGCGTGGCGATATCGTTGGGCTTTATAAGCTCTGCTGTTGGCCTAACTTGGTCTTGGTATCAGTCGATCCCCGCAGGCCCTGCGATTGTGCTGGTCGCTACGCTGCTTTTTTTAACCTCGGTTTTTTTCGGATCGCATAAAGGCATTTTCCCAGTCAGGAAGATGTCGTCTCATTGTTCAACAAGTAAGGAATAAATAATGAAATTTTGGCAAAAGTCCCTAGTTTCGCTCGCACTCGCCGCCAGTATGAGTCCGATGGCAATGGCAAAGACCGTTGAAACGGTCGCGAGCTTTTCGGTACTGGCGGATATCGTCAAGCAAGTTGGCGGAGAGCATGTCAACGTCAGCACTTTAGTTGGCCCTGATGGTGACCCGCACACCTTTGAACCAGCACCGAAAGACAGTGTCACTATAAAGCAAGCGGATGTGGTGTTTGTCAGTGGTCTAGGGCTTGAAGGTTGGATGGCGCGCCTAGTCAATGCGTCCGGTTACCAAGGCGAGGTGATCACGGCTTCTCAAGGTGTTGATACACGTGAAATGAAAGAAGACGGTGAAGTGATGACTGATCCTCACGCATGGAACAGTGCCCACAATGGGGCAATTTATGCGCGTAACGTGATGAACGCATTGATTAACGCAGACCCTGAAGATGCCGAGTACTTTAAACAACAAGGCGAGGCGTATATTCAAAAACTCGATAAGTTAAATCAATGGGCAAAACAAGCGTTTGCTAAAGTGCCTGCCGAGAAACGAAAAGTGCTGACCAGCCACGATGCGTTTGGCTATTTTGGTCAGGAATATGGGGTGAAGTTTCTTTCTCCGGTTGGTTTTTCAACAGAATCTGAGGCCAGTGCCAATGAGGTTGGGCGCTTGATTAATCAGCTCAAAGAGGAACAAATCGCGGTCTATTTTATCGAAAATCAAACCAATCCGCGTTTAGTGCAGCAAATAGCTAGCGCCTCTGGAGCAAAAAATGGCGGAGAGTTGTATCCCGAAGCGCTGAGTGAGAAAGGCGGGAAAGCGGATACGTATGCTCACGCATTTAAGCACAATGTGGAAACCATGCTCGCAAGCATGCAATAGGTCAAAGCGGGCAGGTGAATGTCTGCCCGCCAGTGCGATTTTTGGGAACAAGTTTTTGTTCTAACAAAATGCGATTGATGTTGTCCTATTGTGAGATGTTATAACGTAGTTTGTGATTTCGACATGGTAGAGAAAACATTGTTAAAAAAATTGAGAAGCTGCATCGCTGGGAGTGTGTTGAGTGTGGCGTGTTTTGGCGTTAATGCTCATCCGCACTCTTGGATTTCGATGACCACCCAAATTAATGAAAATGAGAAGCAGCTAACTGGCTTCGATATGTCTTGGACGTTTGATGCCATGACCACCGCGTATCTGTTTGATGCCATGACCACCGCGTATCTGTTTGATGGTGAAGATATGTCAAAAGGGCAGCGACAAAAAACCTTGAACAAACTCGCTCAATCTACCATCGATAATATGCTGCAAAGCCATTACTTTACTTACTTTTATGACGCTGACGGTACCACGCCCATTCGTTATAAAAAAGTGACGTCGGCGGAATTAAGCACCTCGAAAGGCAAAGCGACCTTAACGTTTCAACTGATGTTATCTAAGCCTTACGTGTTCAACGGTAACACGCTGACCCTCAAGGTTTTTGACCCGACGTATTATGTTGATATGTCGTGGGATGATCGCCAGCACTTAGTGCTAAATCAAGCGCTCAAAAAGCATTGTTCTTTCAAGCTCATGGAACCTAACCCAACGCCAGAGCAAGTGAGCTATGCGATGTCATTACCGGTAGACGCAGACCCAGACAACGCGCTCGGTCAGTTATTTACTCAAGCGGCCAGCATCACTTGCCAACCATCAAATACCCCATAGATAGTGCTCGCTAAAGGAATCGTTTATGCCTTCAATGTCTAACTTTCGTCTTATCGAATCGAAGCCCCCGTCACCCCCACCTCGTAAAATGAATTGGCTCAGAAGTACACTGACCGCGGTGCTTAGCTTAGGCATCCTGGCGTTGATCGGCTATTTACTGTGGCTGGAGTGGCCGACGATTTTGATGACCTCGATTCGCTGGCAAAAGCAGATTGTGAATCAGATGAGCGAACTGCTGTATTTAACCCATCAAAGTGCGGGTTCGATGTGGAACCTGGCACAAATTAGTTTTTTATACGGCATTTTTCACGCCCTAGGGCCCGGGCACGGTAAAGTCGTCGTGAGTACGTATCTCGCCACTCACAATACCAAAATAAAAATCGGTATTTATATCACCCTTATCTCAGCACTGGTTCAGGCGCTGACGGCCATTGCTCTGGTTACCGCTGTACTGTTTGTGATTGAAGCCTCGATGCGCCAGCTCAATGGGGTAGTGAACCAATTTTTCCATGCCAGCTATGTAGGTGTGTTTTTACTTGGTCTATATATTGTTTGGCAGGGGATAGCCCAGTGGCGTAAGTCACGTACGTCTGCACACTTGCATGACCACTCGCACCATCATACCCATGACTCGAATTGTGGCTGTGGCCATAAACATCTAGCCTCTGCTGATGAGCTTAATCAGGCATCAAGCGTTAAAGAGTACGCCGCGATGATATTCAGCATTGGTTTACGTCCATGTACCGGCGCCATTCTCGTGTTGTTTTTTGCTAATCTTGCGGATGTTTACTGGCTGGGTATTTTGAGCAGTTTTGTCATGGCAGTAGGAACGGCAATCACAACATCAAGTATCGCGTTGATGACTGTTTCAGGGCGAAAGTTTGTCCGTTATTACTTGAAAGATTCCGCTTATAAAACCATTAATATTTGGCCTTTTTTGCGGATGTTTTCCGGGCTATTTCTCATGCTGGTGGCCATCATTTTGTTCAACCAAGGTGGCTTTGGCATGTCGCCGATGTTTAATGGTAGCCACTGACGTTCAATGCACATTTAGCTTGGTCCGATTTGGATTATTAGGCAAGTGTTAGGTGTCTAAATATCAGCCAGGATAGCGTGGGTCTTCGGTAATAATGGTGGGTTATAAATTCCCTTAGATATTATAAGGTTTCGTTTTTATTGGCTTTTTGTTCATATTTTGTATAATCCGTTCAAATTATAACGCAAACTATTATCATTAAGCTTTGTATCTGTAGTGGTACAGGCAGTGGATAATTGTGCTTAATCTCGTTATTCAACCTAAGAGAATGGATATCTAAAGAATGAACAAAGCTGCCATGAAATTGAGCCCGTTGGCTCTGCTTGTCTGTGCCAACCTCAGCCAAGCTGCCAATACTGAGACGGTTGTTGTCACCGCAAGCCGAGGTGAAACGGCGATCTCTGATGTTGCCGCCACCATGTGGGTGGTTGACCAAGAACAGTTGGAACGCAGTCTAAACGCAGGCGTGGATCTCAAAAGCGCGTTAGGTGAATTGATTCCAGGGTTTGATTTTGGGAGTAGCACCCGCACCAACTATTCACAAAATTTACGTGGACGCTCTGCTTTGGTGATGATCGATGGTGTATCACTGAATTCAACGCGTGACATCAGCCGTCAATTTGACAGTATCGACCCGTTTAACATTGCGCGAGTGGAAGTGCTTTCTGGTGCTACCTCCGTGTATGGTGCTGGCGCCGCGGGCGGCATTATCAATATCATCACGAAAAAGGCAGAGTCACAGGAACTCACTGTTGAGACCAAAATCGGCGGCCAAACCGGTTTTAATAACAGCAATGATTTCACCAAGCAAGGTGCAGTTGCGGTCTCCGGTGGTAGTGAGACGTTACGTGGTCGATTGTCACTGGCTTACACCAAAACAGGGGGGACCTATGATGCCAATGGCGATATGGTTCGTCCCGACATTACGCAAACGGATATGCAGTTCAATGACATCATTGATCTGATGGCGAATGTGCAATACACACCAGATGAACATCAATCGCTATCAGTCACCGCTCAATACTATAACAGTGAACAAGATAGCGATTACGCGACCTATCTTGGTGCCAACCTTGGCGGCCTATTTGATGAGTCTTTAATTGATACTCGTAAAGGGTTAGTGCTTGATAAGCAGCCTCAAACTGAGCGTGTGATGATCAACGCTCAATATCGACACGATGATGTTTTTGGCCAGCAATTGCTCGCGCAAGCTTATTACCGTGATGAGTCTTTGCGCTTTTTCCCATACCCGTCATTGCCTCGTGTCCAAGGCTCGCCACTTCCTAATGAGGTGTACCCGTTGTACGGTGCTTCAGAGCAAAATACATCGATTTTTGGTGCCAATTTGGCGCTTATCAAACGTTGGCAAGACTTCAGCCTGACTTACGGCTTAGATGCCTCTCAAGAATCTTATGACGCTGATCAAAACATTTATGATCAAATGACGTCTATCGGTTCTGGTGGCTTGGTGTTTGAGCCTTCGCAAACCGTGCAGCGTTATCCGGATATCGACAGCCGCTATTTGGCTTTGTTTAGTCAGCTAGATTGGCAAGTGACTCAAGATTGGTCAATCAGTGGTGGTCTTCGCTATGAAGCGATGGAACATGAAGTTGGCGACCACGTTGGCGTCTTGCAACAATACCGCTACTTAAATGGTGATTATGGCAGCGTGCAACCCGATGTGATTGAAGGTGGCGACACTGACTACGATGAGTGGCTATTTAATCTTGGCAGTGTTTATCACCTTACCAATAACATGCAATTGTGGGGGAATTTCTCTCAAGGCTTTGACGTGCCAGACCCAGCAAAATTCTTCGGCCAAGGCAGTTACAGTGGCACTTATGGTGAAGGTACCACGCTGGAATCATCAACCTCGGTTGCTAGTGCAGATCTACAGGGCGTAAAAACCAACTCGTTTGAGCTGGGCTGGCGAATGTCGCAAGATGCGTTGGATGTGCAGGTGGCGAGCTACTTATCTCTCTCCGATAAAACCGTCACTTATGACCGCGCTACCTACGCTGTGCTGGTTGAAGATGATGATAAACGCATTTATGGCGTTGAAGGGCAAGCGGTCTATCACGTAAATAATGAAGTCTATACGGGCATCCAAGCCCATTACGTGAAAAGTAAAACCAAATCCGACGGTAAATGGAAGGATCTTGAAGCGTCCTCTGCAAGCCCAAGTACTGGCAGTGTGTGGTTAGGCTATGACAACTTTCACTACGGCGCAGAGCTAAGAGTGAATAGTTTCCTCTCCTACAAAGATGATGAGGGCGCTAAGCTCAACAGTTATACCTTGGCGAATTTGAGCGCTTATTATGCGCTGCCAGTAGGCCGACTCAATATTGGTATTACCAACTTGTTTGACCGTGACTACGAAACCTTATGGAGCCAACGTGCGCAGATGCTTTATGGTGCAAGCTCACCGCAAAGCATTTATGTGTATAACGGTCAGGGCCGTACGTTGGCACTGAGCTACAGCGCGACGTTCTAATATGAAATCAACGCTTAGCTTTCATGATCTTTCCCTCCAGATAGGAGGGAAAACCATCCTTCATCCCGTGAGTGGTGAGTTTGTTCCCGGTGCGATTACGGCGTTGATTGGTCCCAATGGGTCGGGCAAATCAACATTACTGGCAATACTCAATCAACTGCTTACGCCAACTCAAGGCGAAGTGCGGCTCAATCAAGAGCCGCTTTCGCGTTTTTATCGCGCGGAATTGGCCAAGCAGATGGCACTAATGCCTCAGCGTAATCCGGTGCCTTCAACACTCACGGTAGAGGATCTGGTCGCTTTCGGACGCCACCCTCATCGCCCTTGGTATCGCCGCCTCAGTTCTAACGATACTGAGCTTATCGAATGGGCAATGGAAGAGTCAGGGATTATCCATTATCGCAAACGGCTGCTGACTGCTCTTTCGGGCGGGGAACTGCAGCGCTGTTGGCTGGCGATGGTGTTAGCGCAAGATACACCCATGGTGATGTTGGATGAGCCTACCTCGTGGCTTGATATCCATCACCAACAAGCTTTGTTGAATATTGTGCGGCGGCTTAATCGTCAGTATGGAAAAACCATCATTTGGGTGTTACACGATTTGAATCAGGCGTTGGAGTACAGCGATCAAGCCATGCTGTTAAATGATGGTAATTTAGTCGCGGCGGGCTCGGTTGATACGGTGATCACTGCGGATATTGTCACGCAAGTGTATCAAACGCCGGTACGTGAGCATGATTTGGATGGGCAACGCATTTTATGGACAGAGGCGGCGCGATGAGGCGGCTATTTTCTCTCGCTTTGCTTGCTTGGTTGCCGCTTATCAGTCAGGCCAACCCGACGAATTTCGGCGGTCAATACCAAGCGTGTTTGTCAACCTGTGTCACTTTGGATAAACCGGCATTACGTGTGGTGGCGCTCAACTGGTCAGCCGCGGAGATGTTGCTGTCACTGGGCGTAGAACCGGTCGGTGTCACGGAAATTAAAGGTTATAAAAAGTGGCAAACCAACCATCCGCAGTTGAATGCCTCGGCGGTTGAAATTGGGCGCCGCCAAGAGCCGAATTTAACCGAAATCGCCAAACTTAAACCAGATGTCATTATTGGTTATGACTTTCGCCATCAACGCTTGTACTCAATGCTCAAACGTATTGCGCCAACCTTGCTTTATCAGCAGTTCCCGCGAGTCGATCAGCCTGATTTTCGCTACTTTGATTATGCGCAGACCGTGTTTCGCCATCTTGCATTGCTAACCGGAAAGGTTGATCAAGGACAAGCCCAGTTGAATGCGATGCACGCAACGCTCGCGCAGCTAAAGCAGCAGCTGGCGAGTGCAGGTTTAGGCGGAAAGTCAGTCACTTATGGCAAGTTTATTGGCATGGGGTATGGGCTACGTATTTTTTCTAACCCGAGCTTGGCCGGTTCGGTCGCCACTGCGCTCGGGCTTGATTATCACTGGCGCAATACATTGCCGGGCAAAGATTTTGTCCACTTGCAGCTTGAACAGTTGCCCCATATTCATGATACGCATTTGCTGCTCGCAGGGAACCAAACTGACAGCGAGCGAATGACGACCTCACCGGTTTGGCCGTTTTTGCCATTCGTTAAGACGCATCAATTTTCGTCGGTCGAACCGCTTTGGAGTTTTGGCGGTCCCGCTTCTATCACGCGTATGGCAAAGGCATTTACCCAGTCGTTACTTGATTGGCAGGAGGCGAATCGTGGTTAAACTGACCCTTTCTACCTTACTGGCCTTAGTCGCTGGCATTGCAGGTTATTTGTTAACGATTGATGATGTCGCTGATGCTCAGTTGCAAATGGTGATGATGCAGGCGGTTTGGCTGCCAACCGTTGGTATGGCGATCATGGTTGGTATGTTGCTCTCAAGCTCCGGTGTGCTGATTCAAACCAGTTTGGATAATGATTTCGCTTCACCATCAACACTGGGTGTCGCCTCTGGCGCATTACTTGGAGCAGTGCTTAGTCGAGTATTTATTGCGGATGCTGATTTGATGACGGTTTGGGCGGCAGCGTGTTTAGGTGGCGCGGTGTTAGCGCTCATCGTACTCTTGGTTAGCCGACTTATCGGTGGTGGGCAACTACCGATTGTCTTGGTCGGTATGGCGCTGGGCCTTGGTGCCGGGGCGATTGCGTCCGTATTCTTGTTGTACTTTGAACATGAAACAGACGGTTTATTCCTGTGGGGGAGTGGGCAAGTATTGCAAAGCTCTGCACAGCCCTTTGAGGCTATGGTGATTCCTAGTGTGATCATGTTGTTGGTCACTTCAGTCTTGCTGCCCAAGCTGTCGTTGTTTCAACTGGGAGAAGTCCATGCTCAGAGCCTGGGGATGGCCGTTGGTCGCTGGCGCTGGCTGTTTTTAGCCTTAGCCGTAGGGCAAGCGGCACTGGCGACAGCAATGGCAGGCATGATTGGTTTTATCGGTTTAATGGCGCCGCATTTGGCGCGTTATTTGAGTGTCTCTTTTCGTCAAGGACGCAGTATCAGCGGAATTTGGCTCGCCTCTTTGCTAGTCGGTGCGCTGCTGGTGGTTATGGCGGAATGGAGTTCGCGCAGTTTATTGTTTCTGGGCTATCGTTTGCCAACGGGCGCATTTGCTGCGCTACTTGGTGCGCCATTCTTTCTGATTCTTCTGTTTGGTCGCAGTGGACAAGCACTGGCGGCAACAGAGCAGCAAGTTATCGGTTTAAGGCCTCTTATCCGGTTAAAACCCGTATGGGCTTTGACCTGGTTATCATTGTTATTGGTCGCTACCATATGGTTTTGGCATCCCCCAGCACAGTCAATAGGCGCGCAGTGGGTGAGCAATCGTTTATGGCTGGCAGGCCTTGCAGGATTTGCATTAGCGTTTGGCGGCACTTTATTACAGACGCTGTTTCGTAATCCACTGGCAAGCCCTGATATCTCTGGAGTCAGTACCAGTGCGGTACTGCTTATTGCTTGCTTATTGGTGGTCTTTCCCGGCGCGGGGCAAATCTGGCTGACAGTGGCAGGCCTCGTGGGCGCATTGTTGGTGACGTTACTGCTGTCTTGGGGAATTAAGCGCAAGCTGAGTGTCTCGCAACTCGCCCTATTTGGGATCGTGATTTCCGCATTCACGGGAACGGCAACCCATATATTGCTGACTTTTGGCAGCACGACGTCAAGCGTAACCCTAATGTGGTTATCCGGTTCGACTTATGGTGCGTCACTGGAAAATATCGAACCGCTGGCCGTTGCTTGTGTGTTGATGTTGGCACTCTCGATACCGATGCTGCGCCGCCTTGATATCTTGCCGCTAGGGGAGGTGATTCCTCAGGTTCTCGGCATTGCGCTTAAGCCGTATCGTTTATTGCTGCTGTTTATCGCCGCGGTGTTGACCGCGATGGCGATTTCCAGTGTCGGCGCAATCAGCTTTGTTGGTCTTTTAGCGCCGCACTGTGCGCGATTACTCGGGTTATATCGCCACAATAGTTTGTTGCCTGCCGCAGGCATGACAGGCGCCATTTTACTGATTTGGGCTGACGGGATAGGCCGCAGTTTAATGCCGCCGTCGGAAATTGCCGCCGGGCTGGTGGTATCGATTCTGGGCAGTGTGTATTTTCTGCTTTTGCTGTTGATAGGCTATCGTAAGCAGCGCTTTAAACCACAAGAGGTTTAAATCTGAGCAAGTTTTGATCTCAATAAACACAGTTAAATAAGCCCTGTATTGCTTAGGCATTTAGGGCTTTTTGGGGGGAATTACAAGGTCGTCATTAAAGGCGCACCTTGTTTAACATGGGTTGCGCTGGTGAGGATAACATCAAGATAATCTTTGGAGTTGGCGACAATAATTGGCGTGGTTGTCTCAAAACCTTGAGATGCTAAAAAGTCCAAATCAAACTCTATCAGTGGCTCGCCAAGCGTGACCTCTTGGTCTTGTTCGACCAGGAGTTTAAATCCTTGCCCGTCAAGCTTGACCGTATCAATGCCGATATGGATCAACAGCTCAATGCCCGTCGTACTCTTAATGCCCATCGCATGTTGAGTTTTAAACACCGAGGAGACTGTCCCCGCAAAAGGGGCAACCAATGTACCGCTGTCGGGAATAATAGCGATGCCTTCTCCCATCACGCCGCTGGCGAAAGTGGGATCACTCACGAGGCTAAGCGGAATCACTTCACCACTTAACGGGCTTGCCACATCATCTTGTCTCGTACCCTTGCGCGTAAATTGAGGTTTTTCTTGCTGTTTAGGTATCTTCGAGGAAAGACATACAGAGCTGGGTTTTTCTGATGGTGAGAAGAAATAAGTGAGTGTAGCAGCGACAATAATCGTGAGTATCGTAGCCAGTAAACAGGCAATAACGGAAATATCCAACCCTTGGGGTGAGATGATTTGTGCAAAGGAAAATAGGCTTAATAGCCCCATTGAATATGCTTTAGTTTGGAAAGAAGCGATGATACCGCCGCCCAAAGCACCAGCCATGCAACCAAAAATAAATGGCCATTTACGTGGAAGCGTAATGCCGTAAATTGCAGGCTCGGTGATCCCAAACATGGCAGTCATCGCTGCAGGCCCAGCATAACCGCGGACTTTACGATCCTTCGTTTTAAGTAGAACACCAAGACAAGCCCCCATCTGCCCAAATACCGCAGGAATAAAGAGTGGCAGCAGGACATCATAACCGTTGACCGTAATATTATTAAGCGCTACGGGAACTAAACACCAATGTATGCCAAACACCACCAGGATTTGCCAAATCGCGCCAATTAACAGCCCGGCAATCATCGGGCTAGCGTGATAAAGAGTGAACACCCCAGACGAGATAAAGTTGGCTAACAGAACGCTAAACGGACCGATGAGTAGAAAAGTGAGCGGCACCGTAAACAGCAGGCCGAAAAATGGCCCTAACCACTTGTCTGCAAAGTCGGGTAGCTGCTTGGGAAAACACTTCTCAATACGAACCTGAAACCAAGTTGCAAACAGAATCGGGATAACTGAAGATGCGTAATTTAAGTATTGGATTGGAAAGCCGAGAAAATGCTCTGTCGGTACCTCAAAACCTGCAAGGTCTTGTGCGGTCAACCAATTAACATGATTGGTAATATCGGGATGCACGAGCGCACAGCCAATCACAATACCGATCAGTGGGTTACCACCAAACCGTTTAGAAGCGGAATAACCGAGAAGAATCGGTAGGAAAAAAAAGACAGCGTCCGCCGATGAACAGAGAATTCGATAGGTGCCGGTATCGCGGCTAAGCCAATCAAGACTTGCAAATAATACCACCAGCCCCTTGAGTATTCCTGCCGCACTCATGATCCACAGTAGAGGCGTGAAAATATTAATGACGGTATCCACCACATTGGTGAAGTGGCTAGAGATATCTCCGTTTTGTGGTGTGGTGACTAAAGGAGTAATCGCTTGATAGGTGCTTTCAACCTGGCTACCTAACACGATTTGAAATTGCCCACCCGAGTTCATCACCGAAATAACTTCAGGTAAGGCGTTTACCGTCTTGAGCGACTCAACAGGAACGTGCTTGAGTTTAAAGCGTAGCCGAGTCGTGCAGTGAGTCACGTGCAAAATATTCTCTGCACCACCGACAAGCGCGACTAATTGCGCCGCTAAACGTTGATGATAACTCGGTGAGGTAGCCATGGTTACGCCTCAGCACTTGGCTTTTGTGAGCGGCGAACACGTTCAACGTGAATGGTTAAAAACATCATCTCTTCTGAGGTCATGGCGTGTTTGAACTTCTTACTGATATACAGGCTTATCTTTTCAACACATGAAAACGCCAGTGGGTACTTGTCACGCACCGAACGAAACAAAGAGTCATCGTCATCAGAAATCGTACTTTGATGAATCAGGCGATGCGCAAAAAATTTGAGATGAGTCACCAGACGGCGAAATTCTACCCCTTCTTCATCGAGCTCAAGCGCCAGGTTATATTTTATCATCTGCACGATATCGCGAATCAAATTGGTGACGCTGATGGTGTTATTCATGTCTTCATTAAGCTGGGCGTTGACCAAATGCAGCGCGATAAACGCCGCTTCGTCTTCAGCAAAGGTCACCCCAGAGGCGTTTTTAAGCAAACGGATAGCTTGTAGGCCCACATCAAACTCGGCAGGGTAGAGATGTTTAATTTCCCACAGCATGGCATTTTTAACCACCTGGCCAGTGCGCAGACGCTCAATCGCAAAATGGATATGGTCAGCAAGGGAAATCCTCACACTTGGGTGAAGGTCACCACTTAATGTTTGCTGAGCAAGCTCGACGATCTGTTCCGTCGCTGCCAGTAACTCGAGGGGAATTTCCTCCAATAGCTCGTGATAGCGCGCATCAAGCGCATCATCATCACTTGATGCGAGTGTGAAGACCTTTTCAATTTTATTGGCATCAATCTCCATACCGACTTTCATTTGAAAACCGATACCGCGACCCATCACCACCACTTCGCGTTGGTTGGCATCTTGGGAGATCAGCACATTATTATTTAAAACTTTAGATACATGCATATTTTTATCGTAGGCAGTAAGTTGAGCATAAAAAAACCTAAGTGGTGTCATCCAAGGAAAACACCACTTAGGTTTTGCCTGCTAAATGCAGTAACAATCCGTACTTTTTATTGAGTGTATAGTCATTATAAGCCGCTCTCAAATCAGCTGAATGGATTGTGTGAAAGGCAACACAGTTTGCCCTAAACGGAGTGATAACCACGGTGTTTAGTTTAAACGCATAATAAGCGGAGTCAGTTGCAATGAATATAAAAATTCTATGATACCGGTTACAGCTGTGATTTATGTCGCCATTTGAAGGCTTTTTGACATATTTAGTCGCGATCTGAGTCACAAATGATTATTTAGCGTATTGAATCAATAATGGGCTAAGACTATCGTTCAGCCATCAAACGGATTGTTATCGCGAAAGCGAGCAAAACCTGACTTAACTGATTTCAAAGCTCCAAGAGCGATTGAAGGAAAGTGGTCAGGTTTTTTTATATCTAAAATTTAATTTTGGTTATTGACGGGATTGTTACCTCTAAATTGGGCAAAACCCGGTGAGACTCAAGTACTTAATGCTCGAGTTTCACCGGGTTTTTTTATGCCTTCAGTTCAGTGGTCATTCGGTTTAATGAGATAGGACATAGTTATGGCATATGAACAGTTAGCATCAGACATCATTGATGGTGTCGGTGGGATAGAAAATATTGATAGCGTGTTCAATTGCGCGACCCGCCTGCGTTTCAGATTAAAAGAAGCCAGTAAAGGCAACAAAAATAAAGTCAACGAGCTAGAGGGTGTTATTGCTGCGGTTGAGAGTGGGGGCCAGTTTCAAGTTGTTATCGGTAATCATGTTGGGCAAGTACTGAAAGCGATTGAGTCCTCAATGGAAGGAAATAGCTCTGCAGCTAGCAGTGCGTCAACTGACAGTGGGCAAGATAAGCCAACGCTGTTTGGTCGTTTTATGGATACCATCTCTGGCATTTTTACTCCCATGCTCGGCACGTTGGCTGCTTCGGGTATTTTGAAGGGGTTGCTTGCGCTCGCAGTCGCTATGGCATGGTTAAATCCACAATCCGGAACCTATCAAATTCTATTTGCCGCTAGTGATGCTCTGTTCTATTTCTTCCCTTTGGTACTCGGTTTTACGGCTGGGCGCAAATTTGGTGGAAGTCCATTCGTTACCATGGTCATCGGCGGTGCGCTCGTGCATCCGACCATGATTGCTGCTTTCCAGGCTTCGAGTTCTCCTGAAACCGCAGAACTCACGTTTCTTGGTATTCCTGTTGTGTTTATGAATTATGCTTCGTCAGTGATACCAATCATTTTCGCCGCTTGGGTTTCTTGCCGAATCGAAACTGTGTTCGACCGATGGTTACCCAGTGCTGTGCGTAATTTCTTCACGCCACTATTTTGCATCATGATTACCGTGCCATTAACGTTCTTGTTGATTGGGCCGGCGGCGACATACCTAAGCCATCTTCTGGCAAACGGCTATGAGCTTTTATATGGCATGAGTCCAATGATTGCAGGCGCGATCATGGGGTCACTCTGGCAAGTCTTTGTGATCTTTGGTCTGCATTGGGGATTCGTTCCGATCATGATGAATAACCTCAGTGTTTTGGGAGCGGATACTATGCTGCCACTGCTGATTCCAGCAATCTTAGGTCAAACCGGTGCTGTACTTGGTGTATTACTGCGTACTCGCGATGCCAAACTCAAAACAATTTCTGGCTCTGCGTTTACGGCTGGTCTTTTCGGTATCACCGAACCTGCAATCTATGGTGTGAACCTGCCCCGTCGTCGTCCGTTTATTTTTGGTTGTGTTGGCGGAGCGGTTGGTGCGTCGATTATCGGGCTATACCAAACCAAGATTTTCTCTTTTTCGCTGCCAAGTATTTTGAGTTTCCCACAATTTATTCCTCAAGCCGGTGTTGATGCCAGTGTATGGGCAGCAGTGATTGGCTCGCTGGTGGCTATTTTCTTAGCTGCAATCCTGACGTTCCTGTTCGGTCTTGATCGTTCGCATTCTACCACGCAATCCGACGCAACAGCGGCAGAGAAGTAATCAATTAATTAAAGGAGATGAACGCATGAGTTACCGTTTTCCAGATACATTTTTATGGGGCGGCGCCATCGCTGCAAACCAAGTAGAAGGGGCACATCTAACTGACGGAAAAGGATTATCAACTTCCGATATCCAACCTTATGGTGCTTTTGGTGAGTTGGCTGAACGTCAGCCAAATGATTTCAACATTAAAGATGTTGCTATCGATTTCTATCACCGTTACCCAGAGGATATCGCGCTGTTTGCTGAAATGGGGTTCACCACATTGCGCTTGTCGATTGCATGGAGTCGCATTTTCCCTAATGGCGATGATGCCGAGCCAAACGAGGCGGGCCTCGCGTATTACGACAAAATTTTTACCGAGTTGGAAAAGCACAACATCACGCCATTAGTGACGTTATCGCACTATGAAATGCCGCTTAACCTTGCCAAGCAATATCAAGGTTGGGCAAGTCGCGAGACGATAGGTTTTTTTGCAACGTACGCACGAGTGGTTTTTCAACGCTTTGGTCACCGGGTCAAACATTGGTTAACGTTTAATGAGATTAATGTGACGTTACATGAACCATTTACTGGATCTGGTTTGCCAAGGGACTGTGATGAACAAACGCGTTTTCAAGCCATTCATCACCAGTTGGTGGCGAGTGCGAAAGCCGTCAAGCTATGCCATGACATGGTCCCAGAGGGAAAAATTGGCAATATGATCTTAGGTGCAATGCTTTATCCATTGACCTGTCATCCCGACGATATGCTGAAAACGTTAACCCAAAACCGAGAGTGGTTGATGTTTGGAGATATTCAGGCTCGTGGTTATTACCCGTCTTACATGACGCGTAAATTTACTGAAATGGGTGTGACATTAAATATCACTGAGGATGACAAACAAGCACTCAAAGAAACCATCGATTTCGTCTCGTTTAGTTACTACATGACGGGATGTGCTAGTGCAGATCCTGAACAGCAAGATAAAGCTGACGCGAATATGCTGCAAATGATTGCTAACCCTCACCTCAAAGCATCGGAGTGGGGCTGGCAGATCGATCCCAAAGGTTTGCGTTATTTACTCAACTTTCTTTATGACCGTTATCAACTACCTCTGTTTGTGGTGGAAAACGGTTTGGGTGCCGTGGATGTGGTTGATGAGCAAGGCGCGATACAAGATGACTACCGTATTCAATATCTTAATGATCACTTATATCAACTGGGCGAAGCGATTCAAGATGGTGTAGATGTCATGGGCTACACCAGTTGGGGGCCTATCGATTTGGTTAGCGCAGGAACGGCACAAATGAGCAAACGTTATGGCTTTATTTATGTTGATCGCGACAACCAAGGCCACGGGTCTCTAAAACGCACCCCGAAAAAGAGCTTTTATTGGTATCAATCCGTGATTGGCTCGCAAGGTGAAACTTTGACTGAACCGCAATCGTAATTGCGTTCGGTTCCCCCAAGAAGTTCACTGAGCGATCCTGATCTTGGTGGGCTTCACTTTTAACACGAAAAGTAAGCAGGAACGATAATGAATAACAAGTACAAACATTTTTCAAAAGCGTGGACTAAAAAACTCTCTCCAATTTGTCTTGCTCTGGTGGCCAGTGGCTTGACGGCTGGCGCCGCGGCGCAAGGAGAGGTGGACTCTCAAATTGAGGCGTTGCAATCACAAATCACTCAGGCGCAGCAAACGCTAAAAGCACTGCAAGCGTCTAACGGTAGTGAATCTGAAAATGCGTCGCCTGTTGCCGAAACGACCTCCGATGCGTTACCTACATTTACTGATCAAGTTTCGGCGCAAAGTGGTTTTTCCTTCAATGGCTACCTACGAGCGGGCTGGTTCGGTGCTGAAAATGGATCGCCAGAATCATATGCGATTGGCTCGTTGGGCCGTTTTGGTAACGAGCTCAGCGGCTGGTATGACTTAACCTTTAAGCAACGTGTCTATGACAAGCAAGGTAAGCAAGTCGAAGCCGTTATTACCTTTGATGGTAACAGCGGTCTTGCAAAAGGGGTTGAGCTTGAGGGGCAAGAAGAGAACTACTTCCACTTCCTTGACCTATATATTCGCACCAAAGGGTTCATTCCTGCATTACCAGAATCGGAGCTTTGGGTTGGACGTCATGCCATCACTGGCTCAGAAATTCAGATGCTCGATTGGAAAAGTACCCGGACTAACTCAGGCGCTGGCGTGGGGTTAGACAATATTGTTTTACCAGAAGGCTCGCTCAATATTGCTCTCATTCGAGAAGACCTTAACTATCTAGATGACAGCGCTCAAGATAATGGTGTAGACGTCAACAGTAACATCATTGATGTTCGTTATCAGGGGTATCAGTTGAGTGATTCATTGCAACTCGGTTTCGCCTCGAAATACCAATTTGCTAATCCTGGGTCGAGCGCAAAAGATGCAGAGAATTCTGGGAATTATCCAAACGTGGAGGATGCGCTTAGTTTCTCAACGATCGTTAACCAACAATTAATGAACAATGGTTTCAATGAATACACGCTACAGTATACGACCAACTCTATAGCCAGTAGCTTGGCATCGATTGCTGGTGGAAACCCTGACTTTAGCGCAGGCATTAATAACTACCAAGGTGAGCACACTGATGGTTACGCCGTCCGTTTCGTATCTCAAGGCGAAAAATACCTATTTGATAATCAAGTCTTGGTTGCGCATGCATTTGTCGCATCTCATGGTGAGGATATTTATAACTATGATTTAGCGTCAGCGCATACTGACTTTGATAGTGTTAGAGCGGTCGTTCGTCCTGCTTACATTTGGGACCAGTTTAATCAAACTGGCGTGGAACTGGGCTACTTCAATCAAACCAACCGTGTCGAAGGGAAAGATTACGATGAGAGCGGTTATAAGTTAACGGCGTACCATGCGTTTAAGGTCGCGACCAGCATGCTTGGTTCTCGTCCAGAGATTCGCTTCTATGCGACCTACCTGAAAGCAGATGAAAACGACATCACTAATTTTGCTTTTGATGGTGGTAACGATGATCAACTGAGTTTTGGCGTTCAAGCTGAGCTTTGGTGGTTTTAACCGTTGCTGATTGAATTCTTAACGCCGATGTTGTGGAACGTAGTTTTAGACGTCGGCGTTACTGTTTACTTGAGACTTGGAAAGGTCGTTATGATGAAAATAAACAAACATTTAAATTTGCTTGTTCCACTTGTTTCTGCTTTGTGTGCAGGTGCGAGCCATGTATCGATTGCCGAACCACTGCCTGCGGTGGATAAAACACGCATGATTGTATTGACGGATATTGGTAACGAACCCGATGATTCGCAATCGTTCATTCGCTTACTGACGTACGCCAATGAGTTTGACATTGAGAGTGTGATTGCGACAACCTCTACCTGGCAGCGCGATAAAGTACAGCCACAATTACTGAAAGAGCGCGTTGATGCGTACGCCAAAGTGTTTCCTAACTTAGAGGCCCACGCTGAAGGCTTTCCTTCACCGACAGAGCTTAAATCAAAGATCATCAGTGGCCGTGCTGGCTTTGGAATGGACTATGTTGGCGAAGGCAAAAGCTCAAAAGCGTCAAAGACCATTACTCAAATTGTCGATAAAGCAGACGATCGCCCGGTATGGATCACCGTGTGGGGTGGCTCAGTCGATCTGGCGCAAGCGCTTTGGGATGTGAAACACACGCGCAGTAATGAAGACGTGGCGGCATTTATTCGCAAAATCCGCGTTTATTCTATCTCTGACCAAGACAATACCGGCGCTTGGATTCGCCGTAATTTCCCAACCATGACTTGGATTAGCAGTTTGCATGCATTCAACGACTATTGGTTATCGACTTGGATTGGCATTTCTGCGCCGATGGCGGAAGGCGGGGACATGTCACAGGTTAATAATGAGTGGATTGGTCAGCATATCCAGCAAGGTCCACTCGGCAGTCAATATCCGGACATCATGTACATCATGGAAGGCGATAGCCCATCATTTATGTATTTGCTTCAAAATGGTTTAAATGTACCTGACCATCCTGAGTATGGTGGTTGGGGAGGGCGCTACGCTGCGGTCACGTATGACGATGCGGGCGGGTTGCGAACCAGCACATCGGATACGGTCACAGGCGTTGATGGGAAAGAATATCGTAATGCGTCGGCCACGATTTGGCGTTTTAGAGAGCAATTCCAAAATGATTTCGCAGGGCGTATTCAGTGGACATTGACCGATGATTTTTCCAAAGCCAATCATAATCCGAACGTTAAACTTAATGGGGAAGGTGGGCTTGCTCCTGTCTATATTGAGGCAAAATCAGGCGAGAAAGTTAACTTGTCAGCCACAGGCAGCTCAGACCCAGATAACGATGCGTTAAATTATCGTTGGTGGCAGTATGCGGAGCCAAGTGCACATGCGCTGCAAATTCATTTCGGCCCCAAGATAGAGCTGTCTTCAACCAACCAGGCCGACACCAGTTTTGTGGCGCCAAAAGTCGATAAACCCACGCCGTTTCATGTGATTATTGAAGTCAGCGATGAGGGCACGCCGTCACTCTATTCGTATCGCCGCGCGATCATCACGGTATCACCATAATTGCTCCATATAAAAAACCGCAGTTGAGGCTGCGGTTTTTTGTCAGCGTTGGCTTATTGTGGCGGGCAAATTTAGGTTGAGCGATCAAAGATCGAGTTTCGCTCAATCAATTCACCTTGTATTGATAACTGTTGAGCTTGCTCATGTTCCCCTAAAATCATCAACACGCCTTTTTGCGCCATTTGTTCAAGAGGAATGCTGACAGACGTCAGGCTTGGCGTGACAAAGTCAGCAAGATTGATGTTATCAAATCCGGCAATCGAGACATCTTCAGGCACACGATAGCCATGCTCAAACAAAGCTTTGATCGCGCCCAGTGCCATTTCATCGTTCCCGGCTAAGATAGCGCTGAACTCAGCCCCGCTGGCAATCAATTGCTTCGCTGCTAAATAACCACTTTGCGGGGTCCAGTCCCCTTGTACCACAAGGCGCGGGTCAGTATCGAGTGCGTGTTGATGACACATATCTCGATAGGCTTTTAAACGCTGGGTTCCGGTGAACGAATTCTCTCGCCCAGCGATAAACGCAATCGACTGGTGGCCCTTTTCAACCATGTGCTGCATCACGCGGCAGGCGCTTTGGTAGTGATCAGAGGCGACGGTGCATTGTGGATGCTGAGTGACTTGATGGTTGACGACGACGATGGGAATTGGCGACTTATCGATGATCTCGCCAAGCTGCTCATCACTTAAATATTTCGGGTACACCACGATGCCTTTACAGCGCATATCCGTGAGAAAGTTAATGGCATCACGCTCATCTTGTGCGCTGTGTTTGCCATCAGCAATAACCAACTGATGCTGACGCTGCTCAGTAAAGGTCGCGGCGTGATACACCAGAGAGGAAAAATAGGGGCCATTAAATAAGGCGTTGGTAATTACCAATCCGACAAAATTGGTTTGTTGAGTAGCTAGTTGGCGGGCTAATAGGTTTGGGCGGTAACCCGTTTCTTGTATGGCTTTAAATACCGCACTGACCACATCTGGTCTGACAATATTCTTCCCATTTAATACGCGCGATACCGTTGCTTTGGAAACGCCGGCTTTTTTCGCGACATCCAACATGGTGACCATAACTGTGGTTGTTCTCCATTTGATTTAAGATTGGGCGCTAACTGCCTGTTAGCGCCCAATTTATCTTAAAGAGTTGCTCCATTTGACGCAATCACGTCTTTATACCAGAAGAAGGATTTTTTACGCGAACGTTCTAGCGTTCCTGTGCCGTCATCGTGTTTATCAACATAAATAAACCCATAACGCTTTTTCATCTCACCTGTGGTAAAAGAGACCAAATCAATGCAGCCCCAAGGCGTGTAGCCCAGCAGTTCAACGCCATCTATGGTGATTGCTTTTTCCATCTCCTTGATGTGTTCTCGCAAATAATCGATGCGATAGTCATCGTTGATCTCGCCGTTTTCCTCAACGACATCCACGGCGCCAAAGCCATTTTCGACGATAAACAAAGGCACCTCATAGCGCTCGTAGAGAGAGGCTAATGAGTAGCGAAGCCCAACGGGATCAATTTGCCATCCCCAATCACTGGCTTTGAGGTACGGGTTTTTAATTGAATGCACACTGCTGCCGTCCATGCTGGTGTCATTCGCTTGATGGATGGTTGAATCGACGGTGTTCGACATATAGTAGCTAAAGCCCAGATAATCGACTTTGCCACGTGCAAGGAGCGCTTCGTCTTCTTCGCGCATCTCAATATGATAACCTTTACGTGCCCACTCTTGCTTGGCATAGTTTGGATAATGCCCTTTAACCATCACATCAGAGAAGAAGTAGCGATCCCGCATCGACTCTTGCGCCAGCATCACATCTTCAGGTTTTGATGAATTCGGGTAAAAAGGCACCATCGCGCACATTGCGCCAACTTTGAGTTTTGGATTAAGCGCATGGGCTTTTTCGACCACTAACGCGCTGGCGACAAACTGGTGATGCACCGCTTGATACATGGCTTCTTCAGGTTTTGCCTTTTGTGGAAAACGCACGCCAGAACACATCCAGCCAAAAATATCTGCTGACACGTTTTTCTGGTTATTGATCTCATTGAAGGTCATCCAATAGGTGACTTTATGCTGATAGCGTTCAATCACCGTCATTGAGAACTTAACGAATAGGTCGATCACTTCGCGGCTCATCCAACCATCGTACTTTTGCACCAAGTGATAAGGCATTTCAAAGTGGCTTAGGGTAATAACAGGCTCGATGCCGTACTTTAATAACTCATCAAATAAGTCGTCGTAGAATTGTAACCCGGCTTCGTTGGGCTGACTTTCATCACCATTTGGGAAAATTCGTGTCCAGGCGATACTGGTGCGAAAACATTTAAAGCCCATCTCGGCCATCATCGCGACATCTTGTGGGTAGCGGTGATAAAAATCGATCGCTTGATGGTTTGGGTAACTTTCACCATCAACCACACCATCAGTAATACGACGTTGAACGCCGTGAGCTCCTGCGGTTAAAACATCCGCGACACTTGGTCCTTTACCTTCTTGGTCCCACCCGCCTTCAAGTTGATGGGCAGCGACAGCGCCGCCCCATAGAAAATTGTCTGGAAAAGAATGACTCATGGAAACTCCTATTTGTTAACAGATTTGCATCATGGGTTGACCAAATTGAACCGATTTGTCTTTGGGTTCTTCAAGCAGCTCAAGAGAGAATTCGTCACTGTTGAGAATGATAAATGGGGTCGTGAGGTCATAGCCCTCAGCTTCGATCGCCGCTTTATCAAATTCAATCAGTGGTTCGCCGCTTGTCACCGCTTGGTCGAGTTTGACTAAAGTTTTAAAGTGCTTGCCTTTGAGATTAACGGTATCAAGGCCAACGTGGATAAGCAGTTCAACCCCATTAGCACAGGTTAAACCAACGGCATGCTGGCTTTCGATGACCGAAGACACCACCGCATCACAGGGGGCTTTAACAAGGCCTTCGCTGGGGCGAATCGCGATACCATCGCCCAATAATTTAAGAGCAAAGCTTTCATCGTTGACGTCGCTCAGTGGAATGATTTCGCCTTGAGTTGGCGCTAATAAGGTCAAAGCGGTGCTGTTGCTGGCGATAGAGGTCGGCGTAGCGACTAAGGTCTCGGTGTCTGAGCGCTTAGCAGCTTCAAGTTCGGCTTGCTCTTCATCAATCGGGTCATCAAACCCGACAGTAAAGACCAGCGCCGTGGTGACCACAATAGTGGTGATCACGCCTGCCACTTCACCAATGAAAGACATTGGGTTTTCTGCGCTAATCGCATTCACAATGGTAAGTAAGCCGGGTAATCCTGCGTACGCGTAGTAGTAACTGCCAAATAAGCTGACGACAACCGCTCCGACCGCACCGCCAATACAACCACAAATAAATGGCTTCTTAAGCCGCAACGTAACCCCGTACAACGCAGGTTCGGTAATACCAAAAATCCCGGTTACCCCTGCTGAGTAACACGTGGTTTTGTAGCGTTTGTTGCGCGATTTGATACCCACGGCAAATGCCGCTGCCATTTGCGCGACAACCGCGACGGTTTGGAATGCTTGGAATGAGTCATAACCGTAGGTATCAAAGTTTGAGATAACCACTGGTGTGATGCCCCAGTGAACACCAAAAATAACGATCACTTGCCAAATACCGCCGACTAACGCCGCAGCAAGGGGAGGGAAAGTATCAAATAGCCAGTTATACCCGCCAGCGATGGCGGTGGCTGCGCCGCTCGTTACCGGACCAATCACAATCAGGGTCAGTGGCACCATAATTACTAAGCACACTAATGGAGTGAACAGTTCACTAACAACATCGGGAATGATGTTTTTCGACCAGCGCTCAACATGAGACAGGCCCCAAACCATGAAAATAGGCGGTAAAACCGAAGCGGTATACACGGTTTTTGCCAAAGGGATACCGAGGAAGGTGACAATGTCACCGTCTGCAATTTGCGCTGCGATTTGTGCCCATGATGGGTTGATAAGGGCACAGCTACACATCACGGCGATAAAAGGATTACAGCGAAAATGCTTGGCGGATGTCATGGCAATAAAGACTGGCAAAAAGACAAACGGTGTCCACGACATAAAGTTTAAAACCGCAAAGGTGCCAGAATCGGTTATCGTCGGGGCGAAGTGTTTCGCAACAATCAGTAGGCCCTGCAAAATCCCCGCCGCGGCAAGAACAAAAATGATCGGTGCGAATATCGCTGACATTGACCCGATAACGGCATCGATGACACGAACTTTATTGTCTTGGTTATCCAGCAGACATTGGTCGACCAAGTTGCCCATGGCCTCGTATACATCCGCTACGTGAGTGCCAATCACCACTTGGAATTGACCGCCACTTTGCACCACGGTTATCACCCCTGGCATGGATTTGATTTTTTCAGGTGCTTGCTCGGGCGTTTGTTTTAGAACCAAACGTAGGCGCGTGGCACAGCGTGTAAAACTGATGATATTTTCCTGCCCGCCGACCTCGCTGAGAATGTCGGCAGCCAGTTGACTGTAATCTCTGACTTTAGTCATGAGTGATCACCTTATGTTTAACGTTAGGGAAGAGGTTTTTATTGTTTTAAGTTGTCTTTGGTTTTCTTTGCAACCGGTTTCAAGTTAATTTCTGCAACCGGTTTCAGCAAGATGCAAGATCGAATTTTGTGCGCTATGAGACAAATCGGGTACGGTTCTGTGTCGGTGATCTCACTGTCATACCGTATGGTGAAATCTTATGGTGTTGGTGTCTTAGAAATGAAGCGACCACAGAGAATAATGAGTGATTAAACCTCAATAAAGGTGGCAATGTGACGAAGAGTGAAGCAGCACCAGGCGTATTTATGTCGTATATATTGAAACGGGTAATAATTTGTATAAATAGGCAATGAATAGCGATTTTTAATAAAGAGAAATGGACCGGTCCTCCGTTAAGTTAAATAAAGCCAAGTGCGTTTTCCCTCATGAAAATAAGAGAAATCGCATTATGTCCAACTCAAGTTGGTGGCGAAATAGGAATTTCAATCAACAACCGGAGGCCATTATGAATCCATTATTAGAAGGTAAAACAGCGGTTATTACTGGGGCGAGTAAAGGCATTGGTTACTCTATTGCCGAAGTATTTGTTGAAGAGGGCGCAAATGTTGTTATGACAGCCCGGAATCAAAAAGCGCTCGACGAAGCGGTAGAGAAAATCAATCAAATTGGCAGCGGTAAAGCGATTGGTGTCATTGCCGATTCGAGCGATGCTGCGGCGCCGAAAGCCGTGTTTGGAGCGGCAATTGAGGCATTTGGTCAAGTTGATGTCTTGGTCAATAACGCGGGCTCAGGTGATATGGTTGCGATTGAAGAAGCCAGCGATGAGCACTTTGCGAAAATTGTAGAGCTGAACTTATCGGGTGTATTCCGCTATTGCCGTGAAGCAGTTCAACATTTCTTACCTCGTAACGAAGGTCGAATTATTAATGTTTCTTCTGTGAATGGTACCTTGCCGATTTGTGGTGTGGCGTATACGTCGACAAAAGGTGCAGTCAATACCATGACCAAAAACATTGCGATTCGTCTGTCTGGTACCAATATCCGTTGTAATGCGATTGCGCCAGGGGTGACTGATACCGAAGCTGCAGCAGCTTGGGCAGCAGGTGAGCAAGAAGGCGGCGATGTTATGTTGGAATTCTCCGATAAATACGTGAATACCACAGTGCCGATGACAGACCCTCGCGACCAAGCTTATGCGGCGTTGTATTTAGCCAGCAAAATGGGCAATGCGGTGACAGGGCAAGTGATTCAGGTTGATAACGGTGCGTTCTTATAATCGGAGAAGTTTTCTCTAGCGCATAAAAAAGCTCCCTGCATGGGAGCTTTTTTATTATTTGTTCAGGGGATTATTATATTTTCGTCAACAATGAAAATAACTTATAAATAACGCCTTAATTCTATGAACATCGAAGTCACTTAATTTAACCGCACTTTTCACGATTAATTATCCGTGATGGCACCAGCACTTTTTTGTTTTAATTTGGCCGCAATTAAAATAACCGATCCTAATAAAGCGAGAACGCCATACGCGCCAGCGACTTGCAGCAAGCTAAAGTGCTCCGAAAATTGCCCGGCAATCAGCGTTGGCACTGCCGCGCCCATATAAGAGGTGGCATAAATCACCGAAAGTACGTTGGCCCGTTCGTCAGCCGTCAATTCAGAGACCATGGTTTGGATACTGCCAGTCAGTACCATCCCTTGTGCTATCCCCGCGAGAACGCTTGCAATCAGAAACGGGATAAGTAACCCCGAACTGAGCGTGAATAAAATGCATCCCACGAACAGAGTAAAGCTCAACATTCCGGCAAATTGTGCGCGTTTGGATGACATTTTTCCTGCAAGAGAGGCACCAATAGAACTCGGTGCCATGATGGAGGCAAATACCAAAGCAGCGGCGACAGCACTGGTTGAATGCAATTGTTCACGCGCCATTGCGGGGCCAAACGCCTGGAAAAAACCGCCAAGCGCCCAAGTACAAACAAAGGTACAAGCGGCAAGAGGAAAGGCTTTTTTGGCTGATGGAGGCAACGCAAAGTTCGGCTTGAGTGAGCGCATAGCGCCGGATTTAGGCGCCATGGTTTCTTGGCTTCTGAGTACGAAAAGCAGGCAAACCAGTAGCACAGCAAGGACCACGTAGAAAGGTAATTGACGTGGTATTGGGCCGTATTCGGTCAGAGCGCCAGAGCCTAAACCACCAATGGTTAAGCCTGTCATTGGGCCACAACTCAAAATAGCGGGCGCAATCCACGCACGAACGGTAAATGCACAATCCACGACCCAAGATGCCAGTGCGGTAGACGCTAAGCCGCAAGCGAGCCCTTGGCACAGGCGACCCAGCAGCAGCGGCGCAGCGCTATGTACATTCAAAAAGAACAGAGTTGAAAGGGCGGCAAGAAGTAGTGAGATCACGGCGACGGGTTTACGCCCTAAGTGGTTAGACAATCGTCCAAACACCACTAACGCGGTGACCGCGCCAATAAAATAGACGACAGAACTCAGTGACAGTTCGACGTAGCCAATATGATCAGCCGTTTGATAAATGCCATACAGAGGAATAGGGACTGCCGAGGTGATGTACGTCGCGATTAGCGCAAATGCCGCTCCGACAAAAGAGAATAAGTTACCTTTCTTAGACAATGGATACACTCCTATCGCGGTTGGTGGGTGACTTCATGTTGAATAAGGCACCGAATCTGGCTTGCCGTGAGGAGGCTTATGAAGTCGTTCGAATTAGAGAATGGCGCTGCAAAGACACCATTATGACGATAGCTATTATAAGAGGCACGATGACAATCGGCTTGCCTGTTTCTCTTCAAAGCTTGTCCATCTCTCCTTTTTATTTTTTATGGAGCGGTATCAAGTTGATGGACATTTAGGCAAAGATTAAACACTTTTGGTAGCGTCAATATCGTCTATCGTGTCATATACTTTTTCCAGATTCGCGACAAACGTAGCGATGGCATCCATGAATGGTAGTACCGATTAATAACCGAATATAAGAGGTGTGTATGAGTACAGAACTAGCAAATAAAGTCGTCATTATTACTGGTGCGAGCAGCGGAATTGGTGAAGCGACCACTCGTCTTTTGGCTGAAGGTGGCGCCAAGCTAGTGATTGGTGCAAGACGAGAAGAAAAACTCAAAGCGCTTGCCGACTCACTGCCCAATGCGGAAATTTACTATCAAGCGACGGATGTCACAGACCAAAAGCAAGTTGAAAGCCTTGCACAGTTAGCGCTGGATAAGTTTGGACGCATTGATGTGATTTACAACAACGCGGGTATTATGCCAACCGCGAATCTGAGTGAATTGCATCACAGCGAATGGAAAGAGATGCTGGATATTAACATCATGGGGGTACTAAATGGCATTGCTGCTGTTCTCCCAACCATGAAAGCGCAAAAATCTGGCCATATCATTACCACTGACTCAGTGGCAGGCCATGTTGTTTATCCAGGCTCTGCGGTTTACTGCGGAACTAAATTTGCTGTGCGCGCCATCATGGAAGGCCTTCGCCAAGAAGAGCGTGAAAGTAATATTCGCTCGACGATTGTTTCCCCAGGATTGGTGGATACAGAGCTCTACACCACCATCAGTGATAAAGAGTTTGGCTCACAATTACGTGACGCGGCTAAAATTCCCGGTGTTGGACTCAAACCGGAAGACATTGCGAATGCTGTGGCTTACGCAATTGGTGTTCCTGATACGGTTGCAGTCAGTGAGATTTTGATTCGTCCAACCAACCAAGTGGTGTAATTTAAAGCTGGTTAAATTAGTAAAAAGCCGCTCAGTTGAGCGGCTTTTTTATTGGCCTGAGAGCGCGTTATTCCCCTTCTGGGAAATCAGCGCCGATACTGACATCACGCCACTGCTCAAAGTTTTGACGTTTTTCATCAAGATTTGCTAACGCATTGTTATACGCCGCTTTACCCAGCAGCAATCTCAGTGGTGGCTCTTGCGACTGAGCGATCTGAATAATCGCTTTCGCGGCACGCACGGGGTCTCCTGCTTGATGGCCTGAACCCGCTTGAATTCCACGTCTTAGTTTACCAGCCGTTTCGGCATAATCGTCAATTTCGGTTTGTGATTCGATCACTGAACGTCCTGCCCAATCGGTTCTAAAGCCACTGGGTTCAATGATAGAAACGTGAATACCAAGTGGCGCTACTTCTTTAGACAGTGCTTCGGAAATGGCCTCAACCGCAAATTTACTGGCGTTGTAATACCCAAGTGCAGGGTAGGCGACTAATCCGCCAATCGATGAGAAGTTAATGATGTGACCACTTCTGCGTTCACGCATCGATGGCAGTACTTCACGAATGAGCGCCGTCAAGCCAAATACGTTGGTTTCAAACTGCCTACGAATTTCCGCATCTTCGCCTTCCTCAATCGCAGAAAAGTACCCATAACCGGCATTGTTGACCAGCACATCGATATGACCAAATTTTTCAAGCGCTGCGTTAACGCCCTCGGTAATTTGGCTTGATTCATTGACATCTAATGCCAGCGCTAATGCGTTGTTTGGATATGCCGAGACAAGATCGGTAAGGCTGTCTGCATTACGAGCGGTGACGATGGCATTCCAACCCAGTGCAAGAATTTGCTGGGCAAGTTCGCGACCAAAGCCTGTTGAGCTGCCCGTGATAAACCAAACTGGAGTTTTGTCTGTCATGATATTTCCTTGATTTTTTACTTTCGAAGAGTGACTTACCTTTGCGTAGTAAGTCTCTGAGTGCACGACGCAACACAATGTTTGCGTCGTACTCTGTCGGGTTACGCTTGTTGCATGTCGATGACAAAGCGGAATTGAATATCTTTATCCTGAACGCGGCGCCAGGCTTCGTCAATTTCACTGGGTTTAATGATTTCGACATCAGGAAGAACGTTGTGCTGTGCACAGTAGTTGACGACTTCTTGCGTTTCTTTCATGCCACCAATCATAGACCCGGCAATACTATGACGATTAAAGCCCATCATCATTCCATTCAAACCATCGATGGTGCCGAGTTGGCCGACATTGACAAAAGTGGCATCGAGTTTCATCAGATTGAGCAGAGGTTGCATGCTAAAGGGATAGGGAATGGTTGAGATCATCATATCCATTGACGCCGTTAAGCCGCGAAGCGCGTTATTATCTGTCCAAAGCACGGGCTCAGCGCCCATGGCGCGAATGGCTTCAAATTTGTTACGCGAGGTGGTCAGTGCGGTCACTTTTGCGCCGCGAGCAATGGCTAGCTTAACGGCCATATGACCTAAACCGCCAATCCCCACGACGCCAATATGTTGGTTTTTCTCAAGTGACCAATGCTGCATGGGTGAGAACGTGGTGATACCAGCACACATGATGGGGGCAACACGTGAGATGTCCATGGATGTCGGCACATTGACGACAAAATGCTCACGAACTACCACCTGCTTTGAATAGCCACCAAAGGTGTAGCCACCGGAAATTTTGTCTTCTGAACCGTAAGTGAAGGTGGTGCCATTGAGGCAGTTTTGTTCGCGGTCTGCAAGGCAGTTAGCACATTCGCCGCAAGAGTTAACCATGCAACCGACGCCGCCAATGTCCCCCACTTTAAAGCGAGTGACTTGTGAACCGACCGCGACCACACGGCCGACAATTTCATGGCCAGGTACGCATGGGTATTGCGGTGCGCCCCAGTCACCGTGCACGGTATGAATATCAGAATGACAGATGCCGGCATAGAGTATCTCGAGTGACACATCTTTCGGGCCCACGGCGCGGCGCGGAATCATGATTGATTTGAAAGCAGAGTTAGGGCCTGACGCCGCCCACGCTTGGCTATCACGTGCTGCCATATTTGGCGCAGCATTGGTTTGAGCCATGCTCGAAAAACTGATGAAAGAGGGCGTTAGGGCAGCCGCAGCACTGATAGCGCTGCCACCGAGCAATAGGTGACGACGTTTAGTATCAACGTCAGCGTCAGAATGAGGTGCTTGGGAGTGAGAAGAACGGCATTTATTACACATCAGAATATCCCCTTGTAGTGTGTGAACATACGACATACTTAACCAAACGGTGGGTTGTGAGGTCAGTCCTTTGCACTCACCTCATCGCATTCATTTTGTCTATAATTGGCGGATTTTCTCTAGTCCAAAACTCTCTAATATTTGCCTTATCCTACAGTTTTAATGCGTTTTTGTGGTTGATCTATAAACGAGCGTTTGAGGCTGATTGTTATTATTTTACTTTCATATCAATGCACTAATATTATTTTTCTATTTATTTTCATTTGACTGATTGTGCAAAGTTTTGGCTGACTTTACGAGGGTGGATTTACACAATTAGCAGCACTCTTGCTCAATTTGATACAGCAGATCCAAGGCGTTTTGATCCTCACATTCACGAAAATATTCGTAGAGCATATTGAGTTGATTGCCAACAAAATTGAGATTGTCGCGTTGCATATTGGCTTGCTCTTGGCGTTTGTTTTCAAAGTAGCTGTGCCACTGGGCGTGCCCGTGGTTCGCCGTCAAATGATGTTCAAGCATAGACACCAGTAAGTTGGCGTTGTTATCGCAGTCAATGTTGCAAAACGAGATGTAGCGGTCAGGCTCTGACATAAAGCAACTCCTTCATTGTTAAAAGAAATAAGTCAAAGAGGCGAGCAATATCTGTACCAATCGAGCACCGCGGTTTTCCGTGGCGATTGTCGCGTTATCGACCTCAATTTCAGACAAATTGACGGGATTGTCGTAATGTTAACAATGAAAAACAACAAAGTGGCTCAGTGGGAACTCTGTGCTGCGGTGGTATTTCCCTTCCAACGTGAGTGAACGGCGATGAATGTAAAATCTCGACGTTATCTATGCATCGGTGTTGCGAGCTTATTGCTCAGCTCGTTTATCTCCGGCTGTGACCAAGGCGGCTCTGAACAAGCGCTGGGGGTTGTTGAGCGTGAGCGCATTACGCTAACTGCGACGGCGAACGAGCTGATCGCGGCTCTGCCTATCGCCGAAGGCAGTGAAATAAAGCAAGGGCAAATACTGGTGCAGTTAAACCAAGCGAATCAACAAGCGGTGGTGGCAAAGGTGTCGGCGCAGCGAGATGAGGCGCAAGCCGCGCTCAGTAAGTTACTCAACGGCGAGCGCCCAGAAGACATCGAGCAAGCCAAAGCCAACTTAACCAACGCCCAAGCGCTGCTGACGGATGCCAGTAAGCAATATCAGCGGTTGAAAGAGCTGGTCAGTCGTAAACTGGCCTCACCTGCCGACTTGGATAACGCACTCGCGCAGCGAGACGCCGCTCAGGCAACATATAACGCCGCGCAGCAAAATTGGAAAAAGCTCACCCAAGGTTATCGCCAAGAAGACATTGATGTTGCTAAAGCAAAATTACAAGCCGCATCTGAAGAACTCAAGCTTCAGCAGCAAAAGCTCTCCGAGCTAACTGTGATTGCAACGCGAGATGGCATCTTGGACTCTCTGCCTTATCATGTTGGCGAAAGAGTTGCCACCCATGCGGTGGTGGCCATTTTGCAAGCCAATAGTGTGCCTTATGCCAGGGTTTATGTTGCCGAACCTTATATCGCGACGTTAGAGGTGGGGGGTGAAGTGAATGTTCACGTAGACGGACTTGATACTGTGCTAAAAGGTATTGTGCGCTGGATATCTGTGGAGCCGGCGTTTACCCCTTACAGCAGTATGAGTGAGCAAGACCGTTCAAGATTGGTGTATCTTACTGAAATTGACTTACCTGATGCGCCAGCAAGGCTTCCTGCTGGGATTCCGGTGCAAGTGGATCTGGAGTAATGTCATGGCAACTATCGCTATTTCTGCTCAAGGTTTGACCAAGACATTTGGTGATTTTACCGCGATTGATAACATCAACTTAGCGGTTGAAAAAGGCACGATCTATGGCTTTCTTGGCCCAAATGGCTGTGGTAAATCGACCACGATACGCACCTTAACCGGGTTGTTAACGCCAAGTTCCGGGCGCGTTGACGTGCTTGGGTTATCCATGCCGCAACAAGCGGATAAATTGCGTCTGCGTATTGGCTATATGACGCAAAAGTTTTCACTGTACGATGATTTAACCGTGGCAGAAAACTTGGCGTTTATCGGGACTATCTACGGGCTGAAAGGAAAGCAACTTAATCAGCGTTGCCGACGGCAGCTAGAGACGTACTCACTCACTTCGCTAAGCAAGCGCTTGGTTCGAGGGCTCAGTGGTGGGCAGAAACAGCGTTTATCGCTCGCAGCGGCAACGATTCATCAGCCTGAGTTATTGTTTTTGGATGAGCCAACCTCCGCCGTTGACCCAGAAAATCGCCGTGACTTTTGGGAAAAACTGTTTGATCTTTGTGAACACGGTACGACGATACTGGTCACCACGCACTACATGGATGAAGCTGAGCGTTGTCATCGGCTAGCCATAATGGAAGCGGGGCAACTGCGCGCTGATGACACACCGCAAAACCTGATGGCGAACATGGGTGTCAACATTGTGGAAATTAAAGCACTGCGGCTGCGCCAATTGAAAGCGAAGCTGGTTGCCTATAAGCAAGTGCGGTCTGCGGCGCAATTAGGGGTGAGGCTGAGAGTTCTGATCTATCAATCCGTGGCGGAGCCTGTGATATGGTTACGTCAGCAGTGTCCGGAGCTTCAACATGCAGAGCTTGAAGTGGTGAGGCCGACACTGGAAGATGTGTTTGTGAGTGTGACCGGAGAGCATCGGCCATGAGCACGCTCTCTCGCATTGGCGCGATTGTGTTTAAAGAAGTTCGTCAATTGTCACGCGACCGTTTGACGTTTGCAATGATCGTGATGATCCCCTTGGTTCAGCTGCTGTTATTTGGTTACGCAATCAACACCGATGTACGCGATATTCCGGTGGGGTTAGTGGACCAGAGTCAAACCCAAAATAGTCGCTGGCTGACGCAAGCTGTGCGCGCATCTCAAGTCGTCAGTTTCGAGGCGATTTATGCCACCCCACAACAAGCAAAACAAGCAATCCAAACGGGCGAAATTCGGGCTGCGATGGTGATTCCTCACGATCTCAATCAGCGGTTAGAGCAGGGAAGGGTTTTGGCTCAGTGGCTGGTGGACGGTTCGGATAGTGTGATTGGCTCGACAATCATGAAGCTACAGCGCATGCCATTTACGCCGTTTGATAAGCTTGCCAATGCCAGCCGGGAGAGTTCGCTTTTGAGTGCTCATGGCACACAACCTATCTTTGATATTGCCTTGTTTTATAACCCCAGTCGACGTTCGGCGGTGAATATTGTTCCCGGTCTGCTAGGGGTGATTCTCACCATGACGATGGTTCTGTTTACCAGTATTGCGATTGTCCGTGAGCGCGAGCGTGGCAATTTGGAGCTTTTGATTACCACCCCGATTCATCCCCTTGAATTGATGGTGGGAAAAATTATTCCCTATATTTTTGTTGGTTTGATTCAAGTGGTACTGGTCTTGGGGCTGGGACATTTTGTGTTTTCGGTCCCGATTAATGGCTCGCTGTTTCAGGTATTTATTGGATCTTTACTGTTTATCTCTGCCAGCCTCAGCTTAGGGTTAATTATCTCAACCTTGGCACAAAGCCAACTCCAAGCCATGCAGATGACGGTGTTTATCTTACTGCCTTCAATTTTACTTTCTGGATTTATGTTTCCGTATGAAGGCATGCCACGAGCCGCCCAGTGGATAGCAGAAGTATTGCCAGCGACACACTTCATGCGGCTGATACGTGGCATTGTGCTGCGTAGCGCCAATGTCGTTGAACTTTGGCCTGATAGCCTGTGGTTACTGGCGTTTACTCTGGTTGGAATTATTATTGCCGCGCTGCGATTTAAAAAATCACTCGACTAACTACTCTGGTGTATTGCGCTGAGCGTTATGACGCTTCTAGTGCTTGCCTTTGTTCAAGTTGAGCGCTCAGCTGCGCCCATTGTTGGCAGGCGTCATAGCAGGCTTGCGCCATTTGTGGAATCTCTTCGTAGGCTTTTGGCAGCCGGTCCTCCACTAAATCATGGAGCTCACCAGCGTGTTCTGAGGCAATACGTTTTGCGCGTTTTACTTGCTTTTTTAAGGTTTCAATATCCATCTCTTCCATCATGGTTTCCTTTGGTTTGGTGACTTGGTGGTGTGTGGTTTATTTATGTTAAGCCACTAAGCCGTCATCAAATTTTATACCGCGGTAACTGTTTGAATTAGAGAAGGTATGAAAGGGCGTCACCGTCTAAAGGCGACAAATTGTTCGTCAGCTTGTCATTAACGCGACAAGTTAAGTGGCATAAAAGCCGCCCAATGGCGGCTTTTGAAGCGAGGGAATAGGCTTTTTAAAACACTTTGGTTATAGCACGGTGAGCACTTGCTCACGAGCAAGGCGTGATTTCGGTAGCTTCGCATTGTAGTCTTCATCTGAATGATGATACCCCATTGCTAGCGCGACATCGCACACATAGCCATTCAGTTCTTTTTCAAAAATCTTACTCACCATATCTGAATCAATCCCTTCCATGGTGGTGGAGTCGATACCAAGACGTGCCAGCGTATGCAGTGTATTACCCAGAGCAAGGTAAGTTTGCGCTTTGGTCCACTTGCTGGTGTTCCCTTGCTCGTCGGTGTTGAGTTCAGCAAAGCCAAACCCCCCAAACGCTTGCTCTCGTTCTTCGGGCTTTAACCGACCGTCTTCGATGTTTTTATCAATGACTTTGGCATAATCTTCGCGTTGATAAGCCGGATTATGAGCAAACAGCACAATGTGTGATGCCTCTAGCGCATGCTTTTGATTAAATTGAAATTTATGCGCAAAGGTTTCATGCATGCGTTGTTTCGCCTCATCGCTTTCTAGCACGATAAACTTCCAAGGTTGTGAGTTAATGGAAGAAGCAGAAAGACGCAGCGCTTCATAGATCACATCAAGATCTTGCTGAGGAATACGCTTAGAAGAATCGTATTTTTTGGCGGTATAGCGTGATTCCAAATCAGCAATAATAGGATGAGTCATAGTGAAAAGTCTCCATATTTGAAGGGCTAAATAGTCATAATATGAAGAATATTAAAAGAATTACGTGATCTGAAAAAGTGCTGTTGGTTTGAATGATTATCAAATATTATTTGATAATCATTGTGCATGAAATACTCAAGGCCACGTTTTTACGGGGTTAACGCGACTGTGTACGCTTAATTGTCAAATAAAGTTAGATAATATGTTGATTGAAGATTTACAGGTGGTATTGAAAGTCGCGGAATTTGGCAATATTACGGCTGCTGCGAATCATCTCGAGATGCGCAGTGCCACCGCGAGTGCTGCGGTTAAACGTGTTGAAAGTGCATTAGGCGTCGAGTTGTTTGTGCGTACCACCCGCCATTTGCGCCTATCTAGTGCAGGTGAGCGCTATCTTCCTCAATGTGAACAAGCACTATTGCTGCTTGAACAGGCGAAACTTAGCGTAAGTCATAAGCAGGATACGATTGAAGGGGATTTACGAATTGCTCTCTCTTCTGACCTTGGGCGAAACCATGTGGCATGGTGGCTAGATGAAATCATGGAGCGTTATCCCAATTTGAGTTTACGCGCTCATATTAGTGACCGGAACGTGGACTTTTATCGTGATTCAATTGATATCGCACTGCGCTATGGTTCACCCAATGACGGCAATTTGTATGGTTTCAAGGTATGCGATGTGCCGCGAGTCGTCTGCGCTTCACCAGAATATGTTGAGCGCTGCGGTGCCCCTGAGCATCCGTCTCAACTCGGGTCACACAATGGCCTCTTGTATCAGTTGTACGATGGTGTGCATGATGTTTGGGATTTTTATAACGCTGAGCAAGAGTTTAAAGTGAAAATGAGCAGCAATCGTGTCTCCAACGATGCCGATTTAGTTCGACGCTGGTGCGTTGCTGGCAAAGGCATTGCCAGCAAATCTATTCTCGATATGTCGACAGATTTACTCTCAGGCAATGTGGTGGCATTGATGCCAAACTATCCACATCGGGCGACGGAGCTTTGGTTGGTTTGCCCAAGTCGTCAATCGATCACGCCGACAGTACGTTTGTTGCGTGATACCTTTCGTCAGAAAACGCAGGCGATTTTAACCGACTTGGTTGAAAAAGGTGTGTTGAGTAGCCAATGTTTGCCCATGACGACCCGCAGTGAAGCGAGAGCAGAGTAAGCTTATTCGACATTAGAGTTTGGGGAGGTTTCGCTGGTGTCCTCTGACGCTTGTTTCTGTGCTTCCTCAAGCGCCATCTTTTCTCGCTCCGCTTTTGAGATATAACGAGGTTTATTGCTGGTATGCAATTTGGCATTCTGCTTTTTTTGTTTTGACTTTAAAATCTGATTAATTCTTTTTTTACGGTTCATCAGTGATGCTCTTGGGACGTGAAGAGCGGCGAGAATAGCCGTTTTTATCGGTGGTGACAAATATTTGCGTGAACGGGACGAGTGGACAAAAACGCAGCGCCAACATCATTCGATGGCATTTTGTTACCGCGTTTTATTTTGTCTCGGGTTATACTCACCACAGAATTCACCAAAGCGAAGGTAATGAATGACTTCTTCAAATGATGCGCCAATCTCGGTAGCAAAAGACCCAAGTGAACGTTTTAACCAGTTTTTCAGTTCGGCGGCCTCATCAAGACAAATTTGGTTGTTGATTGATGAGCACGGAAGCGTACTGCTGAGTGCAGAAGATGAAGATTGTGTGCCAGTTTGGCCTTCAGAGCAGCATGCGCTGCTGTGGGCAACAGGAGACTGGGAAGGATTTACCGCTGAGCCAATCTCGACCGCAAAGTGGAAAAGTCGCTGGACGGCGGGCTTAGAAGAGGACGAACTGTCGATTATCGTCTACCCCGACGAAAATGGGGAAGGGATTGTGCTTTACCCAGAAGAATTTGAATTTGAACTGGTAAAGCGCGAAAACAAGCAGCGCTAATCCTTAATCCTTAGCCAAGCGAAAGAAAGCCCCGAATGTTCGGGGCTTTTTCATGGGTTACTCGCTATCTGCCAACCATTGAGCCACTTGTTTGGCATAGTAAGTGACAATGACTTCTGCGCCAGCACGCTTAAAGCCAGTCAGGGTTTCAAACACGACTTTCTGTTCGTCTAATGCACCGGCCAATGCCGCGAATTTGATGCCAGCGTATTCACCACCGACTTGGTATGCCGCTAAAGGAAGGTGCGTTTCACGGCGTAAATTGGCAAGTACGTCAAGGTAAGGCGTACCTGGCTTCACCATCAAAATATCCGCGCCTTCTTGTTCATCCAATAACGCCTCTTGCATCGCTTGGCGGCCATTAGCGTAATCCATCTGATAGGCTTTACGATCGCCACTCAATTCACTGTCTACCGCCACACGAAACGGACCATAGAACGAGGAAGCATATTTCACTGAGTGCGCCAAAATCGCCACGTGCTCGTAGCCTGCCGCGTCCAACCCTTCACGAATAGCACGGACTTGGCCGTCCATCATTGCAGAAGGTGCAAGCATATCTGCTCCCGCCTTGGCTGCCGTGACGCTTTGCTTCACTAAACCTTCTAAGGTTTGATCATTGTGAACGTGCTCGCCATCGTAAATACCACAATGGCCATGAGTGGTGTATTCGCAAAAACAAATATCCGGCACCACCATCATCTCAGGACACGCTTGTTTGATAGTGCGTGTCATGCGTGCCAATAAGCCGTTTTCTTGCCAAGTGTCGCTGCCTGTTTCGTCTTTGTGATGGGAGATGCCAAAGGGCATGACAGCGCGAATGCCAAGGTTGTACAAAGCTTGAATTTCTTCTGCCAGTTCTTGTTCTGGGTAACGGCAGATACCGGGTAAGGTTGAAATAGGCTGCTGCTGGGAAATGCCTTCTTCAATAAAGATCGGATGAATCAAGTCGGCAAGTTTAAAGTCGTTTTCACGTAACATGTCGCGCATTGTTTCGCTGCGTCGTAGGCGGCGAAGACGTTTTAGGGGCGTAGTTGGAGTCATGAATGTTTGCTCTGATTAAGACTCGCAGTTTATGCGAATCGGGTGAAACACAGATGTCATCAAACCTGAGACGACACATCTTACAGCTTGTGTGAGTAACCAGATTGAAAGGCAAAACAAGAGAGCGATGTGGGGCGCTGACCATAGCAAGCTAGCGTCAGGCTTGTCGAAGACGTGTTACAGAATGAGCTTATGTGTGATGAAAATCAAGTAATTTGATGGTTGCTTAAGATAGGAAAGGGCTCAATAGAGTGCTTCAAGCAATTAAAAACTTAAAAACCGAAGAGGGCATTAAGCTCACGTTTTTATTTGAGCTAAGACGAAATTTCATCGTGATATTTTCGGTTTAATCAATGCGTTCTCAATAACCAAATGGTCTGCATATGATTGTAAGTAACGTTTCTGATGGACTCATCAACGATAAAGCTAAACAAGAATGGCTTTCATACTGGCAACACTTTAGTGCGCAGCACAACAAATATTGCAGTGAAGTTAACTGCGTTGCAGAGCATGCTCATGGTGTGTTAGTGAAAACGCCCAATGATGAGCAGCAGCTGTACGTGATTCCATTATGCAAGGCGCACAGTGAAAACTTAGACAGCTCTCTTGAGATTGCCGAGGGCACTGAAGTGATACCCGCTAATCTCACATTATAATGTATGGGTAACGTGTTGCGTAATCACAGCGCGTTACCCTATCGCTGCTATTTTTTCTTGTAGACGCGTTCCGGCCGGCCCACTCGGCCATGATGAATGACGGCGTGAACAAAGCCTTTGGCGGTTAGAAACTCAAGATAACGACGGGCCGTCGTTTTACTGATGCCGACCTCCTTACCTAAAGTGTCTGCGGTATAAATCTCTTCACTGTCATCAAATGCTTCGGTGACTTTATCCAGCGTCAGCTCATCAATGCCTTTGGGTAATTGCTGAAGGTGCGCAGTCTTGGATTGAAAGTTAAAGAGTTCATCAACATGTCGCTGATTGATGCTGTCGTTGGCTTTTAGTGAACTGGTGTATTTGAGATAGCGATCAAGTGAATCTGCGAGGCGATCATAAGAAATCGGTTTTAACAAATAGTCAAAGACGCCACATCTCACCCCTTCGCGCACGGTTTCCATATCATTGGCAACAGTGATAAATATGACATCGGGCGCGCTTTTTGACGACGTAATTTCCTTTAATAAGTCGATGCCTTTGCCATCCGGCAGATAGTTATCCAACAACACCAATTTCGGTTTAAGCAGTTGAATCATTTTTTTGGCTTCCGCCACGCTTTTAGCGATGCCAATAGGGCGAAATCGCTGAGTTTGCTGCAAATAATATGAATGAAACTCGGCGATATTGTTTTCGTCTTCGACGATTAGTACGTCATAGGTTTCCATCTTTTGTACTCACGTTTGGAATAAATAAAGAAAAAATGGTTCCGGCTGGCTCTGCGCTATCCACAACAATGTTTCCGCCTGCGCGGGTTACAAAGTGATGAACAAGGTAGAGGCCAATGCCATGGCCTGGCTGATCTTTGCTTGTGATCCCTTTTTCAAATAGGGATTCTGCGATTTTTTGAGGAATACCGGTTCCGTTGTCTGCCACTTCGACAATCAACTCACTCTCACCATAATCGGAGAGCAATATCGTTACCCGTTTATTGCTGTCCGGATTTTTGAGCGTAGCTTCGTAGGCGTTGTCGAGCAGATTACCAACGATGGCCGCCAGTTCGTCTTCGGTAATCCGTGCTGGTGCGTGGTGTAACTGACAAAATGGATCGAATTCAAGTGTCAGCCCCAACTCATGAGCGCGAGTGTATTTACCCAGTAGCAAACCGGCGATGACCTTAGAGTTGAAGGTACGAGCAATAAAATCAATCAACTGTTGATGCGTTTCAGTTTCTTGACGAATGGCTTTCAGTGCTTGGTCGTAAGCACCAATTTGAATTAGCCCGCTGATGGTGGAAAGCTTATTGGCATATTCATGGCTAAGTACACGTAAATTATCGGTTTGTTGTCGAATGTTGTTGAGCTGATAATTGAGCGTACTTTTGTCATTTCGTGGGCGAAAGCTCACGACCCATCCAATATCATGGTTGTTTTCCCAAATCCGTACTCGGGTGGCGACTAACGTTTCCCCGTTGCAAGTAATTACTTCGTGTTGACGCTCTTGAAGGTCTTGGTCGCCATTGAGTTTTACACCATAGAAAAACTCACACGGTGTGATAAATTCACTCACCATTCGCCCACGCAGGTAATCTAAATGGCGGGCAATACCGAGAATCCGTAAGGCTTCCTGGTTAGCCGAGAGAAAGCGTCCTTGTTTGTCGATAGCAACAATGCCTTCATACACCGCTTCTAACACCGAGTTTTGCACCCGCAGTGAGAGAGCGATTTCTTCCGGTTCCATACCATACATTTGGCTTTTTATATGACGTGAAAACGCCCAAGCGCCGAGTGTCGAGCAGCCTAATATGATCAACAGCGCAAAGAAGAACGGATAAGAGTAAAGGAGTAACCAAGTGCTGACGGTATCCAACAGATAACCGATGGAGACGACGCCAATAATTTCGCCTTGCGGTGAAACCACTGGGGATTTACCTCGAATGGCTAATCCAAGGCTTCCTTTTCGAATCGAATAGTAATGCTCTCCCAATTCTAATGCTCGGGCGTTATCTCCCCCTTGCATCGGATAGCCGACTTTTTGTGGGTCTGGATGCGCAAGACGAATGCCTTGGTCATCACCCACAACAATGAAGTCAGCGTCAGAAATTTTCTGCAGGCGAGCGATTTGTTTTTCCACTTTGGCGTCATTATGTTCAGTAATCGCGGTGATTAATTGCGGATCACTGGCGATTTCCCGTGCCTGAATGACCGCTCTTGTGCTGACTTGATGAGTCAATGTGTTGGATAAAATGTAGTGAAAGTAAGCAGCAATCAATAGCAATTGAATACTCACCACGACAAACAACAGCGCCCAAACGCGCTGGCGAAATGTCATGTTGCGACAGAAATGGTGATAAAAGGCTCGTTTCGGCATGTGATCTTCGTAGCAAAGTGTGAACGATGAATGTATGAAACTAAAGGAGGAAGAGAACTGATCTCGATCTAGTGGAGCTAACATTTGTCAGCCTCTTCCTACAAATCGTTTAACCGATCACATATTTGATCATGACACCCGCCGCGACAGCAGAGCCAATCACGCCCGCGACGTTAGGCCCCATGGCGTGCATGAGCAAAAAGTTTTGCGCATTGGCTTCAAGACCTACTTTGTTGGAGACGCGCGCAGCCATCGGAACGGCAGAAACCCCCGCCGAACCAATCAATGGATTCACTTGCTCAGACGTAAAGCGGTTAAGCAGTTTCGCCATCAATACCCCGGCGGTGGTCCCGATACAAAATGCCACGATGCCCAATGCCAAAATGCCAATGGTTTCTGCTTGCAGAAATTTATCGGCCATCAGTTTTGAACCAACAGAAAGACCAAGGAAAATTGTCACGATATTGATGAGTGCATTTTGTGCTGTGTCAGACAAACGCTCAACAACACCACATTGGCGCATCAGGTTACCAAAACAGAACATGCCAAGCAGTGGCGTGGCTGAAGGCAATAACAGAGCGATAAGCACCAATAGCAGCAGTGGGAAGCAGACTTTTTCTAGCTTGCCGACTTTACGCAGTTGCTGCATGGTGATTTGGCGCTCAGCAGGCGTGGTTAACGCGCGCATAATAGGTGGCTGAATCAGTGGCACCAGCGCCATATAGGAGTAGGCCGCTACGGCAATAGCACCTAGCAACTCGGGCGCCAGTAGGCTAGATACGTAAATCGCCGTTGGGCCATCGGCGCCGCCGATAATACCGACCGCGGCGGCTTGAGCAACGCTAAAGTCCATCATGCCGATACTACTCAAACCCAGTGCGCCCAGTACCGTAGCAAAGATACCAAATTGCGCGGCGGCGCCAAGCAGTAGGGTTTTCGGGTTGGCAAGTAGAGGACCAAAGTCCGTCATCGCACCAACACCCATGAAGATCACCAACGGCCCGACACCGGAAGCAATCGCGACGCTGTAGAAGGTATATAACATTCCATCAGAGTACTGATATTCCTCGGCTAATAGATGAACATTGGTCAGTTCGGTAGGGGTTGCCGTTGCGAGGGCGGCTTTGACTTCGGTAGCCGACTCAGCGGTAATATTCAGTGCTGAAGCAAAAGCGGACATCACGTCCGGTTTCGCCGCATGTAGCGCATTTTCGACGGCTGACATCGCCAAACCAGCATCCGGTAAGTTGGCAAGAATGCCACCAAAGCCAATTGGCACCAATAGCAAGGGTTCAAATTGTTTGACGATGGCTAAATACAACAATAATAAGCCGACAATGATCATTACGGCTTGTCCCAATTCTAAATGGAACAGACCGAAGTCATTGATCAGAGCATAAACTTTTTCCATGGTTCAGGCTCCCGTTACGCGATTTGTAGCAGTGGTGCGCCAACATCCACCGCATCACCTTCTGAAACGTCAATGCTGGTAATTTGGCCAGTACGCGGTGCACGAACCTCAGTCTCCATTTTCATCGCTTCAAGAATGAGTAAAACCTGACCTTCTTCTACGTTATCCCCTGGTTTAGTATGAATTTTCCAAATGTTACCAGCGAGTGGTGCGCTCATTGGTTCTGCATTGGCCGCGGGCGCAGGTGCGCTTACCGCAGGTTGAGTGGTTGTCGCTGAAGCGACTTGGGTAACATCGCCCCCTTCGTTGACTTCAACCACATACGATTGATTGTTAACAGTGATGGTGTAAG
Source organism: Vibrio olivae (assembly GCF_042428525.1). NCBI lineage: Bacteria > Pseudomonadati > Pseudomonadota > Gammaproteobacteria > Vibrionales > Vibrionaceae > Vibrio > Vibrio olivae. Next base: position 535,709 of record NZ_JBHMEP010000001.1, read on the forward strand.
TGCTTGGTTGCTGAGATTGTGTCATTTTGGTTTTCTCTGTTTTAGCAGGGGTTGATTGAGAGGCAGAAGGAACAGGCTCAAAGGCCTCAGGGTTGTGGCGATTTTCAAGGAATTTCCAGCCGACTTGCGGGAAGAGCGCAACCGTCAATACGTCATCGATAAGGTCATCGGCGAGAGTCAGGTTTTTCTCTTTGGCTTGCGATTTCACGTCGGTTATCAGCGCGTCGAGCTCGGGTGGCAGTTGATCCGCAGGGCGGCAGGATAGTGGTGTGTCGCCATCAAGCACTTGTTTTTGCAGCGCGGCATTGACTGGCGCCGGCGTGCGACCATATTCGCCTTTTAGAATTCCAGCGGTCTCTTTGGTAATGGTTTTATAACGCTCACCCATCAAGACGTTAATCACGGCTTGAGTGCCGACAATCTGTGACGTCGGGGTTACCAGAGGAATAAAGCCAAGCTCTTCGCGAACTTTTGGTATCTCAGTGAGGACTTGATCAAGCTTATCCTCGGCGTTTTGCTGTTTAAGCTGGCTTTCCATGTTGGTCAGCATGCCACCAGGCACTTGAGCAACGATAATTCGCGAATCAGCGCCTTTTAGTTGCCCTTCAAATGCCGAGTATTTTTTGCGAACCTCGCGGAAATAAGCTGCAATTGATTCAAGCTTTTCGATGTTAAGCCCGGTATCAAATGGGGTCTCTTTGAGTGTGGCGACTAACGATTCGGTTGCGGGATGCCCATAAGTACCACTCATGGAGGAAATCGCAGTATCCACTCGGTCGACACCGGCCTCAATGGCTTTAATGATGGTCATGTCGGCAAGGCCTGCCGTAGAGTGGCAGTGGAGGTGCAGAGGAACATCCACTTGCTTCTTGAGCGTTGAGACTAGCTCCTCAGCTTGATACGGAGTGAGAATGCCCGCCATGTCTTTGAGTGCGATGGAATCGACGCCAATTTCACTTAATTGCTGGGCAATATCGACCCAAGTTTGTAAGTTGTGGGCAGGGCTGGTGGTATAACACAGTGTCCCCTGAGCGTGAGCCTGGTTGTTTTTGACCGCAGTTATGGCTTGTTGCATGTTACGAGGATCATTCATCGCATCAAATACGCGGAACACATCCATGCCATTGGTAACGGCGCGTTCGACGAATTTATCCACGACGTCATCAGCGTAATGGCGATAACCCAGTAAATTTTGTCCGCGCAGTAGCATTTGTAATGGTGTTTTAGGCATCGCTTTTTTTAGTTCGCGAAGGCGTACCCATGGGTCTTCACCAAGAAAGCGAATGCAACTATCAAAAGTGGCGCCGCCCCAACATTCAAGAGACCAGTAACCAATGTCATCCAGTTGTTGAGCGATAGGCAGCATGTCATCTAAGCGAAGACGGGTTGCGAATAATGATTGGTGCGCGTCACGTAAGACAACGTCAGTAATGCCAATGGCTTTTTTTGACTCAGACATGAGTATTCCTTTTACAGCGAGTTTTGTTGAATTCTTTTGTGATGAACGGCCGCCGCCAGTACAGCAACCAACTGATTGTCTTGTTGCGCGGAGGTTGGGGGTGTCGCAGTGCTTGTTGCCGATGTTGGTTCAACATGAGGAAACCAACGAGCAATCAGGTTGGACATAGCGGTGACGGCGAACACCAAAAAGACTAAGAAAATGAAGACGAACCCCATACCTAATGTCATTAGGTTGAGTCCTTCGGAAAAGAGATTTGACTGCATAAGTGCTCCCAAAATAGATGGAGGAGCAAAGGCTTCCCTTTGCTCCTAATGAAACAAAAAACGTAATTAACCTCCGAGTACGCCAAACACGACGCTGGCAATGATCAGCACCAAGCCGCCACCAAGACGTGACGAGATTTGTGCGTAAGACAGGAGTGACATGCGGTTGGATGCGGCTAATACTTCTAAGTCACCGGAACCGCCTCGGTTTGCCATACAAAGCCCTGCGGTAATGGAAGATTCAACCGGGTAGAAGCCCATTACCCAACCGCCAAGTGAAGCACCAAAGATGGCGCCAATAACCACAAGCGCAGCAATGACCAGGTTGGTGAAGTTGAGGGCGTTAATGATTTCGCCAAGGTCGGTATAGGCAATACCAACCCCTACCATCAGTACCCAAAGCAGTTGTTTTGAGAAGAAAGAAGACAGACGTTTTGCACCTTCTTTAATTTCATCTGAACACAAACCACATGCGTTAATGATGGCAACCAAAATCACCATATACGCAAACGTGTGGATTTTGACATCACCAAAGCCAGGTAAGATGTCTTTGGAGAGTGCTGCTGCAAAGGTATAAACACAGGCAGAAAGCATTAAGCCAATCGCGATTTCACGAGGTGTGATTTTGGCTTCTTTTTGCTCTTCAACGCTAAAGTTAGATTTACGTAATAGCTCGCCGTTACCGGTGAGCGCTGGCATCTTTTGACCAATTCCGTTGAGTACGGCTGCGGCAACAATCGCGACAATATTCGCGATGGTCAAAATAGCGATAGCGATCGAGTAGTACTGCTCTTTTGAGCCGCCGGTGACGGATTCATAGATTTCAGACAGAGGAATTGCCCCGGCACCGTTACCACCACCCATAATAGGTAGTACATATAACATCATGATTTCTTTGACAGAAATACCAAAAATCAACCCACCTAAAATGCCGAGAATCGAAGCGCCAGCGACGGCTGCTAAAATGGTCGGAATGTAGCCAATGAGAGACTTGATTAAGAGTTTGCGGTTAACGGCAAGAATCGACCCGGTGATTAATACAGCAATAAAGAGATCGAGAAAATCCGTGCCTTTCATGACATCGGTTACTGTCGCGATTTCGTTATCTGTTAATAAGCCAGCGTGAACAAACCAAGCCGCGACTAAAAATATCATTACAGGTGCACCACCGATATATTTGTTGAAGATCGGCAGACGGTTCCCTAATTCACCAAATAAGGCACCAACCACAAACATAAATCCAAAGCCACCCACAATATTATTTGGGATAGTATCGGTTACGTGTGCGATTAAAATAACCATGAATAAGATGCAGTAGAGAGGTAAGGGCAGACCAAAAATTCTGACTTGCGATAACATCGCTAAGCCAGGACTTTGTCCTTCATTTATAGTTAGTGTTTTTTCGTTCATCATAAATATTCCATTGTTGATGTTTCCTTATTAATTTAAGAGGAATTGCTTACCTTAACTGTGAGTGTGATCATTTAACGTTATGGCTTAAAAAGACACTTATGAATTTAAAGATTTTAACTCGTTCATTTCTTTTTATTTCAAAGAGTTAAGTAATAAAAATCATTAAATTCATAAAGATTTTTTAGTCGCAAAAAATAGTCGACATCGATCATTATTTTCAATCGCCCATTCGCTCACTATTTACTTGTCGAGATATGGGGATGAATAAGATGTTAGACACTTATACATTAAGCCGAGTGAGTGCTAGAAATCAGAAGAAGTGGTCTGATATAGCGGCGTTTTTACAACGTTTCAACCTTGGCGTCGACACGGACGTAGAGCGATTTATTGTCGCGTATTCAGGCGAGGAAATTGTAGCCTGCGGTGGAATAGCCGGAAATATTCTTAAATCAATTGCGATAAACGAGCAATTACATGGTTCAGGATTTTCATTAAGATTAATGACTGAATTAACGTCTTTGGCTTATGAAATGGGACGATATGAATTATTTCTATTTACTAAACCACAGAATGTTAAATTATTTAGGCAATCTGGTTTCTTTCCGATTGCAAAAGTAGATAACACATTAGTTCTTCTCGAAAATAGCCAATATCGACTAAGAAACTATTGTCGTAAACTCAAAAAATCAAAAGTTGATGGTGAAAGAATTGGAAGTGTGGTTATTAATGCGAATCCATTCACATTAGGACACCAGTATTTAATTGAACAGGCGGCGAAAGATTGTGAGTGGTTACATTTAATCGTTGTTAAAGAGGAAGGAAGTGAATTCTCTTACCACGACAGATTAGAAATGATTAAAAAAGGCATCAGTCATATTCCTAATGTTACTGTCCATCCAGGCTCCAGTTATATTATTTCAAGAGCGACATTTCCTACCTACTTTATTAAATCGCAAGGCTTAGTTAATTACTGTCATACCGCTATCGATTTACAAATTTTTCGTCATTACATTGCGCCAGCTTTAGGCGTCACTCATCGCTACGTCGGCAGTGAGCCTGACTGTGTAGTGACCAGTCACTACAACCAGCAAATGAAATACTGGCTTACCACCGATGACTTGAAGTGGCCACCGATTGATGTGGTTGAGTTGGAAAGAAAAACCGCGCATCAACAACCGATATCAGCTTCAACGGTACGTTCGCTACTGAAAAAAGGGCAGGTCAAACAGCTGGATTCGCTACTGCCACAGACATCCATCGATTACATCCAGAGTCATCACTTGTGCACCGCGACGCGCTCTGGGGAGCTTGCGGCTGTTTAGCCGCCGAATAAATTAACGTGTAAAGGTTTATTGAATGAAAATTATACAACCCGCTTTTGCAGGCACACTGGAGTCCAGTGACTTGCAGGTTCGTATCGCGCCTAACCCTGAGGGAGCAATAGACATTGCTCTCGACAGTTCGGTGCAAAAGCAATTTGGCAGTGCTATTGAACAATTAGTGCGTGACGTGCTTAGCAACATGGGCGTTGAGTCGGCTTTGCTTGAGATTGAAGACAAAGGGGCTTTGGATTGCGTGATTAAAGCGCGAGTTCAAGCGGCGGTGATGCGCGCTGCAGAAACGAAACAGATGGAATGGAGAGCGCTATCATGAGTCAATTACGTCGCAGTATGCTGTTTGTGCCCGGTGCCAACGCAGCGATGCTCAGCAATACCTTTATCTACAAGCCAGACGCGATCATGTTTGACTTAGAAGACTCGGTATCAATCCGTGAAAAAGATACCGCAAGAATGTTGGTGTTTCATGCACTACAACACCCATTTTATCAAGATGTTGAGACCGTGGTCCGAGTAAACCCTCTCGACTCTGAACACGGTCTCAATGACCTCAATGCCGTGGTACGTGGTGGGGCAGATGTCGTTCGTCTTCCCAAAACCGACAATGCGGAAGATGTACTGGAAATGGAGCGTCATATTGCCGACATTGAACGTCAGTGTGGACGAGAGGTTGGCAGCACCAAGATGATGGCTGCGATTGAGTCTGCAAACGGCGTCAACAATGCGGTTGAGATTGCGCATTGTTGCCCACGCTTGATTGGTATTGCGCTTGGCGCAGAAGATTATGTTCGTGATCTTCGCACCCAACGCTCCCCAGAAGGAACTGAGCTGTTATTTGCGCGCTGCTCGATTCTACAAGCCGCGCGCTCCGCAGGGATTATGGCCTTTGATACTGTGTATTCCGATGCCAATAATGAAGCCGGATTCTTGCGTGAGGCGGAACACATCAAACAACTGGGCTTTGATGGTAAATCGCTGATTAACCCGCGCCAAATTGAAATCATCCATAACGTTTTTGCGCCTACGCAAAAAGAAGTGGATTACGCCAATCGCATCATTGAAGCCGCAAAAGAGGCGGAAGAACAAGGGTTAGGCGTGGTGTCGTTAAACGGGAAAATGGTCGATAGCCCAATCATCGAGCGCGCACGTTGGACGCTTCAAAAAGCACAATCAGGCATCAAACAGTAAGGCAGCATCATGGCAGAATTTGAATTTAATCTAAACCTTCCTCAAGCGTCATCATTGACTGCATTTGGCGGTGCGAATTGTACAACGCCTTACTTGATGGATGAGAAGACAAAAACCAGTCGCAAAATAAAAGCCGGACTTGAGCAAGCGATACGTGACTCTGGGCTTGAAGATGGCATGACGATCTCTTTTCACCATGCCTTTCGTGCTGGGGATAAAGTGATCAACATGGTCATGGATACCATTGCGTCGATGGGATTTAAGAACCTAACGTTAGCGCCAAGTTCACTCACGGGGATTCATTCTCCCATTGTTGAGCACATTCGCAATGGGGTTGTAACCAAGCTTTATACTTCAGGTATCCGCGGCGAATTAGGTGAAGCGATTTCCCGTGGGTTACTGAACGAGCCCGTCCATATTCACTCTCATGGTGGGCGCGTGCATTTGATTCAAAGTGGTGAGCTAAAGATTGATGTCACCTTTATCGGTGTCCCGTGCTGCGATGAGTTTGGGAATGCGAATGGCATCAATGGGCAATCTCGCTGTGGGTCTTTAGGGTATGCGAAAGTGGACGCCCAGCATGCCAAGCATGTGGTGATGTTAACGGAAAGCTTAGTCGCGTATCCAAATCATCCGGCGTCGATCACTCAAGACTATGTCGATGCCGTGGTTGAAGTTTCAGAAGTTGGGGATCCGGCAAAAATTGGTGGCGGGGAAACACGTTTAACCAGTAACCCTAGAGAGTTACTGATCGCCAAACGTGCCGCTGATGTTATTATTCATTCACCCTATTTCAAACAAGGGTTCAACTTACAAACCGGTTCCGGCGGTGCGTCACTGGCCGTAACGCGTTTTCTTGAAAACGAAATGGTTAAGCAGGATATCAGTGCTGAGTTTGCATTGGGTGGTATCACTTCAACCATGGTCGCCATGCATGAAAAAGGCTTAATAAAACATCTACTTGATGTGCAATGCTTTGATGCAGGCGCAGCCGATTCGTTAGCACGTAACCCAAATCATATTGAAATCTCCGCCAATGAATACGCAAACCCGTCTTCTAAAGGTGCGGTGGTTGATCGCCTGGATATTGTGATTCTTAGCGCACTGGAAATTGATACTCAGTTTAATGTCAATGTCATCACAGGCTCTGACGGGGTGATTCGAGGCGCATCCGGTGGTCACTGTGATACGGCGGCCGGCGCTAATCTCGCGATTGTTGTTGCGCCTTTGGTTCGCGGACGGATTCCAACAGTGGTGAACCGAGTGTTGAATACGGTGACGCCTGGTGAGTCAGTTGATGTTCTGGTGACCGATCATGGGATTGCCGTTAATCCAGCCCGCAACGATGTACGCCAGCAATTAGTCAGTAAAGGCATTGAAGTGGTCGAGATTGAAACCTTGTATCAACGTGCGATGACGCTAACAGGGAAGCCTGAACCGATTGAGTTTGATGACACTATCGTCGGTTATGTTCGTTACCGTGATGGCTCGGTGATTGATGTTATTAAGAGGGTAAAGCAATGACCTTTGACCGCCAAGTACATGCGGTCGGGCTTGACGAGATATTGGCGAGTAAAGAAGCTCGGATGAAACGACAACAGGAGTGGCTTCGCCGCCACTCCGCGCCTTTGCTCTCCTTCACCGTTAATATTCCCGGCCCCTACAAGTTGACATCGAATTCTCACAAAGTGTTTGAGCAAGGCGTGGAAGCGATAAGCCGGCTGTGCAAACATCATGATTGTGACATCGTTGCTCGCCAACTTGTGACTAAGAATACCGGCCCAGAAGGCCTATTTGTGGTCAACGCCGTGAGTGCGTCTGTGCTCAAAAAGTGGATGATTCAAATTGAGACGCAGCATCCGCTTGGCAGACTTATGGATCTTGATGTGATCGGCACTGATGGCAAAATCATTTCTCGCCAAGGAGAGCAGATGCCGCGGCGCAAATGTTTTATTTGTGAGCAAGACGCGGTGGTTTGTGCGCGCAGCCGTCGCCATTCGCTCGATGAGCTCAACCGCGCGATTGATGACATGGTAAAAGAACATGAATGCAGCGCTTAATCTTTTAGTTGGCGCTGAGCATTTTTGTGAAGCGCCGATTCAAGCGGACCGAACGGTTCGCGTTGACTTATTCAAATTAGTCTCTGAACTGGCGTATCACGCGATGCTGGTTGAAGTGCACTTAACGCCTAAACCGGGTCTGGTGGACTTGCTTAATAATGGAGCCCATTCTGATATGGATGTTCGATTATTCGAACGTAGCGCAGAAGCGATTAAACCCTTTATTTATGAGTTTCTTGTGGCGGGTTTTGAACATCGAAAGCATGGCGCGGATCACTTACTGTCGGTATTGAGGCCGATAGGTCTTCAAGCCGAGCAAGCGATGTTTAAAGCAACGCAAGGCGTAAATACGCATAAAGGAATGATATTTAGCCTCGGTCTGATATGCGGTGCTGTCGGTTGGTTAAAAGGCAAAAGTTTGGCGGTGGATGCTGTGCACATTAGCCATGTGATCAAGCGCTGCTGTGCAACGTTAGTCTTTGATGAGCTTAAAATTGCTCAGCTCCAACCGCAAAGCCACGGTGAAAAGTTGTTTCAACAATATGGGCTCACGGGCGCAAGAGGCGAAGCCGCCTCGGGGTTTGCCACCATTACCCAATTTAGCCTTCCTGCTTATGAACAGGCCATCGCAAGAGGGCAGAGCACTGAACACGCACTTTGGCAAACGTTACTGGTACTCATGGCGAATAATCAAGATACCAATGTGGTGTCTCGTGGCGGCATGCATGGCCTGCGTTTTGTACAAAATGCTGCGTGGCAACTTCTACAGCAGGGTGGCAGTGATAACCCACATCTTGAGCAAAAGCTTATCGAGTTGAATCAGCAGTTTACGGATCGTCGTTTGAGCCCCGGAGGCAGCGCTGACCTTCTGGCGATGACATGGCTCATCGCTCAATTAAATCATCTCAATCAACATTGCCAGTAACTGGCAGCAATCAAACAAGGATTTATTTCGATGAAAATGTATACCGATGTGCTGGTTCTCGGCATTGCTGGCAATTTTGCAGGTCACCTGCAGCAAGCGGGAGAAGCTGAAGACTTTGCGCAACTTGAAGGTGCCGATTTGGCGAAACCACAAGCGTTGTTTCCAATTTATGTGCCTTCGGAGAGCAACTCATTCTTAACCAATTTTCCTCTGAGCCATAATGCCATACAACTGCCGCTTGATGTCGACCATTTACAGATTGAGCCGGAAGTTGGGCTGTTATGCGATGTCGTGTATGACCAGTATCATCAGGTGGTTGATTTAAAACCCAAAGCATTCGGCGCGTTTAATGATTGTTCGATAAGACGCCCTGACGCCAATAAGATTAGTGAGAAAAAGAATTGGGGGACGGCGTCAAAAGGTATTGCTGAGACCTTGTTGCCAATAAGCCAGCTTGCACCGGGCGGCGAGATTGATCAGTACCGCATTGCGAGTTTTCACAAACGGGGTGAGGGGTTTGAGCTCTACGGTGAAGATTGTGAGATTTCTGGATATACCTACTTCTATGACCAATTACTCTCTTGGATCAGCGAGCAGATGAATCAACAGCAAGACTCCGGGCCAAAAGAGAATATCAAACACATGATTGCTGAAGCGGATTATCCACAACAAGTCTTATTAGCGCTCGGGGCAACCCGGTATACTCCGTATGGGGAGACTAATTTCCTGCAGCGTGGTGATGTCAGCATGGTGGTGGTTTATGACCAGCGTAGCTATACGCCGCAACAAATTCGTCAGCTAGCCGCGAGCAATCAACTTCAAAAAAGTGGCATTTCAGCGGTGGTTCAAACCGTGTTCTAACCAAGGGGTACATCCTATTTTGTAGGGCGGTGCTGGCGGGGTCAGCGCTGTTTTTTTGCCTAACATCTGTGTTATCGGGACACGAATGTTAGGCTTTTCTTGTTTTAAGAGCGTGAGAAAATGGGTTGATGAGCTGGCCGCTTAGAACTCAATGTTGTGAATTTTTCTTCACAAAAGCGATCTGCGGCACATTTTTTATGGTCTAGTTCATCATCCAAATTGATGAGGCAATTCAACTTTATTGATGGATGTTGTCGGTGATTTCCGAAACTAAGCGGGAGAGAGGCTCTCAACCGAGTTGGAGACATTTTTCATCATTCTTAACCCTTCACGTTTAATACACTCTGCTAATGGATTCTCGGCCATATCCGCTCGCCAAATAAACGATAAAGTCCGCTTTATTTTGAGATCTTGTGGTACGTTGAGCACCACCAATTGACCACTGTTGATCATCGGCTTTACATCTAAATAGGGTAGGCAGGTGATGTAGGGACCATTGGCGACCATACTACGAATCACCGGGACGTGTTCGTACTCACGCCATACGTCTAAATCATCGATCAGTGGGTTGATTGAACTATCAAATTCTTTGCGCGTACCCGACCCTTTTTCACGTAACACCCATTTGGCTTGTTCAAGCTGAGCCAATGTCACTTCATCACTCAGGGCATAGGGATGATGGGCAGAGGCGACAATCGTCAGGCAGTCTTTACACCACACCATTTGATGCAATCGACTGTCGTCACAGCGACCTTCAATAACGCCTAAATCATATTGATAATCCAATACTCCTTTAAGCACGCTGTTGGTGCTCTTTACATCGAGAGAGATGCGCATTTCAGGAAAATCGTTATCAATATTACTGATAAGGTCGGGAAGCAAGTGTTCAGCTGGGGTTTGGCTGGCAACGACACGGATTTCACCACTTAACAAGTGCTGCTCATAAAAGCCCATCTCAATTTGCTGCGCGTCTTGCAGTAAGCGCTTGGCTTTGGGCCGTAGCCATACGCCCCAGTGAGTGAGCATCATGCGTTTGCCTTGACGCTCAAAGAGGGGGCGACCAAGCATCTTTTCCAGTTGAGCGAGAGACATACTGGTGGCGGATTGCGTCAGTGACAGCTTGGTTGCGGCTAAGCTGACACTGCCCGTATCAGCGACCGCATCAAATACCGTTAATTGCTTTAAAGAGTAACGCATCGACACCTCATCCATTGTCTTTCAACTCAAGGATTTATTGTAAATTTAATTTCACATATATCAATATTTTTGATGAGGTTTTTTATTATTATCAATTTTACCTCCTAGGTGACGCTCCTTATGGTGAAAGAGAACAAGCACTTGGCTTGTGACGCTATGGAGAAATGATTATGGAAATACATGTAGGAGGCGAGAATGTCGGTTGTTGCTTCATCCAATGAACATTTATTGACGCCTTTTGAAATGATGAAAGAGGCAGAACAGTTTGCTAAAAAGAAAACGCAAAAAAGCACATCAATGATGTTGAGCTTAGCGGTGATGGCGGGCGCCTTTATTGGTTTGGCATTTGTGTTTTACATCACCGTGACTACAGGCAGTGATGGGAGTAGTTGGGGGTTAAGTCGTCTAATTGGCGGTTTGGCCTTCAGCATGGGCTTGATGCTGATTGTACTCTGTGGAGCTGAGCTGTTTACCAGCTCGGTCCTCTCAAGCATTGCTTGGGCAAATAAGCAGCTACAGTTTGGTCGTATGCTACGTATTTGGGCAACAGTGTATGTGGGAAATTTTATCGGCGCGATGCTGCTGTTACTCATTGTCACTGGTGCAGGGTTATATCAACTTGATGGCGGAAATTGGGGGTTAAATGCCTTGCAAATTGCCCAGCATAAACTGCATCACACGCCGATTCAGGCATTTTCGTTAGGCGTATTGTGTAACGTACTGGTGTGCTTAGCCATCTGGCTTACATTCTCATCGAAAAATGCGCTGACCAAAGCGGCGATGACCGTATTACCCGTTGCCATGTTTGTCTCTAGTGGCTTTGAGCACTGTGTGGCCAATATGTTTATGGTGCCACTCGGTATTACGATTCACAGCTTTGCCCCAGAGGCCTTTTGGTTACAAGTTGGCGTAGAGGCCAGTCTATTTGCCGATTTGACGCTGTCTCATTTTGTGACCAGCAACTTAATTCCAGTCACCCTTGGCAATATCGTTGGCGGAGCGGTATTGGTCGGCCTGGCGAACTGGTGTATCTACCGTAAGCCACAGCTTAACTCCGTTTCTATCCAACCTATTACTCACACTCAAGATCTACAACCTGTTAAGGAAAGTCCTATGAATGCCACCATTTTAGTTCGCGATGTTATGAACGTTCGTCCTACGACCTTAACCGCTGATATGCCTGTGGAACACGCACTGGATATTTTGCTCGATGCCAACATGCATGGGGCACCCGTCGCCGATATTCACGGCAATTTAGTCGGCTTTTTATCGGTACATGATGTGATGGTTGAGTTGTGGTGTCAGGACTATTTACCCGAAAAGGGGCAGACTGTAGTCGATTTGATGAGCCGCGATGTCATCGCGCTAAACACGGAAGATAAGCTGGTGGATGTGGTTGAGTTTATGTGTATTGATAAAGAACAACTGTATCCAACCACCAGTATGGGGTTTGCCACCCAGTGGAGTTCGTTATCTCTGGAGGAACGCGCTAAGAATATGCAAGTCAGCCAGCCACATATTTTACCCGTTCTCGACAAAGGCGAGCTGTGTGGTGTGATCGATCGCCAACATGTTGCTTCGGCGCTGAGAACAATCTATGGCGAGAGAATGAGTGTCGTTGATGTCGAAGACCAACAGCCACCTCTACGGGCATAACGCTCAGTGTTCATTATCGCCCCCGACACTGCGCGGTGTTGGGGGCGATAGGGTCAGTCTTGATGGTCTAAGGTTCGGCTAACTTTACACGGATTGCCCACCGCAACACTATTTGGTGCGATTGACCGAGTTACAACGCTGCCGGCACCGATGGTCGAGCCACGACCGATGGTCACACCAGGCATAATGATACATCCGCCACCAATCCAGACATCATCTTCGATGGTAATGGGCTTGGCTTGGCCGATATGCTGAGCTCGTTGGCGAGGTTCCAGTGGATGAATCGCCGTGTAAACCTGCACATTCGGTGCGATAAACACGTTATTGCCGATGATGAAATCCGTGCAATCAAGTACCACGAAGTTGTAGTTAATGAATACATTGTTGCCGATTTTCGTATTAAAACCGTAATCGACCCGCAGCCCTTGCTCAATATGGACGTTGTCACCCACTTGACCAAAAATATCCTTAATCAGCGCAGATTTTTGCTCGGCTTGACGAGCCGAGAGTTGATTGAATGCGTCGGTTTTATCCCGAGTATCAAAACGAATTTCAACCAGTTCTGGATCGTTGATGTGATAAGGATGGCCGGCAATCATTTTTTCTAGTTCAGTCATGGGGATATGCTCTACTAAGGGCTGGGCTCAAAAGTATAAACAAAGCCCCTAGAGGAAAAACATGCTGAAAATAGCTAAAGGCATGCATCAAATTGCTTTCACGTGCACTTTGCAACCCCATCGACAATTTTGCAGGCATCGCACCGAATATCGATGGTGCACGTATTGGTTAGCTCAGAGTGAGTCCAAGGAATATCAGTACAATCCCGACTAGGTGGTAGAGCTGAATAAACTCGCCAAGGAACACTGCCGACAGCAAAGCGCCAAACACGGGGATAAAGTGGACAGATAAACTGGCTTTGGCAGGCCCTAAGGCTTCCACACAGCGCATGTACAATAAAAATGCGCCAATCGATGGCAGGACACCGATGTACAATAAGCTCATGAGTGAGTGAGCATTCCAAATAGGCGCGGGGCCAGTATGTAATTCCCATAAATAAAACGGAAGTAAGCACACAATCGCGATCATCATCTGGACTGACATTAAGCCCAAACGATTGAGCTCGGCCGGCATGCGTTTTAAGCCTATCGTATAAATAGCCCAGCAAACCATCGCGATGAAGATGATGAAGTCACCTTGGTTGATATTGAGTTCAAGCAAGTTTGCCCAATGACCTGCGGTGACAATCGTAATGACACCGCATAAAGAGAGCACGATGCCCGCAGCAAGACGCCAGGTCATGGCAAGCCCAAAAAACAATGCACCAAATAAACTGATCAGCAGTGGAATAAACGCGTTTAAAATCGTGCCGTTGGTGGCTGGCGTTGACTGGAGCCCCCAGTAAATTAGAGAGTTAAACGCGGCGAAGCCAGTGACCGAGGTTAGCGTGATCAAGCGCCAATGGGTGAAATACAAACGCCAGTCACGGCGTATCCAACGATAGGAAAATGGCAACAAGATTAGGCTGGCGAGAATCCAACGATCAAACGAAAGAGTTATGGGTGGAAGTTCATCTCTTACGGCGCGGCCAACAATAAAATTGCCTGCCCAGAACAAAGGGGGCAGTAAGAATAGCAAGATAATCACAACCCGGCGATTAGATGATGGCTGTGCGGGTTTCACGCTTTCCATGGCGATATCTCTCCTTATCCTCTTTTTGGTGATGTGTCTATTGCCCACCCTAAGCAATGAGTGGTGCAGTAGCATGCCAATTATTGGATTGAGTGTCGAGGCATTCTTCTCTTCATTCAATGCGTTGCTGATAATAGCTTTGATCAATCTATTACCAAAAACAAACTGCGATTTAACGGAGAAAATCACTGATTTTTACTATAGTTACAAAGTAAACGACACCACGACAACCGAACATATCGATCGCGAAAATAGGAGGAAGTATGGAGTCGACGCAACACTCATTATCTGAATTGTTTGAACAACTAGGCCTAAGTGGTCATCGACAAGATATCGAGCAATTTATTGAGCAGCATAAAGGTAATGTCGGGCAGGGCGCTTTGCATCAAGCTTCGTTTTGGAATGACAGCCAAGCGAGCTTTTTGCGCCAATCCTTGGCTGAGGATGCAGATTGGGCAGAGTTGGTTGACCAACTGGATGTCATGCTGCGAAATGAATAATCCCTTAGGCCGCCGTTTAACATGGCGAGGATAGGAGTGAATTATGACGCATAGAGTGCAGCTATACTCACTGGCGACACCTAACGGGCAAAAGGTCGCTATTGCGTTAGAGGAAATGGCCCTTGAGTATGACGCGCACGCCGTGGATTCATGTGTCGGTGACCAGTTCGTTGAAGAGTTTCTCAGCATCAATCCGAACAACAAAATCCCAGCAATTGTTGACCCGGTCGGCGACCATGGTCAACCGCATGCCGTCATGGAATCCGGCGCCATTTTGATTTATTTGGCTGAAAAAACAGGGCTGTTTTTACCTCAAGATGCCATACGTCGTAGTCAAACTCTGCAATGGCTGTGCTGGCAAATTGGCGGGCTTGGCCCAATGTTGGCGCAGTATGGGCATTTCAGTTATTCCGTGCCCGTGGATGAAGATGTCAGTTATGCGCAGGCTCGCTATCGTGATGAGACTCAGCACTTACTCAATGTTTTAGAAAAACACTTGGAAGGCAAGGTGTATATCATCGGTGATGAGCTCACGATTGCCGATTTTGCCATCATGCCGTGGATCGTGTGCCTTGAGCAGCACTTTCAGGCCGGTGCAGTGTTTGGTCTTGATCAATACACCAATATCAAACGTTGGGTTGAGCGACTGTTAGCTAGGCCTGCCACTGCCCGGGCGATGACAGTTTGCGCGCTTGAGTCTTTACCGTAAAACCAACTATTGCGTACGTAAAGCCACCGTTGTCGGTGGCTTTTTATTTCGTGCGACACAAAATAGTGTCATGATACCTTGGTAACAGCTTGATTTAGGATGAAAATGCAAGGTTATTTATTGACTCTACTTGCGATGTTAGCGTTTGCGGGTAACTCGATTTTAAATCGCTTGGCCCTTGCGGACGGTAGCATTGATGCCGGTTCATTTAGCGTGATTCGTTTGCTATCTGGTGCGCTATGTTTAGGCGCTTTTTACCATATAAGTCGTGCGCAGCGAATGACGCTCAATCCTCGGCACCTTGTGAAGCTAATGCCTTTTGCGCTACCGCTACTTGGCTATGCATTAAGTTTTTCCTACGCCTATTTAGATCTCACCGCGGGGACTGGGGCATTGATTTTGTTTGCCACCGTGCAACTCGTGCTGATTGCCTACCATTGGATGAGTGGCCATCGACTAACGGCTGGTGAGTGGTTTGGCGTCATGCTGGCCGTTGGCGGTTTTTGTCTACTTTTATTGCCCTCGGCAAGCCAACCTGACTTGATATCGGCGCTGTTAATGATGGTCGCTGGAATCTGCTGGGCAGTATTTACGGTAGTAGGAAAGAAAGCTGGGCAGCCATTGCGTTCAACCTACTGGGGATTTTTGGGGGCAGGGCTCATTGTGTTGGTGTTATCACCTTGGCTTGTTGAGCCCAAAGCTCTATCAACGTCTGGTGTGATATGGGCGCTGTTGTCTGGTGCTGTGATGTCGGCGATGGGGTATGTTATCTGGTATCGAGCACTGGCCTTTATTAGCGTACTGAAAGCCTCGGTGGTTCAACTGTCTGTTCCTGTGTTGTCGGTATTTGGGGGGCTTATTTGGTTACAAGAGCCGCTCAACTGGCGTTTGAGCCTAGCGAGCCTGTTGGTACTTGGAGGCATTGCCTTGGTATTTAATACACGTAAGCCTGATTAAGGATGTTTATGAGTCAGCAACCTATTGTTTTAATTACGGGCGGTGGTCGAGGCATTGGCGCGGCCACCGCAAGATTGTTTGCCCAAAACGGATATCACGTTGCGGTTAATTATCTATCGAATCATCAAGCGGCCAATGCATTGGTCGAAGAACTGCGCAAGATGGGCGCCAATGCGATAGCCATTCAAGCAGATGTTGCAGTGGAGTCGCAAGTGGCACGGCTATTTGACAAGGTGATTGAGCAATTCGGCGTGCCTACGGTACTGGTCAACAATGCGGGTGTTTTGCATCAACAAAGCCGAATGGATCAGATTTCAGCCGAGCGTTTTCAACAAGTGTTGCTTGCCAATACCATGAGCTGCTTTTTGTGTGCCAAGCAAGCGGTATTAAAAATGTCGACGCGTTATGGAGGGCGAGGTGGCGCGATTATTAACGTTTCATCGGGAGCGGCATTGAGCGGGTCGCCTAATGAATACGTCGACTATGCGGCGTCAAAAGGCGCGATGGATACACTGACACGTGGTCTCGCTTTAGAAGTCGCGCAAGAAGGGATTCGAGTTAATGGTGTTCGTCCAGGGCTGATTTACACCGAGATGCATGCGAGTGGTGGGGAACCAGAGCGCGTGGAGCGTCTTCAGCATAAGATTCCTCTCGGACGAGGTGGTGAGGCGCATGAAGTGGCGCAAGCCATCTTCTGGTTAGCCAGTGAAAATGCCTCATTTGTTACGGGCAAATTTATTGACACGACAGGCGGTTTGTAACCGCACCAAGTTAGTGGGCCGCTGTAGCGGCCTATAGCCTAACGAAACTCCGACGGCGTGCGGGATGTAAAGCGCTTAAACTTGGTGCTGAAGTAGTTACTGTCTTTGTAGCCGACTTCAAACGCGATGTCAGTAATCGATAAATCAGAGTAATGTAACAAGTCCATCGCTTTATTAATTCGCACACGATGTACATAGTTATTAAATGATAAATTAGTGACTTGTTTGATTCGACGACTGAGCGTTCGCGAGGAAATCGAAAAGCGTTCAGAAATATCGCCGACTTGAAAATCTTGTTGGTAGTTGGCCTGAATCCAATCAATAATTTTAAGGATACAGTTATCGTGTTCGTTATTGGATTTGGCTGTCAAACGTCCCCGAGAGATCTCCACCACGAGTTGTTGAAACAAAGCTTCGCTCATCAAGCGAGACTCTAGGGTGTTATGTTGTGATTCTTGTTGTAGTTGATTCACTAACAGATTGACCCGTTTCATATTTTCAGAAGCGACAAACCAACTGTTATTTTTTTCGTCGTCTCTAGGCAGAAGATGTTTGAGCAGCGGCGAATAAGATAACCTTGTTTTTTTAAACAAAACATTAGTCAAATATAGGTTGTCGACCTCTTCGAGTAGATGGCGATCTCTCGGTGTAACGTAACAGATGTAATTTTGCGATAGGTTTGTTGGCACATCATTAATCACATGCTGTCCCGCTCCTTTCGTTACAATCACCAGTTCATAAAAATCGTGACTGTGTTCAGGATAATTTTCCTGCGGAGCGCGGACCTCAGTGGAAACGGCAGCGTCAGAATGTTCAAAAAACTCATCGCTATTAAGTTGAAACATTTTCATTGTTATCCATTTCAAACTCACAGGTAAGTTAACAAATTTTGACCACAAAGCAGTGATATAAATCATGGAAAAATAGACACTTATTACTAATGTCTGTTTCTGTGATCTGGATGTATTTTGTACAGCTTGCTATGACATTGAACTCTCAAAAATTAGAACAACTAACCCCACTCAATAAGCGCTTGGATTTTCATTGTTGGGGTAGGGCCGCTTTTGTGACCAGGTCACACTAGGTGAGTGTCGCCAGCAACAGTCAAGAGGCACACTTGCTGGCGACGCTGGGTGATTTATAGATAAGTACGCAAGTACTCCGACAGGCATAAAATCGCCATTGCTTGTCCATAAGGCATTGAGGTCAGTGGGATCTGGCGATAATAATCAAGATCACTGCCCATTGCAGTACCAAATGACACGTTCACTAATTCACCGTCGCGGTTGATGTATTCCTCGACTAACGCATCCACTGCTTTATGTGCTAATGGTGCATATTGCTCATCGATATAACGTTTACGGACAGCTTTTAGGATGCCGTAGGCAAAGCCTGCCGTTGCAGAGGCTTCAACGTAAGAGCTTTGATCGTCAAGCAGCGTGCACCACAATCCGTTGGGTTGCTGGCAGTTTGCGAGCATCTCGACCTGACGGTTAAGAATATGCAGTAGATGGCGTCGAAATGCATCGTGCTCTGGAAGGTCGAGCAATTCTAAAAAGTCTGGAATGACGATGGTAACCCAGCTATTTCCTCGAGCCCATCGAGCATCGGCAAAGTTATGGTTGCCATCAAATGTCCAACCATGATACCAAGCGCCAGTTTGACGGTCAGTTAAGTACTGGATATGGGTTAAGAACTGATATTTCGCTTCTTCAACATACTCAGGTTTGTTCAGCAATAAACCAATTTTAGTCAGCGGCATGACACTCATCATCAGTGTGTCATCCCACATCTGCTGAGTGTTCTCACTGTTGTAAACAATGTGTTGAATTCCGCCGCTTTGCGTTCGTGGCATCTGATACATCACATACTCAGCCCAAGTTTCCAAATAGGGGATCAGCGATTGGTCTCCAGTTTCTTCGTAGCGATAGGCGAGCGTCAAAAACGGGCACACGGTATTCACGTTTTTGGTGGCTTGCTCCTCGGCAAAACGGTCTTCAAACCACTCGTCGATAATATTCAAAACGTTGAGATCGTTGGTCTGCTGATAGTATTTGTACATTCCGTAAAGGCCAATCCCGTGCGTCCACTCCCAACCGGCCCAGCCTTTGGTATCAATCGTACGGCCATCATCAAGGTGTAACAGGAACTCACCAGTGTCATCTTGAATATTAATCAGGTTATCGATGAGGCTGGTAATTTTGTCCACGATCAAGCTGCGCGTATGTGGGCGCTCTGTTCGGCGAAGTAAGGCACTGTGTTTAACCGGAAAAACTTTCATAATAATCCTCAGAATTCAGTTACATCACACCAAGAAGTCTTGGTAAAAATAGCGTTAATTCAGGTAGATAGGTAATACAAATTAAAACGATGATAATGGCGATATAGAACGGCATTAAAGGCTTAATTAAGCTCTCGACTTTTACTTGACCGACGCTTGCACCCACATATAAACCACTGCCGACAGGAGGAGTAATGGTTCCGATTGCAAGGTTATAAACCATCAAAATGCCAAAATGCACCGGATCGACGCCAATCTTCTGCACAATTGGCAATAGTATGGGCGTGAAGATCAAGATGGCAGGGCCGATATCCATAAATGCGCCAACGATCAGCATAAACAGTGTAATCACTAACATGATCACCATCGGATTCTCAGAAATGCCTAGAATCATTGTGCTCAATGCGCCGGGGATGCCTGTCATCGACATCGCAAACGACATTGCAGAAGAGGTCGCCAGCAAGAACATAATGACGCCCGTCATCACAAAGGTTTGTATTAAAATCTTAGGGAGCTGTTTCCAGCTTAAGGTTTTGTATAAAAACACGGTGAGAAAAACCGTGTAAACCACGGCTACCGCTGAGGCTTCAATGGCTGTGAAGATGCCTTTAACAATCCCTCCGACGATAATGACCACCAACAGTAAGCTCGGTACCGCATCCTTAAAAACTTGCCACGCAGCGCCTTTTTGCAACGTAAAGAAGTTACGGTAATTGTTGCGTTTAGCGACGACATAAGTCACTAACATACAACCGATTCCCCATAAACTGCCGGCCACTAAACCGCCAGCAAATAATGCCGCGATTGAGGTACCGCCACTGGCTAACGCATAGAGGATAAAGGCCGTGGTTGGTGGGATTAGCATGCCTGTGGGCGCAGAGGCAATGTTGACCGCGGAGGCGAAGTTACGGTTGTAACCTTCTCTGGCGCTCATTGGTATCATTACGCCGCCGATTGACGTGGAAGCGGCAATCGCTGAGCCAGAGACCGCTCCAAACATCATGTTACCGGCAATATTGGTGTAAGACAGTGAGCCTGGTACCCGTCCTGTAAATAGCTTGGCAAAGTTGACTAAACGAGTCGCGATGCCGCCGTTGTTCATTATGACCCCAGAAAGAATAAAGAAGGGGACGGCAAGCAACGCAAAGCTATCCAGACTGGAAAACATTTTTTGCGCCGTCGTGAACATCGCAATATCAAAAGGCAACACCAGCATCACAGTACTGCCAGAGGCAATAACAATGCATAAGCCAATCGGTGTGCCTAACGCCAGCAACACAACGAAGATACCCACAAGCAGGCTGGCAGCAATGATAGGATCAACCATGAGAGTCCTCCTTGAGCACGGCCGTTGGCTCGAGTTGCTCTGCATGACGCTCTTTAATCATGTCAACGATGTTGAGCACACAGTAAATGATGGTAAGCCCCCCCGAGAGAGGCAACGCGTAATAGACTTTGCCCATCGATAATTTGAGTACCGGAGAGATTTGCATCATGGCGTTATTTGATACTTTCATTCCACCGATGATTAGGATGTAGATGGCGAATAAAATGAACACCACTTGAATGACAATGTTCCAATAAGCGGTTAACTGTTTTGGGCATTTATCCAGAAACAGAGTCAGGCTGATGTGTTCTCGTTTCCCTGCGACATACGCAAGCCCTATGACGGAAATCCACACCAGAGAAAAACGTAAAAACTCTTCTGAAAATGTGCTCGGAGAGTTAAAAAGATAGCGGCTTATGACTTGCCAACAGGCGACACCGACCATCAATGTAGACAAGACACAGGCAAATATCTCAATGCTTTTGTCGAGCCACCAACGTAATTTATTCATGACGACCTCGGAAATAAATGGGCGCAGACAGCAGAGCGCCCAACACGATTATTGACTGACTGCCGCGATTTTTTTATACAAGGAGAACACTTCCGGTTTGTTCTCTAGCTTGTCATAAATTGGCTGAACGGCTTGTTTGAACGGCGTTTGATCAATGTTGTAAAACTTAACGCCAAATTGTTCTTTGGCCAGCTTTCGTGTTTTCTCCATTTCGACTTTCCACGCTTGTTTTTCAATATCGACGGATTCGTCGATGGCCTCGGTTAATGCGCGGTATTGATCTGGGGTGAGTTTGTTTTTGGTCAGGTTGCTCATGACGACGATATCGGGAATTCGAGTATGCATGTCGTAAGAGTAATATTTAGCGACTTCACCGTGGCGAGCGATAGTCAGTACGAATTCGTTATTTTCTGCACCATCAAGAATGCCTTGTTGGAGTGAGGTATAGACCTCAGCTTGGCTCATGGCAATTGGAGAAGCGCCAAGCAATTTCATGGTTTCAATCGCCGTTTCACTTTGCATGACACGAATTTTTTTGCCCTTGAGGTCACTGAGCTTCTCTACAGGGCCTTTTGCCATATAGAAGTTACGTGCCCCCGAGTCATACCATGCGACCCCAGTAAAGCCTTGCGCTGCAGTTGATTGATAAACCGGATTCATGATGTCGGGGTTATCCATCACCTGATAGTAGTTTTCTTCTGAGTCAAATAAATAGGGAAGCGAGAAAACGCCGTACAGCGGAGAAAAGCTTTCCAGTAATCCAGAGGAGACTTTAGTGATATCAATGGCGCCGACTTGGGCCATTTCGACCAATTCTCTTTCGCCACCTAATTGGCTGTCTGGAAAATACTGTATTCTGACTTCGCCATTGGTTTTTTGTTCAACAGCGTCACCAATGTACTTCAATGCATCTTTTACGGGCTGACTATTTTCAGCGTACGCTAACTTAAGGACGGTTTGTGCATGGGCAACTGAGAGGGTTGGCAGAATTAACATTGAAGTAAGTAGTAACTTCAATGGGGTACGGAGTGTCGACATAAGTCCTCCATTAAGGATATAGGGGTTATTTTTGATTTATGTTTGGCTAATCGCATCGTAATGCGCTTCATGTTCTACACGCTATGTTGTCAGCTTGAACATTTGGCCACCTTTGAAAATCCGCCAGTCAAATATCAAAGCTGACGTTTTTCGCCCGCCCAAAAGATGGGCATCACAAATCTAAAAAATCCGTATATCGCGAGAGGGTTTTCTGCGCAAAAGAAAAGCCAAGTATCAGGTCGACACTTGGCTTAATAATGTGGGGGAATGTTTTTTGAAAAAGCGTGAATTATGCCGCCGCTTTAAACTTTGCTAAAAACTCTGCTTTACGTTGATTGAATCGGTCCACTAAATCGTCGACGGCCGCTTGTTCATAAGGCTTAAGGCCGGTGGCGACCATACGTTTACAGCCTGTACCTACGGTTTCTTCCCCTTCTTTGAAGGCGAAGTTCATCGTGACGATACCGCGTTTACCTTCGACATCAAATGTCGCGTCAGTAAATGTCACTTCTGGTTTGTGCAAATCCAAGCGGCTGAATTCGACTTCCATGCTCTCATAAATGACCAGTGGACGTTGGCAGTTGATCATGACCTGCTGCTGCTCCATCAATGGCACCATAATATGCGGGAAGTTCATGCCGGAAAATTGCACATAGTTGGTGACAACGTGCTCGATAAATTCAGCATCATGGCTGACTGAGCCTTCGCGAGTCATGCGCAAGTATTCTTTGCCATTTTCATCAATGACAGCGGCTTGTTTCTTACACTGCTGCTCGATATTAAGAGCAATACCATCGCCCACCATTCCCGCAAATTCGAAGCGCATTTTTTGGCTGATGCCTTGCTGTTTGAGCAATACAGCGAACAAAAGATCACCAGGAACGCAAAAACGTTTGCTGTCTTCATCGTGAATAGGGTTGAAATCTCCCGCGACTTTTTTAGCAAAATGGCTGGCTTGCTCGCGAGTGAACTGGAATTGCTGATCTGAACATGAAAAATAAGGTGATAGAAACATAATTGACACTAAGTAACCAAAACTGCAAAGCAGTATATACAAACTTTTGCTGTTTAATGGTCTATCCAGATGGAAAATCTCAACTTTCGTTGAGTTTCGTCGTGACCTTCAGCGCAAATTTTCGATATCAAACCCTGAGTCTATAAGGGTTTGATATGAGTTTCTGTCATAAATGTGAGATTAATTGAGTCTTCTTGTTCCATGCTCAGACTCGTAGTAATTACTGAGATGATTTCTGCTGCGGCTTTTTATTGATGCGTTGCCATTTGAGTGAGCCGTTAGTTTCGAAATCATTGGCTGCTTTGCATTCCATGTAGTAAACACCGACCTGAATAATGGCGCCAAATGAATAGGCTTGGTCTTGGTAGTAGCAGACTCGTTCGGCTATTTTCCCTGTATCTAAGCTGACAATCGGCGCCGGTGCGGTATGCGCGACTTGGGCAGTACTCGAAAAGGACATCAAACCGAAAACAAACAGTAGGGGACGGAACATAAGTCATTCCTTTTTGTTGAACGTTAACCAAATTTACGTTGATAACGAGGTAGCATGCTTTCATTTCCCAGTACACCACCTTGATGAATATAGACTAATGACGTCCGCGATTGGTTTGGTAGCCAATCCATCAAGCAGCGCCACATCATGGGATCATACAGTAGGTCAAATTCGACTTGAGTGGCGGTGAAGAGCGATTGCCATATTTTATAATCTTGTTTATCGAGCTTACCGAAGTGGTGTTTATTATCCAGCGTTAGAATGTGAGGATGTGATTTTTCGCCAAGCGATTGAAATTGTTTCACCAAATACGCTTCACCGCCGACGCATGGGCAGGTCACAACTTGGATATCGTGGGAAGCGAGCGCTTTGTGCAAATACAGAGCCGTTGTCCCGGTACCAGAGGGCAGAGCAACAATGGTGTTCTGGCGAACGCTTGGGCTTATTTGGGTTAATAACTCGCGAGCTAACTGCTCTACGCCATATTGTGCCCACTGAGATCGTCCGCCTTCAGGGACACATAAACACTGCTGGTCTGGGCGACGTACATTCTCAATATATTCAGCTGGCTGAGTCTCGGTCACGATGATCCGAGCGCCAAGCGCGAGCGCAGCGCGGTAGTTACCGGTTGGAGACGCTGTTAACCATTGTGGGATGCGCGCCACGTAGTATTCCAGTTGCCAACCTTTGAGCTTTGCCAGCGCGGCAAGTGAGTACAACGAATTGGCTTGGACACTGCCGTAACCAATCAGTGTTGTGATGTCAGATGGTAGGGTGGTATCAAGTAACCAAGCCAATTTGCGAGCTTTATTACCACTAAATTGGGGATGCAACTGATCATCTCTTTTCAGGGCAAAGTGAATATCACCAAATTGATGATAGGTCATTGGGCTTTGTGCGAGTTTCATCGTATGAACTGTTAGGAACCTTATAGCGACATAGTAATGAATTTCTCGCTGAGGATCAGTGATGAGATGATTTGAGGGGATAAAAAGACAAAAAAAAGCCCGAATAACAGTTCGGGCATATACAAACATAGGAGTTAATTAAGAAAAAAGCAGCGCAAATAAACAAGTAGTCACGTTGGGAATTAAGGATATGACGGCCTCTAAACTCTCAATGCTCTGCCGACTACACAAATTCAGACCGAGGGAAAAGCAAACAGTTCCCTATGGCGCCAAAAAAAATTCAAAAAAATTTGCTATTCCACTTTGAAGCCCGCTATTCGACGCATTTTATTCTGGTCTGACCAATGTTTGATTTTGTGATGTTAATTGCTTGTTAATTAAATGTGTCGATTGTATATTTCAAACAAGCGTTTGATTTGGGTGATTGGAATGGCAATTAAAAACACCACCAAAGACAGAATACTGGATGTTGCGGAAGGGCTGTTTGCTGAGCATGGCTTTAACGATACCTCTCTACGGGTGATTACAAGTAAAGCAGGGGTGAACTTAGCATCAGTCAATTATCACTTTGGGGACAAGAAAACCTTGGTGAGAGCCGTGCTTAACCGTTACCTCGAAGCGTTTATGCCCGCGCTCCAAGATGCTTTGATTACACTTAATCTAAACAAAAACTACAGCATGGCGGACGTATTTGAGTCGTTACGTGAACCGCTACGCTCGTTAAATAATGTTAGGCCGAACGGAACAAGTCGCTTTATGTCTTTGATTGGACGTGGGTACACCGATGTGCAGGGCCATTTACGCTGGTTTATTACGACTCGTTATCAACAAACGCTGACGCTGTTTACTGACAGTGTGCTGAAGGCGAATCCTAAGTTGGATCCAGAAACGCTGTTTTGGCGTTTACATTTTACTTTAGGAACTTGCGTTTTCACCATGGCGTCAAGCCAAGCGTTATCGGAAATTGCACAAAGTAACTTTGGGCATGAAGTCGATATTAAAGCGGTTGTCGACCATTTAATCATCTATTTAGCTGCGGGCGTTGGCGCTGAATAAGACAAAACATAATAACAATACAACGTGATACCAAAACGTGAACAAAAGGATCGGAACATGAGCTCTCTACGAAGAAAATGGGTCAGCGACCCAGCATTTAAATTGTTTAAGAAAGTGCTGCCTCCTCTTTCAGACACCGAAAAAGAGGCCATGGAAGCGGGCAGTGTTTGGTGGGATGGTGAATTATTTTCAGGTTCACCTGACTTTCAAAAGCTGCATCACTATCCGAAACCGACGCTCAGTGATGAAGAACAAGCGTTTATCGATAATCAGCTAGAAACGCTACTCGAAATGCTTGATGACCATAAAATCATTAAGCAAGACCGAGATTTACCGAAAGAAGTGTGGGATTACCTTCGCAAAGAACGCTTTTTCTCTCTGATTATTTCGAAAGAGTATGGAGGGCGTGCATTTTCTTCGCTGGCGAACTCAACCATTGTGTCGCGGATTGCGACGCGAAGCATCAGTACTGCCGTGACCGTCATGGTGCCTAACTCACTCGGCCCGGGTGAGTTGCTCACGCACTACGGTACTCAAGAGCAAAAAGATTATTGGCTACCGCGTTTGGCTGATGGTACCGACATCCCCTGTTTCGCGTTAACTGGCCCAGAAGCGGGGTCGGATGCGGGTGGGATTCCTGACCAAGGTGTTGTCTGTTATGGCACCCACGAAGGTAAAGAAGTGCTGGGCGTTCGTTTAAATTGGAACAAGCGCTATATCACGCTCGCGCCGGTAGCCACGGTACTTGGGTTGGCATTTAAGATGTCTGATCCAGAAGGGCTGCTTGGTGATAAGCGCGATCTTGGCATTACTTGTGCGTTAATTCCGGCTTCACATTCTGGGGTGGAGATTGGTGAACGTCACGATCCTCTTGGATTAGCATTCATGAACGGGCCGACACGCGGACAAGATGTATTTATTCCAATGGATTGGCTGATTGGCGGCGCAGATTATGCGGGCAAAGGTTGGCGTATGCTGGTGGAGTGTTTATCGGCTGGGCGCGGAATTTCACTGCCTGCATTAGGGACGGCGATTGGACACTTGACCGCAAGAACAACCGGCGCTTACGCCTATGTTCGTAAACAATTTGGTATGTCGATTGGCAAATTTGAAGGCGTCGCTGAAGCATTGGGTCGTATTGGGGGCATGACGTATCTACTCGAAGCCACTCGTACCATGACCACGACCGCTTTAGATATGAAAGAAAAGCCTGGTATCGTTACCGCGATTGCTAAATACCATATGACGGAAATTGCGCGGGGCCTTTTAAATGATTCAATGGATATCCATTCCGGGCGAGCAATTCAAGATGGACCAATGAATTATTTAGCCACGCACTACTTGGGTATTCCCGTTGCGATTACCGTGGAAGGGGCTAATATTCTAACGCGTAACCTGATGATCTTTGGCCAAGGTGCCACACGCTGCCACCCTTATGTTCTCAAAGAGATGGATGCTGCTGCAAACCCCGATGAGCAGCAAGGGGCGAAAGAATTTGATACGTTACTGTTTAAACACATTAAACATGCGACAAAAAATACCTTTGGGGCATTAAGCGCGGCGCTCACCGGCTCTGCATTTATTAAAGCAGACATGAGTGGGCCAACAAAACGCTACTACAAAGATTTGACGCGCTTAAGCCGAGCGCTTGCGGTGAGTGCGGATTTTGCCATGCTCACGCTGGGTGGGGAATTAAAGCGTAAAGAAATGATTTCAGCGCGTTTGGGTGATGCTCTAAGCTTCCTATACATGGCGTCGGCAGTGCTGAAAAAATATGAGGAAGAAGGACGTCAGCAGCAGGACCTCGATTACGTTCATTATGCCGTTCAGCACTGTCTTCACAAAGCGTCAGACGCTCTGCAACAAGCTTATCAAAACTACCCAAGTAAAGCGGTTGGACGTTTCATGAAGGCGGTTGTTTTCCCGATTGGGAATCACTTTAGAGCACCAAGTGATGATTTAACCGTCCGTCTTGCAGAAAGTTTGATGACTCCAGGCGCACACCGAGACCGTTTAACCAAACTGTGTTACATCGGTCAGCAAGCGGATGATAGCGTTGGTTTAATGGAACAGGCCTTTATTGCGATGTATGGGGTTAAACCGTTAGAGCGTAAACTTGCTCGCGCGGCAAAAGAAGGGAAAGTCGCACGTAAAGGACCATTACAAGAACGCTTAGCGCAAGCCTTAGAAGTAGGAATTTTATCGCAAGAAGAGGTGAATCAGATAAATCACGCAGATAAGCTTCGCTACCGAGCGATTCAGGTTGATCATTTCAGTCATGACTTTAGTGAGGTCAGAACGGAACAAACCGCAAAGAAGCCCAAGTTGAATAATGTCGCTTGAGTGTTTTATGAACTAAGCTATCAAGGCACCTCTGTGAGGTGCCTTCCTATTTTTAGGGGTTTTACACTGAAACAGATCCAACCACTGGATAATTGACCTTATTTTTTGAGAAATTTGGTGAGATTTAAAGATGAAACTTTTATCCTAGCAAGGTTTTTTAAAGGAAGTTGAATATGATCATCAAACCTAGAATTCGTGGATTTATCTGTACCACAACACATCCAGTTGGGTGTGAAGCTAACGTAAAAGAACAAATTGCTTATACAAAAGCACAAGGTCCAATTAAGAACGCACCAAAACGCGTACTTGTTGTGGGCTCGTCAAGTGGTTACGGACTTTCTTCCCGTATCGCAGCAGCATTTGGTGGTGGCGCTTCAACCATTGGTGTCTTTTTTGAAAAAGAAGGCACAGAGAAAAAACCAGGCACAGCTGGTTTTTACAATGCAGCTGCTTTTGAAAAATTGGCACATGAAGAAGGCCTATACGCGAAAAGCGTTAATGGTGATGCTTTCTCAAATGAAGCCAAAGAAAAAGTTATTGAGCTGATCAAACAAGATCTTGGTCAGATTGATATGGTGGTTTACTCACTGGCCTCTCCAGTTCGTAAGCTTCCAGAAACGGGTGAGTTGATTCGTTCTTCTCTCAAACCGATTGGCGAGACATATACATCTGCTGCGGTTGATACCAACAAAGATACCATTATTGAAGCGAGCATCGAGCCTGCAACTGAGCAAGAAATCGAAGACACGGTCACCGTCATGGGTGGTCAAGATTGGGAACTTTGGATCAATGCGTTATCTGAAGCGGGTGTGTTGGCTGACGGTTGTAAAACCGTAGCATACAGCTACATCGGTACCGAGCTAACTTGGCCTATCTACTGGGACGGTGCCTTAGGCCGTGCCAAAATGGACCTTGATCGTGCGGCTTCTGAGCTGAACAACAAACTCTCTGCTCAAGGTGGCAGTGCAAACGTTGCGGTATTGAAGTCTGTTGTGACACAAGCAAGTTCAGCCATCCCGGTAATGCCGTTGTATATTTCGATGGTCTTCAAGAAAATGCGTGAAGAGGGTGTACACGAAGGCTGTATGGAGCAGATTTTCCGTATGTTTAGCCAACGCCTTTATAAAGACGATGGTTCAGCCCCTGAAGTGGATGATAAAAATCGCTTACGCCTTGACGACTGGGAGCTTCGCGAAGATATTCAGCAGCATTGTCGTCAGCTATGGCCGCAAATTACCTCTGAGAACCTCAAAGAGTTGACTGATTATGAGGAATATAAAGAAGAATTCCTTAAGTTGTTTGGCTTCGGTGTTGATGGCGTGGATTACGACGCCGATGTTAATCCTGCAGTGGAAACCAACTTTATCAATATCTAATTGAATATCGTAATAAAATCAAAGGCGCTCATTGAGCGCCTTTTTTGTTGCAGTGGTCGCGTATAAGTCTGGTTAACTTAAAATAATCAATACGGTACCGGCGAGCGTCATCAATATATTGGCGATGGCATAGGTTCCTGCATAACCAAGCGCTGGAATCGCCGATTTAGCGTAATCATTGACGACATCCATAGCTGGCGCGCAGGTACGTGCACCAATGATTGCACCAAACAATAAAGCGCGGTTCATTTTGAACAGATAGGCTCCAACCAGATATGCAATAACCACGGGTACGACACTCACCAAAAACGCTAACCCAATAACCTGAGGGCCAACCTGAGCCAGATGGTCAAACATTTTGCCGCCAGCGCTGAGCCCTATACCTACCATAAAGAACATTAAACCCAGATCTTTGACCATATTGAGTGCCCCTTGCGGCACGTAGCCAAAGGTCGGGTGATTGGCCCGCAAAAAGCCGAGTGTAATCCCTGATAATAGCAAGCCGACGGCATTGCCAAGTCCAAACGAAACTTGCCCGAATGTCATGGTGACTAAGCCAAATAAGATGCCGAGGATAAAGAAACTACAGAAGGCGAGAAGGTCGGCCATTTGGCTGTGAATTGAGATAAAACCGATTTTTTCGGCAAGACCATGAACCCGGCTCTTTTCACCACTGACCTGCAACACGTCTCCTTTGGCTAAGACAATGTCGAGATCCATCGGCATTTCTATCTGTGCGCGCACCACGCGGTTTAAGAAACAGCCGTATTCAGAAAGGTTGAGATCCGAAAGTCGCTTACCAGCAATGGAATCGCTTTTTACCACGATTTCCTCTTCGGCAATGCGTAAATCAAGCAAGTTACGGTCAAAGACCTCTTTGCCATTACGGAAGCTAGAGTCAAGTCGAGCATGACTATCCGGAAAACCGACTAAGGCAATTTCATCGCCTTCTTGCAAAATCGCATCGCCATCTGGGTGGGCAAGGATGCCGTGACGGCGTACTCGCTCGATATAACAGCCAGTTTGGTTGTAAAGGCCCAGTTCGCGAAGATTGCGTCCATCAATCCACTCAATCAATTCTGGGCCGACACGATAGGCGCGAATGATCGGTAGGTACACTTTACGTTGCCCTGAACTGCCAAGACCACGCTCTCGAGCGATTTGCTGCGCGGAATCAGAAAGGTCTTGCTTTTGCAATTTTGGTAAAAGTTTGGCGAACATGATCATACTGATTAATCCCACCAAATATGCCATAGCATAACCCACAGACAAGTTTTCAAGCACAACACTAAATTCCATATTGCGTGGAATATTTGCTAGGCCTGAATTGAGCGCATCTTGTGCCCCAACCAACACGGGAGTGGCGGTGAGTGCGCCTGCCATCATACCCGCTGAAAGGCCAAAGTCGAGGTGCATGTAGTGACTACAAAAATAAGTGATGCAGAGTGCGCTGCTTAGCACAATCATACTCAGTAAGAAATAGTGCTTGCCGTCTCGAAAAAAAATGCCAAAAAAGTTAGGGCCCGCTTCGATTCCGACACAGTAAATAAACAGCATAAAGCCTATTGTTAAGGCATCCGCATTGAAAGTGAAGCCAAGGTGACCCATCACCAGTGATGTCAGGAGTACGCCAATTGAATTTCCGAGTTGAAAATTGCCAAAGCGTATCTTGCCAATCGCTAAACCGATCGCCAAGACGACAAAGATGAGTAGGATAGGGTTTTGTTCTAGCAAAAGTACGACGTCTATATTCACGGCTAATAAGTTTTTTATGCCAAAGAGGTAAGGTTTGTGTAGGGAATTGTAGCTGAAAGAGATAAAAATATAAGTAAAATATTTTATATTTTTCGCGTTAATTTATTTAATAAATAAAACAAAAAAGCCGCTCAAAGAGCGGCTTTTTTTAACTCGGTTCAATTTAATCGAACAGACCAAGGTTTTCTTTTGCGTATGCTTCAAAATCATCACATCCGCCGATGTGTTGTTGGTCGATAAAAATTTGTGGCACAGTTTCAACTGGCTTACCGACGGTTTTTTCTAGGTCAGCTTTTGAAATGCCTTCAGCGTGAATATCTACGTAACGATAGTTGAAGTCATCACGTTTCGCTTTGAGAGTTTCTGCGTGTTCTTTAGCGCGAACACAGAAAGGGCAAGCAGGGCGACCAAAAATAACAACGAACATAGCTTTCTCCTCTAATTTGTTAACAAGCACTATGCCTTAACTGGTTTGGAAAATAAAGAAGCAAATAGCTGTTGTTTTAATAGGTAAAACTTATTGAATAAATTTTATCTGATTTGTCTACAGATTGTGCGTTATCTTTTAAATTGGCAGTAAAACAGGTGTTCAGTTTGTTTAATCTTTGGTTCTTTGCACTGGGTCAAGTACCTATTTGAATTCTATAGGCAATCTGAAAGATGATATTAATAGTTTTATTGGGCGGAAGGGATTATGTTCGACTTTATGACTGCAACACGCGTGATTTTTGGTCAAGACGCTTTGCTATCTTCTTTGTCTGTTATTAATCAATACGGTTACAGTGCATTGCTGGTAACCGATAAGCATAACCAAGAGGGGAATGCCGTCGGTGATTATCTGCATAACCAACATTTTCGTTATCAGCATTTGGTCGTGTCTGGTGAGCCTTATATCACGATGGTGGAAGAAGCGGCAGTTGAAGCGCGTAAGTTTGGCCCAGATATGGTGATTGCTATGGGCGGAGGTAGCGCCTTGGACATGGGAAAAGCATTAGCAGCGGTGATACCCAATAAAGGTAATGTATATGATTATGTCGAAGTTGTTGGTCGTAAGGTTCCTTTAAAGTCGAAGCCACTTCCCTTTATAGCTATTCCAACGACGGCAGGGACTGGGTCTGAAGTGACGCATAAAGCCGTCCTCAAATCAGGCCAAGACCGAATTAAGGTCAGTTTGCGCAGTAGCGATATGCTGGCCGATGTGGCGATTGTCGATCCAACATTGACATATGGCATGCCTAAAGAGTTGTCAGCTCGCGGCGCAATGACAGCCTTTACTCACCTAATGGAAGCCTATGTTTGTAGCCAACCGAATCCGTTAACCGATATGATCTGCGAGGAGGGATTAAGACGTCTTAGCCGTTCCATCATTCCTAGTTGCTTGCGAGATGAGCCACAAGGGCGAGAAGATTTGGCAGTGGCGTCTATGCTTGGTGGCATGGCTAGTACCAATGCCTATCTTGGAGCCGCTCACGGTTTGGCCGCATCTTTAGCTGGCAAAATGACCGCTCCTCACAGCGTGATCACCGCACGCTTAGCGCCGTATGTCATGGAGGAAAATATCAAGGTTGCTCAATTAGAAGGTAAGCTTGAGGTGCTGAAACGCTATCGTACGATGGCACGTATTCTAACCAATCACAACGATGCCCATATGAGCGATGGAATTGCTTGGGTTAAAATGATTTTAGAGCAACTAAGAATCCCGGCGTTGAGTCAGTTTGGTGTCTGCCGCACGTCTTTTGAGCAGGTCGTTGATGGGGCGATGAAATCGGTCTCGATTAAAGGCAACCCTCTGCCGTTAACCAAAGCACGTTTAACGTTTATCCTCGATCATGTATGCAGTTGTGGTGAGAATCAATCACTGTATGAAGGGGTTGAACGCGAGGAAGCGAGCTATACCATGCTAGATGACCGAGAGACGGAACGATAAAAGGAGCCATTTGGCTCCTTTTTTAATGAGATATTCACTGTTTAAAAGTGTGAAAGCTTATCGTAGCGCGAGTCTTTTAAGGCATCTTTGACTCGGCGTAAATTCTCTCTAAAACCAGTACCACGTCGTAAAGTGAAGCCTGTCGCAAGGACATCGATGACGGTCATTTGCACGACACGACTTGCCATTGGCATGTAGACGTCGGTGTCTTCGGGCACATCCAATGAAATTGACAGCGAACTGGCTTTATCCAGTGGTGAGTCTTTCGCAGTAATCGCAATTACCGTTGCACCATTTTCTTTTGCTAGATTAGCAATCTCGACTTGGCTTTTGGTTCGACCTGTATGTGAAATTAATACGATAACATCGTTATCGGTACAATTAATACAGCTCATGCGTTGCATGACAATGTCTTCAAAGCAAGTAATCGGAATATTGAATCGAATAAACTTGTTTTGTGCATCTTTGGCAACCGCAGACGATGCACCCAAACCGAAAAACGAAATCCGTTTGGCTTGAGTAAGCAGATCGACGGCACGGTTTACTTGCATTGGATCTAGGCTGTTTTTGGCCACATCCAAGCACGCCATAGTCGATTCGAAAATCTTATGGGTGTACGCGTCAGGGCCATCGTCTTCTTCGACATTACGGTTAACGTAAGGTGTTCCATTGGCTAAGCTCTGTGCTAAGTGCAGCTTAAAATCAGGAAACCCTTTGGTATCTAAACGTCGGCAGAAACGGTTGACCGTAGGCTCACTTACGTCAGCCATCTTAGCCAGTGTAGCAATGCTGGAATGAATGGCAGTTTGTGGGGTAGCCATTATAACTTCAGCGACTTTCCGTTCGGATTTGCTAAAGTTCTCCAGATTTTTTTGTATTTTTTCTAATGTATTCATAGTGTTCACGAGGGTATGGAGAACAACTTATTGGTTATACCATCCAAGTGTAGGGGGTAGGAAAAAGAGTGATTTCCTAAATGGTAAATTCTAACCAACGCCATGCGACCAGTATAAACCTAACCTAAAGGTTTACAGTAATTTTTGTACATCTCAATTAATCAGAATATGACCAGCCTCAAACTAAATTTTGTCTAAACTACAAAATCTGCATAGTTTTGCTGCAAATGTACGTATTTCGGTTTGGCTATGATATAGAAATTACATGAAACCGAAAGAAATTTTCATTTTTTCAATAGTTCGTTGGTGAGACTCATGAGTTGTTTATTGAGATTTGGCGCTTTTGCTGCGATTTCTCGCTGTTCTTCAAGCACCGCTTGTAATATCTCGTTTTGTGTCAGGGGATTGGCAAGTACAACGCGAAATACAATGGTGTCCCGTTGCTCCAAATGTTGCGGGTTGAGTTGAGTTCGTGACACAAAAGAGCGGCCGGTTTCGCGCTGCGTCTTTTGAATAAACTGGGTGAGTTCATTGAGCTTATCATTGAGTTCAGCGAGCGGTTTTCCAGACGCAACTTTTAGCGCTTTGCGAGTTTTCTCTGGAACATAACGGTAAGTCAGCAGACAGAGCTCAGGGGCTGAAATTAACTCAAAGTCGGGCTGATGGGTGATAAGCTTGGCGAAATATTGCGCTTTCTCAATGCTTTGATTTATCAAAAGCTCATAGCCAGGACGACTGATAATATTCATCGCCGCGTACACTAACATTGCCATACCTGAGCGTGAGCCTTCTAAAGTGTGACTACCCAAGTCTTTTGAGCCCTTACGCAATATATATTGCGCATGATGCTCTACCGAGCGCAT
This sequence comes from Vibrio olivae, assembly GCF_042428525.1. Classification (NCBI taxonomy): domain Bacteria; kingdom Pseudomonadati; phylum Pseudomonadota; class Gammaproteobacteria; order Vibrionales; family Vibrionaceae; genus Vibrio; species Vibrio olivae. The sequence continues at coordinate 570,476 of NZ_JBHMEP010000001.1, forward strand.
CGAGTCTGGGTTTTTAAACAGCACCATTCCTGCCCCCATAGGAATGTACAGCTGCTTGTGGGCATCGATGGTCACTGAGTCGGCGCGCTCGATCCCCTTGAGTAAGGTTCGATAACGATTTGACATCAGCGTTGCACCGCCCCAAGCGGCATCAACGTGAAAATGACACTGATATTGCTGGCATAGCTCGGCTATCTCATCGAGTGGATCGATATTGCCGGTCTCGGTCGTGCCTGCGACGCCGATCACTGCGATAACTTTGATGTTTTGCTGTTGTAACTGCTTGAGTTGCTTAGCCAAAGCACTTGGGCAAAGTCGGTTCGCATCATCGGTATCTATTGCAATCAGTTCATCTTGGCCAAGCCCAAGCACATCGGCGGCTTTTTTTAATGAGTAATGACCACGTTTGGAAACAAGAACGGCCATTCCGTTATAGCCATAGTGTTTCATGGCCTTGAATAGCCCCTCTTTTTCAACACCTTGAAAGTCTCCTTGGGCTTTTAATGCATTATTGCGAGCAACCCATAACGCGGTAATATTGGCGATGGTTCCACCCGAGCAAAAGGCGCCAAGTGAGTGTTCAGCGCTGTGCATCCATTGTGTATAGAAGGTGTCATTTTGCTGATAAACGAGCCGATGAAGCATGCCAAGAACCTGACGTTCTAAAGGCGTAAAGGCTTTTGACGTCTCGATTTTTACTAGGTTCTGATTGAGTGCGATCATGATTTTGGACAGCGGCATCAGAAAATAGGGGAGCGCAGACGTCATATGTCCAATAAAACTCGGTGCCGAAGTATGCACCGAGTGAGACACTAACGTATCGAGTAAGTGCTGAGTATGGTCGGAGACAAAGCTCGGTTGCTCGGGAATGGTTGGATTCGAGAAGTCTTTTTCTATCTCTTTAAGCGGTTTTTCTTCTGCAACAATGTGTTCGCGTAAAAATTGATTTAGGTTACGCGAAAGTTCTTCTTCAATCTTGGTAAGGGTGGAATCAGGACCTTCAGGAACAGTGAAGATTCGCAGCAAATTTTCGAAACTGACATCAACCGTTTTTTGTTCAGTGTCCATACTCGATTGTGACTCAATATACATCTTTATTAGGCGTGACAATGTAAACCAAAACGGGCGCAAAGTCCCGTTTGCTCGGTATTAATTGCTCGTTATTGGCATTCAGTCTGAGAGATTTGGCTGATGGACTGATTGTAGGTTTGTAGAGCTTGGTCAATCTTGTTGGGATGACTTAATAATTCTGCTAATGCCGAGCGCAGTTCATAGTTTTTTTCATGAGGCGGTGTTTGGCGATCATTGTAAGTAACTTTTGCCAATTGGCCGAGTTGATCGTCGCGTTTAGCAAGGGCTTTAATATCAGATTGCTCTAGCTTTAGCCAACCTTCAACCGACTGTTCAATCGCCACTTTACTTGGGTCATGTTCCAGATAGTAATGAACAGCTGCGCGGCTTAGTTCAAAATGGTGTTTGCGCCCTTGAAGAAACCACGTGCTCACTCCTTCAAGCTCAGGATATTGGCTGGTGGTAAGTGTGGTTAAATCTTGGTACCAATTAAGCGATGCATCAATATAGGCGTCGTATTTTCCTGCCAAACATGAGTTATCGGCGGCAAAGGCAGACAAGGGCAACGAGGTAAAGAGCAAAGTGACCATCAAGCGTTTCATAGGGATTCCTTTTGCTAAATAAGCGCTTGTTTTTATTGTTTGCGGTGAACTCAATATAATCAAGTTACAGCGAAAGTTGGCGCGAAACTGAGTGCCTTATACTAGGGGATTTATTGCTGTATTCCTGCGATCTAGTTAGCAAGAGAGACAAAGAATAGCATCAGCACAGGGACCAACAGGCTCAAGATGAACCCACTAACAATTGCGATAGGTACGCAGCGTACACCACCTGTGGTTTGTATGACAGGAAGTGTAAAGTCCATAGCTGTCGCTCCGGCATAGCCGATAGCGGTGCAAGGACGAGTGCGAATCAACATCGGGATCATGACTAGAGCAACCAGTTCTCGTAATAACTCGATTAAAAAAGAGGCGCCACCAAATACGGGACCAAACGCATCGCCCATGAGAATGCCTGCCAGTGAATACCAACCAAAACCTGAGGCCATCGCCAAACCATGGAAGACACCGATATCGAGAATCCATGCCGCAAGCAATCCGCCAAGCATGGAAGTGAATATGATCACAGATGCGATGATCATTCCATGCTTGTTAAGCAGAATCTGCCCTAAAGTCAGTCCACTATTTCTTAATTGAATACCGATAAAAAACAGTAAGATAAATAAAATCCATTCACTCGCGGTATCAACCCAGCTCAAGTCGATAGGCAGCAGTATGCCGACCAACAAACCGCCGCCGACAACGACGATAAGCTTGACTGATTCTAAGGCCATACTGGAAAGGGGCAGTTTACTTTTCGCAGCTTCAGTTTGCAGTGGTAACCAGCGATCGACCAGTGGCAGAAACAGCAGATTCGCACCGCCTAAACACAAGAAGAACACAGCTGTGTATTGGACGATGGTTTGCAAGTTTTGGCCTAAGTTATCAAGCGCCGCAAGACTCAAGCCCATCAAACTTAAAATCACATAGATTAAGTAAGACGTTGCGCGATTAATGGTTTGGGTAATTGCCGTGTTGGATAGGGTAAATAGGTAGCCCACGACCAGCGGGGCAAAGATGAACATCATCCCTGAAAACATGAAAATCCTTGTTATTATAATCCGCAGGCGTTAATGACTGCGTCAATTTGATCGCGGAACTCCAAATCACTAAGGTTAGTAAGTTGGTAGAGAATATCGGCACCGGTGACGTCCAGTTCGACTTCGTGTTCGTCGATGGCGTCATCTTCACGGCGGAACATTAATACATGGTTGGCAATGCGCGCGACATCCAAATACGTGACATCATGTTGGGGGTTATCAATGCGTTGATTAGTGGCAACTTCAACAAAGTCAGAATCAAAGCCCCAGTGGTCAAGCACCAGTTTACTAACAATAGAGCATTGGCTGCTAAAGATTTGCAGCGCGATGTTTTCGTCTAAATAATTACCTCTTTCAAGATAGAGGTAATATTCATTGACGATACAAAACAAACCAATATCCGCTAACAGTCCTGTTAAAAGGGCTTTATCATTTTCCAAATTAGCATAACGTGGGTCACCTGAATCTCGGAACCCTTTGGTCACCATGACCATCGTGGCCGCAAGCTCACGAGAGGTGGCGGCACTGTTGATCAAAATGTAGTTACACTCTTTGCTCAGATTGACGGATTGTTTGAGTTGTTCAATAGATTGGGCAGTAACGATATCACGAACGCGATGAATACCAAGGCGCGCCACTGCAGTGACAAGATCGGTGCAAATAATACTACGGCGATTAAAAATCACCGAGTTGGCAACACGAATAACGATAGCCGCCAAGCTCGGATCTTCGATCAGGCAATCGGCAATATCGGATACGCTTGTGTTTTCCTGAGAGGATAGTTTTTGAATTTGCAATACAACGTCTGGAATAGGTGGGAGAGATATTTTCCCAGTATTAATAGACTGCTCGATTAATTGTGCAAACTCGGTCTCTATTCCTTTTATTAGTACTTCGTTATTCTCAGGTAACCAATAAAATGATAAATGGTTCATAAAACTTGAAAGATGTGGGCAACTACCGAATATTAACGTCTCTTACCTGTGCTAGGCAAACGTTATAGGTTACTGAATTGTGTGCGTAAAACTAAAAACTTACTCTAACCTACAGGTATTTTTGAGATAGAGTGTCAACGACATTTAAATTTGTGACTGTGATTCCAATAAATTTATTTTCTGATGTAAAGCCTGTGAACTATGCACAGACTTATTTCGCATCATTAACTATCATTTGGTTGAGGGAGTCTAGACTTACTTTCATATTAATAAATTCATCAAGTCAGACCTTCAATACTTTTTTTCGCTTATAAGCTGCTGTATCTGGTGATCGAACTAATCGGGGTTTTTGATTAAGGATCAATGGATATGACAGAGCAAAAATTTACCAATTATGTTAAGCAATTTGGCCGTTTCCAAACGCGATCAATGTTTGGTGGCTTAGGACTGTTTCGCGAAGAGGCGATGTTTGCACTTCTTAGTGCTCAGCGCGTTTTTATTCGTGGGGGAGGCACCTTGGATGAATTGCTGCACCAGTTAGGCTGTGAAAAATACCGTCACGTCAAAAAGCAGTCGACGGCAACAGTCAATTACTATGACATCACCCATCTGTTTGTGAATCGTCATCAACAACTTGATGCGATTGTCAGTCAGGCGATCGCTCGCTCCGTTACGCAGCGAAAGTCCAAACAAGCACCTGAGAATAAACGGCTTCGCGATTTGCCTAACATGCAACTGACTCTAGAACGCATGGTGAAAAAGGCAGGGGTGGACAATGTGGACCGCTTCTTAGAACTCGGCGCACCAGAAGTCTTTTCTCGTGTGAAACGCACATACGGCAATGACGTCGATCTCAAATTATTATGGAAATTTGCAGGAGCCATTGATGGTATTCATTGGAAGCTGATTCAAGAGCCGAGAAAACGCCAATTATTGGCAGATTGCCAGTAAAAGTAGCGGATAAAAAAACCGAGGAAGGATCCTCGGTTTTTTATTGGTTAACGCTTTAGCGTAAGTGATTAGAATTTGAATCGAGTCGTCATCATCACTTGGTTGCCGTAAAAGTCATTGAAGCGTGCTTCTGCGCCCATAGAGAACAGCTCAGTAGAATGGAAGCGAATGTACGCAGAACCGATCCAATCGTCATCATCATCAATAGAGAGGTAACCTGCTTGACCACCGACTTCAAGCTGTGGACCAAGCCATTGGCGGATGCCTAGGTTAAGTTCCATACCAGTTTCGGTGCTATCTTTGTCGTTATCAACCACGCGAAACAGCATTTCACCTTTTAAATCTGCCCAGTTATTGATTGGAGCATGAAAACCAAAACCAGCCGCAGCGTCAAAATCGCCTTCAAATTCAGAATCGATTCGACCAATCGCATGCGCGTTAGGGTGAATCGATTTACTAAATGCCGCACCGAAGGTGACAGGGCTTGCGCCAATGCGTGCTTCGATGTAATCGTAATTGAAGTTGCTCATGATGGCCGGGCTGTTTGGATCTTCTGCCAGTGTTTGACCAGAAGTCAAAACCAGCGCTGCAGCTAAGAGTGTTTTACGCATATCTACGATAAACCTTTATCTTGTTAATTTCCTTGGTCTTTGACGACAAGGCCGTCATGACATGTAATGCCGACATGATAATGCATCTTGGTTTGAATTAACCAATAAAATGTCACTGTTTTGTCGTTTAAGTGAATTCTAAGCAAGTTTCATTCCAGTCGAATGAGTGCTTATGCAGCAAACCGTACGCAATTTAATCAGTCGCAGTATGTTGCTGGGAAACGTCTTTCTATCTCAGTAGTTAGCCACGAGTCTAACAGAGTAGAATGTGATGAATCACATAATTATGCGCTTCTACATCAAAAGTGGAACACAGCTCATTTCTTCGTCATGTTTTTGACGTTGTTATCAACACAATACGCTCAACGAAAGTGTTGATGTCATATTTTTACCTGTATGAAAGTCACGAATGGCGGTTAATTCCTGTTCTTCGCATCATAATCACTGTGTATTGTTGGCTTACAATCTAGTGCAATCGTCTGATTAACCAAACGGTTTTTTCGTGTAAACTGAATAAATCGCCAATAAAAGTAAGAATCAAATGCAACAAATAAAAAAATGGGGCGCCGTCGGTGGCGCTATCGCTGTGGTGTTGTGCTGGCCTCTAGCGGTAGGGAGTATTGGACAAAACGTCATCACCGATGGGATCGGTAACTTAAACAGTGATGTACTGAAGGCGGAAATCGTCGCTTATGATCGTGGCTATTTATCCTCAGTGGTGACCACTCGCTATCATGTGACGGATCCTCAGCTGATTGAGCAACTCAAAGTTGATGGGCTGCCGAGTGAATTTACCGTCACCAGTGACGTGAGCCATGGCTTGATGAGCCTGTCTGCACATTCTGTTGTGGACGAAGCGGCGCAGCTTCCTTTAGTTATGGACTCAACGACTCAACTAAACGGTAATACCGACTTTAATATTCAATTAGATAACTGGCATTACGTCTCTAAAAATAATCAAAACGTAATGGTTTCACTTCCACCATCCTCGTTAACGGGAACCATCACGGTGTTAGGCGAGCTGTCGTATCAACTTGATGTACCGTCGATGGAATTGGATTTTGCGTCCGGCGACAAATTGTCGATTACCAGTATTAAAGCGCAGGGGCAAGGCAAACGCACTCACGCATTTTGGATTGGAGATCAGCAGATAACCATCGGACAGGCCAAAATTGTTAATCCTGATCAAGGCACCTCCTTTGAGATGATGAACGCGAGTTATCACTTTACGTCAAATGAAATTCCCACGACTAACCGAGTTTCAGGCCAACATGTGCTTGAAATGAATGACTTGAAAACCGACCAAGGACAAGTCTCGAATTTTAATGTGGATGTTTCTTTTGGCGATCTTGACAGTGTTGCTTTTGGTCAGTTGTTGGATGTTTACCAAAATAATCCTAACCCTTCGCTATCAAACGCCCAACTGCAAACAGCAATCGAGAGTATTGAAACCTTATTCGCTCAAGGGTTTTATGTTTCGGTAAACGATTTTAGTGCCAAGATCGGTGATGGCGAATTTCGATCTGCGATGAATATTCAAGTACCAGAAGGGACGAAAGATGTTGCAGCAAACCCGATGTCGGTGCTACCGAAGTTGACCGGGGATATGGAAAGCTATGTATCTGAACAAATGGTCGAGACGTTTCCGACCATAAAGCAGGCGATTGATGAAGCGATTGTGATGGATATTGTTGACCAAACTCAATCTGGTTATCGCATTGAGGCTCAGCTCGAAAACAGCAATCTGGTGTTTAAAAATGGCCAGAAAATTCCTTTAATGGCGCTTATATTGCCGATGATGCTGTAATTCGCTCGTTGCATTACCTTTATCAATCAATAAAAAGAGGTCTTAAGACCTCTTTTGTTACTTTTGCTCTAGGCAAAAAAGTGGTATTAATCACACTAGTTTGTTAACAGCAGGAGCAAGGAAACTCATGGCGTCTTCTACAGGCAATGTCTATAACTTCAGCGCGGGTCCCGCTGCGCTTCCTAAAGCAGTCATGGAAAAGGCTCAGGCCGAATTCGTAGATTGGAATGGCCTCGGTACTTCGGTTATGGAAATTAGCCACCGCAGTAAATCATTCATCGAAATTGCACAGCAAGCCGAGCAAGACTTGCGTGACTTACTTTCAATCCCAGACAACTATAAAGTTCTATTTTGTCAGGGCGGGGCACGAGCTCAATTTTCTGCAGTACCACTAAACTTGTTGGGTGAGCGCTCAACGGCCACGTATATTGATGCCGGCTATTGGGCCGCCAGTGCCATTGATGAAGCGAACAAGTATTGCCAAGTAGATACTTTTGACGCCAAAACCGAAATCGATGGCAAAACTGCTGTCAAACCTGCTTCTGAATGGAAAGTGGCCCCTGATGCGGCTTATGTGCACTTTTGTCCAAATGAAACGATTGACGGTGTAGAGATTTATGATCTGCCTCAAACCGATAAACCGATCGTCGCTGACATGTCATCAAACATTCTATCGCGTGATATTGATGTGTCTAAATTCGGTGTTATCTACGCAGGCGCTCAGAAGAACATTGGTCCAGCTGGTATCTGCATTGCAATTGTGCGTGATGATCTGCTTGATTTCGCGCGTGATGTGCTGCCGAGCTTTATTAACTATAAAATCTTGGCAGAAAAAGATTCTATGTATAACACGCCACCAACGTTTGCATGGTATTTGTCGGGTCTAGTTTTCAAATGGCTAAAAGAGCAGGGCGGTTTGAAAGCAATGGAAGAGACCAATCGCAAGAAAGCCGATACCCTGTACAATTACATCGACAATTCTCCATTTTATAAGAACGATATTCATCCCGCGAACCGTTCACGAATGAATGTGCCTTTCCAATTGGTTAAACCAGAACTTGATGGCACGTTCCTTGAGCTCGCGGAGCAGCGTGGTCTCGTGGCTCTAAAAGGTCACCGAGCGGTTGGTGGTATGCGTGCATCCATTTACAACGCCATGCCGCTGGAAGGTGTTCAAGCCTTAGTCGACTTTATGCAAGAATTTGAAGCGCAATACGCTTAAAGATTGCGTTTTGATAACGAGAGCCGCGCGGTTTCAACCGCGCGGTTTTTTTAACTTATTCACTGTGCTCCTTGTCTTTCCCCTGCCGCTGTCCTTAATAAATATTGTTCTTTACGACAAATATTATTGTCTTTATTTGTCCAGAAAATCACTTAATTATTGAGCCGCAATCGGCATGGTGCCGGCTTAAAAGGAATCAAAAATTAATGAACAATCTGGTCAAGGGCATCGCGCTTTCAGCCTTGTTGATGCTAGGAACCGCACACGCCAAGCAATTAAATGTTTATGCGTGGGGAGGCTATTTACCTGAAGCGTCGCTTCGACAATTTGAAAAGCAGCAAGGAGTCACCGTAAATTACTCCACCTTTGAAAACAATGAATCCATGTACACCAAGTTAAAGCTGCTCAAAGGTGGCGGTTATGATGTGGTGTTTGCATCTGCTTATTTTATCGAAAAAATGGGCAGAGAAGGGTTATTGGCTGAGCTTGACCTCGAGCAGATTCCAAATATGAAGGATACGATGCCGGCGTTATTAGGTCAGGCGCATGATCCACAGAACCGTTACTCTTTGCCCTACATTTGGGGTGTGACGGGCCTTAGCTATAATGCAGAGATGGTTGACGGAGTGACGCGCTGGGCCGACCTCTGGAAGCCGGAATTCGCTGGGCAGGTTATGCTGATTGACGATATTCGTGACGTTTTTGGCATGGCACTTAAACTAAATGGTTACAGTATCAACAGTCAAAACCCACAACAGATTGAAAAGGCTTATGAGTCGTTAAAAGCACTACAAGCTAATGTGCTGCTGTACAACTCAGATGCACCGCATGTGCCCTATGTTTCGGGTGAAGCTTCTGTGGGAATGCAATGGAACGGCAACGCCTATCAAGGTCAGCAAGAGATGCCAGAGTTGAAGTTTGTGATGCCGCAAGAAGGTGCCGTACTGTGGATGGATAACTTTGTTATTCCATCGGGCAGTGAAAACAAAGCGCTGGCCCATCAGTTTATTAACTTTATGTATCAGCCAGAAAGCCAAGCAGAGATCGTCAACAGCTTAGGTTACGCGTCCGCGACGACTCGTGGGCGTGCCTTACTCAATGACGCTATTCGTAATGACGTTACGATTTTCCCATCAGAGGCCGATATGGTGAAAGGAGAGTTTATTAACGATGTTGGGCCAGAGGCGCTGGCGATTTATGAAAAGTATTGGCAAAAACTAAGAAACCAGTAAACGATTATAATTAAAAAAACCGGGCTTTTTGGCCCGGTTTTTTTATGTTTAACGTTGACGACTTTTTTGACGATTTTTACCATTGCTATTAGAGCGGCCTTTGTCTGCACCAGATGACTTAGCACTTTGTCCACTGTGTGACGACGAGCTATTTTGTGGTTTCCCTTTTTTACCCGCCAATGGCGCAAAGCCTGGCTGACTCTTGGTGTGTTTGGTGGCAAAGCGGTTAGCGCCATGACGCCCTGACTTTCTGCGCTGCGCAGGCGTTTTAGCATCAATATCTTCTGCGGGAACCAAACAGCTTTCTTTATCACCAATCAGATGTTTTTTACCCATAGCAACCAGTGCTTCACGAATCAACGGCCAGTTGTTTGGATCGTGGTAACGCAGCAGAGCTTTGTGTAAGCGTCTCTGGCGTTCGCCTTTGGCCACAGGGACTTCTTCGCGTTTTTTATACTTAACGCGTTTGAGTGGATTGGTTTCTGAGTAATACATTGCCGTTGCGTTGCACATTGGTGACGGGTAGAAGTTCTGTACTTGGTCACATTCAAAATCATTCTTCTTCAGCCATAGTGCTAAGTTAAGCATATCTTCATCTTCGGTCCCTGGATGGGCAGAGATGAAGTAGGGGATCAAATACTGCTTTTTACCCGCTTCTTTGCTGTATTTCTCAAACATCTCTTTGAAGCGATCGTAGGTGCCCATGCCTGGCTTCATCATCAGATCCAGTGGACCTTTCTCGGTGTGCTCTGGTGCAATTTTTAGATAGCCGCCAACGTGATGTGTAACCAACTCTTTGACATACTCAGGCGACTCAATAGCTAAATCGTAACGCACACCAGAAGCGATCATGACCTTTTTAACCCCGTCCACATTTCGCGCAGCACGATACAGGTCAATGGTGTGCTTATGGTCGGTATTGAGTTTGCTACAAATACCAGGGAAGACACACGATGGACGTCGACAGTTGGCTTCTGCTTTCGGGTCGCTACAGCCGAGGCGATACATGTTGGCCGTTGGGCCGCCAAGGTCGGAAATGGTCCCTGTAAACCCAGGAACTTTATCGCGAATCTCCTCAAGCTCGTTAATAATCGACTCTTGAGAACGGTTTTGAATAATACGCCCTTCGTGCTCAGTAATCGAGCAGAATGAACAGCCGCCAAAACAGCCACGCATGATGTTAACCGATGTTTTAATCATGTCATAAGCCGGGATTTTGGCTTTGCCGTAGGCTGGGTGAGGAACGCGGGCGTAAGGCAAGTCAAAGACGTAATCCATCTCTTCCGTGGTTAACGGAATGGGCGCCTGATTGACCCATAATTCGCGATCGCCATGGCTTTGAATCAGAGCGCGACCAGAATAAGGGTTGGTTTCCAAATGCATAATGCGGCTCGCGTGCGCATAGAGAATGCGATCGTTGCGCAGTTTCTCAAAGCTTGGGATGCGCACCGCGGTGGTTGCTGCATCATGGCGAGAAGGACGAATGGTGATTGGCTGTGCTTGGTTTGCATCGTCCGCTTTCGTATCACATTGGGTTTCAACTTCGTAAGGGTTTTTCGGTACAAACGCTTCTTTACGCGGTTTTTCAATGCGTGATGAATCGATGATCTTGTAGTGCTCAGGTGCTGCAGGAAGGTTGACAGCGGTGCCGCGAATATCGGTCATAGTCGCAATGGATTCCCCATTGGCTAAGCGATGAGCGACATCAACTAAGGCTCGTTCTGCATTACCAAATAGCAAAATATCGGCTTTGGCATCAAACAATACTGAGCGACGAACCTTGTCTGACCAATAGTCATAGTGCGCGAGACGGCGCAGACTGGCCTCAATGCCACCGAGGACTATGGGCACCTCTTTATACGCTTCTCGACAACGCTGTGAATAGACCAATGTCGCGCGGTCAGGGCGTTTCCCTCCTTCATTGTTCGGGGTATAGGCATCATCATGGCGTAATTTTTTATCCGCGGTGTAGCGGTTAATCATCGAATCCATATTACCAGCTGTAATACCGAAAAAGAGGTTGGGTTTACCCAAACCCATGAAGGCTTCTTTATTTTGCCATTCAGGTTGGGCAAGGATGCCAACACGAAATCCTTGCGCTTCGAGCAGACGTCCAATGATCGCCATACCGAAACTTGGGTGATCGACATACGCATCGCCCGTCACAATGATGATGTCACAGCTATCCCAGCCTAGGGCATCCATCTCTTGACGAGTCGTCGGCAAAAATGGAGATGAGCCATAGCAAGCGGCCCAGTATGGGGTATATTGGTTAATCGGTGTGATATCACTGTGCATAAATTGACCTCAGATTTCGCGAGCGCGAATTATAGCGACTTGCTAACCGAGTATCTAGCGCTATATTTCCGTACAGTTTAGAAGGTCAAGACAAAAGCAAACGGTTCATTTATGAACCAATGGGATTTTATTTTCAACGCTAGAGTTCTTGTCCCAGTCTGTTATCATCCGCTGCAATTGATAACGATGTATAGATATTATGGTTCAACAACTTCTGTTTCTGTGCGCGCCAATGCTGTTAGGTGCTCAACTTATTCTGACTTTGGTGTTAGTCAAAGGCGATATTTGTCCTGGTCAGCGAGGGCGCATTCATAAATTAATGCCAACATTGGCGATTTTATGGCTTGCGGTGGCATCGCTTAAAATGCAGGCGATCATGGTCACTTTTGCCATTGGTTATTTTTATACTCAGGTTCAGACTAAAAAAACGCGTAACCAAGGGCCTTTGTGGGCGTTGTATTTGGCGAATGGCTTGGCGTTAGCGTTTGTTGGTATTCAAGTCTTTATGCAGCCCGATACGTCATCGAGTATCCATCTATTGTTGCAAGTGGTTCTACTTGGGGCGGCGTTTGCGCATTTATTGCTGGTTATTGCTCGCACACGGCTGCAAGCGTTTCATCGTATTTTGCCGTTTTGTGGTGTGGTGGCTGCGATGTTCACGGCTCTCAGCGTACTGGCAAAAGCCTATGGATTAGCTCCGCAAGTAGTTGATAGCGCGACACAATCAATTTTGTTTGGCTTATCTTTGATGATTTCCGCCATCGTCGTGTGGTGCTGGCACATTTTTACTGAGAAAGCCATAGGTCGTGTTCAGCTATTGATTAGCTTGGCGATGTTGGTGGCTTCTGGCTTATTTCATCAAGGATTATTCGTTCTTTAGGTTTCGTCTCAGCAAAAACAATGAATTCGCGCTACCCTTTTCTATGAGTCGAAGTAGAAAGGAGTGTAGTGATGGATTTAAGTAACATTAGCCAGTTTGATAGCGTCATTTTGCTCGGCATCGTCAATGAAAAACTGCGCCTAGAATGTGATAGTTTTGATGAGTTGGTGACGGTCTACGATATGGATGTAGAAACCGTCACTGTCAAATTAGATAGTTTAGGCTACCAATATGATCCGTTGACCAATCAATTTAAGTCAGCGATGCGGTAACGTTAACCTTCCCACCATAAAATATTTTTAAGCCATCTTGATACCATCAAGGTGGCTTTTGCTTTGTTGGCGCGCGGTAGAGAAAAAGGCTTGTAGGTAGCGCTTGTTACGATCGCTGTTGCGCACTGCTGCAAATAAGCGGCGCCATAAGCCATCACCGAGCGGTATGCTGGTGATCAATCCTTGGCGAGAAAACTCACTGATTGCCCAGTTTGGTAATGCGGCTACGCCGAGTCCTGCCGAGACCATTTGTACCAGCATCAGAGTATTATCCGCTTGTTTCCATTTCATCGGCTCTACCCCAGCGGGTTGTAAAAAATGCTTCACGACATCCAAACGCTGCTTTTGGACAGGGTAGGAGAGCATAGTCTGCTCACGTAAATCTGTTGGTTCGATACGCTCGAGCTGTGCAAGCGGATGATTGGTGGCGGTGACCAAGCGCATCTCAAAGTCAAACAGTGGCTCGTAATGGACTTCAGAGCGTGGCTGAATGTCTGAGGTAATCACTAAGTCCAACTCGCCATTCATCAATGCAGGCAGGGGCTCGAAACCAAAGCCCGAAGAAAAATCAAGGGTCACGCTTGGCCAGGCAATTTGGTACTCCTTCAAAGCGGGCATTAACCACTGAAAACAAGAGTGACACTCAATTGCCATGTGAAGACGTCCATTGACATCTTCTTTCAGACTGGCCAGTTCATTTTCGGCTTTTGCAAGGCGTGGCAATATGTCATTGGCAAGTTGTAATAAAATCTCACCTTCCGAAGTAAACTTTACCGGGCGTGTTTTACGCAAAAATAACTGCCCACCGATACGTGCTTCGAGATCCTTGATTTGATGGGAGAGGGCCGATTGAGTCAAGTGCAGTGCTGTCGCGGTGGCGGTGAGTGACCCCGTATCGCGCAAAGAAGCTAGGGTTTTCAAATGCTTCAATTCAATCATGAAATCCTCTCATGGTAATAATATCAAGATGATGAATATTAACTTACGCGCTTTGTTGGCTTTTGTAAACGTCTAGACGTCTGTTTGTTGTTTTTGTTATTGGCTTTTGCCCTATTTAAATTAATCCACTGCAATAAGCTGTGCGGTGTATGAAGTTTGTTCATAAACAAGTTGAATAAAAGCGTCTTGAGTTATTTGGCCGTGAATTGGATAGTTTAGACGTCCAGACTTCTTAAATAATCAAATTCAATTACGGAAAATAGCCATGACTACAACACATATTTTGGGATACCCACGCATTGGTGAACAACGTCAACTCAAATTCGCACTCGAAAAATACTGGCGCGGTGAAATTGAACAATCGCAATTATTGGCGACGGGCAGCGAGCTGCGTCATCAAAACTGGCTAACACAAAAGGACGCTAACCTAAGCTTTGTCACAGTGGGTGATTTTGCTTGGTACGATCATGTGTTAAATACTTCGTTACTCCTTGGACATATTCCCAAACGCCATCAAGGCCATTCAATCGATTTAGATACGCTGTTTCGCATCGCTCGCGGGCAATCTCGCTCAGACTGTGGTTGCGGCGCTGCTGCTTCGGATATGACGAAATGGTTTAATACCAATTATCATTATTTGGTGCCTGAATTTAGCGCGGACGATCATTTTGAGCTGACTTGGACTCAGCTGTTTGATGAAGTGGCAGAAGCGCAGCAGGCTGGGCATCACGTGAAGCCTGTCGTGCTTGGTCCCGTTAGTTACCTGTATTTGGGGAAAGAGACCAACGAGAGCTTTGACCGTCTTTCTCTGCTGCCTCAATTATTAACGGTTTATCAGCAAGTTCTCAGCAAACTAGCCGAACTGGGTGTTGAGTGGGTACAAATTGATGAGCCAGTGTTAGCGCTTGACTTACCGCCTGCGTGGCTGGCAGCGTTTGACTCCGCTTACCAAGCTTTGAAAGGCCGTACCAAGTTATTGTTAACCACCTACTTTGATTCCATTGCAGCCAACATTGATGTCATTACTGTGCTCGCGGTTGATGGCCTACATATCGATTTGTGCGCTGCTGATAAGCAACTTCCGCTAGTGGTTGAAAAACTTCCGGAAGCTTGGGTGCTTTCTGTCGGTGCGATTAATGGGCGCAACGTTTGGCGCGCAAACCTAGCGGAAAAACTCGTAACGTTGACGCCATTGAAGCAGCAACTCGGTGAGCGCTTATGGATTGCGAGTTCATGCTCTTTACTTCATAGTCCGGTGAACCTTGAATTGGAAACTGAGTTAAGCGAAGAGACACGCAGTTGGTTTGCCTTTGCTAAGCAGAAAGTTCAAGAAGTGAATCTGCTAGCACGTGGCTTAGAGGGAGACGAGTCCGCCATTGCGCAGTGTGAGGCATATAGTCAACCAATCATTGCGCGTCAAAAGGCTGATCACGTGCATAAACCTCAGGTACAAAAGCGAGTCAATAGCATTACCCAAGCCTTGTCTAAGCGCAGTCTTCCCTATGCTGAGCGCGCTAAGCATCAATCACGAGTGCTTGATTTACCATTATTTCCAACCACGACAATCGGTTCATTTCCACAAACGCAGGATATTCGTTTTCAGCGCAGCGCTTATCGTAAAGGCACGCTGCCAGAAGTGGAGTATGTTGAAGTGATCAAACAGCATATTAAAGATGCCGTGCAGCGCCAAGAAGCGCTCGATCTTGACGTGTTGGTACACGGGGAAGCTGAGCGTAATGATATGGTTGAGTACTTTGCCGAGCACTTGTCGGGTTTTCAAACCACACAATTTGGCTGGGTTCAGAGTTACGGTTCACGTTGCGTGAAGCCTGCGATTGTGGTGGCCGATATTGAGCGAGAGCAAGCGATGACGGTCGAGTGGACACGCTATGCCCAGTCACTCACGAGTAAGAAAATGAAAGGTATGCTCACTGGGCCGGTCACAATACTGTGCTGGACGTTTCCGCGTGAGGACATCTCTCGTCAAGCCATTGCAGAGCAGCTGGCGCTCGCCTTACGTGATGAAGTCGCCGATCTTCAGCAGGCAGGGATTCACATTATTCAAATTGATGAGCCTGCGATTCGTGAAGGTTTGCCATTAAAACAAGCGGAACACAAAGCCTATCTCGATTGGGCGGTGAATGCATTTCGGATCGCTGCAGGTAGCGCAGAGCCACAAACGCAAATCCACACCCATATGTGTTACAGTGAATTCAATGAAATTATTGACTCTGTGGCTGCGTTGGACGCCGATGTAATTACCATCGAAACCTCTCGGTCTAACATGGAATTGCTTCGTGCATTTGAAGCTTTTAATTACCCTAATGAAATCGGCCCAGGCGTTTATGATATTCACTCACCCAACATTCCGTCTGTTGAGTGGATTGAAAGTCTGCTTGAAAAAGCGGCGGACTTAATTCCACTTGAGCGTTTATGGGTTAACCCAGATTGCGGTTTAAAAACGCGAAACTGGCAGGAGACAGAAGCATCATTGACCAATCTGGTACTGGCGGCCAAATTGCTGCGTAAGAAATACGCTAAAGCGGCGTAAAATAAAAATAACAAAGCCCCTGATGGGGCTTTGTTATTTATGGATTGACGGCATCACAGGTGTCGTCGGTAATAAGTTGGTCAATCATCAACTGACCACGACTATTACGCATTTTAATGCGATAACTGACGCCAACTTCCAAATTATTTTTAATGTCTTTATTGGTGCAGTAGGTGTTAATGCTGGTTCTTAGCACTTGCTGGATCGGTTTGGCATTTTGGGCATCATCATTATAAACCATCATGATTTCAATCACCGAACCATTCGCATTAGCTCGTAAGATGGATAATGGGCCCACATCCATAGGCAGTTCAGAAGAGAGCATATTGGCACGGCTATTGGCAATCAGTTCTAATTGGCGTTGTTGCTCGCGGTTTGCAGAACACCCACTTAGGATTAAAACACCGAGTGCAAGCGCGACGAAGCGATAAGTACGTTTCATATTAAAATACTTTTTTATAAGGTTTCACGGTGACGTTTTGATACACGCCAGCAGCAACGTAAGGGTCGGCATCCGCCCACTGCTGAGCCTGTTCTAGTGAGGCAAAATTTGCAATCACAGTTGAGCCAGTAAAACCAGCTTCACCAGGGCTATCGGCATCGATGGCTGGCATTGGTCCCGCGGTTAAAAGTCGGCCTTCATCTTGCAACTCTTGTAAGCGAGCGAGATGTTTTTCTCTTACGCTCATACGCTTTTCTAAAGAGTTTTCAACGTCTTGTGAAAAAATTACATACCACATTATATTATTCCTTGTGAGCTCGGCTTAGGAGCGTTTGCATCAATCGCCTTTACTTTACCCAATATGCGGTGATTTTCACAGCCAATGGTGAAGTAAAGTGATAAATCAACGGTTTGTCTCAATAGGGCGAGGACGACCTTGGCTATCGATTGCCACATAGTTAAAGGTCGCTTCACAGACTTGGAAACGGTGGCCAACGCCATCTTCTTTTACTGGTTTAACCCAGACTTCTAAATTCATTTCCATCGATGTTCGTCCAATTCGGGTACATTCGCCATAACAGCACACAACATCACCCACACGAACGGGCTTTTTGAAGGTAATACTCGAAACCGACACCGTTACAATTCTTCCACTTGATATCTCTTTGGCGAGTATGCCGCCTGCAAGGTCAAGCTGAGACATGATCCATCCTCCGAAAATATCGCCATTCGCGTTGGTATCTGCGGGCATTGCCAGGGTTCGAAGGATCATTTGTCCTTTTGGTGAGTTCATTTCTGGGTTCATAAAAATAGACATCCACTACAATAAAACAGCGACCCGAAGGCCGCTGAAAATCATTATTTTAATCAAACTGTTAAGTTTGGTTGGTGGTTATTCCACCTTGTTATCTTTGGGTAGATACTTATAAATGTACACGCCTGTAAGCAGAGTAAAAAGTAAAGTTGCTGCCAGCAATCCAAAGACTTTGAAGTTGACCCAAATATCTTGTGAAAGGTGAAAAGCCACGTAAACATTCAGTGCTGCGCAAAGCGCAAAAAACACCACCCATGCCCAGGTGATTTTATTCCAAACTTGGTTTGGCAACTCTAACTCTTTACCGAGCATACTCTTTATGGCGGATTTTCCCATTAAGTGGCTAATCGCCAACGCGAGTGCGAGTACGACATAGACGATAGTGACTTTCCATTTGATGAAGTCGGCGTCATGCAAAATCAGCGTCATACTACCGAAAATGGCGACCATGACAAACGTAATTAACTGCATTTTCTCAACTTTTTTGTATAAGACGTAGAGAAGAACAATTTGGAGGGCAGATGCAACAATCAGTGCACCTGTAGCGACATAGATGTCGTACATCTTATACAGGACGAAAAATACGATTAAGGGAATAAAATCAATAATTTGCTTCATTGTGAGCTTGCTATCCAGTGACTGCGTTGCCAACAGTCTAACGGAACTTGCCGTTAGACTGAATAGCCAGTGACAACTCGAAACAAATAAAGCGCTTATTCCGCGACGCTGAACACGGGAAGATGAGTGATTTGTGGCTTAAGATCCTCCAAATACCCTTCGTTTTTCAGATCGTATACGGTGTTTTTGAGTTCGTCATCCGTCATTGCCAAGCAACTGGATTTACCAGTGATCAGATAGAGATATTCATGATAAGCCATCTCGGAAAACTGACCCATACGGTCAACCAGTAAACTTTTCATTCCATGGTGGACTAGGCGGCAATAAGTAGGTCTGTAAGTATCCACAACCAATATCCTCTTTAGGGTAGCGAGGTGTCATTTCCTCGCTACGAATTTTACTACTGGCTGTAATTAAGCACATTTGGTGCCAACTTTTAAATTTGTTAGCTTGTTGACGATATTTCGTGATCTGCTATCCAGTGAGACATCACAGCGCGTAAGTCCGCTTTGGTGGTCGGTTTGCTTAAACGACCATCCATCAGGCTGGTAATTAGATCCAATTCACGCTCTCCGGACTCTCCAGATAACGCAATAACCGGGGTGTTGGGACTCAACTGTTTTATACGGGTAGCGGCTTCAAAGCCATTCATGACGGGCATTTGAATATCCATCATTACTAAGTCGATGGGGTTGTTTTGAAAAATTTCCACCGCGACTTTGCCATTGTTGGCTTGAATGACATCATAACCGAGTTGTTGAAGATAAAGCGTGACCATCGCTCGCTGAACTTCTTTGTCATCAACCACAAGCACCGTTTTGTGGCAGTGAATGCCCGTTTGTGATTGGTTGTAAGGTAGCAACAGATCATCATACTGGCTCTCAATGGGCAGAGAAGCGAGCTCTTGCGGTTCTTGGTCTTGGTGCTCGGTTTCTTCGAGTGCTGAGAGCGATAGCGCTGGAAAAATTAGATGAAACTCAGTGTATTGCCCATATTCGGAGTGGCACTGAATGGTGCCCCCAAATGACTGCATGACACGTGCGCAATAACCTAGCCCCAAGCCACTACCTCCGGACTTGTTATGGCTAAAGAAATCATCGAAGATTTGATTTTTTATCGCTTGTGGAATACCTGGCCCTGAGTCTCGAAACACAACCACATTTTCATGGAAGCGCGAGATGGTGGTGATATCAATGCGGCTGTCTGGGTACGAATCGAAGTAGTAAATCGCGTTGCGCAGTAGATTAAACACCACAAAGTTAAATAGGGTGTCGTTAACTCGAGCCGAAAAATCCACATCTGTGTGCAGGTGAATGCGACGCTTTATCTGTTCGCTCTCGAACCCAAATTGGTTAATCGCTTGCAGTAATAGGCGTTTGATAGGGGATACAGCCATCGGCTCTTGAGAAAGCGATGAGCTACTGACTTCGCGTAAAATAATATCGATCAGTTGCTTGCCACGTCGAATGGCTGACTTTCCATTTTCGACTTCGTTGAGAAGCGTATCAACTGGCGCATCGGTCTGCAGTTGAATTTGCAGCTTTTCAAAATGTAATTGTAACTGAGCCAACGGATTGCGCATTTCGTGTGCAATAGAATTCGCAAGGGCTTGAGATTGTTTCACTCGGCGGTCGGAATTTATGTAATATTGCGCTTGCTCGAGTACTTTTTTCAGGGCAATAAGTTCTTCATTGGAAAACATTTGCCCATTACTTTTGTGCGTAGCGATTAATAAATGAGAAATCACATGGCTGTTGTCAAACATTGGCATGATGATCGCCGCATCTTGCTCATGCATTTTGTCATGCAGTTCACCTAAACGACCTTCGCTGGCTTGCCCGTCTAACTTATCTTGCAGCTCTTCAATGATCAGCGCATCTTGATTATTGTTAAAGTAATCAACAAACAGTTCATCGTCCGCGCTCTTCTTAACCAGTTGAATCTGACTTGCAGGGACGTTAAGCAGCTCAGCGAGTTTTTGTAGCGCCTGGGGAGGCGATTTTTGAAACTCACTCACTAAGTTATAAATACGTTCCGTTGGGGCTTGCGGTGAGTTGTAGACCATTAAGCTGGTGTACTGTTTCACTCGGCTGTAGAGAAATTGCCACGTCACACCTAATACGAAGCTGTACGCAATGACCACGTCATAGGGAATGCCGTTGTCGCGAACCAAAAAGAACAGCGGAAAAGTATAGATGGCGCACGTAACAATAGCCGTCAGAGTTAAATAACTCATGTAGCGAGTGCTGTAAAAACGCGAAGTAATGAGCGCATAGCCGGTAATGATCATCTCGCTAATCGAGAGCGCGGGTGGCAGCCAAGTTAACGAAAAGTCGCCCCAAAACAAAGTAAATCCGAGCTGAATGATTCCAGTTGAAACCATGAAAATAATCATGCCTGCAACCATAAAGTTGACTCGTGTTTTACTCAAGCGGTTGCTGACGCCGCGCAGCGATACAAGATTTAATAAAGTGAAAAGAACCAAGCTCACCAGGGTAAAGAAGAACAAAGACGTATAATTACCAAAGTGAATCACGAATACGCTGGGGGCGGTAATATCAACCGATTGCACCGTGAGCTCAGGAATTAAGTTGATTCCCAAGGTCATCACAGTCAGCGCGGTCAACAAGGTATACACCAAGCGAGGAGTCTTCTTTTGTAGATAATGCTCTTTGAGTTTGCAGGAGAACAAAAACGCTGAAGCAAATGCTGTGAACGCCGTCAAGTTGGCAAAAATCGCCATAAAGATAGCGGCATTTTGTGACTGACTCACTAAATAACCAGAGTGAAAATACGCGTTACTCAGAATCCAGAAGAACAGCCCGCTAGAGTAGCTGAGGTAGTACTTATAATGGCTTTTGGAAAGATCGACGTTACGTTCTTTTAGGCTCAAATAGAAGTAGCCGACCCAGGTAATGACAATAAGCGAAGTAAACGTAAGCACCATCGCTTTAGGGTAGATAAATAAGTTTTGATACAAGTTAACCATGGCGATTCCCTTCTAACCTAGCCGCACTTGATTGCTTACGTTGGAGAAAGACACGACGCTTATACTCTTTATAACTGGTCGTTTTAAGTTGCTGAT
The DNA here is from genome assembly GCF_042428525.1 of Vibrio olivae. Taxonomy (NCBI): domain Bacteria; kingdom Pseudomonadati; phylum Pseudomonadota; class Gammaproteobacteria; order Vibrionales; family Vibrionaceae; genus Vibrio; species Vibrio olivae. The sequence continues at coordinate 591,843 of NZ_JBHMEP010000001.1, forward strand.
TGAGCTTGTCAATTATCCATAATCCTTTATATGTGGAATTGCCAGTGTCTTGTAAATTACATTCTGCTGTGTAGAGATATTCGTTATCAGACAGGCTGTCGTAGTAACGCATCATCAAGGGTTGCTCTATCACCACAAATCCAAGTGCAAATGCTCGCTCGTAGAGTAACGCCATCATATGCTTTTGGGCGAGATAGAGAATAAACGAACATTGTAGGGTATTGCCGCTTGCGGTTAAACGGAGAATTTCGCATATCGCCTGTTTATCGATGATCGACTCGGTGAGACTGCTGTCTAAAGCACTGATACTGCTTGGGTCGATGTGGCTGTGAGGTCGCAAAATGTGTTGCGCTTCTAACGTTTGCTGAAAGTGCGGCGCAATAGATGGTGTCCAAGCACGCGATTGGAAGAAAGGTGATAAATAAAGCCACTCATCGCGATGTTGCCAATATTGAATCCGGGCGCTAGATACCAGTAACGGAATACCACTGGCGCTATTCGTCGTCAAAATGAAATGCGTACCTTGCGTCGAAAGCGAAAGAGAAAATAACATTTCATACCATTTATGCTGCTTAATAAATGTGCATAAATTGGAGAGAAGAATCGCATCGGAAAGAGAAAGAGGTGCAGAGAAATACAGGGTGTAATAATGATTTAAGTCGCTTTCTACATTATCAATCAATTGAGAAGAATAGGCACTTTCATCGTAATTATTATTAAAGATTGGCTCACTAAAATGATTTAACTGTTTTTGATATTTATTTTTTATGTGATTGATTTCATATTCGCACCACAAGTCGGCAATGCTATCGAAATAGGCTAATGCCAATTGTTCTAACTGATATTCAAACGGGCTAAGCCCATTAGAATTCTGGCAAATTTGTTCAAGATAAATCGCTGAGTGAAGTTGGCCAGCAATATTTAAGTATTTACAACTTGGTGATTGATAAGTGATTTGTTGAAGCCGTGTGCTAAGTATATGTTCAAAGCATGCCCTTAACCTGGGTGAGGGCGTTGATTCAATCGCAAGGAAAATTTCTTCCCGCGAAATGTCGAGCTTTCTATCACGTAGATAGCGCTCATAGAGGTTATAAAGTTCCATTTTTTCATCCAATCTGACGTAGTATTTTTATAGCTATTTTTTTTGGATGATATCACCTTAGTTGAATATCAACGAGCCTATGTTACGGGGAAAATATATGAAACTGTGATCTTGTAGGATAAAAAAACCGCCCCGAAGGGCGGTTGATTAAATATTGATACTTATAAAACTAAACGAATATTACGCTTGTTGCTTTTCTAATTCAGTTTGTTTTTGTTGTTCGTTAACTTCGTCTTCAATTAATGCGTCGACAATAACCGCACACGCGGCATCACCCGTAATATTGAGCGCAGTACGAATCATATCGAAAATACGGTCAAGAGCGAACAGCAATGGTAGCCCTTCAATTGGAATACCGGCTGCCAAAAGAACCGCAACCACTAGGAACGATGGCCCAGGTACACCTGCTTGGCCAACGGCACCCAAGGTTGAGGTAACGATGATCGCGATGTACGCACCCATCGAAAGATCAATATGGAATAGCTGTGCAAAGAATACAGCAACCAGACCGTAGTAAATTGCGTTACCGGACATATTGATGGTCGCGCCTAGCGGTAGGACAAACGACGCTGTTGAATTTTTAACACCCAGCTCGTTTTCACAGGTGTCCATTGTCACAGGCAGGGTTGCCATTGACGATGCCGTTGATAGCGCCACCGCTTGTGGCTTTTTCATCACACTTAGGAATTTCTTAGCGGATGTTTTGGTGAACAACTGAATCATCAGTGGGTAGGCAACGAAACCAAAGATAAGGATCGCAGCAACGTAGACCAAGAACAGTTTAAAGACGACCATTAACGCGCCAAAACCAAATGTGCCTACCGCTTCGGCCATAAGACCAAAAACACCAATAGGAGCAATGATCATCACTTTATTGATCATCCATACCATGGCATCAACAATGCAGTTCACACCGTTCATAATAGGCTCGCGGCGCGATTTTTCTTGTTTAGAAATGGCGATACCAAAGAACAGACAGAAAACAAGAATTTGTAAAATATTGGCGTCGTTCAATGATTGGAAAACGTTGGTCGGGATCATACCCGTAATGGTTGCCCAAAACGTGGGTAGTTCACCTTTTGATGCATATTCTGATGAGAACATACCTTCAACACCAGATACATCGATGCCCATACCTGGCTGGAATACTTCGCCCATAATGAGGGCCAAAGCAACAGCCAAAGCAGAGGTTAACGCGAAATAACCTAACGTGATCATTCCGACTTTACCGGCAGATTGGCTGTTACCTAAGCCCGCAGCGCCGGAGATAAGTGCAACAGCAACCAGTGGAATGACCAACATCTTAATTAGATTAATAAAGATAGTTCCAAGTGGTGCAAATAGGGCAGCGTCTTGTCCCATTAACGCACCAACAGCAGTACCGATGATCATTGCAATGACGACTTGTACGCCGATATTGCTTAGCAAACTCTTATTTTTTAACACTTCCTTAACCTCTGTGCTATGTACGTTTAATATCCTAGAATTTACCACTAGGCAGAAAAATATTAGTGGATAAATATTCCGCAGGTGTTTTACACGTATATTGGTCAATGATCAATGACGATCAGGTCATAACTTCGCCTAGAGCGGCAAAATTGATAGTTTGTGCTTGTTTTTTAATCACAAGGCAAACGTTTGCTTTAATTTGTGGTGATAAGGTTCGTGAAGTGGCTTTTAAGCCAAACCATGAAAAGGTGAGGTTAGAAAAGAGAAGGATTGTTAATAATAAGATCGATTTTCAGGTTGCGTACCCAAAAATCGATCGTGTTGTTGTAGGCTGGTTGGTTTAGCGCTGAGTTGCTTGCTTCATGGAAGAAACGAAATCAGCAAGACGGCTCAGCATGACTTCTGGTTGCTGCTGATTCTCTTCGATGATTCTTACTACCGCAGAGCCAGAGATAGCACCGGCCGCGCCCGCTTGCAGTGCTTGCTGAACTTGCTCAGGCTCGGAAATACCAAATCCCAACAGCGCTGGTGGTGCATCATATTGATTTAACCGTGACAGCAGCGTATCGACAGGCATATTCGCCTTGGTTTCTGTACCAGTGACTCCCGCCCGCGATAGCAAGTAAGTGTAGCCACTGGCTTTATTGGCGACATCTTGCAACGTTTCGTCACTGGCCGTTGGCGGCGCGATGAAAATCGGGTGGATACCAAATTTTTTCGCCGCAGCGACGAACTCATCGCTTTCACTGGTCGGCACATCAGCAACCAATACCGAGTCGACACCCGCCTTGGCGCAGCGCTCATAAAACGCTTCGATGCCATTTGAAAACACTAAGTTGGCATACATTAACAAACCAATTGGGGTCTCTGGGTACTTGCTGCGTAATCGGGCAATCAATTCAAAGCAAGTGTCAGGTGTTGTTCCGGCTTCAAGAGAACGTAGGTTTGCGCCCTGAATTGTTGGGCCGTCTGCCAGTGGATCAGAAAATGGCATACCCAGTTCTAACGCATCGGCGCCATTTTCAACTAAGGTTTCCATGATTTGTAACGACAAGGCTGGGTTTGGATCGCCCATGGTGACAAACGGAACAAATGCGCCTTGGTTTTTTGACTCTAGACGCTCAAACATCGCTTGATAACGATCCATTACAGCACTCCTTTCTCTTGTAGAATTTTGTCGACAGTAAAGATGTCTTTATCACCACGACCTGATAAGTTCACGATCAGCAGTTGTTCTTTATCTGGATTTTGTTTGGCCATCTTTAGAGCATGAGCAAGTGCATGCGAAGACTCCAGTGCAGGAATAATCCCTTCATGACGAGCGAGCTCTTGAAAAGCGTCAATGGCTTCATCGTCTGTAATGTTCTCATATTCCGCGCGGCCAATAGCGTTAAGGTGCGCATGTTGAGGACCAACAGAAGGAAAGTCCAATCCAGCAGAAACGGAGTAAGATTCTTCAATTTGTCCATGTTCATCTTGCATCATGGGGGACTTCATACCGAAATAGATTCCGGGCTTACCATGGCGAAGTGGTGCACCGTGTTGGTCGGTATCAATGCCAAGGCCAGCTGGTTCCACGCCGATCAAACGCACGTCACTCTCTTCAATGAAGTCAGCGAACATGCCAATCGCATTAGAGCCACCGCCAACACAGGCAATCACGGCATCAGGCAAGCGACCTTCACGCGCTAAAATTTGATTCTTGGTTTCTTCACCTATCATACGTTGGAACTCACGAACGATGGTTGGAAATGGGTGAGGGCCTGCGGCTGTACCAAGGAGATAGTGCGCATTCTCATAGCTACCAGACCAGTCACGAAGCGCTTCGTTACACGCATCTTTCAATGTTGCGGAGCCAGAATGCACAGGAATTACCTCTGCACCCATCAAACGCATACGAAAGACATTTGGACTTTGACGTTCAACGTCTTTGGCACCCATATACACACGACATTTCAAATCTAGGAGCGCGCAAGCGAGCGCCGTTGCAACCCCATGTTGACCCGCTCCCGTTTCCGCAATGATTTCCGTTTTGCCCATACGTTTAGCCAGCAGCGCTTGACCAAGCACTTGGTTGGTTTTGTGCGCCCCACCGTGCAGTAAGTCTTCACGCTTAAGATAAAGTTTAGTCTTGGTACCTTTAGTCAGGTTACGGGTTAGGGTGAGCGCGGTAGGTCGGCCTGCATACTCTTGAAGTAGACCCATGAACTCGCTTTGGAATTCATCATCTTGCTGAGCATCGATAAACGCTTGCTCAAGCTGGTCTAGCGCAGGTACCAAAATTTGTGGGACATATTGTCCGCCGTATTCGCCAAAATAGGCGTTAAGCTTAGCCATGTTCTTTCCTTAAATTGCGTTAAGTGGCTGCACCACTTAAATAAAATCAGTAATCTCGAATCGCTTCAAAAGCTTGGCGAAGTTTTAGACTGCTTTTTTCACCCGGTGAAGTTTCCACTCCGGAGTTAAGGTCTAGCCCTAAGCAGCCAAGCGCCGCGGCTTGTTTGGCATTCTCTGGGGAAATACCGCCCGCGAGCATAATGCCGTGAGTATCCGTCACCAATTGCCAATCAAATTGCTGACCAGTCCCGCCGCATTGGTTACCGACTTTGCTATCAAGCAGGTGGCGGTTAATGTTGTTTTCAAGCAGCGTTGGAAGTGTGTCATTCACACCATAGGCTTTCCAGATCTCAATCTCTTCACCCAGAGCGGTTTTAAGCTGGTTAACGTATTGTTGGTCTTCATTGCCATGCAGCTGCACCGCATAAAGGTTAAGCGCGGTAGCGATGGTGGCAACGTCCTCCACGGAATGATCTTTGAACACACCAACGTATTTGAGAGGCGCACCACTCATGGTCGTACGTGCCGTTTGTACATCGACATAGCGAGGGGATTTCTCAACAAAAATCAGCCCACCAAATACGCTGCCTGCTTGATACGCACGTGCTGCGTTTTCAGGGCTGGTTAAGCCACAGACTTTGTTTTCACCCAGCAGAACGTGGCGTACGGCAAGTTCGAGGTTATCCTCTGACATCAATGAGCTACCAATCAAGAAGCCATTTGCATACTGGCTAAGATCACGTACTTGCTGGTGTGTATAGATGCCAGATTCAGAAATCAGTGTCACGTGCGGCAATCTGGCGCGTAGTTTAGGAGCAAACACTTTCGTTCGATTGAGATCGGTGCTCAGATCACGTAAATCACGGTTGTTGATACCAATGACTCTTGCGCCTAGCTCGACCGCTCGCTCAAGTTCTTCCTCGTTGCTGACCTCGGTTAACACGCCCATATTGAGAGAGTGTGCGACTTCGGCAAGCGCTTTGTATTGGGCATCATCAAGGACAGACAGCATCAGTAAGATTGCATCGGCTTGATAATAACGTGCCAAAAAAACTTGGTATTCGTCGACCATAAAGTCTTTACACAGAATCGGCTGGGTAACTTGGTGACGTATTTGAGGCAAAAATTCAAGATTGCCTTGAAAGTACTTTTCGTCAGTGAGTACTGAAATGGCACTCGCGTGGTTATTGTAAACTGAAGCGATATAGTCGAGATCAAAATCGTCACGAATCAGGCCCTTAGAAGGCGATGCCTTTTTGCATTCAAGAATAAATGCGGTTTGTGGTGTCGATAAGGCATCATAAAAGCTGCGATTGGACAGGGTCAGTTCACATTGAAACGATTCTAACGGCTGAGCTTGTTTGCGTTGCTCTAACCAGAGGTGCTTATCTCGAACAATTTTTGCGAGTACCTCAGCCATTTGGCTCTCTTTTAATGACACGTGTTCGGATAATTGCGTCATGTCTTAACCTCTATCTGCTAATTGTTTGACAAGCTCAAACGCTTTGCCTGAGTTCATTACGTTAACGGCTTTGGTTGTATTGGCTTTGAGATCTTCATGACCAAATAGACGCATTAATAGCGCAACGTTGGCTGCCACCGCGCTGACCTGTGCGGGGGTTCCCGTGCCGGTCAAAATCGCTTGGGTGATCTCGCGGTTTTGTGCTGGTGTTCCGCCTTTAATTGCTTCTAGCGCATAGCTGTCTAAACCAAAGTCTTCCGGAGTTAGCGTGTACTCTACAATAACGCCATCTCGAATTTCCGCAACGTGTGTTTCACCATGAATGGCAACTTCGTCTAAGCCACTGCCGTGAACCACCGCAGCACGTTTCATACCCAACTTGAGCATGGTTTCCGCGATCGGCTTAATTAGCTCTGGCGCGTAGACACCCATTAGCTCGATATTGGGCCGGGCGGGATTAATCAAAGGGCCAAGAATATTGAAGATAGTGCGAGTTTTTAATGTTTGACGTACGGGCATAGCATGACGAAACCCACCGTGATACTGAGGCGCAAATAAGAAAGCGACACCTAAATCATCGATTGCTTTGCGAGTATCTTCTGGGCTCATGGCGAGGTTAATCCCAAAGGAGTCCAATAAATCCGACGACCCTGATTTACTGGAGACACTACGGTTCCCGTGTTTGGCGATTTTTAGCCCACACGCGGCAGCAACAAAGGCTGCTGTCGTTGAAATGTTGATGGTATCGTGGCCATCACCGCCAGTGCCGACGATATCGGCAAAATCATAATCTGGACGAGGAAATGGACTGGCATTTTTGACGAGTGCGCCAACCGCTCCGGCGATTTCATCGGGTGTCTCGCCTTTAATTTTAAGAGCAGTGAGGGCCGCAGACATTAAAATCGGGTCAAGATCGCCACGAATGATCTCGTCAAACAGTTGATGACTTTCTTGTTCATTCAGCGCTTGTTGTGCGTACAGCTTATTGATGATGTTTTCCATTGCAGTATCCTCTTAAATTCCGTTTAAACTGTCTGTGCTTCAAGCGCCCAGTCGATGGCGTTGGTCAGTAACTTCGCGCCATAAGTGGTCATGATCGACTCTGGGTGAAACTGAAAACCGCACACTTTATCTTGCTCATTAACAACCGACATGACCAATCCGTCGACTTCGGCAGTCACGGTCAATGTTGACGGTACTTCCACTGCAACCAACGAGTGGTAACGCGCAATCGCCATCGGAGAAGGAAGCGTCTGATAAACCGGATGACCTTGATGTGCCATCATCGACACTTTGCCATGAACGATATCTCCGGCACCAGCCACTTTACCGCCATAGGCCTCGACAATCGCTTGGTGGCCGAGGCAGATACCGATAATCGGCACTTTACCTTTCATATTGGTTAACAGCTGTGGCATACAGCCTGCGTGAGCTGGCTCCCCAGGCCCGGGCGAGAGAACCAGTACCGGATTTTCGAGTTCAGCAATCGCCTGCTCAATCACGCCGCTTTCAAGGCTATTTCGATAAATTTTAACCTGATGGCCTAATGAACGGAATTGGTCAACCAAGTTATAAGTAAATGAGTCAAAGTTGTCGATAAATACGATGTCAGCCATGATCTACTCTCCTAAGCTTGATGCGCTGATAAAATGGCGGAAATCACCGCTTGAGCTTTGCCGCGTGTTTCATCGGCTTCGGCTTGAGGGTCTGAGTCAAAGACAACACCAGCGCCAGCTTGAACATGAGCAACGCCTTGTTCAACATAGGCGGAGCGAATAACGATACAGGTATCTAAGCTGCCTTCACCGGTTAAATAACCAACCGCGCCACCATAACTGCCACGGCGTGTTTTTTCGACATCGCGAATCAATTGCATGGCACGAATTTTTGGTGCGCCAGTGAGTGTGCCCATATTCATGCACGCCTGATATGCATGGAGACAATCAAGGTCACCTCGCAGTTGACCGACCACGCGCGACACTAAATGCATCACGTGGCTATAGCGGTCGACTTTAAGTAGGTCGGCAACGTGTCGAGAGCCGGGCTCTGCAATGCGGGCTACATCATTACGCGCAAGGTCGACCAGCATCATGTGCTCGGCATTTTCTTTTTTGTCGCAACGCAGCTCGAGTTCAATACGGCTGTCGAGGTCAAAGTCAATGTTACCGTCGGCTAACTTACCACGTCCGCGAGTGCCAGCAATGGGATAAATTTCTATTTGATTACTGGTTTTTTCGTATTTCAGTGCGCTTTCTGGAGACGCACCAAACAAGGTAAAGAACTCATCTTGAAGATAAAACATGTACGGGCTTGGGTTACTCTGTTTTAGCTTTTGATAAGCCACCAGTGGTGAAGGACATGGCAGTGTGAAACGGCGAGACGGCACCACTTGGAAAATATCGCCTTTAACCACATAGTCTTTCAAGTCAGTGACGATATCGCAAAAATCAGCGTCGGAGATGTTGGTTTGCAGTTCAACGTTGGCGAGCTTTTGGGCTTCTGGTACATCTGTGGGCGCCGAGCAAACATGCTCAATATCCGTTAGACGTGTCGCTAACTGAGCTTTGGTTTCATCACTGTGAGCAAAAAGCGTGGCTTGCAGTTCGCAGCGTTCGGTCTGGTGATCAACAATTAACAAGGTTTCAGCAACATAAAACACATAGTCTGGGCAGGCGGTGTCACTGTTTGCATCACCAAGAGGTTCGAAGTTTGCGACCATATCGTAAGCAAATAGACCCCCTAAAAAGACGGCGTATTCGTCTAGCCCGGTTAAATCAAAGCTGTGCTGAACTAAACGAAGCGCGTCAAACGCCGAAGCCTCGCGCAAGCGACTGTCTTCGTCTACGTGACGATCAGGAGCAGGAAAGGTCAGTGTCAGCGATGAGGTGGTGTGTTCAACACTTACGACCTGTGTGACGTTGTGTTTGATGGTGTCCAGCAGTTGGCGGCCGTTATCAGTCAACGCGGTGAGGGTGACAACATTACCATAACAGACTATACGAACTGCCGAGTCAATGATCATCAAGCTTTTCAAATTCTGTTTCGATTCGATTTCTGCCGACTCAAGCAGTAAGCAATCGGTTTTGTTCTCACACAGCGAATGGAACAGATGGGTTGGATCGGGGGCGTAAGGGACGGTCGAATGCAGCAGTTCAATCGTGTCACGGTGTTTGATTTCAATGGCCTTATTCACAAAGACCTCCTTAATTTAAATTCGTTGACCACATAGTTGCATAATATGGGAAGGATCCCAATCAGCATACCGTCAGGTTTATGATTGTCATGTGGCTGTGGAGAAACAAAAAAGCCCGCTAGAGTGAGCGGGCTTCGTAGAAACGAGGTGTTACTTAGAAGTACACGGTAGCCCACCAAGACTGTGTCCAAGTGCGCCACCAATTCAGTTCTGAAGACGAATTTAGCGGTTTCGCTTTCTGATTGTGGTTAAATTCTTGTAACATGGTGAACCCTAGTTTCGATGAATCGTATTTGTGTACTAGTTAACTAGTTCATGACGCCGAAGTCAAGCCTTAAATTAAAAATATCATGAGAATAGATTTACACAGTCACACCACCGCTTCAGACGGTCGGCTAACGCCGCCACAGCTCATCGATCGAGCATTAAGTTTTGACATCGAAGTACTGGCGATCACCGACCACGATAATACGGATGCACTTGCGCCTGCTAAGGCGTATATTGATGCCAATCTCCTGCCTATCCAACTGATTAACGGTATTGAAATGTCGACCGTATGGCAAAATAAGGACATTCATATCGTTGGGCTAAATATTGACCCCAATAGTGAGGCGCTTCAACAGCGTATTGAAGCGCAAAAACGCTATCGTCAAGAACGTGCAGAATTGATTGCGCACCGATTGCAAAAAGTGACGCGCGAGGGCGTTTTTGAGGAAGTTCAGGCCATCGCTGGCGAGGCGCCGATTACCCGTGCCCACTTTGCTAAGTGGTTAGTGGAAAATGAATACGCAAAAACCATGCAGCAGGTATTTAAGAAATACTTAACGCGCAATAATCCAGGCTATGTGCCACCTAACTGGTGTTCAATGCAAGAAGCCATCGAGGCCATTCATCAAGCGGGAGGGCAAGCGGTGCTCGCGCATCCAGGACGTTATAACTTGACTGCAAAATGGTTAAAAAGGCTGCTCGCTGCATTTGTGGAAGCGGGTGGGGATGCGATGGAAGTTGCTCAACCACAACAAGCTCAACAAGAAAGGCGCAACCTTGCTGATTATGCTATACAATACAAACTATTAGCGTCGCAAGGCAGCGACTTTCATTATCCCTCACCATGGATGGAGCTGGGGCGGAATTTATGGCTGCCTGCGGGGGTGGAACCAGTTTGGAAAGATTGGTCTTTCCCACACCCTAGCGCGCAATTGGATTAATGTAGAGTCGTGAGACTCAATAATGAGGAACTACCATGAGCCAGTTTTTTTATGTTCACCCAGAGAACCCTCAGGCTCGCTTGATCAACCAAGCGGTTGCGATCATTCGAAACGGCGGTGTTGTTGTTTATCCGACTGACTCCGGTTATGCACTTGGATGTCAGCTTGAAAACAAACACGCGCTAGAGCGTATTTGTCAGATTCGTCGTTTAGACGAAAAACACAACTTCACGCTGTTGTGCCGTGATTTGTCTGAGCTTTCTCTTTATGCTCGGGTTGACAATACGGCATTTCGTTTACTGAAAAACCATACGCCTGGCGCTTATACCTTTATCTTTAAAGGAACGAAAGAAGTGCCGAGACGTTTGATGAATGCAAAACGTAAAACGATAGGTATTCGTGTGCCTGATAATCGTATTGCCTTGGACTTGTTAGAAGCGCTTGGCGAGCCGCTGATGTCAACCTCACTCATTTTGCCGGGGAGTGATGTCACTGAGTCTGATCCTGAGGATATTCGTGATAAATTGGAACACGCGGTTGATGTGATCTTGAACGGCGGATACCTAGGTGAACAGCCAACCACAGTGGTGGATTTCAGTGATGGTGAGCCCGTGATTGCGCGTCTTGGTGCTGGTGATCCAAGCGTATTTGAATAGCGGAAAGGTGGTGCTTTTGCGCCCAAAATTTGGCATACTACTCGGCTGCGAAATTGCAGTCGCCAATTAACGCCATTTTTCGGCATGCAACGACGTCTGAGAAGACGACATATAGGTAAATAGTAAATCAATGAACGAAAAGTTACAGAAGGTATTAGCACGTGCTGGTCATGGCTCTCGCCGTGAACTGGAAGCGCTTATCAAAGCCGGACGCGTGAGCGTCAATGGTGTGGTCGCTAAATTGGGCGAACGCTTAGAAGATGATAGCGCGATCGTTCGTATTGACGGTCATACTGTGTCTGTCAAAGCGCAAGAAGAAGTGATCTGCCGTGTCCTCGCGTACTACAAACCTGAGGGCGAGCTTTGTACCCGTCACGACCCAGAAGGTCGTCGCACTGTTTTTGACCGCCTACCTAAAATTAAAGGCTCTCGCTGGATCTCTGTGGGTCGCTTAGATGCGAACACATCCGGTCTTTTGCTGTTTACCACCGATGGTGAATTAGCTAACCGCCTTATGCACCCAAGCCGCCAAGTCGAACGCGAATATTTGGTTCGAGTATTTGGTGAAGTGAATGAACAAAAAGTTCGTAATCTGGTTCGCGGCGTTGAATTGGAAGACGGTTTAGCGCGCTTTGAAGATGTTGTTTACGCGGGCGGTGAGGGGATGAACCACACCTTCTACGTAGTCATTAATGAAGGTCGTAACCGTGAAGTTCGTCGCTTATGGGAATCGCAAGATTGTACCGTAAGCCGTCTAAAACGTGTTCGTTACGGGGATATTTTCCTCGATAAGAAATTACCACGTGGTGGATGGATGGAGCTGAGTCTCAAAGACGTCAACTACCTGCGTGATTTGGTTGAGTTGCGTCCTGAGAAAGAGACGCTTTTGGATACCAATAAGGCCAATACTTCACGTAAACGTGAGCGCTCTAAGAGCCAAAAAATTCGCCGCGCCGTCAAGCGTCACGAGGAGCGAATTACCAATCCTCCTAAAGGCCGAGCCAACACGAAACGTCGCCGTTAAGATGATTCATGTTTAATAAAAAAGCCCGCTTAATGCGGGCTTTTTGCTGTTATGCCAGTGTTTGAGTGAGCTGATAGTATCGCCCTTGCTGCTCAGTCAATGTTTGATGACTGCCAAACTCAACGATTTCACCTTGTTCAATTAAGCAAATTGAATCCATCTGCTCAAGGTTGACTAAACGATGGGTAATAAACAGCACGGTTTTACCCACAAAGTGCTGCTCAAATAACGTCATTATCTGCTGCTCTGTCTGCTTATCCAGACCCTCAGTAGGCTCATCAAGCAGCAAAATTGGTGCATTATGTAACAGTGCTCGTGCGATCCCAATACGGCGCTTTTCACCACCCGATAACTGTCTGCCACCGTCACCCAACCAAGCATCTAACCCAGGTTGTTCAAGCAGTTTTTCTAACCCGACTTGTGTCAATATAGACGTTAGTTCGGCATCATTTGCTTGTGGCTTGGCCATTAATAGGTTGTCTCGCAGTGTACCATTGAGAATATCAACGCGTTGGCTGACAACACTGATGGCCTGACGTAATTGGCTTTCGCTCCATTGAGTCAGAGGTTTACCGGCAAGACGGATTTCGCCATGTTGTGGATCCCAGTAGCGTGTCAGCAACTGCATTAAGGTGGATTTTCCTGAGCCTGTTTGACCAAGAATTGCGACTTTTTGCTGCGCAGCAATGGTGAGATCGATATGGTCAAGGACGGCGGGTTGTTGCGTGTCGTAGCGAAAGCTTACATCACTAAATTCAATGCTGTATTCACCACTGTGTGCAACAGGCTCTGTTGGGAACTGAACCTCAGGTTCTGACAGAATCACCTCATTTAGGCGTCGCGCAGATGTGAGGGTTTGCCCTAAGTACTGGAAAGCGCCTGCAATGGGCATCAAGAGTTCAAAACTTGCCATGGTGGCGAAGGCCATCATCGCGACAAACGGATCGGGCTGTTGGCCGCCAACGCCATCAGCCGCTAACCACATCACCAGAACTAATGTCCAGCCGTTAACCAACATCAGTAAACCTTGGGCTAAACCACCGAAATGCGCATTGATATACTGATTCTTTAGCAGCTTCTCCTGTGCATCATCAATGGCTTGACGATACTTGGGCTCTGCGCCAAACAGCGTAAGTTCGGTATGGCCTTGCAACCAATCGAGTGCGGTAATTCGAAAATGGGCGCGGTTTTGTGTGAGCTCTCGACCGTTATTCTTACCGAGTTTGTAAAACAGCACCGGCCAAGTTAAGAGCATAAACAACAAGATACCACCTAAGGTTAGCCCTAACTTAAGATCAAACCAAGCGACAAACCCAGTTAACCCGATAATGCCTAAGGTGCCGACGATAATTGGGCTTATCAGTCGTAAATAGACATGATCCATTGCATCAATATCTGCAATGAGGCGATTGAGAAGATCCGCATCACGAATGCCAGACACTCGCCCTGGAATTAACGGCGCCAATTTTTGAAAAAAGAAAATACGCAGGTCGGTCAATAGTTTAAAGGTCGCATTGTGGCTTACCACGCGTTCTCCCCAGCGACCTGCCGTTCTGCCCATAGCAAACCCACGAACGAACGCACCCGGCAACATATAGTTGAAGGTTTCACGAGCGACGCTTAATGCAGCCACTGCCGCAGCTGATAAGAACCAACCTGAAAGCGTAAGTAGGCCAATCGATGCAAATAGAGTCAATAAGGCCAATACCATGCCAAGCGTCAAACCAAACCAATGTTTTTTATAGAGTTTTAAATAAGGGAGTAAATCACGCATCGAGGTTCCCCTTGTCTGTTTGCTGACGGTGACTTGAATGCAGCATGTCTTGGAATAAGCCCGACTGTTTAGAAAGCGTTTCAAATCCACCTTGCTGCACGATGGCACCTTGGCTCATGACCAAAATTTGCTCGACATCTTTAAGCGGGCTCAGTTGGTGAGTCACCATTAAAGTGGTGCGTCCTTGAATTTGCTCGGTGAGTCCGGCCATGACTAGCCGCTCACTTCGAGCATCTAAACTGGCTGTCGGTTCATCTAATAGCCAAAATGCGCCGTTCTGCAGCATTGCACGGGCAAGAGCGAGACGCTGGGCTTGGCCAACAGAAAGACCGCCGGAACGATCAGAAACCGCGTAGTCAAGGCCATGATTATCAACGAATTCATCTGCATACGCATCTTTCAACACTTTAGCGATGTGTTCATCACTGATATTTTGCTTACCCATGGTGATATTGTCACGAATACTGCCGTGAAGCAGCAGCGGATTTTGTCCTACCCAGCTAATATGCTGTCGCCATTGAGTTAAGTCGAGTTGAGAGCGTTCAATGCCGTTAATTTTCAGGCTACCTTGATAGGGAAGGAAACCGAGAAGGGCATTAATCAAGCTGGTTTTTCCGGCACCGCTCGGGCCGACTAGCGCGGTGGTTTGGGCGGCATGGATAACAAAGGATAGTGGTCCAGCAAGTTTATCCCCTTCAGCGCTAAACACTTCCAAATCCTTGGCTTCAATGGTGACCGTATCTCCCTTCACTTGTTCAGTGCCTGAGCGTACTTTACTGACATCCTGATTTAGGAATTCAACGATGCTTTCGGCTGAACCGATAGCCTGTTGTTTTGCATGATAATAAGTACCTAAGTCACGCAGTGGTTGGTAGAACTCTGGTGCCAGAATTAAAATAAACAGCCCGGCAAATAACGTCACACCGGCTCCGTAATAGCCGAAGTCGAGCTCTCCAATAAAGCTAAAACCAAAATAAACGGCCGTAATCGCGATAGAAATTGAGGTGAAAAACTCAAGAACAGCGGAGGATAGAAACGCAATACGTAACACGTCCATTGTTCGGCTACGGAAAACTTCAGATGCGCTTTTCATCACATCGGTTTCCGCTTGCGTTTGGTCAAACAGACGAATGGTGGTCATCGATTGTAGGCGATCGTAAAAGTGTCCCGATAAACGCTGCAAAGCTTTAAAGTTCTTTTTATTCGCGTCAGCCGCTTTCATTCCGACAAAAGCCATAAACAGTGGCACGAGTGGGGCCGTGAATAAAAAGATCAATCCAGCCGCCCAGTTTACAGGAAAAACAACCACGAGAATGACGAATGGAATCAGCACGGATAACGACATTTGCGGTAGATATTTCGCGAAAAAGTCGTGCATTTCTTCAACCTGCTCTAATAGCAGTGTTGCCCAAGCACCGGCGGGTTTGCCTTTGATATAGGCTGGGCCAAGCTCGCGCAGTTTATGAAGAATCTGTTCGCGAATATATAGGCGAATTTCTTTTCCGCAATGGAAGCCGGCGATTTCACGTCCCCATGAGCATAAGGCACGAGCGAGAATGATGGCGATTAAACCAAAAAATTGAGGAAGTAACTGGTACTTGTCGACTTGTTCGATGATTACTTGATGAAGAATTGAAGCTAGTAGCGCGGCTTGACCAAGCAAAAACAAGCTTGATAGAACCCCTAAGCCAATAGCGAGCATGAGCCAGCGCTTTGCTAGCTTACTCTGCTGCTTAAGCCACAGATTCAAGCTTTTGCGTTTTTTCTTATCCATTTTGAAGGCTTATTGATAATTGTTATGGCTGATGAGCGAGGCATTATACAAAAGAAAGCCCAGCGGGAATACCCGCTGGGCTAGATCGTTTTGATGATGCTTGGCGAACAAGGATTATTTTGACGCTAAACCATCGAGGTAACGTTCAGCATCAAGCGCCGCCATACAACCTGTTCCTGCAGAGGTAATTGCTTGACGATAGTTGTGGTCCATAACGTCACCTGCAGCAAATACACCTTCGATGCTGGTTTGGGTTGCATTGCCATTTAAGCCTGAGTTGACAAGGATGTAGCCATCTTTCATATCCAATTGGCCTTCAAAAATGCCGGTATTTGGTTGATGACCGATGGCAATAAATGTCCCCATAACGTCGAACTCTTCAATCGCGCCAGAGTTCACATCTTTGACTTTGACACCCGTCACACCCATCTCATCGCCAACCACTTCTTCAAGAGTACGGTCAGTATGCAAAATAATATTACCATTTTGCACTTTATCCATGAGGCGATCGATAAGGATTTTTTCTGCGCGGAAAGTGTCACGACGGTGAATCAGGTGGACTTCAGAAGCGATGTTTGAAAGATAAAGTGCTTCTTCCACGGCAGTATTACCACCGCCAACAACGGCCACTTTTTGGTTACGATAGAAAAATCCGTCACAGGTCGCACACGCTGATACGCCGCGTCCTTTGAATGACTCTTCAGACTCTAAACCAAGATATTTTGCCGACGCGCCAGTCGAGATGATGAGTGCATCACAAGTGTATTCAGCACTGTCGCCTTTAAGACGAAATGGGCGCTCAGAGAGATTCACTTCATTGATATGATCAAACACAATTTCGGTTTCAAAGCGTTCTGCGTGCTCTTTCATACGCTCCATCAGGCCGGGCCCTGTTAACCCTTCAGGATCGCCAGGCCAGTTCTCAACTTCAGTTGTGGTGGTCAACTGGCCGCCTTGCTGCATACCCGTTACTAGTACAGGGTTTAAGTTTGCGCGTGCTGCGTAAACCGCTGCTGTATAGCCAGCAGGGCCTGAACCAAGAATTAGTAAGTTACAGTGTTTTACGTCGCTCATTCGTGCTCCATTCGCGTGGTGCGTTAGTCATTATCTTTCTCTGAGCCGATTGTAAAGGAAGAGGGTAGCCAGTAAAAGCCTTGTGCTCACGAACAGAGGAACAAAATGTTATAGATTAGAACATAAATTTTAGTTGGCGAAATAAGTACCTAATTTGCTGTTTTAGAGACAAATAAAGGGTGTTTGTAGCACAGCATACTGGTTTTAAAATGTTAGTAAGTTTCTATTTGGCTGTTTAATCTGCTAATTGGTTTATATTAAGTTTAATCATCCTTATTTGTTTGTTTTTGCCATTTTGTGAACTGTGAAATTTGAATTAACGAGATAAATGCGTAATCTTAAATGTAAATAAAATGTTAACTAAAAATAAGTCAGTTGTATGATCATTAAGGAGTCGATGATGTTCCATACACATGAAAATACCCTACACATTACGCAGCTTAGTCAACAAGCATTGCAGCAACTTTCTCCGTCCTTTGCCAATTTGCCTCATACTGAACATGCTGATGGCAAGTACCGTTTACGACGCTACTCCGTTGTACGTTATGAGCAAGGAAAAGTGATTGAGGAAAACAAGCATGATTTTGTGCAGACTGATGATATCAATCATTTTCAAGGTAATGTTATTCGTCATTTTGAACCGATACTCTCTTCAACGCTACAGAGTGACGGTATGCGCGAAATGTGCGCTTTATTTATGGAAGCCAACGAATTACCGGATGGGCAAGAGATTGAGATTCATCAAATTCGAATCACCGCAATCTACGATGAAACTCAGGTTGCCCCTGAAGGTGTTCACCAAGACGGCTTTGATCATATCGCATTGATTGGTATCGACAGACAAAATATTGTCGGCGGCGAAATCATGCTATACGAAGATGATCACCAAGCGCCGTTTTATCGCAAAGTGCTCAATAACGGAGAAGTGGCGATGGTGGCTGATACCAAACTATGGCACAACGCCTGTCCGATACGTTCTATTCATCAGAATCAAGAAGGGCACATGGATTTGTTTGTTTTAACCGCAAAGGATCAAGAGAATGAGTTTCACTCCTGAACGAGTAAGAGCACAATTCTCAGCGCTTTCTCAAACTCATAATGATCAGCCGGTCATTTTTTTTGATGGCCCTGGTGGTTCGCAAGTTCCCAGCCAAGTATTAGAGGCGATGACGGCATATTTAGGACGTTATAATGCAAACCTAGGCGGGCATTATTTCTCAAGTCAAATTACGACAGAACTCATGCAACGTGCGCGAGCGTCAGCCCAAGCTCTCGTTAATGCACCAAGCCGCGACAACATCGTGTTTGGCGCCAATATGACGTCGCTGACGTTTCAGCTTAGCCGAGCGATCAGTCGTGATTGGCAATTCGGTGACGAGATCGTCGTCACTAACCTTGATCACTATGCAAATGTTTCAAGCTGGCAACAGGCTGCTCAGGATAAAGGGGCTGTGGTTCATCAAGCGCGACTCGACAGCGACGATTGTTCGCTGGATATGGAGCATCTACGTTCTTTAATTAATGCCAATACCAAACTTGTCGCTGTGACAATGGCGTCAAATACCACTGGATCGGTGGTTGATATTCAACAAGTGGTCGAAGCGGCGCATGCAGTCGGCGCCAAAGTGTATGTGGATGCGGTGCATTTTGCGCCGCACAATATTATTGATGTTCAAACACTAGGTTGTGACTTTCTGGTGTGTTCTGCCTATAAATTTTTCGGCCCTCATCTTGGTATCGCATATATCGCTCCACAATGGCTAAACACGCTTGAACCTTATAAAGTTGAGCCAGCGCCCGAGGTCGGTCCTGGCCGCTTTGAAACCGGGACGCAAAATTTTGAAGCGCTTGCGGGAGTGGTTGCGGCCATCGACTATCTTGCTCAATGGGGAGACCCTAAAGACAGCTTGCGTCAACGCCTTGTACACAGTTACGCTCAGACGCATCGTCATGAACAGGCATTGAGCGAATATTTCTTAACGCAGCTGCGCTTATTGCCTAGCGTGACGCTTTACGGAAGAGACACGGCAGATGGCAGCCTACGCACACCGACCTTTGCCCTTCGGTTTGATCAGCATGAACCACAAGACGTAGCGAAATGGCTGGGCGAGCATAATATCTGTGTTTGGAATGGGCATTTTTACGCACTAGGTTTGGTCAGACAACTTGGCCTTGAGACGCGAGGGGGGGTGCTGCGCATTGGTTTCATGCACTACAACACCCAGCAAGAGATTGATGCATTAATCGGTTTACTGCGTGCGCGATTACGGTGATTTCCCTTGTTTACGTCATGTCGATATATAACGTGAATCCATGAACCTAAGCATTGAATCCCTTGATAAAAATCAAGGGATTTTTTGTAGATTGGACCATTGTCTCAGCCTCAATGATAAGTTTCTCCCTCTGAGCTTAAAAATGTGTTTTATAGTTACAGCAAGCACTTTATTTATTTTAAATCAGCCAATTAGCCTGAATGTGGTGCCATAGGCTGATGACTGAGTTTGTTTTCGAAGGACACGATATTGAAATCTATCTCTATCACATCTTGGTTGCCCGGGCTTTATCAATTAAAGCACTATCAGCGTGAGTGGCTTGTGGATGATGCACGAGCAGCGCTTTCAGTCGTCGCCGTCGCCTTACCTGTTGCGATTGCTTACGCCCAGCTTACAGGGGTTTCTGCAATTGTCGGCCTGTATTCTTGTGTGTTACCGATGATAGTGTATGCCGTGTTTGGCACATCTCGGCAGTTGATTGTGGGCCCCGATGCCGCGACGTGTGCGGTGATTGC
Organism: Vibrio olivae; assembly: GCF_042428525.1. NCBI lineage: Bacteria > Pseudomonadati > Pseudomonadota > Gammaproteobacteria > Vibrionales > Vibrionaceae > Vibrio > Vibrio olivae. Next base: position 611,684 of record NZ_JBHMEP010000001.1, read on the forward strand.
TGCAGTCGTGTCTCCCTTGGCGGCGGGAGATCCAGCAAAACATTGGCAGTTGGTCATGACCATGACGGCGATGACAGGCGGATGGTGCATACTGGCAAGTCGCTTTAAGTTAGGCGTATTTGCTGATTTTCTCTCCCGGCCGATTTTACTTGGTTTACTGAATGGTGTTGCGCTGACGATTGTTGTTGGGCAGTTTGCAAAAGTACTCGGGCTTAAATTCGAAAATCAAGACTTACTCGAACGTCTTTATGAGGCGCCGCGTTTATTACTCGATATCCATTGGCAGACATTACTGATTAGCCTAATGACGGCTGCGACGTATTTAGGCATCAAACGCTATCGACCCGCTCTGCCTTCGGCAATGATCGCAATTATTGTTGCCGGTGGGTTCGTCTGGGCGTTGAACTTAGAGCAATACGATGTTCGAGTAGTCGGTGTGATTCAAGGTGGGTTACCAGTATTTCAAACGCCAGCGTTTAATTTGGGCGATGCGCGAGAACTTGTTATGCCAGCCCTTAACTTAGCCGTCGTGAGTTTTGTCAGTATGATGTTGACCGCACGCAGCTTTGCGGCAAAAAATGGCTATGATATCGATGCGGATAAAGAGTTTCGCGCGTTAGGCGTGGCAAACATTGCATCCGCCTTTTCTCAGGGCTTTGCAATCAGTGGTGCAGATTCTCGTACCGCAGTTAATGATGCGAATGGTGGAAAGTCGCAGTTGGTATCTATTTTGGCTGCGCTGATCATTGCGCTAATTGCGATATTTATTTATGAACCGCTGCAATATATTCCGACTGCGGCGTTGGGCGTGGTATTAATTGTTGCCTCGATTTCATTGCTCGACCTTAAAGGAGTATGGGCGTTACGAAAACGGGACAAAGACGCGTTCTATTTAGCGACAATCACGCTGGTGGCGGTACTCGTCATCGGCGTTATTCCTGGGATTACACTCGCGGTATTGTTGGGGTTATTCCAATTCTTGCGCGTGGTGATGCGCCCGAGTGAACAAATTTTGGGATTAGATGATAAAGGGACGATTCGTACTCTCGATGGCAGTGGCAAATCGAAGCCTATCCCTGGGTTATTGATTTATCGCTTCAATTCTCCGCTTACCTATTTCAATGCGCCATATTTTAAACGTCGAGTGCTCGATAACAGCGAAATAACCGATCAACACATTGATTGCATTATTATCGATGCCGTCGCCAGTTTTACCCATCTTGATCTCAGTGTGATGGCAACCTTGGCTGATATTCAAACTGTGCTTAAAAAAAGAGGTATTCGCCTCATTTTGGCAGGCCGCAAACGCAGTTTACGCCAATGGTGTGAATTAGGCGGTGTCGCCGTTGGCGATGGCGGGGTGGTGCTACGTGCCGATCTGTATCTGGCGATTAAATTGAGTGGTGTTTATCAGCAAGCCGTTGAGGAAGGGCAAGTTCCTGAGGTGAAAAAGCAAGATGATGAACGGGAGGGCACTAAAGGGGTTACGGATATCGCTTAGTCAGTGTTTAGAAAAGCCATACGCTTGAATAAGGTATGGCTTTGAAACGTCGTTATGCCGTCGTACTGACTTCCACTTCGTAAGACGTAAATTTACGCACGTTAATCACCCCAGTATCAAAGATCAAATATTGACCTTTAATCCCTTGGAGTGTACCCGTTACCTCGGGATTTTTATCAAAGTTATGCGAGCTGATTTTAACTGGATGTTGCTCAACGGGGTAAGCAATCGCGGTAATATCACTGGACAGTACTTCGACCGCATCTTCACCAAATCGCGTTTTTAAATCCTGAATGGTGTCTTCCACCAACGGCAATAATTGCGCGAACTGATCTTCCAATGGCAGAGGTTCTCCATCGCCTTTTAACAACGTACGCCAGTTAGTTTTATCGGCAATGTGTTTGGCTAATTCCACTTCCAGCAGGCCAGAAATATAGCGCGTTTTGACTTTAAAAATCGGCATGCCTTGCGTGGCGCCTTGATCAATCCAACGGGTTGGAATTTGCGTATGTCGAGTGATGCCGACTTTGAGACTGGAGGTGTTAGACAGATACACGTAGTGATCGACCATGCAGTTCTCTTCACCCCATTGAGGCTCGCGGCAGGTGCCCTGATCATAATGGCATGTTTCTGGTTTCATGATGCACATGTCGCAGCTTGCGAGCTTTTTCATGCAGACAAAACAGTGCCCTTGAGAATAACTCTTCTTTGTTTTCTTTCCACATGAACTGCAAAAGATATTGCCCGTGTGAGTTAGGGTGAGGGTGTGACCAATAAATGGATTAAGATCGATCAGTTGCTCCCCCACAGGTAGGCGATAATGAACGGTACCTTCCAGGGACGCTTTCATTTTGCTAAGCGTACCAGTTGCAAGTAAAGACATGACATTGCTCTCTATAAATTTGCCCACTTCAGCGGGTCGATAATTTGCGCCGAAGTGTAGCAAACTTCACGGCTAGAGGCACCCGTTGAGGTGACTCTAAATCAGTCGATTTGAGCGATTTAATAAGAGAGTACGCTGGATGCTGCGCTGGGAGGTAATTCGATATCTTGCAGTGACATGTCAGTCATTGGGCCTGCGCTTAGTTCACTCTCTTCCAGTGTCGGAATCGGCTCTTTGGGACCTAAAAAGCGCGGCTTGGTATCAATAATATACAAATCTAAAAACGCTTTAGCACGAGCAAAAATTTCACGCAGACGAATCTGAATATTTGAATGCTCCGGGCCAGGTACTGCAAGGCAACGTGCGTTGATCTGGTGGTAATTTGCGATGTATAAAGCGCGTTCACAATGAAACTTCTGAGAAATGATCAAAAAGTCATCGGTGTCGAAGATCTCTTTGGCACGCACCACCGAATCTAAAGTGCGAAAACCCGCATAATCAAGAAAAATACGTTGGTTAGGGACATCGGCTCGCAGCAAATCGCGCTTCATGGTCCAAGGTTCATTATAGGAACGGTGTGCGTTGTCGCCACTTAAAAGAAAGCGGTTGATTTTACCCTGCTGATATAAGTCGATGGCGGCGTTAATACGATGAATATAATAGTCATTGAGTGTTCGACCTAAATACTTACTCGTCCCCAGCACGACAGCGACGTCGAAGTGAGGAATCTCTTCGACATTAAAATAGAGTTGATCTCGAGTTTGGTAACTGACCCATCTGTCGATGAGACCCACACAAAATAAGCAAATCGCCAGCGCGATAATCGCACCTTTGAGTACTTTTAGCGGCCAAACAAAAGACGTGCGCTTAAGACGTCGCACTAGATGTGACGGTTTCTTTGAGCCCATGAACCAATGACAATAAAACTAATAATAACAACGACAAACATCATACCTGGCTCGAGTTTGTGCAATGTCCGAGTGAGGTAAGGTGTCACCTTTACTATGATTAAGCCGTAACCGAACGCGTTAATCAACACAAAAACAATGGTTCGCACAATGAACATTTGGTTGCGCATTAAACGTCGAACCAAAGTGTTGATCTCACCCCCGCCCATCACAAGAAGACACGCGATCAGTGACATGGAAATTTCACTTAAGTACGGTAGCAATAACTGCCCCGCAGGTGCAAAAAAACTAAGCATAATAATGTGATATCTCTATCAGAAAGAATAAAGCCCCAAGAAGGGGCTTTCGCGGTTTAGAATGCCGTACGCTTGTATCGGCGATAGACGGGTTGCCAGAAGTGCTGATCGATAGCCAGTTCTAATGCCTCGTCCGAAACGGCAGGTGCGACACCTTGTTCGATGGCCTTTTTACCCACAGCGATAGCGATTTTCTTCGATACCGAGTGAATTTCTTCAAGAGGCGGAAGCAGTGCTCCGCGGCCATTAATTGCAAGAGGAGAACAGGTTGCCAGCGCACGGCTCGATTCCATCAGCATCTCGTCAGTGACGCGTTTCGCACCGCCAGCTAGAACGCCGAGACCAATACCCGGGAAGATATAACTGTTGTTACACTGAGCGATAGGGTAGGTTTTACCCTCATGCACGACGGGATCAAATGGACTCCCCGTTGCCACGAGTGCTGCGCCGTTAGTCCAACGGATAATGTCACTCGGTGTGGCTTCCACTCGGCTTGTTGGGTTTGATAACGGGAACACTATAGGGCGATCACAATGCTTATGCATTTCTTCGATGACTTCTTGACTAAACAGACCCGGAGCGCCAGAGACGCCGATCAGTACGGTCGGTTTTGCGTTACGCATAACATCAAGTAATGAGAACCCTGGAGTTTCGCTTTGCCAATCTTGAGTATTTTGCTCTTTCTGGACTAGACGTTGCTGGAAATCAAGCAAGTTAGTCATGCCTTCTTGCAATAGACCCCAGCGATCAACCATATACACTTGAGAGCGTGCTTGTTGATCTGAAATACCTTCTGAAACCATTTGTGCGATGATAGCTTCGGCAATACCGCAACCCGCTGAGCCCGCGCCTAAGAAGGTAATACGTTGCTCTGAGAGTTTGCTGCCCGCTGCTTGACAAGCTGCAAGCAAAGAACCCACGGTAATCGCCGCCGTGCCTTGTATATCGTCGTTAAAGCAACAAATACGATTTTTGTAACGTTCAAGCAATGGCATGGCATTTTTTTGTGCAAAATCTTCGAATTGCACTAAGGCGTCAGGCCAGCGACGCTGAACGGCCTGGATAAATTCTTCGACAAACGCATCGTATTCCGCACCAGTGATACGTGGATGACGCCAGCCCATATACATTGGGTCTGCTAAGCGCTGCGGGTTGTTCGTACCAACATCAAGCACAATCGGTAAGGTATAGGCTGGACTAATGCCGCCACAAGCCGTGTACAAAGAGAGTTTACCAATTGGGATGCCCATGCCACCAATGCCTTGGTCACCCAAACCAAGAATACGTTCGCCATCGGTCACCACGATCACTTTTACGTTGTGGTTTGCGGCATTATTAAGTAAGTCATCGATACGGTCGCGGTTCGCGTAAGACACAAACAGCCCACGTCCACGACGATAGATATTGGAGAAGTTTTCACAGGCTGCGCCAACCGTTGGCGTATAGATGATGGGCATCATCTCGGTAATATGGTTTTGAACCAAACGGTAGAAGAGTGTCTCGTTAGTATCTTGAATATTGCGTAGGTAGATATGCTTATCCATATCGCTTTCAAAGTTGCAATATTGTAAGTAGGCGCGTTCAACTTGTTCTTGAATGGTTTCAGTGGCTTCGGGAAGCAAACCTTCTAAGTTGAAAGAGACACGTTCTGCAGCCGTAAAGCCGCTGCCTTTGTTGAGCAAAGGGGTGCTGAGCAGAGCAGGACCAGCATAAGGAATATATAAAGGGCGCTTATCGTTATTCATAATTTGCCTTTTGAAGGGTAGCAAGGACGACAAAATGATAGGTATTAGTGACTGTATTGTAAACGAATTAATCGTTTTATAGAAAGCGCTTAACATTAAAAATTCAGGTACAATTGACTAAAAGTCACTATCTCATTCTTTTTGTTATGACATTACTCCCCATTGATCGCCTAAAATCCGAATTTCTTGCTGAGGTTAAAGAACACCATCTGGTGGTTGAGGCAGAGACTGGCTCCGGCAAATCAACTCGCTTACCACTTTGGTTAGCCGAACATGGACGAGTGCTGGTCATTGAACCCAGACGAATCGCATGTACTTCATTGGCGCAGTTTTTGGCGCAGAGTCGAGGTGAGCAGCTTGGCGAGTCAGTAGGTTATGCCATTAAGCTCGATATTCAATATCAGCCACACACTCAAGTGGTGTTTGTTACTCCCGGTGTTGCATTGCGTTGGCTGGCGGAAGAGGGGCTTAAATCGTTTGATTATGTGTTGGTGGATGAGTTTCATGAACGGCGCTGGGACACCGACTTATTGGTTGCATTACTTCGAGAGAAGAACAGCCACCGATTGGTCGTTACGTCGGCAACCATTGAAGGAACTAAATTGGCCCAATATATCGACGGTAAGCGTCTGCAGGCACAAGGGCGGCGATTTGAGGTTGAGATCCAACATGTGAGTCGCGAGTCACATCAGCTGCCTGATAGCCGCGATATAGCTCAGCGAGTCAGTGCTCAAGTGACGCATCACGTGGGCCAAACGGATGGTGATATTTTGGTGTTTTTACCGGGGAAAAAGGAAATCGTCGCCTGTCAGCAAGCGTTGGCAAATCAGCCTGATTTATTGGTCGTCCCCCTACATTCCTCAGTCTCTGAGCCACAAAAACAGCAGGCATTAACGCGTCAGCCTCAACAAAAAGTCGTACTGGCAACCAATGTTGCCGAAACCTCTCTGACGATTCCTAACATTACCTTGGTGATTGATAGTGGGTTAGAGCGTCGTAACGAGCAACGAAATGGTCGAACTGCGCTGGCGTTAAAAGCGGTGTCTAAAGCCAGCGCTCAGCAACGGGCAGGGCGAGCCGGGCGAGTCATGGCGGGAAGGTGTGTCCGCTTGTATGGACAGCATGCAGCGCTAAGTGATGTCACGCCTCCGCAGTTACATCGAGAATCTCTAACTGAACCTATGCTGGCGGCGGCCTGTTGTGGCGTGCCTTTAGACCGACTGACTTTTCTTGAAGTACTGCCTGAAAAATCTTTTCAGGCGGCAAAACAACTTCTTGTGAGTATGGGCGCGCTCACCGAACAGGGCATGGCGACGCCTCATGGTAACAAGCTGTATCCACTTCCTATCGATGCGTTGTACGCTGATTTGGTGACTCGTATGCCATCACGCCCCCTCCAAGAGGCGATGGTGGATTTGACCGCAGCGCTGTGTGTGCCCGCTAAATTGTTTCGGCTGGCCAATCATCAAGAACAGATTGAGTTACTACAGCAACAAGAGCCGATGGGATGCGATGGTGCGTTGATCATTGGTTTGGTCCGTGGCCAATATTATGATGGGATAACAGTCGATGAAGAAGCTCGGCAAGAGGCAATAGCATTGGCTGAGCAAATGCGCGCGGTATTTGAATTACCGCAGCTGTCGGTGGCTTCTCGTTTTTCGCTTAGCGATTTGTCATCGGCAATTGGCAAATTACATCCTGAACTGGTTTTTATTCGCCGAGAAAAGCGTCGCGAATCAATGGGGAATGGCAAGATGGAAGTTACCCTTGGCCGCGAGAGTCGCTTACTTTCTCACTATGAAGCCGCACTGGTTCTGGATACGCACAGTGTCCCCGGGCGCGGCGTAAAAAATACCTTAAATCTTGCTACCGTCACCATGCCGCTGACGCTTGACCAATTGGTTGATTTAGATCTTGGAGAGTGGCAACAACGAGACGCACAGCAAACCGAGAATGGGTATCAAGTGCCGGTTGAGTTGATATACGCAGGCCGAGTCATTGAACGCCGATATCAAGCGCCAACCGGGCAATATGCTGTGGCGGCCATTATTGAGGCGCTGAAAAGTGACCAGTTATGGCCGGGGTTTGCAAAGCAGCGTGAACGAGAGATTGAGTTGTGGAAGCTGTATCAAACCCTCGATGACCTGTTATCAAAACCGTCAAAAACGCTCAACTTTGACGCTTGGATTAGCCAACAACTTGAGACGCTTGAGGTAAGTGCAATGGAAGATCTCATGCTGTTTGAACCAGAGGATTTCAGCTTTGATGGGGTGCCCGAGTGGGAGTATCAGGACTTTGCACAGCAATATCCATTCGAACTCCAGCTTGCTGATCTCACGTTACGGGTGGAATATTTTGCGACTCGCAAATTGGTTCATGTAATTCATCAAGGCGGGTTACGTAAAGGCGATCCAAAACGGTGGGAGTTACCACGTTGGAATGGTTGGCGTATTCAATACAAGAAAGCCAGTCGAGTGGTGGATATTCGTTAACTGGCGACGTCTTCATTTATTGCGCATTCAAGTGCATATTTTAATCAGTTTGTTTTAACTCTGTTATTAATTGGGTTTTTATATGCCTTTTCTTTTGGTTTTAAGGGTATAAAAGATGATTGTTTTATATCCTATTGCTATATGGGGTAGAGTCGTCAATATTGGCTATATCCCCAGTGCTTAAAGTACAAAGAAGGCGATATGGAACAGTTAAGCTCACCCTCAGTCTTGTTTGATTACACCTCTTTTCTTGGTGCTTCTTGTAAAAAGAAATGGACGTTCTTAGAAGCGATGAGTTCAGTAGCGCCCGTATTCAGTGTCGCGTGGAAAGACACGATTCAGGAGCCTCAAACACCCGAAGACCGTCTTTGGGAAAAAGCCATGCAAGCACTGTCTCCCAGTCACAGTGACGAGTCCAACTTAGCGGTCTTGATTGCCATTGCCAAAGAGCAAGGGATTGAGGAATTAAGATTGGTGATGCCGTATTCACTTGAGCCCGAACAGTTAGAGTTATTGCGCAGTGAAGGGCTAGAGCATATCACTCAGGATGACAACGACCACCTGATTATTCAGTTGTAAATTATTCGTCAAACTTACACGCTTTGCGGTTTGTTCGCACTGTTAAGATCATGACGTGAACTACTCTTAGTGCAGTTGAGTCAAACGATTGGCAATGATTGCGAAAATGGAGTTGTTGATGAATCATACCTTTGCCCAAAGTACGGCGCTGCTTTGTGGACTGCTATTACACACGGCCTTTGCCGACGAAATTTCTTCTCTCGACCCTTTAAGTTATGACTACGTGTATTTTGATGCCGCTTCGGGCTCACAAGATGGATCGTTAGGGGATAACAGTGATGTCACAGAGTTAGCTGTAGGTGGTTTTTATCCGCTGAGTGAACGTTGGATTCTAACTGGTGATTACCGAGCTCGATTTGTTCATCTTGAAGGAACCACCGCGGAAAATTATATCCTTCTGCCAGGAGTTGGTGCCTATTTTCCACTCGGGGAGCGACTTGATTTAGTGATGGATGCAAAGGTCGGAGGGATTCGCTATGTGCTTAGTGATGATGATACTGACGATAACCTCGATAGCAGCACAGACTGGATGCTCGGTGGCGGGGTGTATTTGCGTTATGCGCTGACCGATCAATTACAACTCGGTGGTACGGTTAAGCTGAATCGCAGCGATAGAGTGGATGAGGATATTTTTCAGTTAAAAATCGATTATCGGTTTAATAAATTGTTTGGGCTTGGTGGCTTTTATACCTACACCGATTATGGGCATAATTCAGAGAATGCCGGCGGGCTATCGGCTCGTGTGTATTATTAGTCTTAGTTCAATGTGTGAATGCGCAGTTCAAAAAAGCCAGCTCTGAAGCTGGCTTTTACTATTGACGCACTCAGGATAATTATAAAACCTTGGCGATCGCTTTACATAGTGGCCCCATGTTATCACGCGTCATACCGGCTACGCTGATACGGCCAGAACCAACAATATAGATGCCGAACTGATCTTTAAGCTGCGCCACTTGCTCTTTGCTCAAGCCTGAGAAAGAGAACATGCCGTTTTGGCGTTCAATAAAGCTAAAGTCAGCGCTTACGCCTTCAGCTTTCAGCGTTTCCACAAACAGCTCACGCATGTCTTGAATACGATCACGCATCTCTTTTACTTCAAGTTCCCATTGCGCTCGAAGTTCTGAGTTAGAGAGAATGAAAGTCACGACGGAACTTCCGTGTGCTGGTGGGTTAGAGTAGATTGAGCGGATGATTGCTTTGACTTGTGAGAATGCGGTCGTTGCAACCTCTTCAGATTTCGCAACCAGTGTAAAGGCACCAACACGCTCGTTGTATAAACCGAAGTTTTTGGAGAACGAACTCGCCACCAAAATTTCATCATTGTACTTAGCAAAAGTACGAAGGCCAGCCGCGTCGTCTTCAACGCCTTTTGCAAAACCTTGATAAGCAAAGTCAAACAGAGGAACCAGACCTTTTTCTGCCACTAGTTTTGCCAGCACTTCCCACTCTTGTTCTGTTGGGTCGATGCCCGTTGGATTGTGGCAGCAGCCGTGAAGCAGGACGATATCACCTTTGTTTGCTTGTTGAAGATCGGCAACCATTGCATCGAAATCTTTATCGTGCGTTTCTGGGTTGTAGTAACTGTATTGCGCAATCTCCAAGCCAGCGGCTTTAAATACGCCGTTATGGTTTGCCCAAGTTGGATTACTGATCCAGATTTTTACGTCACCTAAGTGGCGTTTGATAAATTCACCCGCAACACGCAGTGCGCCAGTTCCGCCCGGGGCCTGAGCTGTTTTTGCGCGTTTTTGAGTGACAATGGCAGAATCATCACCAAACAGAAGTTTTTGTACAGCAAGGCCGTACTCGGCAGTCCCTTCAATGGTGAGGTAAGATTTGGTTTTCTCCGTTTCAACTAGAGCTGCTTCCGCTTTCTTTACTGTGGCAAGCACTGGCGTCTCGCCTTGTTCATTCTTATAAATACCCACACCAAGATTGATTTTCTCAGCGCGTGAATCTTTTTTAAATTCTTCAGTAAGTCCAAGGATAGGGTCGGCAGGAGCTGCTACAACTTTTTCAAACATAATCGTCGTCCATGTAAGTCGAAAAGAGAATGGGTGTTTCAGTCTCTCTTTATACCGTTATGAGTCAGGAGTGACAACCGCATTTCGGTGATAACCGTAAAAAATAACGGAATCTCGATGAACATACTTCCCAAGCCAGTGTTTTTTGATATTTCACGCCACAATCATTAAGGGTGAATATGTATTTCCCTTGTTGTGTTTGATAGGTAATGTACTGAAAATTATGAAATTAATGGTTATGTGTTTGGCCATATTCACGAAAGACAGACCTTGAAGCGCAATGAGCGAGTTTGAGAATAGAAAGTTGGGCTATAAAAAAGCCCTCGTATGACGAGGGCTTAGCGTTAAATTCTGTTGCAACCAAACAGGCGTTTAGAAGTTCGCGCTGCGCGGTGTGCGAGGGAATGGAATCACATCACGTACGTTACCCATACCAGTCACGTAAGACACCAAACGCTCAAAACCGAGACCGAAACCGGCATGAGGCACAGTACCGTAACGGCGTAGATCGCGGTACCAACTCATGTGCTCCGGATCAATACCGATCTCTTGCATACGTGCATCAAGAACATCCAAACGCTCTTCACGCTGAGAACCACCGATGATTTCACCAATTCCTGGCGCAAGCACATCCATTGCCGCAACGGTTTTGCCGTCATCGTTGAGACGCATGTAGAAGGCTTTGATGTCTTTCGGGTAGTTTTTGACGATAACCGGTGCTTTGAAGTGCTCTTCTGCAAGGTAACGTTCATGCTCAGAAGACATATCAATGCCCCATTCAACAGGGAATTCAAACTCACGACCTGAGTCGAGTAGGATCTGAATGGCATCGGTGTAGTCGACCTGCGCAAAGTCAGAAGCGACAAACTGTTCAAGACGTGTAATTGCCTCTTTATCGATACGCTGAGCGAAGAACTCAAGATCGTCACGACGCTCTTCAAGTACCGCTTTAAATACGTATTTAAGCATGTCTTCGGACAATTTCGCAACGTCATCTAGATCAGCAAACGCGACCTCAGGCTCAACCATCCAGAATTCAGCTAGGTGGCGACTGGTGTTTGAGTTTTCAGCGCGGAACGTTGGGCCGAAAGTGTACACTTTGCTGATCGCACACGCATACGCTTCAGCGTTGAGCTGACCGGAAACCGTTAGGAACGTCTCTTTGCCAAAAAAGTCTTCGTTGTAGTCAACTTGGCCAGCATCAGTACGTGGTAAGTTCTCCATATCAAGCGTTGATACGCGGAACATTTCACCAGCACCTTCAGCATCAGACGCGGTAATCAGCGGTGCTGAAACCCAGAAGTAACCTTGCTCATGATAGAAACGGTGAATCGCTTGAGATAGACAGTTGCGAACACGGGCCACAGCACCAATGACATTGGTACGCGGACGAAGGTGCGCAACTTCGCGCAAGTATTCAATCGAGTGGCGTGTTTTCGCCATTGGGTAAGTGTCAGCATCTTCAACCCAACCAACCACTTTCACTGCGGTTGCAGCCAGTTCGAAATCTTGACCTTTCGCCGGAGACTCAACCACAGTACCTGTTACTTCAACAGAGCAACCTGTTGTTAATTTGAGAACTTCTTCGTCGTAATTATTCAAATTATTTGGGACCACGGCCTGAATCGGGTCGAAACAAGAGCCGTCGTAGATGGCAAGGAAAGAGATTCCAGCTTTGGAATCACGACGCGAACGAATCCAGCCGCGAACAGTGACTTCACTGTCGACTGCTAGCTTACCGCTCAGAACGTCTTTTACAGGCGCGTAAGTCATTGAGATATATTCTCCGTTGAAGTAAAAATTGCACTCAAGATTCAAGTATTTCCATTTCGAACAAAAAACAGTCGAAACATTGAGTTGCATAAAGGTTTTATAATCAACGCCACATATTACCTGTCAATTTGGGAGCTTCAACCTTTAATCACGTTTTGAGTAGCAAATTTCTGTGCATTTGATGAAATTTTCGATTTATCTTCGCTTTATTCCCAGTCTTGAATTTGATGCTCTCACTTGGCTACCTTGGAATAAGCTTTTGTTGCTTTTTATGTTAGGTGTTGGTTTGGCGCTTGAATGGTTTATCTCCCCTTGTACCGAATAAGGGAATTCCTTACTATTGCGTCTCTTTTTTCCGAGCCCGAGAGCAACAATGAGAACCGAATTGTATAAAGAGTTTATGTTTGAAGCTGCGCATCACTTGCCGCACGTTCCAGAGGGACACAAGTGTGGGCGCCTGCATGGACACTCTTTTCTTGTTCGTCTTTACGTGGAAGGGGAAGTGGATCCCCATACCGGTTGGGTAATTGATTTCTCAGAAATTAAATCCGCATTTAAGCCTATTTATGACCGTCTTGATCATTATTACCTGAACGACATCGAAGGATTGGAGAATCCGACCAGTGAAGTGTTAGCGAAATGGATTTGGCAGCAGCTAAAACCAAGCCTATCACTGCTGAGTAAAGTAGAGATTAAAGAAACTTGCACCGCAGGTTGTGTTTATCAAGGCCAGTAATCACTCGCCTTAATAAACACGATTCATCACCGAAGAAGGTGAAGCTAATCAAAGGCTTCACCTTCTTTTGTTTCTGGCATGACGTCTTGTCCGCCCAGTGCCTGATACAGCGTCGCCATGGCAACATATTGGTTATAGCGATTTTGCAATACGCTGGCTTTGGCATTGCGCTCGTCGGTTTGTGCATCTAACAAATCACGAAATTCAATCGCGCCATTTTGATATTGATTATCATAGATACGCGCGACTTCTTCTGCGCTTTGGTACTGCTCACGCAACCGCTCTGACTGATAGGCGAGTTGTTGCTTTGAGGATAGCGCGTTATCTACATCCTGAAATGCTGCGTACAGTGTTTGTCGATAATCGATGATAGTAGATTGATACTGAGCATCAGCAATTTGCTTGTTTAGGTCCATTTCATCCCACTGAATAAACGGCAGAGCGAGATTTGCGCCCAGCGTGCCTATGGGATCGGTCAACAAGTTATGCAGAGCGCTTGATGAGCCACCCAAAGAGCCAGTGAGTGTCAACGATGGCATATAGGCGGCCGCAGTTTGGTCTTTACTGGCTAAAGCCGCTTTCAATTCATACAGTTTGGCTTTGACATCGGGTCTGCGCGCCAACAAGTCTGATGGAATCCCAACCGCTACTTGCGGAATTGGCGTACTGGGAAGATGATTCATCAGCAACGAAGCGCTCTGCGGGGCTTGGTCGAATAAAATCGCAAATGCGTTTTGTGCCTCCACTAACTGCTGCTGATATTGGCTTTGCTGAGTTTGCAGAGCCGCCAGGCTTTGCTTGGCCTGAAGAACATTAACTTTTGATACTGCGCCGTTTTGATATTGGTTTTCACTCATGTTGAGTGTTTCTTGTGCGGCGCGAATGTTCTCTTCGCCCAGAGCGAGCCGGTCGTGCAAATAGCCGATTTGCCAATAAAGTGTCGCGGTGGTGGCGACCAAGCTTTGTGCGGTTGCTTCTCGGTCTTGTTCCGTGGCCATTGCTGTCCATTTTGTTTGGTCAGCATACGCCGATACTCTGCCCCACAAATCCAGCTCGTAGCTGACGCCTAAACTTGCATTATAGCTGGTGGATGATTGTCCGCTGTCTAAGGATTTTGAGCGCGTTCCCGAACCACTCAAGCTGGTGTCTGGGTAAAAATCATCTCGGCCTAAATCTGCTTGTAACCTGGCTTGGCGAAGCGTGAGGGTGGCTATCGCTAAATCATTATTCTTGGCCAGAACTTGCTGAATAATTTGATTCAGTACCGGATCGTTAAATTGAGTCCACCACTGGTCAATCGATACAGAATGAGTGCTGGTGGATTGATTCCAGGTATCGGGCATATCAAGCTCTGGCGCTTGATATTCTGAGCGCATAACGCAGCCTGTCGTCAATACAGTGGCGACAAGTAACGTCGCGATATGTGTTTTTTTCATGGTCATCACGTGTCGTCTTATTCTCTGGCTAGGGCATCAACAGGGTTTAACTGCGCAGCATTGCGCGCCGGAATAAACCCGAACACAATGCCAATTAAGGTCGAACAGATGAAAGCCGACAATATTGATGTTGTTGAGTAAATCATATTAAAGCTTCCGCCAGTGCTGGCGAAAATGGCACCAATGGCATAAGACAGCCCGATACCAATGACACCGCCACATAAGCACACTAAAACGGCTTCGATTAAAAACTGGCGCAGAATATCGGATTTTCGAGCGCCGACCGCCATGCGAACGCCAATTTCACGTGTGCGCTCAGTGACGGAGACCAGCATAATATTCATGACACCAATCCCGCCAACAATGAGGGATATAACAGCAATCATCGACACGAGTAAGGTCATCGTTGACGTAGTTTTCTTAATATTTTGCTGGATGGTATCGGTATTGATCGTAAAGAAATCCTGAGTGCCATGACGCATGGTGAGCAAACGAATGATCGCCTGTTCGGCTGCATCGCTTGGTGCTAGGTTGTTCACCCGAACTGAAATCCTATCGAGGTAACTTTGGCCCACCATACGTCCACTGACCGTGGTGTAAGGAAGCCATAAGTTCAAAGAATCGCTGTTGCCAAATGCGCTTTCCTTTGGCTTGGTGACCCCGATAATACGCACGGGCAATTTACCGGCAAAAATCACTTTGCCAATCGGAGAACTTTCGGGAAACAACTCCTTGCGAGTGTTATCGTCAATCACCGCTTCTTGGGCGAGTGTGTCCACGCTGGCACTATCCCAATATTGACCTTGCGCCAGTTCATAGCCTCGAACTCGAAAGTACTCCGGTCCCACACCACCTACTGAGGCAGTCACGGCCTGATTTGAAATTCGCAGCGTGGCGCTAGTACTGACGGACGGTGTCACACTGTCAACAAAAGGCAGGGTTTTCAGCGCTTCAGCATCATTGGCTGTCAAGGTCCGTATTCTGCCTGAGCGGCGGTCGCCAAACCCTTTACCGGGCATAATGTCGATAGTGTTGGTACCCATTGACGAGATACTGGCAAGGATCGCTTGCTGTGAGCCATTCCCCAATGCCACCACGGAAACCACCGAAGCGATACCAATAATAATGCCCAACATGGTTAAAAACGTTCGCAACCTATGGTTAGACATCGCCAGCATCGCCATTTTCAACGCTTCGGCAAAGCTATCCCACGCTTGGCGAATTTTGCCAGTCTGCTTGGGCGTGCGGTGTTCAAGGCGAGTTTGACTGCCGAGTGTGACTTGCTTGTCGTTGATGGTGTCGCTGAGAATTTCACCATCTTTAATTTCGATGATTCGCTGGGCATGCTCGGCGACTTTAAGGTCGTGAGTGACCAAAATAATGGTGTGACCAAGCTGATGCAGTTCTTGCAACAGCGTCATCATTTCTTCGCCACTTTTACTATCCAGTGCGCCAGTGGGCTCATCGGCGAGAATCACATCTCCGCCATTGATGAGTGCTCGAGCAACAGATACGCGTTGTTGCTGACCACCACTTAATTGGTTGGGTTTATGGTCCAATCGCTCATCAAGGCCAAGTCGGCTGAGTAATTCTTGGGCTCGCTGTGAACGTTTGCCTTTTTCTTCACCAGCATAAACCGCGGGCACTTCAACATTTTGCTGCGCGGTTAAGTCTCCTAGTAAGTGGTAACGTTGAAATATGAACCCGAAATATTCACGGCGCAGCTCGGCGAGCTGTGAAGCGCTCATGGTGGAAGTATCCCGACCGTTTATCCAATAACTGCCTGACGAGGCCTGGTCGAGACAGCCAAGAATGTTCATTAACGTCGATTTACCTGAGCCAGACGCCCCGACAATAGCGACCATCTCACCGCGCTGAATGTCGAGGCTAACGTTATTGAGTACCGTTAACGTTTCGTCCCCGGCAGGAAAGGTACGAGTAATATTGTGAATCGAAAGTAACGCATTACTCATGGATTAGAACCTCATACCTGGGCCGCGGCGTCCTGAACCGCCACCGCCTGGCGTGGTTTCTCCAAGCACAACCTGCTCACCTTCTTTCAACCCAGAGAGTATTTCAGCTTGGATCTTGTTATTGATCCCAACTTTGACGTCACGATATTTAACTTGGCCTTGGCTGAGCACCGGAACTTGATAGCCGTTAGGCGTGGATTTGAGGATTTGCGCGGGCACCAAAAGTGCGTTTTTCGATTGATTTAAAATGATCGATACTTGCGCGGTCATGCCAATTCGAAGAACCCGATCTGGGTTTTGCACATCAAACAGCCCGTAATAGTACACGGCATCACTGTCGCTGATTTCAAGGTCGTTATCGTCGCCATCCATCAGAGTAGGACCAGGTTCAATCGCTTTGAGTGTCCCTTCATAACGTTTGTTTGGTTGACCAAGAATCGTGAAATACACTTTTTGCCCCGGCTGAACATGTATAACGTCGGCTTCTGATATTTGCGCTTTTACCGTCATGACGTCCAGATTGGCCATCTCGATGATGGTCGGGGTGGTTTGATTTGAGTTAACCGTTTGGCCTTCGGCTACTGCGGTGTAAACCACGGTACCGGAGATAGGCGCAGTAATGGTGGTGTAACCGAGATCAAGCTTGGCATTATCAACGTTGATAATAGCTTGATCAATTTCAGCATCCAGTTGTTTTAACTCCGCCTTATAAATGGCTAAGTTAGCTTCTGCCGTTTCGTAATCACTGCGTGAGCTGGCTTTGGCTGACAACATATTTTTTTGACGCTGGTATTCGTAGGTCGCTTGCTTGATTTGCGCTTGTTTTGCTTGATATTGAGCTTGCAAACTGCCAAGAGAAGCCTGTGCGTTTTTGAGGCTATTTTGCTGAGTTAGGCTGTCAATCTGCGCAACGAGGTCGCCTTGCTCAATGTCATCACCTAACCGCACGGCAAGCTCGTCAATCTGCCCAGAGACCTGCGCACCAACGCTGACTAATTTAGACGCTTGAAGCATACCATTGGCGAGAACGGTATTTTCAATATCCCCACGATGAACAGGTTCAGAAGCGTAACTGGTTTTTACCTCGGAAGGCTTAAAAAAATAATAACTGGCTCCTGCTGCCACAATCAGGCAAGCCACGGTAATCACCACAAGTTTTTTATTCATAATCTACTTTTTAATGATGTCTGTAATCTGAAGTCGAGATGTCGCCGTAACAGCGCACATCATTGATGTATTGTTTATACAACGTAGGGCGAACAAGACAAAGAGAACTGAGTGTAAATATAGGTAAAGTAACGTAAAACGGAGGAATGACTCACGGGTTAGCCTCGCGTTCGCAGAAAGTTTGACCAAAGAAAATCACTTTAGTTGCAATGACCTGCCGTTTACCGAGACGACTTGTCTACGAGCGATAGCAAATGGCTAGGCGAACTGTTTTTGCAGCGCTTGGATGATTTGCGCCGTCATGCCCCAAATAAAATGTTGGTCATGATTAAAGCCAAAAACCGTATGGTGTTGACCGCGAATACGAAAGTGATGGCTATGCAGTTGCTCTGGGTCGAGCACGACATCCGCAGGCACCTCAAACAATTGCTCGACTTCATTGTGGTCAATATGAGGCTGGTAATCTGAACGGACAAAGGCCAGAAAGGGGGTAACAGTAAAGCGGCTAATCGTCGCCAGTTCCGGCAACTGACCAAATATCGTTACCTGATGGTGACCAATACCTAACTCTTCTTGTGTTTCTCGCAGGGCAGTACTTGATAAATCGTCATCATAAGGTTCATATTTTCCGCCGGGAAAGCTGACTTGGCCGGGATGATGTTTAAGGTGTGCAGCGCGTTTGGTAAAAATGACATTTAGCCCATTATCTCGCTCAACAAACCCTATCAAAACCGCCGCTTTTCTTAATTCTTGCGGTTTGATATGAGAGACTCGAGCAATTGCATGGTGGTGATAGGCAACCGGTGGATGAAGTTGAAACTGTTGTAACAGATCACTGCGAGTCATGGTGCTCTCCAAAATGTGCTCCTTATTCGGTTATCATGCCACAAATTATCATCATGATAGAGTAACTTTCTAATAAGCATAGACAAACTGTGCCGCGCAGGGGGTGAATTCGGTAGCCAATCATGAATTCTTGAACACTGAATGGGTTACCGAAAAACCGAGGCTAATGCTCCAAGCGGAGTTCACATAAGTTATCGATATTGATCAAGAATCGGTAAGATACGGCTCAGTTTATCGAGCGTTTCCTGATACTCACTGTCACATTGGCTGTCGGCAACGACACCGCCTCCTGCCCAAGCATACAGATGATTTTGATGAGCCACTAAGGTTCGAATGGTAATACTGGTGTCCATGTGGCCGTGACGGCTAATGTAACCGATGCTGCCACAATAAGCGCTGCGCCGATGTGGCTCTAATTCTTCAATGATCGCCATCGCGCGCACTTTAGGTGCCCCTGTAATGGATCCTCCAGGAAATGCTGCACGCAGCAGATCCGCTGGGCGATAGCCCGTATCTAATTGAGCGCGGATGGTACTGACCAAGTGATGCACGGCAGGGAAGCTTTCAATATCAAACAGCTTTGGCACCTGAACGCTACTAGGTGTTGCCACACGCCCAATGTCGTTACGCAGTAAATCGACAATCATCAAATTCTCTGCCTGATCTTTGGGTGCGTTGGCCAGTTCGTCGGCGTTGGCTTTATCTGCCACAGGATCGGTGGACCGAGGACGTGTGCCTTTGATGGGTTTAGTTTCAATCGTGTCTTGATTTAACTGAATGAAACGTTCTGGAGAAACACTGATGATTGCGGTGTCCTCCAAACGAATAAACGCTGAAAAGGGAGCGAGATTGTGGGCTTCAAGTGCTTGATACGCTTGCCATTCACTGCCTTGATATTCAGCGCGAAAACGTTGAGCGAGGTTGATTTGGTAGCAATCTCCGGCATGCAGATACTGCTGTACTGAGTTAAATTTATCGGCGTAGGCGCAAGGCGACATATTCGATTGCCAATCAGAGTTGAGTTTAAACTCAGCGCAAGGCGTGGCTACTTGTTCGAATAACCAATGCGCATGTTGCTCAACGTCTTGCCCTACGATATACGCCGTACAGGCTTGATGGTCGACAATCAGCGCCCAATTATACAAGCCGATGGCCATCTCGGGGGCGTTGATATCGTGGCTTGCGATTTCGGGAATCGACTCCACTCGGCGCCCCAGATCGTACGCGAAATATCCAACAGCGCCACCGACAAACGGCAGGTCTAATTGATGAAATTCAATATCGCCGAGCAGCGCATCCTGCGTTTGTTGAAGTAGCGTGAACGGGTCCTCTGTTGACGTTGTGGTTTGACCGTCTTGGGTGAGGGTGGTTTGCTGACCAAATGTCACCAGTGTTGCGAGCGGATTGGCCACCAAAATATCAAATCGGCTGTCGATGTGAGCACTTGAAGCGGAGCGTAATAGCATTGCCCAGTTGAGGTGTTCTATGGTTGAAAACGTGGTGACAGCAAGATCGCGTTGATATTGGAGCGATTTGATTTGAATCGGTTTTTGGCTATTGTTATTCATTTGTTTAATTTGTGACAAAGAAATCGTTCGCCCATTGGCGTGTTTGGGAAAGCAAGAGTATCATAACCAGAATAAAAGCGGCTACTTCTGCCCGGCAGTGTCATTGTTGATTATTGTTAAATTTCATTATGCCTGCAGAATGTGCCGACCAATGGAAGCATAACAATAACGAGGCAAGCAATGACGGTTATTCGCAAGCAAGATGTCATCAGCAGTGTTGCTGATGCGTTGCAGTACATTTCTTACTACCATCCTTTAGATTTCGTCCAAGCCCTAGAAAAAGCGTACCATCGCGAGCAAAGCCAAGCGGCGAAAGACTCTATCGCTCAAATCCTGATCAACTCTCGAATGTCAGCGGAAGGCCATCGACCAATTTGCCAAGATACGGGTATCGTCACGTGTTTTGTCAATATCGGAATGGGGGTGCAGTGGGATGCAACGGATATGACGGTACAGCAGATGGTTGATGAAGGCGTACGTCAAGCGTACACCAATCCAGACAACCCGCTACGTGCCTCCATTTTGATGGACCCAGCAGGCAAGCGAATCAACACTAAAGACAATACGCCTGCGGTGGTTCATATCAATATGGTGCCGGGAGACAAAGTCGATATTCAAATCGCTGCCAAAGGTGGTGGTAGTGAAAACAAGAGTAAAATGGTGATGCTCAATCCATCGGATGATATCGCCGAGTGGGTGGAAAAAACCTTGCCGACCATGGGCGCTGGTTGGTGTCCGCCAGGAATGCTTGGGATTGGTATTGGCGGTACAGCCGAAAAAGCAGCGGTTTTGGCTAAAGAATCCTTGATGGAAGATATCGATATTCAAGACCTTATTGAAAAAGGCGCGAGTAACGCAGAAGAGGAACTGCGTTTGGATATCTTTAATCGCGTGAATAAATTGGGTATTGGCGCACAAGGCTTAGGTGGGTTAACCACGGTTGTCGACGTCAAAATTAAAACTGCGCCAACTCACGCAGCATCAAAACCGGTGTGTTTGATTCCCAACTGCGCTGCGACGCGCCATATTCACTTTACATTGGATGGCACAGGCCCTGCTGAGTTAACGCCACCAAAACTAGAAGATTGGCCAGACATCACTTGGGAAGCGGGGGCTAACACACGTCGTGTTAACCTTGATAGTGTGACTAAGGAAGAGGTCCAAGAGTGGAAAACGGGTGAAACCGTGCTGCTGTCAGGTAAGATTTTGACAGGACGTGATGCGGCGCATAAGCGTATTCAAAGCATGCTCGATAGTGGTGAAGGCTTACCTGAGGGTGTGGATTTAAAAGGTAAGTTTATTTACTACGTTGGCCCTGTGGATGCGGTCGGCGATGAAGTGGTTGGCCCTGCAGGTCCAACGACGTCGACTCGTATGGATAAATTTACCGATATGATGCTTGATAAGACCGGCATTTTAGGCATGATTGGCAAAGCGGAGCGCGGCCCAGCAACCGTTGAATCCATCAAAAATCACAAAGCGGTTTACTTGATGGCGGTTGGTGGCGCAGCCTATTTGGTGGCAAAAGCGATCAAAAAAGCGCGTGTTGTGGCATTTGAAGACCTAGGTATGGAAGCGATATACGAATTTGAAGTCGAAGATATGCCGGTGACAGTTGCGGTGGATGCTCGCGGTACCAATGCTCATCAAATTGGTCCGGATACTTGGAAAGTAAAAATTGCTGAAATGGATGCGTAACATATTTAAGATTGCATCAAAGTGCTGATTTTATTGCTCAAATTTTGACAAAAGTGCCGCGCAAGCGGCACTTTTTGTCTATATACTTAGGTATTAGTTTGGTTTTATATCTCATTAAATTCAGTTGCAGGAGAAGGTCATGCCTCGCTTTATTCAAATTTTGCAGATCATATTTGCGGTCGTCGTAGGGGCATTCGTTGGCTATGACTTAATTCTTCATGGGATCAGTGTCTTTGATAACAAATACGTGACCATGACTTGTATATTATGGATATTCTTAGAAATCACTTTGTTTGTGATCTATAAGTTGATAGAAGACGATTAACTCGATTATCTTAATCAAAGCCTCTGATTTTCAGAGGCTTTTTTATTCATCTTTGATTAAGGTTGTGATGGCTAAACTGCCGGTTTAGGATGAAATCAGCGATTTCATTGTCCATTGCCTTAGATTCTTAACCTGCGAGGAAATCGAATTCGACATGGTCAATCTTACCCAAGAAGTGAATGACTTTATCAACCGCACACTAGATTCGCATGTACGAATCGCGGTCACTGGCTTATCAAGAGCTGGTAAAACGGCGTTTATCAGTTCTTTGGTTAATCAACTGTTGCACACATCAACCCATGATAACTTGCCCTTATTAACTGCTGCTCGTGATAAGCGTTTAGTGGGCGCTAAGCGCGTCCCTCAACTGAACATGATGGTGCCACGATTTAGCTATGATCAAGCGATGGCTCAGCTTGAAATGCAGCCGCCAATGTGGCCTGAACCAACACGTGACGTAAGCGAAATTCGCTTGTCGATCAAGTATCGACCAAAACGCAAAACGAAGCGTTTATTGGGTGCAACGTCAACGTTGAATATTGACATTATTGACTACCCGGGCGAATGGTTATTGGACTTGCCTTTACTTGATATGGATTTCGATACTTGGTCGAACACGCAGTTTGAAGCTTTGTCTGGAACGCGTGAAACTCTTGCCAAACCATGGCTGGAAGCGCTTGCTCAATTAGACCTTAATGCGGAAGCGGATGAAAAGCAGTTGGCTTCGATTGCCCGTTTATATACGGACTACTTGCATGCCTGTAAACAAGCCGGTCTGCACTGGGTTCAACCAGGGCGCTTTGTGTTACCTGGTGAACTTGATGGTGCGCCTGTGCTGCAATTTTTTCCTTGCCAATTTCAAGGGAAAGACGCGACCAAAAATAGCCACTATGCAATGTTAAAGGCGCGATTCAAGCAGTATCAACAAAAAGTCGTAAAGGCGTTTTATAAACACCACTTTTCGACGTTTGATCGCCAAATCGTGCTGGTTGATTGCCTTACTCCACTTAACGAGGGGCACGAATCTTTTGCCGATATGCGCGGCGCTTTAGAGCAAATCATGCACAGCTTCGAGTATGGGAAAAGCAGTTTGTTACGTCGCCTGTTTGCACCGCGAATTGACAAAATTTTGTTTGCTGCGACTAAGGCAGATCATGTGACGCCTGATCAACACGGGCACTTAACCTCGCTACTTAAGCAAATGGTTCATCCAGCATGGCAAACCGCTGCCTATGAAAATATTGATATGAGTTGTATGAGCATTGCATCGATTCAGGCGACGCAGGCGGGGTTTATTAATCAGCAAGGTGAGTCTCACCCAGCGATTCAAGGGGTGAGTGAACAAGGTGAATCAATAACGCTGTTTCCTGGCGATGTCCCAGAAAAACTGCCTGCGGCAGACTATTGGCAGAATAATGGATTTGAATATACGTCTTTTCGTCCTATGCCCGTAGAAGCGGATCATCCACTGCGCCATATCCGTTTAGATAAGGCGCTGGAGTATTTGATAGGAGATAAATTGCGATGAGTGATTTAAAGAAAAAACGCGTTTATCAGCAAGAGCTACAAAGCCAGTCTGAACCCGAAGTTGAATTAACGGCCCAGCAGCGATTTGAATCTGAAACGAGCTTTGTACCTGTCGATATTCAAGATCCGTCCTTAGACCAGGATGGCGTTCAAATTGAACAAGTCATACGCCCGAGTAAAAATAAAAATCGCATCGGCACGGTATTACTGACTGCGTTTACCGGGTTACTCGGTTGGCAGGCTGTAGCCTCGGTCTACCAAGCATGGCAGCAACAAGATTGGCTTTCTTTGGGTTGGACAGGGTTAATCACCGCAGTGGCTTCTCTTGGTGTTGGTGCGTTGGGTAAAGAGCTTTGGAAACTGCACACCTTACGCCATCATTTTGATATCCAGCAACAAAGCGAAGAGCTATTGCAGAGTGATGGCATCGGAAAAGGGAAAAGCTTTTGCCAGCAGTTAGCAAAAGAGGGCGGTGTGCTGCCTGAATCTCCCGCTTATGATCGCTGGATAAACACAATTAGCGCCACGCATAGTGATGGTGAAGTGGTGGATATGTATGATGCGATGGTTGTCAGTGAACAAGACAAACGCGCCCGTGACATTGTCACTAAGCATGCGACCGAATCTGCGTTACTGGTTGCCGTAAGCCCGTTAGCCTTGGCAGACATGCTATTGGTTGCTTGGCGTAACTTGGCGATGATCAACCAGTTAGCCAAAGAGTATGGCATCGAACTGGGTTATTGGTCGCGGTTAAAGCTGTTTAAAAACGTGTTAGCTAATATGGCGTTTGCCGGCGTGAGTGAAGCAGCGGTGGATGCGGGAATGGATTTGATGTCGATGGATCTCGCCGGGAAAGTATCGGCACGAGCAGGGCAAGGTGTCGGGGTCGGCATTTTAACCGCTCGGTTAGGGTTAAAAGCCATGGGGCTGCTTCGCCCAATTCCTTGGAAACCGGAAAGGGCAGTGAAGCTCAGCGCGATTCGTAAACAAATCGTGTCGAAAATAACATCAGTTACCGTGAAATAGTGACTTTAACAACACAGCTTCGCTTACTCTCGCTTGACGCTTACTGGCGCTTGATAGAAACTACTGTCAACTTTTCCTGACACCTAACCTAGGAACCTATTTGTGCGTCTAGAAGTGATTTGTGAAGACCGGCTAGGCTTGACTCGCGAGCTGCTGGATATTCTAGCGTCGAAAAATATCGACTTACGAGGGATTGAAATTGATGTGGTTGGCATCATTTACCTCAACTGCCCTGATATTGACTTTGATACCTTTAGTGCGCTCATGGCAGAAATTCGACGAATTGATGGCGTAAAGGATGTCCGTCGTATTCCTTTTATGCCGATGGAGCGTCATAACACCGAGTTGATTTCGCTACTCAATAATCTTCCCGACCCTGTATTGGCGATTGACCTCAAAGGGCTGGTGGATATGGCAAACCATGCCGCCCTGAGTTTATTGAGTCTCGAGGAAAGCGAAGTTCTTGGCCAACAAATTAGTAGCCTAATCCCGATGTTCAATTTCGCGAAATGGGTTGAAGGGCCGATAACCCGCCAGAGAGAAAACATCGTCATCAACGGTTTGGATTATGTTGCTGAGTGTATGCCTGTGTACATCTCGAGTGAAAGTGCCGAATCCATTCTCGCCAGCACCGTGATGATCATTCGCGCCGCAGAACAAAAAAATATCTTTGATGATGCTTTACCTCTGCATAATGCGCTTGGATTCGAACATTTTGTTGGCGTATCAAATCGTCATAAACTTCTGATTAGCCAAGCTAAAAAGCTATCCTTCCTTGATCAGCCATTATTGATACAAGGTGAAACTGGCACTGGCAAAGAAATGATGGCCCGCGCCTGCCATAATCGTTCGGTACGCGGCTCGCATCCTTTTTTGGTGTTGAGTTGCGCCTCAATGCCAGACGATGTCGCAGAGACAGAATTGTTCGGACACGCACCTGGTGCGTTTAACAATCAACAGGGTAAAAAAGGCATCTTTGAACAAGCGGATGGTGGTACGGTATTTCTCGATGAAATCGGTGAAATGAGTCCTCATTTGCAGATCAAATTGCTGCGCTTTTTACAAGATGGGACTTTTCGCCGAGTTGGGGAAGAGCACGAAATCCATGTTGATGTGCGAGTGATTGCCTCCACACGGCATAACCTCGCTGAGCTCGCGGAAACCAAGTCATTTAGAGAGGATCTATTTTATCGTCTCAATGTGTTGACTTTGAGCATTCCTCCACTGCGTGAGCGCCTGAACGATATTGGTCCATTGCTTGAGCTGTTTATCGGTAAGTATATGAAACAGCTAGGAATTCAAAAACCAGTATTGGATGATAACTTGCTTGACCAATTGAGCAGTTACAGTTGGCCTGGCAATATGCGCCAATTAGATAACATGGTATTGCGTGCGTTGACGGAATTAGAAGGGAATGTGTTGAGTGCTGATCTGTTCCACCTGCCTCAAGTGGATAGTGGTAGCGGAATTGGAGCGAACCTCAATCTTGAAGGTCCATTGGATGAGATAATGAAGGAATATGAATCTCAAGTACTTGAGCGCTTATATCAATCTTTTCCTTCGAGCCGAAAATTGGCCAAGAGACTGAATGTTTCTCATACCTCGATAGCCAATAAATTGCGTGAATATGGAATAAGAAAAAAATAATGCAAAGATTAAGTACACCTACTCAAGTCTACGAACACAATGAACAGATCATTGTACGCACAGCAGAGGTTACTGATGCGGCTATGATTGTTGATTATTTCAATGAAAATCGAGATTTTTTAAAACCGTGGGAACCGAAAAGAGAACCCGCTTTTTATCGTGTGGATGGTTGGACGCAGCGTTTAATTAAGCTGAGTGAACTGCATAAAATGGGCTTAGGGTATTATTTAATTATTCAGGAAAAGCAAACTCGAAAAATGCTCGGAACCATCTCTTTTAGTAACCTAAGTCGCTTTCCATTTTATGCATGTAATGTGGGTTATTCACTAGGTGAAAAAGCCCAAGGCCGAGGAATTATGACACAGGCGTTGTCGATGGCTGTTAACTATATGTTCAAAGTGCAAAATATGCATCGCTTAATGGCAGCCTATATGCCAAAGAATGCGAAAAGTGCGGCAGTGCTCGAACGCAATGGTTTTCAAAAAGAGGGAATCGCCAAAAACTATTTGTTGATCGATGATCAATGGGAAGATCATATATTAACTTCGTTGACGAACCCTGAATGGATTAAAGAAAAGTAATAATGGAGCGCTTGAGCAAGCAGATACAACTGGTTTTAGAGCTCGATAAATTAAAGTCGATTTTGCGTCGTACGCGAGTAAAAGAGGCACAAGGCCGTGCGGAAAATAGTGCCGAACATAGTTGGCATGTTGCCGTAATGGCCTTATTGCTTGAAGAGCACGCTAATGAGCCAGTAGAGATTAGCCGTGTAGTCAAAATGCTCTTGATTCACGATGTAGTAGAAATCGATGCTGGCGATACGTTTTTATATGACACGGTGGCGACCGAGCAGCAATCTGAGAAAGAGTCTCTTGCTGCCGAGCGATTGTTTGGCTTATTGCCCGATGATCAAGCTCGTGAATTGAAAGCGTTGTGGTTTGAATTTGAACAGGCACAAAGCGCTGATGCACAATTTGCCAAAGCGTTGGATCGATTGATCCCGATGTTACTGAATTTCAATAATCAAGGGCAGAGTTGGCAAGAGCATGGTATTTCTCGTCATCAAGTAATGACGATGAATAACAAGATTGAATTGGGCTCTGAAGCCCTATGGCAATATGCGAAGAAGATGATTGACCAAGCGGTAGAAAACGGCTGGTTAAGAGCAAATTAAGGAGACTGAATGTCTTATTTACCTTTGGAACAATACCAAAGAAAATGGATTTTTACTCACCCGTCAATGCCAGTTCCTGAGCAAGACTGGGTATTGATAAAGCCGATGGATCAAGCACGTAGTGCGCAGCTCTGGAAAGAACAAATTAGTGCACAAAGCCCTGATTCAGAAAGACTAAGTTCATCAGACTGGCCAGCCAAAGAGCGTAATTGGCCACTCAGTGTCGACTGGATGAGTGAGTGGGAATCCGATGAGCCAAGCTTACCTCAAGCAGTGATGGATGCGATTCAATGGCAAGACGATGTGACTGTTTATTTCTGTTATGAGAAATATAATGTGATTGAGACAAAATGGTCGATATTTAAAAAATATTGGAAGAATTTCCTCTTCTATGATGACGGTCCAATATTGATCGGACGACGCCGGAAAGAAGCATTATGGTTTGATTCTCACGGTCAGGTAAAAATTGGTTTTCGCGAATAATTAAAATAAAGGCAGCTAAGGCTGCTTTTTTATTTTCTAAAGATCCACCTAAAGCAACATACTATTCCATTTGATCCTTTTAATAGTGTTAAACTGAGTGCCTATGTTGACAATCAGTAAATTTTTAGAAGGGGTTGTGAATACTCTCTCGGCAGGTCGTGAGTTTATCCTGAGTATATTTTAATCGGATATAGACGGGAGATTGAACGTTGATGAATTAAGATCACACCCGTTGTTGATGTTAGGATTAACAAACACGGCGACAGACTTTATATGTTGATTAAGTAGGCAAAGAGCAGTAAATATTTAATGTGATAAACATTCCATAAAATATTATTTGTCAAACATCAAAAATGTAATCTAGTATTATTTGTAATAAATAATATTAATTACTCATTGTAACGGTTGACTTAGGGTATGTCAGTGGAATCGATAGTGACACAGCTAAAAAAAGACTTTTATGCGCAAATAAGTTCATTGCAAGCCTACACGTTGCCGCATTCACAACCAACGTTATCGGTGCTCACGGAAGAAGAAATCCGTGAACTTGAACACATTTGGGTGGAATTGTGTATGTGGAAGAAAAAGCAGTCGCATTGAAACGAAAAATTTTTTGCTGCTTGAGTCACTAAGTTTCACACCAGTAGTTACTGGGAAAACCTCGATATCTCAAACGTATCGGGGTTTTTTTATTGCCTAAAGAATAAATTGTTATATTATAACAATGTGATCGAGATATTGATTTTCGGAGTATTGATCCCCATAGTTACAGGGCGTTCAGTTAGATAACAAGAACAACAATTACCTATAGATTTCAAGTGAGTGTAAATATGGCGGAAGTAAGAGCCAGAGTTGACTTTAAAGTCGGAGCGAAAAGCAACATTGAGGCGGAAATTCTCTCATTTAATGGCCTTAAAACCGACAAAGAACATGTAGCCATCATTTTTAAACATGCAGATTCGACGATAGACGTGCCATTAGTGCGCATGCATTCAGAATGCTTAACAGGGGATGTGTTTCATTCATCTCGCTGTGACTGTGGTGAGCAGTTAGAGGAAACCATCGAGCGTATGGGCGAACTTGGCGGAATCATTCTTTATTTGCGTCAAGAAGGTCGTGGCATCGGGCTATACAATAAAATTGATGCGTATGAGCTGCAAAGCCAAGGAATGGATACCTATCAAGCCAATAATCACCTCGGTTTTGGTGATGACTTAAGAGAGTTCACTGAAGCGGCGCAAATGCTACAAGCTTTGAACGTCAAAAAAATTCGCTTAGTGACCAATAACCCTAAGAAAGTGAAAGATTTGCAAGAGAACGGTATTGAGATTGTTGATGTCGTCAATACGGCTGCTCATCTCAAAGATGGTAATGAAAACTATCTAAAAGCAAAAATTTCTCACGGAAAACACACCTTAAAGCTATAAATTAACAGTATTGTTGATAGAAGCCTCATTTTATGGGGCTTTTTGCTTTCCTTTGTTGAAAAAGAGTAGCGAATTTGTATTATTCGCCTAAACTCAAATGATAATAATTTTCACTATCATACTAATAAACTCAGTTTCAACAAGGAAGACCTTTCATGAAGACTCAATCCCTTCTTGCTCAAGTTGTGGCTGCTTCTCTGCCACTGATGGCTGGCAGCGCAGTGGCTGCGAATGTTACGCCTCAACAAGTTGTCACGCATTATGCTGATGTCGCTCATGCCGTTTACGCAGATGCATTGACCACAGCAAAAACATTAGACAGCAAGATCCAATCTTTCATTGCTTCTCCATCACAAGCCAAACTGACTGAAGTCAAGCAAGCGTGGATAGCCGCTCGCGTACCTTATCAACAATCGGAAGTGTTTCGCTTCGGTAACGGAGTTGTCGACGATTGGGAAGGGCAATTAAATGCATGGCCGCTGGACGAAGGCTTGATTGACTACGTTGCTGATGACTATCAGTACGAGTTAGGTAATGAGGGTGCCAAAGCCAATATTGTGGCCAAGACCCAGCTAACGATCGGGGCGTCAACAGTCGATGTTGAGAATATTACTCCCCAACTTATCGCTGATTTGAACGAACTTGGCGGTTCTGAAGCAAACGTTGCGTCAGGTTACCATGCCATTGAGTTTTTGTTATGGGGACAAGATTTAAACGGGGTGAACCCTGGCGCAGGCGAACGCCCTTATACGGATTATGCTCAAGGTGAAAATTGTACCAATGGGCATTGTGATCGCCGCGCGGCCTACCTACAAGCAACTGCCGATCTTTTGGTGCAAGATCTTGAGTGGATGGAAAAGCAGTGGTCTCCGCAAGTCACAGGGAATTACCGTCAAGAGCTATTGGCCGATTCAGCGCAAAATGGCCTGCGAAAAATGTTGTTTGGTATGGGATCATTGTCTCTGGGGGAGTTAGCGGGTGAACGCATGAAGGTTGCTCTAGAGGCGAACTCGACAGAAGACGAGCATGATTGTTTCTCTGATAACACCCATAATTCCCACTACTATAACGAACAAGGGATCTATAACGTATTTACGGGGCTGTACAAGCGCACAGACGGCAGTTTAATTTCTGGTCCAAGTCTCTATGACCTGGCCGCTCAAAAAGACGCTCAAGCGGCCGAGAACGTTCAGAAACAATTTGATATCACTCGAGCTCAGGTGCATAAGCTTGTTGAGTCGGCTGAGGAGAATAACCAGCATTTTGACCAATTAATCGCGGCAAATAATCCCCAAGGCAATGCATTGGTGAATGACACGATTATGTCGCTCGTCGCTCAAACGGGCAGTATTGAAAAAGTGGCGAATTTAGTTGGGATTACCAGCTTGAACCCAGATTCCGCGGATCACGAATTCTAAGTGAACGGCGATTGAAACCAATGAAAAGAAGGGCTCATTGAGCCCTTTTTGTCCTTTACTGAAGTCGCAATTCGCGATGTTGTGAGTAAATAGTCATGCGAGCGTTTGTCGTGTCCATTATGTTGGGCACCTCTTTTTTTTCTAGTGTTGATGCATCGGCATATCAAGTCAAATCGGGCGGCGATACGACGGTTGCTCAAACCGGTGGGAATGCCTTTTCGCTTCCCGCGAATAACCTGCCAATGATGAAGCAGCTTGATTTTAGCGTTGGTAATAGTTTTTTTCGAAACCCTTGGGTCAAAGCACCTTCAACAACCGATGCTCGAGATGGCTTAGGGCCATTATTCAATACCAACGGTTGTCAAAACTGCCATATTAAAGACGGGCGCGGTCATCCTCCGGAGACATCAGATAACAACGCTGTCTCTATGTTAGTTCGGCTGAGTGTACCCGCAATGAGTGCTCAGCAACAACGTGATTTAATTCGCTATGGCGTCATCCCTGAGCCAACCTACGGCGATCAATTGCAGGATTTTGCGCTTGCTGATCGCAAGCCTGAAGGGCAGATAGCCATCACGTATCAATATGAGCATCGACGCTTTGCTGATGGAAGTGTCATTGAATTACGAAAGCCTGAAGTGTCAATAAAAGCGTTGGGATATGGTCCAATGGCGGATAATGTTCAACTTTCTGCGCGGATTGCCCCTCCCATGATAGGTCTTGGTTTATTAGAGAGTATTCCTAATCAAACACTCCTTAAATGGCAGGACCCTGATGACATTGATGGCGATGGAATATCAGGTCGTGTTAACCGTGTTTGGGATATTGAAAAGCAAGCGACGGTCATTGGACGCTTTGGTTGGAAAGCGGGACAACCGAGTCTCATGCAGCAGAATGCGGCGGCGTTTAATGGCGATATCGGTTTAACCAGCCGTCTTTTCCCATCAGAGAATTGCATGCCAGTTCAGACGGTTTGCCAGCAAATGCCGAATGGGGGAGTACCTGAAGTCAGTGACAAAATCCTCAAATTTGTTGAGTTTTATAGCCAGCACTTAGGGGTACCAGCTCGACGGAATTCTAACCAACCTCTGGTTCAGCAGGGGCAAAAGCTATTTTCGACAGCCGGATGTGATGGCTGCCATAAGCCATCAGTTCAAACCGGCATTCGCGATGATTTACCCAGTTTGTCGCAACAGACAATCAGTCCTTACAGTGATTTATTACTTCATGATATGGGAGATGGACTTGCCGATCATCGAAGTGAGTTTTTAGCCTCAGGACGAGAGTGGCGTACGCCACCATTATGGGGATTAGGTTACACCAATGAAGTCAATGGCCACAGCTACTTTCTTCATGATGGTCGAGCGCGTAATCTAATGGAAGCGATTGTTTGGCATGGAGGAGAAGCTCGTGAGGCACAACAAGCGGTACTCCATTTTAATGCTCAACAGCGTGAAGCTCTTATCGCGTTTTTAAATTCTTTATAGGGAAGCACTATGTCAAGGTTGAAATTTACCGTGAGTTTATTGGTGATGGGTGTGTTGGGATGTCAGTCTTCACCACAGCAATCGCCATTTGAAATGCAAACAACATCGCATTTAAGCCAAGCGGTCTATGAAGTGGAATTTGAATTTGCCCGTTCACTTTATCAACAAGCTGAACAGTTAAATCAGCAGTTTGAACTCTATTGTCAGTCACCGAGTGAGCAAGGAGCCCAACACCTCAAAACGCAATGGCAAATGACGATGGCAAGTTGGATGGCGCTTCAAGGACAGGAGCGTGGGCCTTTAAACGCATTAGAGCAAAGCTGGAATATTCAATTTTGGCCAGATAAAAAGAACACCACTGGCCTTAAAATGTCAGCGTTACTCAAGCAGTCAACGGTGCCAACTGTTAATCAACTTGCCACTCAAAGTGTGACGGTGCAAGGATTGGGGGCACTTGAATGGCTGCTTTATGAGCCGCAAGTGCAACTTCATAGTGATCCGCAAGCTTGCCAACTCGGTGAGGCAGTTGCTCAGAATTTACTAAATAAAGCGCAGATCATAGCCAGTGCTTGGCAGAAAAACCCCTGGATAACGCTGGATAAAGCGTCTTGGTATGCGGAATATATCGCACTGCTCTCTAACCAACTCGAATTCAGTATGAGTAAATTGACTCGGCCACTTGGCAATATTGGTCATCCAAGACCTTACTTTGCCGAATCTTGGCGCTCAAAAAGTTCGATGTTGAACTTAAAAGCAAATTTGCAGGCTATTGAGCAACTTTATTTAGCGCAACGTGGTGGTTTGGATAGTTTACTTCGGGAGAGAGGACGTAGTGACCTTGCTGATAGAGTAAAAAACCAACTCCGCGCGACGATAGAAACTTGGCCAACGCAGGAGAGTCTGTTTGATCTATTAGCCACTAAGCAGGGTTATCAGCAAGTTCTCGCTCAATACAATAAACTGGAGCAGCTGAAGTATCTTATTCATCAAGAAGTGGCTGTCGAACTGGAAGTGGTTATAGGATTTAATGCAACTGATGGTGACTGATAAAACTCGACGTAATTTGCTCAAAGCCGCCTTATTAGGAATGGCGGCGCCAGTGCTTCCGTTTGGGTGTGCCTCGAACAGAGCGCTGCGCGAACCTGGGTTGATTGGTTGTTCAATCCACGGGCGAGATGATTTTCAAGTAACAATCGCTGATGAATTTGGCCAGCCAATTTATCGTTTACCTCTGCCGGCTCGAGGCCATGGTGTTGCGATCGCTCCTCAATTAGGACATGCCGCCGCGTTTGCTCGCCGCCCTGGAGAATTCTTGATGGTGTTTGACTACACCAAAGGCACTTTAGTACAGACCATTAAAGCCTCTAACCGCCGTCATTTTTATGGCCACGGCGTGTATTCCAATGATGGGCATTGGTTGTATGCGACCGAAGGAGAAAGAGCAACAAGTCGCGGCATTATTGGTGTTTATGATGCACGAAACCAGTATCAGAAAGTCGATGAATTGACTGGGTTTGGGATTGGTCCCCATGAAGTGATTATCATGCAAGATGGGACATTGGTGGTTGGCGTTGGCGGTGTACATACAGATGGACGTACACCATTAAATTTATCAACCATGGAGCCAAGTCTAACTTATCTTAGTCCAGAGGGAGAGTTACTTGACCAAGTTGGTTTAGCAGATCATCATCTGAGCATCCGTCATTTAGCGCATGATGGCAATAAAACAGTGTTATGTGGTCAGCAATACCGAGGAAAACCAGAGGCTTATCCTTCATTACTTGCCATGCACCAGCGTGGGCAACCTATGATTCCACTTCACGCCGAGCCTGAGCAATGGGCTCGCTTTAACCATTACATTGCCAGTATTGCTGCTACCAATGATTGGATTTTAGCGACATCTCCTCGCGGTAATTGCTACGGGATTTGGTCGAAACACAGTGGTGAGTTAGTTGAGCTTTTGCCGCTACCCGATGCGTCTGGTGTAGTGACAAACGGACGAGAGTTTCGAGTCAGTTCCGGTTCTGGCAAGGTGATCTTCCAGTCACAACCGGGCGGCAAGCGGCAAATTAACTCAAATATACCTTGGGATAATCATTGGTCTGCAATTCATTGAATAGTCTTAAAAACAAGTTTTACTCTATCCATAAATGTTTGCCATACTTTACAGAGTTCGGATTATTGGAGTGAGTAATGCGTAGCGTTAAGTGTTTGTTGTTGTTCGTACTTTGCTTGCCAGTCAAGACATGGGCAACTCCCTATTTTGAACAGCTCGGGTGGACGGCCCCAGACTCTAAAATCAACGAGCTGATTCAATACCCGTACCTTCTAGAAAATATCTATCAGCGCAATGATGAACAGTTGATTTGGTTCGATTTACAGCAGAGCAGTAAACTCGAATTTCAGTTGGAAATCCTCGATCGTGCTGGATTTAGCGCTTTGTTTTCTAATCAGCTACGTTACTTGCGTTATTATCGCAGTAACAATCGTTGGTATGAATATGATCTCTTGGCGACGGATGCGCTGTTGTCCTATTTAAGCTACGCTGAAAATGCGCCAAAGCTCGGGCAAGATTGGTATTTCGATAAAAAGCTTACCGATAAGCTTCCGTTGCCAACCGCAAAAACCATCGAGTTTGTTCAAACCGCCATCGAGCAACAACATCTTGCCGCGTTAATTGAAATGTATACACCAGATTCGCAAGAGTATGACCAACTGGTGAATACCTATCTGCACCTTGTGAAATACGCAAATAGCCAACTCCCTCGTTATCGACAAAAAGGTTCGAGACGAGTGGGGGACCGTTTGGAACAGCGTCAGCGATTGATTGAACGTCTTGCGATGCTTGATATTGATATCAGCCGAGTTCGTCAGGGGATCGGTTGGTATGATTCATCGTTGACACCTGCCGTGATGCAATTTCAACGTATGCATGGGCTGACGCCAGATGGCGTTATTGGTCCAGCAACGCTTAAATGGCTGAACATGAGTGCTGAACAGCGTTTGGATATGTTGGCGATTAACGCGGAACGTGTCAGGATGTGGCCATCGCAGCGTGATGCTCTCATTCTGGTTAACGTTCCAAGCTACGACTTAAAATATTGGTATTTAGGTAAAGAACAATTTGAATCCAAAGTCGTGGTTGGGCGAGCAACCCGGCAAACACCAGTCATGTCGATTAAACTCGACTCATTGATCCTTAACCCTACGTGGAATGTGCCGTGGACGATTATGGTTAAGGATATTCTTCCTAAGGTGAAGCAAGACGTCAATTATCTGACCAATCATAATATTGAAATTATTCCGTCTTGGGGAGCTAAAGAAACCATCGACCCAAATACCATTGATTGGAGCGCAATGACGCCGAAAACGTTCCCATACAAATTACGTCAACGCTCTGGTTATGGTAACGCACTGGGCTTGTATAAGTTCAATACACCGAATAGACGTGCAATATACCTCCACGACACGCCTAGTAAATATTTGTTTAATCGTCAAAGCCGGGCTTACAGTTCGGGTTGTATTCGGGTTGAAAATGCCGATCAGTTTGCTTCGCTATTACTTCAGAACCAAGGCATGAATGCGTCGAGTAGTGTGGTGGATCATAAGGGCGCATCCAATCAATCGATTCCTCTTAAGCAGCGGATTCCGGTTCATATTATTTATCAAACGGCATGGTACGAGGCAGGGCTTGTCCACTACCGGGATGATATTTACCGCTTTGATAGAACGAAATACGGCAAAGGTTAAATTTTTACAAACTTTTTGATTAAGAGAAATTCAAATTAATCCCCAAGCGAATCAAACATTAAGCTTGGGGATTATTTTTTTTATCGCCAGTTAGCATGAAATATGCATTTGTACTTCATAACTAAGTTAGGCAGTGTCTTTTTTGACGCTTTGATTCAATTATTGTTATGAAGGTAAGATATTGTGAAGTTATCTCGTAGGAACTTTCTCAAGTTTGCTGGTGCAGGAGCGATTTTATCTACTTGTCCATCCCTTGCTATCGCCTCTCCAGCGACAAAACCTAGAACTTTAGCATTAAACAATCTCCATACTGGAGAAAGCTTAGAAACTTGCTATTTTGATGGGCAAAAATACGTGCGTGATGAATTACATAAACTGAATCATTTGTGCCGTGATTTTAGAAGAAATGAAGTTTTTTCAATGGATAAGCGCCTTTTCGACCACATCGCACGGATTCAAAAAGTTCTGGGAACGGATGCGGAAGTACAAATTATCTCCGGGTACCGTTCTCCAGCGACCAATGAGCAATTGCGCAATCGATCTTCAGGTGTGGCCAAGAAAAGCTATCATATGACGGGGCAAGCGATTGACTTTCGTTTACATGGTGTCAGTTTAAGGCGCGTGCGCGATGCTGCTCGAAGTCTTAAAGCCGGTGGTGTCGGGTATTATCCGAAAAGTAACTTTGTACACATAGATACAGGCCCTGTGCGTTATTGGAGCTAATGTTGTCAAACCGCGATGACAATGTCATAGTTTTACGATGATGAACTTAACAAGGTTTGAAACATGTCTTTGCAATATCAAGTTGTTCCGGTGACGTCTTTTTCTCAAAACTGCTCTATCGTCTGGTGTGACGAAACGATGCAGGGCATTGTGATTGATCCGGGTGGTGACGTGAAGCAGTTAGCGGCATTGATCAGTGAACTGGGTGTCAACGTCGATAAACTGGTGTTAACTCATGGTCATCTTGATCATGTTGGAGGCACTGAGCCTTTGGCGCAACAACTCGGTGATATTGATATTATTGGCCCGCATAAAGATGACAGTTTCTGGTTAGAAGGGCTGGAAGGACAAAGCCAGATGTTTGGCTTTCCTCTGACTACGGCATTTGAGCCGACACAATGGCTTGAGGAAGGGGACAAAATTGAATTTGGTCATCAAGTGCTTGATGTTTTTCATACGCCGGGTCACACGCCTGGACACGTTATCTTGTACAGTGAATCGGCGAAACTTGCTTTTGTGGGGGATGTCTTATTTAACGGTAGCATAGGACGCACTGACTTCCCTCAAGGTGACTTCAATACCTTGATTGCGTCAATTAAGAACAAGCTTTGGCCTCTTGGCAATGATGTACGGTTTGTTCCAGGACATGGGCCAGAATCCACATTTGGTCGTGAGCGAGCCAGTAATCCGTTTGTTGCCGACGAAATGCCACTTTACTAACCATTCCTCTCTTGGTCTGCTGCTGCGAGGTATCGGCGCAGCAGGCCAACGAACTCGTCTATGGGTCTATCTAAATCACTGGCTGAAATAAACACATCGTAGCCGTAGTTATTTCGCTGGTAGCCCATTCTATTGGCAAGCATAGCCAATAATCCCTTATATTGACGGCCGTTATCAGCGATGAACACTTCGGTATCGAGAACTCGGTCCTCAAAAAATTTATGTTGGTTGTGCTGTCGTAAGCCAAGAAACAGTAGCGAACGTTGATCGAGCAGAATTTGTGATGCGATACGCGGACAAATGCTATCAAGATAGGGCGAATAGCGTTTAAGTTTGATGCCTATCCAAGGCAAGGGGTGATGCCAGCCTTGGTGTTGATACTGGCACACACCTATGTCGATGATATCGCTCCATTTCACTACCCATCCACCGTGGAATAGATGCTGCTGAAAATGAGTGGCAGTCAAGGTGTACTTCACGGTTGCTTTAAGTAACAGTAGATAGGTGCAGCCACAACCTAGAGCAATCGCGCCAGCGATCAGTAGCGCAAGTTTAAAACCGGGCGCAAACATTATCAAAGAGAGGAATCCGGTCGCAATAAGGACAAGTATCCACTTTTTAATTGGACTGTCTAATTGGAATGGTTGGTTAACGATGTGGATGGTTTGCATGCGAGTAAACCTATTTTGTCAGCGTAGGGTGATAACTAGGAGACCACTCAGTTATATGTTGAATATTTATAGGCTCGATCACAGTATCGACTGAATAAATTATAATCGTTGCTGGGTGTTGAGCGTATTTTTGCCTCACTATTCTTTAATTACCCTACAAAAGGGCGCATTTTTTTGGTATAAAACGCGCTTCAAATTTTCAACACTGTACCAATGACAGTGAGATGGAGAAATACTCGATGAGACTTGCTCATAAGCGTAACGTGCAGCTGAAGCTGAAAAAACAAGTTAAAGCGACAGTCGCCAACCTTGTAGCATCCAACAAGGCTCCTAAGCCGGTTGTTGAAAAGAAAGTAGCCCCTAAAGCTCCCGCGGCTGAAAAAGTAGCAGCGCCTAAAGCGGCTGCAAATCCAGAACTGACACCGAAACAGCAACAAGTTTTGGATATCGTGGTTGCGAATCCTGAAGGTATCAACCCGAAAGGTATCGGCTTAGCTGCAGGCCAAGAAGACGGCAAAGCGGCTGCATGGGCAACAGGTGCACTGAAAAAACTGCTTGAAGACAATCTTGTCGTTAAAGAGCAAATCGCGGGTAACAAGGTTATTTATAAAGCGAAATAATCACAGCGATCAAGCCCTTCGAGAAAAAGCCTTAGCGAACAACGTTAAGGCTTTTTCTTTGCCTTTCCAACAGCAGAACCTGCTGTTCATCACAATTTATTTACAAACTCATGGATAAGTTCAGGGTGTCACTACGTACGTATCGCGTCCCATGTTCGGTAATGAGCTTCACTTTCCCCCCTTTATTTTCAAGAGTGATTTTAAAAAATAGTCTATTACCTACGTATTAGTACGTACTCGCTTTAGCGTTTGGCGCATTAGCGTGTTACGGCTTATGCGTGTTCTTAACGATGGGCGTTGGCGTGTAAATGGTTCATGTTTAAGTGACATTTCTGTTATTGAACGAGATAACAACACTTAAGGATGACGAACATGAACTTGATACAATCCAGTTTTAAAAGAGTACTCAAAAGTACCGCACTGGTTGCCGTACTCTCTGTGATGGCAACATCGGTTACCGCGGCGGAAAAAGTATACCGTTTAAAGTTAGCTGAAACGTGGGGCCCGAACTTTCCTGTCTTTGGTGATGCGACCAAAAATATGGCCGCGATGGCGGAAAAAATGTCTAACGGACGCTTGCAAATTCGCATTGATTCGGCCAATAAACACAAAGCTCCGCTAGGAGTTTTTGATATGGTGAAATCCGGTCAGTACGACCTCGGTCATTCAGGATCGTACTATTGGAAAGGAAAAGTGCCAAACACTCTGTATTTTACCTCAATGCCTTTCGGTATGACGCCTGCTGAGCAATACGCATGGTTCTATCATGGCGGCGGTATGGCGCTGATGGAAAAAGTCTATTCGCCACATAATTTACTGTCTTTCCCAGGGGGCAACACCGATATTCAGATGGGGGGATGGTTTCAAAAAGAGATCAACAGTGTCGAGGACCTTCAAGGTTTGAAGATGCGGATTCCAGGATTTGCTGGTGAAGTATTGGCCGAACTGGGAGCAAAGCCTACCAACATTGCGCCAGGGGAGTTGTATACCGCGCTTGAGCGTAGAACGATTGATGCACTTGAGTGGGTGGGGCCATCACTTGATTTACGGATGGGTTTTCATAAAATCGCGCCTTATTACTATACCGGATGGCACGAGCCAGGATCTGAGCTTCAGTTCTTAGTCAATAAGCGAGTATGGCAGCGTTTACCGGAAGATTTACGTGAAATTCTTCGTGTCGCCATGCGCACCGCTGCCTACGATATGTATACCCAAGCAACCCATGAAAGCGGTAAAAATTGGTCATCAATAAAGTCTGAGTATCCGGATGTTCAGGTTAAGGACTTTCCACCCCAAGTGATGCAAGCGATGCGAGATGCTAATGCCAAATTGTTGGCTGAGCACGCCGCTCAAGACCCTCTAGCCAAAGAAATTCAGCAATCTCAAGCACAATACTTGCAGCAAGTTCGTTCATGGACAGATATCTCTCACCGCGCGTACTTAAACAGTCAAGCGAAATAAAGCTAACCTAGCCATCGAGCAAACTCGTTTTGCTCGATGGCCTGTTAATGATTTAAAAGGAGCAGCTCATGCGTCGTTTGATTTACATCGAGCGCCTGTTCAATCGGTTGGGTGACGGTTTAGGTGTCATTTCAAGCGTGCTATTTCTTTTGCTGGTGGTGAACGTCGTTTATGACGTGGTCATGCGATACGTTTTCAATGATGTTTCCATCGCATTCCAAGAGCTTGAATGGCATTTATTTTCTGCGGTATTTCTATTGGGTGTCCCTTATGCCATCAAAGCGAGTGGACACGTCCGCGTCGATATTTTTTATGAACGCCTTTCGTACAGAACGCAATCGGTGATTGATCTACTTGGTACGTTGACTCTACTGATTCCTTTTTGCGTTCTCGTTGCCTGGTATGGGATTGATTTTGCAAAAGAGAGTTACAGTCTCGGCGAAACGTCTGGTGACCCTGGTGGCTTACCGTATCGCTGGATCATTAAAGCCCTAATCCCAATTTCTTTTGCCTTAATGGCCCTTAGTGGCATTGGGCTCATTCTTCATTCCTTGAATAAAATCATTCATCCTCATTTGATGTCTGATCATTCTAACTCCCGTTAAAGAGGTGCTGCGATGATTGGTATCGTGATGTTTTTTGTGGCCTTATTTGCCCTGTTACTCGGCTTTCCTGTCGCTTTTACTTTTGGTGGTATCGCATTAATTTTTGGCGTTTGGGCTGAAGGGCCTGAGATGTTTGCGTTTATGCCATACCGCATTCAGTCGATAATGGAAAATACGGTATTGATGGCAGTGCCACTTTTTGTCTTTATGGGTTTGGTATTGCAAAAAACCAAATTGGCTGAGCAGCTTTTGGAGTCCATGGGACGCCTATTTGGTGGCGTTCAGGGGGGGATTGCCATATCAACGGTATTAGTGGGAGCACTTCTCGCCGCATCAACCGGTGTAGTAGGGGCCTCGGTTGTCGCGATGGGGCTTATTTCGCTGCCTGTGATGCTTAAATATCGTTACGACAAGGGGCTAGCCTGCGGCACCATTTGTGCTTCTGGTACGTTGGGCCAGATTATTCCACCCTCAATTGTCCTGATTTTACTTGGTGATGTACTTGGGGTACCGGTTGGTGACTTATTTCAGGCGGCATTAATACCGGGATTGGTGCTGGTGGGGGCATACATTACCTATATTCTGATTTATGCCAAATTGAACCCACAAGCGGCGCAGCCCATAAAACGAGATGACGCCATCACTCGTCGTCAAGAGGTCATTCAAGCCTTGAAAGCGGTGATCCCTCCACTGACTTTAATTGTGGTGGTTTTAGGTTCCATTTTTGCCGGCGTTGCGACACCGACTGAATCGGCAGCACTTGGCGGGGCCGGAGCGATAGTGCTCGCGTTAATCTATCGCCAATTCAGTGTTGTTATGCTTTATGACGCGGCCAAAGAGACTGTTAAAGTGACGGCGATGGTTTTTACTATTTTGCTGGGAGCAACCGCGTTTTCTATGGCATTTACCTATACTGGCGGTGATTTATTAGTTGAAGAGTGGATGCTCGCCGTACCAGGAGAGAAGTGGGGCTTCTTAATCATTACCATGTTGGTGATTTTAGTTTTAGGCTTTTTCATCGACTTTGTTGAAATCTGTTTCATCATTGTGCCGATTTTATCGCCAGTCGCTGAACTGTTAGGGATCAATATGACATGGTTTGCGATATTGGTTGCGATGAACTTACAAACCTCTTTCTTAACACCACCATTTGGATTTAGCTTGTTCTACCTTAAAGGAGTTGCGCCAAAAGGCATTACCACGACCGATATTTATCGTGGCGTGATGCCCTTTATTCTAATTCAAATCCTTGTATTGACCTCATTGCTCGTGTTTCCTCAGTTGTATGGAATGTGATCAACAAGTTACAACCTTATTAATAAAGTTGTTAAAGTAAAACAGCCTAACCGAACGGTAGGCTGTTTCGCGTTGAGGGAGCCATGACGCTTAGAACCAAACTGATTTTATTGAGTTTAGTGCCTTTTTTGTTGGTTACAGCGGCGATCAGTTGGATTGCTATCTACCAAGCTAAAAGCTTAGGACAGAGTGAAGTCGAAACATTTCGCCGCTCTCTAATTGAATCAAAGGAGTTAGCGCTAAAAGACAGTGTTGATTTGGCTTTTGACGCGATAGATCACGTATACAGCGATCTACAGCTCAGCGAGTATGATGCCAAGGCACAAGTCAAAACGATACTGAGTTCACTGCGCTATGGCATTGATGGCTACTTTTTTGCTTATGACCAAAGTGGGCGTAACTTGGTCCATCCAGTTCAGCCTGATCTGATTGGACAAAATTTGATTCATTTGCAAGATGAAAATGGTGACTTAGTCATTGAAGAGTTACTGCATGAGGCTCAGTCAGGAGGAGGCTTTCATCAGTACTTATGGCGTAAGCCATCAACCGGTGACGTGGTGCCCAAATTAAGCTATGCCGCCTGGTTGGATAAGTGGGGCTGGATGGTTGGTACAGGGTTGTACATTGAAGATGTCACTCAAGAAGTAGCCGCGATGCAAACCGCGATTAACGACAATATCGCCACCACCTTTTTCTCATTAACGATGATCATCGTTGTTACTGTCGCAGTTGTGGTGGTGATTACTCTGGCGGTGAATTTACATGAACACAAGTTGGCGGATCTCAGTTTAAAAGAGTTAGCGCATAAGACTATTCTGTTTCAAGAGGACGAAAAAAAGCACCTTGCTCGTGAATTACACGATGGAATAAATCAGCTATTGGTGTCCAGTAAATGCCATCTGGAACTGCTTGACGACCAACTCGGTGATGAAAAGCTTCGAGCGCACTTAGATAAATCTCGGCAATCTTTGACCACTGCAATTAATGAAGTTCGTCATATTTCTCACCAGTTGCGTCCTAGCGCACTTGATGACATTGGCATTGAAGCGGCGCTTAACACATTGCTGCAAGATTTTCGTTCCCATTCAGGCATTGAATTGGAAGTGCTGCTTGATACTCAGCCGGGAAAACTCAAATCAGAGGTGGCAACCACGCTTTATCGAGTGGCTCAAGAATCATTAACCAACATCGAAAAGCATGCCAATGCAAACCGAGTGAGAGTGGTTTTACAACAGATGGGGAATATGCTGCAACTTATGATCAGTGATGATGGTGTAGGCTTTGAGAGACCTCATATCGGTCATCGCAATGGTATTGGGTTACGTAACATGCGTGAACGGGTTGAGTTTATCGGTGGGGAATTTGAGCTCTCGAGTGAGCTTGGCTTTGGCACGGAAATAACGGTGCTGCTTAATTTGGATGGAATGGTATATGGAAGAACCAGTGAACGTTTTGCTCGTCGATGACCACCAAGTGGTATTGGATGGCT
Organism: Vibrio olivae; assembly: GCF_042428525.1. Taxonomy (NCBI): domain Bacteria; kingdom Pseudomonadati; phylum Pseudomonadota; class Gammaproteobacteria; order Vibrionales; family Vibrionaceae; genus Vibrio; species Vibrio olivae. The sequence continues at coordinate 655,158 of NZ_JBHMEP010000001.1, forward strand.
TTCTCGCCAGATTGGAACTTGAACCACAAATACACGTTGTGGGAACGGCCAGCAATGGTGTCGATGCCATTGAAGCCGTCGGGCGTTGGCATCCTGACGTTGTCCTCATGGATGTCAGTATGCCGATTATGAACGGGATTGATGCAACACGAGTGATCAAGTCCAACTTTCCGAATGTGAAAGTGATTATGTTAACCATGCACGATAACCGTGAATACATTATTCAAGTGATGCAAGCTGGCGCAGTCGGTTATATGCTCAAAGAGATTTCGGCTGAGAACATGGTTCAAGCGATCAAAACCGTGTTTCAGGGCGCCACCTATTTTTGTGAGTCAGTGACGCAAACCTTATTTACTCAACCCATACCGGTTGCTCACCATCCAGCGAATCCCCTAAGTCGAAGGGAAGAATCTATTCTGAAATTGGTCGCAATTGGGCACAGCAGCAAAAAAATCGCATCATTGCTTGATATCAGTTACCGAACCGTTGAAACTCATCGTCAGAATATTAAACATAAGCTCGACCTTCACAGTACGGCACAATTAGCAAAATACGCTGTGGAAAATGGCTTAGTTGACTAAATGAGGTTAAATGCGTTTCCCACAAAATATTTACCAGCGCTATCACGCTCATGTGTATTTTGATGAGCAAAGCTTAGACAAAGGGGAGTTCTTATACTCCCAGCTCCAATCTCTCCCCGAGTATCAACTTGGTCGCTTCCATCAAAAGTTGGTGGGACCTCACACCAAATGGAGTTTTCAAATCGCTTTTACGCGTGACCAGTTTGACCAACTCATTCCTTGGTTAGAACGCCACCGTCAGGGGTTATCTATCTTGGTTCATGGTAATACCGGTGATTTCTATCAAGATCATACTGAGCATGCCTATTGGTTGGGCGACGAGCAAAAACTCAATCTAAAGATGAGTTAACTGACCGATTTTAAAATATTTTATCGTTACCATTAAGGATGTAAGTTGTTCCGGCGGGGCGTATTCACTATAAAGCGCTTAATTTTACCAATTGAGACGTTTAATGGACGCGCTGATCGATGCTCTTTTTACTCAAGGTTACTATGTTTGGGATGACTTTTTAGCACCAGATCAAGTAGACAGCTTGAACCTAGATATGCCAGAAGCCTGGCAAGCCGCTCGCATTGGACGCCATGATGACTTGACGACGAAAACCAGCGTGCGTAGTGATAATATTCAGTGGTTAAGTGCTGAGATGGGCAAAGGAGTTCAAGCGTATTTAACTTTAATGGAAACCATAAGGCTGGCGGTAAATCGCCACCTTTATCTCGGTTTATTTGAGTATGAAGCCCACTTTGCAAAGTATGCCATCGGTGACTGCTATCAAAAGCATTTTGATAGTTTCCACGGCGCAACTAACCGACGTTTAACCACCGTTTTGTATTTGAACCAAGATTGGCAGTTAACCGACGGAGGTGAGTTGGTGATTTACCAGTCAGCCCCATCTTTAGAGCAATCGACAGACACCCTTGAAACGCTCTTGCCAAAATCCGGGCGCTTGGTGGTGTTTCTTTCTGAGAAATTTGCTCATCAAGTCAATGTCGCGAAAAGAGAGCGTTACAGTATTGCGGGTTGGTTTCGTGTCAACGGTGTGACCGAGAACCAATTAGATATTAGTCGTTAAACAGGTTAACAAAGGCACTGAAATACAGTGCCTTAAGCACTATAAACAGGCTTGTTGAGTAAGTACGCCAGGCTCAACGATAGTCTGATATTGGGTTACATGTTCACGACCCGCCGATAACCCCATTTGATATCCTTGCTCTAAAATCGGCCGTTTCATGGTGAGCCGTTTTACCGCAAAATCTTCAGGTGGCGCGATCACATTAATGGTTGTTCCTTCAGGGGGATTACGAATGAAATCAAGCGATGCATTGTAGTTATCCGCGCGTTTCACGAGTGCATCAGCCACCTGCGGATAGCGAGCAAACAACCGTTTCATGATCCACGGGCTTCGCGTTCTGGGCATCACGTAACTCATTGGATGGGAAAGGATCACTGTGATTTCTCTTGCACCGCGGCGATAGGCTTCTCTTACTGGAATGGAATCGGCAACGCCGCCGTCGGTGTAACATCCACCGGAGAAACACGGGGTTGACTTATAAGCAATGGGTAACGCACATGACGCTTCAACCACCTGATTAATATTGTCCGGGCTGAGCCGATAGTAGTCTGCTTCTCCGGTCGCGATATTGGTCGCGGCCGCTAACATTGGTGTCGACGAAAACAGCGTATCGGTATCCACTGGAAAACAGCGGTTAGATTCTTCAATTAGCCACTTTACGTCAATGAGATCGCCACCTCTGAGAAATCGACCAGGATTAAAAAAGCGTTTATCAGTAGCGATTTGGGTGATGACTTGAACACTACGTCTTGGTTGATCTGAGAGATAGCCAATTAAGTTAGAAGAGCCAGCAGACACTCCAATGGCCAGATCATAGGGGCGATAATTATATTCCATAAAACCATCCAAAACGCCGCTCGCAAAAATGCCACGCATTGCACCGCCTTCAACCACTAGAGCCTTCATAACCTTCATCCCTCCTATCACATTCATTAATAACAGCATATCGGTTGATTCATAAACAGAAAAGTTGGAAAAGCTGATTATTCAAATAGGTCATACCTATGAACTACTCATAATGCTGAGGAATATCCGTTGAATTTGTCGTCATTTTGACCGCGTAGACACAGAAAGTTATCTACACTTAGAAAGACAATAAACGCCTTGTTGTTTGGGGGCAACACTGATGAATACTCAATATTTGCCGAGCGAACTTTCATACTATCAGATGGCTGATTCGCTTAATACGCAGTTACAAAGGCTTAAAAGTCGCATGCAAGCTCATTTGCCGGAGCTTGATCGCGTGTCTTTTGCGCTCTTTGATCAGCAGCACAAAGTGTTGAAAACTTACGCAGATAGCGCGTTCTGGTCACTCCGCCAAGCCCATTACGAGGCTCCGATGAATGAGTTGCCTGCGTTGATGCATTGTGCGCTGCAGAAAGAGAATAGAATCATTGATGATCTCGCTTCTCTGCCTTCCTCAAAACATGTCGAGATGCTGCTTTCATACGGTTATCGATCGTCTGCGGCGATACCTTGCTATGAAAAGGATTGTTTTAAAGGATTTATCTTTCTGAATTCGCGGACAGTCAATGTTTTTTCGGAACACTCGATTGAGCTGTTGATGCCCTACATTAATATGATCAAGTTCAGTGTGGTTTCGGAAAACGACATCGTCCATCTCATTGCGTCAACGGCAAGGCAATTGTTTGATGAGGCAAACCTTGGCTTAAAGGACTCGCAAGCCCATAAAGAGCGTATCGGTTATTACACAAAGCTCATTGCATCCTATATCGCCGATGATTATGGATTTGATGATGAAACCGTTGAGCACTTATCGCTGTTCGCTCAATTTCATGACATCGGTAAGGTTCGTCTGCCGGAGCAGCTTATCTGCCAGCACTGTCAGTTGGATGAAGTTGAGCGCGCACAAATGCGAGATTACATTCAACATGGAATGGATATTGTTGACGACATTCTCGATAGTTTTGGTTTTCCACAACACCCGAGTATTATGTTGCTTACCGAAATCATGGCTTATCACCAAGAATATTTGGATGGCAGCGGCTATCCGAAAGGACTCAGTGGGGAGCAAATTCCGATTTCAGCGAGAATTGTCACCACAGCAAATGTATTTGATGCCCTAACAGCGCATCGTCCTTATCGTCAGGCTTGGTCGATACCTCATGCGATGCTTGAGCTCGAAAAAATGGTGAATCAAGGAAAATTGGATCGCCAGTGCGTGAATGCGCTTCGAGAACATCAGTACGACATCAGTGTTGAGCGGGATAAATACCCAGAATACGATCCTAAAGACTTTTAACGATTTATTATGGTCGTCGCTATTCTCGGCGGCCATAACCGCGCCACTCTCCTCCTTTAGTTAAATTTTTCTCATTTCTGGTCTTATTGATAGTCAATATCTATCAAGACGATAACTACAAACAATTTCTAAAAACTGGCGCTAAGTCATAGACTGAACTCGTAACAAGATGAAATGTTTTGAATTTATAAAGACACATCGTCAGGAGAGAATTTTATGACTACAGAAAAAAACTTCATTGGTCTTAACCAAGAACAATCACAAAGTGTTGCTCGTGAGCTCAATCAACTACTGGCTCATTATCAAGTCTTTTATATGAACACTCGTGGTTACCATTGGAATGTAAAAGGGCCACAATTCTTTGAATTGCATACTAAATTTGAAGAGATTTATACCGATCTTCAGACCAAAATTGATGAGATCGCAGAACGCATCTTAACACTAGGCTTTATGCCTGATCACAGCTTTACGACCTATTTAGAAGCGAGTTCGATTAAAGAAGATACCCAGGTCACCGATGGCGCTGCATGTGTGAAAGGGCTTGTGGATGGCTTTACTACTTTGCTTGAGAAGCAACGCTCGATTCTTGATAGCTCAGCGGATGCTGGAGATGAGGGTACCAATGCGTTAATGGGTGACTACATTCGTGAGCAAGAAAAACTTATGTGGATGTTGAACGCTTATCTACAATAAGGCCTAATGAAGATTGCTGGCTAAATATACAGTATTTCCTTGCGTCTTTTGAAGTTGTGACTATACTGTATATAAAACCATGTAACGGAGGTGAGCTATGTTATCTGACACAATAGAAAGAGTGAACCGACTACGCCAACAAGCCATGTCAGACCCTGACTTTAGGCGTTCGGCAAAACAACATGAAAAAGCATTAATCAGTCAGCAAAAAAAGGGGAGTTCGTCGAGTAAAGCTCGTAAGCAGACGAAACCAAAAACATTGGCCGATATTTATGAACAAACCGACTTTGGACATAACCCAACAGGTGTCCAGCATTAAATGAGTTTTAGTTTGTTTGAATCAGGGTGATCACTTAGGTGGTCACCCTTTTTAGTTTTATACCCATTGACGCTTAATGTTATTGACTAAGGTGTCGTGTCCGTAAATGTTTGTTTGGTTGTCTAAGATAAAGAATATTGAGAGTTCTGCGCGTTTATTCGCACAGATGACATTGTGCAACTAAACTACTATCAAGAGTTCATGAGTGTGGTTTAAACGAGTAGGTGAAATGGGGAAGTCTCAGAAAATTGCTTTTTGGGGTGGGTTGGCGTTTGTCATCATTGCTGGCTTCGTTATGGTTGGGACGTTTTTGAATCAGGAATCTGATCGTGCTCGGCGATCCGTTAAAATTGCCGTCTCTCAAACCCCACTGTCCGCACCGTTTCTGATTGCTCAAAATAATAAACTGTTTCAAAAGCAGGGGATTGATGTCAGTTTGATTCCCTGCTTTGGCGGAGTCGCTTGTGCCAAATCTCTGTTTGATGGGCAAGTAGATTTTGCTACAGCGTCGGAATCGGTGGTGATGTTTCAGAGCTTTAAACATGATGATATCCGTCTTATCGCCAGTTTTGTTGAATCGGATAATGACTTAAAGCTTTTGGCACTAAAAAATCAAAATATTCATTCTATTCAAGACTTATATGGAAAAAGAGTTGGTGTTATCAAAGCCAGTGCCAGTGAATTTTATTTGGATTCTATTTTAATCGCTAACAATGTTACTGACATGGCATATACAAAAGTGTACTTACCTCCGCAGGAATTAATGAACTCTCTGCTTTCCTACCAGTTGGATGCCATCTCTATTTGGGAGCCTTATGGCTATAAAACGACGATTTCCTCGGCGTCTGATGTAACAAATTTAGGGTTACAAGGTATTTACCAGTTGTCATTTAATCTTATTTCACGACAACAACTTATCGCTGAGCTTGGTGATGAAACGCATAAAGTACTGAGTGCATTAGACGAGGCTATTTCTTGGATTCAGGCTCACCCCGAGGAGGCAAGAGCAATAATCGCTCGCCAACTTGATGTTCCGGCAAACCAATTAAAATGGTCTTGGGATGACTATGTTTTTCGTTTATCGCTTGGGAACGCTTTGCTGACCAACCTGCAATTACAAGCACGTTGGGCCATTGAAAAACAGTTAGTACCAAATCAACAGCCAGACTATCGCTCGATTTTTGCTTCTAAACCGTTTGAGGACGCGCTGGACATCAAGGTGAAGACACGATGATCAATTCGATAGGCAACAAGCTTGTACTGTTATTTACCGCCAGTATTTTATTGGTAGTCACCATCTTATTGTCTATTGGGGTGACCTATAAAGAGCAAGGTCGGATCCACAATGAGCTTAATAGCTTAATGAAAATTGAGCTAGATATTGACTTAATGCGCAGCCAATTATGGGTTTTTCTCCAGCATCAGGATGAAGCGGCATTTAAGCATATTTATCAGGCTCAACGAAATTTGGATAACAGCCTGAATAACTTCATCGGTGATAGTCGATACCTAGCTAACGTCAAGCAGATGAACCAAAGCTTACTCGGTCTGTTGGAACACGAAAGGCAGTTGCTCTTGGCGCAAGAATCCTCACTAGAAGCGAAGCCGAATGTTCGTTCACTTTCGATCAAGCCTCAAACCTTACTTCATTCTAGGTACAACATGATCATGCAGAATATGACGGAAGAGGTCTTTTATATTCACCAAACACTGCTCAAAGCCAGTGCCAAATTACAATTAACTAACTTGTTAGCCACCGCTGCCGTTAATTTGATCATTGCTATTATCACTTGTGGTATTGCGTGGCGAATTCTTAAACGTTTTAATGCGGGGTCGAAAGCGCTTAAAACGGGAATCGAAAAGCTCAGTGAAGGAGAGATGAGTTATCAAATGCGCGAAGATGCCATGGATAGAGAGTTTGCTCGTTTGGCCCGTTTTTTTAATCGTATGACTCAATCATTGCGTGACTCTCTCGTTACGCGAGAAGAGCTGGAACAGCAAGTTAAAATAAAAACAGCGCAACTCGAGCGAAAAAAACAAAAATTACAATTTATCTCTGAGCATGACCCTCTAACCGGACTAAAAAATCGACTCGCGTTTGAAAAAGCGTTAGATAACGCTGTGATAAAAGCGAATCGCTCGGGCGTGTTGGCGGTATTGTTTATTGACCTGGATAAATTCAAAGAGGTGAATGACAATAAAGGGCACGATGCAGGGGATTATGTATTATCATCGATCGCTTCACGATTGAAGAAATCGGTGCGTAGCTCTGATTTCGTAGGGCGTTTGGGCGGCGATGAATTTGTCGTATGTCTGGATTTACTTGAAAGCTTCGACGCGGTGCCAGCGAAAATCGAAAATTTGATTGCGAGTTTAAGTCAGCCAATCATCTATAAAGAACAAAAACTCGAAGTGGATGTCAGCATTGGGGTGAGTTATTTCCCGCAACATGCTGACAATCCGAAAGGTTTGATTAACGCCGCAGACCAAGCGATGTACCGAGCAAAGACTGGGGAAGGCAGTGGTTATCGTGAAGTCGGTGGGTAGTTAGACACGGTTATCCCCAGAGCTGTAGGCAATAATCTGGCTGATTTCACTTAGGGAGCGCCCTGACTCTTGCTGCCACGTCATGAGAGCTTTGTTGGTCGCGGTTAAGGCTCGCTTGGTATCTCTTCCGCCCTCTATGACTCCAATATTTCTTAAATAGGCTTCAACGTCACCGGTCAGTAAAAAAGTATCTACTCCCATTTGCCTCAGCGTATAAGGGCCCGTATTACCTCCTAAGCGATTGCCATGTTTTTTCAGATAGACCCACAAGTCTATGATGTTCTCTTGTGGCCATTGCGCGACCATCTTGGAAAACGAGCCGTGAGTCTGACGGCATTGGTAAATCATTTGAGCGTTAACGGGTATCGACATGACTTTAGTCAAATGCCGAATTATGGCGGGATCTTGAGCTTTTTGCTCCCATTGCTCATCTGAAAGCATCAGCAGCGGTTCTATTCTGAACTGAAAAAAGGCTTGTTCGAAGTTTGGCCATTTATTTCTAACCACGCGCCAAGAAATTCCGCTTTGAAAGACTTTCATGCTAAAAGCTGATAGCCACCGATCTTCGGGAATCGCTTCGATTTTAGCGCGAGATAAAGGCTGGCTCAGCAATGCTTCAAGCGCTTGTTCTCCACCTTTTCGCTCCGCTGCACGTTGATAGATTGCAGAAAACTTTTCTAAGCTCATAAATTATTCACTTTATATTAAGGATTTAAAGCAACGTTAACCCATTGGGTAGGGCATCGCCAAATACGCGTTTTGACTCACTTTCCGATAATGTTTTGATCTGGTCAACCAATTCTACCCATGAGCTAGGGACGCGGCTTTGTTTGAGTTTCGATAAAACCTGGGCTCGAAATTCATCGTGAATATCGAATTGTCGGTCTCCGGTTTTTCGACACATCATCACGGCGGCAAACGCAATCATTGGCTCTTTTTGCCAATCTTGGTCCAGCAACTTAGGTAACCATTGTTCAACTTGTTCACGAGAAATAACGTTGTGTTGGCTACCGTAAAATGGCGTTCGCGAGGCTAATCGGCCTACGGCCCACCAATGCGCTTGAACAAACTGGGGATGATTGATGGCTTTACTGATAAACCAACTGGCTAATAACGCTTTATCTTCGACATCAAGATGCTCAAGAGAGGCGGCAAGACGGACCATGGCTTCATAACCCATCTCGTGAGCCGTCTTGGCACTTTGTGGATTCTTCATCGCCCCTGGGTGCAGATATTTTGCGATGTCTGCAAGGATAGCCTCTTGTTGCTCCTGGTTTAATCCACCACCGACTCTACGCCAAAACACCCACCAATCACTCCACGCTTGATGGCTATGAAACTGCAAGCCTTGCGGATACAGCGCCCATACTTGCTCCATACGCCATGCATCAGTGGCCGCCCCAAAACCGGGACGCATTGAAAACCCAGCTAAACGAAACCAGTTTTTCTCGTGTTGTTCAGAACGTCTGCGGCGCTTGCGCCCCAGTGCAAAGCTATCAAATAAATGGCGAAGCGTGCTAAAGTCCCACTCATCGCGTTTTCCTAATAACTTTTCTAGGTCTTTGGTTAGCGTTTTAATTTCATTGTTTTGCGCGCTTTTTTTATTGCCACTGTATAGTTTACCAATGTGTGTTTTAGCTTGCTCTAAGCGAGGAGAAAGCATCGGCGGTTCGTTATCGTCTGCTTGCTGGTTACGAACTTCAAATTCTAATGCCCAGCGTTTACTATCATCTTCAACACTTACACATTCCATTTTAAGCGTACCGACTTCGGTCAGTTGGCAAGCCAGTTGAACTTCAACCCGCTCTTTTTGGTTGGCTTCCAGCGTTTTCCCTTCGCCGTCCAGTGTCGCGATATAAGGAGGTAAAGGCATAAACAGATCCGGATCAATGTCGACGACCAGTCCGTTTTGAACCTGAGTGTCTGTGTTAAAGAGATCGTGTGTTGAGGTGAGCAAATTAAATCTTACCGGCTCACCCAGCGTTAAAGAGAATCGCCGGCCACTAAGTCGAATTTCTTGTCCTTCCTCTGTGCCTTTGGCTAATAAGCATAGCGCTCGGCCAAGTTTATTTTTCTCCTGTAAATGAAGAAAATAAGAACGTGCTGAGCCCCCTCCGATGCGAAGTTGAGCACCACGACGAGCTTTTGCAAAGGCGACTGCACCTAAGGCAACTGACCAATCGGGATGGGGGTTATTCATGACAGTAACGTCAGACCCACGCCAGTTTTCAAGCAAAGAGGTTACCCGCTCGGTAACTAATTCACTATTAAATACCCCTCCATTGAGCAACAACCCAACAGGAATGGCAGGAGAATCCTGTTCATGCGCTAATGCTGCTTTAGCAACGGTTTGGTGCTGTGTTAAGAACTCTGCAATATGTTTACTTACGGCGGGGTCTGCGACGTAAGGCAGGCCAAATTCAACCACTGCACTACGACGTTTATCAGGCAATTGAGTAAAATCACTCAGTGGAAAAAAACCTTCTAACGCAATTTGATGAACCTCTTGCTGTGTCAAAGCAATGCTTTTGGTTCCCCCCAGCAGTTTTGAACCGCTGCCCAACATAGTGATTTTGATTTCATCGGGTGCATTGTGTGAAAGCAGTGTTTCTTTGGCTTTTCGAGTTTGCTGAATGAGTTTACTGAGATTCGCCGCATTGAGCTTTTTGTTTTGATTAAAACGCTGCTCTGCCATATGAGCGAGTGCCAAATCGAGGTTATCCCCCCCTAACATTAAATGCTCGCCAACACCGATCCGGTTGAGGCTTAATTCGTCGCCTTCAAATTTCGCTTCAATCAAACTTAAGTCCGTGGTACCACCACCAACGTCACACACTAACATTAGCGGCAATGATTTTAGCGATGCTGACGCGCTGTCTTGATGGCGCGCATACCAGTCATAGCAAACCGCTTGTGGCTCTTCCAATAATACGATATTTGACAGTCCGGCAAGCTCTGCGGATTCTAGAGTTAACTTACGCGCGGTCTCATCAAACGAGGCTGGAACCGTCACCACAACTTCTTGATCTTCGAGGCGGTGACTTGGGTGTCGATAGTTCCATGATTGACGGATATGATTGAGATAGCTTGCACTGGCAAGCACCGGCGAGACTTTATCCACATCTTGAGCGCCTGCCCACGGAAGAATATCCGCGTGACGATCTGCGTTTGGATGCGAAAGCCAGCTTTTGGCACTGGATACTTGGCGGCCTTCAACTTTTGCGCCGAGTTCTCGAGCCCATTCGCCAATGATGACATGCTTGATATCACCTTCAACGGGTTGATTTTCCCAAGGTAACATTAAATCTGATGCTGCAATCTGGCTTTGAGCCGGATGATAGCGAAACGATGGCAGCAGTGGTTTACGGACAACTTCTCCGGGGCTAATCAATTGGTCGATATCAAATAACGAGACAGGAGCATGTTGGAGGTCATCTTCGATCTCACAGAACGCAACGACGGTATTGGTCGTTCCTAAATCAATGCCGACAAGAAAACGAGGCGCAGTCATAAAATATAACCTTTGATTTGATGAAAAACGGCACCCTTGAGGATGCCGTTAATGCTAATTAAGAGGCGAGGTCAGTTTGTTGGGCGGCGTCTTCACGCACGTCAAACTCCACATGCCATTTTTGCCCGTTATCACTCGCGATAGCTTCTAGGTATAAGGTGCCAAGCTCAGTGACACGCGAAGCTAGTCGGACGGGGACAACTTCACCTTCAGTGCGCCCTTCAGAAACAGGCAGCGTGACTCGGATCTCTGGTAGTTCTGTGAGATCCTCTGGCGTCCAGTAATCAATATGGGTACCAACCTGATCGTCACGGCGAGTGGTTGAGCCAAAGAATTGGAAATGGACCGGTTGGCCAATAACTAATCCAAACTCTTGGCTAGGGACATCCAAACTGGAGCCTTCTTCCATGCCAAAAGGCGCAACGCATAATGCTTCCATCGGTGCTGCCATACCGGGAATCGCCGGCATCGCACTCTCAATACCGACATAATAAGAAGAGGCGAGGCCACCTCGAATTCGTACCCCTTGACCACGACGCACGGCGCCATAATAGGAAGCGCCACTGGCAACCGCCAGATCAAGGTCAACACCTGTTAATGGCTTAGCATCTTCTTCGTTCGCTTCAATCAACCACCCATTAATGGTTGAGGTGAGCCGATCAGCGAGCAACGTTGATTTCAGCACGCCACCGTTAAAGAGCACTGCCGTTGGCTTAATGAAATCGGTACTGGCTGGCTGCGAAGGCATACCGGGCATATTGGCAAAGGGATCAAACCCTTGTTGAGCATTATTCGCATCACTAGCAGCGCCGGCTTGCTTAGCCAAAAATGCAGCAATGTGGCGTGTAATCCCTGCATCTTGCGCATAGGGTAGGCCCATTTGAGTTAATGCGCCTCGTGTGCGTTGAACCGGGTGCTCATCAACCGTAACTTGTGGGAAGAAACCATCCACAAGAGTTTGTTGTACTTCTTGCTGAGTGAGTTCAGTTTTGAGCGTCGCGCCAAGCAGTTTAGAGCCACGGCTAGGTACAACAATAGGTACTGACTGTAGCGTTGCATCGTTAAGCAGTGCTTCTTTGGCGTCACGGCAGGCGTGTGTCATTGCTTGAACTTGCCAAGGCTGAAGTTCTTTCCCTTCTTGCGCCAGCTTGACTTTCAAACGATAAGCTAAGGCTAAGTCCATGTTGTCACCGCCAAGCAGAATATGTTCGCCAACGGCAATACGTTCCAGTGTTAAATTTCCGTCTTGTTCGGTCACTTTAACCAAAGATAAATCAGTCGTGCCCCCGCCTATGTCCACCACCAATACAATATCACCGACGCTGACTTGGTCACGCCAAGCGTCACCGCTATTATCGATCCAGTTGTACAGTGCAGCTTGCGGCTCTTCCAGTAAGGTTAAATGCTCAAAGCCCACGTTTCTAGCGGCTTCAGCCGTAAGATCACGCGCCGCTGGATCAAAGGAGGCTGGGACAGTGATGGTGACATCCTGAGCTTGCAGTGGAAAATCAGGATGGGTGTGGTTCCACGCCTGCTTTAAATGTTCCAAATAGCATTGCGTTGCTTGCAGAGGCGAGACTTTGTCGACCTCCTCAGGACTGCCAGCGGGTAAAAATGCATCACGGCGATTAACACCACTATGGCAAAGCCAAGACTTAGCGCTCGCAATCAAGCGAATTGGTGTTTTGGAACCTAAATTACGTGCAATCGCGCCGACTAAGGCGCTCGGTTCGGTTGTCCAAGGTAACACTCGAGCTGAGGCATTCATTTCATGCTCGTGTGGCTGATACAAAAATGAGCCGAGTTGAGGGAGGCTTTCAACATTACCTGGCGCCGTTAGTTGAGGAATAGACATCACCTCAACGTGAGCATCTTCGTTGTGAGTATCAATAAATGACAGCACACAGTGCGTTGTTCCAAGGTCAATACCGACGCTGTATCTTGGCGCATTGGTCGTTGGCATTGTGGCTTCCATTATAATTCTACCTCTGCTGGGGCGATGATTGACGCATCGTAGTTTTCTGCCAATTTAGGTAAGTTCATCGCTGTCGCTTTCCAACCTTTGTGAACTAAGGTTCCAGTAAATGGTGCTTGCCCCGTGACATTTCCGACCAAACGAATTTGCTGAGGGTTGAAACCATCTTCAATAGTAATTCGAGTCTCTTCGTCTTCGCTGCGAATTGGCTCTAGGCTCACATAGTCGCTCAATACTTTTTGACCACCTGTGTGAATCACACGAGCGGCCGCACCCACCTCTTCGTCAGAAAATGCAGTGAGATCTTCTTGAAGAAAATCAATCAGGCGCGCATCTTGCTGCATGAGAGACAGCAATTGCATCGCTGAATCAGTGGATGCGGTTGCTAGCTTGGATTCAACCTCAACCACTTTCTCAACCACTTTTTCGACTTCAACGACTTTCTCGACCTCAACAATCTTTTCAACTGGTTTTTCAACTTCGACGATTTTTTCGACGGGTTTCTCTACGGTTTTCTCAATCACTTTCGATTTTTTGGTTATTGCGATGAGTAAAAACAGAACCGTCGTTGCGGCTAGACCTGCATGCAGCATATCGAAAGTTTGAGGGATCATTTGTAAATCAAAATTCATGATGTGTTCTCAGTTGAATAAGCGAGTTAATGCTCGCTTCGGCGCTTATCGCCACGTGTTCGGATAAATATGGACGAATGTTAGCATATTCAAGTTTATTGGCTTCAAGAAATGCGTTGTAAACTTGAGTCTCAGGCGTTGTTTGGTCTGTTTTTGAACAAAAAAGAGGGTACAACGCTTGATTCTCGTTTTTTTAATATCACTCAGGTAGAATACTGCGCTTTGACTAAATCAACGAAAGGCAAGCAATGAATCATAACCGTATCGTGTGTTTCGATCTTGAAATGTGTTGTTGGAATGAAAACGGCGTCGGAACCACCGGGGAAATTATTGAGATCGGACTTGCAGAGATTGATTTAGTGCGTGGCGAAATTGTCAAACGAGCCCAGTACTATGTTCGCCCGGAACATGATGAAGTGTCTCTGTTTTGTGTTGAGTTAACAGGCATTACGCCGCGCAAAATTCAAAAACAAGGCCGCCCTTTATCAAGCGTAATCCAATCGATGATCAAAAACTTTGGTGGTGCGAATAAAATCTATGCGTCATGGGGGCGCGATGACCAAATTTTAGCCAGAGAATGCCAAGAAAAGGGCATTGATATGCCTTTCCGTGAATTCCTTAACTTAGCGACATTATATCGAATGAAGTACCGTATGAAAGACAAGCGTATTGGTCATCGTGATGCTCAGCAAGCACTGGATATTGAGTGGGAAGGGCGCCAACATTCAGGTTATGTTGACGCTTACAACCTTGCAAAGCTAGCACTCAGAATTCTATAGTCGATTACTTTTCCCCGGTGACGGAGAGTTTGGCTCGAATAAACTCGCTGTGATCGACATACAGTAACTCTGCGGTTTTGCGAATGACCGCTTCTTCCAATGGATCGAGTTCCTGATCGGCATAAGCCACTTGCCACATGGCTTCAATCAACTGGTAACGTTTCTCTTGCTCCAACGCTCTTAATTGTGACGTAAAATCATACAAAGAAGCTGATTCTGCCACCTTGGCTTTCGCCTTAGAGAGCAGTTCTTGTGCATGAGTTTCGTCGGTTTCTAATAACCCTTGTAAAAGATGGATCTGAGCTTTTTGTTCTCCGTCGTCGACGTCTTTATCCGCATTAGACACTTCATATAACAGGCTAGCGATGGCCAGTTGAGGATCCGCTTGCACCGTTTGATTGAGGTCATTGCCTTCTAAAAATTGTTTAAATACCGATGTAATTGAACTAAACATAGCGCTCCCCTTTTTACGTTCCACTTACAGTTAGACATGGAGATGGTGAATATGTTTCACAACCTTTATATACGTAATACAACAGTAACAGGTCAAACTTTGAACGGTGAGGTCATTTAGGACGACGAATCGCCACGCGAAACGTAGGCGGGAATGGTTGGCTGTTCAAGTATTTCAATGACCTCAGAACTCGAAAGCTCATGCGCCATGAGAACAAGAGCGAGAAGGGCATCCGTTTTTGTCTCAGTATTAGAAGGCTCTTCAAGCAGCTGAGCTAAACGCTGACGAATCATCTTAACTTCATGTTCGACGAAACCACGCCCTTCTTCTTCACCTTGTGACTCTTCAGGAGCATTATCAAATTTGAAAAACAACAAGTCACCTTCGATGCGGGCTTCAACCAGTTGTTCTGGAAGCCACTCATCGCCGGTTACAATGTCTGGGTCATTGGGTATTGCGTATAACAGGTTTTTTAACTCGGATGCTTTCACTATGGTTCGCACATTGTTTACATATCTACTTATTGTAACGGCGTTTTGTACGAAAACATAAATTTGAACGCGGTATTTTTGAACAAATAGCGCGACTTATTTTTCAAAACGTTATGGTTGTGCATCGGGAAATTTCACGTTTTATTTAAGACAGCGCACCAAAGCCTGTGTTTTTATCGCCGATAAAAACAGTGAAACGCATCATTAAAAACTATAAATCTGGGCTTTATTTTTACTGTTTGATAACAGTTATGATTTTACTGTGTTTCAGATTTAAAACTTGCTGTCGGCTTTTTACGCTCTGGCGCTCATCGTTGATTCTAATCAAAAATAATCATCAATGAATGGATAGGCTTGAGCCCGCGACGTCAAGAGATTAAAACGACCTCTCACTCACCCGAATTGGATTATTAAACTGTATCGCGACGCGAATGGTTGTCGGCAACGACTGTGTCACCGAGCTTGGTTCAGAGTTAATACGGAAATTAAGCCATGTCATATCTTTGATTATTGGTGTGGTTTTCAAGTTTGCGATGGTGAACGTCTACTATATTGACACTGTACCTGCGTGGAATTCGCTCGACACCGTAAACGAGTTTGTATTTTACGGATCTGACGCTCGGAGTGATGTGAGTTGTTATCTGATAACGTTATCTGATTCGCCTTATGAGCGACGCACGCTTTTATGATTTGCAAAAGTGGCTGCGATTAATGATTGGTTAGCGGTGTTGATTGACTAAACGCGAAGATGCGACAAACGTTCCTTACAATGGCGTTAGTCGCTTAGCTTATGATGGGCTATTGGGGCGTAATATTTTCTACGGAATACGCTTTACGTCTGGTTTGTACTAATGACCTAGTTGCGGGATGTCTCATGGGCGCCGTGGCTTTTGGAGTGATGATGAATTTTTCCCAATTGACAGACCAAGATACCGAAGTGTTATTGAAATTATGTGGTGCACTGTTTTATTACCATCCAGACGATTATCAAGATTCTCACTTATCCGATATTTTCCATCAAGAAACAGCGGTGACCGTCACGCCTGTCGCTGAAATGATTGATGCCTTTCGTCAAGCGGATGGTGAGCAATTAGGGCTGGAATACGACCGCCTATTTTGTGGTGTTGAACAGATGAAAGCGCCGCCTTGGGGCTCAGCCTATTTAGATAAAGAAGCGATATTGTTTGGTGATTCGACCGTGACATACCGAGATTTTTTGCAACGCTGCGGCGTGGCATTTCAACCCAATCAAAAAGAGCCTGAAGACCACTTTGGTTTGATGATGATGGTGTTGAGTTTGCTGCTAGAGAATCGTCAATCTGCACTGTCTAAAGAGTTACTCGAGCAGCACTTATTGACTTGGAGTGACTTCTTTTTACAACGTTTTCAGATAGCGACAAAATCACGGGCGTTTTCGAAGTTAGCGTCAGTAAGTGAACTGTTGCTCAGTGACCTTTCAGAGCGGTTTAAAGCGAACCCCGAACCTCGGCGAGATTATTGGCACGTGGCGGGATAAACGCATTGCTTTGTTGACTAGCCGATGATTTTCTATCTTAAGTGAGACAAAAGTTGAGATAACGCGTGTCCGTATGACTAGCGCGGCTGAGCTTGTGTTTAGCAATGCTTTACACATGTGATTCAATGCTCGTTAATGAGGCCACCTGAGCCCTTTAGAGGGCTTGAATAACTTAGTAAAGCGATCACATCACTAAATGGCTGTGATACAATTCGCCTAGTTTTTAGTTAAGAATTGAATAGGATACGCTTTGACTTCGTCACAGCCGAACACAGCATCTCAAGTGTCTGCCAGCGCAAACAGTGCGGCAGCACTTCGAAAAGCGCTTAGTGAATGCATGATTCGAGACCGTTTTCGTCTTAGTAAACGCATTTCTGGCGCCAACAAAATCAAGAATCCAGACGCACGCAACGCCGTATTTGATGAAATTGCCCTTGATATCGCTAAATCGATGGCATATGCCGAACAGCGGCAAATTGCTCAGCCGAAAATTAATTATCCAGAAATCCTGCCAGTTAGTCAGAAAAAAGACGATATTGCTGCTGCGATAGCTGAGCATCAAGTGGTGATCATTGCCGGTGAAACAGGATCAGGTAAAACCACACAGATTCCTAAGATTTGTACTGAGCTTGGTCGAGGTAAATTTGGTCTTATCGGCCATACTCAACCGCGACGCTTGGCGGCGCGTTCTGTGGCTAATCGGATTGCTGAAGAGATGGAAACGTCACTTGGCGAGTTCGTTGGTTACAAAGTCCGATTTAACGATCAGATTTCAGATAACACTCAAATCAAGTTGATGACCGACGGTATTCTACTGGCTGAAATTCAGCATGATCGCTTTTTAAATCAGTACGATACCATCATTATTGATGAAGCCCATGAGCGTAGCCTAAATATTGATTTTATCTTGGGGTATCTCAAAGAGCTGTTACCTAAACGTCCAGATCTCAAAGTTATTATTACCTCAGCGACCATTGATCCCGAGCGATTCTCAAAACACTTCAATAATGCGCCGATCATCGAAGTGTCAGGCCGTACTTACCCAGTTGAAACACGTTATCGTCCTTTAGGTGGCGAAGACGAAAGTGACCGTGACCAATTGGAAGGAATATTTGAAGCCGTTGATGAGCTGTGTGATGAAGGTCTTGGTGATATTTTGATCTTTATGAATGGTGAGCGGGAGATTCGCGATACCGCGGATGCTTTGTCAAAACGAAATCTAAAATC
This sequence comes from Vibrio olivae, assembly GCF_042428525.1. Lineage (NCBI taxonomy): Bacteria > Pseudomonadati > Pseudomonadota > Gammaproteobacteria > Vibrionales > Vibrionaceae > Vibrio > Vibrio olivae. Next base: position 673,219 of record NZ_JBHMEP010000001.1, read on the forward strand.
GACGGAGATTGTGCCGCTGTACGCACGCTTGTCTGCAGGTGAACAAAATAAGATTTTCCAGTCCCATAGCGGACGACGAATCGTATTAGCGACAAACGTAGCGGAAACGTCACTGACGGTGCCTAGTATCAAATATGTTATTGATCCCGGAACGGCGCGAATAAGCCGTTACAGTTACCGTACCAAAGTTCAGCGTTTGCCGATCGAGCCGATTTCTCAAGCGAGCGCTAATCAGCGTAAAGGCCGATGTGGGCGTGTTGAAGAGGGGATTTGCATTCGCCTCTATTCGGAAGAGGACTTTTTATCTCGGCCAGAGTTTACGGATCCAGAAATTTTACGGACCAACTTAGCGTCTGTTATTTTGCAAATGACGGCACTTGGACTGGGCGATATTCAAGCTTTTCCATTTGTTGAAGCCCCAGACAAACGCAATATCCAAGATGGTGTGCGTCTATTAGAAGAGCTTGGTGCCATCAATGATAAAGCCAGCAATCCGAAGAAACGTCTGACGGCAACCGGACGTCAGTTGGCTCGTCTGCCGATTGATCCTCGCTTGGCGAGAATGGTTCTTGAGGCCGCGAAACTGGGTTGCCTAAAAGAGGTGATGATTATTGCCTCGGCGCTGTCAATTCAAGATCCGCGCGAACGTCCGAGTGATAAGCAACAATCATCGGATGATAAACATCGCCGTTTTGCACATGAAGACTCTGACTTTTTAACGTTTGTGAATCTATGGCAATACATTCAAGAGCAGCAAAAAGCGTTATCAAGTAATCAATTCCGCCGTCAATGTAAGCAAGAGTATTTAAACTTTTTACGTTTGCGAGAGTGGCAAGACGTGTACTTCCAGCTTCATCAATCGATGCGTGACATGGAGTTCAAAATCAACCAAGAACCTGCAAACTACCAAAGTGTACACAGTGCTATTTTGGTTGGTTTGCTGTCACACATTGGTGTTAAAGACCAAGAGAAGAGCGAATATCAAGGTGCTCGTAACGCGCGTTTTCATATTTTTCCGGCTTCTGGACAATTCAAGAAACAGCCGAAGTGGATCATGTCCGCTGAGCTGGTGGAAACGTCGAAACTTTGGGGGCGTATTATCGCCAAAATCCAGCCTGAGTGGATTGAACCTATCGCCAAACATTTGATTAAGCGCAGCTATAGTGAGCCGCATTGGTCTAAAAAACGTGCAGCGGTGATGGCCTACGAAAAAGTCACGCTTTATGGCGTGCCAATTGTCGCCCAGCGTTTAGTCAACTATGGCAATATTGATCCCGTTGTCAGCCGAGAGATTTTTATTCGTAGCGCTTTAGTGGAAGGCGAGTGGGAGACCAAACACGCGTTCTTTAAACAAAACCGCCGTCTACTCCAAGAAGTCGAAGAGCTCGAGCACAAATCTCGTCGCCGCGATATTTTGATTGATGATGATGAATTGTTTGATTTTTATGATCAGCGTGTGGGGACGGAAGTGGTTTCTGGTCGCCATTTTGATACGTGGTGGAATACAACATCAAAACAGCAACCAGAGTTGCTGAACTTTGAAAAAGAGATGTTGTTTAAAGGTGACGCGAGCCATATTACTGAGCTTGATTATCCGAACTTCTGGCATCAGAACGGATTGAAACTCAAGTTGAGCTATCAGTTTGAACCCGGTGATAATAGTGACGGCGTCACGGTTCACTTGCCGTTACCTATTCTAAACCAAGTAGAACCAGCAGGCTTTGACTGGCAAATTCCAGGGCTTCGTCATGAGCTAGTCGTGAGTCTGATTAAGTCGCTACCTAAAACGTTGCGCAAGAACTTTGTGCCAGCGCCCAACTATGCGGATGCGTTTCTTGGGCGAATTACGCCGATGGAAATGCCTTTGCTTGATGCGCTTGAAAAAGAGTTACGCCGTATGACTGGCGTGGAGATAATGCGCGAAAACTGGAATATGGAACAAGTGCCAGAACACTTGAAAGTGACCTTCCGCGCTGTTGACCACCGCAACCGCAAACTGAAAGAAAATAAAGATTTGTTTGAGCTCAAAGAGAGCTTGAAAGAACAAGTCCAAGAGACACTTTCAAAAGTGGCAGACGACGACATAGAACAGAAAGAGCTTCACACTTGGAGCTTCGGCGAGTTACCGAAAGTCTACCAGCAAAAACGTGGTGGCTATGAAGTCAAAGCGTTTCCTGCTTTAGTCGACAATAAAGACAGTGTCGAGATTAAACTGTTTGAGACTGAAGAAGAACAGCAAGCGGTGATGAGGGAAGGGCAACGCCGCTTAGTCTTGCTGAATGTCCCATCTCCTATTAAGTACTTGCACGCGAATTTGCCCAATAAATCTAAGCTGGGGCTTTATTTCAATCCTTACGGTAAAGTGATGGATCTGATCGATGACTGTATCGCCTGTGGCGTTGATAAATTGATTGAGCAGCACGGTGGTTTGGTTTGGGAACCCGAGCAATTCGAGCAGTTGAAAGAACAAATTCGCGGAGAACTTGGTGACACGGTTGTTGATATTGCTCAGCAAGTAGAAACGATTTTAACCACCGCATTCAACATTAATAAGAAACTGAAAGGTAAAGTTGACTTCACAATGGCGTTTGCGCTTTCTGACATTAAAGCACAGATAGAAGGGCTTATTTTTAAAGGGTTTGCGACCGAATGTGGGTGGAAACGTTTGCCAGATATTCTACGCTATATGAAGGCGATAGAGCGTCGTATGGAAAAGCTTCCTATCGACCCAAATAAAGATCGCTTACATATGCTGAAGATTGAAGCGGTTTGGCAAGATTACAAAGCGTTACTTGGCAAAATTCCAAAAGGAGTTACGCCGCCCGACTCGGTGAAAGAGATACGTTGGATGATTGAAGAGTTGCGCGTCAGTTACTTTGCTCAGCAACTTGGGACACCGTACCCAGTTTCTGATAAGCGAGTCAAAAATGCCATTGATGCATGCTAAGTTTACGGTATGCATTTTGCTTTGATGCAACGAGACTTGTATTTAATGACGGGAAACTGGCAACCGGTTGCCGTTAGCGTCAAACACTAGAGAAGGTAATTATGAAAAAGACACTACTCGCACTTGCGCTTATAGGGGCTTCCACTTCCGCGTTTGCAGATTCATGGATTTACGGTAGTGCCAGCGTTGGTCAAGCGACAATGGATGGTGAATCATCAACATCCTACAATATTCACGTTGGCACGGGTATTTTGCCATTTATTGGTTTGGAAGCTGGTTTACAAAACTACGGTGAATTCGACGGTGTGAATTACGGTGGTGTGGTACGTGATCTTAAGGGCAGCTCATATTATGTTGCGGCGAAGCCGAGCATTGATTTCGGTCCACTGCATGTATACGCCAAAGCGGGTTTGCATCGTTATGAGCTGAAATCGCAGCACAGCGATGGTTTTAAAGATGATGATATTGATGTGATGTATGGTATTGGCGCTGAATATTTTATGATGGGGCCTGTTTCTTTTGGTGCCTCATACAACGTTTACTCGTTTGACAAAGACGAGGCCGAGAACTTTTCTCTAAACGCGACTTTCCACTTTTTATAAGGCGTTAAGACGCAGAATTGGTTGTATCGAAATAAGGTCAGCGAAAGCTGGCCTTATTTTTTGGTCAGTTATCAGTAGACTTGGACCACGGATGTCGTTATTTGGAATGATTTACTGTGGAAGCGTGCGATATAAACGTATGATTTTATTACATTTGACGCGCTACGATAAATTTACAAAACTCTGAAGTTTAGGTTTTTATTCTGCATTGGTTTTTACGTTTGGTGTTTTTGACTGCTTTTCGTGGTGGTGTTAACTAAAATTATCGTGTTATTCCAGTTTTGCCACTACCTATGTTGTTGTTTTTACAGATTAATGTCCAATTGAACATTAAAAAAGTTGGCGAAAATCATAAGCTTGGCATACACTTTCCATGTAAAAGCCGATATGTTGTTGATTGGCTGGGCGAAATGCTTTGGCGCTGTCGTATGGCAGCTATGTTTAACACAGCTTTGAGGGAAGTTTTATGGCGCTCACAAAGGCCGAATTGGCTGAGAACCTGTTTGAAAAGCTCGGATACAGTAAACGGGATGCCAAGGAAACGGTTGAAGCGTTTTTTGAAGAAGTTCGTAAAGCGCTTGAAAGTGGCGAGCAGGTAAAACTGTCTGGTTTTGGTAATTTTGATTTGCGCGATAAAAATGAGCGCCCGGGTCGAAACCCAAAAACAGGTGAAGATATTCCGATTTCAGCTCGACGCGTGGTCACCTTCCGACCGGGACAGAAATTGAAAGCCCGTGTAGAGAATATCAAGGTCGATAAATAATAACCTGTTGCCGCTCACACACCCGATAAAAGTGTGCTGCTTAAATGTAGAGAAGGTCTAGCGAATGCTAGACCTTCGTCTTTTTAATCACGTTTCCAGAGCATATGGCAAAACTTGTGTTCTGGATCGCGGCTGATCAGCATCCTTGCGAATACATCATCCAGTTCATCATTTTCTTCATTGACTAGGCCGATGCGGACTTCAGCGTAGATGTCTTTGTCTACATCAAATCCGACATGAGATACCCAGTCGTCCCCAGTTTCGACGATTTCAGCAGCACCGCGGTCGTCAAATTGGGCCGTGAATAGAATGACATCAGCGGGCTCTAGGTTATCTGGCGCCATCTCCAGAAAAATATCGTAAGCAGCTTCGATGACATCGTCGTAAGAAATTAAATCTGGCATGATTAAGCTCGGTTCATGTATTTGCGTTCAGTTGTGTTTATCACAATTCGATCACCCGTTGCAATGTATTCTGGAACTTGAACGGTGAGGCCTGTGCTAAAGCGTGCGGGTTTCGTGCGGGCCGATGCTGAAGCCCCTTTGATGGATGGATCCGTCTCTTCAATCACCATTTCGACTGATGCGGGCAACTCTAGGCCAACCGCAGAGCCATTAATCAGAACGACCTGTAGGCCTTGAATCTCTTCAGTAATGAACAGTAAATCATCCGCAATTTCATCTTGTTTGAAAGTGAATTGAGAGAAGTCTTCATTATCCATAAAGATGTATTCATCGCCGTCAACGTAAGAGAAAGACACATTACGTTTGTTCATTTCGACAGTTTCTACAACATCATCAGACTTAAATCGCTCGTCCGAACGTGCGCCAGTTGCCACGTCAGTGCAACGCAGTTTGTAAATTTTAGCGCCGCCACGTCCACCAGGGGTGGTGATTTCGATATCTTTAATTAGCAACGTTTTGCCGTTTGAATCAATCGCAAAACCTTTCTTTAATTCGCTAGCCTTTGGCATGACGGTTTCCTTTGTGAATGTCAATGTTGGCGCGCATTATAGCAATTCGCGCTGGATAAGGAATCTCTTCTTGATTCATATTTCGCTCTGAGAGAATATTAGAACACCTCCAATAAAAACAAACAGTTTGCTAGACATGATCCTCTCAAGCCTTGACCCTAAACAGCCGTTTCAGCCTAAATACGCCGCCGCGCTTCGGGAATTGATCCATTTTATGAAAAGTGGGCTTGGCGAGAACCTGCACAGCATCTATGTATATGGCAGTGTCGCGCGTAAAACTGCCGTTCCTGGTCAATCTGGTTTAGACATTGTTGTGGTTACTCATCGTGGCTTTGAAGAGCAGAGAGCAGGGTTAGTGAATACCATTAGGTGGCGTTTTCAAAAAGCGTATCCTTTTATCACGCAGCTTTCATTTAAAACCGCGTTGGTGGAAACGGTGGCGAGTTTAGATAGCCTGTTCTCTTGGGGCTTTTTGCTTCGCCACTGCGCGGTCTGTGTGTATGGGGATGATTTGTCTGAGTGCTTTGGAGACTATGAACCAAGTTGGGAAATCGCTAAACATTGGAATATGGATGTGGAAGATTGGCTGGCGGTATACCGCCACCGCATAGGACGCTCAGATAAGCCCGAAGCCCAAATTCAAGCACAAAAGGCGATTGCTAAAAAGTTACTGCGAGCAAGCTACTCATTAGTGATTCCACAAGATAAAAATTGGTATGACGACCCTATCGATTGTGGCAAACATTTCTTACGTTACCACCCTGAAAAGCTAACGGAAATCGAACGCCTTGGTTTATTGTTACGCCTTGAAAAAGCAGTACCAAAACGCTCGGTGGTCGGATTATTGGATAGTTACGGCGAGTGGTTAGTTCAACAATATAAACGCACTGAGTTTAAAATCGGTTAGAAAAGTCCTAACTGTGGTTCGCTCAGCTGTTTAAACTCCAAATGAATAAACGGCAATATGGCATCGGCAACCGGTTTAAGCTGTTTATCGATATAGTGTTGATAGTCAATCGGACTGCGTAAATACTCTTTGGGTTCAGGCCCGTTTAGCGTGATCACGTATTCAATACGCCCGCGATTCTGGTATTGAAGAGGACGTCCTAGCTGGGCGTTTATTTCATCAGCCATTCGGGCAGCTCGAACCTGAGGCGGCACGTTTTTTTGGTATTCATCTAAGCGGCGACGTAGACGTTTTTGGTAGGTGAGTTCCTCATCCAATTCCCCAGCCTGTGTCTGTTCTACGATTTCACGAATATAGTGGCTAGGGTCTTCGCCATGAAACACCAAGCTATAAAGTTGTTGCTGAAAGCGCTGGGCCAGTGGTGTCCAGTCGGTTCTTGCACTTTCAAGCCCTTTAAACACAATGCGCTCATCTCCGCCTTTGGTCACTAAGCCCGCATAGCGTTTTTTCGACCCGACTTCCGCTCCGCGAATGGTTGGCATTAGGAATTTTTGATAGTGGGTCTCGTACTCAATTTCTAACATTGAGGTGAGTTGATACTCTTGTTCTAAATGCGATTGCCACCAATGGTTGATGTATTGAACAAGTTCCTGTCCGACCTTATCCGCCTGCTGATCGGAGTATTGCCCATTGAGTGACACGAACGTTGAGTCAGTATCACCATAGATGACTTGAAACCCCTTATTCTCGATCAGTTCTTTGGTTTTCTTCATGATCTCATGGCCACGCATCGTGATACTTGAAGCAAGGCGAGTATCAAAAAATCGACAGCCTGAAGAACCTAACACGCCATAAAAAGAGTTCATAATGATTTTTATCGCTTGCGAAAACGCCTGTTCATTATTTTTTTTGGCAATATCGCGAGCGGCCCACAGCTCTTCGATCATCTTAGGGAGAAAGTGCTGAGTGCGATGAAATTGCCCGCCACGAAAACCGGGAACCGCTTGGTTTGACTGTTTACCTATCTCGAGCTTTAATCCTTCAATTAACCCCATTGGGTCAATTAAAAACGAGCGAATGATGGATGGATACAGGCTTTTAAAATCGAGAACCAGCACCGAATCGTAGAGGTTCGGGATTGAATCCATTACATAGCCACCAGGGCTCGCTAACCAATTTTCAGAATGCAGATTAGGCGCAGCGTATCCAGCGCGGTGTAACTGTGGAAGGTATAAGTTGGTAAAGGAAGCCACCGAGCCTCCAACGCGGTCTAACTCAACGCCAGTAAGCCGCGAACGCTCTATCGCAAATTCCAGTAAGTGTGTTTTGGAGAAAATCTTATTAACTAACACACAATCTTGCAGGTTGTATTTCGCCAGTGAAGGTTTGTCATTGCGATACATTTCATTAATTTCTGCCATTCGGTCATGTACGTTATGAATTTGCTTGCCTTCGCCCAAAAGCTCCTGCGATACCGATTCAAGTGACCAAGACCGAAAATGGTAGGTCGCCGTCTTTAGTGTATCGATACCGTCCATCACGACTCGGCCAGGAAGGGTGATGAATCCTTGCTGGGTTTGCGATGAAGAGCGAAAAAACATCGGCTGCTGAGCGCGACCGAGTTTGAGCTTGATTTGATGCCATTGAGCGCGTTTATCAAGCAGACGAAAGTCAAAATCAATGACATTCCAGCCGACAATAACATCAGGGTCATACTGTTCAAACCAAGCGACTAATGCTGCAAGCAAGTCGCGTTCGTTATTGACCCATTGAACAGGCGTTTCACTAGGCTCCGGCGGCCCGACCATGATGACTCGGCTATCCATCGGGCTATCTAGGCCAATAGAGTAGAGAAGGCCTTTTTCTGAGCACTCGATATCAAGTGAGACAACGTTCAGTTTCGGAGTGTAATGACCTGTGCGACATTTGGCCTGTGTGACCTTTTGATAGCCAGAACTGGCTTGCTCTGTGCCTGTAAATTCAATCCCACCACGAATAAACCGTTCCATTAAATATCGGTCGGCGAGACGAATATCATCTTCAAGCACCAAAACCTCTTGCTCTTTAAGCGCGTTTGCTAAGCGTTGAGCATCGCGAATCGTATGGCAATAGCAGGCACACAAGGGGATTTGCTCAAAGCTTTTTAGCGCTACGTTTTTAATCTCGACACCAATTTGCAACTTGCGAGCGCAAGCACTGACATCTTGCTCGGTTTGCTTATCAATAAAAAAGACAGGCCGCTCGCCATAGATCAGCAACTGGCAAGGACCCTGCTCGTTTGTTACCCAAAGTTCAATTTGGGTGCTTCCAGACACATCACGTGCTTGGCGAGTGAGTAAAAAACCGTGGTCGAGTTTGGGCTGGTGGTGTGAATTCATTTATAAAACGATTAAAGGCTGCATTGGCAGCCTTTATCTTAACATTGTCTGATAATGATTACGTTAGTAATAGAAATAGCTCATAAGGTTTGCTGACAACTCATGATCATCCCAATACTGGTAACCGACTTCTGAGCGAAGGGCGAAATTTCGAGTGACTGACCATTGCCAGTTTGCTTTTACGCTAATGTGACGGTCTGCATCGGTATTAAATTGTTCGAAGTATTGTCCTTGAAGTCCGAGACGGTTTTGGTCACCGACTTGAAGCAGGGCACCTGCTTCCATTCCTAACCCAATCGCAACATCGCGGTCGGTTAATTCACCGCGGCTAAACTCTGCGCCGAATAGGGTATAGGTATGCAACTTTTTGGCGTTGCCCCAAGCTTTCCCGTATCCGCCTTGAGCAAAACCTCGACCTTCCATCCCTTGTTCTGAGGGCAGGCGATCGTAGCCTGCACGAATGTTCCACGCCCAACTATCGAAGACTTTGTTGCTGGGCGCTAATGCCATAGCATCAACAATATAGAGATGATCCAACTTTGCGTGACCATCGCTGAGCGCGATTCGCGTATCCAAAAAGCTGATTTTTGCCCCAGGGATAAAGCCTTGTTGTGAATCAAGAAGGTCATGATAAGCGGCGCGCCATTCAAATACCGTTTGGTTGTCTTGCTCTTTGTTAAGCTGATAACCAAGCCCGAGACGAGCCGAACCATGCCCTTGTTCAGGCGAGATCTCTGGTACTGGTACTGGTGTAAACGGAGACTGCGCTTTAATTTGACTTCGCTGTTTAAGAAGCTCGGTCAGTTGCTTGGCCGTTGGGTCACGCTTTAGAGCTTCATCGTAAAACTCATAATTGAGCCACTCATAAGCAAACTCTAAAATAGCCGCTCGTTCTTGTGGGCTGAATTCTGTTTCACTTGGATAAAAACCTTTTTTCGCTTGTTTAGCGGCTTCATACATTGCGGGATCAAGCTCTTCGACTTGGTGAAGCAAACGGGTGCCAAATGCAGGGCGATAGTTCGGAGCTTCCGCTAAGCCATTTTCAGCCAGTACCGCAACCGTATCGGATGGAATAGCCTGAAGTGGAAACTCATCGACTAAAGATAGATCGTCTCGCGCTAATTCTAAAAGTGCTAACAATTGATATGAGCAGTTTTCATCGAAGAAGAAATAATCAAATTCAGCCTGCTGCATTTCCCACAAATGGAGCAGTATGCGATTGACTTCTTGTTCGCTTAAATTGAGTTTGTATTCCCAGATGTCGCGCGATTCCATGTCGTTGTATTCACGCACTTTGCGATAGTATGGCATTACAGTGAAATGCCCGGGGTAGCTCCCGACAATGCCTTTGAGCGCGTACATGGCTGCGTTATCTTGTGTGTCCGGATCCGCAGCAAAGTTAATCGCAAATGCCACAAGTTCTTTGTTACGCGTTTGGTCTTTGGCATCAATACGCAATAAGGTATGACCAAACATTGAAGAGGGGTTATTCATAAAGGCGGTAGGGAAAACGAGAGTCATCCCAGCAGGATCAAGGACCTGCTTCCACTGTTCTATGCCTTCACAACGTAAATTGGCTTCTCGACCTAATTGGGACTCTAGCCATGTATAACGGGCTGGAAAGCGGCAGCGCATCTCTTTAACCGTATCTCGGTCTGAATTGTATAATGCTTTGATCGTGGCTCTTAATTCGGCTTTTGGGTCCGTTTTACCGTTAGCGGCTAAAAAAAATTCACTGGAATCAACGGTACTTTTGAAATCGGTACGAAACGCAGGAAGATAGTGACCAAGTTTAAGCCAATATGGCTGATAGGCGAGTTTATTGGCGTCTAGAGTTTGTGCTGAAAAAGCGAGTGATGAAAAACTGACTCCAGAAACGAGTAAAAGCACTTGAAAAGTTTTTGACAGCTTCATTGATGTCCATTCTAGTGAAGTAGCGAAAGCGAGAAGAAGAGTGTAAAGCTAAAGTAAAGCGGTGAGTGGATAAAGTAAGAGTGCCCAAAGTGGGCACTCTTAATAAATCTGATTAGATAGCGTAACCAGAAAGAGTTGCATCTTTAGCGACTAGGTCGTTAAGATTTGCAAATACTTCTTTAGAAGTTACGTTTTCTGATTTGAATACGTCAGAGAAGTTGCCTTGAGCAAGTTTTGCGAAGTTCGCTTGATCTTCGCCTTGGATACCCCAAACTTCAGAAAGCGTTGCTAGAGTTTCACCTTCACCTTTCGCCATGTCGCGAGCAAGGTTGTCTAGGTTACCGTCGATGAACATTGCTAGTTTTTCAGCAGAATCGATAGTACCAGTACCGTCACAACCAAGTGTACCGAAAGTGATACCGAAAGTTTGGTTACCTGATGTGCCGTTTGTTGTTGCTGCCAACACTTTAAATACTTTGCCTTCTTTACCGTCGAAAACCATAGTACCTAGACCACAACCGATGTCGTCATCTGCCATTGCAACGTTTGATAAACCGATAGTAGCAAGAGCAGCCACTGCTAGAAGCTTTTTCATAGAAGTTCCTTATTAATTATTCGTGCCCAATTCTTGGGGATACATACTTGTCAGTAATGGTTTTCATCGCCGACATATTATTGGTAGATGATTTACCTGGCTCTTTCAACCGGAGAATGGTCAATTCTCAGGATTATTCACCATAGTGAGAACATTGTTCAAATGGCGTAAATGCTTAATGACAAATTCATCACTAAGGAGTTTGACGTTAGTTCGAAAAATTACTTCTTGCCAAAGTTTGCGATTCAGCACATATTCACTCTAAGCATATTTGCATTTTTGAGTTAGAATGGCTGACCATGCTGTTATCCATCACCTGGTGGGTGCAGAGCCAATTGATTAGTGTGGAGATACAAGTTTGATTAGTGTTTTCCTTGTAGATGATCACGAGCTGGTTCGCACAGGGATACGACGTATTATTGAAGACGTCCGTGGAATGAACGTAGCAGGGGAAGCTGACAGTGGTGAAGAGGCATTAAAATGGTGTCGTAGCAATCATGTCGATGTTATTTTGATGGATATGAATATGCCTGGTATTGGTGGCCTTGAAGCGACCAAAAAAATCCTTAGGCATAACCCCGATGTAAAAATCATCGTATTAACGGTTCATACCGAAAATCCTTTCCCGACGAAAGTGATGCAAGCGGGTGCGTCTGGTTACTTAACCAAAGGCGCGGGACCTGACGAAATGGTCAACGCGATTCGTATCGTGAATAGTGGCCAGCGTTATATTTCGCCTGAAATTGCGCAGCAGATGGCATTAAGCCAATTTTCTCCCGCCTCAGAAAATCCATTTGCGGATTTATCGGAGCGTGAACTGCAGATCATGTTAATGATCACCAAAGGGCAAAAAGTGACGGATATTTCTGAACAATTGAATTTAAGCCCGAAAACGGTCAACAGCTACCGTTATCGCTTGTTTGCTAAACTCGATATCAACGGAGACGTTGAGCTAACCCATTTGGCGATTCGCCACGGGATGCTCGATACCGAGACGTTATAGTGACTTCTCAATTTGATTCCGCCTCTTTCCTAAAGACCGTAACCAATCAACCTGGCGTGTACAGAATGTACAACGCCGGGGATGATGTTATATACGTTGGAAAAGCGAAAGATTTAAAAAAGCGCTTATCGAGCTACTTTCGTAAAAAAATTGATAGCGAGAAAACGCGCGCACTTGTCACGCATATTGCTAAAATCGATGTCACGGTAACGCATACCGAAACCGAAGCGTTGATTTTGGAACACAACTACATTAAGCAGTATTTACCCAAGTACAATGTGTTGCTGCGTGATGACAAATCCTACCCGTATATCTTTATCAGTGCGCATCGGCATCCTCGGCTATCCATGCACCGTGGTGCAAAAAAACGCAAAGGTGAATATTTTGGGCCCTATCCGGATTCCGGAGCGGTTCGAGAAACATTGCACTTGATGCAGAAAATCTTTCCTGTACGTCAGTGTGAGGACAGTGTTTATCGCAACCGGACACGCCCTTGTTTGATGTACCAAATTGGTCGCTGCGCCGCGCCTTGTGTTAAAAACACCGTCTCAGATCAAGAGTACGATGAGCTGGTTGGTATGGTACGTCTGTTTCTACAAGGCAAAGATCAACAGGTGCTGCAACAGCTGGTTGATAAAATGGAGCAGGCGAGCCAAGCATTAAAATTTGAAGATGCCGCAAAATATCGTGACCAAATTCATGCGATAAGACGAGTTCAAGAGCAACAGTTTGTCTCGGAAGATAGCATGGAAGATATGGATGTGTTGGGCTTTGCTCAAGAATCCGGTGTTGCTTGCATTCACACCTTAATGATTCGCCAAGGCAAAGTGTTGGGCAGTCGCAGCCATTTTCCGAAAATTCCCGCCAAGACTACGCGAGAAGAAGTGTTTACCAGTTTCTTTAGCCAATACTATTTGGGCCATAATGAAGCACGGACCATTCCTGCTCGTATCATTCTTAACAGTGATTTATTGGCAGACAGCCAAGCGTTACAAGAAGCAATCAGTCAACTGGCGGGTCGGAAAGTACAATTTAACCTCAACCCAACTGGAACTCGAGGTCGTTACCTTAAGCTTTCAAACACCAATGCGTTATCGGCGATTACCGCCAAAATCAACCATAAGATGACCATTTCTCAGCGCTTCAAAGCGTTGTGTGATGTACTCAATGTCGAAAACATTGCGCGTATGGAGTGTTTCGATATTTCTCATACCATGGGGGAGAGTACAATTGCTTCGTGTGTGGTGTTTGGCATTGAAGGGCCAATCAAACAGGAATATCGACGTTACAACATTACCGGGATCACCGGAGGCGATGATTACGCGGCAATGGGCCAGGTATTAGAACGTCGTTATTCTAAACAAATTGATGTCGACAAAATTCCTGATGTAATTTTTATTGATGGTGGTAAAGGTCAGCTCAACCGCGCGTATGAGATTATTAGTCAATATTGGGGTGATTGGCCTAAAAAGCCGCGTATATTGGGTATTGCTAAAGGAGTCACTCGTAAGCCTGGTCTTGAAACGTTAATTACCACAGACGGTGAAGAGTTTAACTTACCAAGTGATGATCCTGCTTTGCACTTAATGCAGCATATTCGCGATGAAAGCCACAATCATGCAATATCCGGACACCGAGCAAAGCGCGGTAAAACCCGCCGTACTAGTTCGCTAGAAGGTATTGAAGGCATCGGTCCTAAACGCCGCCAATCCTTGCTCAAATACATGGGAGGGTTGCAGGAACTTCGGCGTGCGACCGTTGATGAAATTGCTAAAGTTCCGGGAATTAGCAAAGCATTGGCAGAAAACATTCATCAAGCATTGAAACAATAACAAAAATACCGCACCATATAGCGACTGTTTGCAAGCGGTAAGCAGGTCGTATACGCAACAATAAGAGCATGAAAAATATGCGTTTTAACATTCCTAATATTTTGTCTTTAATAAGACTCTTTCTAATCCCGGTGTTTGTTGTGGTGTTTTACTTGCCATATTCTTGGGCACCATTTGCCGCCGCAATGGTATTTTGGGTGGCGGGATTTACCGACTGGTTAGATGGCATGTTAGCCCGAAAGTTAGGGCAAACGTCTCGCTTCGGGGCTTTTATTGACCCTGTTGCTGATAAAGTGCTGGTCGCCACTGCGCTCATTTTGATTACTGAACATTTCCATTCTATTTGGATTACGATTCCAGCGGCGACGATGATCGCCAGAGAGATTATCATCTCAGCACTGCGAGAATGGATGGCTGAAATTGGTAAGCGTGCAAGTGTGGCCGTTTCTTGGGTCGGGAAAGTTAAAACGTTAACTCAAATGTTTGCGTTATGGGTGCTGATTTGGCGCTACGATGATTGGATGATTTGGCTCGGCTATATTGCATTGTATATTGCGACTATATTGACCTACTGGTCCATGGCGCAGTATTTACGAGCCGCTAAAGGCGATTTGCTGAGTGAAGAGAATCAATGAAAAAGTGGGCGTTAGCCCACTTTTTTAGTATTTAACGGATAAAAATTGTTTTCGTTGTTTGTCTGTCCTCATGCTCAATGTGAAAGTATCAGGTTTATCTCGCTGAAAAGTGCAGAAAAGTTGCTAGAAAATAACCAGTTTACGGGTTTTTGCGCGGAAATTAGACAAACGATTTAAAAAATTAAAATTAGTGTTGACTCATTGGGTCGAATCCGTAGAATGCTTTTCCGTACCCAAGGGGAGTCATCAAAACTTCTCCTGTGACGATAAGGCGCCTTGGCAGAGTGGCTATGCAGCGGATTGCAAATCCGTGGACCTCGGTTCGACTCCGGGAGGCGCCTCCATTCTCTTATAGAGAATAATTGCGACACTAGCTCAGTTGGTAGAGCGCAACCTTGCCAAGGTTGAGGTCACGAGTTCGAACCTCGTGTGTCGCTCCAAATTTCGAAGTTAGAGATATATTATCTAGCTTCATACAGATTGCCGATATCAATGATATCGAAGATGGTGTCTCCATCGCAAAAATTTTGCGTGCCCTGGTGGTGGAATTGGTAGACACAAGGGATTTAAAATCCCTCGGCGTTCGCGCTGTGCCGGTTCAAGTCCGGCCCGGGGCACCATCTCATAAAAATGCTTTTCAGCATTATGCGACACTAGCTCAGTTGGTAGAGCGCAACCTTGCCAAGGTTGAGGTCACGAGTTCGAACCTCGTGTGTCGCTCCAAATAGAAAGCCTCGACGTAATGTCGGGGCTTTTTTACATCTGCTTTTTGCATCGAACCATATCCACAAGTTTGCATCAATTTGTAGACCGCTCTAGCAGCACACAAGATTGTGGTTATAGGGAGATCGCGACCTTGCTAAGGTTGAGGTCACGCCTGTTCATGAAGAAGGGAACCTCGTGTGTCGCTCCAAATAGAAAGCCTCGGCGTGATGTCGAGGCTTTTTTTCATCTGCTTTTTTATCGGATGTATACCCACTAATTTGGATGGATTGCTTAACATTCAGAGGTATACAAGATTGTGAAATGGGATATGAATTTGAAGACGAGCAATATGAACGCTTAGCGCCGAAGTGATCATTTTTTTACACGCTATTGATAATAATTTCACTAATAAGCATATAAAAACAGACGCTTATCAAATAGAATAACGTCAATTTATAAATAAAAATAATTGATGGCTATGGTTAATCGTTTCTTTTTGTGCATGTCAGGCACTGAAAAAAATCCGTTTTTTTCTGGTTTATACGCTTGGATTCAAGTGTACTTTTATTTTGGCTTATTATTGCCGAGAGTCTCAAGACGTCTACATGATCAATGGAATCAGGATCGCAATTCTTGGTTCGTTAACTTACCTCTAGTGCGCAACGTCCGTCGCCTCAAGGAGGTTCATTATGCCGTTATTTAGTTTTCCGTGTCGGCATTTGACAGTGCACCGAGTGTTGCTTTTGTCACACCTACTGTTGGTCATTTCATTGGTGTCTGTCATGAGCTATAGCAG
This sequence comes from Vibrio olivae, assembly GCF_042428525.1. Lineage (NCBI taxonomy): Bacteria > Pseudomonadati > Pseudomonadota > Gammaproteobacteria > Vibrionales > Vibrionaceae > Vibrio > Vibrio olivae. Next base: position 689,269 of record NZ_JBHMEP010000001.1, read on the forward strand.
CTATGTGAACTCATGGCAGCAGCAATTGACTTATTTCGTTAATTCTTCAAAAAAGCAATTTACCCCTCACCTTGATGACATTTCGAAGCTGGTAGAGAAAAGAGACGTAAAAAGATTAACGGCACCGTCTATTCTTGAGCATTTACAACGGACTGAGAACTTACAGTTTCTCGATATTTTGGGCAGTCCAAGTCGAGCCTCATCGCCAGTACATATTCGTTTCAACCGCGCTGAAGCAGCGCTGGCCGAGGTTGGCGCAAATCATAAAGAGCCTCATTCTCCGGTTCCTTGGGTAACGAAGCAGCCTTCAGGTCAACAAGAATATATTTTTGAGCCTGAATATCGTCGCTTGCACTTATTGCTCGCATTGTCTAACCCAGATCATGGTCGTATGTGGGCTGTGTTTGATGCGAGCCAGCTTGTTGCTTTTCGTCAGGACTTGGTGAAGAGTTTGGTGCTGGAAGCCGCAGCAGCGATTTTTCTCTCGATGCTCGTTGCTCTTTATGTCACAAGGCGAATTGTCAGCCCAATTAAAGAACTAGCCCGTAATATGAAGCAAGCGGAGTTCGCGAGTTTAGAGTCATTTCCTGAATTAACTCGGCAAGATGAGATTGGTCAATTGGCTCAGGCATATCACAATCTCCTCAGCAAAAACCATGAACAGTTACGGTTACTACAAGCTCAAAATGATACCGATACACTGACTGGAATTGGTTCTAGGCATAAATACTCTAGGATGGCCGAAGAGTTTATTAAACGCAGTCTGGGGCAAGAAAAATGTGTGGGTATGTTTGTGTGTGACATTGACCACTTCAAATTATACAACGACTTTTATGGCCATATGGAAGGTGATAAAGCGCTTGTCGCGGTGGCAAGAGGCATCGAAAAGGTGTTATCGCCAGGGGATCAGGTGTTCCGTTTCGGAGGCGAAGAATTTTTAGTCCTCTTGGCAAGGCCAAATAAAGATGGCCTGCGCTATGCTGGAGAAACCCTACGCCAGCACATTGAGCAACTCAATATCACCCATCTTGCGCGCGGCGACGATCAGGTCGTGACTATGTCGGTAGGGGGAGCATATGCTTGTTTAAAACGTATGTCCCTAGATGAATTAAACCCAGAAAAAGTACTCACGCTTCTGTTTGAGGATGCAGATAAAGCCCTGTATCAAAGTAAACGACAAGGGCGTAATTGCTTTATTCTGAGTAACCAGTCTATTCAATAATGCGGTATAAGTTACCATTATCAGTGCTAAAGAAAATCATGCCTTGTGGGTTTACGGCTATTTGACGAATACGTTCGTTGAGGTCCTCAAATAGTCGCATACGTTCTACGACACTTTGGTCGGCTTCGATTGAAAGAACATTGATATGGGTAAGCTTTAACGCTCCGACCAATAGCTTACCTGTTAGCTCTGGATATTTGTCACCTTTATAAAGCACCATACTCCCTGGCGCGATCGAAGGCGTGAATACATGCTTTGGTGACTCGATGCCTTCTTTCTCCTTACTGTCTCCGACTGAAACTGGCCCCCAATACTCTTTTCCATGAGAGGTGAGCGGCCAGCCATAATTAGCCCCTTTCTTCACTAGATTTATTTCATCGCCACCGCGTGGGCCATGTTCGATTTCCCATAGGCGGGATGTGGCCGAGTCATAAACGATTCCTTGGGGATTGCGGTGTCCATAGCTCCAGATCTCAGGTTGTGTATCGGGTTGAGTTAGGAAGGGGTTATCGGCAAAGGCTTGACCTTGTGGTGTCAGTCTTAACACGCTTCCAGCATGCGTTGATAAGTTTTGAGCGTTATCTCGAATGCCGCGCTCTCCTACTGTCATGTAGATTGACTGTTTGTCAAAAGTGAGGCGACTGCCGAAGTGGCGTGAAGTATCAGACCCTGATTCTGTCACCAGTAATGTTTTCCAGGCATGGAATTTATCGTCTTCGATACGCGCGCGGGCAAGTGCGGTTTGCCCTGAGCCACCGACTCGCTGGCTATAGGTGAAGTAAAAGGTGTCATACTCAAAAGGGGACGCTTTGACATCCATTAACCCTCCCTGACCGTCGCTAAATAGCTGAGGGACATGAAACAGTTGGGTTTTGGTTTGGTTACTCAAATCAACCAAGCTGATATCACCATACTTCTCATTAAGAATAAGCCGATGATCGTCAATAAATTCAAAGCCCCAAGGTAAGGTTAACCCAGAAAATACTTTTTCCGCTTTCAACGCGTAGGAGGGAAGGGGAACCAACAGCGTAAAAAGCAGTGTTATGTGCAGCGGTTTCATGGGCATATCCTTGTTTCAAAACACAAAGTCATTATCAAAGTGTAGCGGGATAGTGCCCAATCGGCATGGCTTAAAATGTAACTGCGTTTATCGGCTTAGTTTTCTATGAGGGATTTTAGCATCCAAACGTCACAACCGTTATGTAACGTGCCATCGAGTGGTTTATTTAGCCGAGAAAAACCTTCAGAAAGATAGAGCTTAATGGCGCCTTCCATGGACGAAAGGGTGTCCAAGTAGCATTGGTGATAGCCCTGCTGTGTGGCAAAGTCTAAACAGGTCTGAGTTAATTTTTTACCAATGCCATAACCTCTGGTTTCTGGTAATAAAAACAGCTTTCTCAGCTCGCAAGTCTTCGGATCATTTTCAAATTGTGCAATCCCGCTGCCGCCGACGACCTTACCATCAAGTAACGCGACCCAGTATTGGCTTTTATACTGCGGCGCATAATGTCGACTCATCTGCTCAACTTCAGCATCTGATGGCCCAAATCCGTCGCCAATGGCGCCATATTCCTTGCCGACTTGTTCAATGATCTGCTTTATTGCTGAGTCATCTTGTGCCGTTATCGGGCGAATTTCTAATTGCATCGGTTACTCTCCAAAGTGGCGATGAATGGAAACGTGCCATATTGCTATTTAAAAGTCACCTGTTCGCCGCCGCAGGTGTGCCTAAATAGGAAAATTGTCTAATTTGCCAACGATTGTGCGGTTAATACTCGCGCAAACCACATTTCAATTTGGCTTTGAATGCTGCTTTCGTTACTATGTATAGCTACTTGAAAATACCCTAAATCCCATTTGAGTATTGTGCGGATTGGCGATAAGTCATTCTCGATGAAACGTGTCCGCAGTAATGCTAGGGAACCTTATGGACACTACCAGTAGGTAGATGAGGAAACGATGCAACATCTAGAAGAGATCATTGCTAATGCGACCGCAGCCATTAACGCTGCAGAGTCGCTAGTCGCGCTTGATGAAGTGCGTGTTCAGTACCTAGGTAAAAAAGGCGAATTAACCAGCCAATTGCAAAGCCTAGGTAAACTCCCACCTGAAGAGCGCCGCACAGCAGGCCAAGAAATCAACAAAGCAAAAGGTGCCGTTCAGCAAGCTATCGCTGCTCGCAAAGATGCACTGCAACGTGCTGAGCTGGAAGCGAAACTGGCTCAAGAGACCATCGACGTCACTTTGCCTGGTCGTCGTATTGAAAATGGCGGTCTGCATCCGGTTACTCGTACTGTTGAACGTATTGAGAGCTTTTTTGGTGAATTGGGTTTTACCGTGGAGTCTGGCCCTGAAATTGAAGATGCGTTTCACAACTTTGATGCGCTGAATATCGCCGACGATCACCCAGCGCGTACTGATCACGATACTTTCTTCTTTAATCCTGATTTGATGTTGCGTACCCATACCTCAGGTGTACAGATTCGTACTATGGAAAATGGCAAACCGCCATTCCGCTTTATCGCACCGGGCCGCGTATATCGTAACGACTACGACCAAACGCATACACCAATGTTCCACCAAGTGGAAGGTATGCTGGTCGATGAGAACGTTAACTTTGCGCAGCTTAAAGGGGTTCTTTACGACTTCCTAACTAACTTCTTTGAAGAAGAGCTTGAAGTTCGTTTCCGTCCTTCTTATTTCCCATTCACTGAGCCTTCAGCAGAAGTCGATGTGAAACGTAAAGATGGTAAGTGGCTAGAAATTCTAGGCTGTGGCATGGTGCATCCAAATGTGCTTCGCAGTGTCGGGATTGATCCTGAGAAATACTCTGGTTTTGCGTTTGGTATTGGTATCGAGCGTTTGGCGATGCTTCGTTACGGTGTTAACGATCTGCGCTCCTTCTTTGAAAACGATCTTCGTTTCCTAAAACAGTTCAAGTAATCCAGAGGTTTAATCACTATGAAATTTAGCGAATCATGGCTTCGTGAGTGGGTTAACGCTTCGGTTACCACTGACGAACTGACACACCAAATTACGATGGCAGGTTTGGAAGTTGACGATGTCCTTCCCGTTGCTGGTGCGTTTAATGGCGTAAAAGTCGGCCACGTTGTGGAATGTGGTCAACATCCAGATGCAGACAAACTGCGCGTCACTAAAATTGACGTCGGTGAAGAAGAATTACTGGATATTGTTTGTGGCGCACCGAACTGTCGCCAAGGCTTGAAAGTAGCGGTTGCAACAGTCGGCGCTGTACTGCCTGGCGACTTCAAAATTAAGAAAGCGAAACTGCGTGGTCAACCGTCTCACGGTATGTTGTGCTCGTTTACAGAGCTAGGTATTGATGTCGAGTCTGATGGCATCATGGAGCTGCCTCAAGATGCGGTTATCGGCACCGACTTTCGCGAGTTTCTTGGCTTAGACGACGTCACTGTCGATGTCGATCTGACCTCAAACCGCGCTGACTGCTTTAGTATTCGTGGTATGGCACGTGAAGTGGGGGTATTGAACCGTCTTGATGTCAACGCACCCGTGGTTGAAGCGATTGAGCCAAGTATCGATGCTTTGGCCTCTATCGAGGTAAAAGCACCAGCAGCGTGTCCTCGCTACTTGGGGCGTATTGTTAAAAACGTGAACGTTAAAGCGCAAACGCCATTGTGGATGCAAGAAAAACTGCGTCGCTGTGGCATTCGTTCTATCGACCCTGTGGTTGACGTGACCAACTATGTGCTTCTTGAACAAGGTCAACCGATGCACGCATTTGACTTAAACAAAGTTGAAGGCGGCATTGTGGTTCGTATGGCTGAACAAGGCGAGAAGCTAACACTGCTCGATGGAAATGAAGCGGAGCTTAACGACGATACCTTGGTGGTAGCAGACCACAATAAAGCACTGGCTATCGCCGGTATTTTTGGTGGTGAAGGCTCAGGCGTGACTGACGAAACACAAGATGTACTGCTTGAATGTGCGTTTTTCGCACCAGATTACATTCGTGGTCGTGCTCGCAGTTACGGTTTACATACAGACTCTTCAATGCGTTATGAGCGTGGTGTCGATTACGCACTGCAAGCCAGCGCCATGGAACGAGCAACTCAGCTTCTCGTTGACATTTGTGGTGGTGAAGTGGCTCCTGTGGTGACTGTCGAGTCACAAGACGATCTGCCAACGCCGAATACCGTTGAACTTCGCCGAACTAAGTTAGATAACTTGCTTGGTCATGAAATCCCATCTCAAGATGTGGTCGAGATTCTAGAGCGTTTAGGCCTTTCGGTCTCAACCACAGAGCAAGGTTGGAAAGCGACAGCACCGACTTGGCGTTTTGACATCGCCATTGAGCAAGATTTGATTGAAGAAGTTGGTCGTATTTACGGCTACGACAACATTCCAAATCAGTCGCCAACAGCTGCGCTGCGTATGAACCATCATCAAGAAGCGAAGCTACCTTTAAAGCGTGCTCGCGACTTGCTGGTTGATCGTGGTTACCATGAAGCAATTACTTACAGCTTTGTCGAACCTGAACAGCAAAAATTAATCGTGCCAGAAATTGACCCGCTCATGCTGCCAAACCCAATCTCTGCAGATATGTCAGCGATGCGTTTGAGCTTGATTCAAGGCTTGCTTAATACGGTTGTTCATAACCAAAAACGTCAACAGCCACGAGTTCGTCTGTTTGAATACGGATTGCGTTTTATTCCTGATCAAGATGCGGAAAACGGAATGCGCCAAGAGCCTATGTTGGCGGGTGTCATTGCCGGAGCACGCAGTGAAGAACATTGGGATATCGAGACCAACAGCGTTGACTTCTTTGACCTTAAAGGGGATTTAGAAGCGGTACTTGAACTGACAGCGAATGATAAAGCTTATGGCTTTGTTGCTGCTGAGCATCCAGCATTGCATCCAGGTCAATGTGCAGCGATCGTGGTTGATGATCAACCGATTGGTATCATTGGTACGGTTCACCCAGAGCTTGAGCGCAAGTTTGGTCTAAATGGTCGTACTATCGTATTTGAGATCGAATGGAATGCGATCAACACTCGTGTTATCCCTGAAGCGGTTGCGGTGTCTAAATTCCCGGCTAACCGTCGTGATATCGCGGTTGTGGTAGATGACAGTGTTGAATCTGGCGAGATTGTCGATGCGTGCTTAAACGCGGGTGGTGAGTTCTTGAAAGATGCCAAACTGTTTGATGTCTACGTTGGCAAAGGCGTTGAAGACGGTAAGAAGAGTTTGGCAATTGCGCTTACTCTACAATCTGCAGAGCGTACGCTTGAAGAAGCGGATATTGCTGGCGCAGTAGAGGCAATTGTTGCTCAGGTTTCTGAGCAGTTTGGCGCTACGCTTCGTGATTAATGCTTTTTACTAACGATGAAAGCCTCGCATCTGCGAGGCTTTTTTGGATGTAATTTGAGTGCGCAGATCGCGGCCTTGCCACCGACATCTCCATTTTAAACAAAAAGACTGATTATGAATTTTGATATTAATGCACTGAAACACCACCAACTGGTCGAAGATGGTCAATTAGAAGGGGCTTACATTCATCAGCCGGTACAGGGCAGTCAACCAGACGACGAAGCGGTTTTGGAAGAGCGTCAAGCACTGGAAAGTATGGGGTATAAGGTACTACAGGTTCAAGCTAAAGGTGGTAGCACAACGTTTGCCGAGGCAATGCAAAAGCTTGCGAAGAAGACGGGGCACTTACCCAAGGAATAAGCAAACGGCTTTACTTATCTATGGGCCACTTCTTACTAGAAATGCCGCTTACGAGTTCACCGCAGAATGGTATTTCTTGTTAAAGCTAGCATCCGGCTGTGTTTCATTCGCCGATTTCAACCGACTGAATCATGCTCAGTCCATACGAGTAATAAAGGTTTGCTCGTCATCGACAAACGCGACAAAATCACCGTGATAGATAAACACCCGGCCTCGTCCCTCGACTAGACAGGCAAGCTGTGGGTTTAAATCTTCTTCGTTCTCTTGGCTTTGAAATGTGCCAGTATCGGTGATGACGCCATTGAGTTTAGGCAAATATCCATAGGAGAGCCTGGCTTGATCGATCAAGCTCAATTCGCTGGCGACAGAGAAGTAAGAGGGGATCGCACCGGCTTCTTCAATGAATAGAGTTTTGAGTTCTTCAAACGCGGTAATCACCAGCCAGTCGATGTCGTTAACTTGATGGATGAACATAGAGTTTCTCGATAATTCTGATGCGCAGATGTTACCACTATCAGGGGGACGTGTTGTAGAGGTTTAGGGGTTAAAAACGGTAATTCTTTGCCATTTCCAAGTGTTCACAATCCCCCATAAACCATGCTTTCGTTTAGCGGTGTACTCACACGTATCTACCGCTCGAATTTTTGTGTTAGCCTCATAACAATTGGCACAATATACGGAAAATGAAATGAAGAAAATGCCACCAATAAGCATGAAGTCAGATCGAGTTGAAATCGTATTTGAAAAGTATATTGATGCTAAACCTGATGAGGGGTTAGTTCCTGTTTATAGATTTAAAATTCACAACCTGAAAGGCGATACGGTTGGTCATATAAATTTTAAACTAGGAGAAACTGTTCATATAAAACAATATGCTGGTCATATTGGTTATGAAATTCTTCCTCAATTTAGAGGCAATTCATATTCATATTTTGCATGTGAGGCAATAAAACCATTTATCCAAGAGTTTTTTAATACAATTATATTGACTTGTAACCCAGACAATAAGCCTTCGATAAAAACAATTAAAAAATTAAATGCCAAATTCATTAATGAGGTAACAGTCCCAGAAAATGACCCCTCTTATAAAAATGGCTCTCGTCAAAAACTAAGATATGAATGGCAGCTATAACCAACCACAGCAATCGCGCTATAGCGGTGATATCCATAGCCTTTATGCGCTGAACTTTTACGCGTTGTGAATTTGTAATCGTGGTACTTTCTCACTCGAATGCGCCCCTAAATGTGTTTAGAACACAGTACACCTTTATAAGAATAATTTGGTTAAAAGGCTGTTGCCTAAATTCCACTGCTCAATATCGTTTAAGACAATGTAGAATGAAGCCTTTTTTAAAGGTGTTAAGTAGGAAGTTTGCTTTATGCGCAAAACAGATAAAAAGATTGAGAATCTAATTAGAGAGGTGTTGACCGAAGTTTGTGAAGATACGTTAAAAGGCTACGAGGGTTTCCTTTGGGTGACTCATACGGTCAAATTCTCTTCTTTTCCACAAAGCTTAGAAATAGTCTGCGTATTTGAAACGAATCAAGATAGAGCAAACTTTTTAGCGGGGGAAGGCCGCCAGCACGTCTCAACAACTGTCCAAAAGGCGTTTAATGAGGTAGGGGTGCAACTAAAGAACGTAAGTAAAAAAATCAGTTACGAAACACAGCAAAAGCGTGCGTGCAGTCATCAATGAAAGTGAATTAGTACAAAGTAGTGTTGTAGTGAGCATCGAAGACTTTAATCTACGAGTTTTGATATAAACCACCTACCTTCTTAGACAGGATGACTAATTCATGCTCACTTAGATCCAGAGCTATGCCTGATTTTCTTTCACAAACTCATCTTTGCCCCATTCCTTTTTGCGGTGTTGTTTGCTCTCATTTTATTTGACAGTAGTTTGACCAAATTAAAGTAATGTTACGAAGTGGCTACTGAATCGGTGGTCAATCTCGCGATTGGAAGCTTAATTCTTTTAGTAACCAAGATTTAAACGCATTAATTCTTAGAACTCGTGAAGAAGAAGGGTCACTAATTACAGAATAGCGAATTCCGGGTTTTAGCCCTATATTGAATGGCTTGACTAATAGACCTCGTTCAACAAAGTCTGCCGAAATACTTTCAGTTGCTAGACATGCTCCATGTCCAGCAACTACAGCGTTGATTGCCATATCAAAGGTACTGACTTCCATCCATTGAATACCTTCTCTTTTCGCACTTACGTTTGCATAAACAAACCATTGCTCCCAACTGAAAGATGCAGAGTGGAAATCAATCAACCAGCAGTTGATGAGTTGCTCAGGACTATCGAACTTCATAGATTCTGCTAGCTGAGGAGAGCAATAAGGATAAATGTTTTCTTCAAATAGTGTCTCTTGATCTAAATCTAGATGCTCTACATTTTCATCTCCTTGCCAGATCAATACATCAGTTTCAGTGTGTCGAATATCGATTTCCTTAACCGTTTGTACGCGAATCGGTACGTGTGGGAATTCCATCGTAAATTTCCACAATCTAGGCATTAACCAACGCGTGGAGAATGAACGAGGGGCACTGACGTTCAGTACTCCTTCGAGTGGTTCATTTTGAATTCGATTTAGTCCAGTGATGATGTTTTTAAAACCGTCATTGACATGACTTTGGAGTATTTGTCCCTTATCTGTCAGGTGCATTTCACGTCCGCGACGGATGAATAATTTACATCCCAAACGGTCTTCAAGTTGCCGTAGTTTTTGGCTTATGGCTGCTTGTGTGACATACAATTCTTCGGCAGCTTTACTATAGCTTTTATGTCGAGAAGCAGATTCGAAAAAACGAAGTGCTGAAAGATAATGTAGTCGATTGTCCATAAGCTGTAATTATAGTTCCTGTAATTAATCGTTGTTCGTAACGGAAGTTGTTTCCCTTGATAATAACTGCATCTAATCAGTAATCAAGAATAAGACGATGCTGTTAACTATTCTTAATAAGAAAAGATCTATTTTTAACATTCTAAAATTAAAGGTATTTATTATATTTTTTGATAAGAGATGCAATAAGGTTATTGCTATGAATACTCATCTTAGAAAAGATGTTGGCCTATGTCCTGAAGAGGGGGATAATCGGCATTATTCAAGGTTTTTATAACATGAGCTAATTGGTAGTTTAGTGAATATTCAGATGGCATCGTTAAGTCTAATCGTTGACTACGGGCTTGTTACTGACCAATACAATTTATAAGTGGAGATAAGCTAAATATGGAAGTTATTATTGATGACTTATCCAGTGGTAAAGTCATCAAATTGCTCGAAGAGCACCTATATGATATGTACGCTAATTCCCCCCCTGAAAGTGTTCATGCGCTTGATGTGGATAGCCTTAAGTCTCCTGAAATTACATTTTTTAGTTGTTGGGTTGGCGATGAGCTACAAGGTTGTTTAGCTATTAAGCAACTTACATCTGAACACATAGAGCTAAAATCTATGAGAACTTCTAATGTGGCTAGGAAGTCTGGTGTTGCTAGTCATTTACTTACGCATGTTATTAGTATTGCGAGAGAAAATGGGTACAGGACCGTGAGTTTGGAGACGGGGTCGCAGGAGTTTTTCAAACCAGCTAGAAATCTATACGAAAAGTTTGGGTTTCGTTATTGTCGACCTTTTGCCGATTATAAAGAAGATCCCCATAGTCGCTTTATGACAAGAGAGCTTGGTTAACCCATAAATGTCCCATATTTCAAGAAATTGTCATTATGCAACTTGCATTTCGCATGTTGCGTAATTAACTCAAAAGTGCTCCAAAACGTGTCAGATCAACTGATCTAGGTATCACATTTTGACTTAATAAAGCGAATGCCACTAATACAAGTCAATGTACATATAGTCTAGTCAGGGAAGTAAAAGTATGAATAGCGATAACACGTTGACAATCAGTCAGTTTATAGCACTTAAAAACAGTGAACTATCCAATGCGAAATATTACGACGAACGAGTAGACCGATTCATGGAAGTTCTGGAAGGGGGCTCTTTGGAACAATGGAGAGCATGACCTAACCGATCTAAAAGAAGCTTGGAATGATACTGCATCTAAAAATCCATACGATGATAAGGGAATACAGTCAGTTTAAAGTGGGTTTTGCTATACAGGTGCTGATTGGGCTTAAATTTTAAGAGTATCTATCAAATCGGTGGCTATTCAAACATGCTTTATCAAGTGAGGCTGATATTGACAAGTTCCGTCGTGCTTTTAACAAAGCATGATTCCTCCTCGGAATGAGTCGGGAGTCAACGATGAATACGATAGCGCAGTTCAAAAGCTATGATTTTTTTAAGAAGAAAGCCCGCAGTCAAGCGGGCCTTAATCTTATGGATTATTCGTAACATTTACCGAACTTGATGAAGGAAGTAAAGGTGCTTCTCATATTGATCAATGATATCTGCAATCAGTTGATTTCGGTTGTAGCCGCAAATATTGTACTGCTGCGACCCTTCATTTAAATAAACTTCGATATAGAGTTGTGACTGTGGTTTATTCTTACTACGCTCACCGATGAATGAAGGGATAATTGTTTGTCTTAGCCAGGCACCATAGACGAAGTTACGCTCATTGCCATGGTCTACAACTAATGAACAGTAGTCATAGTCTGTAGTAACTTTTGCTTGTAGTCCTTTATCTTCGAACACATTAGCCACTTCAACCAGAGCGTCTACGACATCATTTTGTAAGAAGTGTTCAACATTTCTGTCCAAAGGAACGCTTAACATTTGTCCTAGATGTTGTTCCCAGCCCGTTTCCTGAATACGTGCTAACGTGCTTGGTGTGGTCTGATTTAAGTGATTGGCACTGTCAATTTTTATCATCTCACTCCTTAGTGATTTAAACAGTCCATATCCGACCATCAATAAAACTGGCGCGAAAGGCAACGCTGAAGCTAATGATGCTGCTTGCAATGCGGAAAGCACATTTTTACCCCCGGCGATAATGAGCGCCGACGCAACTAGCCCTTCAGAAACAGACCAGAAGATTCGTTGTTTTACTGGTGTTTCGTCGCCGTCTTTCGCCGTCAGTGTATCGATAACCAAAGAGCCTGAGTCTGAAGATGTCACAAAAAACGTAAAGATCAGTAGTGTTGCTACGACAGAAGAGATACTTGCCAGTGGTAAGGTATCTAAGAAGCGAAATAGTGATGTTGGTGTATCCGAAAATACTTGATCGATCAAGTTCGGCATACTCCCCGTCATGATACCGTGCAAGGCCGTATCACCGAATACTGTCAACCAAATAATGGTGACGCCTACAGGGACAAAGAGAACACCGAGCACAAATTCTTTGATGGTGCGTCCGCGAGAAATTCGAGCGACAAACATGCCAACAAATGGAGACCACGCAATAAACCATGCCCAATAAAAAAGAGTCCATCCTCCCAAAAACGAGTTAGTCTTTTCACTATTGATATAGGCAAAATTATTAAACGTCATATCCACAATAGATGCGACATAACTCCCAACGTTTTGAGCAAGTGACTGAAAGATAAACAGAGTAGGACCAACGATGGCGACGAAAACCAATAACACGACAGCAAGGTTTAAGTTCAATTCGGATAGGCGACGGATACCACTATCTAAACCTGTTACGACTGAAATGGTTGCCATAGTAGTAACAACTGCGATTAAGATAAGTTGAGTTACGGTGCTAATCGGGACGCCAAATAAATAATTGAGGCCTGAGTTAATTTGTAAAACACCAAGGCCTAAAGATGTTGCAATACCAAACATGGTACCAAATACGGCGAGGATATCGACCGCGTAGCCGATAGGGCCATAAATGCGTTTACCGATGATAGGATATAGTGCTGAACTGATGCGTAATGGCAGACCTTGACGGAAACTGAAGTAACCGAGAGCTAACGCAACAATAGCGTACACACCCCAAGCATGAACTCCCCAATGGAAAAAAGTTTGCGTCATAGCATGGCGAGCCGCCTCAATGGTAGAGGGATCACCTACTGGCGGATTTGCATAATGGAACACGGCCTATTAAGTGATGAAAATGAGCAGCTATTTATGGATGTGGTGGTTGGGCTGCATCCTGTTAGCCACGACACTTCTATTGAGCTTAATGTACGGTTCGATGACCTTGTCTGTTCATCAGGTTTTAAATGCAATAGCAGACTTTGGTTCGCAAGATATGTCGATGACGAGCCGAATTTTACTGGATCTGCGCGTGCCGAGAGCGCTGCTTGCGATTATTGCGGGTACTGGGCTTGCGATGGTGGGAGCGTTACTACAAACCGCCACGCGCAATGATTTGGCTGATCCATTTCTATTTGGCCTGTCTTCCGGGGCGTCTGCTGGCGCCGTGTTAGTTATAACTCGCTTGGGGGATGCGCTCGGTATTTGGTCGCTACCCATTGCTGCGTTTAGTGGCGGTGTTGTCTCTGCTGCTGCGGTGATTATGCTGTTCTCGATGCAAAAAAAGCGTGGTAACGACAACTTAGTGTTATGTGGGCTCGCCATCTCTTTTTTGTTTGGTGCGTTGACGAGCTTTCTTATTTATTCGGGCGACCAGCGCGCTGCCAGCTCCATTCTTTTCTGGACCATGGGAGGATTAGGGCTGGCTCGTTGGGATAATCTGTTTTTTGCTCTGTTAGGCGTTGCGGTTGTTGTCGTGCTGTCAATAAAACGGTATCGCGCGCTCGATACGCTGCTGGTGGGTGATCAGACTATCCATTCGCTGGGAATGAATGTTCATCGCCTGCGCAGTGAAATATTTATCTGTTGCGCGTTTTGTACTGCGGCGATCGTTGCAATTACGGGCGTAGTGGGATTCATTGGTTTAATGGTCCCTCACTTGATAAGGCCGTTTTCAGGTATGACCCACAAGCGCTCGCTGCCTCTCGTGGCGTTATGGGGCGCGGTGATGATGAGCCTAGGTGATGTGCTCAGCCGCACATTGCTTGCGCCGCAAGAACTGCCGGTAGGAATTATTACTGCAGCGGTAGGCGGTGTGTTTGTTTTGTATTTAGTTTGGAAGAAAAGTTAGTGTCATGAAAGATGTAAAAGGTGTGTTCCGTAACCTAGAGAAAATGCTCAAACAAGCGAGTTGGTTTGATGACGACTGGGAAATCTATAATCGAGGCAACTACCTTCAGCTTTATAAGCACAATTGGTTTAATCACAATCAAGGGGGCGTTCATTTTGAAACATTTATTGAAGCCCCCCAGATTAAAAGCAACTCTTTCCCTGTGTGCGTCCATGCCGAAGAAGATTGCCCCGAGCAAGCACAATTTATTCGCCAGTTGCTGAGCTTAGAATCTGAGCGTATCAATGGCTGGAAAGGGTATAAAATGTTGGATAGCAGTTATGGCATATGCCAGCGGACTTTGCCGCTCAATTTTAAAAACTTAGAGCAGCGTTTATACGAGGAGCTCAATCGCCTGCGCGCACTTGAATCAAGCATCGACAAGCTTTTGCTTGAGTTGTGAATGCGTGTTTTGTTAGCCAATAACGTTGAGAAAAAGCGATGAAAAAACCAAAAAGTCCATGTATCGATGTGTGTGATTTCTCTGGTCCGAAAGGGTGGTGCACAGGGTGTGGTAGAACTCGAGAAGAATGCCAGAAGTGGAAAACAATGAAGCCCTATGCGCTGAATAATCTAAATAAAGACCTTCGCAAAAGGATGTCACAAATAAATTTGGATGAGAGTAAAAAATAATAACGTCTTCGTTTTTCCCAAAACTCAGTTCATTTAATAGGCTTTAATACAGAATTATCTATTCGCGTGGTAGTTTGACTCGTGTGGTTTAACCATTACTACCTAATTAGCGGTAAGAATATTCAAACCCGATCATGGACATAAAGGCGTTCAGGGTTTTAAGATAGTCTTACTCATCTGATATTAGTTACTTTCCAGATTACGCGTAACTCACATTTGTCCAGAACCTTTACAGTTGGCACTTCGTAACTCAAAAGTGCCCCATTCCGTGTTTATGGCTGTTTCTCTAGAACGGGGTCAAACATTATTTGACTAAATTTATCTAATGCTCAATATAAGGCGAGTTGACCCTCGCCTTACTTGATTTGAAAGTATCTAACTTTATTTAAATTCAACCCTGTATTGTTCTTAAATTGGAAGGTTGTGGTCTGAGGTTTGATGCAATGATACAAAGTAGGATGGTTATCGCTCCACAAATTGCAATTGTCGCTGGAAGCTGAACAATACTGGTTGGTGTCAGGCTAACCATAAATCCGATAACGGCAGATAGAAGGTATTGTGCCATACCCATCATCGCAGACGTCACACCAGCCGGTGATGTTGAAGCATTCATGGTTAAGGCGACTAAGTTGCCGAATACAAGACCTAAACACGCAATAGTTAAACTGAGTAACGCAGCATAACTGAGCAGTGAAGAGAGAGAAAACTCAACGACAACCAGCAATACGTCAGCGAACAGTGTATAACCGAGAGTACCAAGTATCATAATTTTGTGGGTTGATAAACCACGCTTGATCAGTTGATTGCTGATTGCACCACCGATAACAAGCCCAACAGAGTTGGCGGCAAATATTTGACTGTACTGCGTTGCACTTAATTTAAAGTATTCAATGAAGACAAAAGAAGAGCCACTGATATAAGAGAAAAAGGATCCAAGTACTAAACCACTTGCGATTGTATAAAGGACAAATCGTGGTTGTAGAAGTAACCCGCCATAGCCATGGATTATTGCTTTTATACTCAGTGATACTCGTTCTTCTACCGGTTGAGAGTTTGGTACCGTTTTAGCTCCCCATACTAAACCAAGCAACCCAAGTATTGCCATTACCCAGAAAATACTACTCCATTGCCAGTGAAGAAGTAGTACCCCACCGAGAATTGGGGCTGCGATAGGCGCAACCATCATTACTTGCATTAGAATGGATTGCATACGTGCCGAATCTTCTAACTCATATAGATCATCAATAATCGCTCTCGGTGCGACCAGGCCTGCCGCTGCACCTAGTGCTTGAACAAAGCGGGCAACTAGAAGCCATTCTATCGATGGTGAAAGAGCTGCGATAACAGAACCAGCAACAAAAATGCCGACACCAATCAACAATGGGCTTCTACGGCCGAATCTGTCGAGCAAAGGCCCATAGATACCTTGTCCAATCGCCAAACCGGCTAAAAAGACAGCCAGTGTCTGCTGGACTTCACCTGGCGACACTTGTAGCGCTTCTGCAATAGTTGGCATTGCGGGTAAATACAGATCAATAGCCATAGCATCTAACGCTGTTAGTAAAGCCAACAGTGTAACCAGCAATATACTCACGGGGTGGGATGAGTGAGTTTTACTTGTCATATAATAAATTCCTGATTTGTTTTGGATACAGATAAATAACCAGGGTTATGTTCTTGATTTCGTCCATATCCGGTTGCAGGTTCTAAACGAGAGTTTTGATGTAGGTGTAGTGTTCCACCTGAGGATCATAACTGTTAGTGCGGTTATCAATACGTTGATATCCATTTTTTTCGTAGTATTGATAGCTGCATTTATTGTCCGTGTGCAATGAGTAGCCTTTCGAATTCATGTTTGATAAATAATGCTCAAATGCATTGACTAAGGTGGTCCCAATTTGGTGACGACGATAATTGTTGTCGACACAGAAAAACAATAGCTCACTGTCACAATCATGTTCCGGCATCTGACCAAACGATTTTTGTTGTTGCTTCAGTTCTCTAAGCACTTGTTGGCCGTCAGCCGTTGTTTGTAATGCCGCTTTAGCTTGTTTGACAACCCCTTTGTAGTCAAATTCTACCGCCTTCTCTCGAGTCAATCTGGTTGAACCTAAGATGACGCCGCATATTTTTCCGTCGTGTTCTGCTATTTCAATAAAAGTACTGCGCATAAAATCACCGGCAACAAAAATGGTTGCCAGGTGTTGAAGAGCGTCTGCGTCTCTTACTGAAGTGAATACACTAAGGTCCATATTGGCGGCGAATATACCGGCAATCGTCTCGAAGTCTTGCTGAACGGCCTTACGGTAGTGGATATGCGTCATTTTTAACCTGCTTTGTTGTTTGGTTCAATTCAGAATGGTTAACTTGCCTGTTTCGGCGATGATGTTTTTATCATCACGGATCAGAGAATGGATTTGACCTGAGCTGAAGTTAAGATGTTGCGTGACACCTAAACCACTCTCTTCTACCCAACTGACAAGGAATTGATTCACGGCTAAGTTTATAACTGTTGCCTGCTCGGTCACTTCTTCTCCGGCGGCTATACCTGTCATTGATGGACCGTTGAACAATTTCCATACAATCGTCTTTTCATCCAGATATTGGTTTTCAAATGAAAAGTGAGGGTAGTCGATTTGGAATCTCAGCCCTGATAATTGAGTTAATTGGGGATTCATAGTACATCTCTCCTTAAGAGAACCAGCCAGTTTTTGACTGACTCTTAAGTGCTAATTAATGGCTAATTACCATTCCATTTCGCCAGTGTTTACCTGGCTGCCAAGTTCTAAGTCGCTTTCACCTGGTAGCTCTGGGTAAGCCTCTTTCATAATAGAAATGACTTTTTCTGATTTTTTGCTTTCAAGTTGGTCCGCTTCAGATAATGCAGCTTCGAATGTTTTCAGGTACTCGATTGTAAAATCAATCGCTTCATCTTTCTCAGGTGCATCACCTAAGTAGTGAGCAGGAATAACCAGTTCAGGGTTAAGCGATTTCATGTTCTCCAGTGACTGAACCCAGGCACCACGAGCCTGTACTGTTTGTGTATCTGCAGTCCAAACATGCATGCCAGAGGTTAGTGACACACCACCAAAGACAGTTTTTAGTGATGGAATCCACATATAAGCCTGGTATGTGCCCATTTCTTTAACTTCGATATCGTGGCCTTCAAGTGAGAATGTTGTTTGCTCAGATGGCTGAGGAACGAACAGTTCTGTCGGGACATCGTCACCGAGGATTGATCCCCAGTGTTCTAGTTTCGCGTCTTTGGTGTCCTTAATGTGTTCAACAATTGAAGGGCTTGAAACCACTTTAACATCCGGGAATGCTTTTAATAGTGGTTGCAGGCCGAAGTAGTAGTCTGGGTCACCAGCCGTGATGTAAATCATGGTTAGTTCTTTGTGACTTTCTTTAATCATATTAACCAGAGCCTGGCCGTCGCTAAGGCTAAATTGAGCATCAAATAAAATCGCATCTTTCTGGCCGCTTACCAATGTAGATGTGACTGGGAAGATCGCGTCTTCGCCTGGTTTGTATTGTTGCAACGTTAGATCTGACGCCAGAGCCTGCCCGGATAGAAGTAGTGCGCCGGCAGTAAGAGTTGTTGTTAGTTTTTTCATAGGTGACCTTTACTTGTGTTGTTTAACGAAAGCACGTAATGCGCGTGTTTGTTCAATGGAGACGATTATATTGGTTTATAATTAACGCAAATACCCTATAATTTGATTATTACTGTTTCACTTTTCGGTCTAATAAGGTAGTGGATATGGATAGGCTTACCGCCCTCAGTGTATTTTCAACGATTGTTGAGCAGGGAAGTTTAAGCGGGGCAGCTGACAAATTAGACATTTCCCGGGCGAAAGTATCTCGTTACCTTGCTGAACTCGAAACCTGGATGGATACGCGGCTTTTACACCGAACAACCCGGCGCCTGAGCCTGACCTCCGCTGGAGAGCAAACTTTAAATGTTGCTCATCAGCTTTTAGGAATGACAGAATCTCTTGAACATATTCGTAGTCAGAATTCTACGGAGTTAAAAGGTCAACTAAGGC
This sequence comes from Vibrio olivae, assembly GCF_042428525.1. Taxonomy (NCBI): domain Bacteria; kingdom Pseudomonadati; phylum Pseudomonadota; class Gammaproteobacteria; order Vibrionales; family Vibrionaceae; genus Vibrio; species Vibrio olivae. The sequence goes on from NZ_JBHMEP010000001.1 coordinate 707,942, forward strand.
TGACAACCAGTTTGTCTCTTGTGGAAAGTTTTCTTATTGATGCAGTTGGTAAGTTTATAGAGAACTGGCCTCAGGCTTCTATTGATATTCTTACCACTGACGACCCTGTCAATTTGGTTGAGTCGCGAATTGATCTGGCAATTCGTATTACTAATGACCTAGAGCCAAATGTCGTAGCAAAGCGTATTGGAGAATGCCGTTCGGTTGTTTGTGCGGCACCTGACTATATCAAGAGAAGAGGTAAGCCTGCCGATGTCCAATCACTGGCTTACTTTAACTGTTTATCTTTTGCCTACTATGGAAAAGCAGCATGGGTTTTTGATGGTCCGAACGGTCCTGAATCCGTCGCAATATCAGGCAATGTTAGTTCGAACTTATCTGAAGTATTGTTGGCAGCGACAACAAAGGGACATGGAATCAGTTTACAGCCAGTCGCTGCAGCTAAACCTCTGATAGAAAGTGGTCAGCTGGTTGAGCTGCTAACCGAATGGGAGCCGAAGGCCTTAGGAGTATATGTGGTGTATGCCAATCGTAAACAAGTGACACCGCTTCAACGAGGCTTTATTGATTTTCTGGCTGAAGAGATGGCGGCATCACCTGATTGGTCGTCTATTTAGTAAAGGTTTTCCATTCTTTCACTAATCCATTACCCGCTAATTTAGCAAGACAGGTAACACGGTTATGTCCAGAGGTTTGCTGACGGGACGTAGAAAAAATGGGCACATTTATAGTATCCATTTTATAACGCTGTGTAAGTTTTAAAGAAGAAAGTGGCTTCTTCTCCTTGTTTAGAACAAGGAGAAGCGCTGTTGTAGCAGAAAGCAGGCTACATTTAGGAGAGTGAGACTTCTATATCTGAATGGATCTGGCACGAGCATGCGAGTACGAATCCATCTGCGATTTCTTGTTCTGTTAAGGCCTCTGTACTGGTTCGTGTTATTTCTCCTTTGGTAACTTTACATTTACAAGAACCACAAATTCCACTTCGGCAAGCTGCAATGACTGGAACTTTGGCACTTTCCAGAGCATCAATCAGTAAGCTTCCCGTTGAGATTTGGGTTTGAGTACCAAAAGAAGGCACAAATACGGTCGCTTGAGCCAATGCATCTGCTTTCGACGCTGAATATGCGTTATCGGGTTGAGGCGGCTCTGATGGTGTAAAGCTTTCCTGGTAAAACTGAGTCATATCCATACCAAGTGCGTCTAGATACTCTTTCATGGATTGCATAAATGCTACGGGGCCGCATAGGAAAGCGCTTCGCTGACGTATATCAGGACAGTAGTTTTCCAGGGTAGCCTGAGTTAAACGACCTTCCATATATTCCGTATCGGTTGCATCTTCCAGCATGATATCAAGCTTAAAGCGCTGGTGTTGTTTTTTCATATCCAGCAGTTCAGAGTGATAAATTATTTGTTCCGCGCAGGTAGCCGCATGGATAAAATGAATATCGGTTTGATCCCGTTTGTCAGCTAATAGCGTTCGCGCCATCGACATGACAGGGGTGATACCGCAGCCAGCACTGAGCAATAATACTTTGTTATTATGAGGTTGTTCTATATGGAATTGACCTGCTGGTTGAAGAACTTCTACTTCTTGCCCAATTTGTAAATGATGATTGAGGTAATTCGAGACCAGCCCATCAGTCACTCTTTTCACGGTGAACTGCATTTCAGTTTGATTGGGTAGGGAGCTTAACGAGTATGCACGGTGCACCAAACTACCATCGATTTCTACACCTAAAGTAACGAACTGCCCCGGAATAAACTGAAAGGTGCTCGCTTGATCTTTGCTGGTCAAAGTGAAGCTTATGCAATCCGGTGTTTCCTGCCATATGTTGTTGCAGCGCAAACGTACTGAGCCGCTTTCAGGCCATTGAAATTGTTTCATTATATTCTCGTTTCGAATCGCGGGTGGGGCGGAAACCCCACCAAATTTGAGTTAATTTAAGCTGCTGATTTTTCGTCTAGAATTTGTTTGAGGTCTTGTTCGACAGTTGAAATGGAACGTAGGTCAAATTTATCCTGTATAATCGCCATTAAGTTGTCAGTAAGGAAAGCTGGCTGAGTTGGTCCGGTGTAAATGCCTTTTACGCCTAACGCTAATAGCGTCAGTAAAATAACAATCGCTTTTTGTTCAAACCAAGATAAAACGAGAGTTAACGGTAAATCATTGACGCCACAATCAAACTCATCAGCAAGCGCTAAAGCCAACTGAATCGCGGAGTAAGAATCGTTACATTGACCCACATCGAGTAAGCGCGGAATACCGTTGATCTCTCCGTGTTGTTCTTTGTTAAAGCGGAATTTGCCACAGGCTAGGGTTAAGATCAGACTATCTTCTGGTGTTTGTTTGGTAAACTCGTTGTAGTAGTTGCGTTCAGCCTTGTCACCATCACAACCGCCCACTAAGAAGAAGTGGCTGATATTGCCTTGTTTAATTTGCTCAATCACGGCTGGGGCTGCTTCCATCAAAGCATTACGCCCGAAGCCAACAGTGATCATCTGTTCAATTTCATCATACTGGAACCCATCCTGAGCTAGTGCACAATCAATAACGTCAGAAAAATCATCACCTTCCAAATGGGTGACTCCAGGCCACCCTACAATACTACGAGTGAAAATACGGTCAGAATATTGACCGACTTCAGGGTTGAGCAGACAGTTAGACGTCATCACAATTGCACCAGGGAAGTTAGCAAATTCTTTTTGCTGATTTTGCCAGGCGCTGCCGTAATTACCGGCCAGGTGCGGGTACTTGTTGAGTTCCGGATAACCGTGAGCTGGTAACATTTCTCCGTTGGTATAGACGTTAATGCCAGTACCTTGTGTTTGCTGCAATATTTTTTCTAAATCATGGAGGTCATGGCCCGAAACGAGAATACACTTACCTTTTTTGGTTTTTACATTGACCTGAGTCGGAGAAGGATGACCAAATGTGTCTGTTTCACCTTTATCCAGCATGGCCATAATTTTGTAGTTCATCAGACCAATTTGCATAGAGCAGTTGAGCAGTTCATTGAGATCTTGTGGCTCTGTACCCAGCCAGGCCATTATTTGATGGTATTCAGAATGTACTTCAACGTCACTTTGACCCAGTACTCTAGCGTGCTCCAGATAAGCCGCTGCGCCCTTAAGACCGTATAAGCAAAGTAAGCGTAAGCCCATGACATCGGGATCAACCGTCTCATGTCCACGGTTAACAGCGGCCAGTGGTGCAAACTTTAATAGCTCCTCACGTCCTGTAGGAAGTTCAAATTGAGCTGCCGGTGAAAGTGCAGGGATTGTGTCATTTGCTAATGTAGCCGCGGTGCGGACTTGTGATTCTAGACGTTGTTTATACTGATAAGCCTGGTCAGCGAACTCTATGATACGGTTTTCGTCGAAATTCACGTTGGTTAAAGTCGCGAAGAAGGCTTTAGGTGCCCACTCGTCAATTTCAGTATCAATGATTTGATAGTTGCGAGCCAGTTCTGCCCAAAATGAAACCCCCTGTAGCGTATATACCAAAATGTCCTGTAGATCAGAGACATCACTTGTTTTGCCACACATACCTTGAGTATACGCGCAACCTTTGGCTATTGGGGTTTGAATTGTTTGTTCGCATTGAATACAGAACATATAGGGCTCCAGTGATAATTAAAAAATAAGTTAACCAGGCTAGTTAGCAGCCTGGTGACCTTTAACATTCATCACTGAGATAGCAGATAGCGTGCCAGTTTTTATCTTATTGATTTAAAATGATTTGTTTGTATTTTACTCCTCTGTTGCGTTGTCAAAATCACACGAGGTGATGTGTTATTTACATCGGCCAATTTTGTCAGCGAACCTCGTTTACTTTCACACCTAGTTTTTTACCCATTTTAAATAGGTTGCCTCTGTCCATTTGCAGGAATGCCGCAGCTTGCGCCCACACTCCGTTGTTAAGGTGCAATGCATGCTCAATTAATTGTTTCTGAAACATTTCGACTGCATCGCGCATTGGAACGGAAGTGTTAGGTAACAGGCTTGGGTTACGGCTTTGTTCCTGTTGATTTTTTGAATATTCGGACAAATCAAAGTCATTCATAAAGTGCACTGGCTCAATCAACTCTGAATGTGTTTTCATAGCGTGTAAACCGGCACGCATTAACACATGTTCTAGTTCACGGACATTACCTAGCCACGGTTGTGTTTCTAACAACTGGAGGGCAGAAGCGTGTATATGTAACGTTTTGAGGTGGAATTGATGGCGAATATTATCGAGAATGTAGCCGACCAAAATAGGAATATCCCCTTCTCGGGTACGAAGTGGCGGGACATGGATAGGAAACACGTTTAAACGGTGAAACAAGTCTGCACGAAAGCGGCCTTCAGTGACTTCTTCATTTAGATCTCTATTGGTTGCTGCAATAATCCGCACATCAACAAGATGATTCTTATCAGCACCTACTCGTTGCACTTCGCCTTGCTGAATGACTCGCAACAATTTCGCTTGCAACAGCAAGGGTAACTCACCTATTTCGTCAAGAAAAATAGTCCCCCTGTCGGCCAGTTCGAATTTACCTGCGCGCGCCGTATTTGCACCGGTAAATGCGCCTTTTACGTGACCAAATAGTTCACTTTCTGCAATGGATTCCGGCAGGGCAGCGCAATTGACATAGACCATAGGCTTGTCACTTCGTAGGCTTTGAGCATGAACTTGATGGGCAACCACTTCCTTACCCGTACCTGTCTCTCCACTGATTAACACCGCAAAGTTGGAGTGCGCGACCATTTCAATGTTGGCGGTGAGCTTTTTCATTTGAGGGCTAATTCCTACGAGTTTTCCTCCTTTACTTCGTGCTTCATCAATGAGTAGCTGGTTTACCGAATGTTGTTGTCGATTGGCTTTGTTTAACGCTTCAAACAGACTGATATTTCTAATAATCCCAGCCGCAAGTGCGGCGAAGGTTTCGATCGTTTTGTCCGGAATATTATCAAACGCTCCTGTCTGGGCTGCATCGAGCGTTAGCGCTCCCACTAATGTTTCTCCCACATACAGGCTACAGCCCATACAAGAATGCACATCAATATTGTGGTGAGGGTCGTCGCTTAACAGCCCGTCAAACGGATCAGGCAAACTAGAATTATCAGGAAATCGAACAGGTTTACGATTGGCTAAAATCATTGCAAGCCTTGGGTGTTCACCAGGTAAGAATCGACGACCGAGTACTTCCGAAGATAATCCATTAATGGCGATGGGCACTAAGTGTTGTTCATTATCTAAGGTAAACAAAGCACTCGCATCACAAGGTAATAACTGTGGTAACGCATCTATCAGCTTTTGATAATGTAACGTTGATGGCTCGCCCATATTGATTTCCAGAGCGATATTGAGCAGCAATTGTTCAATAGAAGGTTTGACAGTTGTAGAGAACATTTTTTGAGCCTGAGCGACGATAATGTCGAATGATGTATTTAATACAACATTGATGTCAAGCGCATAAATTTAAAGTGTTTAAAAATCAATAATATAAATTTGGCTTGATTCGTGCTTTAACGAGTGCGTTGTTATTTGGAAGTATTAGGATTCGATTAAATATGCTCAATATCACCGATAAATCTGTGGAAGAAAGAATTACGCCTATTTTACGGTTAGGGTTCAGACCATTTTTCTTGTTTGGCGGTTTTTATTCAATTATAGCGATAGGGATATGGGTCTATGCGTTTCAGTATGGTCAGCCTTCGCAACTGAAAGTCCCTGCCTTGTGGTGGCATGTGCATGAAATGTTCTTTGGTTTCGCCATGGCTATTGTGGCGGGATTCTTATTGACAGCAGTGCAAAACTGGACCGGTGTGAATGGCACAAAAGACAAATGGTTGGCTGTTATTGTAACGCTGTGGACATTGCCAAGAGTGTTATTTTGGACTGATACCCCTCTGTGGATCACTTCTTCCGTTGAATCGCTATTTTTGGCGCTAGTTGCCTATGAGATTTCTTTTCGTGTGATGAAAACGAAGGGGTATCGTAATCTCATCTTTTTACCATTTTTTGTATTAGCTATCGTAGCAAACTTTGCGAGTTACGCGACGATTAAAGGCATGCCTCCGTTTCCATCTAATGCTGTGTGGCAAGCGATGTTGTGGTGGTTTGTATTACTTATTTCGATCATGGGGGGACGTGTCATACCTTTCTTTACTGCTCGTCGTTTTAACTTTGAAAAACCAACGCCGCTATTGTGGTTAGACACGATTGCCAACGTACCGTTAGCCTTATTGTTTGTTTTAAGCTTCTTTCCGCTAACAAATCTACAGATGAGTCCTGTGATTATGTTATTCGCCGCGGTTACACAAATGGTTCGCTGGTTGCGCTGGCAGCCATGGAAAACGGTAAAGGAACCGCTAGTCTGGTCGCTGCATTTAACTTATGTTTGTATTCCTGTGGGGCTGTCGATAAAAGGATTAGTCGGATTAAATCTCATTTCTAATGGTTTGTATGTATCGCACAATATGCTGCATATCATTGCAATAGGTACGATAGGCGGGCTTATTTTATCGATGATTAGTCGTGTGACAATGGGTCATACTGGTCGCATGATCTATCAAGGTCCGAGTATGTGGCTTGCCTTTATTGCCATTGTGTTCGCAGCGATCGTGCGGGGCTTTGGGGTGAGCTTCTGGCCACAGCATATTATGATGATGGTAAACATTGCCGGAGGCCTCTGGGTACTCGCATTTAGCTTATTTGTCCTGAAATTCGGAACCATGCTTTTAAAGCCAAGAGCAGACGGCCACCCCGGATAACTAAATTCATAGATTGAAAACTTTAATTGAGATATAGGCTATGAGGATTTCAAAATGACTTTTAGGTATACCGTATGTCTTCAAAATTGTTAGTTGGTGCCTTAGCCACTGAGTTCAAGATGGTCTCTAAAATGATAGATCTTTATTGTGCTGCCCATCACAATACGAATAAGGCCTGTGACACTTGTCAAAGCTTAAAAGAATACGCTGAAATGCGATTGGATCGCTGCCCATATGGAGAGAGTAAACCAACCTGTAATAAGTGTCCGATACATTGTTATAAGAACGCTGAAAAAGTGCAGATGCGGTTAGTTATGCGTTACTCTGGCCCTTGGATGTTATTCACTCACCCCATACTGGCAGTGCGACATCTCATAAATGAAAGGAAATCAGTCCCAGACAAGCTTGTTCCGAAAAACTCAAATCGGCATAAACGGCTGAGTAAAAGCGATGCCAAACGCATTTTGTAAGCGGCTTGATAGATACTGGCATGGGTAACTCCCACCTGCTTAAAAAAGAATTTAACTAACTTTATGAAATTCTAATATTCATTTCATTATCGATTAGTGTCTAGCGGTACGGATCAAAGCAATTTGTACCGCTAATTTTTCACATCAAGTACAGTGAACTTTCCATACTTGAATTTATTCGTAATTTGCTAATTTAATAGAAACTCTAACTTAGAATTATCCAAAAGCGAGTTAGCAGGTAATTCAATTAAAGTGGCTACATTCAGAGAACAAAAAAGCGCCCCGATGGGGCGCTAAACATCAAAATCAGACAGCGGTTTTGATGTGAGGGGGAAGCGGTTACGCGGTTGCTTGTTTGGCGATTTTAATCCCGCGATTACGCATGCTTAAGCCAAGTGTCACCACAAATGAGACGACGAACGCGATAAGCATACCGATGACGTAGTAGCTAATTTTGTTCGGTGCAATTGAGATAATACCGGGTAGGCCAGCAGCACCAAGCGCTTGTGCTTTAACGTTGAATAACGTAATAAACGCACTGGCGATCGCCGCGCCAATGATCGCAGCAATAAATGGGTAGCGAAGCTTTAAGTTCACACCAAACATGGCAGGCTCCGTAATGCCAAGTAATGCGGTGATGCCAGAGGGGAGGGCGATACCTTTTAATTTCACATCTTTGGTCGTGAAGGCCACGGCGAGTGAAGCCGCCCCCTGTGCAACGTTAGACATCGCAGCAATTGGGAAAATAAAGGTGCCACCTGTGGTTGCAATATCCGCGAGAAGTTGAGTTTCAATGGCGATAAAACTATGGTGCATGCCGGTGATAACAAACGGCGCATACATAAAGCCAAAAATCGCGCCGCCAACAAAGCCTGCAGAATCATAAAGCCAGTTCAGTCCGTCTCCAAGTAAGAAGCCAACATCACGTGTGGCGGGCCCCACAAGAGTAAAGGTGAGAAAACCGGTAATAAAGATAGCGAGCATCGGGGTCAGTAGATTATCCAATACCGCAGGAACAATTTTACGCAGCCCATTTTCGACTTTAGCAAGAATGAAGGCGCTAACAAGAACAGGAAGTACCGAGCCTTGATAGCCGACTTTTTCAATCTCAAAACCAAAGATGTTCCAAGTTGGTACGGTTCCCGTTACGCTGGCACTGCCAAAGCCCCAGCCGTTAAGCAGGTCGGGATGAACCATTAACATACCAAGTGCAGCGCCTAAAAATGGGTTGCCACCAAACTTTTTGCTGGCCGAGAAAGCCAATAATACCGGCAGATAGACAAAAGGAGCGTTAGCAAAGGTATTGATCATACTGGCGAGATCCGCCAAACCGGGATTCGCTTCAATGAGGGATTGACCATCAATGAACAGACCTTTGGCGGTCAAGACGTTGAATAGCCCCATCAGTAAGCCTCCAGCAACGATCGCTGGAATGATTGGAACAAAAATGTCTGATAAACCTTTTACCGCTTTTTGGACGATATTCTGTTTATCAGCGCCAGCAAGTGCGACATCGTTTGTCGACATCTCACCCATGCCGGTCAATTTGACCATTTCCGCATAAACTTTATTGACGACGCTCGAGCCAAAAATAATTTGATATTGTCCCGCGACTTGAAATTGGCCTTTCACTCCGTCCAAGTTTTCTATCGCTTGTTGGTCAACAAGATTGTCGTCTTTTAAGGCAAGACGAAGCCGAGTGGCACAGTGCGCTAAAGCTTGGAGGTTTTCTTTTCCGCCAATAAGCGCCAGCAGTTCTTTTGCAATGATTGGATAATTCATTCCATACCCCGTAGGTGTTCGCGTTATTGTTGTTATTGACTGTTGAGCTTATTTTCGGGAACGTTTGCAATGCGGATTTTTATTCAATTGCATCTTGAGGTCAAAATAGATTCATAGTTTCTGTGAACTTGATCAGTGAGAATTTGATAAATATCTGATCAAACAGTAGCTTTTCTTCATCAGTTTGATAGCGTTTAGCGATCGTTTCCCGTAATACAGAATGGAAGTTGGGTTCATGGCAAGTCTGCATGACGTCGCTCGATTGGCTGGCGTATCAAAATCCACCGTTTCTCGCGTCATTAACAATGAATATGGCGTAAAAGAAGCCACCAAGATAAAGGTGATGCAAGCGGTTGAAGAGTGTGGTTACGTGGTTAATCAAGTTGCTAAGGATTTGAAATCACGAAAAACCAATTTGGTGGGGGTGATTGTCCCTCGGGTCTCTTCTTATGCCACTGCTTTGGGCGTCGACGGGCTGACGGCCGTTTTTGAAAAAGCGGGTAAGCACGTATTGCTGGCCAATACTCAGCAGAATAGCCACAAAGAGATTGAATTCATCCAGCTTTTTAATCAAAAACGCGTCGAAGGCATTATTTTTTATGCGACGCATATCGATAAAGCATTGGTGGAAGCAATCCAACGTTCCCAAGTGCCTGTGGTGCTAGTTGGTCAAGATGGTTCGTTATTTAATATTCCAAGTGTGGTGCATGATGATGTTCGTGTTGGGTACGAAGCCGGGCGAAGATTGACTGAGAAGGGCTGTAAGCAGATTGGCTTTATTGGTGTGGATGAATCGGATCTTGCCGTTGATAAATTGCGCTCTCAGGGCATGAGTCAATACCTCGAGGCTCAGGGGCTCGAACCGTTGGTGTTTCATAGCCACGGGCAATTCTCCATTGAATCCGGTTATCAGCAGATGAAGAGCCTGTATCAACAGTATCCACATACTGATGGGATTTTCTGCGCCACAGATAGGATCGCAATCGGGGTTATCAAGGCTCTCAAAGAGTTGAATGTTGAGGTGGGAAGCCAGGTGAAAGTGCTTGGCGTGGGGAATGATGAATTGAGTATTGTCATTTCCCCGAGTTTATCAACATTTAGTTATGCTTTTGATAAAGCAGGAGAAAGTAGCGCAAAACTTCTCTTGAGCCTTATCGAGGGTGAACATCAGGTCATGAGCAAAGTCGTACTCAACTTTCAAAATGTTGATCGGCAAACGTGCTAACAACCCCACATGCCATTCTAGTTTAGCCGCGATTACTCGCGGCTTTTTTATGCACCTCGTTTAATTCTAACTATCACAAATCATGAGTGATTCGTGAGCCACTTACCATTCTTTGATGATTTTTTGGTAACGTTCCCGAAATGTGTTTTATAGTCGCCGCAGTTGCCACTAAGTACATGCTGGTGGACAAGAACAACATTGGCTGTGATGCCAGTGCATCCACGTTGATGCGATTTCGGGACCGTTTGCCCAAATCCGAAATCAATGAACGACATGAATGTGGAGAAATAAAATGAAAAAAAGCAATATGTATTTAGCGTGTAGCTTAGTGTTAGCTATGTCTGGTGGTGCGTTAGCGGATACCAATATGGCTGACTTGGAAGCGCGAATTAATCAACTTGAATCACGCTTGGCTGAAACTGAACAACAAGCCGATGCTGCGCAGCAGCAAGCGGCAAATTTTGAGTTTCATGGCTATGCTCGCTCAGGACTACTCAGTAATGATGAGTTTTCTGGTGCCACCGGCACTGGTGCGTACATGAGCGCGGCAGGGGCACTAGGTGCATCGGTAGGGCGCTTAGGTTTAGAAGATGATCATTATGTGGAAGCAAACCTAGTCCACAATCGCGTCACAGATAACGGTTCAAAAGCTTATTTTAAAATCATGCTCGCAGACGGTGTTGAAACGAATAATGACTGGGCGCCAGATGACAGTGATCTTAATGTACGTCAGTTGTATACCGAGCTCTCAGATTTAACCTGGTTTAGTGGTGCATTTGAGCATGCCAGTATTTGGGCTGGAAAACGGTTTGACCGAGACAATTTCGATATCCATTTTGTTGACTCAGATATTGTTTTCTTAGCAGGTACCGGAGCCGGGATCTACGATATTCAACTGAGTGAGAATTGGAAAGCCAATGTCTCTATCTACGGGCGAGACTTTGGGACTATCGACAGCGCGAGTACGGATGTTGAAAACTATATTGCGACCATCAATAATCGTTTTGGTGCTTGGCAACTGATGTTGAGCGGTATGCATTCTGTCGATAATGACAATCGCACTACCGATAGCGCATCGCCAACGCAACGTGCAGAAAAAGGGGTACATGCCCTGCTGGCCTACCATGGTGATAACTTCTATGGCCTAAGTGATGGCTTTTCAAAAACAGGGGTTTTATCTGGAGTGGGGCTTGGCAGCGAGCTTAAAGGCATAGGCTCAAATGGCAACCTCAATGACGATGCAAAAGCAGTACGCTTCTTTACCTACGGTGCCACCAATTTTGCTGATAACTGGCGTATTGCACCATCGTTAATGGCTGAAGTCAGTGAAGATAGGGTAAAAGAGAACGACCAGTTTAAATGGGTTTCTGCTAACGTTCGCCTTGCGCAGGTATTTAATCCCAATTTTGAAATAGTCTACGAAGGTTCGTATCAATACATGAATCTCGATAATACGGCTGATCAAGCGAAAGGCTCATTTTACAAAGTCACGCTCGCACCGACACTCAAGCTGTCCACCGTAGGCGGATTTTTTGACCGTCCAGAGCTGCGCTTTGCGGTAAGTTACGTGGATTGGAGTGAAGCACTTGATAACTACTCTGTGAGCCTAGCGTCCGATGCATCAACGATGGGTAACGGCGGGGAAGCATTGTTTGCTCTGCAAATGGAGACTTGGTTCTAATCGAACGAACGTGCACCGAGCGCTGGCGCGTTACGGTGCACTCTATCTCAATAACGGTTTTACTTAGCCGCCTTTAAACTTGTTAAGCGTGATAGGGTAATGGCACCGCCATACTTTCGCCTTGGCGTTGATATCCAGCCGTTGTTTAAGGGTATTTTTGTATTATTTATGACAAGTCGAGCATTCTCTTTGAGGATTTGTCTTGTCGAGTTTGAGGGAATTGGTTATCTTTGCAATCGTTCCCGGTTTTAGGTTTGTAGTCAATGTCTATTCACGATCTCTTTGTTTTCTGTGGTGGTTTTGGCAATGTCACGCGGCTGCTCTTTACGGATGAGCAGTTAATTTTGGCGTTGAGCAATCCGCAAGCGGAGCCCAATCATCCGCTATTTATTCAATCCCAAAATGTGGGCGGTGAATGTCAGTGGGTATTTGCGCGAACTGATGACATGACTTCATCTCAAGCGATGGCGATCAGTCAGTGTTTGGCGGAGCGCCAAAAGAAAGACGCAAATACGATGAGCAATCCAGTAGCGAGTGTATTTCGTCCTGCATGGCATGTCTCCCCGCCACAAGGGCTGCTCAATGACCCCAACGGATTTATTTACCATAATGGCCAATATCACCTTTTTTATCAGTGGTACCCGTATGGTTGTGAACATAAAGATAAGCACTGGGTGCAACTGACCAGTGACAACCTTATTGACTGGCAATGGCAGTCAGTGGCTTTGACACCTTCCGCTTGGTTTGACAGTCATGGTGTGTTTTCTGGCCATGCTGTCAGTGACGGTGATACCTTGTATGCCTACTATACCGGCAATACTCGGGTAGGGGCCGAGCGTGTGCGCCAAACAACGCAATGCGTTGCTGTGAGTAAACAGGGGGGAGCATTTGAAAAACTGGGCCCAGTGATTCATGAACTCCCAGAAGGCGTAACGGAGCATATTCGTGACCCAAAAGTCATCGAATATGCCGGGCGATGGTGGATGATTCTTGGGGCTCAGACTACCGAACTTAAAGGGCGTCTGGCCGTTTATCACTCAAGTGACCGCTTGAATTGGCAATTTTCTGGTCTGTTTGGTGAGGAGTTGGGGGAGTTGGGCTACATGTGGGAATGCCCAGATCTATTTGAACTCAATGGCCAGCAATTTGCGATGTTTTGTCCGCAAGGCATCGACTCACCTAACGCATGCCACAGCGTAGAGCATCACAATGGAATCGCTAAGCTGACATTACAATCCGAGCCGTTCAACCTGACGCTTCGTGATTTCCAAACCCTTGACCATGGGTTTGATTTCTATGCGCCACAGACCATGCAAACACCCGACGGACGTCGAGTATTATGTGCGTGGATGGGGCTACCTGATGATGTCGACCACCCCAGTGTTGATGAAGGGTGGCTTCATCAATTGACGTGCTTGCGTGAGCTAGAGTATCGCGAAGGGCGTATATATCAGAGACCAGTTCGCGAGTTAGACGCTTTGCTTTGTGAGCAGCGAACACTGTCATTGAATGAGTCATTGTGCGACCTTGGTACGCAAAGTTTTGTCCTTCGTATGATGCTTAAATGGGGACAAACGTTGAACCTATTTGAAGGCGATGGCTATCGAGTGCAGTTAAAAGCCTGTAGCCAAACACGCTGTTTAGTTTTAGATCGCACTAATACGCTTAATCGCTCTGCGGATACCATTCGCCAACTTCCTTTGGCGTGTCAGGAGATTGAGATCAGTGCTTTTGTTGATACTTCATCGCTCGAGCTTTTTATTAATCAGGGAGAATACGTGATGACGTCACGTGTTTTTGCTTCCCCAATGTCTACCTGTGTCTCATTGCTTGGTGGTCAAGAAGTTGCCGAGGTTCACACTGTCGAACCGAGTATGCCACCATTTAGTGGTTAATTATCAGATAACAAAAAGACCTCGATGTTGATTCTCGAGGGCTTTTTTATCTCTGATTATTTTAGGTAGGAGAGGAGCGTAGTTTGAGTCGGCAGTGCCGTCATTGCGCCTTTCTTCGTCGTGGCCAGAGCGCCGCAGGCATTCGCAATATGCACCGCGTTAAAGATCGTTTCTTGGCTTGCCCAAATATTGGTTTTTGCAAGTTTAGCCAGCAATCCGCCAACAAACGCATCGCCTGCACCCGTTGTATCAACAGGAGTTATTGCTTCGCCACAGATTAACGTTTGTTGACCTTCAAACACAACAATGCTGCCTTTTTCGCCTTGCGTAATAAGAGTTAATGTGTTGTTGAATTCCTCCAGTGCCTTGATACCCGCCTGTAGTGATGATTTACCAGTGAGCAGTAGCAACTCGTCATCAGAGAACTTAACCACATCCGCCAACGCAATCGCTTGGCGTACAACAGGAATCATCTCACTGGGTGAAGCCCATACCTCTTCACGTAAATTAGGGTCGAAGCTGACGTAACCACCGGCCTTTTTGATTGCATTCATGGCTGAGAGCGTTGAGCTTCTACTTGGTTCATTCGCCAAGGCGATTGAGCATACGTGGAGCCACTCATGTGGTTTAAAAAGAGGGATGTCAGAGGGTTGCAGGAATTGGTCAGCACTGGGTTTGACCATAAATGTAAAGCTTCGCTCTCCACTTTCATCAAGTTCGACAACAACGGTTGACGTGCGATGAGCAATATCAAGAAACAGGTAATCCGTATTCACGTGCTCTTGACTCAACGTCTCTTTCATGAAGTGTCCAAACGGATCATCACCGACTCGGCCAAAAAAAGCTGCATCGCCGTTGAGCCGAGAGACACCAACCGCAACATTGGCAGGCGCGCCCCCTGGGCATTTTAAATAGGTATTTTTCTGGTCTGGAATTAAGTCAACGACAGCATCGCCGGTGACCCATACACGATTGGTCATGGATATCATCATTATGTGATTCTGGAATTTACTATGATCGCTGAACCGATTTAGTCTCGCAATGAAAAGCAGGTTACAGCGCGAAAGAATGTGATCTAAAACATGCTATTGTGAGGCGTTACATTCTTTTTGTCCACCTTATGAAACTTTAATTAAATCAGTATGATATGTTGAAAATTGAATATCAGCGTGTGTGAATCTAGCCATTGGTGCTTGATGACGGGAACGATACCATTCTACTGGCATTTTATCGATTAACTTGAGCGATTTTAACGTCTGGTATTCAGCGTTTGAAATCAACACAAACGATAAGTAGTTGGCGAGCAGTTGTTCAAGTGAGGTGAGAGAAAAATCTTGATGATGAGCAAGGGTTTTGATTTTTCCAATCAGAGTTTGGTGCGGAATGGCAGGGATCAATTTGGCCTGCTTTCTATCATCCACTTGATCCGAGGAGGCAACCTTATCGCGCATTTTCTGCCAATCGGCTTTTCCTTGCTGGGTGATGTATTGGTGGCGAAAGCAAAAATAGGGAAGTAAAAAACGTTCAATGCACTGCCAGCGCTCAGCTTTTACTTCTAAATAGATGTGTTGAAGTTCTATATCTTGGCCAGTCATCGTCTTCTATGTTGAAGTCAATAAGTTTCGGCGAGTATACCATAGCCAAAGTTGATTAAACGTGTTTGGTGACAGGTAATCTATGCGGTAAAGTATCAAATCCAATGATGCTCAAGGAGATAACTGTGTCTGTAGGACCCAACGCACTGGTTGTTGAAGGTGGAGCGATGAGAAGCATCGTTTCATGTGGCATATTAGATAGCTTTCTCGCCAAGCAGTTTTCCCCTTTTGATAGTTTTTGGGGCGTATCAGCAGGTGCAAATAATTTGGTTGCCTATCTTGCAAACATGCCAGAGAGGAATCTTAAGGTTTACCTGGATTACAGCTGTCGTAAACAATTTATCAAGCCTAGCCGCTTCGTCCGTGGCGGTGATCTTATGGATTTGGATTGGATGTGGGAGATCTCGTTAAGAGAGTTAGGCCTTGATCTTGACGTGCTCAGTGAGGAGAAAAGGCCTCTTTTTATTACCGTGACCCGCCAAAGTGATGGTCAAGCTCAGTATCTAACTCCGGACCCAAAAGACATAGCACAAGTGATGAAAGCCAGTAGTGCCTTGCCTATTTTATATCGTAATGGCGTGGAACTGGATGGTGTTAGATATGTCGATGGTGGTGTTGCAGATGCACTGCCAATTCAGGCTGCCATCGAACAGGGAGCGAAGAATATTATGGTACTTCGTAGCCGACCAGCTTCTTATCGTAAACCTAAAGCCAAATGGCGCGGCTTAACTCGCCGTTTGCTCAGAGAGACTCCTGGTTTGGTTGAGCCAATGTTAACGCGTGATGTACGCTATAACCAAGCGCTTTCATTGATCGCTCATCCACCACAGGGCATCAATATCATGCAGTTTTGCCCTCCAGAGGATTTTAAACTTAAGCGTTTAAGCCGTGATAGTGAGCCGTTGAAAAGGGCATATCAACTCGGTGTTGAAATGGGGGAGCAGGCAATAGAGACATGGAACCGCCAAGTGGTATTCAAGTAAGTTTTAGTTAGGCATCATGCAAAATTATGGTGAATTCTCAACGATAGGCTCCAGCTGAGTGAAAATTTGTGCGTATAATACTGAATTAGAACCAGTTTATTTTCATTTCGTTGAGGAACTATTATGTCAAACCCATTGGTTGTTGTTGCTAGGCTTGAAGTGAAAGTAGGGCATGTTGAATTTGTCAAAGAACAAGCTGAGCAACTTATTGAATTAACTCGAATAGAGCCTGGTTGTTTAGAATACGTTCTTCACCAAGATAACGATAATCCTCATCTGTTCATGTTCATCGAGCGGTGGGAAACCAAGTTTTATCTCGAAGCCCATCTTGCCTCTATTCATATGCAAGCCTTCTCCGCGGCTATCGAAGATGTGTGTGTCAGTTTGTCCATTAACCAACTCTCGGTTATTGCGTAAACTCTGCAGTTCAACGCCGCTGGTCTAGGTTAATGGATGCTTACTAATTATTGGTGCTGTATGAGCATCGGCTCAATCAGACGAATGCAGATAGCGGCGCTGTGCGTTTCTCCATTGACGTAAGCGCGGCTGATCGCCCCTTCTTTGACGAGACAGATCGCTTCAATCAGATCAGGTTTTGCATGGTGAAGCCTTGTGCTGATCAAGTGTCGCACCTTGTCTTTATGAGCTTGGCAATACTTGAAAATATCACTTTCAGGATCGGCTATCTCAGCGGATGTATTGGCAAAAAAGCAACCGCGAAAATCCCCTAGAGGACTGCAGTTCTCAAACCACTGCTCTAACGCAGTAAACAAGCTCGTCACTAACGCCTTATCCGAATTTGCCGTCGCGAGACAAGACTCAAGCCAAGAGAGGAAGCGTTTATCTCGCTGTTCTAGTGCCGCTA
Organism: Vibrio olivae; assembly: GCF_042428525.1. NCBI lineage: Bacteria > Pseudomonadati > Pseudomonadota > Gammaproteobacteria > Vibrionales > Vibrionaceae > Vibrio > Vibrio olivae. Next base: position 725,200 of record NZ_JBHMEP010000001.1, read on the forward strand.
AAATCAGCGCATCTTTACTCTGAAAGTGGTTATACAGCGTCTTCTTCGCGATACCTGATACTTTAAGCACCTCATTAATCCCGATGGAGTTTACGCCATGTTGGTAAAACAGGTCGAGTGCCGTATCGATAAGTTGTTCACGTTTACTCTTCATCTGAAATCTCCTTGTGAATTTTTATATTGACAGAAGGGGACAGACTTGTCTACTTTAATGGGGAGACAAGTTGGTCTACTTTGAGGGAGAGGATAATGAACCGAGTTATGTTTCCACTATTTGCTGGGCTAGGTGCAGCAACAGCGATTGCCGTATTGGCGCTATCTCAAGTTGAACTTACGGATATCGCTTTATTGATGGCGCCTTTTGGCGCGACAACGGTCTTGGTGTTTGGCGTCCCAGACAGTCCATTAGCTCAGCCCAAAAACGTCATTGTTGGGCATATGTTGACGGCATTAATCGGTGTGATCTTCAGTCAATACGTTGGTACGACACCGTGGAGTTTAGCTGCGGCGACAGGGCTTGCTGTGAGTGCAATGTTGTTAACCAAAACAACCCATCCACCGGCGGGAGCCAACCCACTATTGATCATGTTAACTGGGCAAAGTTGGGGCTTTTTATTGACCCCCGTCTTGTTTGGCGCGGTAGTTATCGTGCTCATTGGAAAAACTATGAGAAAGTTGCAACGTCAATGGGGATAAAACTCGAGGCAAAACAACAAAATGGCAAAGATCTTTTTCATATGTGGATTTATAGGCAGCGGTAAGACTCATGTCGCTCATCAGCTTGCCAAGCAAACGCCCGCATTTCGATTTACCATCGACGAGTGGATGATACCGCTGTTTGGAGAACACATGGAAAGAGAAGTATTTGATGGCCACTTAGCGACTTTGAAGGAGCTATTTAAACGTTCTTCCCTAGAGTTGCTAGCGCTTGATGTCTCCGTCGTGTTGGATTTCGGCTTTTGGACGCGTAGAGACCGAGCAGAATTCAGGCGTTGGGCTTTAGAGCATCAAATCGAGTATGGGTTTGTGTATTTAAATACTGATTTTGATACTTGCTGTAAGCGAGCCCTAGCAAGAAATAAAACGCGTCAATTACACACCGCGTATGAGATGAACCCTGAGTATGTTTTGGTCTTGGTTTGAACCGCCGGTGGGTGAGGAGTTGACAACCATGCGCGTCATCAATAACCGTTGCTGTTAAACCAAAAAAGGCTGACATGTTGGTATCATTGTCAGCCTTTTGGTTATCTCTATGGATGCCTGCTTATGAGGCATCGATCAGTTGCTTGAGGACCTGAATAACTCCGCTTTCTTTGTTACTTGGCGCACGGAATCGGGCATATTGTTTAACCCCTGGGTGCGCATTTTCCACTGCGTATGAGTGGTAGCTCTGCTCTAGCATCTCAACATCATTAAAGTAATCACCAAAACTCATGGTTTGCTCATAGCTGAACCCTAAGCGTTTTTGGAGTTCTTTGATGGCAGCGCCTTTTGAAGCACTGGCATCCATCACATCAAGCCAAATTTTAGCACTAACAACAACTTTGTGCGTTTCACCAAATTGCTGGTTAATCGCTGGGAACACGTGTTCTTCCGTCCCTTCAAAATGACATAAAGCAATCTTGATAAATTCATCATCCACGTTCAGTAAGTCATCGACCAACTCACACCGATGATAGTAGTTTTGTACTTCTGTATTGGCTTTTTGATCTTGAGTTTCAATATACGCAGAGCGCTTACCACATAATACAATATGGGCATTGGGAATTTTTCGTGCTTCTTTGATGATCGCGATAACCGAAGGTTTATCTATCGGGTTGCTGTAAAGCTCTTCACCTTTATGAATGACAAATGTTCCGTTTTCGGCAACAAACATCATCCGATCTTTTATCGCGTCAAAGGTGTCGAGAAGGCTATAGTACTGGCGGCCAGAAGCGGCAGCAAAAATAATCCCTTTTTGTTCAAGTTTCGAAAAAACGTCAAAGAATTCGGGATCCAATTGGCCGTGTTCGTTAAGCAGGGTGCCATCCATATCGGCTGCTATAAATTTAACTTGGTTATCTGACATTTGCGCTACTCATGATGAAAAACAAAACAGCTTAAAAAGCTAACGAGAACCTGTGAGTATGCAATTGCAAGGGGAGGAGATGCAAGTGTTTATGATACGTGCTTGATGGTTTAGGTTGAATCTGAACCTTCGTTGGGAAAAGAGGACACAATCCATTCAGCCAATCACAAATGCGATTGGCTGGATAGGCATATTGGTCAGTAAATTATGCGTTTGCAGCGGCTTGCTGCTGAGAAAGTTGGCGTTTTGACCAAAAACCGGCGAGCAGCGAACCGCTGATATTGTGCCATACCGAAAACAGTGTCCCGGCAATCGCGGCGGTTGGGGCAAAAAATTTCATCGCCAGTGCGGTGGCTAAACCTGAATTTTGTAGGCCAACTTCAAATGCAATGGTGCGACATACTTTTTCTTCAAACCCCAGTTTTTTACTGATGAGGTAACCTGCGCCTAAGCCAATCGCATTGTGCAAGACAACCGCAACGGCGACCAAAGGACCGACCTCCACTAACTTACCGGCATTCAGAGCCACGACAATGGCAATGATAGCAATAATCGCGAACATCGATACCAAAGGAAGGATAGGGCTAATGCGCTGAATAGGCTTATGTAACAAGCTATTGATAACCACGCCTATCAGCACCGGCGCGAGAACGACTTTTACCAAACTCATGATCATGCCAGCCACGGGAATATCCACCGCTTGTCCTGCCAGTAATTCGACCAGAAGTGGGGTAAAAAGAACACTCAGTAACGTGCTGATGGCCGTCATGGTGATTGATAAAGCGACATCACCTTTGGCTAAAAAGCACATTACATTACTGCTGGTTCCTCCTGCCACACACCCAACCAAGACCAATCCTACGGTTAAGTTAGCATCGAAGTTAAGTAAAGTGGCGATCAGCAAAGCAACCAGCGGCATCACGCTAAATTGTAAAACGACGCCAGTGGACACCGCTTTAATGTTGGTTAGAACATTGGCAAAGTCTTTTGGCTGAAGGGTTAAGCCCATTGCTAGCATAATAATGGTGAGCAGTGGAACTATTTCGGTCTTAAACCCGGTAAATAGGTTGGGTTGGAAGAAAGCGATGGCAGATAAAGCCACTGCCCATAGCGGAAATAGTTGAGTTATTCTATTTATCATTCTCGTGTACCTGTTATTGTATTTGCAGCTCACATACTATTAACAAATGAATAAAAATGCACTGATATTGTTTGCTAAATACTGCTGAAGGTGCCGACACACGAATTGATGGCCACTTTTCCTCTGTTTAGCTTCCATCTCTCGCAGTGTTAATGAAACATCACCAATACGGCGGCGACCGCGACAAGACAAAGTGCAAAAAAGTCTTTGCGGCGCGCTCGTTCTTTGAGCCAAAAAGCAGAAATCAGCATCATAAAAAAGATCTCGATTTGACCTAAGGTTTTGACATACGGCACGCTTTGCAGTGACATCGCACTGAACCAGCCAAGCGATCCTAAAAAGCTCATTAAACTGGTCAACATCACGGGGCGGCGCAGGGCGAACATTTTGCCAAGAGTCATACGATCTCGCATCAGCAAATAGCTAACCAGAATAAGCGTTTGCAGAGTAATCACGGAAAACAAAATCCATGCCGCACTATGAGGGAAAGGCAGGTGGAGACTTAAACTGGCTTCTCTGACCCACAGCGATGTAAGTGCAAACGCGCTACTGCAGGCCAAACCGATAATCACGGTTTTTAGCGAAATGTGTTTAATTCGCTCTGGTGAACTGAGTATGATCACGGCAACACCACCCGCAAACACACCAAGCCAGCCCCAGTAAGTGAGTGTTGTGCCAAAAAAGAGGGTGCCGAGTAGGGCGGCGACTGGCGCCTCACATTTGGCGAGGCCGGCCCCGATGGCAAAGTTCTTTTGTTTAAATAGCAGCACCATCAGACCTGTTGCGACAATCTGCATGACCGCGGCCGCGATAACAAACGCGCTTGAGGTGAGCGTCAATGTGGGCAGTTCAACTGGCTGTACTTGATACAGTGTCACTAAATAGATGAGAGCGAGTGGGCTTGCCCATAGAAAGCGCGCCAATGTGGTCCCTACCACGTTGAGTTCACCACTTAATTTGCTCTGTAACGCGTTGCGCCAAGCCTGACAAAATGCAGCAAAGCATGTAAAAATAATCCAGGTCATTTCACCTTCCGACATTCATTTTTAATGACTAATTATGTGATTACACTCGTCACTTAACTGCTGTAAAAACGCTTGAGTTAGCAAAGGGTGAGATTTTGCGCTGACCGCTAACACCACATCAACCGCGGGAAGTGGTGGCATTGTTTCTAGAATGCTAAGTCCTTCACCGAGGCTCAGTCGTCCCATTGCCCCAATGGCGAGCCCTGAACGAACGATGGCACGCTGTGCTGAAGCCGTATTACAGCTGGCTAATAATTGGTAGTCAATGCCACGTTTCGTCAGGCTATCAATCGCGGCGGCATGATATTTACAGTCAATTTGAAACAGGGCTAGCGTTAAAGGTTGTGTGATGTCGAGGTGATAATGAGCAGCCGCGATCCAAACCCCTTGGTCACTGGTCAGCCAATATCCTTCTTCACTTTCTGGTGAGCGGGTCAAAATGGCTGCATCGAGCCTGCCATCATCGAGACCTTGACGCAGCGAAACACTGGGTTCGCTGTAAATCTGTATTGAGCAGGTCGGTTCTTTGCGTTTTAGTGCGGCGACCACATGAGGCAATACCGCGTCGTTATAATCTTCAGGGCACCCTAGACGTAATGGCGTCTTTGACTGAAACTTCTTGAGTTGGCCCAACGCAGAATCATGGCTGGTGACCAAGTGTTTAGCGTGCGAACTTAAGCGCAGCCCCGCCGGTGTCAGAATTAAATTTCGCCCTTCCTTTTCAAATAAGGCCGCTCCAATTTCATCTTCCAGTTTACGCATTTGGGCACTGAACGCGGACTGAGTACGATGAATCTGCTTAGCGGCGCGGGTGAAACTTCCCGTTTCAACAAACGCAAGAAAACTGCGTAATGCTTCGATATCCATATATTGACGATTTGGCAGGCGAAAGAATAGCTCAAAGCTATCTCTTAGGTTCAAAGAAAACAAGCTTTTATCGCTATTTGAACCCATCATTATTTTGAATAGCAGCCATCAAAACTATGCGCTAGTGGTCAAACAGGGTGAAGGATAACCTTAAATCAAGGTTAACGTACAAAAGGATGATTGAAATGAAGCTATATATAGGTAACCAAAACTATTCGAGTTGGTCTTTACGGGCTTGGCTGATTTTTGCTCACTATGAGTTGGAGGTCGATGTTGAAAAGCTTACGCTATTTAGTGCGCAATTTTACGACACACTTGCTGGCAAAACTCCGGCGGCAAAAGTGCCTGCGCTTATTGATGGTGACGTAGCGGTTTGGGACTCGTTAGCGATTCTTGAATACATTAATGAAGCGAAGTTGAGCCATCAAGCGTGGCCTGGCGCCATGAATGAGAGAGCGAAAGCCAGAGCGTTAGCCAGTGAAATGCACTCGGGTTTTTTCGCCATTCGTAATGAGCTACCAATGAATTGCAGAGCGAAACGTCAAGTCACACTCAGCGAGCAAGCTAAGCAAGAAATCGCTCGAGTAGACGAGATGTGGAGTGAGCAAATGCGAACTTTCCCAGAAGGGTGGTTATTTGGAGAGTGGTCGATTGCCGATGCGATGTACGCGCCACTCGCTTTACGATTTGAAACCTATCAAATTCCACTCTCGCCCCTAGCTCAGCAATATAAACATAAAGTGCTGACCAGCCCGGCAATAAAGTTCTGGCTTCAACAAGCCAGCGCGGAAACCGATATTGTTGAAGAAGATGAAGCCGGCGAACCGATTTAACCAGTTGCGAGGCCACCCTATGGTGGCCTCTTTGATTTGGATAAAACAGGCGTTTTTAACAGCCCAGTGGAGAAGACAAGCCGCCTAACTGACCTTCTACCGCTCCCTCTTTATAGGATTCTAGGCTCGGCATAATATTTAAACCAGACCGAGATTCGACTTCATCAACCGTGACTTCAAATGAACAATAGCTGCTACTACGTGAAGTATCTTGCTCCATGATAAAGGCAGAAGCTTCAACCCATCCGTTCACATCAGTAATAACGACTTTGAAATAGCCACTTGGAATGGTATGGCTCTCATCCGCTTGCGGCAACGAAGCAAAGTACCACTCGTAGAGTGGACCTGAAACCACATACACGTCTTGGCCTGTCGATACATAGCTGCGAACGGCCGATTCTAGACGTGCCCATGGGCCTTGGTTGAGGTTTGATGCTTGAGGAGTGATATTTGAAAGGTAGTTTAGCATCGCCCAATCCGACGTATTACTGAATGACGCCAAAGGAACTTGGTGACCACGGTCGGTACCTATGGTTGCGTGGGCATCTTGATAATCAGAAGGCTCGAGGGTCGCACTACTGCTAATCGACGGGTCTGATCGCCAATTACGACTGCGACTTGGTCCGTTAATGGTCGCTGGCGTAACATGGTAGGCGACCCAGTTTGCAAATTTGGTGCTGCTGTTGTTATTCAGAGTGTAAATTGAACGCTCAATGGTTTGTCCGCTTATCCCGGTTGGGCAATTATAAACGCAGTTTGCCGCCAGTGAGAATGAACTCCATAAACTGGCTGCTGTAAAACATAAAACTTTTAATTTCATCGTGACTTTCCTTGTTGGTTTATAGGGAGATTCCATAAAGCCAAATTAAGGTTAAGTAGCGATGAATGTATTGTTAAGCTTATTTCTGAGACGGTCTGTTACGGCGAGGCAATATTGTTATTGGTCATTAAAATTGTGTATTTTTCAATTTTAATCGACGTACACTAAATGCGTGGTTTATTTTGAAATATAATTTATAGGAGATTTTTCTACTATAAATATACAGTAAGGCTTTAGTTGATCGTTTAAAAGGCGTGATGTAATTTTTTGGATGATTACCTAACTTGTTTATAATTTGATATTGGTATGCTTACCTAAACTCATTCTAATGATTGAGTTATTTGACCACTCAATTAAACCATTGAATGAGGTGGGGGCAAGCTTACTTTCTATGAACTTTACACGAAGCTGCTGATGTTATCAGTTTTGGTGGTTTTTATCGTGACTCTTATCACTAGCTAGGTGAGTGGTTTAAATTACCTTATTTCATTCTGCAAACTTTTTATCAACTAAGTTGTTAATAAAACTTGCTTGCCTTTTTTAATTGCGCGTCTTGTTACTATTACTATTGGATATAAATGGACTTTATTTTTTGTCCGTCCCTGAACGTGTTATTGAGCATATAATTCGATGATAATGAACCTATCCAAAGAAGAAACAAAGAAATGGTCAATAATAATAAAATGCAGTTTGATACATGCTCATTTACTCATTTCGTTGGATTTGTGTATAACATTGCATTTTTGAAAACTTACTATTTAAAAATAAATTAAAGCAAAATTTAATAACTTTATAATTAGAAATGCTTGATAAATAATAAAAATTCTCATTTGTCTTGATGGAAGAATAAAGGTTTTTATTCTTAAGTTATTGTTTAAAAAGTTTATTTTAATGTTTGTCAGAGCAGTGTTTGTTTTTATGTAGGAGGATGTTGTAAAAAAGTTGCTGCATTGAGTTCTTTCTGTGATCTGAGTATTTTTTATTGAGCAAATAGATACAAATCAATAACTAATTAACAGTCTAAAGGATAGGTATCAACTTAATGAGCAATAAAAAACAGCAACAAGAGGCCACATTTTCCGCTCGAAGACACTTTCTTTCATCGTCTGCTGCTCTGATGGTGGCGGCAGCCTTCACTCCGAGTATCGCTTGGGCAGATTCGGCGCTTCTTTCCAAAGAGCAACGTCAATTTAGTCAATTAGCCCACTTTTTGACTGGGCAGTCAGCCCTGAGTGATGTCGTGATTCAGCGTGGCTTCGAGGCGTTGACCGCGCAAGACTCCGCATTCCTTTCCCATTCAGCAATGGCTTGGCAGAAAATTCAGCAAGCAAATCTCACGTCAGTCGATGAACTCAATGAGCATTCATTGATGCAGGATGATGCCTTTGCACAGACCGTAAAACGGGTAGTCAGTGCTTTCTATTTGGGCTACACCGGGACGCCCATCAGTCAAAGAGCCAAAGATAATACCCGCTTTGTTACTTATACCGATGCCTTAATGTACCAACCCACGTTGGATGCCACTGTCATACCAAGCTACTCGCGAGCACGAACCAATTATTGGGTCAATCCACCAGCTTCAATCGACAACGATTAATCAGTATCAATTAAGGAAGGTTCATTATGAGTAAGCACTATGATGCTGATGTTATTGTCATCGGCTCGGGTGCGCTTGGCAGCAATGCCGCGCACACTCTCGCCCAAAAAGGCAAGTCTGTCATTATTTTGGAGGCTGGGGAAAAAATTCCTCGTTGGAAAATTGTAGAAAACTTTCGCAATTCCTCAAAAAAAGAAAATTACAATTCGCCGTATCCCAATCAACCTTGGGCCCATCACTCTTACGATGATGCCTATATCGAAAATACCGGTTCGTTTGATTTTCGTCCGGGCATGCTTAAATTAGTCGGAGGCACCACTTGGCATTGGGCGGCTGCGGCTTGGCGCTACATTCCAAATGATATGAAAATCAAAAGCTTGTATGGTGTTGGTCGTGATTGGCCGATGGAGTACTCAGAGCTTGAACCCTATTATGTCAAAGCCGAATTGAACCTCGGTGTCTGTGGGTCAAACAGCGATGATCAAAGTGGTCAAGCTCAGCGGCCTTGGCCACCACGCTCTGCACCATATCCCATGGAACCTGAAGCGGAAACGTATTTATTTCAACGCCTTAAAGACCGAATTGGTTCACAGGGATTTCATTTTATCCATGAGCCTAATGCTCGGGCAACCAAGCCCTATGACAGCCGTCCAGCTTGTAGTGGTAATAATAATTGCATGCCCGTGTGTCCAATTGGCGCGATGTACAGTGGTCATGTCCATGCTCAACACGCTGAAGACAATGGCGCCAAACTGATTACCGACGCGACGGCTTATAAATTGGAGAAAGGCAGTAACGGGGATATCGTTGCTGTGCATTATCGACGTTCTACTGGAGAAGATGTTCGACTCACCGCTAAATACTTTATTGTTGCTGCTCATGGATTGGAAACACCAAAACTGCTGCTGATGTCTGATGTGGCTAACTCCTCTGACCAAGTAGGACGAAACTTAATGGATCACACCGGAGTCGGGTTGACCTTTTTGGCTGATGAGCCAGTTTGGATGGGACGAGGCGCAGTACAACAAGGTGGTATTTTTAATCGCCGAGATGGCGAGTTTCGTCAAGATTACGCAGCCGTTAAGCATGCGATCAGTAATGGTGTACCCAATATGAAAGTCGCAAGAAGGCTTATCGAGCAGGGTGTTTTCGGTAAGAAGCTCGATGAAAAAATTCGCCATCAAGCGGCCCACTGGGTGGAAGTCTCAACGGTGTTTGAAATGCTACCGCACGCCAATAATCGAGTTCAGCCCAACCCTGATCGTAAAGACGCACTCGGAATTCCGATGCTCAAAGTGAATTATGATGTTGATGACTATGTCGCCGCGGCTAAGCCTTATGCAATGCAAGATTTTGCCAAGTTTGTCGAACTGATGGGTGGCACGGTGATTGAAGATGATACTGGGTGGCAGAACCGTGACCACATCATGGGAACGGTGATTATGGGTGATGACCCCGCAGATTCAGTCGTTAATCATGAATGTCGAACTTGGGATCATAAAAACTTATTTCTAGCGACTACGGGCGTGATTCCTGCTTCTGGGGTCATTAATCCAACGTTGACGGGCGTGGCATTAAGTATTCGTGCTGCCGACATCATTGAGCGTGAAATATAGGAGCCCAAGATATGAAAAACGCCACCTTGTGGGTTATCAATATGTGCCTTTTCTGCACATCCTTTAATGTGCTTGCCGATAATATCGATACCTCATTGCTGGATAAAGGTCGTTACCTTGCTACTGCGGCTGACTGCACCGCGTGCCACACACAGCCGAATTCACAAGAGAAGCCCTATGCCGGCAATTACGCGATTCATTCACCAATGGGTGACATTATCGCCAGCAATATTACGCCCTCCGCTGAATTTGGTATCGGCAACTACACCGAGCAGCAATTTTCTGATGCGCTGAGAAAAGGCATCGCAGCCGATGGTCATCATCTCTATCCAGCAATGCCTTATACCGCCTATTCAGGAATGACGGATGAAGACGTACATGCCCTTTATTACTACTTTATGCATGGTGTGGAACCGATTGACGAGCCAGCAAAACAAACCGAATTAGACTTTCCATTTAATATTCGCGCACTGATGTTTGGGTGGAATCTGCTCTATGCCAATGATCAGCCTTATACGCCCGATGATACGCAGTCTGCCGAGCTGTCTCGCGGCCAATATTTGTCTGATGTTTTGGGGCATTGTTCTACCTGCCATACACCACGAAATAGCTTGATGGCCGAAGATCAAAGTCAATATCTGGCGGGCGCTGAGCTTGATGGGTGGTACGCGCCAAATATTACCTCAGATGCGGAATCTGGTATTGGTAACTGGTCATATCAGGATATCGCTCAATATTTGAAAACGGGGGACGTCCCTGGCAAGGCGCAAGCCGGTGGGCCGATGGCGGAAGCCATTGAGCATAGCTTTCGTCATTTGAATGATGGTGACCTGAACGCGATTGCTAAATATATTAAACAAGTGCCAGCAATCCAAACGCCAGTCGCTAAGACATTGACTAAACCGGTGACCTCGAGTGTACATCAACAGATAACGGGTCAAGGTGATCAGGCATCACTTGCCGATACGAGTGAGCAAGACGGTGGTCGTTTGTATCAGAATGCTTGTGCAAGTTGCCACGGACGTGATGGCGCAGGAACCGATGATCACTTTTATCCATCTCTCGTTGAGAATCGTACCGTGACGGCAGCCAAAGCAAATAATCTCATTATGGCGATCAGTGATGGCGTTGCGCGTCAAGGCAACCAATATGATGTATTGATGCCTGCGTTTAAACGTGATCTGTCGAATCAGCAAATTGCTAGCGTGACGAACTATGTTCGCCAGCGCTTTGGTCAAGTGAAAAGTGATCTTTCATCACAAGACGTTGCTGCCATTCGTCATGGTCAAGAAGCGCCATTTGTGATTCGTTACGCATCGACACTGCTGGTATCGGCATTGGTGCTTGTACTCATTGTTATTGGCGTTGTCGTTGTCTACCGTCGACGCAAATAATCGGGATTAAAAAGCGCCTAAAACTGGGCGCTTTTTTTATCGGTTGTTGTGGAGGGAATGACAATACGATCCACAAAGGTTTCGTTAACTAACTGAGCGTGTTCCGCCGCCTATTAATAACGGTGACATGATAGGTAATCCAAAGTGAGCGGGGATAATGAATCATTATTTAAACAAACAACTTGCATACTATGATCAGCATTTTGCATGCACGGCGTCGGTGGTGTTTGGCAGCCGCTGGTGGAAAAATCAGACGAGCGGTTTACCTGATATCTGGGTTGCGTTGTATCGTAAAGCGGAAAGCGGACGGGCGCATGATGTGTTGGTCACTCTGGGTATGAGCCAAGTTCCGCAATGTTTCCCTGCCGATTATCATGATGAAAAATGGTCGACGGAATTACTGATCTATCTTGAAGCGGTGACCGAGCGAGACATCCATTGGATGCTTTGGCTTGCCACGTTGCCATACAGTAACCAAATATTGCTTGGGTATGGAGATAGCATTGAACTGCCAGAAAACATGTATGAAGGTAGCGGTTTATCCACTTGTTTACTGATGTCGCCAGCCATTGAGATGGATAATAAGCTATTGGAGAATTTTGATGCGGCGCCATATCCGGTTGAACCGTTGTGGGTCGTCCCTGTTACTGAGGCCGAATCGGCTTTAAAACAGCAGCAAGGACTCGCGCCCATTTTTCACTTATTTCAACAAAATCAACATCCGCTAGTGCTTAATCGTCAGCGGTTGTGTTACCTTGCCCCCATAAAGCCAAACTAGAAAGACCAAGTTATGTCCAAACAATTTTCAGAAGCTTGTGAACGCAATAAATATCCTATCCTTACGCACTTAAAATCTCATTTTCGTACCGCTCGTAGAGTGTTAGAAATTGGCTCAGGAACAGGCCAGCATGCGGCGCATTTCGCGACTCATCTTCCTCATCTTGTTTGGCATACCAGCGATATGCCAAATAATCACCTCAGTATCCGCACTTATGTACGGGAGAAAGCATTAACAAATTTGGTTGAACCGATTGAATTTACCGTAGGTATTGATGCTTGGCCACTGGGTGACGTAGATGCGGTGTTTACCGCGAATACCACTCATATCATGCAGCCAGAAGAAGCGAAACTAATGATGGAATCAGTGCAAGCCGCGTTACCTGTCGATGGTGTGTTTTGCCAATATGGCCCAATGAAAATAAAAGGCGAATTTTCGGGGGATAGCGACCGCGAGTTTGATCGACAAATTCGTGCTCAAGGTTTTGGGGGTATCCGGGATTTAGAGCAATTGGTTGAATGGGCGAACGGACTGCGCTTAGAGCATGTTATATCAATGCCTGCCAATAACTTTTTATTAGTGTGGAAAAAATAACTGCGCGTTATCCATTTGGTTTACGCAAATATTAATTGACCTGAATACCTCGTCAAAATGAATTAATCCGGCATCAATATTCACGATCTTCTATTTTATGCAACTATGAGACTTGCAGGTTATATAAGGCTTGGAAAGGTGTACGGATTAATTATATTAGAGTAATCACTGTAAATTTAATTCATTTTCAGTATGAGTCGTTTTATAATCGAAAGTTAATTATTTTTGCTGTTCAAAGTAAAAAATGATTAACCGTCGTACGCAAACGAAGCATGAATAATATAACAATATGCAATTCGTTTAATAATGGACAGAGAATGCCAATCTCTCAGAAAAAATAAGGACTCACATGCTTTTTAAATTGTCAGTGTCACGCAAGTTGGCGATTGTCGATATTGTTGTCGTGTTTGCCGCTTTGGCTCATTATTTTTTGGTTGATGACCGATTAGATTGGTCAGTTTACTTGGCGGGTGTTTTTGCCCTCGGTTTGATTAATTTTGTGGTGATTTATCGTTATTTATCGACACAAATTACCGAATTAGAGCAGCAACTTTTCTCACAGCTTAATAATAATCGTCGAATTCGTAAGCAAGGGCACGCGCTTGATCATATTAAATCGGGTATTCAGATCTTGCTTGATGATTGCAATAGTTATGAGCAACAAGTGGCGACGCTGAGTGATAACAACCAGACTTATCAGCAACAAGTGAGTGAACTTCAAGCTCAAGGGCAACGTCAACAAGGTGTTTGGCAAGATCGTATTGATAGTGCAGCGCGCTCTCTGGAACAACTTTATGGGGTTGTTGAACATTTGGCAGAAGAGATTGCTCACTGTGCTCAAGGTGCGGCAAATTCAGCCACGGATGTTGAAGGCAGTGCCAAGAACGTTGCAGCCTCTGCCGCGGCAACAAAAGAAGACGCGGATTATATTAATGGATTTAAAGGTCAAATTGCCCAGCTTGGCGTGAGTGTCACCACAATCAATGAGTTGGCCTTAGAGATTAACGATATTTCAGACCAAACCAACTTGCTGGCACTTAATGCCTCGATTGAAGCCGCGCGTGCCGGAGAGCAAGGGCGTGGATTCGCTGTGGTGGCTGATGAAGTCCGTAATCTTGCTGCTCGAGCTCGCTCTTCAAGTGCCAAAATTGAACAAAGCATTGAATCGGTGGCTCGTGAAGCTCAAGAATGCAGTGTTGGTATTGAGCGTATTAGCTCGCATGTGGATCAGGCGGTCATTTTCAATAATGCAGAAAAAGAGTCGGTGCATAGCATCTATGAGCGTCTCGCGCAGTTAAGCGATAAAATTTCGCAACTTGTCGCTGTTGTTGATGAACAAAAATCGCTACTTGATATTGCTAAGCGTGACGTGGATGCGGCCAAAGCGTACTAAACTGCGATTCATGCCAAGATAAAAGACGCCTAAAGGTGTCTTTTTTGTATCAAATGCTTGGGAACACCTGTTAGTTATGCGTTGCCACGCAGCGCTGCGCAAAATGTATAAGAACTTGTTGCGCATTTGGTGTGCCACACACCTGCGCCACTAAATTCTGATACGCCTCTGCCACATGCTGTTTTTGGTTTTGCAGTGAATCCAAAATGATGTCAGTGGTGAACTCAGGATGAAACTGAACGCCCCAAGTTGTATTCCCAACGCGAAAAGCGTGGTGATCATCCATCTCACTGCTTGCTAAACATGTCGCGCCATCAGGCAGCGCGAGTACAGACTGAAAATGTACAGCTTGGGCTTTAAAGCGGGTCGGTAGCGTTGAAAATAGAGGGTCGTCGTTACTCTCTGGGCGCCGCTGGATATCCACTGTGCCGATTTCCAACCCTTGAGGATTAAAGTCTGCTCGTCCCCCAAGTGCACAAGCGATCAATTGATGGCCAAAGCAGATACCCAGTAGGGGAATCTGCTTGTCGTGTAATTCGACAATTTGTTGCGACAGACGCTGCATCCAAGGTGCCTGTTCGGTCACCATAGAGAGCGAACCCATGATAATCACACCTGCAAATGGTTGATCCGGAATAGGGTGTGCGACACCGTCGTGAAATTGAATGGGGATTTCTAGGGGACCAATCGCTGTTTTCGCCCACTGTTCAAAATCACCAAATCGTTGCAATTGACTCGCTGGCGCATGTCCAACATTCACAATCAATAACGCGTTCATTATCTTCCTTGTTCATTGTACGTCTGTGTCTGCTTAATCTAGAGAAATGCTGGCCCAACTGCAATGAAGATTTATCCGTTGAACAATCGAACTCACCTGGTTAGTCGTCACTTGTTTGTCTTTGATAGAAACCGGTTAATAGCCAAACTGCACATACAATAACTAAATAATATGAAGAGTTTAGGCTTAAAGGGTGGTAAACCTCTGCTTCTATCCCAATATCATTGTTACAGTCAACCTCAAACCAAAAGGAAGCACAATGACAGACCAATATGTTCCGCCTAAAGTTTGGACCATGGACAACGAAAATGGTGGCCAGTGGGCGAGTATCAACCGCCCAGATTCAGGTGCTCGCCATGAACAAGAACTGCCAGTCGGAGAACATCCACTGCAGCTTTATTCGATGGGGACGCCGAACGGTCAAAAAGTCACGATTATGCTAGAAGAGTTGCTGGCACTGGGTGTGAGTGAAGCAGAGTATGACGCCCATATTATTAAAATTGGCGAAGGCGATCAGTTTTCTTCTGGCTTTGTGGCGGTGAATCCAAATTCTAAAATTCCAGCACTTGTTGATCGCTCGGGCAGCGACGCCATCAACGTCTTTGAGTCTGGCAATATTCTGTTTTATCTAGCAGAGAAATTTGGATACCTGTTACCGAAAGAGGCAAAAGCTCGCACAGAAGTCATGAACTGGTTGTTTTGGCTACAGGGTTCGGCGCCATACTTAGGTGGTGGTTTTGGTCATTTCTACGCTTATGCACCAGAGAAGTTTGAATACCCCATCAACCGTTTTGCAATGGAAGCCAAACGCCAGCTGGATGTCCTTGATAAGCGCCTTGCTAACAACACCTTCCTTGGCGGTGAAGAGTATAGTATCGCTGATATTGCAACCTGGCCTTGGTATGGCAACTTGGTGTTAGGCCGAGCATATGATGCCGCTGAATTCCTAGATGTAGAAAGCTACAAGCACGTACAACGCTGGGCGAAAGCAATCGATGAGCGCCAAGCAGTGAAGCGTGGACGCATTGTCAATCGTACGGGTGAAGGTTTTGTTGAAGAGCGCCATAGCGCTGCAGATATTGATAAAGTGGTTGGCTAAACGCTGAATCTATGGATACCAAAAAGGGTTAGGCATAATGCCTAACCCTTTTTCATTCTGGTTGTACATCTATAAATAGCGAGACATTAAATGCTGTTTAAAAAAGCTGGCGTTAAGTTTTTCTCCGGTCGCTTGTTCGACCAAATTATCGGTATTGAGTAAGCTACCTTTTTGCCAAATATTGCTCGACAGCCAATTAAAAATAGGTGACAGCTCTCCACTTTCAATCGCACCATCGACATCCACAGTTTTCTTCATCGCCGCCATAAACTGAGCGGCATACATCGCGCCCAGTGTGTAGCTTGGGAAATACCCAAAAGCGCCATCTGTCCAATGAATGTCTTGCATGCAACCGTTTCGGTAATTATCTTTTGTTGATAGCCCCAAATACGCCTGCATTTTGTTATCCCAAAGCTCAGGAACATCAGTGTGTTTTATCTCGCCATTAATTAACGCCTTTTCAATCTCATAGCGCAAAATGACATGTGCTGGATAAGTTAACTCATCGGCATCAACACGAATAAAATCTTTTTTCACTTGAGTATAAAGACGTTGCAGGTTTGTGCGTGACATTAAGCTCGGGTCATGCTCTGCAAAGTGCTTTTGTGCTAGACGAGCGAGGTGACCAATAAACGCCTCACTGCGGGCGACTTGCATTTCAAAAAATAGGGACTGAGATTCATGAATCCCCATCGAACGAGCTTCACCCGCTGGTGTACCAGCCCACGCTTTCGGTAGCCCTTGTTCGTAGCGCGCGTGGCCAGTTTCGTGAACAATGCCCATCAGAGATTGCACGAATTCGCTCTCATCGTAACGCGTTGTGATACGGACATCCGTTGGTACGCCGCCACAAAAAGGGTGCACGCTTTCGTCAAGTCGCCCATGCTCAAAATCGAATTGCAGCAGCTGCATGACCTCCATACCGAGTTGTTTTTGCGTCGCGCGATGAAACTGTCCGGTTGGGGAAACAAGCTCTAGACTCGACTGTTGGTCGATGACTTGGTCAATCAGTGAGGGAAGCCAAGTTTTGACATCGGCGAATAACACGTCAAGCGATGCTGAGTTTGTTCCTGGTTCATACAAATCAAGCATCGCATCGTAACGGGTCAGCCCATTGGCTTCGGCGCGGATTTGGGCTTCTTGCTGGGAAAGATTGACCACTTCTGACCAGTTAGCTTCGAATCCTTGCCAGTCATTGTCGACTCGCTGCTTACGCCAAGCGTGTTCGCATTTTGAACCCGCAAGCGATTTGGCTTGCACCAGATCTTCTGGAAGCACGGTCGCTTGCTGCCATTCGCGTTTGAGTTCGCGCAAAGCGGCTTGTTGTTCATTCGATAACTCTTCTTGCTGTGCTTTATCGAACCACTCGCCTAACTGAGGGGCCGTCATTAACTGATGAATGTGGACAGAAAGTTCAGCCATCGCTTCAGAGCGCGCCTGATTGCCGCCACTGGGCATGACCGTTGCCTGATCCCAACCGCTGATCGCCGCAAGATGTTTAAAGTTGGAAACCTTTTTGGAATGTTGAACTAACTGGTCGAAAGCACTCATAAATCGTCCTAATTGGCTTAGAGAAGAAAGTAAATGTTATCAACTTTTTACAGTGTCCCCAAGGCAAGAATAGCGTTACTAAAAAAGTGGCTAGCGCTTTGGACGTTTTCGCGGTACTTTGACCCGAGGAGTTATTGATTGACAACAGGACGTTAAGCGCCATGATTCAAAATTTTGAAGCCTTCATTGTGGCTATTACTATTCTTACGCTTACCCCAGGCCTTGATACGGCTCTGGTGATTCGTAATACCTCGCGCGGCGGATTTGTCGATGGCAGCATGACCAGTTTGGGGATTTGCAGTGGGCTCTTCGTTCACGCGCTCCTTTCCGCCATCGGAATTTCTGCGGTTTTATCGCAATCTGCGGAATTATTCCAAGCCGTGAAATTGGTCGGTGCAGCTTACTTAGTTTATCTGGGCGTGACCAGCCTTAAATCAACGTTTCAAGGGGCGGGTACGCTTCATGTCCAGCAAGGTCACCAACATCGTTTTATTCTCAAACGGTCGCTCAAAGAAGGATTTCTTTCAAATGTCCTCAACCCAAAAACCGCCGTGTTTTATCTCGCGTTTTTGCCTCAGTTTATTAATCCTGAGTATTCGCCTTTAGTCCAATCAATGCTGATGGCAGCGATTCATTTTGTTATCGCTATGGTTTGGCAATGTAGCGTCGCAGGGGCTTTGAATAAAGCGAAAAACTTGCTTAAAAATGGACGCTTTATGCGCTGGATGGAGGCAACAACGGGCATGGTATTGGTTGCACTCGGCGTAAAACTGATGCTTGAAAAGCAATAAGCGTGATAGGTATCCTCAATCTGGCGGCTAATCCCTCTCTTCTAATCTAACCTCAGTATTGCAGTGATGCGATAGTCAATCGCAACCTAACTATTATCGCGGGGAATTGACCTTAAATGTGTTATTCCCCGCAAAAATGACTACTTATCGATGTTGTTACCTGTCTCATACTTAAGTATGTGTGATCCTGTGACGCCCTAATTTGTTGTGTCGAAAGTTTAGCTATTGTCTATGCTTACAAAGCTGTACCTAAACTTAGTCAACCTAGGGGGAGCACAATCAATGAAAGTAAAAGCAGATCCATTAACCGTTGGATTGATGGTGGGCGTTATCATGTGGGGTTGGAACAAAATGACCGCTGAGCCTATCTGTAATGTCGTTGAAAAACATGAGGGAAAAGAAGTGTTGGTCCCTTATCAATGTAAAGACGTTATCAATAACAAAGTGGTAAAAAAGTAGCTGGATTTTCAAACAATACCGAGTGAATTCAATGTATGGTGCATCGCATAAAAAAGCGCCTGAAAGGCGCTTTTTTAATGAGGGATTTAACAGAGCTTTAGCTATCGGTTTGCAGCTTTGCTTTGTTTAGCGCAATGGCTTGAAAATAATGTTGAGTTTCAGTGACTACCACGTTACGAAGTGCCAACAGCCCAATTAAGTTCGGAATCGCCATTAAACCGTTAACGATATCCGCAATCACCCAAATCATATCAAGATGTAAAAACGCGCCTGACGCGACTAAGACCAAGAAGACGATTTTATACGCCACCACAGCCTTAGTACCAAATAGGTAAACCACACAGCGCTCACCATAGTAGTTCCAACCCAAAATAGTGGTAAAGGCAAAGAACATGAGTCCGATAGAAACCAGCATGGGTCCCAGGGTGCCCGCATTCAAGCCTTGAGCAAACGCATGGGTGGTCATGGCTGCGCCAGCGTAATCACTTTGCCATGCGCCAGTGAGTATGAGAGCAAGGCCCGTCATGGTGCAGATAATAATGGTGTCAAAGAAGGTGCCGGTCATAGAAATCAGACCTTGGCGTACGCAAGAGTCGGTTTTTGCCGCCGCTGCCGCCATTGGCGCGCTCCCTAATCCAGACTCATTGGAAAAAACCCCGCGCGCAATCCCTGATTGAATGGCAATCATGATGGTTGCGCCAGTAAATCCGCCCGTCGCCGCTGTCGAAGAGAAGGCCGAGGTTAATACGAGAGTTACAGCGTCAATCAGTTTATCAGCGTTTAAGACAATGACACTTAAACAAGCCAGCACATAAAATACCGCCATTGTCGGCACGACTTTACCGGCGACTTTAGAAATAGATTGAATACCACCTAAGGTGACACAGGCGACCAGCACAGTAAGAATCACGATTGAAACTTCCCGTGATAGACCAAAAGAAATTTCGCTGGCATCAATTATCGCGTTCACTTGAGGAAACGTCCCGATACCAAAACAGGCCACACCCAAGGCAAACACGGCAAATAAAGTTGCGAGCAATTTAGACCCGACGCCGTACTGCAGGTAATACATAGGCCCGCCGACCATTTGCCCATTTTCGTCAACTTTGCGGTATTTTACCGCCAGTAAACATTCGGTATATTTCGTTGCCATGCCAAACAGCGCGGCTAGCCACATCCAAAATAGTGCGCCTGGCCCGCCGAGCTTTATCGCGGTTGCCACGCCGACAATATTCCCAGTACCTATGGTTGCTGATAATGCAGTACATAGCGCAGCAAAACTTGAAACATCACCTTCGGCCTTGTTTTTATCACGGCTAAAGACGAGTTTTAGTGCGGTCGGTAAATGGCGAAATTGCAGTAAACCTAAGCGAAAAGTAAAGTAAATACCGGTACCGACGAGCAGAATCAGTAGTGGGGGGCCCCACACAAAACTGTCAATGGTATTGAGAAGTGCTTCTATATTATTCATGAATTCCCCTTAATGGATAATGCGTTACTAAGGAGAAGAGGGAAAGGGCAGTTTGGTCGAACATAACACAGATCAAACGCACAAAACGACGTTGATTTCGTCATATAGCGCGGTCGATTCTTTCCACTCCTCTGTCCTTTTGCCTGAGAGTTTCACCCCATGATGGGACTTGCTCCTTCGGCGACCGATTCAACGGTTCTCTCCAGAGGTTCCTCCAACTACAGTCCTCACTTGCTAAGGGGACGCCCTTAGCGCATTCTGATTTATCAGAATAAAGCACCTGAAAGATTTACTTCTTCGGCGGGTTTATCTAACCAATTGTTAATAATTGGTTATAAACCACTCTCCTGTAGTCTTCATCGGAACAATTACCTAGGTGGTAATTTGCGAAGCAGATATTACGAAAAAAAAAGTGTGATGTCATGCAAAAAATCAATGGAGTGATGAATAAAGCGGAATCGAATGAATAGAATCTACCGGAAGCTGACCAAATTTCGGCTAAGTCATGTAAACTAATAGGATTATTAGAGTGTTGGTAAGAAGAGGAATCTCTTTCTTCCCTAAGCTAAGGAGTAATTATGACTCGCTTAATTGCTATTGCGGTGTTTGTCGTGTTGGCGTTTTTATTGATTCGCTACCGAACCAGTGAAAAACTTCAAAAATGGGTTGTGATTACTGTTATCTCTGGTCTGGTTCTTTATACCAGCACTCTTGTGATCAGTGAGTTGATACGCTAGCGAACAAGGAGCGAGCAGTGAATAAGCACCATGATGTTGATGAGTCAGACGAAAACGTTGTTGTTATTGAACAGCGCGATAAGCGAACTTATCTGTATGTTGTGATAGCCGGTGTATTGGGTTTAGCCCTTGGCGGGCTAGTAGGGGCATCTGTCACTGCTAATGATTGGCAAGCGACCTACCAGCAGTTGGAGTCAAAATATCAGGCTTTGGAAGACGATAAACTGCAGTTAGTTGCTCAGGTAGATAAAAAATTAGCCAGTGTCGACCAAGAGGTAGAGAGTAAGTTTAGCCAAGCAGTGGAAGAGCAAAAAAAGCAATATGAGGACAAAATCTCTGAGTTGGAAAAGGAGCTTGGCGAACTTAAGGAGCAAAATACCGAGTTGAGCCAAGACTTGAACCAACAAGAGCAACAGTTGGAAAGCGCGACGAAGAAGAATTATCGTCTCAACCAGCAAACGGATATGCAGGCGACGATGTTTGAGCGGGCTCGAGAGTTGTTCAAAAAGGAAGAGCAAACCAAGCAAGAACTTGCTGAGCTGCAAAAAGAGAAAAAAGAACTTCAATCAACGATCAAATCGTTAAAAACGGAGTGTGACGCATACTTAGAAGGCGCGTCATGGGACGCAAAATCGGATTCGTGTGATAAACAAGACGAAGCCCAGTCACGTTTAAGCCAAGTGGAACAAATGATTCAAGTTCACCAAATGGATTTAAAACAGATCCAAGCACTTAGTGAAGATTTGGGGTTATAGTATTTTATGTGGTTAAAGCCTCGTCTTGACGAGGCTTTTTTGTGCAACATATCTCATTGAGCCGTACGGTTTATAAAAACAGATCAATTAATTGAATTTTTACCTTTATACTCATTTTGTATGACAGTCTTTCAAAAAAGACGAACAAGGATTGAGTCGAGGTCTAAATGGAAAGGTTGAAACGCGTTGACGCACAAGTTTTACGAGTGAAACTTGCCGTCCACCTCGGGTTTTATCTCGCTGTGATCTTGATAACCTACACGCTTGTTTCCCAGCATCAAGAGTTGGGCTGGTGGTTTCTACTTTATCCTGTGCTGATGGCAGTCGGTCATTTTCATTCTCATCCCAACGTAAAGCGCTGGAGTGCGATACTGTCACTGGGGCTAGTGGTTTATGGCGGCTGGCTTGAGCCATTAAATCCAGAATATGTAGAAGAAGTCTTCATACTGCTTCCACTGTGTTACATCGTCATGTTTCCTGGCTCGCTGTGGCCAAATGCCATTGTGCCAGTCTTGATCATCTGTTATCTACGTTACTTACCACAAAGTGATTATGGCGAGTTTTTTGAGGACATCATTGAACTCGCCGTGATTACCGCTATTTCTTCAATGATGGTCCGCTTTCAGCAAAAATATCGCCATTTAGTCGACACGTATCAAAAAGACAGTTTGACCGACTTTTTAACTCAGCTTCCAAACCGTAAAGCCTATCTCGAAGAGGTAAAGCAACTTTCGGCACGTTTAGAGCATGGTATGGCGATCATTGGACTGAATGACTTTAAATCGGTCAACGATAGCTTGGGCTACACCAATGGCGATAACTTATTGATTAAGTTTGGTGATCATTTGCTGACCTTAGTCGGGGGGCATGGCAAAGTGTACCGTTTAGGGGGGGATGAATTTATTGTGTTATTTAGCGCCCAACAGAAAGTCGAAAACACCATTCGTTCCACCCTTGAGCATCTGGCGCAAAGCACCCAGCAAGTGTTTCTTATTGGCAATACCTCACATCGGCTTTCATACAGCGTTGGTGTTGCGTTGTATAATGATGCGCTTGGCGACCCACGGTTGTGGGAGAAAAATGCGTCTACCGCGCTGTATAAAGCGCGAGTCCGCGGTACAAATCAGGTGCAATGGTATGACGATGAACTGCTTGAAGAGTCAGTTCGTCAGCATCAAATTGAAATCGAGCTCGCGGGAGCTATTGATTCCGAACAGTTTTTTTTAGTGTATCAGCCTAAAGTCGATATTAAACAAAATACCGTTGTTGGCGCGGAAGCTTTAATCCGCTGGCAGCATCCTTTTTTAGGCATGATTCCTCCCAATGACTTTATTAATATCGCTGAAAAGACGTCGCAGATAGTGCCGATTGGTCGTTGGGTGATTCGTCAAGCCTGTTTGCAAGCCAAAGTTTGGTACGACATGAATCATCCGGTTTGTGTCTCAGTCAACGTGTCAACAATCCAATTTGCCCACGATGAGGTAGATCAATACATCGAGCGAGTGCTTGATGAAACTCGTTTACCGCCTCACCTACTGCAAATCGAAATCACCGAAACCGCATTAATGCAGTGTTCTGACTTTGTAGTATCTGGGTGTACGCGCATACGCGAAATGGGGGTGTCAGTGGCCGTGGATGACTTTGGGGTTGAATATTCATCACTGAATTACCTTAAGCAACTACCGGTTGATGTCCTTAAAATAGATAAAGCGTTTGTTGATGACTGTGTTGTCGAACATACCGATCATATGCTGGTGAGAACCATCATTCAGATTGGACGTAACTTAGGCAAAAGAGTGGTTGCCGAAGGGGTAGAAAACCAAGAGCAGTTAGAGTTACTGGCGCTCGAAGGTTGTGATGAGTATCAGGGTTATTTTTATTGCAAGCCTATCGAGTCGCGAAGCTTTACTCAATTGCTTAACCGTTCAGTAAAACTGGGCTAACTGTATCGTTAGCCCAAGGGGTCGATTATTTATTTAACGCTGCCAACACTTCATCCTTTGTCCCAGTCTCCGCTAGGCGAGGGAATACGAGGTTAACGCTGTTATTGTGCGTGTCTAGATTGAGATCGGTCATGCTGTCTGTTGCAATTGTGACATTGTAACCCAGCTCATAGGCTTGACGTGCTGTTGATTCCACACCAATGGATGTCGCGATTCCCACAACCACCACTTGAGTCACTCCTAGAGCCTGTAACTGCTGGTCGAGGTCTGTTTTATTAAACGCACCCCACGTTGTTTTCGAAATTTTAATATCGCTCTCTTGAACGTTTAATTCTGGTGTCAACTCGGCCCAGTCTGCGGGTGGTTGTTCGTCACTGTCTACGCTTTGGTCTGTGCGACCCGGAGCGCTATCGACCACGTTCACGATGACGACGGGCAAGCCTTTTTCACGAAATGCGTTTGCCAAAGTGGCACTGTTATCAATCACGGGCTGAGCAGGATGCACAGTAGGCAAAGCGATGATCCCTTTTTGTAGGTCAATAACAATGAGGGCTGTTTTAGGATCAAGTTGAGTAATTGCCATGATGGAATCCTTATCTGTTGATAATAAAAACGGTGCACACATGGCACCACTATCCGTCACCTTAGCATCAGTCGCCGCTGGATTTAAATCATAGGAATTTGAAAGAGTTGTTTGAATTATTTGATGTTAGAGCAGGGGGAGTGGCCGCTTAAACACATAAAGCTCCCTTAATCCAAAACCAAGAGAGCTTTAAAAGCGAGTGATTAGCCAA
Organism: Vibrio olivae; assembly: GCF_042428525.1. Classification (NCBI taxonomy): domain Bacteria; kingdom Pseudomonadati; phylum Pseudomonadota; class Gammaproteobacteria; order Vibrionales; family Vibrionaceae; genus Vibrio; species Vibrio olivae. The sequence goes on from NZ_JBHMEP010000001.1 coordinate 749,704, forward strand.
TCATGCGGTTGTCGGCCATAACGTCATTAAGGACGATGGTTTGTGCACGCTTGAAGAAGTTAAAGTCGGTTGCAGTCGCACTGGTGTAAGCGCCCATCATGCGGCCAACAATCAAGTCACCGTTATTCAATTTTGGCAACATGATGTGGTCTGAAATGACATCAATGCTGTCGCATGTCGGGCCTGCTAACACGCTTGAGTGCATGTCATTACTTTGTTTGGTGGTATACAGCGGATACTGACCATGGTCAAAAATGATACCACTGAACGAGCCATACACGCCGTCATCAAGATAATACCAAGTTTGCCCTTCACGTTGTGCTTGGCCCATGACGGATGCAACAGAAGTCATGCAAGCCGCGACAATAAAGCGCCCAGGCTCCGCCAGTACTTGCACGGTTTCAGGCAGTGAACTCAGAGCTTGGTTGATGGGTTTACAAAACTCCTCAATCGGCATAACGGGCTGAGTGTAAGTGACGGGAAAGCCGCCACCAATATCCAAAGTACTCAGCGCAGGTAGTCCAAGCTCAACCACACGCTCCATCACTGCTTTACACGCCAGTATTGCATCCACATATTTCTGTGGGTTCAAGGTTTGAGAGCCGACATGGAACGACAAACCTTTTATGCGAACGCCAATGGCTTGCGCTCTGTCGATGATCTCGATTGCATCTTGTGCAGAGCAACCAAATTTTTTCGATAAATCGGCGAACACCTCTGCGTTACGAAAACTTAGGCGAACCAATATTTCGACTTCGTTTTTGTAGGGGATGAACTTTTCTAGCTCGTTAAGATTGTCGACGACGAACACATTACATCCATACTCAAGCGCTGCACGGATATCAGCATCTCGTTTAATGGGATGTGAGTGAATTGTTCTGTGTGCAGGCACGCCACGGCTTGCAACCAATTCCACTTCCCCTGTTGTTGCCAAATCAAAGCTCGCACCTTCTTCAAGCAACGTATCGACGACTGCAGGGTGAGGTAGCGGTTTTAGAGCAAAGTGCAAAGTCACGTTAGGAAGTGCGTTTGATAATGCACGATATTGCTGGCGAACGGAATCGCAATCAAGCAATAAAAGTGGTGCGCCAAATTGAGCAACTGAAGCTTCAATTAATTGAGCATCTTCAGTGCTAAGAACGGCAGGTAAGATAGGGAAAAGATCCAACGCTGATTGTGCCATGGGGTAGCCTCCGAAACAGTGGGCAAACTTTCCCGTTACGCGGGAAAGCTGAGCGTCAATAAAAACGTGTAAACACGCCGTCAAAGTCACTCTTGGATAGTTGCTCTATCGCCTTGCCACAAACAACCTGTGATGTACTCGGATTGGCTATCATCAAGAAGCAGCGCGATAATAAAATCGGATTTTTATTTGCGCAACTCTTTTTTTGTCTAGAATTGAAAATAATTTTAATTCATTGAAATTAAATAGTTTATTATGGGTTTTTCTGAGTCTCTAGCAATAATAAATCGGTAATTTTTATTGTTAATGTAATGTTAAATTTACATTTTTACAGCCCAAGGTTGATGACAGATATCAATAAGAAATTGGCATTTTAAACGCATTATTCCACCTTTATAACCATAGGCAGAGTAAATCTCTGTGTTTGAACGGGAAGGTGGAATATGAACAATCAATACAACCCACTCGGAACGGATGGTTTTGAGTTTGTTGAGTACACGGCCGCAGACGCCGAGGGCATCGAGCAACTCAAGTTACTTTTTTTCTCATTAGGTTTTGCAGAAATCGCCCAGCACCGTTCCAAACAAGCCTGGCTGTATCGTCAAGGTGGCATTAATTTCATCATTAATGCTCAACCAAGAAGCCAAGCACAGACGTTTGCCGATGTTCATGGTCCCTCAGTTTGTGGCATGGCATTTCGTGTTCAAGATGCAGCACATGCGCACAGTCATGCCATCGCCAAAGGGGCTCAGCCTTATGAAACAGAAATCGGCCCGATGGAACTGAGTATTCCGGCTATCTGTGGTATTGGCGGTAGTCTTATTTATTTTGTGGATCGCTATGGCGATAACACCATCTACGATGTGGATTTCAAGTTTTACCCTGATGCAGAGCTTAAGCAAGAGACTATCGCGGTTGGTCTCAACACGATTGACCACCTGACGCATAATGTTCGCCAGGGAGAAATGGATACATGGGCTGGTTTTTACGAGCGCATTGGCCAATTTCGAGAAATTCGCTACTTTGATATCGAAGGCAAACTCACCGGGCTTGTGAGTCGAGCGATGACCTCACCATGTGGGAAAATTCGAATTCCAATTAACGAATCTCGCGATGACAAATCACAAATTGAGGAGTTTATTCGCGAATACAACGGTGAAGGCATTCAGCACATTGCTTTATCGACCGAGGACATTTACGCAACGGTTGAGGTTCTCAGACAGCGCGGAGTGCAGTTTATGTCCACGCCAGACACCTATTATGAGCAAGTTGACAGCCGTGTCGCTGGCCACAGTGAAGATCTCAGCCAGTTACAAGCGCTCAATATTTTGATTGATGGCGCTCCAGAAAAAGACGGCATTTTACTGCAGATCTTCACCCAAACCGTGATTGGGCCAATATTCTTTGAAATCATTCAACGCAAAGGTAACCAAGGTTTTGGTGAGGGTAACTTTAAAGCGCTGTTTGAATCGATTGAAGAAGACCAAATACGTCGTGGAGTATTGAATGATGCGTAAACCGATGACTTATCCTCACCGCGAAGGGGTTTGCTCACGGCAAGCACATGCGGATTTACCCAAAGACGCAATCTATGAACGTGAAGTTGGGCAAGAAGGGTTTTATGGTCCCGCGACCCATTTTCATCATCAACACCCGCCGACAGCATGGTGCGATTGGCAAGGCGAACTCAGGCCTCGCTGCTTCAACTTAAATCACCTCGATAGTGAACGAGATGTGCCTTGGGGGGCGGCGGCACTTTTGCACAACCAACAATGTAAAATCCGTACTTGGCGTCTAAATCAACCGATGACACATTTAGTACGGAACGCCGATGGGGATGAATTGCTGTTTATCCACCAAGGTCAGGGCGATGTGTATTGTGATTATGGTCATATCACGTTAAAGCCCGGTGATTATCTACTGATACCACGCTCGACGATGTGGCGAATTGAACCTTCACAAGCAATGTTTATATTGATGATTGAGTGTACCGACAGCCATTATCAATTGCCTGACAAAGGATTGCTTGGCCAGCATGCGATCTTTGATCCTGCTGTGCTTGAAATTCCGAAAATTAACCACGCATTCCAAGCGCAATACAGTGAGCATACGACGCAAGTTTATGTTAAGCGCCACGATAAAATGAACGTCATTACTTTTCCGTTCAACCCGCTGGATGCCATTGGTTGGCACGGCGATTTAGCCGTCGCGAAACTTAACTGGCGAGACATTCGACCGCTGTCCTCTCATCGTTACCATTTACCGCCATCGGCGCATACGACGTTTGTTGCGGGTGATTTTGTGGTGTGCACCTTTGTTCCTCGTCCAATAGAAAGTGATCCGGGGGCGTTGAAAGTGCCGTTTTTTCACAATAATGATGATTATGACGAAGTTCTTTTTTACCACAGTGGGGATTTTTTTAGTCGCGATAACATAGAGCCGGGAATGATGACGTTTCATCCCGCTGGCTTTACCCATGGCCCGCACCCTAAAGCGTTCGAATCCGGACAACGTCACGCAAAAACGTCTACTGATGAAGTGGCGGTCATGATTGATACGCGCCATGCCTTAATAGTGGATGAGCAGGCATCGAGCGTTGAGAATACAGACTATATTTCAAGTTGGCAGTAAACTGAATAACTCAAGGAGAAGTGATGAAGTTAGCGACGCTAAGAAGTGAAAGCCGCGACGGCATCTTGGTTGTGGTTAATCGCGCTTTAAGCCGCTGTGTTGCGGTGCCGGATATTGCGGCCAGTCTTCAATATGCACTCGATCATTGGCAGGCTTGCAAGCAGCCACTGGAAGAGGTTTATCGAGCACTAAATCATGGTGAATTGATCAACGAAATGCCTTTTGACAGTGAACTATGTATGGCGCCGTTACCCAGAAGTTATCAGTGGGCGGATGGTTCAGCTTATGTCAATCATGTCGAGTTAGTACGGAAAGCACGCGGAGCAGAAATGCCAGCGAGTTTTTGGCAAGACCCATTGATGTACCAAGGTGGAAGCGACAGCTTTCTTGGGCCCTGTGATGATATTGTTCTTGACGATGCGTCTTGGGGACTTGATTTCGAAGCGGAGGTTGCCGTGGTGACGAGTGATGTCCCAATGGGGGTGAAACCATCCGAGTCAGCGCAATACATCCAACTGTTTATGCTGGTCAATGATGTGTCACTGAGAAACCTCATTCCTTCTGAACTCGCTAAGGGGTTTGGCTTTTTTCAATCCAAGCCTTCAAGCGCATTTTCCCCGGTTGCAGTGACACCAGATGAGTTGGGTCATCATTGGGATGGCCATAAACTCAAGCTGGCTTTGTGTACACACTACAATCATAGCTTATTTGGTTATCCAAATGCCGGGATAGATATGACGTTTGACTTCCCACAGTTGATTGCCCACGCCGCCAAAACCAGACATTTAATCGCAGGAACCATTATCGGCTCTGGTACAGTGTCAAACAAACAAGGAACGGAGTACGGCACTTCGGTGAGCGAAGGGGGCGTTGGCTATTCCTGTATTGCCGAGCTACGCATGATTGAAACGTTGCGAAATGGACAACCAACAACGGCGTTTATGCGCGTTGGTGACACGGTGAGCATCGAAATGAAAGATGAAAATCAGTGTTCTATCTTTGGAAAAATAGAACAAGAAGTTGTGGCATCTTATGATTGAATTGTACAGCTATTGGCGTTCATCAGCCGCCTATCGAGTGCGTATTGCTCTAAACTGGAAGCGTCTGGAGTATCGCATTTACCCAGTGCACTTAACCAAGGGAGGCGGAGAGCAGTTTAGCCCATGGTTTAAAGCCATGAATCCGAGCCATGCCGTGCCCATTCTTCGCCATCAAGATAATACTTTGCATCAATCTCTGGCGATTATCGAATATTTAGATGAACGTTTTCCTAGTCCACCCTTGCTACCAAAATCGGCACCAGACCGAGCGATCGTTAGAGCGCTTGCTTTAGATATTGCCGCTGATACCCACCCGCTGAATAATTTACGAGTGCTCAACTATTTACAAAAGACGTTAGGACACAATGAAACGACGAAAACCGCCTGGTATCAACATTGGGTCGCAACCAGTTTGCAAGCACTGGAAACCCGCCTTGCACAAAGTGAGGGGAAATATTGCCACGGTGACGCTGTCACAATGGCGGATGCCTGTTTAGTGCCACAAATTTATAATGCACAGCGCTTTGATTGTGACTTGACCCCATATCCTAAAATAGTCGCGATTTATCAACATCTTTTGACGTTTGAGGCATTCCAAGCTGCAAAACCGAAGCGACAACCGGATGCAGAGTGACATTTTTCCGCTAAAAATCGATATATGCTCTATTTTGTTAATCAAAAAGTTAAAGGCTGTGCTAAACCTTAAATAGAGAATCGACTTTGTAGAGTAAAAATAAAAATGGATTTCTTTGCCGATTTTAAACCTCAGCCCAGGGAGTCACCTGTAGTCTCTCATTCGGGAAACGAGGTTAATGTGCCATGGAAGATTGTATTGGTGGATGATGATGAGCAAGTTCATCAAATTACCAAAATCGCACTCATGGATTTTGAGTTTGAGGGCCGGAAATTAGAGCTGATCTCGGCGCTGTCTGGCGTTGCCGCTCGTGATATTTTTCGGCAGCACGATGATATTGCATTAGCGCTGATTGATGTTGTGATGGAATCAGAACATGCAGGTCTAGAATTAGTAAAATTTATTCGTGAAGAGCAGGACAACCGATTAGTCCGCTTAGTATTGCGAACCGGGCAAGCAGGGCAAGCGCCAGAAGATACGGTAATTCGTGAGTATAATATTGATGACTACAAAGAAAAAACCGAGCTGACAACCCAAAAGCTTAAAACCTTATTGTACTCGATGCTTAGAGCTTATCGCGATTTGTGTTTAATTGAAGAGCAGAAACAAGGGTTAAGTAAAGTGATTCAAGCGTCGGCGCTGGTTCAAAATACGACGACACTCCAAACCTATGCCACGTCAGTGTTAGAGCAGTTGACCTCACTACTTAAATTACAAAAATCGGCGTTTTACTGTTTAGTACATCCCAGAACTAATGGTGAAGAATCACGTGCGCTTACTCTTGCAGCAACCGGCGAATACTTTGATTGCTACAGCGAATGTGCTTTTGAACGCTTGCCAAGTCATGTTGCGGAGCGCTGTAGTCAGGTTCTCGAAAAAGGCCAGACGACGTGTTATGACGACGCATATCTACTTTATGCGAATGACGACCAGGGCGTGGATCGGCTTCTTTACGTCAACATACAAAAAGAGCTGTCTGAACTTGATAAACAATTACTTGAAATTTATATGCAAAATATCGGTTTGACGTTTGAAAATCTTACTTTAATGACGGATGTACGTGAAACGTCAAAAGAGTTGGTCTATAACCTAGCCAATGCGGTTGAAGCGAGGAGTAAAGAGACTGGGGCTCACGTGCAGCGAGTGTCGCTAATTTGTGAAAAACTGGCCCAATTAGTCGGGCTAAATGATCACGATGTCAGTATGATTAAACATGCTTCGCCACTGCATGATGTCGGTAAAGTCGCGATTCCTGATCGGATTCTACATAAGCCCGGTAAGCTTGATAGCGAAGAGTGGAGTGAAATGCAGCGTCATGTCGAATATGGCGTCAACATTCTGAACAACTCGAAGCGACGTCTATTTGCTGTCGCGCGTGAAATCGCCGGTACGCATCATGAAAAATGGGATGGAACGGGTTATCCCAATCAGCTTAAAGGAGAAGATATACCGATTGCTGGGCGGATTGCCGCTTTAGCGGATGTATTTGATGCCCTTGGAGCAAAGCGGAGTTACAAAGAACCTTGGAGCAATGAAGCCATTTTAGAAGAGTTAGTCGCGCAGCGCGGTAAACACTTTGATCCGCAACTTGTCGATTTAATGACTGAAAACTGGCAAGCGTTTATCGATATCCGCAATTCTTTGCCAGATTAACTCAGTTCGCCTTAAGGAGGAAAGCCACCTAACTTAGGTGGCTTTTATGTTCTATCGAGTTTATGGGGTGGGGTTGACATCTTGTGGTAATGATTTTGGTAAAATCAGCGTAAAGTGCACGCCTTGACCCGGTTCCGATTCAAACTCCAAGTCGCCTTTCAGCTTTTGTTTCACGAGGTTAAACACTAAGTTTAGACCAAGACCAGAGCCACCTTTGCCGCGTTTAGTGGTGTAGAACGGCTCAAAAATACGTTGATGCAGAGATTTTTCAATGCCTTCACCATTATCGCGATAGTGTATAACAATGTTGTCATCTTGCTGAGAAAACTCTACGTGTATCTGAGGTGTTTGCTGGTGAGTGAATGCATGATTAATACTGTTCATGATGAGATTCGATAAGATTTGAGTCAGCACGCCAGGTAGGCTGTTCATGGTGAGTGTGTCGTCGCCTTCCAATTCAGGAGAAACGGGAACCTTACGAGTTTCAGGGTGCAAACTGGCAATCAGCGCGTCGAGTACTTGCTTGATTGCAAATTCACTCCGGCTTTCTGAGACTTGATCGACAGCGGTTTGTTTAAAATCACGAATCAATTTTGCCGCTCGATTTAAATTGTTCTCCAGCATATCGCTGCTTTGTGTAAGCCGACTGATTAATTCCGAAAATTGAGTACTTGTTAGGGTTTGATTATCAAATGCGGTTTTTAAGCTGCCCGTACTTTCTTTAATGACGGATGTCGCGGTGACCGCGATGCCAAGTGGCGTATTGACCTCATGAGCAACCCCTGCAACTAACCCGCCCAAAGCGGCCAATTTTTCGGACTCCACCAGTTGTTCTTGTGTTTCTTGCAGCCTCTCCATGCTTTGCTCTAGTGCGCGAGTCCGCTTTGCGACAATGAGTTCAAGTTTTTGATTCCAACTTTCAACTTCAAGCTGAGCCAGTTTTAAATCGGTAATGTTTATTGCCGTACCACGAAAACCAAGAAATTTGTCTTGATCGAAGCGAGCGATGGCTTGAAAGATGAAATAGTTGGGCTGGTCATTAACCACAATACACTCTTCGCATTTAGCGAAATCTTGGCGTTGTTTGAGCATGTTAAGTAGGGTTTTACACTGGCTTAATAAATCGATGCTGGTGATATCGGGGTGCTGATTGAACTCCAAATGCAAAGAGCGCAGCATCATTTCGGAACAGTAGGTTAACGTATTGTGCTCATCGGTCTCCCATAACCAATCGGATGAGACATGCGTAAAGTCACTGAGGCGTTCTTGTTCAAATTTGATGGTGCGATACAAGGTTGTGACGTTATCGGTAATTTTGTTGGATTCTTCGGCGAGCCAATCTAACTCATCCTCTTCATTCATGATCCACTTATTATGCTCTAAGGTAAGCGTTTTAGCGGGATGGCGAGGATTGTATTTACGTAAATATTGAGCAATGGCGAATACTCTTCGGTTGACGCTGTGATGAAAAACCAGCAACACAAAGTAGCAAACGATCAGCGTTTTAAATGCGTTCATCCCTAAGGTAATAAAGAACTGTTTAAGTAAGTAATTGTATATCTGGTGTGGGTCAGACTCGACTTGAATCGTACCGATGGTTTCGTAAGTGTCGGGCTGCATCGTGTGGTAAGTCAGAGCGTAATTGCTGATTATCGGCCCTTTTTCCACTTTTTTCCCCGCCGTAAATTGATAGCGCCCCGATGTCACCTGAATGTAGTCAATGCCGGGTAAATTGACTAACCCTTCTAAACGCTCTTGCAGCAAGGTCAAGTCAAACGCCCACAGCGATGCGGCCAGTGTATCTGCATGCACGGTTTTTATTTCTTGATGACGCGCGTTTACAGCATTGAACTCTTTGTCGTAATCCCAATAAAGCTGAACAAAAGTCATTAGCAGAGTGACGATACCACTCAGTACAATCATGATCAGAATGATTCGTCGACCAATAACACTAAAGTAGGGGTTATGAATACTGTCTTCAAACTGCTGGGATCGGTTCATGGCTATCAACTTTTTATTTTAATTATTATGAGTATAGATAGGCTTTGTTGGTTTGCTCGTAAGCGTAAAGTTTCTGGCAAAGAAAATTTTGATATAAAGGTCATTTCACTGGCTAGACTATAAGCATGACACCAAATTGGAGAACCTTATGCGTAGTGGGTTTAGCATGGGTTGGTTATTGAGCTTTCAACTGGCGGCGGCCGATGTATTAGTCATTGAAAGCTATCGCTCTCAATTTGAATGGGATAAAAGCTACTTATTTGGTATCCACGAAGAGCTCAACCCGAGTATTGAATTAGCGACGTTCGAGATGGACACCAAGCGCATTCCCATGAATCAATTTGATGATGCTGCCGAAGCGGCCTGGCATGCTTATCGCCAGCATCAGCCCAAAGTCGTGGTTTTAGGCGATGATAATGCGCTGAGGCTGATGTTACCCAAACTCTATGATCAACCAATTTCTATTGTATTTTTGGGTATCAATGACAACCCGCGTCATCTACTTTCCGAGTTCTCGGGCCAAGCGAAAGTGACGGGAATTTTGGAGAGGCCACTGTTTGTCCGTAACTTGAGTGAAATAAGTCGTGTATTGGGTAGAACAGACCTGCGCATTAAAGTGATGTTTGACTCAGGGGTGACGTCTAAAATTGCAGGTGAGTACATCGTGACCCAATTTGAGCAGATAAAAGCTGGGTTGGGTATTGATGTGTCGGTGCATAATATTGCCACTTTCCGCGAATGGCAGGCTCAGGTTAACCAAGCTCAATCTCAGGGTGTCGATGCGATTTTCGTTGGTTTATATCATACGATTATCGATGATCAAGGTCACAATGTTGCCGCAAGCACCATCATGAAGTGGACAAATCAACACGCTTCAGTGCCACTATTCGGATTTTGGGACTATGCCGTTGGTAAAGGAAAAACCGCAGGTGGAGTCGTGCTGTTTGGAGAAAGCCAAGGGCGCACGGTCGCACAATTAGTCAACCGAATACTCAATGGCGAAGATGCGGGCTTAATTCCGATTAAGATAGGCACTCAAGGCAGGGCGATTTACAGCCGTAGCGAGATGACTCGTTGGCAATTAAAACCGCCGTTGCAATGGCAAGCACTCGAATAAACTAGCCAAGAAACCGTTCGGGAAAATCGCTGAATACCCCATCGACGATGGCTAAATGTTTAAATTTTTCCGGTTGATTTACGGTGTAGCACCAAACTTGGTAGCCTTTATCATGCAAAGCATTGATATGCTTCTCTGAAACCCAGCGATAATTTAAGTTACAGCTAAACGCACTAACCTCTTCTAATAATTGCCAGTCTGCTTTAGAGAGACGCTCACTTAATACGCCGAGTGCATAGCCAGGGCAGTGTTGATGAAGCTCTCGAATGATACCGTGACTAAAGCTTGAGAGCAGTATTGAACTGGGTGGAAGTTGAGCGTTATCGAGTTGCGTTTTCAGGTTTTGAGCGACGTGCGCGACATTCTGGCGGTCTATTTTTACTTCAATATTGAGTGATAATTGGTGTTGGTGAGCAAGTTCAAGGAGTGAGGCTAATGTCATGATTGGCTCGCCTTTGAACGTCGCATCAAACCAACTTCCAAAGTCCAGTTGTTGCAACTGTTCTAAGGTATAATCATCGACGCGTCCTTGTCCATTGCTGCAGCGGTCAATCGTGTGATCATGGCATACAACCAGAATCTCATCTTTGGTTGGCTGAACATCGACTTCGACCCATTTGAGCCCCATGTCTATCGCGTTTTGAACACTGACTTTGGTGTTTTCAGGGCAATGACCCGCAACGCCGCGGTGGCCAACAATAACTTGTTTCATAGTTCATTCTCACTGCGAGAAGCCACCACCAATTGTGTGTCATGGGTGTGGCATAAGTGTTGAATTTGCGCCGACGTTTGGTCGACAAACAGGCGATCAATTTCGCTCAGTCTACCACTGACAACTGGCGCGTATCGACCTAATTTTGTGTGGTCTGCCATCACCCAGCATTGTTGGCTTTGCGCAATAATGGCGCGGGTTAAACATGACTCTTCTGGCGTGAAATCAAGAAGTTGTCCTTTTTCATTGAGTCCACCCACACCAAAAACGCCAATCTTGATATTAAAGCGCCGATAAAATTCGGTTGTCGCTTCGCCAACGGTATCTTCATCGGAAGAGCGTACCGCGCCGCCCGCCAAGTGAATCGATAAATTGGGGTTGCGACTTAACGTCAACGCCGCATTAATGTTGTTGGTCACGACTGTGAGACCGGGGTGATCGAGCAGCGCATGAGCCAGATGTTTGGGCGTGGTTCCTATTCCTAGAAACAAACTGGTGCCTTCGCTCAATTCACTCACGACATGACGAGCGATCGCTTGTTTCGCGGCATGATTGAGTAATTCACGGTTAGTGAACGAGAGGTTATCATTGGCACTGGGTAACATGATGCCACCATGTACGCGTTTGACGATCCCTTTATCACTCAGTTCATTCATGTCTTTACGAATGGTTTGCACTGATACGCTGAATCGCTCTGAGAGCAGAGAGCTTGATAGTACGCCATGAGTGCGCTGCAAGTATGCAAGGATCTCTTTTTGTCTTGACGATAAACTCACGTGACCTCTTTAAGCGATTGCCTGTGATGGGCCTTGGACATCGGCTTTGTGGCTCGCAGTCGGGACGATTCGTTGTCCGTGCTCATCAAACAGATGCAGTTTATGGATATCAACGTGCAAGGTTAACTGGGGCTCCAACGCCATTTCAGGCGTCACAGCAACAAAAGGCTGTTTGCCTAAATACCCATGTACTAATTGATTAGGACCAAGTGGTTCGACAACGTGGACGGTGAGATCGAGGGTTAAGCTTTGCGTTGATGCTTGCTGCTCAGCATGTTCAGGACGAATACCTACGGTGAGATGTGATTGGCATAACGACGCGTAGTGGGGCAAATAAAGGCTATGATCCCCAAGTTTTAAGTGACCATGCTCCACTGATGCTGGCATAAAGTTCATTGCAGGACTACCGATAAAACTCGCAACAAATTGACTTGCTGGTTGATGGTAGACTTGCGCAGGAGTGCCTATCTGTTCTATCTGGCCTTGGTTGAGCACAACGATACGATCCGCTAACGTCATGGCTTCAATTTGGTCGTGGGTAACGTAGACACTGGTCACGCCCAGTTCGCGTTGCAATTTCTTTATTTCTAGGCGCATATGTGCACGCAGCGCCGCATCGAGGTTGGAGAGTGGTTCATCAAATAGAAACAACTGCGGGTCGCGAACGATGGCTCGGCCCATCGCCACGCGTTGGCGTTGTCCTCCAGACAGCTTGGCCGGTTTTCGCTCTAAATATTCTTCAATTTTTAGAGTCTTAGCGACTTTTTGGATCTTAATATCGATCTGCTCTTTACTCACGCCTCGGTTTTTTAACCCATACGCAAGGTTGTTGTATACCGACATATGTGGATACAGCGCATAGTTTTGAAACACCATCGCAATGTCCCTCAATGCAGGCTTTTCAGTGTCTACCCGCCGGCTGTCGAGATGAATTTCACCGCTCGAGAGCGTTTCTAAGCCAGCAATGGAGCGTAATACGGAAGATTTGCCGCAACCCGAGGGGCCGACAAGAACAATAAATTCTCCGCGTTGGATCTCTAAATTGATGCCTTTAACGGCCTGGTGACCATTGTCGTAAGTTTTGACTAAATTTCGAATTGATAACATAGCAGTGACATCCTTGGAAAGTCGGGCAAGTGAGTTTGGATGGCGTGTTATCACGCGTTGAATCGGGTTATTTTTCACTTTCAACCAGTCCTTTTACAAACCAACGCTGAAAGACCACCACGACTAAAATCGGTGGCAACATCGCGAAGATAACCATCGCAAACGCAAAGTCGTAGCGTGGTGTCCGTGTTTCTCGAATATTATTGAGGAGTTGTTTAATGCCCATCACGATAGTGTTGTAACTCTCATCGGTCGTCATCATGATTGGCCATAGATACTGATTCCAACCCACGACAAACATAATGATGAAAATCGCAGCTATCATGGTTTTCGACAGCGGCAGCAAAATATCAATGAAAAATCGTAATGGCCCGGCGTTATCTAATTGCGCCGCTTCCAACAGCTCATCGGGTACGGTTTTAAAAAATTGACGAAAGAAAAAAGTGGCCGTTGCGCTGGCAATCAATGGCAGGACCAACCCTGAATAGCTGTTGAGCATTCCTAAGCTGGAGACGACTTCATACGAAGGAATAATTCGCACTTCTAGTGGCAGCAGCAAAGTGACAAAGATGAGCCAAAACCACAACGTGGCGAACGGCAAACGAAAGTAAACCAGCGCGTAAGCCGCCATCAGTGAAATAATGATTTTTCCGATGGCAAAGCCCAGTCCCATGATGATCGAGTTCATCACCATACTCTGGGTGGTCACCTCGCCGGCAAAGCCAGTCGTTTTGCTCCATGCCTCTTGGTAAACATCAAAGAAATGCTCACCGGGTAGCCATTGTAACCCTTCGGTCATTATGGTGTTCGGATCATGGGTTGAGCTTGCAAAAATCAGCCAAATCGGCACTAAAAGAAATAGAGCTCCGATAATGAGAATGGCGTGATCAGAGAAGGTTTTGATAGTCATAAACATCTCCTAATGATGGTTTGAAGCCGCGCTATTACGGTTAGTAGTGGACCCGTTTTTCCACCAAGCGAAATTGAATAAACGTTAGCGAGAGAACCAAGAGTAATAGCACCACCGATTGCGCTGAGCTGCCTCCGAGGTCAGCCCCAACAAAGCCGTCACGGTAAACTTTGTATACCAGTGATGTGGTACTGCCGCCGGGGCCGCCATTCGTCATGGTGTCAATGACGCCAAACGTATCGAAAAAGGCGTAGGTCAAATTAATCACCAATAAAAAGAACCCGGTGGGCGCGAGCAGAGGAAACGTAATCGTCCAAAATCGCTTGCTGTCACTCACGCAGTCTAGCGTGGCTGCTTCTTTGACCGCTCCGGAAATGGACTGTAAGCCAGCGAGGAAGTAGATAAAGTTCACTGCGACTTGCTTCCAAACTGACATCAACACCAGTGCAAACGTGGCGTCAAATGGATCGGTTTGAAAACTAAAATCCCAGCCTATAGCCGCAAAAAAATCGGTTAATACGCCAATGTGTGGGTTAAACATAAAGCTGCCGATGACGCCGGCAATTGCTGGCGCAACAGCATAAACCCAAGTGAGCGTCACTTTATATGTACTTTGACCATGAATAATGTTGTCGGCTTTGACCGCGAGCAGCAGTGCGAAAGAGAGTGAAAAGAACGAAACGATAAACGCAAAACACAACGTAAAGCCGACCGATTTTAAGTACTCGTCAGAGCCAAATAGCATTTGATAGTTTTCAAACCACACAAACGTGGAAGACATTCCCCATGGATCTTCAAGCATGAACGAGAGGTACACCGCCTTGACGGCTGGATAAATAAAGAAGATACCGATAATAACGATTTGCGGTGCCAAGAAGAGATAGGGCAGTGGAGAGTGAATAAATTGTTGGCGACGTGGCATTTCGCACTCCTGATAATAGAAACGCCTTCCCTTATCACAAGAGAAGGCGGTGTGGGGTTATTGAACGGTGCGGGCGAAACGTTTGAGTAATTGCGAACTCTCGGTTTCTACTTTGTCCAAGCTTTGTTCGACACTGGAGCTTCCAGCAAAAATATTATCGAATTCACGGTTCATGACTTCACGGATTTGTGGATAGAACCCTAATCGGTAGCCTTTTGCCCACTCGCCATCGGGGAGACTGAGCTGCTTCACGCCCACTTCAGCATTTGGATTTTTTTGGTAGTAGCCAGAGGCTTTAGTGAGCTCATAAGCCGCATTGGTGACTGGCACGTACCCCGTTGTTTTATGCCAGTACATTTGGGTTTCTGGTTGGGTAAGATAAGCAAAAAAAGCCGCAACGCCTTTATCTTGTTCTTGGTCGTGCCCACTGAGCGCAAACAGCGCACCGCCTCCGATAAAGGTATGAACCGGGTGATTACTCAGAGAAGACCAGTAGGGCAAATAGGTTGTGCCCAACTCAAATTTTACGCGGTCACGCAAGCCACCAAATGAGCCCGATGAACCAATCCACATGGCGACTTCTTGTCGTTCAAACGGAGTTTGGTTGGCATCCCAATCGCTTCCATAATATTTGTAGTAGCCCTTATCGGACCACTCTTTGAGCTTATTGAAATGCATTTTCATGTCATCGCTATTAAACGTCAGTTTGGTTGCGAGGCCGTCGTAGCCATTGTGTTCATCCGCAAGCGGCAGGTTGTGGCGTGATTTGAAGTTCTCAAACATAATCCACGGTGTGTGTGATTGTGAAAAGGCAATGTGGCCCGCTTTCTTGAGTTTCTCTGCGGCTTTTTCGATGTCTTCATAGGTTTTAGGAACGTCAACGCCGGCCTGACTAAGCAAATCTTTGTTGTAGTAAAGTACGGGAGTGGAACTATTAAATGGCATGCCGACCATCTTTCCACTGTTGTCAGCATAAAAGTTGCGAACCCCTGCTAAGTAATCTTCGGAGTGAAAAGGGTAACCCGACTCGACCATAATATCGGCCACGGGTTTTGCGACGCCTGGTGCGTTCATGATGGTGGCAGCACCAGCATCGAAAACTTGGAGAATATTGGGCGCTTCACCAGCGCGAAAAGCCGCAATTCCGGCAGTGAGCGTTTCTGTGTAACTGCCTTTGAACACCGGTGTAATTTTGTACTTGTCTTGTGAAGCGTTAAACTCATCGGCAATGTGGTTGACGGTATCGCCAAGTTGTCCGCCCATAGCGTGCCACCAAGTGATATCGGTTGCTGCAAACGTCGTTCCTGAAATCGTTGCAGACAGCACGCCTGCTAGCCATAGCTTATTCATTATCCATTTCCTTGTAAGGTTTCGAACGAGACTAAGTGTGTTTCGCTTGCAGGCTATGGTGCGAAATTTATATTGCAGATTGGTGAGCCTAATGTGTCAGCTCAATGAAGCTTTGTTGACGAAACGATGGCAAAGCCTTGAGTTATCAATGTATTGGCAGGTAAATTTTGAATGTTTCATTAAGTTATTGAGCTTTGTATAAACGAAACATCATCGTGAGTGATATTTTGATCGCTTGTTGAATTTAGGTTTGGCATGATGAGGCAGTCTGAGTGAATCTGGTTCTCAGTTTTGCTCCCGTATCTTTGTTTGTTATGAGTAGTCATGCCTGTGAATTCAGAACGTAAAGCGAGCCTCATTTTAGTGGTGACAACCTTGTTTGCCGCCTTTGGTTGGATCTTTTCCAAAGAGACCATTGCTGGGCTGCCGCCATTTGCCTTTGTTGGGTTGCGGTTTCTGGTCGCGTCTTTGTGCATTTTGCCACTGTGTTACCGCGCGCTAATTAACGCCAATCGTCAAGCAATTGCACAAGCTGCGATGGTTGGTGTCTTGCTTAGTGGCGCTCTCCTTAGTTGGATTCATGCCATTTCCATCAGTGAAACTTTGGGGGAAGGGGCGTTTATCGTTAGCTTGTCGATGTTGATCGTTCCGCTGATTGCATGGCTGTTGTTCAAACAAAAACCAAAACGTATTTTTTGGGTATCCCTCCCTATCGCCGTGATTGGCCTTGGCTTTCTCTCACTGGCTGATGGGTGGCAGGCTTCCAGCAGCCAACTGTGGTTTTTGGTCAACGCGAGCATGCTGGCGCTGCATTTCAATATCAACAGCAAATATTCGCAAACACTTCCTGTCCTGCTGCTAACCTGCATTCAACTGTTTGTCACCGGGGTGATCGCCATGATAGCGAGCGCGATGTTTGAAACCATGCCTCAATCCATTGAACCGAGTATTTGGGGATGGTTCGCGTTGAGCGCCGTTCTTGCCACCGCGCTTCGTTATGTGATGCAAACCTTAGGTCAAAAACACATCAATCCGGGAAATGCCGCGCTGATTATGATTTTAGAGCCGGTATGGACGGTGGTTCTGAGCGTTTTATGGTACGCCGAGCAGCTTTCCCACTCAAAACTGATTGGCTGTGTATTGATTTTGCTCGCGTTGATTATTTATCGAACGGATGGTCGGCTGAGATTACGTGCTTATCGCTAAACGTAAGCAGACGATTGCTCTGTTTTGGTGATTATTGATGTATTTTAGTGCAGGTTAAAAAGTGTTACGTATTGCTTTTGTTGTTATTTGCAATATTTATGGCTGATTTAATCTTATTTTAAGAAATTTAGTTGAAGTGAAAACGTGTTTAATAGGTATAATTAACATTGATATACATGAAGTCATCTCAGGGAGAGAAACATGAAAATTGGTGTTATTGGTGCGGGCGCGGTTGGCGTAGGCGTATGTAACTACCTGTTAACTATGGGCAGTGTCAGTGAATTAGTACTGCTTGATCAGAATTTGGAGCGAGCCGAAGGAGAGGTGTTCGACTTCCGCCACACTGCCGCATTAACGTTTTCTAAGAACACACACATCGTGCCGACAGATGATTATCTGACGTTAATTGGCTGCGATATTGTGGTGATCACTGCAGGATCCCAGATTAAAGATGGCCAATCGCGGACTGACTTGGCGGAAATCAATAGCCAAATCGGAGTGGATATTGCTAAAAAAATCGAGCGAGTGGCTCCAGGTGCGAAGCTGATCATCGTCACCAACCCATGTGATATCGTCGCGCACTTTATTGTTAAAAATACACAATATAAAGCGCAGCAAGTGATCAGCGCTGGCTGTGTGATTGATACCGCAAGGTTAATGTCAATCGTTGCAAGCCGCATAAACCTAGACCCTAAAAATGTGTTTGGGTATGTTTTGGGCGAGCACGGTAGTCACTGTTTTACCCCAAAAAGCCTTATCTCAATTGCTGGCCAACCAGCGGATTACTACTGTGATACACATCGCCTACCACGCATTGATGCCGATAAACTGCTGGAGTCAGTGAAGCAGGCCGGGTTTGAGATTTTTAAACGCAAACAAAATACCACACATGGTATTGCTGCGAGCGTCTTTCGAATTATTCAAGCAATTATGATTAACGAACGCTCAGTGCTTCCCGTTGGCAGTATGATGCAAGGGGATTACGGGCTGAATGATGTGGTGCTCAGTCTACCTACCATCGTTGGTTCTAACGGTGCGGAATCTATTTTACAACACCCATTTAGCGATGAAGAGCAGCAAACCCTGCAAGATATCGCTTCCAGCTTAAAGTCAGTGGTCGCTCAAGTTGCCAAGAGCACAGGATTAAACGCCTAACGTTCACAAACTCAGTGAATGGGGAGTGTGCCCGGTGATATTGATGATATTGCTGGGCATTGTTGTTTCCATGCTGAGTATTAAACCAGTGGCGTAGGTATGACGGTTTATTCATCATCCAAATGATAAGTGCGGAGTATATCAATAAAATAAATTGTAATGAGAATTAAACTCAGTTAGATTTTGCAGCCCTATTCTCATCACACAATGAATAATAATGGCGGGTTTTACTAAGTTTCATCCTTTGTTTCTTGCCGTATTGGCGGGGCTGAGTGCGCAGGCACATGCAAACGACGCGTTGACGTCAACCAACAATTCTACATCTCAAACGAGCAATAGCGCTGACGATTCACAAGATACAGTGACGGTTTATGGACGAGCTCTGTCAGTCTACCGTGCGCAGCAAGCCAGTTTAGCCACAAAAACTGCGACCGATATTGACGATACGCCTCAATCGATTCAAGTGCTGCCACAGCAACTGATTGAAGACCAAGGTGCGCGGCAAGTTACCGACCTTTATCGTTCTATCAGTGGGGTGAGTCAGTATTCCTATTCGGGAGTGACATTTCGCGGTTTCCGCCAAGATGAGATTCTTTATGATGGCATGCGCGGTGACCCATTTAATGGTTTTGCCATTCCACAACTTTTTAACATTGAGCAAGTTGAAGTACTGAAAGGGCCCTCGGCCGCCATTTCAGGCAGTGGCGAACCGGGTGGGGTGATCAACTACACCACTAAAAAACCGACGTATGATACGCAGCGAAAGCTGTCCGTCACGGCGGGTAATCAAGATTTTGTCAGCGGTAGCCTTGAGCTGTCAGGGGCCGCGAATGATGAGTCCACTCAGCGTTACCGCATCGGTATTTATCAAGATCACGAAAATCCCGCGCGTGACAATACTGACGTACGTAATCGGATTATCGATTTAGGTTACGCGTGGGACTTTGGCGATACGACGACGGTGACAGCCCAGTTTACCGACATTATTCAACATTTCGGCGGTGCTCGTGTTCGTGGCATTCCAACCGATGATGCCGGAAACTTTTTAACCGACATTGACTGGAATGCAAATTCGGCATCGGACTACCAAGATCTTGAAGCTCAAGTTTATCAACTGCGTGTCGATCATGATTTTAACGCTTGGTTAAGCGGTAATGTCACGGCCCGTTACTATGAAAATCAAGAAACACAAAAATACCATGAACCCGTGGGGTTCAGTGATACGGATGGCGATGGAGAGGTCGACTGGAGCGCGCGTCAATATCGTGACCAAGTTCGCTCTAACCAAGCAGGTGCATTGAGTGCTAACCTCATTGCAGAGCTTGGTCAACATACCTTGTTGGCGGGCAGTGATTACTATCGTGTGGATCAAGATTACGTTTACTATCGTGCTAAAACAGCGGATGGCGTTTCTGGTGTTAGTCTACAAAACCCAGACTACAGTGATGACGCCTCGGATTATACGCTTAAGTTGGCTAAGCAAACGACCTCACGTTCGGATCGTTTTGGTGTTTATTTGCAAGACCAATGGGCCGTCAACAAGCAGTGGAATCTACTCGCAGGGATTCGCGCCGATCTATTTGATGATGAAGTCCATGATTTAGTGGGCGATGAAACGAGCTCTTATAACGGCTCCGGCGTTTCTTACCGTTTAGGAACAACCTATAAAATCAGTGAGCAACTGCATCCTTATGCGGTGGTTGCGAGTGGCTTTGTGCCACAAGATGCATCAGACCAAGCTGCGTCGAATGGTGGACCTTTCGATCCCGAAGAAAGTTTGATGTATGAAGCGGGTATACGTAGCTACTGGTTTGATAATGCCCTCAATGTCAACCTAGCGGCTTACCGAACCATTAAGGAGAATATCCTTCAATCTGACCCTGAAGACTCTGATCGCTTAGTGGCATTTGGAGAAGTGCGTAGCCAAGGTATTGAAGTGGATATGTTGGCCGACCTAACTGAAAACTGGACGGCGAATTTGAGCTACGCCTATAACGATACGGTCGTTAAAAAAGCGTACGATGGTATTACCAACGCGATTGGCAAACGTTTTTCGAATGCACCCCATAATCAACTGGGTATGTGGACACGCTATGACGTAAGCGCCCTGAATTCGTCTCTCGGTTTTGGTGCCGATTATGTGAGTGAGCAATATAACCGTAGCGGGCAAATCGTGAAGTCCTATGTAGTTTACGATACATCGTGGCAAACACGTTGGCAGCAGTGGCAGTTCCAACTGAATGTCAAAAACTTGTTTGATAAAGAGTACGCAGTTAGCGGATTTAGCAATAAAACCGGACACTTCCCAGGTGAGCGACGTCGCGTTTACCTCACCGCTAATTACCAGTTTTAATCCTAGGGCCTGAGTTACTCAGGCCTTAGTTTTATCTGGCTGAAGTGATGGGCGTTGATTATTTGTATTTCGAATATGAATAATTATCAATTGATTTATTGTTTTCTTTTTATGGTTTCGGCGTACAATCGTCAACGTCGTTTTTTGTAGCAAAGTAATGTAAGGTATTGGATTAATATGTCTTTTTCTTGGGTTGTGCGAGGCGCGGTGGCGCTGTTTTGTTTGTGGAGCACCATCGCGGCGGCGGTGACAGTGACCGATAGTCGTGGTGAATTTAGTCTTGATTATCAACCACAGCGAATTGTGGCACTGGAGTTTTCGTTTGTTGACGCTCTCGCCGCAGTAGATGTGAGCCCTGTTGGCATCGCGGATGATAACGATCCAAGTCGTTTACTTCCTGCCGTGAGTGAGAAATTAGGTGATTGGACTTCGGTCGGTACTCGTTCGCAGCCCAGTTTAGAGGTTATCGCTTCACTTAAGCCCGACCTGATCATCGCGGATGTTGACCGCCATTCTGCGGTATTTAACGATTTATCTAAGATTGCGCCGACCATATTACTACCGTCACGTCGAGAAACGTATCAAGATAACCTCAAGTCGGCGGCGATTATCGGTAAGATCGTTGGTAAAAATAAGCAGATGCAGTCACGTTTAGCCAAGCACCATCAAACAATGCTGAGCTACGCTAAAAAACTGGCGGTATTGAATGGCAATCAGATCCAATTTGGTGTCGCGCGGGAAAATGATTTTTATGCGCATTCTTCTCAGTCTTACGCAGGTGGAGTGATCAGTGCCCTTGGTTTGAGCTCTCCTCAGGTACTCGACAATGAAAAAGCCTCACGCCAAATTAGTTTGGAGCAGCTACTTGGTCTCAACCCTGATTATCTGATTGTCGGTGATTACACAGAGAACAGTGTGGTCAAAAAATGGCAAAAACAGCCATTGTGGTCAGTGCTAAAAGCCGTTTCGAATCAACATGTTTATCACGTCGATGGGAATATGTGGGCACGCTGTCGCGGGATATTAGCCGCCGAATATATGGCCAATGATTTACTGAAATTGGTTCAATCTTAATGCATCGAGCGTTACCTCTTTCTTTTACGGGCGTGATTTTCACGCTCGCCTTGTTTCTGACGCTAATGATGTGGATCGCGCTATTTAGTTACTCGGCCGTTCCTGTGTCAGCAGGCGAAGCGGTGGGGGCTATCTTCTCGTTTGATCCTCAGCAGATGGCGCATGTCGTCGTTCGTGAGCTGCGATTACCTCGTGTGCTTGAAGCGGCTGTGGTGGGCAGCTCTCTGGCGGGCGCGGGCTGCTTAATGCAAGCATTGACGCGAAATCCTTTGGCCTCTCCAAGTTTATTTGGGGTTAATGCTGGCGCAGCGCTTGGCATGGCATTAGTGACAACGCTTTTTATTTCTCAGTCGATGATCAGCAGTTCACTCGCAGCGATGGTGGGTGGTTTTGGTGCATGGACATTAGTCATGACACTTGGCGGCGCATGGAAGATGGGCTCAGAACGTGGGCAACTTATTTTAGCGGGTATCGCGATCTCCGCTTTGTGCAGTGCATTAACCAAAGCCAGTGTTATTTTGGCGGAAGATCAAGCCATCGCGGTGATGAGTTGGCTTGCTGGGTCGTTTGCACATGTTGATTGGCCGACATTAAAAACCAGTTGTCTGCTGTTAGCGCCAACTTCGCTGGCGGCATTATTGATCACACCCAAAATCAATTTGCTAGCGATGGGGGACGAACGAGTTAAAAGCCTTGGTGTCAATTTGACACGTTTGAGAATACTGATTGCACTGATCGTGTTGATTTTAGTGAGCATCAGTGTGAGCGCCGTTGGAGCCATCGCATTTGTTGGTCTGATTGTACCGCATATGGCGCGAATGCTGGTGGGGTTTGACTATCGCCGGATTTTACCTGTTGCGATGTTGGTTGGGGCTTTATTGACCATTAGCGCCGATATACTAAGTCGCGCCGTCAGTTTTCCGACGGAAACTCCAGCAGGCGCCGTGCTGGCATTAATTGGTGCACCTTGCTTTTTATATCTGGTGAGGAATAAACAGTGAACACTTCGCTTCGAGCGTTACTGCTCTTCAGCATGCTATGCTTGCTCGCTGTCGCCGCGAGCTTATGCTTTGGTGCGGTGAATTTAACCTTAGAACAGGTGATGGACGGGTTTCGTCATCACAGTGAGTTTTATTTTACCGTGCATGAATATCGCTTACCGCGCACTATCCTTGCCATCGTCGTCGGGGCCATGCTGGCCAGCGCAGGTGTGCTGATTCAGGGAGTGATAAGAAACCCTTTAGCCTCTCCAGATATTCTGGGGGTCAGTCATGGTGCTGGGTTGGCGGCGGTCATTTTGATGACGTTATTTCCTGCTGTTTCTGTGTATTGGTTACCTGCGGCCGCGCTTTGTGGCGGGATCGCTGCGGCACTCATTTTAGCCCTAGTGGTAGGGGGGGATGTCAGCCCAGTACGTTTGGCGATCACCGGCGTTGCGCTGGCGGCGCTATACGGCAGCGCCATAGACTTCTTGATTCTAATTCAACCACTGGAAATCAACAATGCGCTGTTGTGGCTAACGGGCAGTTTATGGGGGAGAAGTTGGGACCAATTGAGTATGCTTGCGCCATGGCTGCTTTTAACGCCGGTAGTTTTGTGGCTTAGCCAAGCGTTAAACCTACTGACCCTCGGCGATGAAAGGGCCACCAGCTTGGGAATTCATGTCCAATGGACTCGTGTCGGTGCGCTTTTGCTTGCTGTCGTATGGACGGCGGCTGCCGTCGCGGTATGTGGTCCAATTAGCTTTTTAGGCCTAGTTGCCCCGCATCTTGCGAGACAGCTAGTCGGTGGTCGCCATCAAATATTACTGCCTACTGCGATGTTGGTGGGCGCCGTTTTACTGTTACTGGCTGATTTTATAGCGCGTACCATCGACCCTCCCATCGAGTTGCCTGCCGGGATTTTAACCGCGATTATTGGCGCACCGTACTTTCTATATTTGCTATTTAAATTGAGATAAACAATGCAGCTACACACAGAGAATTTGATGGTTGGTTATGGACGTACTCCCATTGTTAAAGGCGTCAATATTACCGTTCCTGAAGGTAAAATCACGGCATTGCTTGGTCCAAATGGCTGCGGTAAATCAACGCTGCTTAAAGCGCTGTCACGCATTTTGCCCGCGCAGCAAGGCGTTGTTTATTGGAATGATCAACCGATTCAACAAACCGATTCAAAGCAACTGGCTCGCCACTTGGCTTTGCTTCCTCAAGCTCAAGAAACCCCTGAGGGCGTCACGGTGAGAGAAGCCGTCGCTTATGGACGAAGCCCTTATACCGGTTTTTGGGGACAACTGTCCGAGCATGACCAACACATGGTTACACAGGCGATGAGAGCGACAGGCGTTGATCTTTATGCCGAGCGCGCGGTGAGCGATCTTTCTGGTGGTCAACGACAAAGAGTCTGGTTAGCGATGACGCTCGCACAAGATACGGATTATATTCTGCTGGATGAACCGACAACCTACTTAGATTTAAGTCATCAAGTTGAGTTGATGAATCTGCTAAGAACTCTACAGCGACAAGGAAAAACGGTTGTTTGTGTGTTGCATGATATTAATCAAGCGTGCCGTTACAGTGATCATTTAATTGTAATGAAAGAGGGTGAAGTCGTGGTTGAAGGAGAGCCTGAACAGGTTCTTACTCGGCCGTTACTCAAACAGGTGTTCGCGTTGGAAGCGGAAATTCACCGAGATCCTATTGCACAAACGCCGATGTGTGTCGTACGTTAAATCACTTTAATGCGAATTACATGCATAAAATCGGTAACATTTTCTTATAGATATAGCGTATTGTGTGGTTAGCTCTTATAACTGTTAGGACTATCAGTTATGCGAATCATAGCGGTATGATTTAGACAATCAGTATATTGAGATGTCTTCGATGCCATCGGCCGCTTCGCCGATGATGAGCGATGCATATCCACTAAATTGTTTGTTAGTCTGATTGCTCATGGCCATGGTAACTATCGAACGATTTTTATTTCGAAGGACGGTCGTTATCATGATTGCTAAATTATTCGTTCACTACCTTTCTCTTACTAGCGATGATCGCCAATATCGCTGGGCATACCTCAACTTTGTCAGTGCGTTACTTATTGCCGTTAACGGTCTATTTTTTCTCACTTATAATTTGTTTATTGATTATTACCCCGCTTTAATTTGGGCGATGGCACTGACACTAATATTGGATATCACCAGCGTTTACTGGTTACTGATTAAGCGTAATGTATCCGTCTCGAGCTACATATTGGTGTCGATAGTGTTCGCGATGACGCACTTCTATATGTTTGATGTCCAAAGCTCAGAGTATGCACTCATCTATGGTGTACTCAATCCGGTGATTGCGATTACGTTATTACCACGAAGCTACCTCAAGTGCATTTTGCTAATGCAATTTATGGTATTCAACTATCTACTTCTGGTTCATATTGGGGTGAAGGAGCAACAAACACTTGGCTGGGCGAGTTACACTAACCAGCTCTCGGTTTGGCTGACGGTCACGGTGCTATTTTGGTATATCGATACCAGCCGACTGCAGGCGAATCGTAAGGTATATGAAGCCAAAGACCAGCTTGAGCGATTGGCGACAACAGACTCATTAACGGGTGTCCATAACCGCCGTTTTATTGAAAAGCGCCTCATTGAGCCTCCTTTCATTCATTCTATTGCTTTGATTGATGTCGACAATTTTAAGCAGGTTAATGACCACCATGGTCACTCGGCAGGTGATGGCGTATTGCAGTCGATTGCTCATATTCTTGAGCATATTTTTCAAAGGGTTGGTGTTGTCGGGCGTTGGGGAGGTGAAGAGTTTATCATCCTTATTACCGAGCAAGATCCCAAAAAAGTGGCTGAATACCTTGAGCATGCGCGGCTGGCAATTTGTCATTACCCAATGGCGATTTCTCAATCGGTTTCCATTAGTGTTGGTTGGGGGCGGTTTCACCAAGAAAATATCGAACAATCAATTCGCTCTGTCGATAAGGCGCTTTATCGCGCCAAAGCCAACGGCAAAAATCAAATCCGAACGGCCTCTTTGTTGAGCGAGTATTGATGACTTTTAAGTAACTCATCATGGTTACATTTGATTTTGTAAGCTTAAGCGGTACAACATGGGTGATTACTGCTTGGTTATGGAGCGACACTGAAACCGTGTTCGCGTCTCATTTAACGGAGACTAAGCCGCTATACATTAAGCCCACAAGATGAACAAGACGAGCTTAAAGCTGGTGGTGAGCTGATAGGTTACCTAGAACGAGTACTCATATTGACCTTTTGCCTTCAGCATGAACATGCTGTGATTGGCTTTATTTTGACGGCCAAGTCCATTTTTCATTTTGGATAATTGAGTTAGAGTAGGAACCGTCACTTAACGGAATATATATTGCTGGGCTCTTTTCTTTCGGTAACATTCACGTCTCTTATCGCGTTAACTATTAATTTTATAAATGCATTATTGTTATAGTGATACTTTCCTTTAATTATTGATAATCAACGCCTTATTTGGAGTAATTATTCAAAAATAAGCGGAGACGTTTATTATTCATTTTCCAATTAATCTTTCACTAAGAGTAAGGGTAATCTAAATATCCTTAATGTTAGTGGAGTTATACCTTTGTTAAGACATGCTATTGATCATAATTATTATTTTTGAGTGTTGAAATTGAAACTTAGGTTAATTATAAGTAGATTTAATAGAATAACATGTAGTAATTAAATAAAATCGAAATCTACCTCTTTCGTCTTGTTATTGAGGTCGTGCGTTCTGGTTGCCAAACCCTATGTGTACGACGAAAGATTCTCGGGTCACTGGTTTATTGATGTTTGTGTTATTTATGACTGCTCGTCACCGAATACATTTAAGGAGTACGACATAGTTAACTTCGCGGTATTAATTCTAGGTAGTGGCATTATTTTGTTTTCACTGATTGCGATTATTTATACATTTCGTAATAAACGTAAAACGGAAATGATACATCACTTGGCACGCTATGCACTGCGTGACGTAAGAAATATTAACGCCTATAAAAAGCAGTGGGCCATTGCTAAGGCGTTAAGTCAAAAACACGGGCACGATGATGATGTTTTTCTTCAGGAGGAGCGGCTAGAAGGCGCATTTAATACACTTGAAGATGAGCTATATCAACTTGATATGCTGGTGAACAATCATCGTTTTTCATGGACTGCTTTGGCTCTGAATCTGCGTAACTGTTGGATGGATATTAAACTTAATACTGACAAACAGCAGAGTGTTGCCAATCTAACAGCGTTGAATGATGAATTTGAAGTGCAATACGTAGCGTTAATTGATGCTCTAGAAATGCTAGAAGGGGATGATTATTGATTGTTTTGTATTTTGATAATTATTATCATTTAGTTTAGTTGTTATTGAAAATAAAAAAGCCACCGAAAAGGTGGCGCTAAAAATAAGCGATTTGAGTTTATCAGATAGAAGAGATTTAAATTTAAACCATTTCTATTTTTTATCAAGATTAAATTACATATTCTTTCGTTTGGATCGTGAGCTGCCCGTTTACTCGCAATTTTATTAAAATATTTACTCTAATAATGCGAGGTAAAGCAATATACCCAAGGTTATTTATAAAATAAAAAACGATGGTTTGTTTTTTATATAACATTTAAATTAATTTATGGTTAGAAGTCGGTCTTCTTAAAATTTCGTAATTAAAAATGTAATATTTTCAATTAGTTATCTTTGGTGTTAGTGAGCTTTTTTACATCGATGGTTGGCTGTCGTTTGGGGATGTAAAGAGTCAACACACGAAGTGCTGACTTTTTATCGGTTACACTTTAAAAATCCGAATTGCGTCATCAAGATCACGAGCGAGGGTATCGAGATCGTCAACATTGGTGTTGCAAGCCATCACCGCATTATTTGATTCGTTGATCATCTGTGAGATTTTTTCGAAGTGCTTCGCGAGTTCATCTGCGACGATGGTTTGCTCCGAAGTTGCATTTGAGACATCTTTAACCATCGTCAGGGTATCAAGCGAACTGTTTTTAATGTCTTCAAGCATGGTTGCCACCTGAGCCGAGGTGGTCACACTGTTCTCTACCGTCGGCAAGATTGATTTTACAAGGTTGGCCACTTGATCCGTTTCCGTCTGTACTACACCAATCGTATCTGTGATTTCAGAGGTGGCTTTAGCTGTGCGAGAAGCAAGGGTTCGCACTTCATCAGCGACGACTGCAAACCCACGGCCTTGTTCTCCTGCACGCGCTGCTTCTATCGCAGCGTTAAGCGCAAGCAGGTTTGTTTGTTCTGCGATATCGTTAATGACATTGACGACTTCACCAATTTGCGATGAACGCTGTTGCAGTTTATCGATGTTTCCTACCGATTCTTCAAGCTGTTTGGAAATTGCCTGAATATGGTCTGATGAAGCCAAAACTACCGTTTCCCCCTCGCTGCACATGGTATTTGAGCGTACTGAGTTGTCCTCAGTTTGTGTCGCGTGACGGGCGATCTCTTCAATGCAAGTTGAAAGCTCTTGTATTGAAGCGGCTGTCGAGTGGGAGGCGTCAGAGGAGGCGGTAGAAGCCGCGGAGATATTCTCCATCTGGGTTTTTAATTGCGCAGTAGATGTGGTCAGTTGTTTTGAACCGGAGCGAATACTTTGCACCGCATCGCGAAGTGATTGTTGCATTTTGGATATGGAGCCCAGCAAGCTGTTATCGCTGAACTTACCTTGAATTTTCTCATCGAGATTACCTTGGGCTATATGTTGGGTAATAGCCATGGCGTAACTCGGTTCGCCGCCGATTTTGCCAAGAATATTTCGAGCGATGTAAAGGGCGATAGCAATAATGACCGCCAGTACTAATACTGACAAGGCAAGAAACGAGATGACTACTTGCCAATAAGCTTCGTTGATATCATCCATATAGGCGCCAATGCCCATTACCCAATTCCAATTAGGTATTTTGGCCATACCATTAATTTTGACGATCATTTCATCGGTGCCAGGTTTGCTGTTATTGGACACCTTGAAATCAAGCGTTTTGCCACGCAGTTGAGCTATCGCTTCTGGGTATGACTTTTGATAGGTGCCGACAACGCCATCTCGGACGTGTACTCGAGCGATGCCATTGTTGTCATTCGCCCAAATGTAGGAGCTACCGTAGCGAATGCCAGATAAAATATCGACGACACGCTCTTCCGCTTGTTCTCGGGTAATTTGCCCAGATTGTTCCATTTCTACCCAGCGATTTACTTGGTTGAGGGTTAAATTCAAAATCGTTTCGATTTCATGTTTTCTCCCTTCAATTAATTGATTATTGAGTAGTTTTAATGCGAGGGTGCCATTAAGTAAAAGTGCAATCGCCATGACTGCAATTAAACTGGCCAGTTGTTTCGAAAGTTTCATGGGGGCCTCATTTCTTTGAACATCAATAAAGTGTCAATCAAATGCGCCGCGGCGCACTGCTTAAATGGGTGTTAGGTATTATTTGAATTATCATGGTTGTGTTATGCAGCATTGGACGACCCAACCCGTCCAATGCTGTTTTCTCTTTTTATTTTGAATGTGGTCGAACGTGACTAACGAACAAATTGACTGTCTAACCAGTCAAATGCCTCCTCTTGCATGTCTTCGGTAAAGGTGTGGCCTTTGTTTGGCCAAATTTTCGTTGTAAGTTTGTCGTCGGCTTGATTGGCATCCCACACTGAATGCATTTTGTTGAAAGCCGTTTCAACTGAGTCGATAGGAAAAAGCGTATCTTGGCCGCCTGCGAATACCAGCATTGGCTTTGGTGCACTGAGTGCGGCGATGTCAGGATAGTCAAGATACTTACTGATGGTAGGATGAAGCATGCTGAAGGCAGACTGTCCTTTAAGCTGGTTGTTCCCAGGCACCATCAAACCTTTCATGGTGCCCATCCAGCAATCGACGACGCCCGCAGTAATGTCATCAGAAAGAGCGGTGACTTGCCAGGCGCGAAAAGCCCCCATTGAAAAACCGACCGCCGCCACACGCTTGCGGTCGACTTCGGGTTGGTGGGCAAGAAATTGGGCGGCGCGAGCATCTTCTAAAGCGATGATGCCAGCAAATGACGAACCGAGATTAAAGAGGTTAGAGGCTAGGGCTTGTTGCGAGTCGGTTTTAAATCCTTCAACTGAGCGGTCACCCCATCCCAATGCATCAATAGAGAGGACGACATAGCCACGTTTCGCCAGTTCGTCACCAGGATAGCGACCGGAGAAGTAGCGTTGTGCCCAATCTTGCGATGACGCTAGGCGCGCATCGTTATTCCAGGTTTCAACAAATTTTTCCTTGCCGATATCGAACTTGCTGCCGTGGTCGTGTAAAAACAGCGCGGCGGGGAATGGGCCTCGGCCTTTAGGGATCAGCTTTAAGGCCATAACGCGAGACTCCGCACTGATATTAAACACAATTTTCTGAGCAATATAATCGCCACGATCAATTTCATCGATAACCATTGGCATAAAAGGCGTGTTGTCTTGGTAGGGGAAGATCACGTCACGGGCTTTTTCAAGACCACGTTTGCGCCACTGCTTAGGGTTCTTAATGTCATCGTTCCAAGCTAAGGCAAATGGCATTCGTTCTTTGAGCTGCTCATAAAACAGCGGAAAAGTGCGATCAGGAGAATCAAACGCTTGCGTTTGATACTCTGGGCCGCTGGCAGCAGAAAATGCCGTTGAGGTAAAGCAGGTGACACAGGCAGTCGCGAGTAGGGTAATAACGTTCTTTTTCATTGGTATTTTCGTCCTTGTGAGATGGTATTATCATCACTTGAGAAATTATAAGAACGTGAAATCAATTGTCGTGATTATACTGGCAATTTAGGATTGCCGATCGAGTTTTTAAAAAGGTGTTTTATTATTTATTGGTAGGTTGTCACGTTTATTTGTGGGTGAGTGTTATGCTGTTCTAAATGTGGTTAGTACATTGAAGCGTGGCGTCCGTGTGCTTCATGTGATTGCGAAGAAAAAAAAGCGACACCTGTGTGCCGCTTAGAATTTAAAATCAAGGTTCAGATATTTATCACTAAAGTATGGTCTTTATTCTCCGATGAACCCGCCAGTCTGATGGGCCCAAAGTTGGGCGTAAATACCTTTCTTTTCAATCAGCTCTTGATGGGAGCCTTGTTCAACAATTTGCCCTTGTTCCATCACAATTAACCGATCCATCGCGGCAATGGTCGATAAGCGGTGAGCAATGGCAATCACCGTTTTGCCTTCCATCAAAGCATCAAGGTTTTCCTGAATTGCAACTTCCACTTCAGAATCCAATGCTGAGGTCGCTTCGTCCATAATCAAAATAGGCGCGTTTTTGAGTAAGACGCGAGCAATGGCAATACGTTGACGTTGACCACCCGATAATTTCACGCCCCGTTCACCGACTTCAACATCATAGCCACTGCGTCCCTGTTCATCACGCAGCGTGGTGATGAACTCATGCGCATGCGCTTGTTTGGCCGCTTCAATTAATGCTTCTTCACTGGCATCAGGCGCACCGTAAAGAATGTTATCGCGAATGGAGCGGTGCAATAATGAGGTGTCTTGAGTAATCATGCCTATTTGATGACGCAGTGACTCCTGAGATACCTGTGAAATATCTTGGTCATCAATACGAATGGTTCCAGAGTTGATGTCGTAAAAGCGCAGCAGCAAGTTAACTAAGCTGGATTTACCCGCTCCAGAACGCCCGACAATCCCCACTTTCTCACCCGGCTTAAGTGTGAGTTTCAATTGATTAAACACCGAAACTTCGTCGCTGTAATTGAAGTTGACGTGGTCAAACTCAATTTTACCTTGGTTTACCTTAAGGGGTTTGGCGTTAGGGACATCTTTGATCTCAACATCGGTAGAGATGGTATTCATGCCATCAACCACGGTGCCGATATTTTCGAACAGCCCGCTCAGTTCCCACATGATCCATTTCGACATTCCCTGTACGCGCAAAGCAATACTGATCGCGACAGCGATAACGCCAACCGTCACCGAAGCGTCCATCCACAACATGATAGAAAGCGCTGCAATTGAAAACAGCAATAAATAGTTAAGAATGTCGACACTTAACAGCAGGCAAGTAGCCATTCTCATTTGGCGATATACGGTTTGCAGAAATGACTTCATACTGCTTTCTGCATACTTCATTTCACGTTCCGAATGTGAAAACAGCTTGACGGTCGTGATGTTGGTATAGCTATCGACAATGCGTCCTGTCATCTGCGAACGCGCATCGGCTTGGTCTGTCGCAATGGCTTTCATGCGCGGGATAAAATAAAACTGGATGACGATATAGAGGATAAGCCAGATAAGGATAGGCAACATCATCACCAGATCTGCTTCACCCATCATCCACACCATCGAGGCAAAATAGACACTGATGTAGACCATCACATCGACCAACTTCATCACCGTTTCACGAATCGCTAAAGCGCTTTGCATTACTTTCGTGGCGACACGTCCGGCGAAATCCCGTTGAAAAAAGCCAACGCTTTGCTTTAGCAGATAACGATGCACTAACCAGCGGATAGACATCGGATAGTTACCCAGCAATGTTTGATGCATGATCATCGAGTGTGTGAACGCCAAAATCGGCATGACAACCACCACGAGCAGGCCCATCGACCACAAGGTATCACTTTGGTTTTGCCAAAATGTTGAGCGCTCTTGGCTGCCAAGAATATCCACCAGTTCGCCCATGTAGCGAAGCAAAGTCACCTCTGCAATGGCGACACATGCGCTGAGGATCGACATTAAAATAAGCGGTATTTCATAACCACGCGTGTAATGTCGGCAAAAACCTAATAGGTTTTTAGGTGGCTTTTGTGGCTCCTCTTGGGGAAAAGGAGTGGTAAGGCTTTCGAACCATTGAAACATGAATAAATAGACCTAACGCAATGAAAAAGAAATGTGTATTTATTGACCGGAATTTGTAGAAACTCTGTTAACGATCAAAGAAATGCGCGCTCATGATAAGCGTAATTGACGCAAGACTCAAATATGAACAACTTGATTCATCAGTTAACAGAACGGGTGGGGGAAAGAAAAACCAGCAAACGGTTATCCGTCTGCTGGTTTAAAGCAAGCATTACTCAGGTTGGGTTTGTTGCTCCGGGTAGATAAGTGCGGAGGTATCAAAGCCTGCTTTTTTTGCAATGGTCTGATATTTGTCGAGCTGAGCGTCAGTGAGAGTCGGTGTGCGCGATAAAATCCACATATAATCGCGATTATAGCCACTGACTAAGGCGACAGAGTAATCCGGTTCTAAGAAGTAGACGATATAACTGCTGTAGAACGGCCCGAAAAATGACACTTTGAGGTGGCCTTCGTCATTGTCGCCAGCAAATTTGGCTTTGCCAACTGCCTCGCTCCACTCATTGTCTTCTTGGTTCCACCCTTTATTAATGACTTCAACGCTGCCGTCTTCTTGCAATGTGTAGGTCGCTGATATATTGGATAAGCCCCGTTCAAATGGGTGATCGAGCCTGGCGATTTCATACCATTTTCCCATATAAGTCTGCACATCAAAGTTATCTACAGGTTGAATGTCATCAGGAATCCCCGTACAAGCTGCGAGCGATATTGCGGTAAATAGGGTGATAAAAGCACGTTTTATCCAAGCCATAGTTGTCAGTCCTTATTGATGAGATGCGAAGTAAAGATAGCTGTAAAATCAACATCATGATAGCAATTCAACCGCCAATTGTTATACGCAAGAAAAAGAATTTAGGATGAGGCTCGTTGGTGAGAGAAGTTTTTACTTCGAATTTGAGCGTTTTACCTACCCCTTTAGGGTAGTTTGGACGGTGAATTGATTTATATCATCTAACGTTTTGGCTGCGCATTTAAAAATTCACTCAGTGAAATAATTAACACTTAGGAATTCTTATGGGCAAGTTGAAACTTGTGGTCATCGGTAATGGGATGGTTGGCCACCGATTTTTAGAAGACCTGGTTGAGAAAGCTGACGTCTCTCAATTCGAAGTGACGGTATTTTGTGAAGAGCCTCGTGTTGCTTATGACCGTGTGCATCTCTCATCCTACTTCTCTCACCATACTGCTGATGAACTTTCTCTTGTGAAAGAAGGATTTTTTGACAAGCACGGTATTCAGGTATTGGTGGGCGAGCGCGCCATCAATATTAACCGCGACAATAAAACCGTCTATTCAAGCTCAGGCCGAGAAATTGGTTATGACAAGCTGGTTCTTGCTACGGGCTCATATCCATTCGTACCACCGATTAAAGGCAATGAGAACAAAGACTGTTTTGTTTACCGCACCATAGAAGACCTAAAAGCGATAGAAGCGTGTGCTAAGCACAGCAAAAGTGGTGTTGTCGTTGGTGGCGGCTTGTTAGGGCTTGAAGCCGCGGGGGCATTGAAAGCTTTGGGCGTGACGACGCATGTGGTTGAATTCGCGCCTGTACTGATGGCAGAGCAACTCGACGCGCAAGGTGGGTTGCAGCTACGCAATAAAATTGAACGCATGGGCGTTCAAGTCCATACCAGTAAGAATACCTTGGAGATCGTTGCGGGTGGTGAACAGGCTCGTAATACCATGCAATTTGCTGATGGTTCGGCGTTAGAAACGGACTTTATCGTGTTTTCGGCAGGTATTCGCCCACAAGATAAGCTAGCTTGTCAAATGGGGCTAGATATCGCGCCGCGCGGCGGCGTCGCAATCAATGACAAATGCCAAACATCAGACAGCGATATCTACGCGATTGGCGAATGCGCATCGTGGAATGAAAAGTTCTACGGGTTAGTCGCGCCCGGCTACAAAATGGCAACGGTCGCGGTCGACCATTTACTTGGCCACAGCAGTCGGTTTGAAGGTGCTGATATGAGCGCTAAGCTCAAGCTGTTGGGAGTGAAAGTGGGTTCGATTGGCGATGCCAATGGGAGAACGCCAAATTGCAAAAGTTATGTTTATCAAAATGAAGAGCTAGACGTTTATAAGCGAATTATCGTCTCTGAGGATGGTAAAAAACTGCTTGGCGCCGTGTTGGTTGGCGATACGTCAGACTACGGTGATTTGTTGCAATTAATGCTCAATGAAATCGAACTGCCTCAGCATCCCGATAGCTTAATTTTACCGGCACACGCGGGCGCAGAAAAACCGGCACTGGGTGCGGATGCACTTCCTGAAAGCGCGGTTATTTGCTCTTGTTTTGATGTCACCAAAGGCAAAATCGCTCAAGCGGTAGCCGATGGTTGTCATACGCTGGCTGATGTCAAAGCCGCTACAGGTGCAGGCTCGGGATGTGGCGGCTGCGTGCCGCTCGTCACTTCAGTGCTGAATGCCGAATTGGCGAAGTCAGGTATTGAAGTAAAAAATGACGTTTGCGCTCACTTTGCTTATTCGCGTCAAGAGCTGTTTCATTTAGTGCGTATCGAAGAGATTAAAACGTTTGATGAACTGCTTGAGAAGCACGGTCACGGTTATGGTTGTGAGGTATGTAAACCTCTCGTCGGATCCATTTTGGCCTCTTGCTGGGGTGAGCATATTCTTAAGCCACAGCTTGTCAAACTGCATGACACCAATGACAACTTCCTTGGCAATATTCAAAAAGATGGCACCTATTCTGTGATTCCACGGATGGCTGGCGGTGAAGTGACGCCTCAGGCTCTTGGTGTATTGGCGCAAGTCGCGGAGCAATACAAGTTGTACACGAAGGTGACTGGCGCTCAGCGTATCGGTTTATTTGGCGCTCAAAAAGATGACCTGCCAGCCATTTGGTCACAGCTGATCAGCGCTGGATTCGAAACAGGCCAAGCGTACGCCAAGGCGCTGCGGATGGCGAAAACCTGCGTTGGCTCAACCTGGTGTCGTTATGGTGTTCAGGATTCTGTTGGCTTGGGCTCGTACATCGAGAACCGTTACAAAGGCATTCGCACCCCACATAAAATGAAGTTTGGTGTCTCTGGCTGTACGCGTGAATGTGCAGAAGCGCAAGGTAAAGATCTTGGCATCATCGCGACGGATGCTGGCTGGAATATGTACGTTTGCGGTAACGGTGGGATGAAACCCCGTCATGCCGACTTGTTGGCGAGTGATCTCGATAAAGCAACACTGATCAAATATATCGACCGCTTCATGATGTTCTACATTCGCACAGCGGCCCCGCTTCAACGAACTTCCGTCTGGTTTGAAAATCTCGAAGGCGGCATTGATTACCTGCGTGAAGTGATTATTGATGACAAGTTGGGCATCAACCAACAGCTAGAAGCGGACGTTGCGAAGTTGGTCGAGGCCTATCACTGCGAATGGACGGAAGCGCTCGCTGACGAATCAAAACTCAAGCGTTTTGCCCATTTCGTTAACTCAGAACAACGTGATGATAACGTTGTGTTTGTTGATGAACGTCAGCAACACCGCCCTGCGACGCTGAGTGAAAAGCACCCACAGCGTAAAGGCGATATTCTACATGTCGCTGCCAGTGAAGCCTAAGAGGAGCCTCATTATGCCATTTGAAAAAGTCTGTCTTATTGACGATATCATTCCGGGGACGGGCGTTTGCGCGCTAGTCAATGGTGAGCAAGTCGCGGTTTTTCGTCCGACACTCGACGAACAAGTTTTCGCTATCAGTAATACTGACCCATTTTTTGAAGCCAACGTATTATCACGTGGCCTTATTTGTGAGCATCAGGAAGCGCTTTGGGTTGCGAGCCCATTGAAAAAGCAACGCTTTAATCTTGCGACAGGTGAGTGTTTGGAGGATGCAAAGTTTAGCGTCAAGCCATACCAAGCTCGTGTCATCAATGGTGAGGTTGAAATCGCCGCATAGTGGCAGCGCCCTCTCTTTTGTGGGAGGGCAAATCCAACTGATGGAATAGCCAAAGATCTTTGAGAAGTCCCTTTGCCTATTCAATCCTAAACCTTTTAATTTTCACTTTTGATAGGGATACAATTATGTCTGCATTAAAACCTGTAGAATTTGTCCAAACCATGATCGATGTTGGCGAAGCCAAAATCAAAACGAGCACGCGTGATTTAATTTTACGCGGTGCAATGGCAGGGATCATCTTGTCGTTAGCGGTAGTGGTGGCCATCACCGCCATTACTCAAACTGGAATTGGCGTGGTGGGCGCGTTGGTCTTCCCTGTTGGGTTTTGTATTTTGAGCTTGATGGGGTATGACTTAGTCACCGGAGTCTTTGGTTTAGCGCCATTGGCTAAACTTGATAACCGCTCAGGTGTCACTTGGGGTCGTGTTGTGCGCTGTTGGGCGCTCGTCGGGTTTGGTAATTTGCTTGGCTCGTTGATTGTTGCGGGTTTGATTGCGTTATCGCTAACCATGAACTTTAGCATGGAGCCCAATGCAGTAGGGCAGACGTTTATTAAAGTGTCTACTGCGCGCACCGTTGGTTTTGAGCAATTGGGCGCAGACGGTTGGATTACCTGTTTCGTGCGTGGGATTTTATGTAACCTAATGGTGTGTCTTGGGGTCATTGGTAATATGACTGCGCGTTCAGTGGCTGGAAAAATTGCTGCCATGTGGTTGCCTATCTTTATCTTTTTTGCGTTGGTATTTGAGCACGCGGTTGTGAATATGTTTTTGTTCCCACTTGGCATGATGCTTGGCGCTGACTTTGGCGTTGCCACTTGGCTTAACTTCAATTTGGTTCCCACTATTTTGGGGAACATTGTCGGTGGGTTGCTATTTACGGCAATTCCTCTGTATCTAACTCATGCGAAAACCGCGCCTGCGTTAGGTTCTCAGTCACAAGGTACCACTCAGGCGGTATTTCATTCGAAGTAAGGGAATGATGGGCTTTGCCTCAAGTGAAGCCCATGTATTCCTCTGTATGAGGATAACAAGTCATGTTCTGAAAACGGTGAATGTGACTTTTTATCCTTAAACTCCTGTACTTCTCCTTTTTATGAGGACTTGCGTAATGATGACAAATCATTCCTTCGCCGATTTAGGCTTTGTATCCTTAGTAGGCGCAGGGCCAGGCGACCCAGAGCTGCTGACTGTGAAAGCGCTGCGTGTTATTCAGCAAGCCCAAGTTGTGGTCTACGATCGTTTGGTTTCTCAAGCGATTCTTGACTTAGCCCCGACCGACGCTGAGCGTATTTACGTCGGTAAGCAGCTCGATTTTCATTGTGTTCCTCAATCTCAAATTAACCAGATCTTGGTCGACAAGGCGCAGCAAGGAAAACGTGTTGTGCGTTTGAAAGGCGGAGACTCGTTTATTTTTGGCCGAGGAGGCGAAGAGCTTGAAGTGCTCGCGCAGCACCAAATTCGTTACGAAGTTGTGCCTGGTATCACTGCTGCCGCTGGTGCAACGGCTTACGCGGGTATTCCACTCACTCATCGAGATTACGCGCAAAGTGTCCAGTTCATTACTGGTCATCTTCAAAAAAACGGAGCTCCAATCAATTGGCACTGCCTTGCACAAAGTAACCAAACCTTAGTGTTTTATATGGGGCTGAAGCAAAGCGGACATATCACTGATAACCTGCTTCAAGCGGGGGTAAGTGGCGATATGCCGTGTGCAGTTATTGAACGAGGCACCACGGCTCGCCAACGTGTGTTAACGGGGTGCTTGCTGCAACTACCGCATTTGGCGCAGCAAGCCGAAAGCCCAGCGCTGATTGTGGTTGGCCAGGTGGCTGAATTGCACCAAAAGCTACACTGGTTCCAACCTTGAGTATGCTGTGCTGATAATGAGATTAGTTAATGTCAGTTAATGATAACTAATTGCATTTATTTTCTGCAGCTTATATTCTTGCGACATCGACGTGTCATTTGTTCAAGTATTTATGTCTGCATCTTCATTCTTTTCCCAGTTGTACGTCAAATCGTCTGAAATAACCCCCTATTTGTGTGGCTATGAGGGCGAGGTTGAACTGAAAGCCATTCGACCGCAGCAATCCAATGCTCAAGTCGTCCAGGAATTGTATTCGCAGATTGAACAACGCAACCCTGAGGCGGGCAGTGCATATTGGCTCACTCGAACTTGGTCATTGCTGTGTTGGCAGCCCACCTATCTTGCTTTTATTTCAGTTTATGGTTTTCAGCGCGTGCCGACGTTAACCCAACTTATTCAATATAAAACTGACTGCTTTGTAACCGGTTACCAATTTGATGAACTGACCGTCGAGCAAGGTGAGCTAGATCAGGTCATCGTTAAAGCAGGCGAGCAACTCCGGCGACTGTTTGATGAATATCGAGAAGATATGGCGAACTGGACACGCATTCGCCCTGGGTTTGCTGACCATATTTTTGGCGATGCAATCATTGCGTGTTTATTGCAATGTTTTTATGCCCAGCAGGTGTCTCGAGAGCAGGTTTTTGAACACGCACGACTATGGCTTAACGCCTGTCGGTTGCCGTTATCGTTAACAGACACGTTGCTTGAGAAACTGCCTTCAGAACAGTTGGTTCAAGTACGAAAAAGCTGCTGTTTAATTTATAAATGCGATGGACGCGGGCTCTGTGCTAACTGCCCACGTTTGCCTGAAAACAAAGAATTGTTAGCGCGTTAGGCGAATGATAAAAAAATCAGTAGAGACCGAGTTACTCTCAGGTTCTTTGTTTTTGGTCATTGGAATTAACATCAAAAATCGTTACTATGGAATCTAGGTGATAATGAGATTGCTTATCAACTCGGCCATGTAACTTTTCTTAAAGTCATTGATTATTGATATGAAACTAACCAGATCCAAATTAGCCCTTTTACTAGCGGCAGTGTATTCCTCTTCTTTTTCTGCGTCTTTGTGGGCGCAGGAGTCGTTAAATCAAGCTCAATCAGTGCAGAGCAGAACCAATGCGGCTTCGGCGTCGAGCCAAAAAAACATTGATAAAAGTGCAGAGCAATCTTTGGAGTTACGTGGCGATATCGAACGACTTCAAGAAGAAGTAAAAAATATGAAAGTGTACCGCGACCACTTGTCCGCATTAGTGAAAAGCCAAGAAGGTGAAGCTGACAGTCTCGCGGTGCAAATTGAAGAGATTAAAGATACACGTCAAGGCATTGTGCCGCTGATGTATTCAATGTTGGATGGATTAAAGTCGATTGTCAGCAATGACAAACCCATAAAATTGGCTCAACGTCAGCAGCGTATCGAAAAGCTCGAGTCTTTAATGACGCGTGCAGATGTCAGTGATGCAGAGAAATACCGCCGTATTTTGGAGGCGTACCAAATAGAGATGGATTACGGCACCAAATTAGATGCGTATCAAGGCGAAGTCGATATTGATGGCCAAACTCGTCAAGCGGATATTTTACACCTTGGGCGCATTTCGCTCGTTGCACGCAATTTCGACCAGAGTGAATACTGGGCATGGAACCAGAAAACGCAGACTTGGCAAAGTGTTGACGCCAGCTTGCAACCTGAAATCAATAAAGCATTCAGTGTGGCAATGCAGCAAAGTGCTCCAGGCCTTTTGATCTTGCCAGTGTCTTTAGCAAAAGGAGAGGCAAACTAAGATGAAATTGAGAACACTCTCTATTGCGATGCTTTCAGTGACAATGTCACTTCATGTGTTTGCGGCTGACTCTCTCGTCGGCTCCGCACAAACCGAACAACGCCAACAGGCGCAACATAACGCTCAGCGTGAAGCTGGTTTTAAGCAGACTCAGCAAGAGTTGCAAACGTTAAAAAACAAGTTGCAAGCAGAGCGCGAGCAACTGCAAACGCAAACGGATGAATTGACTGAGCAGTTTAGCCAAAATGAAGACAACCTAGCACGCTTAGAAGAGCAGTTGCGACTTGAAAGCGGCAGCCTAGGTGAAGTATTTGGCGTAGTACGTCAAAACGCGAAAGAGCTGCAAAGTGAAATCCACCAATCCGTAACGAAAATCGATAACCAGCAACATGCATCGACTGTTGATGATATCGTCGACGCGAAGTCGCTGCCGTCGATGAAGCAACTGACCGGTCTTTGGAAGGCATTTGAAGAGCAAATTTCAGCCAGCGGTGAGTTTTCTCGTACAGAGATTAAATTTGTTGATGGCCAAGGGCAGATTTCTCAGGTGCCCGCTGAGCGTATCGGTAGCTTTGGCCTCATTACCGACCAAGGTTATGTCGATTGGAAAGGCGAGAAAGATGAGGCTCAGCGTTTTGCGAAGCAACCAGAGGATGGTCCAACCCTATCATCGCTTTCTGCTCTGGATGATGACGGCATTGTTAATATGGTGGTAGACCCATCACGAGGTGTGATGATTGACCAACTGTCGCTTACGCCAAGCCTGACTGAGCGTCTGCAAGCCGGTGGTGTTGTCGGTAAAATTATTCTTGGTCTATTGCTGATTGGTTTGATTATTGCGGTCGTCCGTGGTTCGAGCTTAGCTATCGCGCGTCAGAAAATTGGTGCGCAGCTTAAAAATCCTCAGCAGCCGGGTGATAACCCGCTTGGGCGTGTTCTAGGGGTATACAACAAAGAGCAAAATCAAACAGTGGAGGCATTAGAATTGCGTCTGCTTGAAGCGGTGGTTGATGAACAATCGAGCCTAGAAAAAGGGTTGTCGATGTTGAAACTTCTTGCTGCATTGGCGCCGATGTTGGGGCTACTGGGTACCGTAACCGGAATGATCGAAACGTTCCAGGTGATCACTCAATTTGGTAACGGCGATCCTAAAGTGATGGCAGGTGGCATTTCGATGGCTCTTATTACCACCGTTCTTGGTTTGGTGGCGGCGATGCCGTTATTGCTGGCCCATAACTTCTTGAGTTCACAGGCTGAGCACATTCGCAATATTCTTGAAAAGCAAGGTATTGGCCTTGTCGCCGAACAGGCTGAAAAAGAGCTTAAACCTTCTATGAACTCTGCGGTAGGGAATGCAGCGTAATGGAAAGCTTTAGCTTATTTGCTTGGTTGCCAGATGCTCTGATCAATACCAATTGGGTGATGACATTGCATCAGTTTATGCAGCAAGGTGGACAAGTACTTTGGTGGCTAGCCGTGGTGGTTTTGGTGTATTGGCTGCTGGTTGCTGAGCGTGCTTTGTACCTGTCTTTCTACTTTCCTAAGCAGCGTGCAGAGTGGATTGAAAAATGGCAGCAACGTAAAGATCAAACATCTTGGTATGCTCGTTCGATTCGTGAGGGCTGGCTTGGAAAAGCGCAAAGCGATCTAACGCAAAACCTTAATTTTATCAAAGTATTGGTTGCCATTTGTCCGATGCTCGGTTTGCTGGGAACCGTAACGGGGATGATTTCTGTGTTTGATGTGATGGCCAACCAAGGCAGTAGTAATCCGAAATTGATGGCCGCAGGCATCTCGCTTGCGACGCTGCCCACTATGGCAGGCATGGTGGCCGCATTAGTGGGTATGTTTGTCCACGCTCGATTGGTAAAAGCGTGTCAAATTCGAGAAGTTAAATTAGAAAAATCTTTGAGGAGTCAGAAGTGAGACTCGGTAGACGTCAATCAAAAGCAGAAGAAGCACAAATCGATTTAACCTCGATGTTAGATATCGTCTTCATCATGTTGATTTTCTTTATTGTCACCAGCTCTTTTGTGCGTGAGTCAGGTGTGGAAGTCAATCGTCCTCAGGCGTCACACGCGGTAAGCCAAAAAGATGCAGGTATTTTTGTCGCCATCACGTCAGCCAACGATATTTTTATCGATAAACGTATGGTAGATGCTGAGCGCGTTCAAGCGACGCTGGAACATTTAATACTGGATAAGCCTGATGCGTCATTAGTTATTCAGGCGGATGAACACGCCTATAACGGCACCGTCGTTAAAGTGATGGATGCTGCTAAGGGGGCTGGGGTGAAAAACATCGCGTTAGCGGCGGAGAATCAGTAGTGAAACGTATTCTCCTCGCTGCACCAGTTGCCTTAGTTATGGCTTTTGCTGTGTTCTCGTTTATGGCGTGGATGATTGATAACGGAGGGCGTAAAGTGCCCGAATCCAAGCCGGCCCTGAGCTTTAATATGGTGATGGTGGAAAACGAACAAGATGTTCAGCGCCGCCAGCGTTCGGTGCCAGATAAACCTGAAATGCCTCAAGTACCAGAGCAAGCGCCAGTCAGTCAAGCGCAGGCAGATGTGACACCAATGACGGACATTCAGGCCGCGCCAGCGTTAGGGCTTGACACCAGTATTCATGGGGTCGCGATTAACGCCCCAACATTTGGTGATTTTGGGGTCAATCAACAGGCAGTGCCGATCAACCGTGTTGATCCTCGGTATCCGCTACGTGCGCAGAAACGCAAAATTGAAGGCTATGTGTCGCTGTCGTTCACTATCGACAAAAGTGGTCGTCCAACGGATATCCAAGTCACGGATTCCGAGCCGAAACGAATTTTTGACAGGGAAGCGGTTAGAGCGTTGAGTAAATGGAAGTATCAGCCGCAAATTATTGATGGGAAAGCTGTTGAGCAGCCGAACCAAACAGTTAAAGTGGAGTTTAAATTAGCAAAATGATCAGACGAATTTTATGCTCAGTCCCTTTGCTAACGCTTTCTATGGCGAGTTTTGCCGCGCCGCAACTGAGTCAATATACGGCGATACGTGTTCAAAAAGCCAATGAACTTGCGTTAAAAGAGGAATACAAACCAGCCATTGAGGCGCTCAATTCGATAGATACCTCTCGTGACTATGATCGCGCTTATGTGGAGCGCATGCTCGGTGTTTTCTATTGGCAGGCTGGAAATAGCCAGCAAGCCATTACCCACCTAAAAAAGGCGGTTGAGAGTCACCAGCTTGAAGATGAGCAAGGTTGGACAACACAACGCATGCTTGCTGATTTGTTAATGACTAATCAGCAATATACGCAAGCGATTAGTCACTACCAGGCATTGACTAAGAATGTGTCTCAAAATCAAAAAGCTGAAGAGATATGGTTTAGATTGGCGCAAGCGCAATACCAAGTTGAGCAATGGGCGCCGGTTTTAAGTTCTCTGGGGCAATACAAGAAGTTTAAAGCCATTAATGAAGTTCCCACTTTGTCGTTAAAGTTGGGAGCGCAATTAGCCCTTGAACGCTGGAAGTCAGCCATTCCAACGTTGGAAAAATTGGTCAGCCTGGAGCCAAATAAGCTCTCTTGGTGGCGCCAGTTGGTTGGTCTTCAAGTGCAAACTAAGCAGTATGGTAAAGCGCTTGATACACTGGCATTAGCGAAGCTGAACAAGCTCGCGCTTTCCGAGCAAGACTTGCGTCTACTTGCTCAACTTTATGCGCAGCGAGGCATCCCAGAGCGTGCCGCTATAACGCTTTCTGAGCTTGCGGGTTCGCAGAGTGAGTTGAAGCTTATCACTCAGCAAGCTGTCTATTGGCAACAAGCCAAAGAGTGGGATAACGCAATTGAACAGTGGGAGCTTGCATCTCGCCAAGATAGCAAGTATCAATGGAACTTAGCACAAGTTCTGCTTCAGCAAGGCTACTATGACCGTGCGATCGTCGCGCTTGAAAAAGTCGAGCAACGTGATAAGCAGCGTAGAGTCTTATTAGCGAAAGCCCGAGCTTACTACAAGCTTAATGAGTTAGATAAAGCGTTAGTTGAAGCAAAAGAAGCGCATAACATTGAGCATTCGAAAGAATCTGAAAGCTGGATCAAATTCCTCACGAACTTGAGAAAAACCAAGCAAGGTGTTGAGAGCTAGACTTCAATCCACCGACTCAACATAAAAAAGGATGCCAATTGGCATCCTTTTTTGTTTCTTAACGCGCTGCCTTAGAAGTAGAAGCGAGTACCGAATACGATGTTAGTAAAGCTGTCTTCAAGACCATCTTTAGTTACGTTAACGTCGTCGGTTGCGATGTTGTAGTTAACTTCTGCACTTAAGGCAACATTTGGGTTTACGAAGTATTTTAGACCCAGTGCCATTTTGAAGTTAAGTGCGTTGTTGGTACCGTCATCTTTTTCAGAGCCCCAATCGCCATCAAAGCCGTGGCCGCTCTTGTAGTCCAATGTTGCGAATTGCGCAGCTGCGCCAACATAAGGGACGAAGTCGGTAGAGTTAGTGAAGTTATACTCAGTAAACGCGCCGAATTCGAAGCGTTTGTTGTGCTCTGACATATTAATGCCAAGGCCACCACCGATTTCCCAATCGTCAGTGATGAAGTAACCGTAAGAAGAGTCTAGAACCAATAAGTAGTCATCAGAGTAGTCC
Source organism: Vibrio olivae (assembly GCF_042428525.1). Lineage (NCBI taxonomy): Bacteria > Pseudomonadati > Pseudomonadota > Gammaproteobacteria > Vibrionales > Vibrionaceae > Vibrio > Vibrio olivae. The sequence goes on from NZ_JBHMEP010000001.1 coordinate 794,594, forward strand.
AAGTTTAAGTTACCTTGTACTGACACTTCTTGAGTGCCTTGTTCTAGCATTACCGCTGCTTGAGAGAAAGCAGATACAGAAGCCATTGCTAAGCCTAACGCCAACGTAGTTTTTTTCATTTTAAGTGTCCTTATTTATTTGCAAGAGCCTGACAGCTCGTGGCAATAAAATAGGACGCAGCCAATATGCAACTGTCAGAATAGTGTTAGCAAACAAAGGCTCAGGAGAATGTCTAATTTTTGCGTATGCTTTACTGTATGTTTAGTGAGAAGAAACCTGATTAATATTAAGGAAATAGAGATATTCAGCGGAGTTGGCATGAGTGTTGGCGAGCGAATTGTCAGGTAATCACTATATACCGGTGAAAAAATGCGCTCTAAACGGAGTGTGATTTACTTATCAAGTGTACAGCAGTACTCAGCACGCCATAAAAGCTCAGTATTACTTTCGACGGTATTCAGGAGTTGTTCCCCAGACAGTTGTTGAAAAGCAAGCTTAACCGTGGTGTCTTGCTGCTCTCGAGTTTCATACCCTCGAATATGGGTAAAAGTACTGGATAAATTACGCGAGAGAAGTGCAGGGGAGATACAAATGCCAAAAGCGTCCCGTTTCATGTTTGTTCCTCAAACCTTAACCATTGCCATCCATTTTTCAGGCGAACCAACTTATTCTGTCTAAATTGTAGAAAAGGCTTGCAGACTTTGCACAATAAAACTTGAGCGCTCACCGTCTTGTTTATGACTTAGCTCGCAGCTTGATGTCTGTGTGCTATAAACGTTTGCCCGCGACAGAATGTGGACGATATTAAGATTTGTATCTAAAGTTTAGCTGGCGTAAGCCAATTTTTAGACTGAACTAGCACAATAATAAAAATTTCTGAAGTTTTTCTGGTTTCCTACGATACATAGAGATAACTGTTTATAAATATAAAGTTTATCAGTAGTATAAATGTAAAGTTGTAACCAGCGTAATGTCATTTTGACGTGATAGGCGCAGAGTTTGCCAAGATTTAGTTACCTGTGATGAGTAAGAGTCGATTATGAGTGTTTCCAGCAGTACCATCCTGACCGAAAGCGGCACCAACGAGTTAGAGATCATTGAATTTCATCTAGAAAAGCGCTTGCCTGATGGCGGTACCAAAACTTGTTACTATGGTATTAACGTCGCGAAAGTGCGTGAGGTTATTCAAGTCCCCGAAACCACGGATTATCCTAACGCACAGCCGCATATGATTGGCGTTTTTTCTTCACGAGAAGTCTTAACTCCACTGGTTGACTTAGCCGGTTGGCTCGGTGTTCCTACCCGTGGTGACATCGATAAAAAATTTGTCATCGTCACTGACTTCAACCGCATGACCAATGGTTTTCTTATCGACAGCATCAGCCGTATACACCGTATTTCTTGGAACGATGTCGAGTCTCCGAGCCAGTTTCTTGAAGCCGGCGAACAAGACTGCGTTGTGGCTGTTGTGCGTAAAGATGGCAACTTAATCATGATTTTGGACTTTGAAAAAATCATCGCGGATATCAACCCAGAACTGAGTATGGAAAAATACGATGTGAAGGTCGATAAAAGCGTCGATCTTAACCAAAAAATGGTGGGTAAACGCAATGCGAAGACCGTGATGGTCGTTGATGATTCCGCGTTTATTCGAAGCCTGATTCAGGACACCTTAAGCTCTGCTGGCTACAATATCATTGCCTGTAAAGATGGTGGCGAAGCACATGATAAACTGATGGAAATCGCCGAAGTGGCGAAGAACGAAAAAATGAACGTGTCAGAGTTGATTAATGCTGTGGTCAGTGATGTTGAAATGCCTCGTATGGATGGCATGCACTTGGTGAAACGCCTGCGCGATACCGATGCATACAATGATACGCCGATTGTCATGTTCTCATCGCTGATGAGTGATGATAACCGACAGAAGGCGCTTTCTTTGGGAGCGAACGATACTATCACTAAACCGGAAATCGGCAAGATGGTTGCGATGATGGATAAATATGTATTTGGCGCTTAACGTCCATTTCTATTGTTTGATACATAAAGCCCGGCGATTGCTCGGGCTTTTTCATTTTTGGCGAGCCTTGAAGATGTGGGAAACTCGCCAATTTGAGCCATAAAATAGAAAAGTTTCTTGCTCCTGAAAAGGAAACCCGAATAATCAATGGTTAACAGTTGTTAGATAAAGCGGAAAGGTGAATGGAAAGCGTTTTTATTGTTGTCGTCGTTCTGGTGATGTTTTTCTTTATTGTCCAGAAACGTGTCGCTAAACAGAGTCCGCTGAAAGAGAGCCAATACAAAGTAAAAGGGGCAACGTTAAATAGCAACGAAAGCGTATTCTACAATGCTTTAGTCTCCGCGGTGGGTAATAACGGAGTTGTTATGCCCAAAGTTTTGATGACGCAAATTATTGGCCCGAAAGCCACGGACAAAAAGCAGTGGTTTATCGCCAACAATCGCATCGCTCGCAGCTATTTCGATTACGTTATCTGTGATCCACGAACTTTCGAACCTCGAGTCGTGATTGAGTTAGATAACGGCAAAGAGTTGGATAAAGGCAAAATCGAGCGCCAAAAGTTAGTGATACATGTGTGTAAAAGCGCAAATCTACCGCTGATCGGCACTCATATGAAATACAGTTATCAAGTTGGGCGTTTACGTCGTTTGCTCGCCACTCACATCGAACTGATAGAACCTGATAAAGAAGTCCGTTTTTGTAAGCGTTGTGGTAGCCCAATGATCATTAAAGTGGCATCACAAGGGGATTTTAAAGGAAGGAAATTCTTTACATGTAGCCGCCAACCGCATTGTACTTACACCGAAAACTATAACGTGGTGTTTGACGATCTGGACGATGAACTATAGCTAAAAAGGTAGAGGGTTAACCGAAACGAATAATTTGCTCTTGTTGATGATCCTCGAAACAGGACACCATCACTTGGTTTCGACCGTTTTGTTTTGCCCGGTATAACTCGTTATCTGCTTTCTTTAAAACGTCTTCGAGGGAAATTAGCCGATTACATTGGTACACTCCAATACTGGCGGTTAATTTAATGGGCGTTTCCTTATCGTTAAATTCAAACGCTTCTATGGCAGAGCGCAGGTGCTCTGCCTTTTGTTTGGCTTTGTTGGTGCTGACATTGGGAAGCGCGACGCAAAACTCCTCTCCACCAATACGATATACCAAGTTCTCACCGGATAACCCATCAATCAGACTGGCTGTTTGCACCAAGACTTTGTCGCCTGTCGGATGGCCAAAGCGATCATTAATGGATTTAAAAAAGTCCAAGTCTAAAATCAAAAGTGCCATTGGTTGCTGGTCAACCTGAGTACGATAGGTTTCGAAGTTATGTATTAGCGCATGACGATTATAAACCCCCGTAAGCGCATCTCTTGATGCCAGTTCTCCCAATGAATTTTCTGAATAGTCGCGTTTTTCTTCCAAAATATGGACAACCGCCCAAATACACGCGAAGCACAGGTAGAAGTTCACCAGAAATGCGCCGCCTTCAAAGTTCACCAGGTGGTGAAGTTTATAAGTAATGGTGATGCTTTCGACCACGAGGGCTATTGCCGTTGAAATCACGCCATAACTTTTACCAAGAACCAAATAGAACATCACGGGAAATAAGCAGCTCCATATAAAGAAGCCATCACTCAACGGAGTGGTTAATGTACCAACGATCACTAACGTGATGATGGCATAGGTATAGAGGTTAGCCACGATAAAGCTATAACGAGAATTACGAATTCGGACATAAACCCAAACGGATAAAAGGCAAAAAATAAGGTCAACAGTGGCGGGGAAGTAGTATCCGTAAGAGAAGTTAAAACTGGCCAACAGCAAAGAAACCAGTGCGAGTAACACACTGAGTCTAAACAAAATCAGAGTCCTGATCTGTTTAGAGGGATTAAACAAGTCGATGTCCATGTTTATCGAATCCTTTCGATGCTAAGTTGATATGCTAAATAGTGAATATGTGAAAATTCATAATAATACTTTAGTGCTAGCGATCAATCATATTTTGAACGAATGTCGCGTTGGCGTATGCTGTATTGTTGTAAACATGGTCACTGTCACGGATCTAGATCACGGTTTTTTTAGTGCTCACTATCCGGTTATAACTTTTAAACTTATCAACAGCAAGGTGTAAGCGGGTCATTTTACAGATATTGGGAATAAAAAATAGTCAAACAGGTGATAAGTGCATCAAACAGCATTAAAAAGCCAAATTTCCACTTGCACCGAAAAACAACACTGGGTAATATCCTCCCCGTTCCAAGAGAATGCGTCCGTAGCTCAGTTGGTTAGAGCACCACCTTGACATGGTGGGGGTCGGTGATTCGAGTTCACTCGGACGCACCATTCTTGCTTGAATGATGATTCAGTTGAACACAAAATTTGGGTCCGTAGCTCAGTTGGTTAGAGTACTACCTTGACATGGTAGGGGTCGGCGATTCGAGTTCGCCCGGACCCACCAAATTAAACAAAAAAGCCCGCTTTTAAGCGGGCTTTTTTGTGTTTAGTCTTTCAAAATTATTTCGTACTCTCGTTGACTGATGAACTCAATTTTCAACTTTCGGAGTTTATTTGATGTAAACATCGGTCAACGCGTAGGCCTATCGGCGAAACGTTTGGTTTATAGGAATAGAAAACCGCGCCCTTAAGTGTACGCTCGGTTGATCTCTGGAGCCAAAATCCATTCGCGCTGTCGTTAAGAACGTCCATCTTCCATTGACCGTATAAGTAGCCAGTAGACAGCACCTAAACGGTACACGTTGTAGAAATCCCAAAGCCTCATCGAGAGGCTTTGGGTTAATCAGAGGATGCTAGATTCTTAATTGGCACCAACGACGGTGATTTCCTCAGCCGGAGGAATTTCAGAGCGACGTACTTCAACCAAATCTTGCGATAATTGCAGTGTGCGACTGGTCGCCAACAAAATTTCTAGGTTTAAATCTGGGTTCTCATCTAATGATTTGCCATACGATGGAATCATCTGCTTAATTTTTTGCTGCCATTGGACTGATGCCATCTGTTCGGTAAAGCAACGCTCAAGAAGGTTCAACATAATAGATGCTGATACCGATGCTCCAGGGGAGGCTCCTAGCAAAGCGGACAAACTGCCATCACTGGCGTGAACTAATTCAGAACCTAGATGTAACTCTCCACCACGCTCAGGGATGTTTTTAATGATTTGTACGCGCTGGCCGGCTTGAAGAAGTGTCCAATCATCTGGGTTCGCTTGAGGGTAAAACTCGCGTAATGCCTTCATGCGATCATCATTGGACTGCAGCAGTTGACCAACTAAGTATTTGATAAGATCAAAGCTTTTCAATCCGACTTGAGTCATTGGCAGGAAGTTAGACGGAGAGACCGACGCAAAAAGATCAAGCAAAGACCCTTGTTTTAAAAATTTACTTGAGAAACTCGCGAAGGGGCCAAATAACAATACTTCCTTGCCGTCGATAATCCGAGTGTCCATATGGGGCACTGACATGGGAGGGGCGCCGACAGGGGCTTTACCATACACTTTGGCTTGGTGAGCTTTTACGATATTAGGGTTCTCTGTGACCAAGAATTGCCCACCTACAGGAAACCCGCCATAGCTTTTTGCTTCTGGAATACCGGATTTTTGAAGTAACGTTAAGGAGGCGCCGCCAGCCCCAATAAACACATATTTAGCGACTACGTTACGCTCAGTATGGCGAGTAAGATCAGTCACCGTCATTTGCCATGTGCCGTCGGAGCGTTGTTTTAATGACCGAACCTCATGTTGCAAATGAAGAGAAAAGTAGCGGTTAGAACTGAGAATATTGATTAATTGGCGGGTAAGGGCACCGAAATTAACGTCCGTACCAAAGCGCGAACGTGTCGCTGCTACAGGCTGCTTTGGATCGCGCCCTTCCATAAGTAGTGGCGCCCAAGACTTGAGCTGTTCTCTATCTTCCGAATACACCATACCTTTAAAAAGTGGTTTTGAATTCAATAATTCAAACCGTTTACGTAAAAAATTAACGTTCTTTTCGCCGGCTACAAAACTCATGTGTGGAACGCTATTGATAAACGTACTTGGATCTTGGATTAATCCGCTGTCTACGAGGTAGGCCCAAAACTGACGAGAAAGCTGAAATTGCTCATATATATCAACAGCTTTACCAAACTTTACTTCGCCATCAGCCGTTTCTGGCGTGTAATTGGATTCTGCAAGTGATGAGTGTCCTGTTCCAGCATTATTCCAGCCGTTTGAGCTTTCTTGTGCGACGTCGTCGAGACGCTCAAACATTTCGATGCGCCAACTCGGCTCTAATTGCTGAATGAAGGTGCCGAGCGTGGCGCTCATTATACCTCCGCCGATTAGTACAACATCAACCAGTTCACTTTCTCGTTTTTCGTTAGGCTGGTTGAATCCATTTTGACCAGATACCTTTTTCATGGGACTGAAATCTCTCTTAATCTATAAGCAGTTTTAAGTATTTTGTTCGCGTTATATTCGTCACTGTTCCTGTGTGACCGAACTCTATTTTTATCGCTTGTTATGTCCGTAGGCCGGATTAGCTTTTACATCGCGAACAAGGATAGAGTAGTTCTATCAGTAATAAAACTACCAAAATGAAACAAAAATTACACATTTTTGTTTGTCTTAAAAGTGATTGGATGGGCAAGTCAGGGCGCTGACTATTCTCGATAAGGTGTGATATGTGTATCGCTATTTTTTGAAACGTATTTTTATTTTCTGCTCACTATGCCATTTAACTCGTAATTTAAACGTCAAAGGTTGCGTGTTTTCGCTTGTGTGATTGGGTCGGGTTGTCAGGTGCATCGTTCCTATTTGGTTCTTAAATTATGAAAATTAACTACAGTATTACGCCAAGATATTTGATGGGTTTTCCTCTCTGACTTGCATCCCGATTATAATCACAGTCTTCGGTACCAGCCTATGAGGTCTCATCGTAAACTTATTGGTTAATAACATGGTGTGACGTTAAAGCTTGCCTATCAATAACTTCAGGAAAATTATGATTTAAACCCTACATTTATTAATGATAAATAAATGCAAAGATCATGTTTTTTACATAATAGATTATGCCTAACAGCGGTCAGTTTTGTAGTTTTCACTCTAAGCATTTAGTTGGTTTTTGTTTATTTTTATTCTGGAAATTATCTACAATTCATATAGTTGCTTGATGCTGGCCTGGGGTGGAGCACAGTTTACTGAATATTTTTCTACGCTTGAGGAGATCAAATACAGAATAGGGATTAATTCAATGAAACCAGCACTCGTCGCATTGGCAGTGGGAGTGACAATATTGTCTCCGTATCGCTCCGTGGCTGCGGACCCAAAGCCCGCATCAAAGACAACGGTTGAGATCAATAATCAAGTCAAACAGACATTACCCTTTAGTGATAAGAAGGATTTCGAGGAAGCACAGAGGGGGTTGATTGCTGAGCAAGATACAGTAACCATCAAAAATGAACAAGGTGACATTGTGTGGGACTTAGAAGCCTACAAACAATATATCGATGTCACTAAAGCGGCACCGGATACCGTGAACCCGAGCTTATGGCGTAACGCTCAACTGAATATGATGAATGGCTTGTTTGAAGTAACGGAGGGTATATATCAAGTACGGGGTTACGATCTTAGTAATATCACTTTTATTCAAGGCGACACGGGATGGATTGTTTTTGACCCATTAATCTCTCAAGAAACGGCAAAAGCGGCCTTGGACTTTATAAATGAACAACTTGGTGAGCGGCCAGTTGTTGCGGTAGTTTACAGTCATAGCCATATTGACCACTTTGGTGGCGTACGGGGTATTGTCGATGAAGAAGATGTGAAGTCCGGAAAAGTAAAAATTATCGCATCGCACGGTTTCACGGAGCATGCGGTATCTGAAAACGTCATTGCAGGAAATGCGATGGGGCGCAGAGCCATTTATATGTATGGTGCGTTGTTACCGCGTAACCAGTACGGTGGCGTTAATGGTGGGCTAGGGCAAACTACATCGACTGGGTTAGCTACGCTAATCAAACCAACCGATACCATTGAGAAAACCGGAGATGAACGAACTATCGACGGTGTAAAAATGGTATTCCAATACACACCTGGTACTGAGGCGCCGACAGAGATCAACACTTGGTTTCCCGATAAAAAGGCATTGTGGATGGCAGAAAATACCACCAATACAATGCATAACATTCTTACATTGCGCGGTGCACAAGTCCGAGATGCTTTGAAATGGGCGAGCTATTTACAACAAACCATTGAGATGTGGGGCGATCAAGTTCAAGTTAAATTTCAAAGCCACCACTGGCCTAAGTGGGGCAATCAAGACATTGTCGACTATTTCAAAACACAGCGCGATATGTATAAGTATACGCACGATCAAACCGTTCGTCTCATGAATCAAGGTTATATTGGTTCGGAAATATCAGAGATGATTCATTTCCCTGACGAAATTGAAAATAGCTGGAGTTCACGAGGTTATTACGGAACCTTACGTCATAACAGCCGCGCGGTGTATCAGCGCTATATGGGCTGGTACGATGGCAATCCTTCTGATTTGAACAATCTGCCACCGGAAAGCGCCGCAAAAAAATACGTCGAATACATGGGTGGAGAGAAAGCGGCGATAGAAAAAGCCAAAGCGGATTTCGAGACTGGTCATTATCGTTGGGTAGCAGAAGTACTGAAACATGTGGTGTTTGCCAACCCCGAGAGTCAGCAAGGGAAACAGCTTTTGGCTGACACCTATGAACAACTTGGATATCAAGCGGAGTCGGGACCTTGGCGTTCGGTATACCTTCAAGGTGCGTATGAACTGAGAAACGGGACACCTTCCGCCGGTGGGACCAACACAGCTTCACCAGATATTATCAAAAACATGCCACCTGAGATGCTGTTTGATTACCTTGCCGTGCGGATTTTACCGGAAAAAGCAGCTGGCAAAGCATTTGCTATCAACTTAAATTTCACGGACCTTGATGAAAAATACACGCTCTACCTTGAACACTCAGTATTGAATCATACTCGCAAGCAAACCGATGACCCTGATGTCTCGCTAACCTTAACAAAAGGCATTTTAGATGAGGTACAGCTAGGTAATGTGACACTGGAAAAAGCCATCGCTGATGGTGATATCGATTTAAGTGGAGATAAAGAGGTATTTAAAGACTTTGTCGGCATGCTCGATAGCTTTAACTTCTGGTTTAACATTGTGACGCCATAGGTAGGTGACTATGTCTTATAAACTCAGTATGTTACTGAGCCTCCTGATTGCGAGCCCAGCGAGTTGGGCTTGCTCTTACGATGGTCAGTTCAGCAATCCATTTGCTGAGAGTTATCCAGGGGCATTAGATGTCGCAATTGCAACGCAACAAGCGGTGAAAAATGACGTCATCATGCCCACGAAAGTTTTAACTGGAACCAATGGCTTGAGACGCGTGACTTGGTGGCTGAAAGTATGGGGCGATTCTTCACCGCCGATTCCAAGTAACAGTTATATCTACTTAGTGGATAGCCAACTTTGGGCGCAATACAAACAAGGGAAGGCAATTGCTGTTCACGTTGCTCCCCCTAAAGGAGGCGTTACGGTTGTTCAACTCACGGAAACAACGCTTCACAGCCTGATCTCAGAAACTCTAACCTTTGAACATGCCTTGGATATTGGTTTGATTTTACGCACGTGAGCCTAAAGGCAAATTTGAGCTTGTACGTTTTTAGCTTAAGACAAGAGTGGTCTATGGTGTCGCCAACGCAATGGTTTGTTGGTTTAAGTCGCCCTTGAGCGTATGGAACATATTGACCGCTTGCATTGAACGTGAGCGGTTTGCCCATGATTCGCGGCGGTTAAAGTCACGCATGGTTTTCGCATAATCAATCGGTATGCCTTTCTCGATTAATTCCACATGCAGGTGTGGTCCGGTTGTTCGCCCAGTATTGCCTGAAAGAGCGATGATGTCGCCAGCAGCCACATAATCCCCGCGTTTCACCTTACTTTTCTTCAAATGCATATAGCGAGATAAGACACCATTGCCGTGTTTAATCGTAATGTAATTGCCAGCGTAATGGTCGTGTCTTGATACTAATACTTTACCGGGCGCTACTGCCAATACTGGCGTGCCGACAGGTGTGGCGTAATCGGTACCATAGTGAGGGGTAATTCGGTTCGTGACTGGGTGACGGCGATTCAAGCTAAACGAAGAGCTAATTCGGTAATGACGTTTAAAGGGCATTTGCAGGCGACTTAAACTATTAAACTGAAATCCATCTTGATCATAGATTTGATTATCGTTGCCGCGGTATGCATAAAACTCTTTATCGCTGTTTTTATAATAGAAGGCACGAACAAAGCGCTCCTTTTTTTTATCCATATCCGTTTTAAACGCGAATTGACCGCCTTTTGAAGCTTGATTTAATACATTGAAGTGATCGGTCGTTAGATCTAATAGAGACTTTACTTCTGTCGGTGTGACTCCTGTATCTAACACAGAGCTGACAAAAGAGTATTCAACGGTGCCTGTAAAAACAGTCGGAATTTTTTTGACGGTTTTTGGCTCAGATAAAGACTCGCTTACTTGAGGTTCTGATGACGACCAAAAGTAACTTGCACTTGTAATTGAAGAGGTTACCAGCACGAATAGACACAATGCTGACAAAAATACTGACTTTGGCATGATATATATAACTGACGATTAATATTAGAATTCATTGTGCTTGGGATGTTTTATTCTATTATTTTTTAAAATATTGTACATCCCAGTTAATATCAAAGTCATAGTTTAACTAGATTAATGTTTAATTAAACTATCCCACCTAAACTCCCAATAGGCATTATGACTGTTTGGGGTTTCTTTATGCGTAAAATAGTCGTTTTTTTGCCAGATTGAGATTTTTATTTTCGAGCATATAATCGGCGAAAAGTTTTTTTTACGTCATCATCATGCCCATAAAATACAATAAATCATCTTTCTATTCCGCTCTGGCTAGTTTATTTATATTAACGTCTTGTGGTGGAGGCGGCGGAGGCGATAGCTCTCCGCCATCTCGTGCTACCGGAAGTATTTCTGGTTACGTTTATGATGCACCGATATCTGGTGCAGAAGTGAGTGTATGGGAATACGACAACGGTAACCTAGGGTCACTATTAGCGCGAACCAAAACCAATGCCTTTGGTGAATACTCCGTATCTATTGATTCTTCCTCACGTCCGTTATTGATCACCGCTCAGGGCGGTGCGTATCAAGACCCGATAACCGGCGCAACAGTAGCAGAAAGCGATGGTAATACCCTGCGTTTTGATAGTGTGATTAACTATTCAGAAGGTGATGATGAAAGCCTGATGGTTACTCCGCTTAGTTACCTTGCTGCGGGATTAGCAGAATATCAAATCGCCCAAGGGGTGGACGATAGTAAAGCGGTCAGCGACGCGCTGGAAACGGTCAATACGATGTATGGTTTTGACGTGAATGGCACCACGCCGATTGATATTACCCGCGGTGGTCAAAGCAGTTATGCGACGAGCGGCCACCAGTATGGCGCACTGTTGCTTGCATACTCTTCGCTTGCCAAGGATCTTATTGATACCCATGGCGATACCGAAAATGTGTATACGTCGGCAAACTTAGCTTACCTTCAGCACCAAGATATCATTGCCGATGGTTTGCTAGATGGTGAAGCCATCAATGCTGCAAACGGTTTACCAATGGCGCTTTCTTATGGGCAAGTTCGCGTCAGCAGTGACTTATACACCAATACGCTTGCGCAGCACGTGCTGATCGTGGTCAACGACCCGGCATTGAATATTTCCGGTACGGTAGCATCAGATTACGAGACGTTCAGCAAGAAAATCAATGCATTAGGTGGAGAAGGGGATGATGGCGTTATTCCTGCTCGTGATGAAGTCACGATTGATGAAGTGCCTCCTACCGCCACTCGCACCGATTCTGATACCTTGGCCGATATTGATCAAATGGATGTCACGATTAGTGATGACATCGGTGTCGATGACGTTGAAGCCTACCTTCAGTATCAATTGGATGGTGTGTGGTCTGAACTTGAACCGTGTGAGTTGACGGATGCAGCGCCTGTTGGTTACTGCGGATTAGATTTAACGGATTTTGAGCGTGGCGTTCGCGAAACCCAGGTTCATGTGATCATTGATACCACCCAAGTGGATCATGTGTCTCTTGATGAGGATGATTTAACGAACGTTACCGCGGCGCGAGTCGTCCTTTATACCAGTGACGTACTGGGCAATGCGTTAACCGTGTATGAAGATCAAGGCATCGAAATTCCATTTAGCTGGGATAACCAAGCACCAGTTATTGATGTTACTTCGGCCAGCACCATCAACAATACACTCACTGAGTATGTGCTGCGCGCAACCGTAAAAGAAGCGGCAGAAGACATTACTTCTGTGACCGTGTCATTTAAAGGTGGTACTGATGACGCCGCTGATTGCACACCTGTGATATCACAAATCGGCAGTACCTGTGAATTCAGTAAACCCTATCCAACAGAAGATTTTACATCGAATACGCTGTTTACGATTAAAGCGACTGACAGTGAAGGTAACGTTGGGACGTATACTCATAGCGTCAGCCGCGATGATACCGCGCCTACCCAAACCATCACTTTTCCACAAAACACTACGTTTCCTTTTATCGATGCATCAGACGGTGAGAATCGCTCAGAAATTCAAGGTGAATATAACGAGTCCACTTATAGTGCAGACACGGTAATTGGCGCAGACCGATACTTAAAAATCGATTACAGCTATGGTGCCAATGGAATTGCTTCGACGATTGATGATGTCGATATGGCGAACTTTAACGTCAATTTGCTTAATCAAAATAACATTCCTTACCTTCGCGTGGTGGTGAGTGACCCGAGCGGTGAGTCAGTCATTGGTTCCTCTGCCGAGGACCTCAAAATAGTCGTCGATTACTATGTCAGTGAAAATAATGACGGTGACTATACGCTTAAAAATTCAACTTCAACTGTGGCATCAACCGATGAGGTGGTGAGTAAAATTCCGCATGAGACCATAGAGCGAGATGACGATGGCTCAGTAAATCGCGTGATTTATTATATTCCTTACAGCCGCGATATCTTTGGTCCCGACTTTACATCGGTATCGGAAGACAGCAGTCAACGTTTGGTTATCTATACCGAAGATGAATCTGGCAACGAAAGCCCTCATGAAAACGTGTATTTTAGAAGTACCTTTGATTTACCAACGATTACCGTTGTTACCCCATTTATCAATGCCCGTGCTCAACTTGAAGGGCTCAGTGCCAATGGTTCATTTACCTCTCTCGCGAGTTGTAGCACAGTGCAACAAAACGAGTCTATTGGTGTTTTGGCTTATGACGTCGCGTCGTGTGACCTCACGACCGATGTAGTCAACTATGACTTTATGCGGGTTCGCTTAATCAGCACGGACAACAGCAATACTTACTACTATCAATGGCAAGATAATGACAGCAACCGTGCAAATGTGGATTTAAGCAACGCTAATTTTGGCGCTTATTTTGAACTTGATGGCTCACAAACTTTCTACATTACTGAACTTTCAGTGTATCAAACCGGATTGTTTGATTACTTGTGGGATCAAGTCGGAAGTGGCGACAAAACCAACGCGAAAGCGGTGGATACACTGAATAAAGTCAATTCCGCCGTGTTCGGTACTAACAGCAGTGCCTTTTTTAGCTTTGATCCAGCAAGCACGCCTTACGCCACCAATCAATTATTACGAGAACAGTCAATTCCGTCGAATCCTGGCGACGAATACCAACACCGTTTTCTTGCTGAATCGATTGCGACCATGGCAGAAGACACGCCGCGAAATACCTCAGCCAATTTTGCAACCTCTTTCTACAGTGATTTCAGTTACGACGGCAAAGCCAATGGCATCGGTATTGATGGTGTAAATTTATCGCTTGATGGCTACCAACTTAGCGCAGATACCTATCGCACTGATTTGGCGCAAATTTATTTCGATAAAGTGACTTTTGATTACGATGTTGCCTCTTACCTAGCTCAGTTATACGCCGATGATATTTCTAAGGCGAATCCAATGCTCAATGGGAGCGGTGTGTTTGACTATGAAGGTGAAAGTATTGATAAAACTCCACCAGAACTAACGGTGACGATTGCATCTGGTCGAACTTACGAAACGGTAAATAATCGAATTTATATTGCAGGCAGTATTAACGCTCAAGTGGCGATTGAAGATCCATCGGGCATTGTTGCCAGCGGTGAATATGCGCCTGATCTCGTGCCATATTGGTATGATTCGATCAATGAAAAACGTTTAGCAAATGTATCGATCAATCAAGACGCAAGCAGCAGTACCAATTATAAAAAGGTGTATAACTTTACCCTTGATTCTCAATCGGCTGCCTTGCCTGATATTGTCGAATTTGCGTTAAACATCAGTGCAATGGATAACAACGGCGAGTCATACGGCTACAACGGTGAGTTTGCTTATGTTCAGTCGTTTTATGTTGATAATGACTACCCAGTCGCGACATACCAACCCCCACTTAACATCGATGGCGACACGTTGTCAGAGGACACCTATCTTAATACCAATAACGTCCATGAACTGACGTTTAATATTCAAGATGAAGTCGGGGATAAACTCGAGTCTCGTGGGTTGGTGTTCTACAAACCGACCGGTGAACGCGCTTCATACACCTATGAGAAGTTCTCAAGCAATGGTGAAACCACCTTTAAAGTACGGTTGTGTAACGAGAGTGCGTGTGAGAACGGCGAGCAGTCTATTAACCCTGGTGATGGTGATTGGCTCGTCGTCGTCAGCGCGGAAGATAACCTAGGTAACTCGGTCTCTCAGGTTACCAGTAATGCGCCGCGTTTTAATATTCATATTGATTCTGAGCCACCAGTGGTGAATGGCCAAGCGATTGAAACCCGTTTGGGCGGTAATGAACGCTGGACGCCGGATATTGAGTGGGGCAATCTCGCTCCCGGCAGTGAAGTCAAAATAAGCCTGCGTCGAGGCTCAGGGCAAACCGTTGAGTTAACGAAGTGTGACCCTGAATCTGAGGTTTGTGATCAGCCTTATTTAGTTGGCGATCAGCCGGATGTAGCGGTGCAATTGGTCGCGGACGCATTTGATTATGATGCGACTAACATCTTCTCAGTGACGGCAAAAGATAGTGCTTACCCGGCCAATGAAAGTGGCACAGGTACCTTTAGCTTTAAAGTTGATAACCAAGGACCAACCATTGCCTTTGATTCTCCTTGGGCCAAAGATTCCGTTTCTGGTGAAAGTTATCTGTTAGGCCGTGCATTTTCTGTCAACTTAGCGTCTACCTTGGACGACTCTGGCGTCGAGCAAGTTGCGCTTTATCAAGTGGGTTATGATACGCCGCTTAAGGTGATTCGCCCAACGGATGCCAGTAACCCATTTTCAATGTCATTGACCAGCTCCGATACCGACAAAATTCAGCTTGAAGAGGGTAATTTACGAACCGACCTAGTGGTTAAAGCGACCGACATCTACGGCTTTGTTTCTGAGTCAAACTCTCGTGAGGTCATGATTGATCGAGATGGCCCAACCATTTCACTCAATGGCTTTAGTGATCAAGATTACTATCTAAGCTCTTACGATTTTGACGTGATTGCACGTGACTTGTTTGAAACGGGCGGCTCGTCAGCCATCTCTTCCACCCAAGGGGTGCAAGACAACATGCAGTATTGGATGTACACCGATACGCCGCCATTAGATGGTGTCGCGGGTATTAATATCGGCGAAGACAAAGTCATAAGCTTAACTGGGCTAACCAATGGACAGCACACGTTGAGAATTGAGGCGACCGATAATCGGGGTAATTCCAAACAGCAAGAGTTCTCGGTTAACGTGAATAACGCTCGCCCGACCATCAGTGGCTATAAAATGACGTACGCCGATGAATCCGATATTGGTCAGGCGATCACGCGTGATGACGACATTTTGATTACCATGGATATTGATGACGTCAGTGGTGTGGATTCGATTGAAGCAACCTATCGTTACCTTGGTGAAGTTTCTTCAGAAGCCAGTAGCTTTAATTTTGTCGAGCAACAAGATGGTAGCTGGCAAGCGCGTCTTTCTGCTTCGAAGCTGGAGCTTGATGGTAGCTATAACATTGAAATCCGCGTGTATAACCAGACTCGTTATACCGACGCCAGTGCTCGTCAGCCCGGCGTGCAGAACGCGACCATTAGTGTCCAGCGTCAAGGTGTTGAGCTCTCTATCGCTAGCCCGAGCAACTTCCAAAGCTATATTGCCAATAATAATTTAAGTGTGGTGTTCAATGTGGAAGGCGAAGTCGCGCCATCGACGATCGAATGTTGGGTTCGTGAAAATCACACCGCGGGAGACGTACCAGCGGACAACTCGTATGCGTACTCCGGGGTGATTCACGTTTCGCAGCCACCTTATGGGTGTGATGTGACGACCGATCGCAATATGAGTGACAACGTCACCCTGGTGGCTCGTGTAACAGGGACCAATGGTAAAGAATCTACCAGCTTGTTTAACTTCAATATGATGGATATCGATGCGCCGGTGGTGGATGATGGCAGTGCGTACAGTTTTACTGGCGAAAACATCTATAAGAACAGCGACGGCCAAAAAATGTTGAGCTTTGGTCTTGCGTTTAGTGATGTACTCTCCGGTGTTTACACCGACGAAAACAATACCGTGCCAACACTGACTAAAGTTAACGGCAATGTGGCGTTCACACCGGAAACTTGTACGACGCCAACCAACAGTTCGGTGACAACCTGTACGTATACGCAATTGTACGATTCATTGATTGATGGCTTGAGTACCCAGCAAAACTTCCAAATCAGTAACCTGCGTGATATTGCAGGTAATACGGCTGAAACGCAGAATATTGAGTTGGTGATTCCAACGGGCAGCCTAGATGTGGACATTACGGATCCAGCAACAGGAAGCATCATTAGTGACAGTGACAATGTTGGCTTGCGCTTGAACTTAGCGTTTAGAGTGAAAGTGTACGAAAACTCACGTATTGATGATATTACGGTGCGCGTCGGTAATACCGATTACTCTCAATCACAAAACTCGAATCTGTTCAGTACGGCTGAGCGCTGTGATGATGATCCGGATTACAACTGCTTTACCTTTAGCAATGATTTATCCGAAGAGCTTGATGGCACATCTGTACGAGTCCGTGTTACCGCGCAAGGCGTTTGGGGCAAAACCGCTACTGATTCAATCAACCTGCAAATTGACAACACCGCGCCAACCATTGGTGACGACGTAACGGTTTCGACTTCTTCAGAAAATCA
The DNA here is from genome assembly GCF_042428525.1 of Vibrio olivae. NCBI lineage: Bacteria > Pseudomonadati > Pseudomonadota > Gammaproteobacteria > Vibrionales > Vibrionaceae > Vibrio > Vibrio olivae. The sequence goes on from NZ_JBHMEP010000001.1 coordinate 811,927, forward strand.
AGGCAAGGTACGTTTCCGTTTTGATATCGACGACAGTGGCAGCGGTATTGAAACGGTCAGTTATAGCTCATTCAGTCCGGAGTTTACGTTCAATAAACAGCAGGATGTCAATAACACCGCAAGCTACATTGAACTGGATGCCGAACAGCTTGAAGGGATGGATAGCTTACGTGTCAATATCACAGCAACCGACTTAGCGGGATTATCCACCACAAAAACCATCGTCGTGGATACGTCTCGCCCTCAAATTACGCTAACGCTGGATAGCGATGTATCAATGGTCAACAGTGCGCTGCTGTTCTCTGATTCAATTCAGAACTTTATTCTAAGTGCCAACAATTCAGTCGCCATTGAAGCACAAACCTATACGGTGAGTTTAGAATCGGATGAAATGAGTAACATCGTTGAGTCTGGCAGTTTTAATGGGGGAACCTCCGCGAACGGTTCTTTCCCTTTAAACACGGACAGCCAAGCGATTTATCATCTCAAAATCACGGTAACAGACTCAATCGGCCGTGAGACTCAAGGTTATCTTTACAGTGGCGACGAGGTTGATAGCCGTGGCTTAAGCGCGATCGTCGATTTCAGTCAACCAACAGTCTCGAATGTCGCGGCGGTTCAAGCATCAGCTGTGCCACAAGATGGCAAATATGAAGTCACGGTTTCTGCGACAGTCAGCGATGCTAACCTGAGCAATGTCACGCCAACGCTGACCAATAGTCGCGGTGAAACATTCTCCGTTCAGCAAGCAGAATTGCCGCAAGATGGTGAAAGCCAGTTGTATGTGTATCACTACCTCGTGGAGGCAGGGTCTTACACCGCCAGCATTTTGGCAACGGATGCGGCAAACAAAACCGCATCGGCTTCATCATCAGTCGAGGTTGCCGAATCATCGGTGCCGACACTGAATATCACCACTAGTCAATCAGGGACATTATCGGCGGGCGAAGAAGTGGAGTTGTCGTTTGTGTTCTCTGAACAAGTAGAAGGTTTCGATATTTCTGATGTGCATTTGAGTGCAAGTGATATCAGTAAAGTCGGCTCTTTACTATCGGCAACCTGGAATACCGCCGATAACACCCGTTTTACGGTCACGTATCAAGCGCCTCAAGATATCGAGCAAGATGTTCAAATTTCCGTTGCAGCCGGAAGCTATCAAAGCATCAACACCATTGAAGGTGAGGGGGATAGCTTAACGCTTAATGTAGATGGCATTTTGCCAACTCTCGATGGGTTAACGTTTACGCCGAGTTACCAAAAAATTGGTGAGAACGTAACGCTGCAATTGACGTTTAATAAAGCGGTGGCGTCGCCAGAGGTTAGCCTTGGGGATACCAGCATCAATTCGCTGACGTCAAATGGCGACAGAACCCAATGGACAGGTCAAGTTCGCGTGCCAAGTACCAGCAGCAACCAGCTACAAGTCTCAGTCAGTAATTTTCGTGATGATGTGGGCAATGTGGGAGCGGAGAATACCCAATACAGCCTAGCGATCACGCCTAGTATTGGCTTAAATTCATTGCCTGATGTGAATTCACAAAATGTCTCAGCGGTGAGTGTGTCAGGAACATCGACGCGTTTTAATGCTAATGACAGCCTAGACCTTGTGTTCTCTGATGGAAACGACCAAGTTACCGCTCAAGCAACGGTAAGCGACGGCGGCAATTGGTCAACGCAAGCTGACTTATCAGGCTTGAAAGATGGCACGATCACTGTGACCGTCAATGGTATCAATGCACTTGGAGCGGTCGCGGATGAAGTCGCCTCGAGCCTTGAGTTAGAACAAACGCGACCAGAGCTAAGCAGTGCGTCTATGTCACTGGCGATGGCCAGTGAAGGTGATGAAGTCACCATTACTGCAAACTTTGATAAAGCGGTGAGCGAGCCAAGTACATCAACCCTTGGTGGTAACAGTATTAGCTGGACGAGCCAAAGCGGTGAAAGCGCCACATGGACGGGCAGCTATATTGTACCGAGCTTGGGTAGCGATGTTCAGGATCTTGAACTCATCATTGCAGGCTTTAGCGATGAAGCAGGCAACAGTGGTGCATCGACAGTCGCGTCGCAAAAGCTGCTGATCACACCAACGATTACGTTAAATGACGTCAGTGATGTGAACAGCAGCAATGCCGGTGCAGTGACCATTTCCGGTACCAGTAGCCGCTTTATCGAAGGCGAGAGGTTAAGCGTTAAAGTCAGTGATGGCAGTCAAGAGATTACGGAATCCGTCAGTGTGGATGCCAGCGGCAGTTGGGCGACCAATGTTAATGTCGAAAGCTTTAGCGATGGCACTGTAAACGTTACGGTGAGTGGTACGAACCAAGCTGGCGCGATAGCAGAGAGCGCAACAGGCAGCTTTACCTTGGAACAAACCAGCCCAGAACTAAGCAGCGCGTCTATGTCACCGGCAATGGCCAGTGAAGGTGATGAAGTCACCATCACTGCAAACTTTGACAAAGCAGTGAGCGAGCCAAGTGCATCAACCCTTGGTGGTAACAGCATTAGCTGGACGAGCCAAAGTGGCGAAAGTGCCACATGGACGGGCAGCTACATTGTGCCGAGTTTGAACGGCGATGTTCAGGAGCTTGAACTCATCATTGCAGGCTTTAGCGATGAAGCAGGCAACAGTGGTGCATCGACAGTCGCGTCGCAAAAGCTACTGATCACACCAACGATTACGTTGAATGACGTCAGTGATGTAAACAGCAGCAATGCCGGGGCGGTGATCATTTCCGGTACCAGTAGCCGCTTTATCGAAGGCGAGGCGTTAAGTGTTAAAGTCAGTGATGGCAGTCAAGAGATTGAGGAACCCGTCAGTGTGGATGCCAGCGGCAGTTGGGCGACCAGTGTCAATGTCGAAAGCTTTAGCGATGGTACTGTAAACGTTACGGTGAGTGGTACGAACAAAGCTGGCGCGACAGCAGAGAGTGCAATAGGCAGCTTTACCTTGGAACAAACCGGCCCAGCGCTAAGCAGTACGTCTATGTCGCCGGCGATGGTCAGTGAAGGTGAGGAAGTCACCATCACTGCAAACTTTGATAAAGCGGTGAGCGAGCCAAGTACATCAACCCTTGGTGGCAATAACATTAGCTGGACAAGCCAAAGCGGTGAAAGCGCCACATGGACGGGCAGCTATATTGTGCCGAGCCTGAATAGCGATGTTCAGGATCTTGAACTCATCATTGCAGGCTTTAGCGATGAAGCAGGCAACAGTGGTGCATCGACAGTCGCGTCGCAAAAGCTGCTGATCACACCAACGATTACGTTAAATGACGTCAGTGATGTGAACAGCAGCAATGCCGGTGCAGTGACCATTTCCGGTACCAGTAGCCGCTTTATCGAAGGCGAGAGGTTAAGCGTTAAAGTCAGTGATGGCAGTCAAGAGATTACGGAATCCGTCAGTGTGGATGCCAGCGGCAGTTGGGCGACCAATGTTAATGTCGAAAGCTTTAGCGATGGCACTGTAAACGTTACGGTGAGTGGTACGAACCAAGCTGGCGCGATAGCAGAGAGCGCAACAGGCAGCTTTACCTTGGAACAAACCAGCCCAGAACTAAGCAGCGCGTCTATGTCACCGGCAATGGCCAGTGAAGGTGATGAAGTCACCATCACTGCAAACTTTGACAAAGCAGTGAGCGAGCCAAGTGCATCAACCCTTGGTGGTAACAGCATTAGCTGGACGAGCCAAAGTGGCGAAAGTGCCACATGGACGGGCAGCTACATTGTGCCGAGTTTGAACGGCGATGTTCAGGAGCTTGAACTCATCATTGCAGGCTTTAGCGATGAAGCAGGCAACAGTGGTGCATCGACAGTCGCGTCGCAAAAGCTACTGATCACACCAACGATTACGTTGAATGACGTCAGTGATGTAAACAGCAGCAATGCCGGCGCAGTGACCATTTCCGGTACTAGCACCCGCTTTAGCCAAGGTGATACGTTAAATGTCAAAGTCAGCAATGGCAGCCAAAGCGAAGACTTCACTGCCAACGTGGAAGATAACGGCAGTTGGGCGGTCGTTGCCCATGTAGAAAACTTTAGTGATGGCACAGTGACCATCACCGTAAGCGGTAGTAACCACGTTGAAGCAACTGCAGAAAGCGTCACTGGTAGTTTTGAACTAAAACAAACTAAGCCGACACTGAATGACGCAAGTACCACTATTTCACCGCAAAGTGCTAGTGAAGGTGAAATAGTGACCGTCAACGTAACCTTCAGTGAAGCAGTGAGTGCCCCGACAGGTTCAATGTTAGGCAGTGAAACCATTGCATGGCAAAACCTTGGCGGAGAAAGCTCTCAGTGGCAAGGTACAATTACGGTTTCAAATCTCGATAGTCAAAGTGACGAGTTAAATTTACAAATTTCAGGCTATAGTGATGCGTTTGGTAATCAAGGTGAAGATGTGACGTCGACGAAAACCTTGTTAATCACGCCGACGCCGAGCATTACGATTAACGCGCCAAGCGATATAACCGATGATGCAAGTGCGGTTGAAATAAGTGGTACTAGCCTTCATTTTGACGAAGGTATCACTGTTAACGTAGTCGCGACAGATGTGAATAACGCGGAGGTGTCTGGCGAGGCACAAATTCAAAATGATGGAACTTGGAGTGTCTCTTTAGATTTGAGCGAACTGGCTGACGATACAATTGACATCAGCGTTGATGGTGTGAACCAATCGGGCTTAAGTGCTCAAGATTCCCAGAGCTTTAATAAAAACTCGAGTGGAGAGGTGATAACCATGAATTCAACTTTTGAAATAAACACAGATCGAGATAAAAATAAACATAGAGACTGGCAGTTAGCAGCATAGGAAAAGGCGAGCAATAGCTCGCCTTTTTTGTGTTTAAAATAAATTTTGGGATCAATGTATCATTTTTTAATATTTAATATCGGTGCTATTTCTTTAGTGATAGAGCAAATGATTAGTTTAATAGTGCGAATCACTAACTGCTCCGACTAACTTAATATTATGGGGCATGAATAGTGTTATAAAGCCTGTTTCTACCTGGGTATATGTCAGATTGCGATTCCAATCGATTAATATATAGTGCACCCACTCGCTCCAGTACGGGGTGACGTCCTGCTTGGGTAACGGCATGTTACCTAACCCTTTGGTAACTATATGATTACTGAACCGAATTGATTCGAAGACGAGAACGTATTTAGTTACATTGAGTGGGAGTGAAAACTCCCACTTCTTTTTCTTTTCAAGCTCACTTCTATTATTTATATACCGTATATAGCTAGGTATATTCACTATCCATAAAGACATCATTCTTTGGTTGATGCAATTAATTTTTGCCAGTAGAATCCATTTTACCAAATCGAATATCTAAGCCTTATCAGCTTAAAATCACCGCAGCCATAAATTTACCAATATTGGTTGTGGAGACGTTACATGCATTTAGTTTGCAAATTTATACCGGGCTCTAAGTTAACGGAAAATGAGCTCCAATTTGTCCTTACACCTGATGAGTGTATAGGGCAGCTTTCGCGTATGCGAAAATTATCAGACGTATTAAGTCAGCTTCCTAAATCTCTTTCCGAACAGTTGGCGCCCTCTGCAAAAAAAGACCTTCACAGCCTTTTTATTGCCATTAATAACCAACTTAGCAGTGCTCAGTGGGTGGCAACATCGCCGCTTAATCGAAAAGCGCCGATCTCACAAGCTCAGCTCAAAGCCACGCCCAAATTCGCAGCTTTAATCGAAAGTGTTTCCGGTTCACAAACCGGCCAAGTGCATAAAGCCGCTTATCAAATGGTGACGGATGATGTGCCGTTGCCACGCGTCATGACGTACACGCCAGTGACGCCATCGCCTGATCACAAAATTGTGGTGGAATTTGCTGGTCAGTGGCCAAGCAACGCGGCGTGCTTAATGCTCGGTAAAACAGAAGCGCAAAAAGAAAAAGTCACGGTCAGTCGAGTTGACCATGATCATAAACACCGCAGCTTGGCGACATTTAAAGACCTAGAGAACGAACCAAAAACGCTCTACATCCGCATTCCATGCCCAGGCCAGCCAACCCCCATTTTGCTTAAACTGGCAGAAGATTTAACCCCCGTCGATAAAGACACCAAAATGGATGAGTGGGATAACGTGCTGGTGCCGGTTAGGCCGCTTGCCTACCTCGACAGCAGTTTGGATAAAGCCAAGGCCTCTGAGCTTCAAGGCGGCTACTTATACGTATTTTGGAACAACAAACTTTGGCGTGAATTGGAAATTACCGAAAAAGGCTATTACCAAGACATTGACGTTGAGTATTACCGTCAACTTGAAGCAGAAGAGCAGCAAAAAGAGCAGCCACGAAATATTCCACGAGTGGCAGACGGATTTGCCATGCCACATATTTGGATGCCTTACAAAATCGCCGGAGAAGTGCAACAGCAAGAGACTGGCTTAAAGCTGATGTTCTCACCCAAACAAAAGCGCTTTAGTCAAATTGAGGCGCTGGAATCAGATACTGATAAACTCGCTGCTGCCAGTACACCACTTGATGAGCTGTCCATTTACAGTGATTCGCAAATCTTTTCTGCTCAAGAACATACCTCAGATGTGGTCAGCGCGATCGTTCACGCCGTTACCGAAGACGATATGCCGTGGCTAAGCGCCCAGCAAACCGTGGTGCGCAGCTTTGATAACAGTAACACCGTAGTGGCGTATGTTGATGGGAAAAATAGCGGGCTTTTCTTTAAGCTCGATGTGGGTACATCAAAATTAACCGCCAGAAATACGCTGTATGTTATCGATAGTAACAGCGACTACAGTGAAGCGTTTGAATTAGAGCATGTATCGGGGCTTGAACACGACTGGCAACAAACCTTGATTAGCGGTTTGCCTGCTGATGGCGAGTTTACCTTTTCGTTGGTGAATGATTTAGACCCGGATAGCCGGCAAGTGATCTTTAGCCAAGTGACTTATCAGCAGCTGTTTACAACACCGGAATTTGAGGAGGCTCCAGAGCCAGTGGCGTTGGAAGAGTCGTATGTAAAAGCTATCCCTGAGAAAGAATATCAAAACTTCCAAACTATTTTTACAGATTGGGCGCTATAGCGCCTCGATATTGGATTGATTATGAAAAAAACAACAAAGTTAGGCTTAAGCGTCGTCGCTGCTGCATTGGTTTCTATTGGTAGTTACTTAGGCTATTCGTATATAAAAGAGCAAAGTCGTATTGACCAAATTGCAAATCAATTACGTATTTTACGTGGTCAGTCGGATACGTGGAGTCACACTTATAAGTTTGATCTGCCCTCAACCCCAGTTGTGGGAGATTGGCATAATGAAGATTTAAAAGTGCCACAAATTTTATTTACCGTGCCCAATGACGACAAATCAAAAATTAGTATTTGGGCTGCAGGTATTGATGGTACAGGTCTTGAACTACTGATCCCCGAAGGAGAAGTGGGTTTAACGCCCCACGTTACGTTTGGGACGTCTGCGGATTATTCGCGTTTTATATCACGCTCGCCTAACGGACGCTATGTACTAGTGCCACAAAAAGGGGGCTTGGTGCTTTATGATTTAAAGACTAAAGAAAAGACCTTTATTAAAGGAGTGTCTCAGTCTGCTACACGCGTACTTTGGCATCCGGATAGTTCACAAGTTGTTATCTCACATTCTGACTCTTTAATTAAAGTGATGTTACCAAGTAAACAAGTCACCACCCTAGACGATACATATGGCGATATTGCGGGTATGGCGTTAGAGGGGGATTGGACAAATAAAGTTCTAAGCCGAAAAGATAACCGACTGTATGTCCAGTTAGAACGTAATGGAGGAGGATGGTTTTCTTGCCGAGGCAGCTATGTTGTCGATAACTTTGAGCCGGATATCAAAACGTGTGGTAACACTCTGGTTATTGACTTAGACAGTTTGAAAATCGTTGATTACGGCGATTATATACCAGATGAATATCAATGTCGGCCTAATGGTAGTTGGATGGGTGATGCATTTAATTGCGGTTCTGATATTTATATTCCAGGAATTCCCGCGAAGCACGTAGGAAATGCATCAGTCACTCTAAATCCTGTACTTGTTCATTATAATCCTAAAGAGTCTTGGTTTCTTTCAACTGCTTTTTCCAGCCTTGCTCGTTATACCCCTAATGCCACGAAAACTAGCCCTGTAGTTAAAATGGGATACAACTATCGCTACTTTAAAAATGGGGAATGGGAGATTATCAAAGATATGGGTTTATCTTTTAGTCGTTATGTCATTGAACATATAGACGATAATAACTGGAGCCAGTATTTATATCCTCCGGTTAGTTATGAAGATTTAAATAAAGCCAAAGCACGTTTAAAGGAGCAGGGTTATGACTACTAATAGCTCTAAAACGATTAAGGCGATTAATCTCTATTTGATGGGGCAACTTACCGGGCCTTCTGGTGAGGCGATAGCAGGTAATGGGTTGCACCCATTACCTGGCTATATGCTGTCTTTGCCGAATAATCAGAGTGAAGCACAAAAAGATTTAAGCAGTAGCCAAAATCAAGCGCCGATTTATATCAGTGATTCAAGTGGGCGCTTACAGGGGGTAAATAGTCAGTTAGAAAATTCGGATTCCCTCGCCAAGCCTGATGCTCAACTAACGTCATCTCCCTTAGTGTTGAATATTGCAGCGGGCAAAAAAGTTGAAGTTCAAACGGTATTTATTCCTGAACATTTGTTACCACTTGCAGTGATGAGCGGTAAAACGTCGTGGGCGCGCGACATACATTCTATTGCTAAAAAAATAACGACAAAGCTTCCTGAAGATAACAATCAAATTTTGACTGTTCAAAATATTCTATCTGAAGATATTCGTGCTGATTTAGAAGATAAGTCGTTTTTTATGTCACCGGAAAATGCTGAGATTTTCACTCAAGCAGCGCAAAATGCGGAGGTTTCACTTGGTGGAAATCAAGACGCGTATAAAGAGTTATATAAGCGGATTTACAGTGGTCAGTTTGACCATGATTTTTATTATCTACGCGTTCCACAAGTGTGGACCATTAACTTAGTGTTCTCTGCCGATTATTTTGCTGGCGCTAAAGTGACCATATCTGGCTATCCCGAAGCGCTTAAAATTCAAGGCGATGGAGATAAGGGCGCGAGTTTACCCACCAGCTATGTCCGTAAAGTGGACTATTACGACTATTCTGATTCTTCTTCGAAAACAAAGGATAAACTGCAGCAGTATATTGCCACATTTTGGATTGTTGGGGGAGAACTAGATACTAAAGAACAGTTAGAACAGCTTTGTCGTTTTGATATTGATTTAAATACGGCAAGTAAATTTGCCAGTGATGTAGGTAATGATGTTGCTTATGTCGATGAATGTTTAGCAAATCTTAATATACCAGAAAACTGTTATTCACTATCAGAACAAGTACTTCATTTACCAATCCAATCGATTGCTGGGCGTAGTGTTCTTGTTTCTGGTGACCCGATAACCGTGGAAGAGGCGCTATTTCAACACGCACCGCAGCGCTTTAAACACTTGGTTGATTGGGCAAAAAATCAACCTTATACCAAAGACAATCAGCCGCAGTCCGGCAATGTGCCGAGTGTAAATCTACTTAATACGCTAGGGACCTATAAAAGTGTGATTGAGGTCAGCACCTCTGGGGTATTAAACGGACCCAGTATGACCACCATGCTAAAAGCGTTTAGCGCCGGATTGAGTGCAGGAATAAACGATGGTGGTAGGCCGATAGAGCAAAATGCGTTAAAAACTATGCAAGCGGCGATTAACCTTAATGGGGCTGCAGGCGGATTTATTGATTTTACCAATAAACTACCTGAGCTAAGCCAAGATAATATTAAAACGTTTAACAAATTGGCGGACATTTTTAAGTGGAGCGACAAGGTTGCAACGATAGCGGATAAGTCGGTCACTTATATTCCAAAGGAACTTCAGCAATTTTGGCATAACGTCGACTCAAAAGTGATATCACCACTTAAACCCATGGCCAAAGCTATCGAGTATTCACTTGATAAGCCGTTTGGTTACGCTCAACTTATTTCGACTGGATTAGGCGTTGGTGAGAAATTTGAAGCATCCAATAATAGCTTCAATTCTTATCTTGAGAAATCTCAGGACTACGCAGTAAAAACACAGTCAGGATTAAAACAATTCCTTACTTTAGAAAGTGAGGACGCCAAAAAAGATCTAGTCGAGCAAGAAACAAACTATAAGCAAGAACTTATCGACAAATTCCAAAAGCAACCTGAAGGTAAAGTGATCATTCAGGGTTCATCTTCTGAACCAGGAAAACCGATCATCTTAAGATTATTCTTCAATTTTGACAGTGCCAGTAATGCACTGGCACCAGAAGATTTGGAGCTGATAAGTAAGATTTCGGGTTATTTGGAAAATACTCAAGCAGAGATGGAGCTTCGGATTCGAGGTTATACCTGTGATTTAGGTTCGACTAAATATAATCTTGACCTATCTTCTCGCCGTGCCAAGACGTTGAAACAGGCAATCGTTAAGGAACTCAGCGTTGAGCAACAGATACGCTGGCAGCATCGTATTATCACTGTAGGTATGGGTGAACAAGACCCTATAAGTCAAGATAAGAGAAGTCTGAATCGACGGGCGGAAGTTGAATTCTTTTTACATTCTGCACTCGAATATCCGGTGTGTCGTAGTTGGATGCTTGGGCTTGAAAAGCGTCGTCAAGCTTCGGTTATCAGCGCCTTAGACAAAGATAATGCGCTGCAAGAGTTTGCTGGCCAATCGTTTGACCTTGCCCTAGGTATCGCAGCAACGGCGTTGGGGCCAGAACTTGCACTTTGCTACGCTGTTTATTGGCTTGGCAACACGGTTTATTCGGTCTATCAAGCCGCACAACTATGGCTAGAAGGCCAGTCAGCTGAGCTAAATAAGCAACTGGATAAATTTTCTGAATTTGATGTTATTGCGCAGTCGTTGATATTAAAAGAGAGCGATGCCTTTGAAGAGCTGAGTGTATTAGGGCGCGCTTATCTTAAACGCTCTCTTGCATTGAATGGGCTAATGCGTCTCCTGTTGCAAGAAAACTATATGGAGAAGGCTCCAAGTGTTGATACCCATAATGGGTCGGATCATACCATTACCTCATTTGGTTCATCCTCAAACAAAATAGATTTGGATATTGAAGGATATATCAATACTTTTCTATTAAGTGATGACTGGGAGGTTGGAAATCGTTGGTTCACTTCTTTCCACTTGGATGAAGTTTGGTTAGAAACCAAAGGGTTATCGGAGCATGGTGGGAGCGAATCCCTAAAAAGTTACTACGCGATGGCCAACTATATTTCTTACGCTATTAAGCAGTCAGATGAAAATGAGAGCGTTGTCGATCAGGCGCAAAAATATCAAAAATACTGCCCTGTACATACATTATCTGATAAGTCATTAAAGTCATTGAGAGATATGGTTAAAGCGCCAGATATACGATCTTTGGACAGCAATATTTATAAAGACTTCTATATATCTGTACGTAAAAATGGCTCTAAAACATGGCAATCGTTAGATAAAGTCTTAGCTGATGATGGCTACATCACTCCAACCGATGAGGTTCGAGTGTTAACGCTGTTAGATATGTCTCATCAAAATCTTCAAAAGATAGAGCCAGATCTCTTGAAGCTGGTGCCTATTAGTGTGCGTCCAGTACGTATTAATCGCTTCTTTGACGATCTTGGTAGTTATACAACCGAGTATGTACGCCAATTAGACACGGAGTCATTGACGGATAATGAGCAGTCGTGGCTTAAAGACAATAAATATCTAACTGATAAGAGTACAACGTTATATGGTGCGGTTGTTACACCAACATACTATTTCGGCAGAAGTATAATTACTGGCATTAAACCGATCGATGATGATTTCGATAGCAATGAATGGCTAGCGCTTTATGGTAAACCCAAAGATAATGAGTCTTATGAATACCGTATGCGCTATAAACTTGAAGTAGCGGTAGCTGGAGCCAGTAGCACAGAGAAAACTGTTACTTATACGCGGACATACAATTTCACCGACGATCCTAAGCAAGCTTTCAATGTCGATAACTCATCTATTTTCGAGTTATCTATGCGGGAGAAGGAGCATGGTTATTTGTATGAAAAGAGCTTTTTGGCTCGCAAAGGGAAAAAAGCAATCACTTACCCTGCAATTTTCTCTGAACCTAAGGTAAATATTTATGTGAAGGACGCTAACGCACAAGCTTTAATTCCCGGAGATGAATATTCTGATGCGCTTAATGCCCTTGGATGGACTAAAGATACACCGATGTACGATGTATGGAATAATGAAACGCGGTTGTTGGTTATTGTAAGTTCAAAAGCCCACAGTGACGTTGCTAAAGTCCTAAATGACGGGGGATTCGATCCTAACTCTATTCCTGTCGACATGTATCTAACGGCAAACGCACGTGGTAAGCAGTACCGGATAAAGTTAAACAAGGCGAATAGCCTAATCCCGTTAGGTAGAATGACGTTTGATAAAGACACGCACACTGTCAGTTTTTCAGAAAAGGCTCTACCTACCGATCAAGTTGAACTGATTGACTTTAGCAATAAGCTAAAGTCAAATTTGAAGACACTATGGAGTGATTTCGCTGTTAAAGATCATTCTTTCTTTAGCGGCGATATTTTTAATGGTGAACCTGAAGATACTGATTTATATGCAGTTGAGCTTTCCCTCGATTATCTCAATGTCACTGGAAAGAAAGTGCTTGGGGTTAGACCTTTCTTACATGCTCAGAACCAACGACCGCAGATCCGAGTGGAGGTAACGGGAAAAGATGGCTCTCAGTTAATTGAGGAAAAATCCAATCGAATCACGCTATCACCCATTGACGTCACAGAAGCAAGTTTTTTAGATGCTAGAACAATCAACTATGCAGACGAATGGTATGCGATGGATAAAGGTAAGTTTGAGAATGTAAAATCCTACCACAGCATTCGTAGTGATAATTTTGATGATAATGTGGTTAGGGATGTCAAGTATAAGGCCCATAATGAAACGAAATTGTCGATATGGATGAATGCAGCGCCCAAGTTTACTGATTATCAACAAGCGATAAATACGCCGCTTTCGGATGAAAGAAAGGCGTTATTATCTAAGTGGTTGTTGAATGACTTCTAATAAAAAACCGCCTTCGGGCGGTTTTTTATTGACTGACGTATTAAACCCTAACAGGGTTAGGGAATTAACTGGCGGCTGAGATATCGTACTTTTTCATTTTGTGGTTTAAGGTACTCAGCGGCAGCGAGAGTTGTTCTGCAGCCTTTTTGGTGTGCCAATTACACGCATTGAGGCAGTCAAGAATTACGGTCTTTTCGTATTCGCCGACGGCTTCTTTAAGACTCACCGTAGCTTCGTCGAGCAGGGCTTCTTCTTGTCGCGTGCTTACTAACTCTTCATCTTGCTCGTCAATCTGCGCTTGCACTGGCTCAGGTGGCGCGACCACACTGACAGCTTGCTCTGGCGTTTCAAACCCTTCGCCAATTTCGACTTGGGTAATGGTTTCAAAATCGGAGAGCAGAACGGCGCGTTCAACGATATTTTTCAGTTCACGCACATTACCTGGGTAGCTGTACTCAAGCAGTTGCTTACGTACGTTGGCGCTCAGCCCCGGCGCTTGTGGTAACCCTAATGACTTCGCACTTTGCTGCACAAAGTGTTCCGCTAAAGGCAAAATATCGGTATCACGATCACGAAGTGGCGGCAGGGTAATTGGGAACACATTCAAACGATAGAATAAGTCCGCACGAAACTCTCCGGCTTTGATTTTTTCCATCAAATGGCAGTGGGTGGCGGCAACCACGCGCACATCAACTTCAATCTCTTTGCTCGCTCCGACTGGGCGAACTTTACGTTCTTGCAGTACTCGCAGCAGTTTCGCTTGCAGTAACAGTGGCATATCGCCGATTTCATCGAGAAACAGCGTACCGCCATCAGCGGCTTCAAATAGGCCAACTTTGTCTTTGTCTGCGCCCGTAAATGAGCCTTTCTTATGACCAAATAATTCAGACTCTAACAACTGCTCAGGAATAGCCGCGCAGTTTTGCACAATCAGCGGCGCTTTTGAGCGGTTAGAATTTTCATGAATGTACTTAGCAATTACTTCTTTACCCGCGCCAGTTTCACCACGTAGCAGAACATCGACAGGCAGCGCTAGCACTTTGTCTAAACGGCGCAGGACTTCGAGCATCTGTTCGCTTTCCGCTATCGGGCCATCGTAATGGCTTTGTTTGCGTTTTTTAAGCTGCTGATTCTCTCGGGCGAGGGCGGCATTGTCCTCACTGAGGCTTTTGATCATTTGACCGTATTGCTCAAGCCAAGCGGCTTGGCGAATACTGTTTGCGGCCATATGGCAAAATGAGGTGAGGGCGTCTTCGTTGTCAATCACGTTAAGATCAAACAGCGCCAGCAAGCCAATGGTTTTGCGATCGTCATCGACCAGTGGCCACGCCAGCAAGTTTTGGCTGCGTAGCCTCATGTTCAGCTCTATCTGATAAATCGCGTCACAATCGTAGCCGTTGTACTGATATAAGTCGTTAATCAGCACCACTTCACCATTATGAATCGCGTAGCTAAATGGGTCGGTTTCGCTTGCTAGATCAAGCGACAGAGGCTTCCACGGATGTGAAACCATAGGTTTTTCGTTGTGATGAACAATGCTGGGAATCAGTGCTTGCCCCGTTTGGTCAAGCACATAAATTATCCCATGTTTAGACAGCGTCATTTGCCGCGCAGCGGTGAGCACCGCATCGAGCGTTTGCGCAAGCTGAGTGCGATCAGCCAAAGACTGGCTGATCGCGAGCAGAGCGCTACTCAGATCATTCTGATTAGCTGAACGCATAGGCTAGCGTTCCTTGCTCATCCACAGACACCGTGATTTGTGTGTGTGAATCATCTTTATCGTTCATCAACAATTGAGTGGATAGCTGAGGCAGTAACTGTCGGTTAATGACTGCGTCGATGTTACGTGCGCCCGTCTCCGCTAAGCGGCAGTTACCCAGTACAAACTCGACCAAATTATCGTCATAGCTAAGCTCAAGTTTGTGGTGGCTTTTCAAACGCTCAGACACTTTACCAAGCTTGTGGTGAATAATGTTGGTCATTGCATCATCAGAAAGCGGGACATATGGCAATACATTCATACGTGCAAGGAGCGCAGGTTTGAAGTATTGATTCAGCGTTGGGCGAATCGCTTCGGCAATCACGCTGGCTTCGATGTCTTTTGATTGTTGAACCAAAGATTCAATTTCGTGAGTGGCGAGATTACTGGTCATCAAAATCAAGGTGTTTTTGAAATCAATGGTGCGGCCTTCACCGTCATTTAGCGTACCTTTATCAAATACTTGATAGAAAAGGTTCATCACTTCCGGATCGGCTTTTTCAACTTCATCAAGTAACACAACGGAATAAGGGCGCTGGCGAACCGCTTCAGTCAGCATACCGCCTTCACCGTAACCAACGTAACCCGGAGGTGAGCCAATTAAACGTGACACCGTGTGCTTCTCTTGAAACTCCGACATGTTGATGGTGGTCATAAAGCGCTCACCGCCAAACAATTGGTCAGCAATGGCACGTGCCGTTTCAGTTTTACCAACACCACTTGGACCCACTAATAAGAATACGCCCGTCGGCGCTTCTGGGTTGCCTAAGCCAGTTTTCGCCGTTTGAATGCCTTGTGCAAGGGCATCAATCGCGTATTCTTGGCCTTTGATGGCGGCGATAAGGTTATCTTTTAAGTTCAGCGTGGTTTGCGCTTCATCTTCAAGCATTTTGCCCATTGGAATGCCTGTCCAGTCAGAGATGACGTGGCTGACTTCATCTGGGCCGACTTCAAAATGAACCAGTGGATTTCCTTGGCGAATGGCATCAAGCTGCTCTTGGCATGCAGCGATTTCGGCGCGCACTTGTTGCTCGTTAAGCTCGGCGTATGGTGAAACCTCTTGTTCATCGTCTTCTGGTTCCGGTTGGGATTCTCCCGAAACCAACTGATTAAGACGCTGACGTAGAGCGATCATTTGATCGATCTGATCTTTTTCTTGTTTCCACTGCGCCTCTTGGACGTCCAATTCAGCTTGGGTTGCTTGCATATCTGCTTTGAGATCCGGAATACCGGCTAAGCTGTGCTTATCACCAGTTTGTTGCAGGGCATCGCGTTCTAATGCTTCAAGCTCACGGCTTTGCGCTGCCAATTTTTGTTGCAGCGCTTCGACCGATGAAGGCACTGCATTAAGGCTGATGTTGACGCGCGCACAGGCGGTATCCAGCACATCAATCGCTTTGTCCGGCAGTTGGCGCCCTGAAATATAACGTGCAGACAACGCGGCGGCAGCGGTAATCGCATCATCGCGAACATAGACATTGTGTGATTTTTCATACGCTGGTCGCAGGCCGCGAATAATCAGCGCGGCTTGATCAGGTGATGGCTCATCTAATTTCACCAGTTGGAAACGGCGGGCAAGGGCTGGATCTTTTTCAAAATATTTCTTGTATTCCGACCAGGTGGTGGCCGCGATGGTTTTGACTTCGCCGCGCGCAAGGGCCGGTTTTAGCAGGTTAGCTGCATCGCTGCCACCGGCTTGGTTTCCACCACCAACCAGGGTATGCGCTTCATCGATGAATAAAATGATCGGGGTTGGTGAGTTTTTCACTTCGTCCAATACGGCATTAAGGCGTTTTTCAAATTCACCTTTAACGCTAGCACCTGCTTGTAAAAGCCCCATATCCAAGCCGTAAAGTTCAACACCTTTGAGGTTATCAGGCACTTCACCTTGGACAATTTTCAGCGCTAAGCCCTCAACCACGGCAGTTTTACCAACGCCCGGTTCACCGACGGCAATCGGGTTGTTTTTACGGCGACGCGCGAGAATATCAACGATTTGGCGAATCTCTTGGTCACGGCAAAAGACAGGGTCAATCTCGCCTTTGCGCGCCTTGCCTGTGAAGTCGGTGGTGAATTTGCTCAGCGCTGAACCGTCTTCACGTGCTTGGGTTTTTTCCGATGTCGCCACTTGCGCTTCAATGGATTGGCTCGTGAGTTCAGCAAAGTTACGTTTTAGGCTATCTGGGTTGACGCTTTCAAGAATCGTTGAGTAGCTTTGTTGCCCATAGCGTAGAGGGTTACTGACTAATGTCAGCAGTAGGGCACCGGTGCGAATATGGGTTTGTGATAAATCGAGTGAGGACATCATCCAACTTTCTTGAAGCCACTCAATCAATAAAGAAGAGAAAACGGGTTTACCGCCGTTACCTGTCGAAGTGCCATCTAATGACGAACGAACTGACTGACGCAGTAGGTTTTCTGAACAGTCAAAATGGGCAAGCAGGACATCGAAATCGCTATTGGGGCGCTCGAGCAAGCTTAAAAGATAGTGTTCAATTTGAACTTCATTGGCCATTTCTGATACTGCCAGCGCCGCTGCATCTTCGAGCGCAACCTTAGCAATAGGGTGAAGACGTTGTATCAGTGAAGAAAGATTAATATTTATCATGCTTATTTTAGTAAGTTCGTGAGTGAATGAAATAAGCGCAATTATACTAAACAATAGAAAAGCTTTTTTTTAAGCCGTGGTTTTTACTAGGCCATTTTAGGTATTTTAATCTAGGTTGTTTTCTTTATTTATCTCTATATAGAATCGAATTCTTTCGAAACGTTTTTTTTATTAGTTAAAGTAACTTTGTTTATAGTTAATCTAACTTATTTTACATTTTGGAACCCCGTTACTTTGCCTTTGTGAGTCGATAACAATAAATTAGGAAGCTGAAACCATTTCTTGTGAAATTTTCCAAAATATTGGAAATGATAATTATGTTTATAATGACCATATTTAATTAAGTTGTTGAAAAATATGGTAATTAAAAGTTGGCATGCTGATTGCTTTAATGATTTCAGGTCGCGGTGATAAGCGATTTGGTGAACTCAAGTAAATTAAATTTCGATTTTAAATAAAGAAGGAAATAACAATGCCAACTCCAGCATATATGTCTATCTCTGGTGAAACTCAAGGTGATATCACTAAAGACACTTACTCTGCAGATTCAGTCGGTAACTCATGGCAAGAAGCTCACGTTGACGAATTCCTAGTTCAAGAACTAGACCACGTTCTTACTATTCCACGTGACCCTCAAAGTGGTCAACCTACTGGTCAACGTGTTCACAAACCTGTTGTTGTGACTAAAGTTCAAGACCGTAGCTCTCCACTACTATTTAACGCACTTGTTTCTGGTGAAAAACTTCCTGAGTGTGTTATCCGTTTCTACCGTACTTCTGTACAAGGTAAGCAAGAGCATTACTACTCAATCAAATTGATCGATGCGCTATTGGTTGACATGCAAACTCGCATGAACCACTGCCAAGATGCAGCAACGTCTGACCGCGTAACTGAAGAAGTTCTTAAGTTCACTTACCGTGCAATCGAAGTGACTCACGAAACTTGTGGTACTGCTGGTAACGACGACTGGCGTGCGCCACGCGAAGCATAATCGCTACGCATTATTTATGAGGGCCAATGCTTGTTGGCCCTTATTCCTTTATTAGTATCAGGTAAAAGATATGGTTAATGATGTAGAATTTAAATTTCAAGTTCCTGATTCAGGGCATGAATTCAAAGTAGAAAGTTTTCAGGTAACAGAAGAACTCTCAAAACCATTTCGAGTTAGTTTATCATTACTTTCACTTGATGCTGATATCACCTTTGATGAGCTGATTCGCAAACCAGCTCATCTAATGCTATTTGGCCAAGGGGTAGGAACCGCAAGACATTTTAGTGGTGTGATCAATGAAGTCCGTTATTTAGGAACGGGGCGTCGTTTTTCGCGCTATCAAATTACCCTTGTGCCGCAACTTTGGTTCCTGACTCAACGTCAAGACTTGCGTATTTTTCAGCAAAAAACGGCACCGGAAATCATCTCTGAAGTTCTCGATGGTGCATCAGTTACTGATTACCGTTTAGAGCTCTCTGGTAACTACACTTCCAAAGAATACGTATTGCAATATCGCGAGACTGATAGCCATTTTGTCCAGCGCATGTTGGCTGAGCACGGGATGTGGTATTACTTTGAACACAATGACACCACGCACACCATGGTCATCGTTGACAGTAACGATACGATTGCAGATTTAGTCAGTACGCCTTTGAACGGCTCTTATCTTGGCCCGATTGTCTACCATTCTGATGCAGGCGGCGTTGCTGATCGTGAACATATCACCGACCTTGAGCTCGTAAACCGCGTCAAGACCGGCATGGTTACCTACACCGATTACAACTACGAACAGCCCAAAATTCCACAGGAAATGAGCGCTAATGGCGAGCTTGATCAAGACTTAGCACTGTTTGATTTCCCTGGCCGTTATGTCGATCCCGCCGATGGGCAAGTTCGCTCTGGCGAATGGATGGCTGATCACGTGGTGGAAAACCGACAAGTAGAAGCATCGAGTGATGTGATGCGCTTGGCGACCGGTTATAGCTTCAATATCGGCGACCATCCGCGTGCGGAAATCAACCGTGATTACTTGATGATTTCTGTGACCCACAGTGGCCATAATCCGCAAGTACACGAAGATGAAGCCAGCGGCTTACCTACCACGTACCATAACCAATTTGTGTGTATTCCACGTGATGTCGAATACAAAGCGCCAAAATTGCCTGCCCCTATGGTTGATGGCCCGCAAACAGCGGTTGTTGTTGGCCCTGCGGGGGAAGAAATTTACACCGATAACCTTGGCCGAATTAAAGTTCAATTCCACTGGGATCGTTACGGCGCCCAAGATGAGCATTCAAGCTGTTGGATTCGTGTCAGCCAGTCTATGGCGGCGCCAACATGGGGCGCCGTGTATTTACCACGTATCGGCCATGAAGTCGTAGTGACCTTCCTAGAAGGGGATCCTGACCGTCCACTGGTCACTGGCGCTGTGTATAACGGGCTGCATTTCCCTCCGTACTCGTTGCCAGAAAACAAAACGCGGACTACATTCCGTACTCAAACTCACAAAGGCACTGGCTACAACGAACTGAGTTTTGAAGACGAAGCCAACCAAGAAGAAATCTATATTCACGCCCAAAAAGACATGTCAACCAAGGTGCTGAATAACCGTTATCGCGATATCGGTCAAGACGAGTTCTTGAAAGTGGCTCGCCACCAAACCAATGAAGTCAAAGGCGACCATAAAGAAACGATTGAAGGGCACAAAACCACACAGGTTAATAGCACCTTTACCGAAACCGTCGAGCAAGACGTCACGGTGACTTATAACGCCAACGAAATTCAAAATGTTAAAAACGACAGCACCTTAGAAATTGGTGATAACCGCACCACCAACATCGGTAAAAATGACGATCTAGATGTGGGTGAAAACAGTAACCTAACGGTCGGCGCATCACGAAGTGCCGACATCGGTGCCGATGATAACCAAACCGTGGGGGGCAACCTAACTGTCTCAGTCAAAGGCAATACGTCTTATAAAGCAGATGGGGCAACTCAGGTGATCAGCGGCGACAAAATCGTTCTTAAAACCGGTGGGTCATCATTGGTTATGAGCAGTGATGGCACGATCAAATTAAGCGGTTCAGCAATCACCATTGAAGGTAGCGACAAAGTCGTGGTGAAAGGCGGCAACGTAGCGATTAACTAATTATGCAAAAAGATTTGGAATTAAATGAAATCCAACTCTTCGAACAGCAAGAACCACGTGTTCCTTGCTGTTCGCGTTTTGGCACCATTATTGGCATTAATGAATCATTAGACAGCGTTCGAGTAGATTTTGAAGGAAACCCATTTGGGCAACCTATTTCTGCAAGGCTAGGGCGCAATTTTAAAAAGGCTGAGCTCCAATTGGCGATCGACAATCGCTTCCAATGTCGTATTGAGTTTATTAATGATGACATCAGTTTACCGATGGTCACTGATATTTTGTTTTCGATTTTGGATGATTCTGACGAACTCGTCCTCAAAGCGAAACGAATTGTTATCGAAGGTGAACAAGAGGTGATGGTACGCAGTGGTGATACAGAGACTCGCTATAGTGGGCGTGATAATCGAGTCACCACCAAGGCCAAATACGTCACTTCACAAGCAGAAAAAGCCCAGAAAATACAAGGTGGCACCGTTGCTATCAACTAACAGTGAAATGGGCAGAGAAGGTTAAATGCGGCAAAGAATTAGTGTTGAACATATTGAAGAGCCATTGAGTGCAGAGGTTCGACAATCTTACCTTGATGGCATTGAACTGGAGATAAACCAATTGAGCCAACTGGATCCTATCTGGTTGGCTTTTTGCCAAGAAAAATTAGGGCTCGCCAACGAGTCTCTGAATTTCATTCTCAATCAGTGGTTACGTCTTCATCAACGAGGCTTCCCAAGCCATGAACTTGACTACCTGCGCTTAATAGAACGTCAAAACCGTGCGTTAAAAGATGTCTATGTAGCAATGTTTCGTCTCGCGCCTGGATTGATTTATCAGCTCAAGAACAGTGAACCGCAGATTTTCGTTTGGTTGATGCTGCAACCGGAATTTGGCCAATCTCAGCAGCATCGTGTGGTTGGTTTAGAAAACCTGAGTCAATTGACCCCCATACAAGCCAATATACTGGTTGTGCAATCTTCGCTTGATGCGCTGGATAGGGATCTGGTGAGCTTGATAGAAGGGGAGGCTCCTTATGCTGAGCCGTGCTTTCAGTGGCTTAAACTGCGTCAAACCTTATCCACTTCTTTGTGTAAACGCTGGCTCAAATTTGAGCGTATTGACGAACGAGCGCTCAATACCACGTTGGCTCAATTGAATGATCGCGATGCGATAGAGTGGCTCGATGAACATGCCAGTGGCGAGCAAATGTTGTATGAACGTTTGCTTGTTAAGCAGGACAGAAACACTTGGTTTCGCCAGTACTTCGGAATTGAACCAGCGGCTTTACCCTCTGCGATGGTGGCAACCTATGCCAAACTTCTCGAGCTGAAAGAGTTTGAATGGTTTGATATTCAAAGTGAACATGCGGCCTATCACTATGCCTTAGTCGGTGACACCCAGTGGACAAAATCCGTGATTGAGCATTTAGCCACGGTAGATGAAAGTGACGGCGAAACCTGGTTGCAGGCTCTGTATGTCGTTTACGGTGAGCGTCTTCCACTCAACCATTTGCAACTTGGTATCGACTATCAGTGGGAAGAGGCCGTTGCCAATTTACAAACTTGGCTCGAAACCGGGGATGAGCAACTTTCACTGCCTAGCCGTTTGGGCTTTGCCTTTGGCTTTGAATCTTCGCTACGGGCGATGTCGGATAGTGCAATCAGTGCTGATTTTCGAGATTGGATTTGGCGTCAGATTTGCCTCGGTGCTCGAGTCTACGTGCCATGGGACATGTCAATGCCGACTCGACAGCAGCAACAGATATTAGACAAGTTAAAGCAGAACAAGCCTGCGATGGACCGCTTTAATCTGAGGAATGATCATGCAGTTATGGGATATTGAACAGCACCCAACACTCGCGATTAAGGGGCGTTTTCAACGTGATGAAAATGGCCATGAGGTTTGGGTTGTCAGTGTTAAGCGTGTGTGGAGTTTTACTCAGCAGCAGTGGCTTGCGGCTGATGACATTGAGATCTACGATGACCCTCTTTATGCGGGGGAGCCCGGTTTTTCTGCCTTGGTGCATGACCATGAGTTTCCAATTTATCGCCAAAATACCGATGTGATTGTGTCGGGTAAAGCACGCACTTATGCCAAACGACCAGTAACATCGATGGAATGTCGCGTGTTACTGGATGGTCACATTGACAAAACCTTAGTGGTGCATGGACCCAGAGATTGGATTGAGCATGCAGGTAGTGTGACGGTGTCACTTGCAAAGGATTTTGTCACTCAAGAGATGGATTACCGCTTTGCGTTGGGCGGCGATGAAGCACGTAACCGCCTTGGTGGCGGCGTTGCCAGTAACAATCGCGACTTACTAAACCAATCGGTTCCGAGTGTGTTTTATCCCAAAGAGGATTGGAGCGCGGATACCAAAAAGGTTCGCGTCGCAGGTTTTGGTCCACTACCGCCTTTCTTCCAGCAACGATATCAATGGGCAGGGACCTTTGATGAGCAGTGGCAGGAGAGCCGTCGTCCTTTGTTACCGTTGGATTTTGATCGTCGTTATTATCAGTGCGCACCGGAAGATCAACAGTGTAAAGGGTATCTGCAAGGGGGAGAACGCTTGATGCTAAGCGGCTTTAATCATGATGATATTCTCTCTTTTCGATTTCCCAAGCAGCGTTATTTGGCCTCGGCGCATTTTAATGACGAGGTGTTACAACAACCTCTCGAGCTTTATACCGTATTTGTCGATACTGAGCAGCAAACGTTGTCTTTGACTTACACCACCTCATTTGCGTGCCAAGACAAAGAGCACCTACTTAAAAACACCGAAATTCAGACAATCTGATAGGAACACCAATGAATAATAGCCACGGTCGTTACGTGTTGGCGACAGAACTTGTTTCTCCGATGGGCATGAATTTGGAATTATCGCTTGCGATAGCAAAAGCGGATCTCGCACGGTTTGAGCAAAAGCCCGCTGATAACGGCATCGATAAATACAACTTTGCAAAAATTGATTTTATCAGTGGAGAAAGTTTATTTTCTCGCGTCACCAATACACTCTCCATCCTATTAGATTCACTATTAGATAAAATTCCGACTTCTTTAAAGCCTGTGCCATTGATGATCTCGATTCCATCGCCGATATTCAGTGAGGAATTACAACGTTGGTTTGATGAAAAAGATTATTCACGGGCTATTTCTAATATCGATATCCAACATTCTAGTGGCCCTCAATATATTGAGAAAACGATTAATAAGTTGGATAGCCATGATGCTCTGATCAGTATTTCTATTGATTCTTTAGTTGAGCGCATTGAAGATTTAATTGCCAGTAACCAAGTGCTGGGTTCAAATAACCCGTGGGGCATCATTCCTAGTGAAGGTGGCGCAGGTATGGTTTTGGCGAGGAAAAACATTATCGACACCTTAAAACTGCAACCTGTCGCCCGTTTCGGTCATTTTGACGCTGAATATGGCGTAAGTGACAGGCGTGGAATGATGCGCATTGTCCAGCGTTTAAGTAAGAAAATTCAATCATTTGGCTGGGTTTTTAGTGATATGACTAACACCCGAAATGATACTGAAGATTATGGTTTTGCGTTGGGGGCTCGTGCTGAGTACTTTCTGAATCCACAGCAACCTTTTCTTATTAATGAATTGTGGGGAACGTTGGGTAATTGCTCTCCGATGGCGTTAATTGCAACCGCAATTCAAGAAAACCGAAGTAGTGAACCGTCTTCACTTCTCATGTTTTCAATAACCGGTGACCGTGCCATTTTACAGTTGGATAATCAATTTTAGTCCTGTCTGATAATAATACATCACGCAGTGATCTTTATTACAAAGTTAGTCTCAAAAAGTGACAAAATTATTTAGTGAAACCACAAGTAAAATTGGCTACTTAACCAGTTACTTTAACTAAAGTTGTAGGGATAGCGTTCTTTTTAATTCAAACGGTTGAATTAGGAGGGGGAGACTAATTATTATCTGCGCGTAATAACACTTCCTTCATTTAAAGAGTCAATCGTGTCAGAGAACAAAGGGATAGCCAACAGCTATATCGATAAGCTGGTTGTGAAGGCAATTGAAAAGAAAAAACAGCAACAGCAAAATATGGCGAATAAAAATAAGCCAAAGCTGGAATACGTGCTGTTTTCTCAATTTGATGTGCTTGAAACGATTCCTTCAAAAAACGGCACAACGACGATTTATCACTTAGCTAAGAAAGACGCTCCCGAAAAGCAGTTGTGTTGCAAGGTTGTCAACGAAGATGCAAGTGAAGCCGCACGTAAAATACTGCAAAGTGAAGCGAGTCGTTTAGAAATCTCTCAGCACCCAAGCGTCGCTGAATTTATTAAATTTGGTAACGAGTTTGAACGCCCATACTTCATGTATGAGTGGATTCAGGGTGAATCTGTCGCTGATAAGATGGAGCGTTATTCCAGCAAAGGGTTTCGTCATGACCACATTGCGTGGTTGATCTATCAGCTTGCGGGTGCTTTGGAATACATGCACACGCGTGGTGTCTGTCACCTTGATATCAAGCCTTCCAATGTCATTGTGAGCGAAAATGACAACGTCAAATTGATTGATTTTGGCGCGTCACGCTATGTCGGCGAAGCAGAGCAGTACGCTGAAGCAAGCTTAAAATACGCGTCTCCAGATTATCTAGAAGCCGGAACTGCATACCCGCAAGATGATGTATATTCACTGGCGCTTCTAACTGGACACTTATTCTTGGGATATGTGTTTGGTGATGCTTGGCAAACTCAATTGACTAACCGTAAGCGCCCACAACTGATTCCTGGCCATGTCTGGAGCTTGATTCGCGATGTCATTCTAAAGCCGCGTAAGCACGGTTATACGCCGATTTCTTTTGCCCAGCGCCTAGCTTGCATTGATGTTAACAACCTTGACGCCAATGCCAGCGCTCCAATTTTTAACAACTTACGAAATGCCGATTTAGTATTGACTCCGCGTAAAGCCTTTGACCGTTTACCCAGTCAGCGTTTTCGCTATCTTGAGGCCAGCCTAGTCGCGAGTGTCGTCGTGATTACGGGGGCTTACCTTTATGATGCGAGCCAGCCAGAATGGCGCAATATTGTGAAGTCTGAACAGCAAAATAACGATGTCGTTTCGGCAATTAAACCTGCGCAAACTGCATCCTTTTTGGCTCAGTCACCATGGGATATTGAAGACGCCTTGAATGACATGGAGGCGAATGTTGTCTCGACAGCGCCATATCGTGAAGCTTATCAAGTGCAGCAGGTCAAACTCGATAACCTGTACAACCAATACCAATCGGATCTCTCCGCGTACCAGAATGCGTCATCAGGACTGCCGGGAACACTGAATTCAGTGCGCAGTGAATTAGTCACTCTCCGTCAACAACTGAGTGATGATGGTGCGCTGTTTCCTAAAACTGAGCAGCAACTTGATCTTGCTATGTCGCATTTAAACAAAGCGTCGGTTAATGCCATCAAATTAACGGATGTGACAGGCAATCAGCGTGACCAGTTAGTAAAACTGATCCTAAATGGGAAATCGAAGCAAGCCGATGAGTACTTGAAATCAGCTTGGTTGTTGAACCAGTCACAAGGCTACTTCTACAGCAAAGTCCTGCCTAAGCAAGTGTTGGCGAGTGTTTATCAATCGGTCGAAACGCATGCGCAAAAGCATTATTACACGCAAGCCATTGACGAAATTGAAGCAGCAATGACCTTCTTTGGTCGAACTGCTGCACTGCAAACCAAAATGCGCGAGCTGAAAGTGGCCCGCAGTGAATACGTGCTGTTTAGTACGGTAACGGGTCAGTTTATTTTCGATAAGCAGAAATTAAATGTTTCGCTCGCCGACCTTGAGCGCAACGCGCCGAAAAAGTTCTCGGAAGTCACTGAACTGCTTGGTCAAATGGCGACAGATTCGATTCAAAACAGCCACCAAAAATCACGACCAGCGCAAGGTGCACTGCTTGTACAGCGTGCGTTGATTGACTACAACACGTCAACGAGGAGCTAAGCCGTGGATCTCGAAACGTTATTAGCGCCGATAAGCGACACTGCGCCAACGGGTGAAGATGCGAAATACGAATTTAGCTACGAGTTGATGGAAGCTGAAGTTAAAAAATTTGGCTCTTTGTTTGGTGAAACGGTGGATTGGGCTGTCGTGAAAGCTCAGGCTGAAGAAGTATTATCCACGCACAGTAAAGATCTTAAAGCATGTTGTTATTTGACGCGCGCATTGGCTGAAGACGATCGTTTAAACGGTGTGGAGCAGGGCTTAGAACTGGTTTATCAAGCTTTAGACCGTTTTGGCGCTGATTTGCATCCTAGGCGCAAACGTGGACGAGATGGCGCAATTGAATGGTTGAACCATCAGTTAAAACTCACGTTACCAAAGTATGAAGAAGCAAGTTGGGAAGCGGTATCACAATGCCTGCAAGTGACTGAAAAACTGCAGGGCAAATTTGATGAAGTGTACGAAGACTCTGAAGCTGATTTGTTTGAAATTCGTACTCAGCTTAACGGCTTAATGCAGCGTGCAAGTGCGCAACCGGCGCCCTCTGAGCCGCAACCTGCTGCTGAGCCAGAACCGGCTCAGCCTGATATTCAAGCTGAAAGTGTTGTACCAACACCCACGCCTAAGCCGCAAGTTGAAACAGCGCCAGCGCCTGATACCAAGAGCAAACCGAAACAGAAAGAAGTCGATATTGATACCGACTTTTCTACGCCAACGGCATCAAAGCGGACGTTGAAAAAAGTCGCGGAAACCATGCTGCATGCAAACCCAGCAGCCCCGCTTGCTTACCGTTTGTTCCGCCATTTAACGTGGGATGATGTAGATGGCTTACCAGATAACCAAGAGGGGCAAACGCCACTTATTCTCGCCGTTTCGCAAGATCAGCAAACGGAATATAGAGACAAAGCTCAACAAGAGAGTGACGTCGATACAATTAAACGTTTAGAGAGAACACTAACTGATGCGCCGTTTTGGCTCACTGGCCATTATTACGTTTTCTCCATGCTAACTAACTTAGGGCTCGATAACGCAGCGACGGCTGTAAAAGATGAGGTCTTGTCCTTTGTAAATGAGTTTTCAGGTATTGAAAAACTCACGTTCAAAAATTCTGTTCCATTTGCCGATGAAGCGACACTCAATTGGTTGTCGTCTGGTGTTGCGCAGGCTTCAGGAACCACCACGATGCACAATGTGGTGTTTGCTGAAGATCAATCATTGCCGCCAGTGGAAGAGGTGACCCTTGAGAATTTAGGGGATTTTTCAGCAGATGTTGCCCAGCGCCTAGAGCAGGACCGCTCGGGTCGAGGGCAGTTTTTGCTGTATTTACAATTAGTAAAAGCCTACCACAGCGTCGGATTATGCACTTTATGTCTTCCTTATCTTGAAAAAATTTGGCTTGTACGTGAAGAAATTAATCTCGCTAGCTGGGAACCACACTTGTCTTTGCAATTAGATGTTCTTACTCAAAAAACTCTTAACGAGTTATACCCCAATAAAGAGCAACTACCTGAAAAGTATCAAGATTGGACAACAATTAATGACTAGTAACAATATTAGATAAGGAACTCGTTATGTCACGTGATGGCTCGGTAGCTCCTAAAGAGCGAATTAATATCCGTTATGTTCCAGCAACAGGTGATGCGCAAGAAGACGTAGAACTGCCGCTGAGTATGATGGTTGTCGGTGATTTCACTGCGCGTGCAGATGAAACCCCGATTGAAGAGCGTACGCCAATCAACATCGATAAAGATAACTTCAACGAAGTACTTGAAGGTTATGCGCCAAACGTAAAAGTAAACGTTGAAAACCGTCTTACAGACGAAGAAGGCGCACAAATGGGCGTCGATCTAACGTTTAAAAACATGAAAGACTTCAGCCCTGAATCTATCGCTCGCAGCGTTCCTGAGCTTAACAGCCTGCTTGAACTGCGCGAAGCTTTAGTTGCGTTGAAAGGTCCTCTTGGGAACGTACCTGCGTTCCGTAAAAAGATTGCTTCAGTGCTTCAAGATGAAGAAGCACGTAAGAAATTATTGGATGAACTAAGCCTTGGTGCAGACCAAGAAGCGAAAGAAGAGTAAGGGATAGTATGTCGGCAGAAGCTCAAGCGGCAGAACAAGAAGCAGCCCTGGCGGAATCAGGCTCACTTCTTGATAGTATTCTGAATGAAACCCGTTTAAAACCAAGTGATGAAGGTTTCGACGTTGCCAAACGTGGTGTTGAAGCTTTCATTGGTGAACTACTAAGCAATTCAAGCTCAGACAGCAAAGTTGATCAATCTCTGGTTGATCTGATGATTTCTGAAATCGACCAAAAACTGTCTAAGCAAGTTGATGCGATTCTTCATAACGAAGATGTCCAAGCGGTTGAGTCAACGTGGCGTGGTCTGAAATACCTTGTTGACCATACCGATTTCCGCGAGAACATTCAGATTGAATTGATCTCAGCGAAAAAAGATGAAGTGCTTGATGACTTTGAAGATGCGCCTGAAGTCGTGAAATCTGGTCTTTACAAGCAAATCTATACGCGTGAATACGGTCAGTTCGGTGGTAAACCTGTAGGCGCCGTTATCTGTGACTACCAACTTGCGGCAACCACACCAGACATTAAATTGATGGAATACATGGCGAACGTTGGCGCAATGTCACACGCACCATTTATTACATCTGCGGGTTCTAAGTTCTTTGGCCTAGACAGCTACGAAGATTTACCAAACTTGAAAGATCTCAAGTCAGTGTTTGAAGGCCCTCAGTATACAAAATGGCGTGGTTTCCGTGAACACGAAGATGCACGTTACGTTGGTCTGTGTACGTCACGCTTTATGCTACGTACTCCGTACTCTGTGGAAGATAACCCAATCAAAGCGTTTGACTACGATGAGATGGTAACAGACAGCCACGATAACTACCTTTGGGGTAACTCGGCGTACGCGATGGCATCAAAAATCAGTGAATCATTTGCTAAATATCGCTGGTGTCCAAACATCATTGGTCCGCAAAGTGGTGGCGCAGTATTTGACCTTCCGGTTTACAACTTTGAATCTATGGGTCAAATCGAAACTAAGATCCCAACAGAGATTTTGGTCTCTGACCGCCGTGAGTACGAATTGGCTGAAGAAGGTTTCATTGCGCTAACGATGCGTAAAGGTTCTGACAATGCGGCGTTCTTCTCTGCAAACTCAGTACAAAAACCAAAAGTCTTCGCTAATACGCCTGAAGGTAAGCAAGCGGAAATGAACTACAAGTTGGGTACTCAGCTTCCTTACATGTTCATCATTAACCGCCTTGCTCACTACATTAAAGTGCTACAACGCGAACAAATCGGTTCTTGGAAAGAGCGTTCTGACCTAGAAAGCGAATTGAACAAATGGATCCGTCAATACGTGTCTGACCAAGAGAACCCGCCAGCGGAAGTTCGTGGTCGTCGTCCGCTTCGCGCAGCGAAAGTGGAAGTGTCTGACGTTGAAGGCGATCCAGGTTGGTACAAAGTATCAATGTCTGTTCGTCCGCACTTCAAATACATGGGTGCAAGCTTTGATCTGTCTCTAGTTGGTAAACTGGATCAGTAATTCAAAGTAAAAACATAGGCGGCCAGTCTTTTCGAAGTTGGTCGCTTTTTCGGGTTAAGTTGCGGTGGCAATCGCATAGAGTAAGAGCCGAGTATGGAAAAAGGTTATCGTCTATTAGAACGTATTGAATTGGGTGAACCCAAAAACAGTTATGACAAAGTGGTGTCACACAAACATCTCATAGAATCCATTCATATTCATCTCGCCGATCTTCTTAATACCCACGCCGGAAACGCCATGATTGATGGCGATTACGGCTTACCTGATTTTAACGATGTGTTGTCTAACAACACCAACTTAGTGCGAAATATTCAGCAAAATATACGCACCACCATCGAACGCTATGAGCCGAGATTACGTAATATCGACGTTCATTATCGCGAAGATCACCATAACCCGTTGCAACTCGGATTCGGCATTTTGGCTGAAGTATTCCATAACGGGGGCAAGGTCTCGATGTCGATTGATATCTATATGGGTGTCGATGGTCAATTTAACGTCTAGTAGGTAACGGTTTGAGTAACAGTAAGTATTTCCAAGATGAGCTGACTTATCTTCGTGAGTCGGGCGCTGAATTTGCTAAATATCACCCTAAACTAACGCATTTCCTGTCTGACGGCACGTTTGATCCGGATGTGGAACGTCTGCTTGAAGGGTTTGCCTTTCTCACCGGGCGAATTCGCGAAAAAATAGACGATGAGCTACCTGAGCTCACGCAATCATTGATGACTCTGTTGTGGCCTCACTACATGCGTTCCATCCCGTCGATGTGCATCAGTGAACTCAAACCGCACTCCGGCAGTGTGACTGAAAAAACCGTCATTAAACGCGGGGCAGAGATGGCCAGTGAGCAGGTCGAAGGCACACAGTGTCTATTCCAAACCTGTTATGATGTCAGCCTCTACCCTCTGCAAATTAACCAAATCGATCAGAGCAATAGTCGGACAAGTTCCAGTGTCGATGTTACCTTGTCGACGGAAAACGGCCTTGAGCTTAGTCGAATCGGTATGGACTCTTTACGCTTTCACCTCCACGGTGAACTGCATATTACACGCTCGCTGTATTTGTGGCTGTTTAAGTATCTTGATCACATTAAGTTGGACGTTGGTGGCGGTTATGTTCATCAACTCAGACCGGATGCAGTGAAAGCGGTGGGCTTTGGGGAAAAAGAAGCGATTCTTCCTTACGGCGCCAATTCGTTTTCAGGGTACCGCTTGCTGCAAGAGTTTTTCTCATTACCCGACAAATTCATGTTCTTTGATGTCACAGGGCTTGAGTGGTTAAAAGGCATTCCGCAACGTTCGACCTTGAAAATGACCTTTTGCTTTAATCGTGCTTTGCCTTCTGAAGTGGTGCTCAAAGATAAGCATCTTCGTCTTAATTGTACGCCTGCGGTGAACTTATTTGAGAAAGACGGTGACCCAATCCGTTTGGAGCATCGCCGCAATGAATATAAGGTCCGCCCACAAAGTACCAACCAAGAACACTATGAAGTGTACTCCATCGATGCAGTGGAAAGCTGGAGTAAAGATGAGCGGCGCCGAAAAGCATTGATTGAATTTGAGTCGTTTGAACACCAAATTAACCAACGTGATAAGCGTGAGTTTTATAAATCCAAAGTGGCTGAGCGTATCAGTGGGCGAGGGTTAGAGCGCTATATCTCTTTCCACACTCATAATGGCGATGTTGCCGAGCTTGGGACTGAAACGGTATTGATGAAGCTCAAATGCAGCAACGCTGACCTTGCTGAGCGCCTATCCGTGGGTGATATTGTGTACACGACACATAAATCCCCGACCTATGCGACCTTCAGTAATATCACTAAGCCGACTCAATCTGTGAGCCCTCAAGTGAATGGTGAACTGCAATGGCAGCTCATTGCCAATATGTCACTGAACTATTTATCGCTCGCGAACATCGACGTATTGAAAGTCTTACTCTCCACTTACGATTTTCATTCTCGCGTTGACCGTCAAGCGCACCGAGCATCGATTCATCGCTTAGATGGCATAAGAGATTCGCAAATGAGTCCCATTGATCGCGTATTTCGCGGGGTTTCGATTCGCGGCAACCAGTTCAAGCTCACCACCAATTCGACCTATTTCGTCAATGAAGGTGACATGTTCTTAATGTGTAACGTTCTCAATGAGTTTATCCGCTTGTACTCGAGTGTGAACTCGTTTACTGAGCTAGAAGTGTTTGATGAAGCCAGTGGTGAAGTTTACCAGTGGGAAAGCTTAACTGGGCAGCAGACAGTATTATGATTGGTGCATTAACTTCTAAAACCCATGAGTTTAGTTTCTTCCAAGCAGTGCACTTGCTGGAGAAGCACTACCAGTATGAACCCGATAATCAGTTTGTCGCCGTGGGTGAGAATAAATACTTTCACCATGAGTTCATTGAATTTAGCGTGTCGCCAAATTTATCGTTTCCTAAAAGCGATATGGATTATATCGTTCATATGGAACGCGATGGTCGCAGTTATACTCGGGTTGAAACCAACTTCTTGGGGCTTCACGGCTCAAGTTCACCACTACCGGCGTCGTACACGGAGAAACTCGCAGGGCGTGATGAAGACGATAACCCGGTAAAAGACTTCTTCGATTTTTTCCATAATCGACATATCTCTTTGTTGTATCGAGTGTGGAAAAAATACCGCTATCATATTCAATATCAAAGCGGGGCAAATGATCGTTTTTCAGGGCGTATTCTCCACCTAGCGGGCTTGTCTGAAGTGATTCAGGAAACGTCTGCCTCTGAACTCGATCGGGCGAAAATTTTATCCTACGTTGGTCAGCTCTCGACGCGAACACGCTCTCCTAAGCTGATTTCTGGTATCGTTGCGCACTATTTCTCGCTACCAAGTGTCCGTATCGAAGAGTGGGTGTATCGCCGTGTTAATATTGATGAGCGTCAGCGTAATCGTCTAAATCGTGCCAACTGCGTTTTGGGGCAAAATTTGCACTTAGGACAGAGTATTGCGGACTTAAACGGTAAGTTTAATGTGTGTATCGATAATATTGATTTCGATACGTTCGTGACCTTTTCAAACGGAGGTGACGGACACCGAACATTAACTGGGTTGATGCAGTTTATTTTGCGTGACCCGATGTCTTGGGATCTCAAGCTGACCGTTAACCTCGATACGATTCCCCACAATCAGTTAGGACAGGGCAAGGGCAATAAACTGGGGCAAACGTTATGGCTAGGACAAGCCAAAGAGGGTGATGCGAAGATCAAAGTGATTGGTAGTATCTAGCGCCTTGAGGGCGGAATAAAATTAATAAAAAAAGCCGCTGGGAGAAGCGGCTTTTTTGCGTGTCGAAACAATGGTTAACGATTGATCGGTTGATGCAAAACCACCGTGGTATTAATCGATTTGATGCCGTTAAACGATTCAATCTCGTTACATAAGCGGTGAATCGATTGAAGATCTGGCGCTTCGATTAACGAAATAATGTCGTAGTTACCCCCAACAATACTGGTAAGACGCACTTCAGGCAGTTCCTTCAGCGCATTGCTCACTTCGTTTTTTTTGCCTTTCTCACAAGAGATCAGCAAATAGCTGGCGGCTTTGCGCCCTTCATTTTCGACTCGGATTTGAGCGGTGTAACCTTTGATTACACCGGTTTTTTCTAGCCTGTTGATGCGTTCAGCCACTGCCGTTCGTGACAAACCAATGTTACGAGATAAATTGGCGATAGATTCACGGCCATTAGAAAGCAAGTTAGAAAGTATCTTGCGATCCAATTTATCTAAACCTTGAAGATTCATATTTGACATCATAGTCCTGCCTTTGCGTTATTTTTAGTATAGTGTTGTTATTGTTCGATTTTTTCTGGAAGAGTGAAGTTATATAACTCTTCCAATGTAAATGGGTTGGTTTGCGCATGCGGGGTAATACGTAAACGCAAATCTCGGCCAGAAATACGAATATCACTGGTAAAGCTGCCGTTATGCGTATTGGTGAGTGTTGAGTCACCAAACAAGCGGTAAATCGCCCATTGTCCATTCTTATCTAAGACATGCTGTGTACCTTCATCAGTGACGTCCTGAATGGTCATACTGATCTTGAAGTTGCCGTCTTTGGGTGGCCATTGCAGTTCTTGAATACGGCTTGGGCCATGGAAATAATTGAAGCTTGCGTCTGCTATTTGAATATTGGCACGCATTGCACTTGAGTCCATATCCATCACTTCAGCACTGAACGGGATATATACTTTATTGGTGCTCTTATTGATCAGAGCATCACGAATTACGTTGTAGTTGCGCAGTTGGACCAAGACTTCCTGAGACAGTCCCATCGTTTCGCCATCTAGACGTTTTGGACGCCATAGGTTGGTGTCATAGAACGGAGCAAAGTTCTCTTTAATGAAGTTATCCAAAATACCACCAGAGGCGAACAGCAACTCAAAGTCTTCTAGAGAAATTTCTTTTTCTGCTTTCAGATCAAAGGGATATTTACCAAGGCCAAGTTCTTTAAACTTACTGTAGACTTGGCTGTACCACTGAGTCTGAATGCCGCGAGAAGACTCTTTGATGATCACAGACCAGCTTTGATTGACGACAGCAAGCAGCCAGCTACGAACCGGTTCTGGTGAGCGATCGGCTATTTGCTTTAAGCGAATCAATGGGTCGGCATCCGTGCTGCTAATACGTTGGCGGGCAACGGTGAGCGCCGTCATTTGAGGATCTGGCGAGTCCGCAATATCTTTCATGTAGTTTCGGACTTGGCTCAGTGCAGTAACGGTTTCTTCCCAAGGTGATGTGGTATCCGATGTTTCACTGACCTGCAGTTGGTTGAGGTTATGGAAAGCCTTTTCAACTCGCTGCATTAACACGTAGTCAGGTTGAACCACTTCTTCAGCTTGGTCTGTCACTTCTTCAATGGCATCCGTTAAGCTTGGTTTGACCTTCGCAAGCAGGGCGTCCTGGCTTTCATCACGTGTAAAGTGGGTGTTGCTGAACACTTGCTTAAGAACCGTGGTCATTGGTGAAGATGGGCCTGAAATCAGGTCAATCGCATTGGTAATATCACCCACAGTATCGTATTTTTTGACTTTCAACTCGCTCAGCGCATTACGCCAATAGGTGATGTAGTCGTCGGTGTATTTTTTACGAACTTGCTGCTTAAACGCTTCTTGCTCTTCCGGTGTCGGTACCACATTGTTGGATAGGCCCAAAACCCAGTTGTCGGCAATC
Source organism: Vibrio olivae (assembly GCF_042428525.1). Classification (NCBI taxonomy): domain Bacteria; kingdom Pseudomonadati; phylum Pseudomonadota; class Gammaproteobacteria; order Vibrionales; family Vibrionaceae; genus Vibrio; species Vibrio olivae. Next base: position 847,283 of record NZ_JBHMEP010000001.1, read on the forward strand.
ACTTGTTCCGACATGAGGTCAACTCGAGGACGATAGAAGGTACTGAATCCGGTAGCGGTATACACTTTACTGACTTCTAAGCGGTTATTATCGACTTGGTCATCAAAAATATTGAAGAAGTCAAAGCCGACGACGCGCTGCATATCTAACGTGCCTAAATCGATGTCACTGGCTTGTTGAAGTAGGTGTGCGTAAACCAAATCAACATTCGAATGTGCAAGCAGAGAACGACGTGTTGCACGCACGATGTCCATATTGATTTCAACCGAATCAAATGACGTGCGTAGATAGGCATCCAAGTAGTCCATCACTTTGGTGACGGTTTCTGGGTTTGAGCTCAAGGCGTTAAGGACTTGCAGCGTTTGCTTGCGCAAAAACTTAACGTCACGTTTCTTAGATTCCTTGAGCATCAAGTAACCTTTGAGCAGCGGCAAAGAGCGGCTTAGGTTATCTTGGTTGTTTGCCAATTCGATGCGATAACCCTTTTCAATCAAAGGCATCAGCTTGTTTGACAACTGGTCGATAAGCGCGCGATAGGCAATTTTCGTACTGTCTTCTAATCGACTGACTTTTAAAGAGACAACTTCGTTGTCCAATGCGGTATTACCGCTTAGCCAGCCCTCGTAAGCCGATTGCACAGAGACAGACGCACTTTCCAGCTCTTCATTAAAGGATTTGGTCGCGCTATCACCGCTATCAACCGTGTCGACACCGACTAAGGTGTTAATTACACGTATATTACTGCCGAGAGTATCGACAAAGAAATACGCGCTTCCTGCAATAAACATCGCGGCAAAGACAATGGTTGCACGGCTCTTACGCTGTAACTTACGAAGGTAAGCTTTGTTTTCGCCTGCAAAATCCGCTTCAGGAAGAATTTGCGAATCGACCAGAAAACGTGTGAAGAACGGCGTTTCTGATAAATGAGTATGCTCCGAAGCAATGATTGGCAAATTGAAGTAATTGCTGCAGCTTTTCGCGAGCAAATTATATTTGCGTCCGCCTTGAATACTCGAGCAGAAAAACACTTCACGAATATCAAAATAATAGTGACCACGATTGATTGACGAGATACGTTCCACTAAAGAGCCGATTTCCGATTTACACAGTTCAAATTGCTTTGGAAATGCCAAAATAGCTTGTTTTTCATCAACGTTGGTTGTGTTGGTCGAAGAGTCTAGGGCGTTGGTTTCCATGACTCTAACCAAGTTTTGATAGCTGTCTTCGTAATAGTCAGTCACCGCACCTTTGGCTTCTTTCAGTGGGATAGAAAGAAACTCAATGCTTGTTTTTAATGGGCTGAATTGAACGTACTCTTTAAACCCTTCCAATTTATCCAACTTAGACATGATCAGATAAATAGGCAGAGCGGAAGAAGTCTCTTTGCCTATCGATTCAAGACGGTCAAGCAGGGCAGTGAGCGTGTATTCGACTTGTTCATTTTCGTTGACGATCAAAAACTCAAAGTCGATAAAGAACAAGCTGCCAGCAAACGGTTTTCTTGGGCGGTGTCGAATCACCTCTTTAACCAATGTATCCCAAAGTGCCGCATCGGCACTTGATACTTCTTGATATACGAGACGCTGATCAGGCTTAAGGTAAATTGCCGTATCTGACTCATACCATTCAAAGAAGTCGTTTTTTGCGGTACGGCTTTTGTCCATTGGTTTGATGGCGTTGGAGTTAGTCAGAAACTGAACTTTTCCGGCGCCTTTGTTCCCTAAAAGTAGATAAATCGGTTTTTTCCCAGACTTACTTAACAGGGGGCTTATCACCATAGAAAGCGCTTCTTCTTCGGTCTCAAGTTTTAGCGCTTTATTGCCTTTGCGTTTTTTAACCCACAGAGTTACCTGGAAAACGACATAGAATAAAGCAATGACACCGAGACCGGCCCAAAGATACAGTTTGTCTAGATCAGTCAGCCAAAATATAAATATTGCTGCTAAAATCGACGCAAAGATAATGGCTACCAGTGTTGATAAAAACACTGGATTGCGGAAGAGTTTATTTTTTAACATAAGCCTGTTGCGTTTATTTGTCTAATTATTGTTTTGTAGTTTCGAGAGCATGCTGAACTTGATTTATCTTGTGCAGATAAATATTCAATAGTTCAAGAGAACGATTTAGCTCTTCAAGGTTTTGTGATTTTTCTGAATACTCAATTCGCCCCAACAAAGGAAAAAGGGTGTTGCTATATTGATAGGCTTTTTTAGCTTCATTATCCGCACTATTTGCAATGACATTGGCAAATACCGTACGAGCGTTTGTAAATTGTTTGTGCAAATTAGAATATTGCACTTCGATGTTACGACGCTGCTGGTAAAATTCTTGATTAAGTTTTAACGCACTAGACGAGTCTGGATATAACGCTACTACGTTATCAAGAATATTTCCTAGGCTGTCCATTTGTGTCACTTTTAAAGGCGAACGTTGCCAACCATTCATTAAGCTATTAAGACGAGAAATAAGCAGTGGCTTAATATCGTCTTTAAAATCTTTGTATTCGACGGATAACTTATCTGTTATTACTTCGATTTGATGTATAGAGCCAGATTCGATATTTGTCTTTAGTGATTTAAGTTGGTGGTTTTGGTAAATAAAATAAGAACTCACAATAACAAATAACGCAATAACCATCGCTGATATAGTGATAATAGCGGAACGGCTCTCATGTTCTTTTTTTGTTGGTGTGGCTGTTTTAGGTGGGGTCGCAGGTTGAGGTGTTGCCGGCTTCATAATTTCGACTTTGACCGCTTTGTTCTTCGCCTGACGTTCTTTTTCTGCTTGCTTGTCTTTCAGGTTCTCGATGTGTTGCATCAGCTCACGACGAATCCCCCCGAATGAAGGCGCCTTAATTCCGTAATGGAGACGAAGCTCTTCCTCCAGACTTAGGCAGACACGGTGGCCAGCCTCAAGGAGGGGAAGGTGATCTTCTGAAATATTGATTTTTTTCAGCCGCTTATCAGCATGCTCTATTAGCCACTCCATCGCACCGATACGAGCATTGGGTTTGCTTGGATCGGGGTAGGCGGAGTGCCAATATACGACACACAGATCAAGCAGAGAGTGTAAGCCTTCGACAAAACCTTTTAAACCATCGTTGTGCATAGCTGCGACGGTGTAATAACAGCTGCATCGAAAATCTTTACTGTCGCTGACAAGAATTTTCTTTGAAAGAGTTTGAACTTTTTTCCAAGAGACAGACCCGGTAACTTTACTCAGGTTATTTATTTGACGTTTGATTTCGTCAAACTCTTCCAAATTATTAGGGTTATCACCAGAAGGGCTAGTATCGCTAATAGGCCTTCTAGCAAAATCAGTAAAGAACATATTGAATAGATCCAACTAAAGTTACAATGTAATGGTTGATATGCATGCCTAAACCTTTAGGCTTAATTTATAGTTTTATAATTTAAGGTTTTAGCTTTTATATTTATTTTGCGAAGGATTTTATAGTTAAAAAGTTTAATTTGAACAAAAAAATTGCCCTCGTTTGTTGTATTTTAACTAAGTGTGATATGCATCACATTACATACCGAATGGTATTATCTAAAAAGGTAGTTAAGTTTGATGTTTATTCCATTTTTTATGTTTTTATTTAAATATTTTGCATAAAATGGTCTCTCTGAAGGATGTAATGCTGTAATGGCTTATTTTGTTTAAATAATGAGCGTTTTAAGCTGGTTTTCTGGCAGATTAAAAAGGATAAAAAATAGAGCGATAGTTTGTGTTGTGTTAATAAAACATCGGTTCTATTTACATTTGTGTAACTAGGTCGGCGTTTGTTATTGTCTTTCTTATCATTAGTTTGTTTTATCGCTATATAACTAAAGTTATAGTTATATTCACGTCTTAAGTAGTCTTTTTGCAGTATTTGCTCGATGTGCTTTACAGCATGTTGAAAATGTCCAATAGCTTGGTATCTTTCGCGTTTTATTATTCGGAATAGACTTTTCTTCGAGGGAAACGATGCTCAAACCAAGCCAAATTGGCGCGCTATCACTTATGTGTCTTTTTTCTACAGTTAGTTTCGCGAAAGGCGAACGATACGGTATTTCTTATAATCTTTTCAGTGTCGAAAGCATTGAATATGACGAAGGCGAAAGTGGCGAACAAGATATGACGCGTTTTGGCCTCGTTCATACTCGTCCATTAGACGAAAACAATAATCGCTGGCGTTGGTGGTTTGGCTTAAATTATCTCAATGGTGAAGTAGACGCACCAATGAATGGTTTATATCAGGAAGTCACAAACTATGAACTGCGTGTCGTTCCCCAGTATGCGATTGGGACATGGACACTGTTTACGCCTTATATCGGTGCAGGTGTATCCCTTGCGTATTCTCAATATTCTAACCGCTGGGTTGTTGACCAAGACGGCTACAAATATGGTGACCAATTGGAAGACGTTTCTCAGTTTGAAGTGGGTGCGGTTGTGACTGCCGGAATGGTGATTAAACTGGGCAGTAATCCGAACGCACATGTTCAACTTATTCCTCAAGCTTCTTACATCGCACCCGTGTTCAACGATGGGTTGGGTGGCGTCGAACTGTCTGTTTCGTTGGTATTCTAGAGGTCAACAATGAGATTAAATCAGCTTGTTTTAACCATCGCCAAATGTCCGGAAGAGTATACCGGCTCTAAGCATATTGAGATGCCAGAAGAAGGAGGCTCGATTGGGCGCAATCCAAGCTGTACATTAACACTTGCTGACCATAACCGGTTTATTTCGGGTACGCACTGCTTGATTAGCGTCTATGGGGATACATATTACATTAGTGATGTCAGCACTAACGGCATTCTAATTAATGGCAATAAAGTCCTACGCAATCAACCTGTGTCACTTTATGAAGGGGATGCTGTTACCCTTGGACAATATGAAATGCACGTTGTGTTTGAGCAAATCGCGCTGGCTCAAGATATAGCCGCAGATATTGCCCCTGAACGTGATTCAAGTGACCCGTTAGTGAATCTAGGCGAGCCTGTTGTTGAAGAGGAGCAGCAAGTCGGGTCTCTAGAAGATCTGTTTATGGAAACAAAACCTGATGAAATTGATGGGCAAGACCCTATCACACACCTCAATTTTTCCATGCAGCGCGATGATGATTTCTTGATTCAAGATGAAGAGCATCGTAAGCCTCAGCCTGCAGAACCAATCGATAATCGTCGTCAAATCGTTGATGATAGCTTTAGTATCGATTCCGAATTTGATATCCCGAACCTGATTCCTGAAGATTGGTTAGGTGCCGAGAAAACAGCGTCTGCGCCTCCCCGCACTGACAATCACCCGCCGCAAGAGAAGGTGTTTGTTGAGCCTGCGCCTCATGCAGAAAAACAGCCCAATGCGCAATCATTTAACGCTGAGGCTCACCAGGCCGCACATACCGTAAAGGCGGCGGCGCAACAAACCGTTCAAACTGGAGCCCCAACTCAGAGCTGGGAAGAAGTCACTTTGCCATTTGAACCTAAGCATCAAGCGGAGTCATCAGAAGCGAGCGTTACGCCATCAGTAAACGTCGAGCCGACAACGATTCATACCGAGACACCGCCTACTTCAGGCCCTTTAGGTATGAGCGAGGCGTTTTTTCAAGGATTAGGAATCTCAGCGCCCGAACTTGTGCAGCAAGATGAGCAGTTTTTTAAACACATGGGAATGTGTTTGCGTCTCTGTATGGACAGCTTACAAAAAGAGCTCAATGACGTAGAGACATTGAAGCAAGATGGCGAAAGCCAAAACACGACAGCCAATTTGACAGAGCTGATGTTAACTCTAAGCAGTCAAAAACTCCTTGCACCTCATGAACTGATTGAGCAGATGCTCGATGAACTTTCTGATCACCGCGTGTTATATGAACGCGCGATTAGCGATTTCTTGGTTGAACAGATTAATGCCTGTGAGCCGAAAAAATTTGAACATGATTTTAGCAACAATAAAAAGTTTGCATCTAAATCAAAACTTTGGAGCGCTTATACCGCTCATTATGATCAAAACCGCCTTAAATTTAACGACCATTCTGTAAAGAAATTGATCAAAGAAAACTATGAAAAAATTGTTCAAGAAAAACATGCGTAGTGCGCTTATCGCATTAATGGTTTCCTCGCTCAGCGGATGCGCAGTGTGGGATCAAATGAAAGAATCTACGGGAATCACGCCTGAAACATCTTCGATTGAATTAGTGATCGAGGCTTCTGATGTTCTCAACGTTCGTGAGGGCGGGGAATCCTCTCCCGTCATTTTACGCATTCATGAATTAACATCGCCCGTTCTTTTTCGAAGCCTCGATTTCTTTGCTCTGTTTGATAACGACAAAGCGGCACTTGGCGATGAGTACATCAAACGTTATGAATTCCAGCTCAAGCCAGGCGATACCATTGAACAGACAATTGAGTTATCTCCTGATACTCGTGCCGTCGGATTTTCGGTGGCGTTTCGTGAGATTAATGGCTCGTCATGGCGCAAAGTTGAACTGGTTGATGAAAAAACCGAATATTTTTTGAGATTAATTGTTGAAGGCAGCGAGTTATCTTCCGATAAAAGTCGCGGCATAGAACAGACGTATTTTTAAGGGATCACCACATGTCTTTATACAACCCAGTTGTTTGGCAAGACGGCATGTTCATGAAGCCGCAGCACTTCCAGCAACTCGACCGCTCTCAAGGTAAAATGGCGGGCATGCTCAACGCAAACAGTTCCCCTCTGCATTGGGGACTTAAGCGTATTGAAATCAACGCAGAATTATTGGCCTTAGGCAAAATTGGTATTACTCGCGCTGAAGGTGTCCTTCAAGATCGCACCCCATTTGAGTTGCCTTTATTGGCGGAGCTTCCAGAAGTTCGCGATGTTGACCCGTCTATCACGGATAAAGTGGTGTATTTATGTTGTCCGCTTCCCTCTGAACGCGCTGAGCTATTTGGCAGCCAGAAGGATGGTGCACGTTATAAAATTGAAGCGCAAGAAGCTGTCGACTCCTGCTATGACAGTGAAGACATTGCCAGTATTTCAGTGGGTAAGCTTAATTTTTGTCTGCTCTATGATCATGAAGATAAAAGTGCGTATACCTCGATTCCTATTTTGAAAATATCGGAAGTCAAACCTGATGGTAGCGTGATTCTCGATGATAGCTTTATTCCCACTTGTCTAGATATCCATGCTTCAAGCGTGCTAAGTAAGTACACCACTGAATTTGCTTCTATGCTCAAGCACCGAGCTGAGTCGATTGTTCAGCGTTTAGGGGTGGTTGACCAGCAAGGTGTGTCTTCTGTTTCTGATTTCATGCTGCTGCAAGCACTAAACCGTTATGAACCTTTGTTTTGGCATTTTGCGAGCGTAGAGGGGGTTCACCCTGAGTCTTTCTATCGTATTTTGCTGCAAGCCGAGGGCGAACTATCAACACTGTGTTCCGCGTCCCGCAGGCCGACAGAGTTTACTAAATATAACCATGGTGACCTTACAAGTTGTTTAACCACTACACTTGAAAGCGCGAAAATGACCTTGAGTGTGATGTCTGAACAACGAGCGATCCCGCTAACGCTGAAAGATCAAAATTACGGCATTCGCACCGCCGCAATTCCTGACCGTAAGGTTGTGGAGTCCACGACGTTTATCCTTGCTGTTAAGGCAGACGTTACGCTGGATGTTCTGCATACTCAATTTGTGAGTCAAACCAAGATTGGTTCGATCGATAACATTCGTGACCTTATTAACTTGCAGCTGCCAGGTATTGAAATTAAACCGATGCCAGTGGTACCACGTGCTTTGCCATATCATGCCGGTTACACGTACTTTGAATTGGATAAGGCAAGTGATGAGTGGGCAGCGCTTAAAGATAGTGCCGCGATTGCTGTTCATGTGGCCGGTGATTTTGCGAATCTATCACTACAGTTGTGGGCTGTACGCTTATGAGTTACGCCGATAACGATGTCACTGTCGTCTTATTCCAACCTGAGCCCGGCAAACCGATGGAGGTCATGCCGGCGCCTGATTTATCCCGTAATATCTCGGTCCGTGATTTAGAAATCGACAAAATGGGGGTTAACCCACTTGTTGACCAATTCACCTGGTTAATCGCTAGCCTGTCTTGTATGTCCTCTATTCCTTGGCTTGATGATCCAATGCCATTTCGTGAACAGGTTGCTCATGAAATCCGTAAGGGTGAGCGCAAACTGAACGAAATGGAACTTGATCGCGCCTCGATTTTGGTTATCCGTTACTGCTTATGCGCTGCGATTGATGAGTCAGTTTTGCGCCAAGAGTGGGGGGCGAACAGTAACTGGAGTCAAAACAGTCTATTGTCGGAGTTTCACAATGAAACATCGGGTGGTGACAAATTCTTTATTATTCTTGAACGGCTTAAAGCGGATCCGCGCAAATATCGTTATGTGATTGAATTTTTGTACCTGTTGTTACAACTCGGTTTCCAAGGTAAATATGGGCGGGAAGAACGAGGAAATGAAAAGCTGGCCGACATCGGTAACACAATTTATCGATTAGTTCGCGATGATCGTTTAGCAGAACAGGAAAAAGTGTCGCTTGTTAATCTTAAAGCCAAGTATTTAAAGAAACCGCTTAAGAAAGTGATTTCCCCCAAGTTCACTTTGGGGGTAACCGCGTTAATTTTTGCGGCGATGTATGCGGTAACGTATGTGGTGATTGATTTGAAATTTCAAGACTTACTCAATGCGTACCAGTAGTTAATCTTTTATCAATAACGGTTCAGAAATTCTTGAGGCTGACTCAATTTTGAACAGGTTAGATAAAACGACAGGCTGAATAGTTATTATGACTAGCGATTAAGAGGGATTGTTTCGGCAATCTCTTTTACTATTTTTATCATCTCAACTTTAAGTGGATCAGCGATGGGTGTAACAGTGAATGCCAACGGCTTAAGTGTCGTGCATCAAGGCTCCGGCGGCGAAGCCAATGCAACTTTACCGGATGTGTGTAAAACACAATGTGGGCCACCTGTTGTCCCGATCCCCTATGGCAACAACGCGAAATCGGCCGATCTCGCTGATGGCACTACCAGTATTACAATGGATGGCGGCAACAGTGTTGCGATTAAAGGTAGCAAGTTTGCGAAAAGTACTGGTGACGCAGCAGGCGATAAAATGGGGCAATCGTCGGGCACTATTGAAGCCGAAGCGGAATTTATTTCAGCCTCTGCCACGGTTAAATTTGAAGGGGTAGGCGTATGCCGCTTATCCGATCAAATGACCATGAATAAAGCCAATACGATGTGTTTAGGTGGGGTGCAGAATCCATCGGTATCGGTTACCGAGGAGCAAGAAGGCACTTATACCATTGATCTGATTTGTCGTTATCCAAATGGCGCTGGTTATGCCAATGCACCTTTTGAACTGCGCGATGCAAGCGGTGGCGTGATTGGCAGTGGAACCCTTGATGCCAACGGCCAAGGTTCGGTGAGCGGGCTTTCCCCCGCAGAGTGTATTTTGGTGCTCAGTGAATCGAGCGATGACTACGTTGCAAATGCTTCGCTTCCTATCAATCAACCGACCGAAACCTATGAAGATAGCCAAACATTCTGCACTTACGTCTCGGGGTATCGCACCCCTTTTTGGGACATCAGTGTGGCGGCTAGCAATGATTGGGGGATTTTGATTTCTCCTCAGCTTACTGATGATGATTTCCGCGATATTGTTTATGAACAAAGCCGAATTACGGCGCCATTTGTTGTGAGTCGTAATCAGTCAAAAGATTTCGCTTTTGCGTTTGTGTCGGCATTAAATCATTCGTTAGATGACACTGAAACGTTGGAAAAATATCAGCCTTTGCTTGAGCAACTGTTTGAGCAGGCGCACCCTCAAGGCAATATTATTCGTTTACTTGCCCAAGCCGATAGCGCAGAACCGCCTGCAGAGTTATTAGCCAAACTGCGTTTGCTCGGTACCGGAAACACACTTAACTATATTCAAAATCTCGATTGGGAAGAGGTAAATAATACCCTTTGTGGTTTTATTAGCGACCTCATTGCTGACCTTGATATTCGCCTTGAATATATGCAGATGCAAGCTCAAACGCGTGGTTTAAGTGTTCTCGAAACGGGACTCGCAACCTATCGTGATGCCACAAAAACATTGGGTAACCTCTTACCTGATATTTTCGGCCAGATCTTTGAGCAGATTGCGTCTAATTTAGCCGATATTGCCAGCATGGCGGAAGGCGCGATTGTTAATCGTACGGGGGAATCAGGATTTGCGACCAACTCTGGAGAATTTAGCACCATTGTTTATACCAAGGCGCATAATCCAAATCGACCACCATTTGTGATTTTCAAAGATCTATTTTCTGATTAAGAGGGCGTTTTATGAATGCAGTATTTCCAATCTTAAAACGCGATGGCTCGGACTATGCTTCACTTACCGAGTTCAAACAAGATCTTAATAAGAGTACTTCAGGACGTTATCTGCTAAGTGCTGGGCATGGTTGGCACGGCGGTGTGCATATCAACTCTCAATCTTTCCCTTGGGGGAAAAACTTGCGCGCTGTGCAAGCAATGTTGCCCGGAAAGGTTGCTGCTTACAGAATTAGCGACGATTACGTTGTCACAAGTTATTTAGGAAAAGAGTTCAAGCTCAGCAATAACTTTGTTTTGCTTGAACATGAATTTTCTGACCCAACGGAAGGTTCCACTGCGAGCTTTACGTTCTATACCCTATATATGCATTTAGCGCCACCCAGTGCGATAGGTGCGAATGCCAAACCTTCACGTTTTAAAATGGAAGAGCCTACCGGCATTAATGTTCGAACGTTTCGTACAAGTAGTGGTGAACCTCATGCCGACCAACTAGAAACAAAAATGGCTCTGCCCAGCGGCACTGAATTTGAATACTTGGATGTTGATAATGATACTTACCAGAGCTTTACGATAGGTTCGGTACCTCATGCGATGATCCGGTGTAAAGTATTGTCTGTACCCAGCGGCAATGAAAGTTTAGTCGGAAAGGAAGTATGGATAGCTTCGGGGGCGGGGCTTGAAGAAGGCACGCGTTTTGAATTCTTAGATAAAGCGGGTTATATCCAACCGGTACCACAAACTGAGCCTGAATGGATGTTGGCCGAAACTATTCAACGTGGAGGTGTGGTGGTGGCTGAGAAAAAGCCTGATTCACCACAAGTCGATACTCGCATTTCAGTACAAGCGGGTGAGGCTTTAGGATTTTTGTCGCTGAATGAATTCAGTCAAGATCCTAATGGAACCAAACAAGTTGAGGATGTTGTGCATATCGAAATGTTCTCGCTTGATACTCCACCAGCCTATTTTTTAGAACAGTTTGAAAATATCAATACCACACCCATTGATGGAACCAGCAGTGACGGAGCTATTCAACCAGGTAATGCGCTATTTGAACAATTAGTCACACTCACTTCGGAAGAAGGTGACACCAGTGAAGCGCCAACCACGACGAAAGACTTAATTACTCGGCTGAACGGTAAGCGTGATAAACTTGAGAACCTCATTGTTCAACACCAGAGTGAGTGGTTTAATGAGTCCGCTGAAAGTTTGCTTGATATGATAAAAGTCGTCGGTAAAAAATCATTGGATGAAATACTGCAAAGCAGCTTTGTTTCAAAGCAGGAATACCAAGACTCACAATGGCACAATAAACTTGAAAGCATCTATGAAGAGTTCTTCAGCCAACAACAAGAACGCGCGAAGCTGTTGACTTGGATGGAAGATGCCAGTGATATCATCACTGTTGTACCAAAACCTTATTATTTCTGGCCTCTTTTATTTAGTAATAGCTTTAAGTTTACACTTAGTATGATGCAACAAGTTTGGAGTGTCACCACGGTAGATAGTAAGCGTGAGTTTGTCCAAGGTATAATAGACGACTTAAATGAAAATATTAAAATGTATAAACTGGATACTCCTGAACGAAGAACTCACTTTTTTGCCCAAGTCATGCAAGAGACTGGCAGTAATTTGAGACTAGACGAGTATACCACTTATAGTCGAACTCTATTAAAAACATCTAAAGATTTTATTAGTGCTAGGAGAAAAAAATATGAGGATGGTACCCTTTACATAGATAAACATGCTCAAAATGGGAAAGATTCTCAGGGAAGGTTCATTAAATCTGATGGAAGTTTATACACATTAGAAGATAGGAAAATCGTAATGAACTGCTATTACTATGGCCGTATCGGTAATGGTAATTATGATTCTAACGATGGTTACAATTATCGTGGTAGAGGAATGAAACAGCTTACTGGTCGTTCTAATTATCAGGAGTTTAAAAATTGGCTTGATGAGAAATGGCCGGATAATAATTATAATATTATGAATGATCCAGATGAAATTACTACTAATCCCGAATTGTCAGTACGCTCTGCGATATTCTTCTGGTTAAACAAGAAAAATTCAGATGGTGAGTATTTATATGATATCGCAGACGATCATGATTTAAATACTGTTAATAAGATAACTGAAGTTGTTAACTATCATACGAGTTCTTATGATGCTAGGCGAAAGAACTTTTCTAATTTATGGAGAATTCATGTTTTCAATTAAAAATTTGTTTTTATTTTCTATGGCTTATTTTTTCGCTTTTAGTACGTATTCGGAGGAGGGCGATAAAAAAAATTTATGTAGTGTAGATGAATATGTTCAATTTAGTTGTCAGTTAGATAATAAAAAAATAGTTTCTCTATGCAGCAAAAATAATGAAAAAAAAGTAAGCGAAAAAAATATAAATAGTATAGGTTTAGTTTATAGGTATGGTACCGAAAGCAATATTGAATTAAATTATCCAAATGATGCGAATCATTCTAACTTTGGATATAAATCGATTAGGCAGGAGGCAACAGAAGATGAGAATAAATATTATAGTACAAGAGTTCACTTTTCGTTAGGTAACTACAAATATATAGTTGGTAATAGTGAAGTATTTGATGCTAAAAGCTGGCTAGCTGTGGATAAAAATGGTAACGAAATTTTTTATTCACAATGCAATGATAATTTAACTTACTCGAATGTTGATATCTTCCAATATTATGAATAAATATTTAATCTACTGTTTATATAAAAAGTCAAACGGAGTTGACTTTTTATATGTTTTGAATTAAAAATCTTGTTTTATGCCTAAAGTTTTTTAAGTCTAAGCTAACAATAATGTGTAAATACCTTAATTCGGAAGTTTTAAGTATATCTGTTTGATGGTTATTATTTAAAATTTTTATGATAAACATATTAAATAAATCTGTTTTTAAAAAATTACATTATATTGTGATTTTTATATCGTTTAAAACTTTAGCGTTTAATCTATATGAAATAAATGGTAATAATATTATTATAGATGGTGATATATATAGTAATGTATTAAATCAAGGCGCTAACACTAGTTTCTCTCTTACCAAAGCTTTTGGTAGCGAAGCGCTTTTCTATAGTTCGACTAATGGTTTTGAAAGGTATTTCGTTTTCGATAAATATCAACATGACAAAATTACCTGTATTTATAATAGTAGCCGAATTATAAGTAATGGTGTTGTTAATAGAAATGCTGTCTGTGGATTAGAGATCCCTATCACTAATGCGATAGATGAATCTAGTGCTATTATAGATAGTGTTAGTCAGATTGAATATAACTATGAACTAGAGAGAGATAGTGATGGTTCAGTCATACCTTTTGACGAACTAAAAATCTTAAAGTATAAAAATAAAAATTTTGAATTGTATATCAAGTATGATGGAATATACGACTATATAGATGGTTCTTCTAGCGTATTAATCAAAAACTTAAAATCAAATATTTCTAGAGAGTTTAATAATTTTTATTTTGTCTACTATAAACTTGAAGATGGGTATAATCTTAAAAGTACTTTTGTTATAGATTCTGATAATACTATAAAAGAAAAAATTGATATTAAGTAGATTAAAGTGGCGGTGTAAAAGCATCGCCAGCTCAACTCAGTATCCAACTGCTCTCTTTTTTTCTTGTAATCTCCAACGGACAACCGATCGCATTATTGTATTGCTTAGCCGCGCCTAAATTTATGGGTTATTGCGTTCGCTGCCAGTGAATAGCTTGAAAGTCACAAGCTTTCTCACATAGCCCACAGCGGTTACACAACTGGGTATCTATTGTTGGTTGTTGACCGCTGTTAATCATGATCGCTTGCTGCGGGCAAGTTTCTACACAGCTTTGGCAGTATGCAGCGACGGCAGGGTCACAGTTGTGGTCCACGGTGAGGAGCAAGTCATTACGTTCAAGGGCACCGGTATCGCAACTTAACACACAGGCATGACAACCTGTGCAGTGATTCGCTGATTGCAGCGTTGGGTATCCTTGTTCTAACGTAATGGCATTACTTGGGCAAGCCTCTATGCAGCTTTTACATTGTGTGCAACGCTGCAAAAATATCGTCTCTTCAACCGCTCCCGGCGGGCGAGGGAAGCTCAATGTGGTTTGGTGAGCGAATTGAGCTGGAGAGGCTAACCTTTGAAATAAGGCACGACGCTGAGGATTAAACGCTGGCATAAATCACCAATATAATTGTTTGGCTTGTGGTGTCACTTGAAGCTGATGTTGAAGTTGGCTCAAAAACAGTTCACATAGTTCGGAGACCGCTGCGTAAAACGCTGAGTCTTGATTGCTTTTTAGTAGTGACAAATAGCGATTTGACCAAGGTAATAAATGAATTTCTAGTAGCTCAACTAACGCCTCGTCCTGTTCATTTTCTAGTGTGTAGGCAATCGCCCAAAGCATTATGGCGAAGTGATCACAGGGCTGACTACCAATCTCGATATTCATACCGATGTGTTCAAGAAATAGACGAAACGCTTCGGTGCTGTCGCCCATAACTTCATTTTCACGGTGTTGATAGACCGAGCCCCAGGGCGGTGCGATGAGTTTGCCTTGCCCTTCAAACAATACAGAAAACGCATAGTCGTTTAGGTTGTTTTTGGTGTCTTCTAATGTCGAAATGAGTGCGGCTATTTGTTCAGGGTTATCCCATGGAAATAAAACCGGAATATGACCTAATTGGTTAAGGATGGCTTGATTACGTTCGCTGCTCGGGTATTCAAACATTAGGTTACCCAAAAGGCGCGGTAATATAGAGATCTGAGACATAAAACTCCTTAAAAGTAAGGCGGGCGAACCCGCCTTAACGACTACATATTAATTGACCACAAGTCATAAAATGCGATACGCCCTGAGAGTTCGGCGATGATCAGTACAGCGCTAGAGCCAATCGCTAGAGGCATCCAATTTTTGCGATAAGCCAGTACTGCTAGTGCAACCGCAACAACATAAAGTGCAAATTTAGCGTTCCAGAAACTCATACCAAGCTCGAGCATATGTGGCGCAGTTTGGCTTAAAAATGCTAAGTAGCTTGGCAGGATAAACACACTGAGCATCACGCTTAATACAGTCACGGCGAGGTTGATACGATTTGGCTGCAAAATCATCGCCAATGCGCCACCCGCCGTAAATGCAGCAAGCAACATTTGGATCATGGTGTAAGAGGTGTTCCATTGAGGGATCGTTTCAATGGTATACACTTTCGGGATCAGCACGAGTAAGGCTATGCCAGCGATCGCGGTAGCAATTCGACTTGCTTTAATTGCGTTGGTCATCTGAGGGCGCAAGTAGCTGACAGCTAAGTGAGCAAACAACAGCCCGCCATATATAGAACAAGAAACGATCTCATTACTCATTGGTGAGCGACCGGTACCGAATAAGGCATTAATGGCACGAAATGGTTGCCCAAGGTGAAGTATGGCGCTAAACCCAGCAACGCCGACAATAACCAAACTGATCACACCGGAAACAAACATCGCTTTGTCATCTGGTTGTTTGATGATGAGCTTATTTAACGTCATTAAGATAAATAGCCCTGCAGATGCTTGAGCCAATACCGTAAAAAAGACCAGAGGTAACTCATGCATGTTTCACTTCCTTAGGGTTTTGTAATTGGCCCATACTGTCTTGGTTGGAAATCGCATTGCCATGCGGTTTGATGATGAGGTTAGGATGAGTCAGTTCAGAAGATGGCAGTGGTGCAATATCGCAGTCGCGGCCATATTTTTCTCGTAGCTCATCAATGGGACCAAACTCGATAGCACGTTGAGGACAAGAGTCCATACAAACAGGGTTCAGCCCTAGTTGAAGTCTATCTAGGCAACCATCACACTTCGACATGACTTTCTTTTCGTGGTCATATTGTGGTGCGCCATAAGGGCAACGCATTTCACAGTAGCGACAACCGATACATACATCCTGGTCAACTAATACCAATCCGTCCTCTTCACGCTTGTGCATAGCGCCTGTTGGGCAGCCAGCAACACAAGCCGGGTTATCACAATGGTTACATGAGATGGAAACGTAGTAGGCAATGGTGTTGTGTTGCCATGCGTTATCCACTTTTTGCCAGCTACCGCCGCCGTATTCATAAACGCGGCGAAACTTGCGACCTACATCGATATTGTTTTTATCTTTGCAGCTTACTTGGCAGGTTTTACAGCCAGAGCAGCGAGAAGAATCAATATAAAATCCGTACTGTGTCATTTAACTATGCCTTTTCAATCTCGACCAAGTTGGTGTGTTGTGGATTACCTTTTGCCCATGGTGATAGACGGTGACTGGTGAGCGAGTTGATACAGCCACCAATATCGACGCCGTTTTTCACTACAGACCAAACCCCTTCAGGTAGGGCGGCAACTTCGGGAAGAATTCGGTGTGTCACCTTAGCTGCTGCGAGTACACTTCCGCGGTCATTAAATACACGAACCATATCGCCATTGGCGATACCTCTGCTTTCGGCATCTAAGAAATTGATCCAAATTTCGTTGGGAACGGCTTCTTTAACAACACCAACACTGGCATAGGTTGAGTGAGCATGACCTTTGGTATGAAATCCGGTTAACTGAATAGGGAATTTCTTCTGGGTTTCTTTATCAGATTGTGAATCAGGAACTTCAAGATATTGCCCAACAGCCGGAATTTTATCGCCTGCGGGTAAGATCCAATCCGAGGTCTCGTTCACCAATTGCTCCGAATAGATTTCAATTTTACCCGATGGGGTTGAAAGCGGGTGCGCGTTAGGATCCTGATAGAAATCTTGATAAGCGACACTGTCTTTTTTCGGAGTGCGGTGTTGATCAATAATCCCGCTGCCTTTGATTTGAGAGAACTCAGGCAGATAGGTGCGCTGGCTACGAATATCTTGGTAGTGTTTTTCTATCCACTGTTGCTGAGTACGACCTTGTGAGAATTGTTGCTCGACACCAAGATGCTTGGCGATATCACGGCAGACGTCGTAGGTACTGCGGACTTCCCACAATGGCGTGATGGTTTTCTCCATGGAAATCATGTAGCAGTTTGAACCTGAAGCATAAGAGTTGTCGACCAAATCGTCCGCTTCTAGATAAGTGGTTTCTGGAAGTAAAATATCCGCAAATTTTGCGGTTGCGGTCATATGGTTGTCGACGACAACGATGGTCTCACATAAGCTTTCGTCTTGTAGAATTTCACGAGTGGCATTGAGATTGCCGTGCTGGTTGGCAAGTACGTTACTTGCTTGGCTGATAATCATCTTAATACCGACATTAAGCTTATCTGCGCCTTTTAATGCGTGCGTTTTTGAGGTGATGGTTTCTGGACGCGCGATGGCGTCGGTCCATGTATAAACAGGAATTGACACTTTCACCGGATTCTCGCCTGCAGGAAGTTTTGGCACACCATATTTATTGCCGTAAGGCCATAAGCCCGAGTTCGTTCCTGGGCGGCCAAACTGATTGGCAATGATCGGCAGGTTCAAAATGGAACGTACGGTTTGTTCACCATTGTGGTGACGTTGTGGTCCCCAACCTTGGCAGATAAAGCACGATTTAGCGTTAGCAATTTGACGGGCAAGTTGTTGCATGCGTTTGGCAGGAATACCTGAAATATCGGACGCCCATTGCGCTGTTTTGACGATACCATCTTCACCAGTGCCCATCACGTAGTCTTTGTAGCTACTATTTTCTGGAGCTGAGGCTGGTAGGGTTTCTCGGCTAAAACCAACCGCGTACTTATTGATGTTATCTTCATCAATAAGATCCTCGGTGATCATTGTATGGACAAGAGCTGCAACCACTGCAGCATCAGAGGTCGGACGAATAGGAAGCCATTCCGCATTTTCAGCAATAACCGAATCGGTATAGCGAGGGTCCAGTATCACCACTTGCGCATTAGATTTTTCAAGCGCGCGACGCAACTCTTCAACCTGTCCACCGCCAGACATCCGAGTCTCAGAGACATTAAGACCAAACAAGACGACGAGGTCTGAGTCTTCTACCTCAGTGAAATGGGAACCGGAATAGTTACCATAAGTATAAGGTGTGGCTTTATTTATCTGCCCAGTTGAATAGGTGTTAAAGTAGTTTAAATAGCCGCCGGTGAGGTTTAACAAACGATGCCAAGCTGGGCTACCCTGTGTATGATAGTAGGCGCCGGTTCCGTATTGATAATAGACGGCTTCATTCCCGTGTTCTTGGCGAATACGAGTCATTTCATTTGCGATCATTTGGGTCGCTTCTTCCCAGCTGATACGTTCAAACTTACCCTCACCACGTTTACCAATTCGCTTCATTGGGTATTTAAGGCGGTCAGGATTGTAAACCCGATATTTGTTTGAGCGTCCGCGTAAGCATGGGCGAATTTGGTGTTGGCCAAACTCCGCTTCATTAACCGCAGGCTCTGGCTCAATTTGAATAATACGGTCATTTTCAACTTTAACTTTTAAAGCGCATCGACTTCCGCAGTTGACTAAGCAAGCGCTGTGTTTAAATTCGGCTTGTCCTTGTGGGAGAGTTTGCGCTTGAGCTTTTTTGGAAAAGGGGACCGTTGAAAGGGTCGTGAGCAGCGCTGAGGTAACACCAACTTCGCCAGTGTATTCTAGCAGCTTGCGTCTGGTTATTTGTGCATTAAGCAAGGAAGATTTGCTCATATCGACTGTCTCCAGTGCGTGAATTTTTATGATTTTATTTTGGGAAAATAAAAGAAGTGTTATCTTTCACAGTGTTCTTTCAGGCTAAACTTATTGAAATTAAATATAATGATTTCGATAATTTTTTATTTTGGTTGGATTAATTTTTCAGCGTTATGGGAATATATATTCCAATAACCGTTAAACAATGCTGATATTGACTTATGCCAATTAAAAATAAAGTGTTTCTATGTAAGGTTTTGATTTAATTGTATTTAGTTGTTATTTCAAGGAGTTCAATCTAATTGATAACTATTATCTTTAGGGAGTGTTAGGAAGGGATATGAATATGTATTTCGTCATTGAATTGCGTATAAAATAAAAGCGCTGTGTTCAGCGCTTTTATTTATCTTAAATGTCTAAAATTGATTAATTTAGAGCATTTACATCAGAGGAGTACTGTGCTTGCCACTTAGGATAATCATTTTTAAATAGTTTACCCGGAGAAGTGACGAGCCAGCTGTATTTTACTCGGCGCTCGTAACTCACATCTTCGAATTTATCGAGTTTGTCACCCTGACGGTTTGAGTACAGTGGTTCTAGATTCTCTAGGTTGATAAAGCGTGGCCAGACACTGCTGCCTTCTTTATCGATGACCACACGGTTCACACCAAATTCCATGGTGTCGTCCGGCGTTTTGATCATCTTCTTACCTGGTATCTCTTCAGCTTTCAAGAAAGCAACAGCGCTGTTGATTGACTCAACGACTTCAGCAGATGGATTCTCGATGCTCATTAAGAATTTGATGACTTTAACACTTTCATCACCACTGATAGACGCTAATTCATATGAACGTCCACGTTCACAAGCGAGGGTGTCGACATTGTATTGCGCACACCATCCAGTTTTCTTACCGTCAACCACAACCTGGTTATCAAGTACAAAACGGAGTCCTTTATCCATTGATGCTTTTGCTCGCGAGGCGAGATCATCAGAAACAAAGGCAAATTCACCTTTTTGGCTGGCTACGTCACGCATCACGTTAAGTGTATTCGCGATGGCGTTGTCGTTAAACGTGATGTGACGATGATAACCTTCTGAATTCGGGAAGAATTGCCGCCAACCACCATTATCATATTGACCTTCGAGTAGGTACTCGATACCACGAATCGCGCTTTCTTTGTACGCTTCGTTGTTGGTCTTTTCGTAGACTTTGGCTAACGTCATGATTTGAATATACGTTGCATCGTTATCGATGGTTGATTTTTGGCGATAGGTTGGGAACGTATCACGATCGTAAACTTGGGACAGATCATTGGAACTTCCCACTTTAAACCAGCCACCATCAGGGTTTTGGTTTTTCAGCATCGCATCAGCGACAGCTTTTGCTTCTTCGCTGCCGTACCAATCATCAGATTGTTTTTCGATGGTCTTCAGAGAAATTTTGCCTTTCTTCGCTTTGAAGATACTGCCTTCAGGACGAAGTAAAGTCACTTTGGCAAGCTTACGTTTTGAATCCCAAGAGTATTTACCACCAAGCTCTTCAAAGACAAACTTAAATGGAACGTACAAAGCCCCTTCAACGAGCGTTGCTGCTGCAGGAGCAATTGTTTCTTTACCGTTGACTAGCGCTGTTGCCGAACCTGCCGTCATAGAGACTGTTTTGCCATTCATACCAATAGTGACTTTTTCACCATCAAAACTAAAGTCGCCATTAAGCTCATCGATAATATCGTCAAGCGGCGCCATCACGACTTTATCTTCGGTCATCATCGGTTTTAGGTAATAGGAGTCAAGCAGTTCGTGATAGCCACCGTCTACTTTCATCATTGGCTCACTCATCATGAGAGAGGCTGTATGGATTTCTCCATTTTCCCAAGTTACATCTTGAGCGTGGACAGTACCAGCAAAGCAAATACTGGTTAGCGCGGCAGCAAGGTAGGTTTTTCTTAGTATTTTCATTTCACGTCTCCGGGGAGTGTATAAACTGAACTGTTGTTTTATTATTTAAATTCAAGCTGGCAATTTTTTGAATTAATGGAAATATTACACATCCGGAGCAAGACAAGTAGTCTCAATTTAGCGAGATAAGAGTTAAATCACGTCACAAGCGATTAGACAACGTAAAACGTTATCTAGCTCTTAGTTATTGTCGATGAAAGCCACAAAATCTGAGATTTTCGACACATAATCACTGATTTTGATTAAAAGGTTAGTTATTGGTGGTTGAGCGAGAATAAAACATATTCGTCACATTTTGTTAGGTGCAGCATTGAGAAATAGGATGCTGCACCTAACTGCCGAGTGACGCTATTGAAAACGATCCAATGCAAAAAGATTTAAGTCATATTTGGGCGTTTTACCGAGTGCAAGATCAGCAACAACTTCGCCAATCACACTGCTAAATTTGAATCCATGACCGGAAAATCCACAGGCGATCACGACGTGACGGTGCTCAGGGTGAGTATCAATCACAAAGTGCTCATCTGGCGTCATGGTGTACATGCAGGTTTTCCCAAACTTTAAGTCACCGACGCTTGGCATATGTTTGTTTAAAAGCTGCTGTAAATCATGGGCATCTTGTTGCTCATCAAAAGGTGCTAATGCTTGATTTGGATTTTGGTCATCGCCTAAGTCATGACGGCCAATTTTTAGCCCTGCGCCATCAATACTTGGGAACCCGTAATAGATACCGTTTTGGGTATCAAAAGAAAATGCGGGGAAATGTCCTTCACTATATAAGGTTTCGGGAGCATCAAACCAAGCGAATGTTTTGCGAATAGGGCGAATAGGTAAATCAAGTTGAAGCATCTTAAGTAAATCATTAGACCAAGCGCCAACCGAGACGATGACTTTATCGGCTTGGAAAGATTGGTCATTGGCCGTGATCACAACCCCTTGCTGCTTAATATCGATATCGGTCACCTTATGGTGAGATAGCAGCGTCGCTCCATGGGATATCGCCAAATCGCGGTAGGCTTGGATACATTCTTCACAGCGTAAGACGCCCGACGTCGATTCAAAGCATGCAATGTATTCGGCAGGTAAGTTCAGCCCTTCAAAGCGTTGGTTGGCTTCCTCAGCAGATAGGATGTCGATGGGTAACTGATATTTCTCGGCGCTAGCGATGAGCATAGTGATAAATGGTGAACTCTTTTCACCCACGTTCAAGACGCCGGTTTTCAAAAACAGTGATTTTTCAGACAATCGTTCAAGATCTTCCCAATGTTTTTGTGCGCCTAAAGCAAGCGGAACATATTCTTTGCCTTCACCATAAGCATGGCGAATGATGCGTGTTTCACCATGATGGCTTGCGTGAGAGTGGGGAGGGTCAAAAGCATCCAGCAATAAGACTCTTTTTCCTTGTTTGGCGAGAAAGTACCCGCTGGCCATTCCCATTGAACCGGCACCAATAATCGCGACATCAAACTGCATGATAACTCCCTTAAATACAATGAATAGGGCGAAATCCTAACACATTATTCCAGTTGTCAAAGCGCTTATCTATTTGAACGTTATGATATAAAAGCAGCGTTTCAGGTAGAGTTGATGACTTCGACAACGTTCGCCTTCAAACACGCTAGGTATTGTTTACTCCTCATCGGTGAGTAAGTCATCTAACAGAACTTCTCGACCGCAAATGGTATTTCGACCTTGTGCTTTGGCTTGATAAAGCATTTCATCACACGCATCAATCACACGCTTGTTATGAGGGGGAAGTGATTCATGTTCAGTAAACCGCAAGCTAATCACACCGACACTGGCGGTCACGTAACGGGAAACCTTTGAAGATTGATGCTCAATATGTAGCGATTCTATCGCTTCTCGAACGTGCTCTGCGATTTCCATGGCACCATCGATGCTGGTAGCCGGGAGTAAGCATCCCATTTCTTCACCGCCATAGCGAAACGCGATATCTGACGGTCGCTTAAGCGTTAATTTCAATACCTTACCAATAGCCGCAAGACACTCGTCGCCAGCAACATGCCCATAGCAATCGTTAAATTGTTTGAAAAAATCAATATCGAGCAAGAGCAGTGAAATCGGTGTTGACGCTCTACTATGGATTTTAAGTGACTGTGAGAAGGTGGTGTCAAAATAGCGGCGTGTAAAGAGCTTAGTCATGCTGTCTTGATTGACAATTTTCGCCAACTTTTGATGGGACTCTTCGAGCTCTCTTGAGGTTACCGTAATGAGGTTTGTCAGTATTTTGAGCACTCGAAATGTACGCGTAAGTTCAAATTCTTCAACCTCTTGGTGATGCTCGTAATCAGGTTGCTCATAGGTAGATTGCTTCTCGGACAAGGCGAGCAAGGTCATGTTTTGAATTAGGCACTGAGGGTTATCCTTCGCTGAGGTATAAAACTCACTCGACGTAAAAAATCCAGAGCAACTGGCAATCTGATTGAGTTCTTGGCTATCGATGATGATTTCATTACCAAATATCTCTTTGCGTGAGGCACATGAGTAGATATAGATAGCTTGAGGTTCGATTTCTTGCAGTTGACGCTGTATCGAGAGGGCTTCCATTTCAAGCAACGAAATATCACAAAAACTGAAACGGACACTTTCGTTTGCTCGAAAAGGTTTCAAAAATTCAAAAGATCCATCGTCATACTCTTTGATCGGCACGTTTTTCATCATAATACCGTCAATGTAATACGTCAGAGGAAATTCTAATGTCGGGTTATGTAACTGAGAAAAGTCAAAGTCAACACCGAGGTAATGACTATAAACATCCCGCACGCTGCGGTTATCGATGGTATACACTCGATTGCCTTTGCATTTGGTCACCGTCATATAACGTCCAATGGGTGTCCATCCGTCACGGCGATAGGTAGAGACATTGAGATCGGGCCCTGTGAGTAAAGCCACTGCGGTGCCATGGGTTAAAACCTGCTCGCGGTCAAACACAAAGGTTTGAGTAAAAGCCTCGCCAATGCCTGCTTGCCCACCTGCGATCATGACGCCCGGAGCTTGCTCGGAAATGTCCTGCAAATAATCGACGCTATTACGTAAATTGCCATCAACAATGCCAGTGGTAAACAAAATGGCAAGTGTTGGCTGGTGACTGGCAATGAGTTTTCCAAGTTCGATTCCGCTGGGAACCTCGGCATCATGCACACAAAATACGGTGACTTTCGTTGAATCAAACAGTGAAATACTGACGACGATTTTTTGATCTGTTATTTCACTTGCGAAGATTTCACCCTCAGTCGAGGCTCCAATGATTGAGGCATCAGGTATCAGCGCATTAATTGTGTCGATGGTTTTTTGCAACAAATGTCGATTTTTTGTTCCAGTAAATACTTGAATAAGAACCTGATCAGAAGGATAGCTTTGCACCTTATCTCGATAAGGGAGTAAATCGAGTTCACTCGAATATAAGATGTTGTAGCATTCCATTCATTATCCTCTTCGTTCTTTTCCATAAGTTTACGTTTTAACGTACGTCAACTCACTCAAAAGTTAGTATAGGAAGCATTTGAAATATTGACGATATCTGATGAATGAAGAAAAGCCGGTGGCGTAACTAAGATCTCATTAATCCGTCTTTTATACTGTACAGAGGGGAGTTTTTGTACAAAAACTTTCGCTTAGAAGTCGCGAGACAATTAGGTACACTGCGTACTCAGCGATGGCATGTTTGATTTGTTCAGTGCATGTTATGTATCCAGTTAGATTTCAAGGACGTTATGGCAGTCGAACTTTTTCTTGGCGGAGCGCGTAGTGGCAAATCCTCATTTGCAGAGCAGCGCGCGTTACATTATTTAAAACAATCTTCAGCTTGCCAGCTGCATTATATTGCAACGGCCACCCCCTTTGATGATGAAATGAGACAACGTATCATCCACCATCAAAACAGGCGTGGTAGCGAATGGCAAAATCATGAAACACCATTGCGCTTAGCCAATCAATTAGCGACATTTGATCGACACGATATTGTGTTAGTCGACTGTTTGACATTGTGGATAAATAACGTCATTTACAATCAAGGCGAGCCCATTACCGAAGCGCAAATCACCGCGCAAGTGACTGAGCTCGTCTCTGCACTTGATTCGAGCAAGGCTACCATCTTATGTGTTTCGAATGAGGTCGGGCTAGGTATTGTTCCTATGGGAGAAGTGTCAAGGCTGTTTGTTGACCATGCAGGTTGGATGAACCAAGCGGTAGCGAAGATAGCACGGCAAGTCACCTTCATGGCAGCAGGCTTGCCTATGTGTTTAAAAGGTCAAGACGCACAATGAATCCGATCAACATCTACTTGCTTCGCCACGGGCAAACGCTTGGGCCTGCGGCACTGAATGGGAAAACAGACGTTAGCGTTGCCACTCCAATCCAATATGCGATGCGTGATAGCGTGATGGCAACGTATCAGTTTCAACACGTGTTAACCTCACCGTTGACGCGCTGCAAAGCCTTAGCTGATTTGCTGGTAGAGCGTGACCCTCATTTAACGCTCAGTGAAATTGACGCATTGCGAGAGCTTGATTTTGGGCACTATGATGGCGTTGCTTATGATTCTCTCGGTGATGATTGGCCAAAGCTCGAAGCATTTTGGAAAGCGCCTGCACAAAATACGCTCCCGGGCGCAGAGCCGCTAGACCTTGGATTTGCTCGGGTGGCCACCGCTTGGCAACATATTGTCCATAGTATGGAGAAAGATACGCTTATCATCGCGCACGGGGGGACTATTCGTTTTATTTTGGCCGATGTTCTCGGAGTCGATTGGCGCAATCCGCGCTGGTATTCGACGCTGAGTATTGGTAACCAGAGTGTTACGCACATTCAAATGACGCGTCATCAACAGCAAGTGTTCTTTCAAGTAAAGTCGGTAGGCGTAACACTGCCCTAATAACCTTAACGAACACCACCTGCAATCAACTGGGTTAAATGAAAATCCGGGTAGTGATTGGCACTGATGCCTTGAATATCGTTAATAACCCGTTCTATATCATGCGCATGACCATCAAACAGCATACCCACAGCACTGCCGCTGTGGGCTACATTTAAACCAAATAATTGATGATGTTCCACGATATCCAGTAAGCAGCGAAAATGGGGTTTACGCAGAATATGCTGATTTTCAATCGCGCTCATTACCGCCGCTTCACCAATGGCTTGTGGGGATGGATTGTAAAGCCCAGAACGCAAGGTGCGATAGGCGCGAGTCATTTGCTCTGAGGACTCGAGCAATGTTTGTCGTCGGTTCATGAGGTGGTAGAGCGAGGTTTCTAGATGAATCGGACTTTCCAAAATAAGAATGTCGATGTCCATCGCGGCAGGGAGGCGTTCACAGATCTTACCTTGTTGATGATCAAACAGAGCCAGTGGCTGTATGGCGGTACTGTCCGTCGGTTCAAGGTGCGCGCACAGCTGGACAATGTCTTGCTCTTCAATTGTTTGCTCCAAACAGCGTGCCGTCGCCATAATGGTGGCGGCTATATCAGCGGTGCTGCTTGCAAAGCCTTTAGCGACCGGAATGGTTGAATCAAACTCAATCTTTAAACCATGAGTTAATTGAGGATCTGCGCGAAAATATTGTAGCGTAAGTTGCAAAGCCTTGCGCATCATTGGCCGTTCTTGGTGATATTGGGGTTGACCAAAAGTGACAAACACGGTTGAAAACCAATTGATCGGCATCGACACCAGCTTTTCACTGCCTTGTATCCAACCTTGAACCAACTCACCGCACGATGCAGGACAGCGTGCTTCAGTCATTGAACACCTCGTTTAATGCCTCAATAAGCCGCATATTATCTTGGTGAGATTTGATTGCGATTCGATAGTGCTGTTGATTCAACTGCGGATAATTAGCGCAACTGCGAATCAGAATCTGATGACCCATGAGTTTAGATTGTAAATCGATGTCACCCGCAACCGTAAAGAAAATATAGTTTGCTGAGGGCTTTAAAACGGACAATGATGGAAATTGATTCAATGCATCAAAGAGGTAGCGCTGCTCTTGCGCTAACCAGGTGTAGGTGGCTTGATTGTAATCATCATCATTTAACACGATATCGGCAGATAGCGCTGCAAATGTGTTAATGGTCCATGGCTCCCGCTGATCTCTGATTTTATTTAATAGAGAGATATCCGATGAAAGTAAGTAACCCAAGCGCAGCCCTGGCATCGCATAAAACTTAGTGAGTGAACGCAGTACATAGAGATGAGAGTATTGACTGAGCAAGGAGCTACAGTTAGTCGCATGCGGCAGAAAATCAATAAATGATTCATCAACAAATAGAGCAATATTCAATGCTTGGCACTTGATGATAATTTTTTCAAGCAACGCCGGTTCTGGCATCAATCCCGTGGGATTATTTGGTGTACAGAGAAACAAACAATCCAACCCTGCATTCAAACTATTGAGGAAGGCTTCTGTCAATTGATAGTTGTCTTGCTCGAGTAAAGGGTAACTCTCGATATCACATTCATAACGCTCAAGTGCGCGGCGATATTCAGCAAACGTTGGTTCGATAATCATCGCACGACGAGGTCGAAAATAGTGGACCCAAAGGAAGATCAACTCAGTGGCGCCATTTCCTGCTAATACAAAATTGGCATCGCAACCGATGTGAGAGGCGATGGCCTGATGTAACTCGGTGTACTCAATATCAGGGTACTGCTCTGCATCGGTTAAATGTTCGATGATCGCAGTTTGTAGTGAGTCCGGAAGTCCCATCGGATTGATGTTTGCACTAAAGTCGAGCACCATTTGGGGGTCGACATGAAATTGTGCTGCCATCTGCAACACGTTACCGCCATGCTGTCCACTAATTGCCATAGTAAGCTACTCATTGTGATAGACATTGCTGAATGTTTGCAGCGTCATTCAAGCGCCTAAATTTGCCCCTATCTACTGAGAAATTCAAGCGAACAAGTGGCAGTTGGCAAGATTTCTCTAAATCTTGGTCACATTCTATTCAATATGTGCCCTGTATAACGGTGAAATAATAATTATTCCTATGAATTGATTGATGTTTTTGCTAAATGCTGGCAACGTTCAGCACAGATAGGAAATTGCAGCGGTGATGGCGTAAGCACCGCACTATGAACCACCAATGTCAGATACTAGAAGGGCGCAGCGTAATGGACGCGCGGTGAAAAATTATGAAAGCATTAGTGATCGCAGGTACCAATAGTGGCTGCGGAAAAACCACCATCACGCTTGGTCTATTGCGTGCCTTAGCTAATCGAAAGCTTAACGTTCAACCGTTTAAAGCGGGGCCAGACTATATTGATACGGCGTGGCACACTAAAGTTGCTGGCGTGACGTCGAGAAACTTAGACGGTTTTATGCTCGGCGATGACGCCTTACTCAACGCCTTTGCGCAGCAAGCCCAGCAAGCTGATATCTCTATCATCGAGGGGGTCATGGGCATGTATGATGGCTATGGTAATGATCCTTACTATTGCAGCAGTGCAGGTCTTGCCGCAACATTAGATTGCCCCGTAATATTGATTGTAGATGGAAAAGCGGTATCTACGTCGGCGGCAGCCACTGTGATGGGATTCCAAGCCTTCTCTGACAAAGTGAATATCGCTGGTGTCATCGTCAATCATGTGAGCAGTGAAGGTCATTTTGATCTATTAAAAACCGCTATCGAGACCTACTGTGGTGTGCCTGTTCTGGGACGTTTGCCTAAAATGCCTGATATCGAACTGCCATCACGTCATCTTGGCTTAACAACAGCACAAGAATCGACCCAGTTTGATAGCAGTTGGGATCGACTTGCGGAGGTCGTCGAAGCGCATATTGACCTCGATAAGTTACTTGAGGTCGCGCAATTAACCACACCTGTAATCGCGAAGGAGCCTGCTGAATTTGCGCAGTCAGGGCAGGGGCTAACAGTGGCTGTTGCCTATGATCAAGCGTTTAATTTCTATTACCAAGATAACCTTGATCTTCTCCAACGCTGCGGCGCGAGCATTACCTACTTTAGCCCAATGAATGATGAGCAACTTCCAGATTGCGATATGGTTTACTTAGGGGGAGGGTTTCCTGAGCTTCATGCGCATCAATTGGCGTTAAACCGCTCAATGTTGGCCTCTTTAAAGCGCGCTCATGAACGTCGTATTCCTATCTATGCGGAATGTGGCGGTTTGATGTATTTGGGGGAAGGATTGATTGATCAAGATAATCACCAACACTCAATGGTCGGACTGTTACCCGGTACCAGCCAAATGACCAAAAGTCTTAAACGTTTTGGTTATTGCTATGCCAAAGCCACCCAGAACACGTTGTTGTGCGATGTTGACTCGATCATTCGTGGACACGAATTTCACTATTCTGAATTCACTACCGCACTTGAACCTGCTTTTTCGTTGTATAAAGAGCGTGATGGTGAAATATTGTCGAAATGGCAAGGTGGCTACCAACTCGATAATACGTTGGCGAGTTATCTGCATGTTCACTTCGCGCAAAATCCACAGTTTTTACTTAATTGGTTTAAGCGAGCGCGCCAACTGTGAATACGCTGCTCATCGGCTTGGCCGCGTTTATTCTTGACTGGCTACTCGGCGATCCTCCTCGTTGGCCTCATCCGGTACGCTGGATGGGCTGCCTCATCTCATGGTTAGAAACTAGGTTACGCCGTCACGCAATGCAGGGTTTTGCGCGCTATGTTGCCGGGGGATTACTGTGGATAGTGGTGGTTGGCATCAGTGGTGTTGGCTGCTGGTGGCTCTTGGAGCAATTAGAATCTATTCATCCCATGCTACGCGTGATCATAGAAATTTGGCTTGGTTTTACAACGCTCGCAGGGAAATGTTTAAAACAGAGTGCTTATGCGGTGTTAATACCACTCAAATCTGGCGATATCGCCCACGCGCGTCAGATGCTTTCGTACATCGTTGGTCGAGATACTTCAAAGCTCGACCATCAACAAATCACACGAGCAACAGTGGAAACGGTTGCTGAAAACACCATTGATGGCGTTATTGCTCCTATGTTGTTTTTATTTTTGGGAGGCGTCCCTTGGGCTGTCGCCTACAAGGCCGTTAATACCTTAGATTCGATGGTGGGATATAAAAATGAACGCTTTCGTGAGATGGGTTTTGTCTCGGCGAAAATGGATGACATTGCCAATTTTCTTCCTGCTCGCATAGGTTGGCTAATGCTGGCCTTGTCTGCTGTGGTTCTTCGCTTAGATGCGCGCGCCGCGTTAAAGGTTGGCTGGCGTGATCGTTATAACCATAAAAGCCCGAACAGTGCTTGGTCTGAAGCGGCGGTGGCCGGTGCGTTAGGGGTTAAACTTGGTGGACCAAGCCAATATTTTGGTGAGTGGGTTGATAAACCATGGATTGGTGACAAGCGGCGTGACATTGAAATACACGATATCGCGCTGGCATGTCGTCTAATGTTGGTGTCCAGCATACTCAGTGTTGGATTCTGTTCACTATGGATTCTAATATAAACAAGCCATTGAATTTCTATATGAAAACCATAGATCGGGGCAAAATTATAAATTCATGTAAACCATCGTTTTAATAACGCTCGTTAAACCTAATTTTAACATAAAGTCACTTTTTCTGTCACAAGTGAACGTCAGTATGAGTCGCGTTTAATTCACTCAGATGACATTAGGAAGCGAAATTAATGAGCAAGGAAACTTTTGATTCACGACGTTTTAACCGCAGTAAAAATACGCCATTTGAACAAGTACTAGAGGCAAATCTATCACGTCGCTCAATTTTAAAAGGTGGGGTCGGCGTCGGCGCGATGACGGCGTTCGGAGCGTTTGGACTGGTAGGCTGTAACGATGGGTCAAACAGTGGTACAGGCAGTGAGGCTACGCCGGCGACTCTCAACTTTAATTCCATTCCCGGATCACTGACGGACGCGGTGAGTATCCCTGAAGGGTATGTCGCTCAAGTTTTGGTCCCGTGGGGAACGCCGCTCAATGCGCTTGGTACACCTTGGCAAGAGGATGGCAGTAATACCAGTGACGATCAGCGCAATGCTCTTGGTATGCACCATGACGGGATGCATTTTTTTCCGATAAACGACAGCTCAACGGATGGCTTGCTGTGTATCAACCATGAATATATTGATCCCAACGCATTGCATCCCAATGGTCCTTCGGTCTCTGGTGGCGTGCGTACCGATGTCGATGAAGTCAGAAAAGAAATCAACGCACATGGTGTCTCTGTGGTGCGTATTCAATTGGTGGGGGAGACTTGGGCCATCGTCGATAATGATCCACTGAATCGCCGTTATACCGCTGGCACAGTGATGGATATTTCAGGGCCAATGGCGTATTCGCAGAGCTTAGTCACGCCGTTTTCTCCCGATGGTAGCCAAACGCGTGGCACACTAAATAACTGCGGGAATGGTTATACGCCTTGGGGGACCTATCTCACCTGTGAAGAGAATTGGCCTGGCTATTTTGTCAATACGGATACGCTCACTGAAGACCAGCAGCGTATCGGCATTTCAACATCCACCACTCGTTATCTATGGGAAACACTTGCCGGCAGTGCACAAGAACAGGTTGATGAATTTTCGCGCTTTAATCTAACACCAAGCGGATCATCCGCGACCCAAGATTATCGTAATGAAGCCAATGGTTTTGGCTATATCGTAGAAATTGATCCCTATACGGCAAATTCTCGAGCGGTAAAAAGAACCGCCATGGGACGTTTTCGCCATGAGGGCTGCACGTTTGGCCGTTTGGTGGAAGGGCAGCCAGTGGTTTTCTACTCTGGTCATGACTCGCGTTTTGAGTATTTATATAAGTTTGTTTCGGCGCAGCCTTGGGACGCTGCAGATGAGAAGCCATCGAATCGTTTATCTATCGGAGACAAGTATTTAGATAACGGCACATTGTATGTGGCGCGTTTTAACGATGATAATAGCGGAACCTGGTTGCCATTAACGTTAGATAGCCAAACGATAGAGGGGGGCGTTTTGGCGGATACATTTGCCTCGCTTGCTGACATTATTTTAAATACTGCTGGCGCGGCTGATTTACTGGGAGCAACGCCGATGGATCGCCCTGAGTGGTGTAGCGTTGACCCGTTTACTGGCACCGCTTACTTAACCTTGACCAATAATACTCAACGCACAACAGACACCAATGCAGCGAACCCACGTTTAAATAACAAGTTTGGGCATGTCATTCGCTGGGATGAGGGAGATTCAGTGAGTGAATTCAGTTGGGATATTTTTGTGTTTGGTTCTGCGGCTGATGAAGAACAAAACGTGAATATTTCAGGGCTAACCGAGCTTAATCAGTTTGCCAGCCCAGATGGACTAAGCTTCGATAAGCGAGGCATTTTATGGATCCAAACTGATAATGGTGCTGATGAAGTTACGCAATATACCAATGATCAAATGCTGGCAGTGGTCCCTTCCACCATGGCCGATAGCGATGGTAACGCAGAGACGGTGAACGCAAACAATCAAGCGGACCTGCGGCGCTTTTTTGTTGGCCCAAATGGCTGTGAAGTCACCGGGTTTACGATCAGTCCTGATTATACGTCGCTATTTGTCAACATTCAGCATCCTGGTAACTGGCCATACAGTGAGGATGCCACACAGCAAACACCACAAGGAGTGAGCGTTCGACCACGCGCGGCAACGGTGGTAATTCGCCGAGAAGATGGTGGGGAAATTGGCGTATAGCACAATCAAAAAAGGCCTGCGTAAGCAGGCCTTTTTACTTCGCTAAGTACACTAGTTGACAGTTGGTGTCCAACCTTGTCCATCGTTATAACCCGCAAATACGTTCTCACGAGTTGAATACGGCTCAGCTTCTTCTTCACTGAGAATATACACACCTTGACGCTGCGAAGTGTCGGCTGGTGTGCCACTCATATCCATCGTGTTGTATTCACGCCAGCCTGATGTGGCTGTCGGTTGACTTGGATTGGGGGCAGGTTGACCATTGATACCTTCAACCGCCCAACCGATGTCAGCAATGTGGTCATCAACTTGGCTATTAACTAAGACAACATTGTCAAAGTAGTTCGCATTGCCGCCACTTCGAGCAAAATAGGTACTACCAGTCTCCACTGTATTGCCAACAGGGCCTTCTCCATTCGTGAATTGACAACCAATGAAGACAAATCCTGGGGAGTCGAGGGTATTGGTTCTCGCTTGAAGAACATAGCCACCACTGGTGGTCACACCCACACCTGCTTTCGAGTCACCAAGGGTGCGAATTTCACTGTTTTCAAACACGGTGGCGGTGTTGTACCCCCAAATGAAGTCAACATTCCCTGCAATCAGCGTGTTATAGAACCAGTTATACCCCTTAAGCAGCAACGTATCTTGCTCACTGATAAAGTCTGCGTCTTTGGCGATGAAACGACCTTCACTATTAAAGTAAAGGGTTTCTGCTTGATTTGAGTATTGATTGTCTCGTTGATGGGTATTTTTCAATGTCAAATTTTCAAGGGTCAGTAAATCGACATTTTCCGCTAAAAATACCGCTCTGCCACCCGAGGGTGTGCCACCGACAGGCTCACTTTTACCAGTACCAGAGTTAAAGGTTTCAAAGTTATCGTATTGAAGTACCGTGCCTTCTCGACTTGCCCCACGAATGGTCACGTTGTTATGATCGCGTAGGAACAGAAGTTCGTTATACGTACCATCCTCAATATCGATGGTGATAGGGTCGTTGCTGTCGTTGTATTGCATGATGTGATTAAACACACCTTGGAGCGTGGCAAAGTCTGCACCAGAGGAATGACCGACACTAAAATTATTGCCACTTGGCATTGCTGCTTTGGTGGTAAATGACCAGTTACTGTTTTGGCCAAGGCCAACAAAGGCATTGCCGTTAAGCTCGGCACCATTGACCACACCATCGCCGATCACAACATAGTAAGTTTCGCCATAGTCCAAAACATCGCTGTGTAACTTGATGCTTAGCGTATTACCAGTAAAGTCGAGTGGGCGATAATAGACGGTACGCTTGTTAGCTTGATCTCGATAGCCCATCGAGTCTGTCTCTTCTGACATTTTGAGCGTATCAACCAAAGTGTCGTCACTACTGCGATAAACACGTACTTGACCACTGCTACCTGCGGCAATTTCATTATCAAATGAAATGCTTAGCGTTGTATCAATAAACTGCTCCGTGCTATTCACCGTGGGGGTGACTGCTGAGGAAATATCGCCATAGTCAGCGGTTGGCATGATGAACCGAGGATCAACACTGACATCAAGTGTTTTTACTAAACTTGGGTTTGAGCCTGAATAGAAAGTGACAACAGCGGTTCCTTGATCTATTGGTGACAATGTCACAATGCTACCCTGAACATCTACCGTGACCACATTTTCGTCACTGGACTCGACACTAAAGGTATCTTCAGTCACACCGTCACTCTGCAGTGCGGTTACGTTGATAACCAATGGATCCTCGCCCGCAACCGCACTGGTCCATGCCGATGACGCATAATCGAGCGTCAGCTGTACAGGCTTAATGCTTGGGTCGCCGACTTTAATGTAATCTATTTCAAATGATCGGTTGTTGGTGAATACGCCAAAATTTCCAGGATCGACAAACAGTGAATCTTGGGTTGTTCCAAGAGGTTCGCCATCTAAATAGACGGACAAGTTATCATCGATCATTTCAAAGCGGGTGGTGTACCAAGTTCCATCATCTTCCCCCCCTGCAGTCCCTAATTCAATTGGTTTGCTGCTTTGTACAGGGCGAGTTATCGAGCCCTCAATGCTGGTGGCGACTTCGACTTTGGTGCTGGATGTCGAGTTTTGGACATTGAGACCGCCTGCATACCAATTACCTTCGCTTTGCCAGCGTCCCATTAAAAACAGCTGTTTATTCGCTGTTGTGCTGTTTTGACGAGGTCGAATCCGTGCTTCGACAAAATAATTGCCATCACTAGGAAGATTATCAAGGACTGAGTTTTGTGCTAACAACAGTTCGCCACCAGAACTCCCTGCGGTATATCGTAGATAACTACGCCCTTCGGGGACATCAAAAACGCCGTCAGGATCGCCGCCGCTTTCTGCAAGCACCTGCCAATTGGTCGACAAATCTTGAGAATCAAAGTCGTCGCAAAAATAGAGATTGGTCATGTCGTCACAATTTTCGCTAACGGTGCCACTTGAAGAGTCGGTTGGGGGCGTTTGTGGGTCGGTCGTTCCCGTCGTTTCATCATCGCATCCGGCAAGTGCGATAATAATGGCTAGCGGCAGAATTCCTAGCTTGGTTCTCATTATCTATTCCTCATTCATTATATTGGTCTGTAGGGTTTTAAACATAAATAGCTACTCGGTATTAATAAGAACTAATACCCGATTGATGAATTTAATTATTTGGACTCGATAAAATAGAAATTATTTTTTAATTAATGAATATGATTAAATTAAATAGGGCTTAATGTTATTAAACCCTATTTATATTTTTATTATTGAATATCTATTTTTCCTGTACCGGCATTATCAATCACAAACTGTTTCACACTGCTTGTACTTTGTAATTGATAATCATAAACCATTTGAGGTGTCCAATAATTATCTGTCGCGTCTGGGTCGATAATGTATAGCTCGGCATTGCTGCTGCTTGACTCGGCGTGTTCTTGAGCAATAGGTGTTAAATCTATGTTATTTCCGTCTAGCGTATTTCCACTGGAATAGAAATAGGTAGAACACTCTTGCTCAGTAAATCCATATTCAAGACAGCGCTCTTTTTTCGATTGTTTCGATTTATATGAGACAATTTTAGCGGAAGCGGATTCCGTATCCTCTGTGGCTATTTCAAACACGTTATTTTCCGCAAAGATTTTTGCCGCTGCACCTAAAATAACCGCTTCACCCATTGGGTAATAAGGTTCCGCGTGAACATCGCTATTGTTTAAGCTGTAATAGTTGTTGTATACGTGCACCCGACCAAATCGAACGCGTGGCATACGTTGGCCGGTATTATGCCAATAGTTATGGTGGAAGGTAACGTCAATTGACCCCGGGCCATAGTTACGATCGGCGTTGGTATTATCACTACCACCGAGTAAATTGGTTTTATCGTGATTTTCAAACACGTTATAAGTGATCGTAACTTGTGTCGCACCATTCGTAACATCAATTAACCCGTCATGATGTTGAACTTTCTGCTCTTTTGCGTTGTAAGGCGCATCGAAGACCGGTGGGTATTGATCATCGGTACGTTCACCATCACTAAAGTAGTTATGGTCTATCCATACTTGCTGGGCATTATCCACACTGATGAGATCGTATTCTGAATTCCAGCGGCCGCCACCTTCACGAGAAGGGCAGGCATTAGGATTTTGCTCGTCACTAATGTATTCGGCACTACAATTTCCAACGCCTAATTCGTCATCATCAATACTAAATGAATCACCGGGATCCCAAGCGGGGAACATATCAAACGCATCGTTGAACGCGATATTACGAATTATAATGTTCTGCACGGCTTCACCACCTGATTGACCCAGTGATAAAGTACCGAATTTAATCTCGGCATCATCACCTAAGCCAATAATTGAGGTATTTGAGCCGACTCTAAACTTAATATAATCGGCTTGCGCATGTTGGAAACAGTCACGTTGCTCTTCAAGTTCACCATAAGGATCCGGTGGATCGCCATTTTCAAGAGTTTGATTATTCCAAACATTGGGGTCGTATTCATTTTGATAGGCGGTGTAAAACGTATCGTAATCGTCAAACGTGGTTTCACATTCAGCCATGAAACTCTCCTCACTGCGTGAGGCGCCACTTGCATCAGCAGTTAGGTCGATTGTGCCACTAATATAAATAATCTTTGGCTCATTGCTCGGCAGATCAGAAAGTGACGCATTAGCATCGCCATAAAGCGCTTCAATCAGTTCATCGCGTGTTGTGACTGTGTAAATATGAGACTCGCTTGCGCCTTCTCCTCCAGTAACAACACCATTTGCAGCAGCCCATCCATCGGCAGATTGAATCACCGCTACCTGATTATTAGCATTGCCATTATTGGCGGTATTATCGTCAGAATCAGTCGTATTACACCCAACAATTAATAAAGGTAATAGTAATGCTAGGTAAGTTTTTTTCATGGTTTTTAACCTTCCTGGTTTGTATTTAAAACGCGGTTTCATATTAATTGTGGGTTACGTTTCAAACTGTGTTATTGATCTAATAAATATAAATAACAACAACCTATGTAAATTTCTAATCACCAAAGATTATTATCTAAACTTTTTGATTATTATTTGGTTTATTTGAAGTGATGAATGAATTTGTCGATTTTTAAATTTTAAAAATGTGCTGTAGGTACGATTGATATCTAGTTACATAAAATCGTTTTGTGACATTGAGTCAATATTTTATTCTGTTAGATTAAATGTAATTATGTCGTATTTCTATTAAATTCAATAAAAAGTTATTTATAAATTAATGGCAGGGTTTTATTTTTCATGCTCTAAATAAATCCTAAAGAGACCAATTAAATAAAATATGCTTGTTTTTATATTTTAGATTTATTTTTTAACTTTATGACGGTTAACGATATCGATGAAACCGAGGTTTTTGTGAAATTGATAAGCGAGTTAGTTACTAAATTAACGAAAATTGATTAAGAAACCACTGGGTAAAACTTGCGGCTCTGATTTTTGCTTTCACTATTTGTTTATCACAGACAGTATTGAGGTAAGCAATGATTTTGAAATTAAGCGCTCTTAGTGTTGCGTTGTTACTGGTTAGTATCGACGCTCATGCTCAAAATATTGAGTTAAACCGTAGCCCAGAGTTGATGCAGGCAAGTGAATTTCACAACGAACTCGACATCAGTGCATATTGGCTCAGTGAAAAACTCGATGGTATTCGTGTACTATGGGATGGACAACAGTTAAGGACACGAAGCGGACGCACGCTCAATCCTCCTAAATGGTTTATAAAATCGTTACCTCACACCGTAGTTGATGGCGAGCTCTGGGCTGGTCGTGGTCAATTTCATCTCGTTCAGCAAACCGTGTTGGATGCCAAACCGGTGGACTCCGCTTGGCAACAAATACGGTTTATGGCGTTTGATTTGCCAGAGTTACAACAACCCTTTGAGCAACGCTATAAAGCACTCACTCAACTGGTCAGTCATACTTCTTCTTCATTTTTGGAGGCTGTTGAGCAGCGATCGATAAGTTCAGAGTCACAACTGATGGCTGAGCTCGACAGTATTGCTAGTCAAAATGGAGAAGGGTTGATGCTACGCCGGTTCGATAGGCTATATCAAAGCGGACGCAGCGATACTTTGATTAAGTTAAAAAAGCATCAAGACACGGAAGCCATCGTCGTCGGATACAAACCGGGTCAAGGTAAATACGAAGGAATGATGGGGTCTTTGTTAGTTCGACTTCCTAATGGCATTCAGTTTTATTTAGGGAGTGGGTTTTCAGACCGACTTCGCCGCCAGCCACCTCAGTTAGGGCAAAGCGTGACATTTCGCTATAATGGCTATACGCAAAATGGCATCCCCAAGTTTGCTCGTTTTATTCGTGAGCGCGCTGAATAACGGGCTATTGGCCAATTCGAATCCCGCAACGTTTAAACAATTGTTGCCAATAGTTAGCATGCCGTTCGCTCTGACGATGAAAGCGCTGATGTTGTTGTGCTAACGGATATTGATAGTTAGGGTGGGTCGTCGACAAAATCTGGATACTGGGTTGCAGTCTAAAGTAGAGCTGGTCTAATTGCGCAAGGTAAGGCTGAATCTGACGTACATAGAATTTATCGAATACATTACGCAGATACGTTAACTTGGTGGTGTCGCGTTGGGCGCCACACGTTATTTTCGTATCGTTACTATAAAGCTGTTGATTAATCACTTTCAGCCACTGGCTCGCATTGATTAACGAATAGCTCAAGCGCCCTAGTAACGGCACGGTTTCTAACGTTTGTTGAGTCGTGACAATAGAACGCTCATTTGAGTTTGAACCCGTAACTGTTGAACTAATGACAGAAAGCGCCTGGATCACCTGATTAGCATGGTCATACATACCTTGATCAATCCATTGATAACTGACCAGTTGTGAACGCATGGTGTCACTGATAAACAACAGGTTACTTAAATGCAGAACGTGTTGCTGCCGCTTTTGAGCCAAAATATCACTGAGTTTGGTTTTGAGTGATGGCGAAATTTCTGGGTGGGCGAGACAACGGTTCAACCCGCGAATGAGCTGATTTTGGTACTGGTAGTTGCGAAATTGATCTTGCACTTTACCTAGTGAGGAATTGCGTTGTGCAATGAGCTCGAACAATTGACAGTGTCGAAGCTCATAACTTTCTAAGAGTCCCAAAGTGATTGAAGGGATATCGATTTTTAACTCACGTTTACTCGGTAAACTTGGATAGCTACGCTCAGGGCTGGCCAACTGAGCACTTTCTTGGACATTGGCTATCCTTGCTAAGTAATGATCAAATTGTTGCTCTGGTTGAGGTGTTGAGTCGAAACAGCCAAGTAGAGCTGCGCTCAACAATATTAAGCTCAATATTCGCATCACCACTATCGTTACCCAATTGAGACCACTAGCACCTATACGAAAACATAACAAAAAAGACCAGCGAATGCTGGTCTTTAGTGGAGTTTATCGAGCTGCGAAAGTTAACAAGGTTTCATGGCTTTGGCGATGCAGCCAATGTAACCTCAAACCAAGAAATAGCGCGGCAGAAGAGAGACCCACGATAATACCAACCCAAAAACCAACGGCGCCCATTGGTTCGACGACCCAATCAGTCATACCCAGAATATAGCCGCAAGGAACGCCAAGAATCCAATAGGCAAAGAAAGTACGTGTGAATATCGCGGACATGTCTTTATAGCCGCGTAATGCACCTGCAGCAATTACTTGAATCGAATCGGTGACCTGATAAATAGCCGATAATAAAAGCAGCTGCATGGCCAGATCAATCACTGAGCGATTTTCAGTGTAAATAAGTGAAACGGGTTCTCTGAATACCGCAGTAAAAATAGCAGTCACAACCGCAGTACTAATCCCTAATCCCATCGCGACGTGCGTTGAAACCATCGCACCATGCGTATTGTTTTCTCCGAGCCGATGACCAACACGAATACTCACTGCGGCGCCGATGCTCATTGGTAACATAAAGATCAATGACGAGAAGTTAATCGCAATTTGATGTGCTGCCACCGTCGTTGGACCAAGCGGGGCAATCATCAGTGCAATCACCGCAAACAAGGTGACTTCAAAAAATAATGCTGCGGCTACGGGAAAACCAAGTTTAAATAACCGGAATAACGCTCTGCCGTCGGGTTTGTGGAATTGGCTAAACAACGCAATATGGGCGATACGCTTAGAGCTTAAAACGTAAAACAGCAACATCAGAAACATTGACCAATAGACAATCATCGTTGCCACACCACAGCCAACGCCTCCAAGTGCAGGTACCCCAAATTTGCCATACACGAAAATCCAGTTCAGTGGGATGTTTAATAACAGCCCTGCAAACCCGATGATCATTGCTGGCTTAGTTAAAGACATACCGTCGGTGAAACTGCGCAGTGTTTGAAAGAGTAAAAAAGCAGGAACTGCAAACAACATGGCATGCATATAACCGATGGTTTTATCTGCCATTAAGGTTTCGATATCCATCCATCGCAAAAAAGTCTGGGTTTGCATCAGAATCAATACCGTCGGCACAGTGACGATGGCTGAAAGCCAAATGCCTTGCTGAATTTCAAATGAGATTTTGCCTTGACGCCCGGAACCATTGAGTTGGGCAATAATGGGGACTAAGGCCATCAGCAGTCCCATGCCAAACAAGATGGTTGGAAGCCATACGCTGCTCGCAACCGAAACGGCGGCCATGTCGGTTGCGCTTACACCGCCGGCCATGACAGTATCGACAAATCCCATCCCCGTTTGGGCTATGGACGCGATCAATACTGGTGTCGCCAACTTCACCAGCGTTGAGGTTTCTTCTTTATACAGTTGCACTGATACACTCCAAAATAGACGCCGGCCGATTGGCGACGTGATAGGTAATCTCTGTTACCATTGACACGCATAATAAAGAAATATAACCCTAAGCTCTACGTAAAATTTGGAGAATTTCACTGTGTTTACTGGAATCGTTATGGGAATGGCGAAAGTGATCGCCATCGACAAAAAAGAATCGTTTCAAACTCATGTCTTAGAGATGACTGAGCCGATGGTTGAAGGCTTAGAAATAGGGGCATCAGTGGCACACAACGGATGCTGTCTAACCGTGACGCAAGTGAATGAGAACAGAGTCTCTTTTGACTTAATGCAAGCGACTCTTGCAACGACTAATCTGGGATTATTGAAAGCAGGTGATGACGTTAATATTGAACGCGCAGCGAAATTTGGCGACGAGATTGGTGGCCACAGTATGTCTGGGCATATTGCTCAAACCGCAGAGATCGTAGAGATTATCGATACGCCAAACAATCGAACTATCTGGTTTGAACTTCCTGTCGAGCAAATGAAATACGTTTTAGATAAGGGGTATATTGGGCTCGATGGGTGCTCTTTGACGATTGGACAAGTCTCTGACAACCGTTTCTGTGTCCATTTGATTCCTGAGACCATGCAGCGTACTTTATTTGGGTCTAAACAAGTCACCGATAAAGTGAACGTTGAATTTGATCCACAAACTCAAGCGATTGTTAACACGGTAGAGCGCGTGCTCGCAGCTCGAGAGATGTAAGCACGTTGAGCCTAAAAAATCTGTTCGTCGTCTGCGTCAATGAACAGATCGAAGCTGTCGCGTTGTTCATTGATCATTAAGTGAAAGTGAATTGGGTTACAGCATGCCGGGCAGTCATCGTAATATTCTTGACTGCCATTCGAGGCATCCAATGTGATGGCTATAGATTGCCCACAATGCGGGCATTTCACTAACTTTTCCGTTAAATCATCCATGTGGTTACGGCTCCTAGTCAATCAAAACGCTCACTTCTAGTGTATATCGAATTCGAGACTGACGAGCATAAATTGACATCGATGCTTATCAAACAAGGTGATCGCTAAGCACTTAATATGCCAGAATGTCATCAATCATCTTCTGGCACTGTTCCAAGTAATGCCCACCGAAATGATTGTAATGATTGAGAATATGATAAAGGTTATAAATGTCTTTACGTTGAGGGTAATCATTGGGCAGGGGAGCAATACTTTCATAACCTTGATAAAACTCAGGCTGAAAGCCACCAAACAGCTCAGTCATTGCGATATCACACTCGCGATCGCCCCAGTAACAGGCTGGGTCATAACACATCGGACCCACAGCACATACGGCACTATTCCCATGCCACAAATCACCATGAAGCAGAGCAGGGCGCGGTGTGTGGTTACTCAGTAAATCTTGTATTAATTGAGTAAACTCTGCGATATTGACTAACTCGATGCCTTTTTCGCGCATGAGCTGCAACTGCCAACCGATGCGTTGTTCGGCAAAGAATCGTGACCACTTTTTATCCCACTTATTGGGCTGGAGCATCTCACCAATATAGTTGTCGTCATCCAGGCCATACTCTTTTTGATCGCCCCATGTATGAAGTTTCGCCAATTGTTCGCCAAACTTATAGCTATTAGCGGCATCATCTAAAGGCGTTGTGGGAAGGTAGTTAAGCACTAAAAAGGCGTGATCTTTAGTGTGCCCCAAATGAACAAGTTCAGGGACAAATACCGTGTTGGTTTGGCGAAGTAGCGCGATGTTATCGGCTTCGAGTTCAAAGTTGTGCAGGCAGTCTCGGCTGTTTACTTTGATAAAATAGCGCTGACGAGTATCACTGATCATGTAACACTCGCTGATATCGCCACCATGAATTTTCTGTTTTTCGATAATTTGATAATCAAAAAGCAGTGTCTCAGAGAGTTGCTGCGAAATCGCTTGCCACATAGTTACTCCTGCGAAGAATATCTTCTGGGTTAGAGTGTAGAACAGTTTATCAACAATTACCGTTTAGAGTTTAGTGCCGTTCAAACTTCTAGTAAAAACTCAGTTAAACTCGATGCGAGAGACGCTATGCTGTCATCAGTGGAAACTATTTTACCGCAGGTTATCTGGCAGGGTGAATTGAGGGCAATGTAGAAAATATTGCTTAGAAGCCACCGAATGTTATGAAATTTATTTTTAATCAATTAGTATTAGAACAGGATTATAAACGACCTTATCAATAGATGGAGAGAAAGTGTGGTTGTAGAGACCGATGGTTATCTTGCATTAATCGAACACTTAGCGTTCAACTTAGAGATATTTGCTTCTGATGATGGCGATATTGGTAAAGAGAGCGTAGAAGATGTAGTAACCGACATGGTGGCTAGTAACATCATGGCAATTTTTGAACAAAATCCTGAGTTGCACTCTAGTGTTCGTTTTCAGCTATTGAAAGAAGCAGATATGGTTGTTGAGGATTTAGGCGAAGTCCTAGCTGGCGTGTGGGGTAAACCTGCAACAAATGGGCAAATTTTATTTCTTGATGAATACATCGCCTTAGTAAAAAACTTATTCGATTCTGCAGTAGCAACCTACGACTAACAGTTTAATGCGTGCTCGGCGGTGTTAATACTCGTCGAAATTGCCAAAACGTAGAAGCCCAATAGGGGTTGTCGAGGCGAGAGATAATAACGCCTTTAGACTGCGAGGCGTGCATAAACTGTTTATTTCCTAGATACACGCCAACGTGGCGTGAACTTCTCGACGGTTTAAAAAAGACCAAATCTCCGGGCTGCGCCTGACTAAAGCCTAGCTGCTTACCTACCTGAACTTGAGAATAGGTGGTTCTTGGTAACTGAGTTTGTGTCGCATCACGAAACGCGATTTGAACAAATGCTGAGCAATCGACGCCACTTTTTGTCGTACCACCAAACTGATACGGCGCCCCTTCCCAGCGATTAAAAACATGCAGAAATGAGTTGAGAATTTGTTCACGCTGTCCTTGGCTTGCAGACTCCGTTGTTGATGGACGTGTAGGTTGTTTTACTGCAGGTTTAAAGTCGCTGACTTCAGGTTGGCTGGCACATCCGCTCAGTAAAGCCAAACCAACAAACGGTAAAACGGCAGCTTTTATCAATCGATGAAATGACATATTACTGAAATAGTTTCTCCATAAACTCATAACCAATAAACTTTGGATTGAGCTTTTGTTGTTATGAGTTTGAAAAACCACACCAAATGGAATTTATCACTACTGCAAACCATCAGTGTGTTATTTATCACCATTACCATATTTGTCGCGTTGTTGTCAGTAACGAGCGTTAAGAGCGTTAGCCGTATTGAAGGCGAGTTCTCATTTTTATCGAAAAACGCTTTGCCTCTAGCACTGCGTAATGCTGATTTAACACAAACTGTTTTGCAGCTGGTTAAGCAGCTAAATTACGGCTCCCAAGTGGCATCCGAGCAGCAACTGAAATCCATTCAAACCAGTGTCGATGACCTTCAACAAAGAATTGATGCCCAAAGCCAGCAGGTTTTTGAGATCTCAGACGCTCATCAAGGCACAGTGACCGATGAGCAGCAACAAGCTTTAAAAACCAGGATTCAGCAGCTTTTTAACATTACCGACTCAATTTTGTCAGCCCAAAGTCGATTGC
This sequence comes from Vibrio olivae, assembly GCF_042428525.1. NCBI lineage: Bacteria > Pseudomonadati > Pseudomonadota > Gammaproteobacteria > Vibrionales > Vibrionaceae > Vibrio > Vibrio olivae. The sequence goes on from NZ_JBHMEP010000001.1 coordinate 891,758, forward strand.
TGGATATGCAAACGACAATCGATGAGCAAGTTCAGAGTTTTCGCTACGGTATCAGTTCGATTGGACCTGAAATGACACGTATTAGTTCCTTTTTGTCCAATGAGGACCCTCAGTCTATCGATGCTGCCAACCGTTTTTCAGCGGGGGCGACATCGATGGAAAGCACTTTCTTAATGATGTTGATGCAAACAGATATCGCAAAGGCTGAGCAACAATACAAAGAGCTTAAAACACGTCTGTCTGGCATTGAGTTGGCGTATGATGATTACGCGCAACTTCATACGGATATCAATGATTTCGCTAGCTTAACGGCGCCCTATGAAATGGTAATGTCGGGGTTTTCTGAAAATGGTGTCTTAAAGCAGATAATGACCAAGTTAACTCTAGTTCAACAGCAAAAATCGGAACTTGAACAAGCGGTTAAACTTGCCAATCAAACCATAGAAACGCTCAGCGAGATTTCAAGCACAGCGAACCAAATGATTGTGACAAGCCAAAATGTGGTTGAAAACACCATGCTCACTATTCGCAGTGTGCTGATGATAAGTGGCGGCGTTTTGGTTGTCTTAATTGTCGCCGCTTGGTTATTATTACGCCGCTGGATTAATCATGGACTGGCCTCCATTCGCGACTACCTGCAAAGCTTGGTTGGCGATGATTTTACGCATCAACCGCATTACGCTGGGCCAAAAGAGTTGCGATTAATTACTCAGCAACTGGGCGATCTCGGACGTTCTATCGCCGACTCTTTACGTATTGTTACTACCCATTCTAATCGTCTTTATCAAAGTGCCGAAGTCAGTCATCAAGCTGCTGAACGTAGCAACCTCGCATTAGACAATCAAAATCAATCGCTGGCGAACATGGTATCAACGGTCACCGAATTAGAAGCGTCTATTCGCGAGATCTCATCGGTGACCAATGATTGTCATCACGTTGCTCAGCAGGCAGTCAGTCACACCCAATCAGGGGCGCAAGCGGTTCAAGATAGCCACCAACGCATGTGTGACTTAGAACTGTCTATGAATAGCAATGAACACGCCATGACAGAGTTGGATGAGCGCGTAAAACAAATTGGTGGTATGGTCGATATGATTTCCGGTATTGCCGAAAATACCAATTTGCTCGCGTTAAACGCCGCCATTGAAGCGGCTAGGGCGGGAGAGCAAGGACGAGGATTTGCCGTCGTTGCCGATGAAGTGAGAAAATTAGCACAAGACACATCACAGCAAACCAATAGTATTCGAACCCGTATGAATGAATTGATTGCCTCAGCCCATCGTTCACGCTCATCAGTGCAAAGCTCTCGCGAAGAGATGCGTTACGTCCAGCAGTCCAGTGAGTCGATGCAACAGGCGTTTGAGCAAATCCGATCATCCGTTGAGCAAATTCGTGCTCGAGTCGAACAAATTACTGTTGCCACAGAGCAGCAAGAGAGAGCGACGGCAGACGTCAGCGGTTCTATCACTCATATATCAGAGCAAAGCGATAACACTAAATTGCAACTTGATGCAATGGTAGAAAGTGCGCAGCAGGTAGCGAGTAGCGCTGGCCATCAGCAGAGCATGCTGAATAAGTATCGCTTGGGTTAATGTTATCCTTTTGGACGTCTAAATGGTTGCGTTAACATGTAATCAACCCGCTGCTCGCGTGGAACACGAAATATCGGAAGGCCAATTTGCATATCCTGATGGCCACATTTTGGCTGGGCGACATAGGTGTGAAAAAACCTATCCCAAATCGACAAGCAAAAGCCGAAATTAGAGTGAGTTTCCTGAGGTCGTGTGGAGTGATGAACACGATGCATATCTGGGGTGACAATATACCTGCGCAGCGCAGCGTCCCATGAATTCGATAAGCGCCCATTACTGTGGTTAAACATCGCGCTGGCATTGAGTAGGATTTCAAATACGATCACTCCCCAAACCGAAACGCCTAATACTGCCACGAGGGTTATTTTATAAAAAAGTGACAGTACAATTTCCAATACATGAAAACGTACGCCAGTCGTGACGTCGATATCTTGATCGGCATGATGAACGCGATGTAGACGCCATAACCAGGGCACAAAGTGAAATAGAACGTGCTGTCCATATATCGCGAGGTCGAGTATCACCACAGCAATAAATATATTCAACCACAGCGGTAAGCCCAGCCAATGCATGAGACCAAGATTAGATTGCTCAATCAACATAGCAACATCCACGGCAACCAAAGGCATAAACAGCATGACGCTCAGCGTATTGAACCCAACCAATCCTAAGTTATTCGTCCAACGTAACCAGCGCGTCAGTGAAAGCGCTCGCCGCGGAGCATAAAACTCCCACATCGCACAGACGATGAAGACACCGACAAACATGAACAACCGCAAAACACTTGATTCGGCCACGCTTTATTCCTAACCCTCAGTTGCAACTATGCCAACTGTAAGTACAATCGTCCGCGATTTCCACTAATTCGCCAATGTGATGAGAACCCATAACTTCCACCGCTTGTATCAACAGCGTCTGTCTCAATCAACGAAACCCTTTAACGCACGAGGGGGCAAGGTCATGCGTTGCTCTGCCTGCCAAATCGTACAGCAACACTGTATTTGTCAATGGCAGCCCGACATTGAAACTGACTTTGCGGTACTGCTGATTTTATCTGATAACGAAATTCTAAAACCGAGCAACACCGGGCGACTGATTGCTGATACTGTTTCTGAAACTTACGCGTTTCAATGGCATCGCACCGAACCAAATTCGCAAATGTTAGCACTCCTTGAGGACCCACGTTTTGAGCCGATGGTAGTCTTTCCCGAAGAATACGTTGATCAGCCAGAACGGCTTTTGTCTCTGACAAACTATACAAAAAGCAATAAAACCCCACTGCTTATTTTTATCGATGGCAGTTGGCGCGAAGCGAAGCGCATTTTCCGCCGCTCTGAGTATTTACATTCCTTACCGGTCATTTCTGTTGAGCCGACAGTGGTCTCTCAGTATTTAATGCGCAAAGCAAGTAAAGACAATCATTTGTCGACTGCTGAGGTGGCTTCTATTGTTATCCGCGAATTAGGTGATGATTTTACGTCGAAAACCCTGTCTTTGTGGTTTGATGTATTTCGTGAGTCCTATATGCTCAGTAAAACTCGAATCAAAAGTAATATTGAGCTGCGTGATAGTTGCTTAGATAGCTATAAAAAGCATGTAAAAATGCAAGGCTAAAACGAGAAATGAGTCGAACAAATCATAATTGGTTACCTATTGCTGTTTATAACCTCATCAACTAGGAAATAAATTCGCTTTTGGTCACGGTATGTAGGCGTAGCTCTAGTAGATAATGCGTTCAATTTGTTGATTTTTACTTTTATTGAAACATGATTTTCTGGGAGAGCATGCATGTATTACGGCTTTGATGTAGGTGGCACAAAAATCGAATTTGGTGCATTTAACGCGCAATTAGAGCGTGTTGCAACCGAACGAGTTCCTACGCCAACCGAAGATTATGAAAAGTTAGTGACGACCTTATCTGAACTGGTAAAAAAATACGATCAGCAGTTTGCGACAAAAGGCACCGTTGGTCTGGGTCTACCCGGTATGGAGGATGCAGATACCGGCAAAGTTCTTACGGTAAATGTCCCAGCAGCAAAAGGAAAACCTTTAAAATCTGATCTTGAAGCTTTGATTGATCGCCCCGTCAAAATTGAAAATGATGCCAACTGTTTTGCGCTTTCCGAAGCCTGGGATGAAAGTCTGCAATCGTCACCATCGGTACTGGGATTGATTCTAGGAACTGGCTTCGGTGGCGGGTTGGTGATCGGCGGTGAAGTATTTTCTGGACGTAACAACGTCGCGGGTGAATTAGGTCACCAACGTTTACCTATTGATGCTTGGTTCTTGTTGGGGGATAGCGGACAAGCGCCTTTGTTTTCATGTGGCTGTGATAAACAGGGGTGTTTAGATAATTACTTATCGGGAAGGGGGTTTGAACAGCTTTATCAACACTATTATCAAACACCCAGAAAAGCCATCGATATCATCGCTGACTACCAACAAGGTGAAAATAATGCGATCGAGTTTGTCGATAAATTCATGGAGCTTCTCGCGACGTGTTTGGGCAGTATGCTGACGGCGATCGACCCACATGTTGTTGTGCTTGGTGGTGGGCTGTCTAACTTTGATTTAATTTATGAAGAGCTACCAAAGAGGTTGCCTAAGTACCTATTATCCGTTGCGAAAGCACCAAAATTCGTCAAAGCAAAACATGGCGATTCAGGTGGTGTACGCGGCGCGGCATTTTTGAATATCCACCAAGGCTAATCCGCTGTATTTTACCGTAATGCAGAAAGGAAAAGGCTCGCTAGATGCGAGCCTTTTCGATGTTAGTTACGGCTTCTTTTGTCCAACACCAATATTGTCTTTGGGTTTTAGCGTGATTTTTCCAAAACCGAGCTTAGCAAAGTGGTTGTCACGATAATTCCGTACTGCTTTGGTGTCAGATACCGCTTCGATTTGCTGCTCCATCTTCAAATAGTTTGAAATATCAATTCCTTCGGCGTCAGCCACCGCTTCATGGATTGAGTGAAATTGCTGATATGAGAAGGTTAATGTTTTTTCTTCACCTTTGTACTCATAAATAATCGTACGCGCCATGGCTATTCTCTACGTTTAAAAGGCGGATAAAAATCGCCGAACTAAAATTTGGCTAGATTCTGCCTTGTAGAGGGATGATTGTCACGTGTTCTCCGCGATTGATTTGCTCTATATGCTCTGGTATTTCAATCAGGCAGTTAGCTTGGCTTAAGGCATACAGCGCTCGAGTGTCTTGTGATAACACCTGTTCAATCTCGAGTTCGCCGTTATTTGTTAGCCGATATACCGCGCCTACAAATTCAGTGACACCGAGTTTTGATTTAAGTCGCTGCAGAGTAAATGCACGGGTTTTCAGTGGTATCCAATCCACTTCCCCCTGCATCTTTCGAATCGCAGGTTCAACGAATTGGAGAAAAGCAACAGTAGCAGCAACAGGGTTACCTGGAAGACCAAAGAAGGGACGAGCGCCAATATGGCCAAAAGCCATTGGCCGGCCTGGATGCATGTTGATTCGCCAAAAATCAATATGGCCGACTTCTAACTGCTCCAGTGCACTTTTAACGTAATCGGCTTCACCGAATGAAACGCCACCAGAACCAAGTAGAACATCGCATTGCACAGCAGCGCTGGTTAATGCCTCTCCAATTTCTGTAGGGTCGTCAGGTAAAACACCTAAATCATCAACCAAACAGCCCAAACGTTGCAAATTGTCTAACAGTACATAGCGATTGGCGTCATAAATGGCGGCGGAGCGCAGGGGCAAACCGGGTGACTGAACTTCATCACCTGTAGAAAATACGCCAACTCGAAGCGAGCGATAGACTTCACACTCTGTGATCCCTAAAGAAGCAAGAAGCCCGATGTGCGTTGAGGTTAGCCGTTGTCCCGATTCATACACCAGTTGGCCACATTGTAGCTCTTCTCCACGATAACGGATGTTTTGCCCAGGTGTAACAGCGTCGAGATTAATTGTGACGCTGTCACCTGTGCTTTGCACGTCCTCTAGAGCAATCACACAATCCGCGCCATCTGGCATCGGTGCACCGGTCATTATTTTAACCGCTTCACCAAGCTGTAAAGTACGTTCCATTTTATTTCCCGCGAACAGATGTTCAAAAACTCGAAACTGAGAGTTTTCTGCGCTCTGATAACTAATCGCATAGCCATCAATCGCGGCTTGAGTATAGTGGGGGCTGGCTATGGGAGAGCTAATATTACGAGAGATTATTCGATTATCGATTTCATGAAGCTGGCTGACTTCAGTGGCTTTCATTGTTGTTATGCGCTCAAGAATGGTGTTTACCCCTTGGATAACGGAAAGCCCTTGTATGGCTGGTTCTTGCGCGTTACGCGTGGAATTAAGCTGATTCACATATCGCAACACATACTGTGCGATTGAAGACAAATCATTAATATCAAGAATCGGAAGTGTGGTTGAAATAGGTTTCTGATCGCAGGCGATGGCAATGATATTGTCATCATAAGGATGAAGCCAAGGTTTGCCGACGGCGTCGCGATGCAGTTCAATTTTATCAAAAGCGATATTTTTACACCCTTCCACCAAGATTAGGTCGAGTTGATGGTGATCAAATCGGCTCAGTAAATCGTCAAAGTCCGCTTCGCGCTCTGGTGTTTCAGTCATCATCACATGGCGCTGATGTGATGCAACGAGCATCTGAGTTGCGCCAGCTTTACGCAGTCGGTAACTGTCTTTGCCCGGTTTGTCGACGTCAAACTCATGGTGAGCATGCTTTAGTACACCAAGCCGTAAACCGTGTTGTGTCAACAACGGAATCAGCGCTTCGAGCAATGTTGTTTTACCCGTTCCAGAATACGCAGCGAAACCCAATACGGGGATAGGGTAATTATTCATTTTTGTTTTGTCCTAATTCGGTCAATTGTTGCGGTGTATTCAAATTGATAAACGCATTGGGAGAATCACTAAAGTCGACGTACTCAGTGTTTACTTGTTGATGGAAGTGTTGCATTTTTCTTTCGCCACTGGCTAAAAATGCCTCTAAGGTTGGTAAGGTACGGCGATGAATGAGTGTAAAGACAGGTTGTGGATATTGGCCGTCGTGCGCCGCTACTAGATCGGTAGCCGCTGTTACACGGGCACATAATCGAGACACAAGATCTTCTGGTAGATATGGGCTATCACACGGAACAAAGCCAATCCATTGTTTGCTAAGCTGAGTCAATGCTGCGTGAATCCCCCCTAAAGGACCTGGATAGTTCGCCAGTGAATCACAAAATACCGGCGCATAATGCTGATAGTGTTCTTGGTGGCGGTTGGCATTGATGTAGATATCGTGATGCTGTAACGACAGGCGTGTCATAACATGCTCGATAAGCGGTTTACCGTTAAACTCTATAAGCCCCTTGTCTTGTCCACCCATGCGAGTCGCTTGCCCGCCCGCCAAAATGACCCAAGACGTAGTTTGTGTATCAATCATTTATCGCTCTCACCGCATTATCATGGCTCATGATTGTTCAGACTATCATGAGAATCGCGAATTGAGTTTGCGCTGACCCCTTTTTTTCGAGCGATTGACTAAGGTTTACTCAATCGAGCCTTGTTGATAGAGCGCAATTCGAGGTGGCTTGATGTCATGTTTTCGAAACTCACTCATTACACGCAGTGTTATATCGGTTTCAAACAGTTTCTCATACACCGTATCCACAACGTATGCTTTACACGTTAATTGTATCGCCAGATAGTTATCTGCCATTGTTTGTTTGACCAGCACGGTGACAGGCTTAGGAAGGTGCACGTAACGACTTGATGAAGCCGCTTCTTGAATTAAGTCTCGCGCTAATGTGATGTCTTCATCAAGACCGACGAAAAACGGAATGACAACTTGCATGTCCAAGGCGCCATAATTACCACTGACGGTAACTTCATTTAGAAACTTGTTGTTTGGAATAGTAATAATATCGTCAGTTAACGTCCGCATGCGCACCGATCGCAAACCAATCGCCGTAATATCGCCGTAGTTGCCTTCAAAGGTGACGCGGTCACCAACCTGAAAAGGGCGGTCAACCATCACCGTCATCCCTGCAATAAATGAGGCTGCTAAATCTTTCAATGCAAAGCCTACCGACACCGCAAGGGTACCGCCAATCAATGCCAGTATTTGATCATTAATTCGAAAGCTCAGCATAAAGACCAGAATCCCGGCTGACATATAGATAAAAAACTGCAAAAACGATTGCAGCTTCTGTAGCAACATTCGGTATTGAACAAATTGACTGCCGATGTTGTCGACAAGAGAAGCAATGAATTTAAGCAGTAACCAGGTGCCAGCGACGATTAACATCGAAAACAGCACGCCGCTCCAACGTATCAAACTGGCAATTTGTTGAAGGTTTGTCACGCTAGCGAGATCATCTTCCGCCACAACGCTGCAAGAAATAGATGTAAAAAAAATCAAAACAATCAATCGAAACATAATTACTTCACCAGCAAATGTTGACGGTCTAATACATTTGTAATGTGTCGAAACCAATGGTCGGAAATGCGCGCTTTTTCTTCGCTCCACTCAATAAATCCACGGCTTTGAAAGTAGCGTAAGGTACCTAGAACTTCTGCAATACTAAGTTGAGTACATTGCGAAACCTCTTCCGGGGAAGAGACTTCGAGTTGGACGACGGATCTTAGTACGGCCAACATCGGTTTGGGCATTTTTTCCAGTTCCTGAGATTGGGGCGCATTAAATAGCCGCACATAAGCTTGCTCATGATGCTTATCGATACGCAGAGATAATCGGAAAAAACGAAGTGCTATCGTTGGGTTACCATCGGAGTAATGCCAAAGAATCCGAAAAAAGCCCTGCATTGCTCGCTCTTCCTCTGAGATGTCGTCTTGATCCCATTGTTTAGGAACAGTCAAGCCATCAAACGACAGTGATTTTTGCCCCTGGTGATTGATTCGCGTAGACAGTAACTCCGCCATTTGCTTCTCATTCCACCGCGGAAGAAAAGCAACGAAATCAAATAACAGTCGCTCACCACGCGCGCGGTCGATAAAGTTCCAACTGGCTTTTTCAATAGCGAATAGCACACGATGATGTCCATGTGTTCGGCGAAGTAAGTTAGTGAGATGGATCAGATGTTTTAACCCACCCACCATCGGCTTTACTAAGCGCTGCGCATTATCAATGGCGATAAAATAACTATTTTCAGACTGGCGAAGATGAGTGAGAAGTTGAACTTCACTGGTGTCGTCAGCGAGCCCAAAAGCTTGGTTTAGCGATCTGAGTAATGCTGAATAGCCATCATATGGGCAGTTTACATAAATTGCGGTTGCATTCTTAACTCGGCTTTGTAATTGATTAATTACCGTGGTTGAGCCTATACCTCTTTCCCCTGAAACCACACACATTGACGGGCTATCAGATAGCAAATATCGCCCAAGTTGTTCGATCTCTTGGGTCGCGTAATCGATAAGTTCACTGCTATCGCTGCCGGGTAAGACATAATCGTAGGCTGCATCGCCTTTGATTGCTGTGAGGTGGTTTTCTGTATGATTGTCTCCAGAACTTTTGGAGACTTCGATACGAAACAGATACGCTAATGCCTGGCTAAAGAACTGATAATTAGACAATTGCGTCATGACTCGTAGTTTTAGCCGGTGTGTTATTAACCATACAATGGCGATTGCCGTAGCGAGAATACGTATAACCCATGTATTTTGGTGTCGAACCGCCCAGTTAACCCAGGCAGGTCGGTCACTAATAGATTCGACTTCACAAAAGGTTTTTTTACGCCATAGATTCAAAGCGCTGATGGTGACGACAATAAACCAGAAATAGAGAGCACTCGTGATCCAATAATAAATTGTGGTTTTACCAAGGGTGCGCATGGATATTTGTAAAATAACCCCAGCAAAAATGATGCTCCAGACATAACGCCGAATGGTTTTAAGGCGCAGCACCAAGGTTTCTTTCTGTGACGACCGGCTATTACGAGCTGCAAACTCAAGAAGGAAGCTGATGGCGATAGAACCACCCAGTACCCACCACGTTAATATTTCCAAATAAATAAGATGTTGGAGGCTTGGAATGGTAGAAAGGACCCGCAGTGACAAAGTGATGGCGATGAGCCAAGCAATGGCACGGTTGGCTTGGCTTAAATACCAAATGCACCGAACCCAAAACGCGGGTTGTGTTTTATTTTCAATATAGGTGCGATGAAAAAGCGTGATCAAACGTTTGCTGTTCGTTAGCCACCAGATCAAGACACAGTAAATCAGTAGCACCTTTATGCCAGCCCAAATGACGGGTATCGGAGAAATCATCAAATCACGCACCAGAGCTTGAAAGCTGCGCAACTGAAAATAGAGGAGATACTCCGCATTCAGCAGTGTGAGATTCCATTCAAGCTTAAACTGAGTGACGCCATAGGGCCCAAACCCAGTGAGCCTCCCTCGCGTATGAGTATCAGCCAATTCAATTAACCGTTCTTTGCTCGCCCCTAGGCTATTAAGCGTTAGATAATTGGCTTGCGCGGCGCGCCAATTTTTATCACTGCGGGCATGTCGATAACGATTAAGGTTGGCTTGAAAGTGGGCATGCTGCTCAACTTGCTGGTTAAGTGTCGCGATCAAAAGCGGCCTTATATGTTGTTGAGCTTCAGTATCAATGAACAAGGAATCAGGAAGCGCCGCCACTTTACTTTGTATTTCTAGAGACTCAGAAGTGATGTTAGGCTCCGGTTGCAACTCAGATTGCCAACTCGCGAAACACACGCAAGGGAGCAGAAAAATAATTAAAATGAGACGAATCAACATACGCATTGGAACCACTGATAACTCTTTGATTTATATTTTTAAGAATAGGTGGTGGCGTATTTTGGACCCGCAACAATCAATAGGAAATGACATTTGGTGTCATCATTGAGATTGTCACATTCAATGAAACGGGCAAACGCGATGGTAGCCAAACAAAAGATTTCCCTAGTCAATGAATCTCACCCCGTAACTCAGTGAGGAAGATGAATAATGTATTGAAAATGATTCACTTATTGCAGTTTTTCTCAACAAAGGAGAACGCGATCAATTTTTAAACCTATGCTCATTGGTGGCTAAGAGAAATAAACTAAAGTGTCATTAAATAAATACATCATACTGTAAAGGTAGGTCATGGTGAGTACAACGAAAGCAATAAAAACGCAATGTAGTTGGTTAATGGGCTGCAATCTAAAAGAGCATCAGATAACGACGGGTGTTGGCGTGCTGACACAGTGGCAACTAACGGGATTTGACTTAGAAGCTCAGCAAATTGATTCACACACAGCGACTTTGGCTTTATCCCGTGAACAAGAATTCGATTATCGAAACAATTTGTTTTCACTGACCCCGAAACTGTATCTTATTATCGAGGCATCCAGTGATCTTTCTACTCCTCTGATCACTCAATTGACGGCTTCTAAATCGGTCGCTAACGAATACATGAATAGCGAATACCTCGTTTTAACCAACGAAATGCCTGGACCAGTACAAGCTTGGTTGGCCGACTTTGTGTGCAGCAAACATTAAGGTTAGGTGTGAAATGCCTCAATAGTCGACCATGGTCTTATTTTTCAAGGCTATTGTTCATTAGGCTAGAGTGCTAAGCTGTTGTTAACTGAGATTTAGCAAGGAAGCCGTATGAAATTTCCTTATCGAAATATTGTGGTCTTAACGGGCGCGGGCATTTCCGCAGAATCGGGCATTCAAACCTTTCGTGCTCAAGACGGTCTCTGGGAAAACCACCGTATTGAAGACGTTGCGACGCCTGAAGGATTTGCTCGCGACCCTGAATTAGTTCAAGATTTTTATAACCAGCGCCGCCGTAAGCTGCAAGATCCGGCAATACAGCCTAACCCTGCGCACATTGCGCTTGGTCGCCTAGAGCGGGAGCTTGAAGGGCAGGTCACGGTGGTTACTCAAAACATCGATAATTTGCATGAACGAGGCGGGACAACCAACATCATTCATATGCACGGTGAATTATTGAAGGCACGATGTAGTGAGTCGAACCAAGTGATTGAGCACAATGACGATATCCATATGGGCGAGTTGTGTCATTGTTGCCAAATTCCAGCTCAAATGCGTCCACACATTGTTTGGTTTGGCGAGATGCCACTGCGTATGGGCGAAATTTACCACGCCATCGAGCAAGCTGATTTGTTTGTATCAATTGGTACTTCTGGTGTTGTCTATCCGGCTGCCGGCTTTGTTCATGATGCGAGAATGCATGGTGCCCATACCATTGAAATCAACTTAGAGCCAAGCGCCGTCGAAACCGAGTTTGAAGAAAAGCGTTATGGTAAAGCCAGCGAGGAGGTACCTAAGCTGGTGGATGAGTTGCTAGCAATGCAGTAGCTACTGTCATCTTGTTCCAATAAAAAAGCGGCTCTACGCCGCTTTTTTATATTATCCATCGAAACTTAGTTGCCAACTTTAAGTTTTTGGAAGTATTCATCATAAAGTACGCTTGCTTCACCCACTTCGTCTTGCCATACCCCTGAGTCCATCACATTTTGTGGAGGAAAGACGTTAGTGTCATTCACAAAATCACTCGGTAGGAGCTCATAGGCGGTTTGAACTGGTGTTGGATAGCCTATTTCTAGGGCAATTTTGGCAGCGTTTTCAGGTCGCAGCAAGAAATCGATCATCTTATGAGCCGCATCGATATTTTTAGCGCCTGTTGGAATGGCAAGGCTGTCCATCCAAAAGATAGCCCCTTTTTCAGGCCAAACGATATCGATGGATGCGCCTTCTTGGCGTGCCATGTACGCTGAGCCGTTCCACAACATACCGAGCGAGACTTCACCAGCAAGGTAAGGGTTCGCTGGGAAATCAGAATTGAAAACCAAAACATTAGGCATCAATTTCTTTAACTCTTCATAAGCTGCTTTAATTTCATCAGGGTTAGTCGTATTTGGAGAGTAACCCAGCTTAGTTAATGCGATATGGAAAACTTCACGTGAGTCATCCATCAACATCAGCTGACCTTCCCATTTACTGTCCCAAAAGTCGTCCCACTTAGTGACGCTTGATTTATCAAGCATATCCGAGTTAATGCCGATACCGGTCGCTCCCCAAATATAAGGTATCGAATAGCTGTTATCTGGATCAAACGGCTTGTTTAAAAAGTTGGCATCTAAATCTTTAAAGTGGTTAAGTTTGGACTTATCAATCTTCTGAAGCATGCCTTCTTTACGCATTTTGGAGACAAAATACGTGGAAGGGACAACAAGATCATAACCAGAGCCTTGCGTCTTCAATTTGGCATACATACTTTCATTCGACTCGTAAGTCGAATAGATAACTTTAATACCCGTTTCCTTTGTAAAATCCTCTAGCACTTCATTAGGGATATACTCAGACCAGTTGTAAAAATACAATTCCTGATCGTCGGCCATAGCAGATGAGGTGAAGAGACTCGCCGCGCAAAGTGCGCCCGCAAAGAATTTACGTTTCATTTCAGTTCCGTTTTATTTGGCTACGCTTGCCGTAGTCTGGGTGAAAATGAATTTATCGTGACGATAAAAGTGACAAACAGGGTAAGTATATCAGCGAAAAGCAAAATAGGGAGTCTAGAACAAGAAGTTTACTGTCGTCAGCTTAGGAATTAGCCAACTTTACCGTCATGGGTTTACAAATGATTCGGCGATCTTGGAAGTGATACAAAAAAGCAGCAGAAAAGGGTATCTGCTGCTTGTGATTTTATTTTAAGTCGTGCTTTTCGCGTGCTATCAGCTGAGAAATGATGACTAGAATCAAAGAGACTACCAGCATCACGGTTGCTAGTGCATTGACCTCAGGAGATATACCCACTTTCACCATTGAATAGATTTTCAAAGGCAATATTTCATAGGTTGGGCCTGTAACAAAAGAACTAATAATCACATCATCAAGTGACAAAGTGAAACTCAGTAGCCATCCTGCAGCCACGGCTGGTTTTGCCAATGGCAACAATATTTGCTTTAAAATGACCCATTCACTCGCTCCTAAATCTTTGGCAGCTTCAAGCATTTTAACGTCAAAGCCATTCAGTCGGCTGTACACGGTGACCACCACAAACGGAAGACAAAAGGTGATATGAGCAATCAATAATGTAAAGAACCCCAAATGGGCACCAAGAACCAAAAACAGAGCCAGCAAAGAGATAGCCATCACGATGTCTGGGGACATCATTACCACAAACAGCAGTCCATTTACGGCAGCTTTACCTTTAAATTGATAGCGAAATAGAGCTACTGCCGTTAAGCTTCCGATTATCGTTGCTGCTGTGGCCGAAAATACCGCGACGTTAATAGAGTGCCACGCGGCTTGCATCAAGCTATCGTTGTTGACTAACGTTTCGTACCACTTCAGAGTGAAACCATCCCAACGCATGCCAAACTTGTTGCTGTTAAATGAGTTAGCAATAAGCACGATGATAGGGAGATAAAGAAACGCATAAACCAACCCCATAAAGCTAAAGCGAATAGTGCGTCCCATTAGTTCAACTCCACTTTTTTGTTCAGCAGCTTACCGGCGCGATAGTAGGCATAAAGCATGATTGCCATTGCAATGGTTAGAGCGATACTCGTTGCGGCCCCAAAAGGCCAGTCGCGCGCGTTAAGTACCTGACTCTTAATTACGTTACCAATCAACAGATTTTTAGCCCCGCCAAGAAGATCAGAAATATAGAACATACCAAGTGCGGGTAACATCACCAGCAGGCACCCTCCAACGATTCCCGGCATGGTCAAAGGTAAAACGACTTTGAGTAGCGTTTGAAGTTTGTTCGCGCCAAGATCTCTCGCGGCTTCGATGTACGTGTTGTCGAGTTTTTCAATGGCAGAATATAACGGTAAAATCATGAACGGTAGCAAGATGTAGACTAAGCCAATCATCACGGCCACCTCGGTATACATTAGACGCAAAGGTTTATCGATAATATCCAAATAAAGTAAAGACTTATTGAGAATGCCTTGCGTGCCCAATACAATTTTTAATCCGTAAGTTCTAATTAACGAATTGGTCCAAAAAGGCACGATGACTAAAAACAGCATAAAAGGGCGCCAGCGCTCTGGCATTTTAGCCACGATATAAGCAAACGGATAACCAATGATTAGGCATAATACCGTAGCAACACCCGCCATATAAAACGAATGCATAAGCACTTTGGCGTATAAAGGATCCGCAAGGCGCGCATAGTTGTCGACGGTGAACGTCAGGTCAATTAGATTCGCTTCGTCACGAGTTAAAAAGCTAGTGGCGATAATCATCACATTGGGTAGCAGTACAAATAGCCCTAGCCACCCAACAACTAAGGTAATAATGGCGGTTTGAAGATTAAATTTGCGAGTCATCTTTGAGTACCACTTCCCAGCTTTCAACCCAAGTAATGGCCACTTTTTGGCCAAGTGAGTGATCCACATCAGGATCATCTTCATTAAAGAACTCGCTGACCATCACTCGGTCCCCTGACTCGAGTTCGACAACGGAATCGAGCGTCATCCCCTTGTAAGTACGTTCGACCACATGGCCGACGATCCCTTTTTGTTCGCTTTCTTTAATTTCTTCAATTCGCAAATCTTCAGGACGCAGTAAGACTTGAAGTTTATCACCGGCTTGGGCGTTATGTTGGTAATAAACGACAGACTCAACGCCCTCAATTTGGGCACGGATGCGCTTCTCATCAAGGCGTTCTATCATCTCAGCATTAAACACATTTATCTCGCCGATAAAACGCGCTACGAATAGATTTTTAGGCTCTTCATAAATTTCTCGTGGCGTGCCGTCTTGTTCTATTACGCCTTCACGCATCACTATAATGCGATCCGACATGGACAACGCTTCTTCCTGATCGTGAGTAACGAAAATAAAAGTGATACCGAGCTGACGTTGAAGCTGCTTGAGCTCAATTTGCATCTGCTTACGTAACTTGTAGTCTAATGCCGATAAAGATTCATCCAGCAACAATACTTTCGGTTTGTTGACCACGGCACGTGCAATAGCAATTCGTTGTTGTTGGCCACCAGACAATTGATGAGGTTTACGCTGAGCCATGGTTTCTAGGCGAACCATTTTCAATACGTCCATCACTCGCGGTTCGATTTCAGATTTAGGCACTTTTTGCATTCGCAAACCAAACGCGACATTGTCATAAACCGTCATATGTGGGAATAGGGCATAACTTTGAAATACCGTATTAACGTGTCTATGCTCAGCAGAGATTTGAGTAACATCTTGCCCATCTAAAACAATGCTTCCGTTATCGACGGATTCAAATCCAGCGATCATGCGAAGTACTGTCGTTTTTCCGCAGCCAGAAGGGCCGAGAATGGTAAGAAACTCACCGTGGTTTACGTCAAGATTAAGTTGACGGATGATTTCCTTATCATCAAAGCTTTTTGAGACGTTAGTCAGCCGCACCACGGGTGGGGTCATTTGCGTTTGCTCATTCAATGCCTGTTTTTCTCCTATTCTGTCAGGGAAAGCGATGTGATATTACGCCCAAATTTTCGACGAAATTAGGCGCGCATGATAATCCTCAATATAGTGAAATTAAAGCAATTTATGAGGGCTCAAAAGAAAAAGTTTTTACTCGTAAAGTAACGAATTTTTACTTTACTTATTTCCACTGTGCAGCCGGGTCAATTATTATCCATACAGACCATAAAGCAAGTGACTTAAGCGAGGTTATGATTTTCGTAAAAGCGCGCTTTAGGTATAATAAAGCTAATATTTTATCAACTACTTAGCTCCTTTAGATGACTTCACGGAGTTATGGATTATCCGTAATGAATAAAGATATAAAAACTGATTTCAACTTAGGTGGTACGATCGAGACTGCACTTTCTGGTCAATATGAGTTGAAAGTCGGTAGTGTATTAAAAGAAGCTTGGCAGCAAACCATCAAACATTTTGTCTCTTTTTCCCCAGCTATCATTGTGCTTTTGGTGCTTCAAGCGCTGATTTTTTATATTGCGTTGAAACTGCAACTTGGTGACTTAGGGATTATTGTTGACTCGCTTTCTGATCCGGAAGCTTTTAACCAAAATGTGGTGCAAGCCATTGTGATGGCCAACTTCAGTTATGAAGTCGTCAGTGCGCCTATTTATGCTGGTATTTGCTTGATGGCGATGAGCCATGCTGCAGGCCTTAAAACTCAGCTCAAGCACATCAGTAAAGGGCTGCAATTTACGGTACCTGTCATTATCGTCACACTGATCGGACTAGTGATCCAGATCCTTGCTGGTATGTTACTTCCGTTCCTTTCCTTGTATTTTTCACTTGCGTTCAGTAATACCATTCTGTTGATATGCGAGAAGAATATTCCACCAATGCAAGCTTTGCTGTTGTCACTGCGGGCGGCAAACAAAAAGTTGCTGACTTTGGCTGGTGTATATTTCGTCATTTTAGTCATGTTTGTTATCGCCGCGATGTTTTACGGCATAGGTTTAATTTTCGTCCTTCCGTTTTTCTTCCATGCGAAGGGGGTGATTTATCGCAATATGTTTGGGATTCGCCTGAAAATAGTTTCCACTGGTACCCACAAAGGCAGCGGTGGTGATGACGACAATAACAACTCACAGGTATTTAATGCGTAAATCCGAATTCTTCGCACTTGTGGCAACTGTTTTGGTTGCCACTTATAGTTTTATCTCATACCAACATAAGCAGCAGCTCCAATTTACGGTCTCTCACGACTGGCCGATCATCCCGAAAAAAGTCTCCACGCCACCCGACTTCAGCGCAATTCGCGATGTGGATACAAAGAAGCAAACCTTCTTTGACTACCTTCGCCCTGGGATTGCTTGGGAAAATAAACGCATCCTTGAAGAACGAGTGCAACTAGAGCACGTGCGCGAACGCTTTCAGAATATGACCTTAAACGCGAAGAATATGCGTTTTATCAAAGAGATCGCAGCTCGTTACAACGTCAAGTTAGTTGAAGAAGGGATTGATAATGTGTTGTTTGACCGTCTTCTCAAGCGCGTAAATATCATTCCTGAGGGATTAGTCTTGGTACAAGCGGCGAATGAGTCTGCTTGGGGAACGTCACGTTTTGCCAAACAGGGTAACAACTTTTTTGGGCAATGGTGTTATTCCTCCGGATGTGGCTTGGTGCCGATGCAGCGTTCCGATGGCAAAAGTCACGAAGTGGCGAAGTTTAAGTCAGTTCAACAGTCGATTCATCGTTATTTTATGAACGTAAACCGAAATCGTGCTTATGAAGATTTACGTGAAATACGCCGTCAGCGTCAAAAGCAGGGAAAAGAGTTACACTCGGTTAATGCGGCTATGGCTCTGGCGGATGGTTTGCTGAAATATTCTGAAAGAGGTGACGACTACGTCAACGATCTTAAAGCGATGATTCGGCATAATGAGCACTTCTGGCAACATGAACAAGAGTAATCAGCCGTAATATGCATAAAACGCTTAGCACACTATTCATTGGCGCAGCATCCGTCTGCGCCTCTTTTCATCTGTCCGCCCATGAGTATATGTTTACCTATTCAAAGTTGTACTCGCAGATGAAATCTAATGCGTCAGAAGGCCACGATGACGTGAAAATCGCTTTCTTCTTCGTGAATGCGCAGAACAAGAATTTGTGCCCAATAAACAAAGCATGGATGGAGAAAGAACAACACTATGAACGCCTAAAAGTATCTGAAAATCATGAACTTTTGGTACCGATTGATAGTAACCTACGCCAGGCAAACCCTTTAGTCTTTGTGGATACGCCTCAAGAGTTACGGTGTGACTTTTCTATGGTGGTAATGACGAAACAATCACTCCAAGGCCGTGTAACAGCCAACGAAATGGCGCGAATCCTTCCACAAATGCAAACCTTACTTGAAGATTTAGGCGGAATGTTTGCCAGTTGGTTTACTCCAGAAGTAAAAGGATTAACCTTTGAGTTTACAGATATAAGCAGCGGTGAAGTGGTTTTGTCTGAAGGGCATTCTGTGCCAATAACCAACGGCAAGGCACAAGTCCTATTAAGTCAGCTTCAAGGTGGATATTTAACGTTGCCAGCCGAAACATCTCGAGTATTGCCTTATCTTCCTGATGCCGATTAACATACCATTTTGCTGAAAAAAAGAGGCGACATTAAGTCGCCTCTTTTTCTATCAATGATAGTAATGGCATTAAATATTGGTTACATCAAGCTGAAGGCTAGGGTCAAATTCATTCACCAACTCATCTTCAACAGTAGGTGACGCTGGCATATCTTCTTTATCAAAACCGATATCACCGCCGTTAATCACCCCTGAATCTTTATCAATCGATTTGAAATCGAACAGTTCAAAATCGGCAAGATGGCTTGGGACAACATTTTGCATCGCTCGGAACATGGTCTCGATTCGGCCAGGATAACGTTTATCCCAATCATTGAGCATCTGCTTAATCGCTTGACGTTGCAAATTCGGTTGCGAACCACATAAGTTACAAGGAATAATAGGATAAGACTTCATATCAGAATATTTTATGATGTCTTTCTCACGGCAGTAGGCAAGGGGACGAATCACGACATGTTCACCATTATCTGATACTAACTTAGGTGGCATCCCCTTCATTTTTCCGCCATGGAACATATTCAAAAACAACGTTTCAAGAATATCGTCGCGATGGTGACCAAGCGCTATCTTAGTCGCGCCCAATTCTTTCGCTGTACGATACAAGATACCTCGACGTAAACGAGAACACAAAGAACAGGTGGTTTTACCTTCCGGAATTTTATCTTGAACGATAGAGTAGGTGTCTTCTTCAACAATCTTATACTCGACACCAAGGCTGTCTAAGTATTCAGGAAGAATATGTTCAGGGAAACCGGGTTGTTTTTGGTCTAAATTAACAGCAATTAATGAAAATGAAATAGGCGCACTTTTTTGCAAACTCATCAGCATGTCTAGCATGGTGAAACTGTCTTTACCACCAGAAAGGCAAACCATAATACGATCGCCATCTTCAATCATGTTGAAGTCTTGGATCGCTTGTCCAGTGTTGCGTCGAATACGTTTTTGCAACTTATTAAAGTTGTATTGCTGCGCTTTACTTGGCTCTTGCTTTTGTTCAGTCATTAATTTCTGCTTCATTAATCTTCAAAACGAAATGAGTGGGTATGATACGGATATCTATTACAGATTCCACAATAAATGCGAACTCAAGCAAAAAAAATCCTCGCGATGAAAGCGAGGATTTCTGAGACACTGTTATTGCATATAAGCCGAAAAGGGTTAAACCGCCTCTTTGGGATCGAGTGGACTTACGTATCCCGTTGGTTTCAACGCCATAATATCGCAATCAATTTTATCAATAACGTGTTCTGCTGTATTACCGATGAATACGGCAGAAAGCCCGGTACGTCCTGTCGTGCCAATAATAACCATCGCTGCGTTTAATTTCTCAGCGGTTTGAGGAATAATTTCCTCTGGTAACCCTTGTTCTACGACCGTTTGCTCCTCATCAAACCCATGTTTTTGTCGTAATGATTTCATTGCGGTTAGGTGATGACCTCTCACTGCATCAGTGTAGGTTGTCGGATCAAACTCTGGCAATTCAATCGTAATATTGGCGGGAGTGATAGGATAGGCATTCACCAGATAAGGCTTGGCGTCCAAACGCTCTGAGAGGCTTTGCAGTTGTTCGACCATTTTGTCATTGAGGTCAATGTGCGACTCCATCTCAGAACCCACGTGAACCGAGGCCAAGATACTGGCGTCTTTCGGCCAATGGGCATTTTTCACTAAGAGTACAGGGGATGGACATTTACGAAGTAAGTGCCAATCCGTCGGCGTAAAAATCACCGACTCAAGAACATCATGTTTTCGTGTTCCTTTTATCACAATATCGTGTTGACCTGAAAATACTTCTGCAATGATGGCTTCGTAAGGTCGATTATGCCACACTACCTTAATGTCGAAATCAAAGTTGTCCGTTAAGTAGGGCTCAGCGACCGTTCTCATCCACTGTTCACGTTGCTGGATAACTCCTCGCCGCATTGCATCTCGCTCATCAGACGATAGCATGGATGTCATGTCATACGAGAAATCGTATATGGACAGGAAGAAAGTAATTCGGCTTCTTGAACGGCTCTTTTCCGCAAGTTGAATAGCACGAATTAGGGCAGGTTGTTCATCGTGATTGATATCAGCGACTACTAAAATCTTACTGTAAATACTCATATTTACTCCTTAATAACGAGGAGACCCTTATGATTACTTTAGCTTAGTTTTGGCAGAGATGATGAGGAAAAATTAGAAGTGGATTGAAGAAGTATGACGCAGCTCAGCTTTGAGCTACGTCATTGAAGTTTATTAAGAATCTTTAGATACGCCAGCCAATTCCATCAACGCATCATGATTAAGAATGGTGATATATTTACCTTTTACACTGAGGATTTCCGATTTTTGGAAACGCCCCAATAGGCGACTGATGGTTTCCACCGTCAAGCCAAGATAATTACCGATATCACCACGAGTCATGGTCAAACGAAATTCACGAGGGCTAAAGCCACGTTGTGAGAAACGAGTGGATAGGTTATACAAGAATGCCGCTAAACGCTCTTCTGCGTTTTTCTTCGATAACAACAGAATCATTTCTTGGTCGCCTTTGATCTCATTACTCATCAAACGCATGATTTGCTGACGTAACTTTGGCATTTTACCTGAGAGATCGTCCAAAATTTCATAAGGAATCTCACAAACCATAGAGGTTTCTAACGCTTGAGCAAAGCTTGGGTGAGAGTCTTCCGTAATCGCATCAAAACCAACCAAATCGCCCGCGAGGTGAAAGGCTGTAATCTGCTCGTCACCTTGTTCTGTTATGGTATAGCTCTTAATGGTACCAGAACGGATAGCATACAAGGATTTCAACTCGTCTCCAGCTTTGAAGAGCTCTTGTCCTTTCTGAATAGGTTTTTTACGCTCAATAATTTCGTCAAGCTGATCCAGCTCGGTTTCATTGAGAGTAAAAGGAATACAAAGTTGGCTGATACTGCAGTCTTGGCAGTGAATTGCACAGCCACCAGATTGAACGCGCTTTGTTGCTGGTTTCTCTGAAATCATAATAACCTTGCACTAATTTGATATACATCAACATTTTAGCATCCATTAAAAGTAAAGGATAGCTAAAAAATACCTATAAATTCAATCAACTAACAATTTTAGTTGAGCATATTGATACTTTCTATGAGTAGGAAGGCAGCGTAAATCAATAGTAAAGTCGCAGCAAGGGAGCGAAACCATTTAGCCTGCTGCCATTGTTTAAAATGTGGAGCGCCATAGCCAACCAATAGCATAGCTGGCAGAGTGCCGAGCCCAAAACACAGCATGATCATCAATCCGTTGAGCGCGCTACCTGACACCGCGGCCCAGGTTAATGTGGAATAAACAAGACCACACGGCAGCCAACCCCAAATAAATCCAAAAGGCACTGCGTGTAACGGAGATTTTAGAGGAAGAAGGGATTGACCAAATGGAGAGATTTGGCGCCAAAGAGCCTGTCCTAGAGCTTCGATTTTCAGTAATCCTTGCCACCATTGACCAATATATAAAGCCAGCATGATCATAAACAGTGCAGCAACAATTCTAAGCCACACTAACCCCTGATTAAGCGAACTGAGACTCGCTATAGTCGCAAATGCGCCGCCGATTAACGCACCAAACAGCATATAACTTGCAATTCGTCCGAAGTTATAAAGCAAAGGAGTCCACTTAGATTGGTGAGGTTGGCCTAAGCTTAACAGTGACGCTATCCCGCCACACATTCCCATACAATGGCCGGCTCCGACAAAACCAATCAAAAAAGCAGCAAACCAATCAGTATTTATCATGGGTTGTCGCGATCCGATTTTTCATCGTCATCAAATAAAATGTTGTGTCCTTGACGTTCGAGATCTTCGAATTGTTCACTTTTTACGGCCCACACAAATATGCCTACCGCTAAACAAACCAACAAAATCGCGATAGGGATAAGGATATAAAGGCTTTCCATTATTTTGAGCTCGCTTCTTTTAAAAGACGCAATGAGTTAGATACTACAATAATTGAGCTCGCAGACATACCAACCACAGCAAAATAGGGCGCAATAAAACCGGCTACGGCAAGTGGCAAAATCAGCGCATTATAACCCAGCGCCCAAGCAAGATTTTGGCGAATGATCCGCCGAGTAAAACGAGCAAGTTCTCGAGCTTTCATGACTTGCCCAAGGTTATCCCCAAGCAGAACCATATCTGCAGAGGCTTTTGCTATGTCGGTTCCGCCGCCCATAGCAACGGAAAGATGAGCACCAGAAAGCGTTGGAGCGTCGTTAATGCCGTCACCGATCATCATGGTGACACTGTCACTTTTTAGGGTATTTAGATAAGCCAATTTATCTTCAGGGCTTGAATCTGAAATAACGTTATCAATACCAACTTGTTGTGCAATATTGTGTGCATTTGAGGCGTTATCGCCCGTTAATAAGGTGATTTGAATATCACTCGCTTTAAACGAATCAATCAATGCTTTTGCATCTGAGCGAAGTGGGTCGTGGTAATAAAACTTGGCGATAAGCTGAGCATTCTGAGATAAATAAATTGCCGTTTCGTTTGACGTAAACTCAGAATCTAGCGCGAAACTGGCTTTACCGATTCGAATGGTATTTCCGTTATAAATCGCTTGAACGCCTAAACCAATTTTATTTTCTACTTGATCAAGTTCGATACTCGCATCTTTGTATGGCTGAAAAGCGCGGGCGATAGGGTGGTTAGCGAAAGACTCTAACGCAGCAGCAAGCTTTAGCGCATCTTGTCGCTGCCAATCTTCGAAGACTTCAACATGATGAAGTTGAATATCGCCTTGAGTTAATGTCCCTGTTTTATCAACGATCAGATGGTTGACTTTGCATAAGGTTTCAAAGACATGCGCTTTTCTTAGAATAATACCAAGCTCACCCATGCGTGATGCAGCGCAGGTGATCGCGGTTGGAGTTGCTAAAGAGAGTGCGCACGGGCAGGTCGCCACAAGGACCGACAGCATAATCCAAAACGCGTCTTCTGGGCGATGTTGCTGCCAATAGAACCAGGTTGCAGCGGCCGTCAATAACAGCCCTCCAACAAAATAGCGTGCGACAATATCCGCTAATTCAGCAATTCTAGGCTTGGAAAGCTGTGCTTCATCTTGCAGACGAATGATACTGGCTATTCGAGATTGTGCTTTCGATGCAGTAACCAATAGCTCAAACGCTTCTGCACCATTTAAGGTGCCTGCATAAACCTTATCACCAACGTGTTTAGCAACCTGTTCAGATTCACCCGTTAACATCGATTCATCGATATGTACTTGGCCGCTAATAATCGTACCGTCTGCTGGAATATGCTCACCCGGTAGCACTCGGATTTTATCGCCCGATTTAAGCGAGCGTACAGCAATCGTCTCACCATCTAAAGTCGTTGCCATGGCGGGAATCAGCTTCAATAAATTGCCACTGGCTGCCGCAGCTTTGCGCCTTGCGCGCATTTCAAGAAAGCGGCCAACCAGCAAAAAGAATGTGAACATCGAAATGGATTCGAAAAAGACCTCACCTTGCTCTGTGACTGTCGCAATAAAGCTGGCTATATAAGCAAAAAGTAGAGCAATGGACACAGGTACGTCCATTCCTAAGGTACGTCCTTTGATACTTCGCCAAGCACTGACATAAAACGGCGAAGCAGAATAAAGTAAGACAGGGGTTGCGAAGATGAAACTTACCCAGCGAAAGTAATTACGAAACGAAGTGTCTAGGTCCCCAAATACTTCAAAATACAGTGCCACGGCAAGCATCATCACTTGCATAGTGGCCAAACCCGCTACGCCTAATCGATATAAATATTGTTTCATCGACTGATGATAGATTCGTTCTTGCTCGTCAGCCTCAAACGGCGCGGCTTTATAGCCCAGCTTTTGAATAGCCGTTAAAATTTCGCTTAAACTTGTTTGCTCTGGAGACCATTTTAAGTGCGCTCGGTGGGTTGTGGTATTGACGCGAATCTCGATGACGCCTGACTGACGCATCAATTGCTTTTCTATAAGCCATGCACAAGCCGCGCAAGATACCCCCTCTAGTGACAGTGTCACCTGTTTGGCGTTATCGATGTCGTGAACAAAATCTAATTGGACATCTTCGTTGTCATAATAGGCGAGTTGACTGAGCTGCTCTGGAATTAAATCCGCTTTATCGGCCGTTTGAGTTCGATACTGGTAGTAAGAGACTAAACCACTATCAACGATGGTTTGTGCGACAGATTGACAGCCAGGACAACACATGGTGCGTGGCTTGTTTAATATTTCTACACTATAGTCCGTGCCGACTGGTACATCTTCACCACAGTGGTAACACGTTTTGCTCATACGACCTCAATTAATAAGAGGAACAGGTGAAGGGCTAGGGAATTGAACTCGACCTTGAATTAACCATGACTGATCATGAGGTGTGACTTCGATAAACCATGGGCCTTGAAGTTCACTGTCCAAATCAAGCCGGTAGTTCCCATTGGCGTCCGCACTGAGCATTCGAGAAAAGTCGCGATCGGGTAAAGTCCGATGCGCAAACATAACGTTAAGTGCGGGGTAATGCGTTAGCTGACCTTTATCAAAGTGAACAACGATCTGTTGCCCCGTAGAGGCGATAGTCGCTGACAGCTCCTGAGATTTAGCAGCATCAATTTTCGATAAATCGATATTAATACCTTTGCCTTTTTTATAGTAATCCTCGGTGACCAAAGAGACAGAATTCTGAGAAAAGACAATGACCGTAATTATCGTCCAGATAACAACGATGGACGGTAGAATAATGAGAAACCAGGGCCAAAACTGCTTATACCAAGGCTTTACCATAAAAAAGATCTCAACATGAATAGGGGGGAATATGACCGGCCTCATGATGAAGCCGGTACAGCTTTCAATTATTGCTCTTGTGAGTCCGAGTTACTTAAGCTCCAAACATAAGATGCGACAAGCTGAATTTTGTCTTCGCCGAGAATGTCCTTCCACGCAGGCATTACACCAGAACGGCCATTCATCACGGTTTCCGTAACATCAGCTCGAGTACCACCAAATAGCCAATCTCGGTCAGTTAAGTCCGGAGCGCCAACTGCAGGGTTACCTTTACCATCTGTGCCATGGCAAGCTGCACAAACCACGAAGCGTTTTTGACCAGCTTCAGCCTCACGTGCATTCACTTTACGGCCGGATAAGCTCAGCGTATAACTGACCACTTCCTGAACACCTTGCTCACCAAGGGCATCTTTCCATGATGGCATTTGCCCCACACGACCATGCATCAGAGTTGTTACGATCGCTTGCGGCTCACCACCGTACAGCCAGGCATCATCTGTTAAATTAGGAAAACCCTTTTGTCCACGGGCATCAGAACCATGACACTGAGAGCAGTTTTGTAAAAACAAACGCTGTCCTACTTTGACCGCTTCCGGATCTGCAGCGATTTCTGGTACAGGCCTGAGCTCGGAAGAACCTTCAACATGAGCCAGCTTTCTAAATGCTTCTCCAAAATATGCGTCCGCATCATCCAACTCTTTCGCGTATTGGACCAAACGTTTTTCTTGTTGTGCATTTTGAATCGAAGCTTTTGACTCTTCTAAAGAACGCACAGTTTGATCTGAGCTTTGCCAGCCAAGTAAACCTTTAAAGTTACCCAGACCAGGATAGAGAGCAAGATAAGTCGCAGCAATAATGAAAGTACCAACAAATAGATACGTCCACCATTTAGGCAATGGGTTGTTAATTTCACGAATACCATCATACTCGTGGCCCATGTCTTTGCCTTCTTCAACGCCCATTTTATCCTTCAGGCACCAATACAAAAGCGCAGCACAGCCAAGCAACGTACCAACGGTGATGATGATAATCCAAAGACTCCAAAACGTCGTCATTACTTAGTCACTCCTTGTTCATGTGAAGGGCGTTCTTGCTCATCAGCAAAAATCATATTCGCGTCCTCCTCAAAGCGAGCTTTACGGCTTTTACCAAATGCCCACCATACGACGCCAATAAAACTAACGAACAGAACAATGGTCCAAATACTGTGTATCGTACCGATATCCATAATCGCCCCTTATTTCATTGCATGACCAAGAGATTGAAGATAAGCAATTAGAGCATCGATCTCTGATTTACCTTCGATTTCTTTTGGTGCGTTTTCAATTTGTTCATCCGTATATGGCACTCCAAACTGATTACGGAATAACGCCATTTTTTGTTTGGTATATTTACCATCAAGCATATTTTCTGCTAACCACGGAAAGCCCGGCATATTTGACTCTGGTACCAACTCACGCGGATCCATCAAGTGTACGCGATGCCACTCATCAGAGTAACGTCCACCCACTCGCGCAAGATCAGGCCCTGTGCGTTTAGAGCCCCACAAGAATGGATGCTCCCAAACACTTTCGCCAGCGACTGAATAATGACCATAACGTTCTGTTTCAGAGCGGAAAGGACGAATCATTTGGCTGTGACAAACATTACAACCTTCGCGGATATAAATATCACGACCTTCCAGCTGCAATGCCGTATAGGGTTTTAAGTTTTCTACTGGCTCAGTGGTTTGTTTTTGGAAAATCAACGGCGTGATTTCCACAAGCGCGCCTAAGCTAATCGCAAACACAATGCAGATGGCTAATAGACCAACATTGCGTTCGATGACCTCATGGCGGTTATTCGAATTACTACTCATGTTTGTCCATCTCCTTATGCTGGCTGCGAAATCGCTTTGAGGCTATCTTTTGGTGCCGCTATCGTCTTATACGTGTTGTAAGCCATTAAGAACATGCCACTTAAGAAAATAAAACCACCGATAAAGCGGACAGTATAGAACGGATACGACGCTTGAACTGACTCAACAAAGCTGTACGTCAAGGTGCCATCTGAATTCACTGCACGCCACATCAACCCCTGCATGACACCAGAGATCCACATTGCCACGATATACAAAACAGTACCAATTGTTGCTAACCAGAAATGAGCGTTAACCAGGCCGACGGAGTACATGCGTTGCTGGCCAAACAGACGTGGAATCAAATGATAAACGGAGCCGATAGACACCATCGCAACCCAACCTAGAGCACCAGAGTGCACGTGACCTATCGTCCAGTCGGTATAGTGGGATAGGGCATTAACGGTTTTAATTGACATCATTGGACCTTCAAAGGTCGACATGCCGTAAAACGACAGAGAAACAATCAAAAATCGAAGAATTGGGTCATAACGTAACTTATGCCATGCACCTGATAAGGTCATAATGCCGTTGATCATTCCACCCCAAGATGGCGCAAATAATACCAAAGACATAACCATACCCAGAGACTGAGTCCAGTCAGGTAGTGCGGTGTAGTGTAGGTGGTGAGGGCCAGCCCAGATATAAAGAGAGATCAAAGCCCAAAAGTGAACGATAGACAAACGGTAAGAATAAACAGGACGTTCAGCTTGCTTAGGGACGAAGTAATACATCATTCCAAGGAAGCCAGCGGTTAATAGGAAACCAACGGCATTGTGCCCATACCACCATTGCACCATGGCATCGACAGCACCGGAATAGATACTATAGGACTTCATCATCGACAGAGGAATCGCCATACTGTTGACGATGTGTAAAACGGCAACTGTGATAATGAACGCGCCAAAGAACCAGTTTGCGACGTATATATGTGAGGTCTTACGTTTTACAATTGTGCCGAAGAAAACAACAGCATAAGCCACCCAAACGATTGCAATGGCAATATCGATAGGCCATTCAAGCTCTGCGTATTCTTTGCTTGTTGTGTATCCTAATGGCAAAGATATTGCCGCGGAAAGAATGACGGCTTGCCATCCCCAGAACGTAAAGGCGGCTAAAGGCCCACCAAATAAACGAGTTTGACAAGTTCTCTGAACAACATAATAAGATGTTGCAAACAGGGCACTTGTACCGAAGGCAAAAATTACCGCATTCGTATGCAGCGGTCTAAGACGACTGTACGTCAACCACGGCGTATCAAAGTTTAGCTGTGGCCAAACTAGTTGAGCGGCAATCAAAACACCAACGCCCATACCGACAATTCCCCATAAAATAGTCACAAGGGTAAATTGGCGAACGACCGTATAGTTGTAGTTTTGTTCAAGCTGCTGTTCTTGGCTCATTTGCATGCTTCCAATTTTCTAATTAACTACACTTTACTTCCAACACGACTCATGTCGTAATGCCACCCAAACCGTTCAGAAAGTTGCGTTTATTCAGCGATTTAATTTTCCTGAAAAGATTTTTAAAAAAGCAGCATTTTCAGGCGATAACTATAATTCATTTAACAATTTAATGACAGGGTGGTAACCCTTACAAACGTTCAGGGTATGGGCTTTTATGTCAAAACTTTGAACTTTGTTGCATGGAGAACTTAAAACAATGCCAGCACAAAAACTGACACCGGGGCGGCTCGCACAAATAATCGTCATGTTAACCATTTTAGTTGTGGCTTTTTTCTGGAGAACATTTACTCATGAGCCTAAACAGGAAACAGACATCCAATGTCAGATAAGCGCTGGGCGCTGCATGCTTGATATCAGTGAAGAGCAAATTGAAGTGCAAAAGACGCGACAAAATAGCCTTAAAATCGCCAAGCCAGAAATGGATTGGACCCTGAGTTCCGCAAAAAACAGCGTTATGAATCGCGTAAACTACTGGGAAGTATTACTGCAACCACAACAAAGTGACGTTATTTTAACGCTAACTAACTCAAACAATTCGAATTACCTAGTTACAATTTCATTAGACTAAGGCACAGCACCTAATAATCAGGATGAGATTCGAAGATTAACAAACTGATTATTAGGTATTTTATGGTAAATAGTTATGTTTAACGCAAATAAGCCACTAATCAGAAGAGAGTATATAGAAGAAAGGAAGTGACATAATTTAGCTCAAAACCAATTTAACATAAGATACATAATGCGCACTGTTAAATTATTAGAAATAATGGTGACGCTACGTAAAATCTGGAAACATTTGAGGCTCATTGTCCATAGATTTTAAAATTTGAGCATTATTGGGCTTTGAGCCAGACAAACATATTGAGCGGCACTAACCACGCTTGGCTTTGTGACTGGTGCTTTTGAATCCTTGGTGAGGAAACACATTTCGGATTCGCTGCTGAACCTTCTTTGGGACTTGGTTGGAAAATGTCAATTTGAAGCCGCTACGTTGCTGGTAGACTTTTAGCTCACCATCAAATGGTGTTGTTTCGCCGATCTCTGTCACGTTATGTTTAAACTTCGGTGGAAAGTGACCTTTGTTGCCGACAATATGCCCGTCTTTAAAACGAACTTTTAAGATTGGTCTATCAATCACCACTAACCAAAAAATGACGGCAGCAGCCACCAAAATGACGTACAACATAACAACTCCTTAAGAGTAAATTATTCAGAAAGCAATTTGCTCAGATCTTCTTTTAAGCTGGTGACCGTTCTGCTTGCTTTTTCACTGCGAGAAGCTTCAGACAACAAGTATTCAATTGCATCTGAAAGTGTACAACCCAGCTCGCTGGCTCTTTGGGACAGTTTCTCCCAAACTCGGTAGTCTAAATCAATCGATTTCTTTTTTGTGTGAACTTGTTCAGCATTAAAGTGGCGTTTTCGTTTGGCTCTAATCGCTTGTTTTAATTTATTATCAAGCTCTGAAGACATGTGGTTATCGATCCACTCAAGGACTTTTGTTGGCTCATGCTCAACGCTTTGCAGTGCTTTAATGGCAGTTTCAGCTTCACTGGAATCGATGTGACGAGTAATGTTTTCGCCTTCTTTCCATTTCTTTATCAGGTAGTTCCACTTCCAACCACATTCTAGGTTTTCGAGCTGTTGGTATTTCATGAGCGTATTCCTTGATCCTTTGAGTGACAGCGTAACCCAAGCCGTTGTCAACTACAATTATTTTTGAATAAAACAAGATGGAGATCATTAGCTCTATGCCCTATCTCCCTTTTTCTATATAATTTGCCCCCTTATAAAGCAATCAGTTACCTTAAATGAACCAAGAAACCTGGCATTCTCTTGTACCTAATTACGACATTTATGACACAAATATTAATAACTTTAATGAGTTAGCATCATTCAGTTTTTGGTCCAGCCAAAAACGATTAGCGCAATCATTAAAGGTGTTTGCCAGTTCGCACAATGCGTCTCAGGTTTGTTTAGTCAACGCCCCTGATAACCCGTTGTATCGCACCCTTATTGCAGAAAAGCTTCGCGCTATCAGCGATAAACCGGCACTTACGACTGAATCTTGTGATCTTAAAACGTTACTTGGTAGCTATGTCACCTCACAATCGGGGGAATTGGTTCGTTACCAACCGGGCTTATTGAAACAAGCAAAAGATGGCATTGTGGTTATTCCCGCCACGTTGATACTCAAAAATAGTGACAATTGGTGTCTTATTAAAGCGGCATTAATGCAACAAGAATTAAGTCCGCTTAATGTTTCAGGTAAAACACTGATAGCAGAACCGATTATAGAAAACTGTGCGTGTACTATCGTGGTTGTCGGCGATCGAAACCAACTTGCAGATATTGACTATATCGAACCAGAGCTATTGACCGGCCTCGGTATGTTTGGAGAGTTGGAAACAGAGATAGCATTGAATAGCCAATCGATTCTCTCTTATTTAGAATTTGTTCGTTGGCTCATTAACCAATATCAATTGCCATTGTTGACTCACGATGGGCTTCATCAACTGATGGCTGCGGGCGCCAGATATACTGAAGATCAAGGTTATATGCCTTTGGATGTTTTATGGACTCGCACCCTACTTTCTCAAGCCGCTGAATTTGTTGATCAATCACGCATTAACGCACAATCGATTGAGCTTGCTCTTGAACACCAACGCCAGCGCGAAAATTATCTACCAGAACGGGCATTATCCGACATTCTAGATGGCCAAGTCATCATTGAAACAAAAGGTGAACGTGTTGGCCAAGTGAACGGTTTAACGGTTATTGATGTACCTGGGCATCCTTTGTCTTATGGCGAACCCGCCCGTATCTCTTGCGTTATCCACTTCGGCGATGGTGATATTTCAGATGTTGAACGCAAAGCTGAGCTTGGCGGCAACCTACATGCCAAAGGCATGATGATCATGCAAGCGTTCGTCAGTAGCGCATTAAAGCTCGATGAACCTTTACCCTACTCGGCTTCAGTCGTATTTGAGCAATCGTACTGCGAAGTCGATGGCGACAGCGCGTCACTAGCGGAGCTATGCAGCTTTGTAAGTGCCCTTTCTGAGTACCCCATCAATCAGCAGATTGCGGTAACAGGCGCGGTGGACCAATTTGGTCGTGTACAAGCGGTGGGCGGACTCAATGAAAAAATTGAAGGCTTTTTCCGTGTTTGCCAACACCAAGGGTTTACTGGACATCAAGGTGTAATATTACCGAGTGCTAACTTGAAGCATTTAGCACTCGACAAAGAAGTGATCAATAGTATTAAAAGTGGCGACTTTCATATTTGGTCAGTGTCGAATGTTGATGAAGCGATTCCGTTAATTATGGGAAAACCATTTCGAGACGAAGATG
This sequence comes from Vibrio olivae, assembly GCF_042428525.1. Lineage (NCBI taxonomy): Bacteria > Pseudomonadati > Pseudomonadota > Gammaproteobacteria > Vibrionales > Vibrionaceae > Vibrio > Vibrio olivae. Next base: position 923,893 of record NZ_JBHMEP010000001.1, read on the forward strand.
AATCAAGCGTCATTAGTAAGATAGCAGAACGCATTGAAAACTATGAAAAGCACGAACATCCGCCTACTATTGTGGAGCGTATCAAAAACTTGTTCGTTAAACACTGATCGGAGTTGTTTAGCTTACACGTGTTCACTAACATGCTGCTATCAAAACTTGGAGTAAGTGATAATGCAAAACAGACGTGAATCATACAATCGTGACGATCTACTAGCCTCAAGCCAAGGCGAACTTTTTGGCGAAGGCTATCCACAACTACCAGCACCTAACATGCTGATGATGGATCGCATTAGTAAAATGTCTGAAACCGAAGGTGATTTTGGTAAAGGTCTGATTTTAGCAGAGTTAGATATTAAGCCTGATTTGTGGTTCTTTGACTGCCACTTCCCTGGCGATCCAGTAATGCCTGGCTGTCTTGGATTGGACGCTATGTGGCAATTGGTTGGTTTCTTCCTTGGCTGGGTTGGCGGTAAAGGTAAAGGCCGTGCACTGGGTGTTGGCGAAGTGAAGTTTACCGGTCAAATTTTGCCTACAGCGAAAAAAGTGACTTATGAAATTCATATGAAGCGTGTCGTTAACCGGAAATTGGTTATGGGCCTAGCTGATGGCCGTGTTTTAGTTGATGGTAAAGAAATTTACGTTGCTAAAGATTTAAAAGTTGGTTTGTTCCAAGACACTTCTGCGTTTTAATTGGATGCGAATTTATTAGCGGCTCGCTTGAGTCGCTTTTTTAATGTCAAGACATTTAGTTATAGTGCATTAGTGGGGTAATTAAAAGCCCCTAAATATAGGGGCAAAATTGTATGGGGAGAAACCTATTTATAGAGGCCTGTCTGTTTATCCTCTCGAGCGTCTCGCCAACCTCCTAACCAATATGATCGTGCATCCATTTGAGAGTACGGACACGCTTCTACTGAACGACCATTGAGGCCAGCTTTATAACCTTGAGATTGAGCTCTTTCAAGGCGGTCACGCTTCTGTCTCTTCATCATACCATCCTCATACACTGTGGTTTGTACTTACAAAAATAGTGTTACGACTTCATGGAGCTTTTATGGCTCCACTATTAAGGATCGATCAATTTTCGCCCTTTCTCAAGGCGAAAAAAAGCACAGATTCAATTTTGTGAACCTGTGCTCTAGATGAAAATTTAACCTATTTTTTACGGAACCGAATAAACCCTAAGATGGTCAATAACATCCAGTTCAGTGAACCACCCTTACGTGACACGGTCACCTCTGTTTGAGGGCGGGTTTGTATATCAGCATTAGTTGCATCAGCAATCGGTGTAAGCTGAACGGCAACAACAGATTCAGTTTGGCCACTACAAGGTGAGTCAATCGCGGTGGTATCGTAGCCTCCAGCACAGTAATAAGCAGTTCCGGAAATAATGCCAGCATCGTTAATATCAGATGCTTCGAAAATGCGATATTGGTTATTAGATGAAGAAGCCGAACCATCATTGGTCAGATCATCGAGATAGTATGCAGTATTACTAAAGACGTCTCGTGGGCTGTTTGCACTTCCTGAGATAGACAGTGGTGCAATAAAGCCGCGTTGAGCACGAGGGTTACCGTTAATTTCTCGGTGAGTCTCATAATCAATGGTACCGACAACTTCATTAAAATTGTTGATAGCCCCCGCTTTGCCATTTGCTCCAGAGAAAAAGATACTGCCAGAGAATTCGGTATAACGCGGTGAAGCGACGTTAGGCACATAAAACAACGTGTTCGCGTAAGCACCATTGCGTGCTTCGTTCATTTTTGCAGTGCCAATAGCAACATTATTTTCATTGACAGAGGTTAAAACTGAGTTTGCATAGTCATCTTCAACATCATAGCGGAAGTTACTCACGAACCGGTTTGACCACGTACTGCCACTGTCGGTTGACGTAAATACGCTAGCAATCAGGCGCTCTTCATCGTTGGAGTTATAACCCACCGCATAAATCGTAGAGCCATCAACCACAATATCGCGCGCGCTGCCTTGTGGAATAACCCAACCATCGGCTTCAGCACTCACCCAATTGATTTCATTCGCCGTATTATTCACCCAAATTGTCGCTTTTGATGACGTTGTGTTTGAACGTGTACTGTTATTACGCGACACGCTACCGACGGTATAAGTCTTGCTTCCATCGGAAACTTGCGCCCAAGCATGAGAAGCTTCAAAATCACTGTCTGTGTGGACATCATCATTTAGCAAACTACCGCCAACAAATGCACGATTACGACTTGTGCTGCCATCTCGCACATTACCGATAATCGTACCGTCTTGGTTATAGGCGTTTACAGCCGTATTTTCGATAAATAATGGATTGGACGGATCAATCGGTTGCGAATAGGCAATCACGTTGTCATAATTCCCTGCGCGCTCATAGGTATAGCCTTGCCACTGCTCACTTGCCCAATCATCACAAATTGAATCAGTGTAACCGAGGAAGCGATAACAATAGGTTTCAAAACCATCTTGGCCATCATCAAGATAATCAAACCCATAACGTAAGAAAAACGGCGCTTCATCACGGTAATTGAAACCTTGTGGGTTCTTTTGCGTTTCTGCAATAACATCAGAGGTAGGACATGTAGATCCACTATCCCAACATGACTCGCCGGATGCAGACTGCTGAATGGCCACGCCATAAGTGTCAACGTTGGTGCCTTCCGGTGCATATTGTGTCACATTATAAATAGCCGCATTTGCACTTAATGCCGTGAACACGGTGGCTGCGATGGCTGATAATTTAAATGTTTTACTACTCATTTTAATATTAACTATTCCTGTTGCATTGCTTCGAGCTCTTCCCAACGCTCAAAGGCAATTTCTAAATCTTGCTCAGCTTTTGAAAGCTTATCCAAAACCGGCTGTGTGGCACTGACATCCTGACCAAAGAAGTTAGGGTCATTCACCTGCTCTTGCAGTGCCTCAATATCGCTTTCCAGTTGTTCTAAGCGTGCAGGCAACTCTTCAAGTTCACGCTGTAACTTATAAGAGAGCTTTTTCGCCTTCGGTTTACTCTCTTTTTCACTTTGACTGGTTTTCGTGTTGTCTGCTTCTGCCTTGGATGAAGGGGCGAAAGTTTGACGCGCTTGTTGTGCTTGAGCACGTTGCTGCTGTGCATCATGATAGCCGCCAACAAACTCTTCGATTTCACCATTGCCCTCAAAAATCCAACTCGTGGTCACTGTATTATCGACAAATTGACGATCGTGACTGACCAAAAGCAATGTACCCTGATAATTGGCAAGCAAATCTTCCAAAAGTTCCAAAGTTTCGATATCCAAATCGTTGGTGGGTTCATCAAGAACCAACAAATTATTTGGTTTGAGGAAAATTCGAGCCAGCAATAAGCGGTTCTTTTCACCACCAGACAATGCTTTCACTGGTGTGCGAGCTCGTTTCGGTGCAAACAGAAAGTCTTGTAGATAGCTCAAAGCATGACGTTGACGTCCACCGACCATCACTTCTTGTTTACCATCGGCTAAGTTATCGATCACCGATTTTTCTGGATCCAAAACCTCTCGATACTGGTCAAAATACGCCACTTCCAGCTTGGTTCCGCAGTGTAACTTACCGCTATCTGGCGTTAGTGAACCCAATAACAGCTTTAGCAAGGTACTCTTACCACAACCGTTGGGACCAATTAAGGCTATACGGTCGCCTCGCATAATATTGAAAGTGAAGTCGTTGACAATGGTTTTATCATCAATTTGATAACTCAGATGCTCAGCTTCAAACACAATCTTGCCTGAACGCGTTCCATCATCAATTTGAATGTTGGCTTTACCTTGTACTTCACGGCGGCTTTGACGCTCTTCGCGAAGCTTTTTCAATGCGCGAACTCGCCCTTCATTACGCGTTCTTCGCGCTTTGATTCCCTGACGAATCCACACTTCTTCTTGCGCTAGCTTTTTATCAAACTCGGCGTTTTGCATCTCTTCAACGCGTAGCATCTCTTCTTTATCGGTCAGATAATTATCGTAATCACCAGGGAAAGAGTTAAGTTTACCGCGATCCAAATCGACGATGCGTGTCGCCATTGACTTGATAAACGCTCGGTCATGGGAAATAAAGATGATGGAACCACGGAAGTCTTTTAAAAATCCCTCAAGCCACTCAATGGTGGTCACATCTAGGTGGTTCGTCGGTTCATCAAGCAATAGAACATCCGGATCTGAAACTAGCGCACGCGCTAACGCCGCTTTACGCTGCCACCCTCCCGATAAATCGGTCAGCTTGGTCTGCGCATCGAGTTCTAGCGCTGACAATACGTTTTTAATGCGATCTTCAAAACGCCAAGCGCCAGAGTGCTCTAATTGCTCCTGGATACGCGCCAGCTTATTGATATTGGCTTCTGACGGATCATGGGCTATGAGATCTAACTGATCCTGATAGATCTTGAGCTTTTCACCCACTTCGGCCAACCCACCCGAAACGTAATCAAATACGGTTCCCTGTTCATTGCGTGGTGGGTCTTGCTCTAAGCGAGAAACAACAACATCTTGCGTGACTTGCAGTTTGCCATCATCCAGTTGAATCTCTTTTGCCAATACTTTCATTAGGGTCGATTTGCCCGCACCATTGCGGCCAACAAGACAAACTCGTTCATTCTCTTGTAATGCGAAATCAGCATTGTCTAATAAAGGGTGATCGCCAAATGCGAGCAACCCGTTATGAATGGTAAGTAACGCCATTTTTATTTAACCACTCTTTTAATTGTTCCAAAGTAAACGGCCAATTGAGTTCATTGCCGCTAATATTGACCACTGGAATGGTGACCCCGTAACGAGAAAATAGAGCATCATCAAATGCAATATCAACGATAGAGACATCATCCAATAAATTCAGTTGCTTGAATAGATCAGATGCCATCTCACAGAGATGGCATCCTTCGGTGCTATATAAGATAATCATTGCTCGTCATCACGATGCGTGACAATCCAACAGTTGTGAATGTGCTTATTACGCGAAAAATCCAGTGGCAGTGTCTGCGAAGAAATATTCTTTGCTTTGAGCCCCAACTCACTCAATGCCGACTCATCCATCTTAAAGTGCCGCTTATTGTTTGAGAACACTATTGTCCCTTCAGCACGCAATAATCGCTTAAGATGGCGCATTAACTGCACATGATCACGCTGTATATCAAATGATTGTTCCATGCGTTTTGAATTCGAGAAAGTGGGTGGATCAATAAAAATCAAATCATATTGTTCATTGGATTTTTCAAGCCACTGTAAACAGTCCGCTTGAATAAACTGATGCTGACGCCCGACCAATCCATTGAGTTTCATGTTGTCTTTCGCCCAATCTAAATAGGTTTTAGACATATCAACCGTAGTCGTCGAACGAGCTCCGCCTTTTGCTGCATGGACGGTTGCAGAACCGGTATAGGCAAATAGGTTAAGAAAATCTTTACCGCTGGACATCTCACCGAGCATCTTACGAGTCAGTTTGTGGTCGAGGAACAACCCGGTATCAAGGTAATCAAACAGATTAACGCGTAACTTCACACCGTACTCATTAACGTCAAAAGTTTGCGATTGTTGAGCCAGTTTTTGATACTGCGAGCGGCCCTTTTGGCGTTCGCGGACCTTTAGGATCACATTATTAGCATCCGCCTCAGTCACATTAATCGCGGCACGGATGATGTCGGTTAAACGGCGTTTGGCCGTCTCTTCGGGAATATTTTTAGGTGCAGAATACTCTTGAATGACCAGATGATCTAAATACACGTCAATCGCAACGTTATATTCCGGTAAATCCGCATCATAAATACGGTAACAATCAAGCTGCTCTTTACGTGCCCATTTACGAAGCTTGGTTAAATTCTTTTTCAATCGATTAGTAAAATCTGGGGCGATGATCGGCGATGATTGGCTGTTATTGCCATCGTCATTCGCTTTACGTTCAGAAATTGAGTAGTTTTTTTGGTGACAAGGTAACGCACCATTGTTTAACTTAAACTGTTTTTCTGCTCGCATTCGCAGACAACTTAATAATTCATCAGAGCTAGAGAAAATGGATGCCTGACAGCCTCCAAAATGCTGCTTCAATTGCTCACCAAAGGCTGTATACAGCGCGATAAGCCCTGGATGAGTACCTAAACGCTCACCATAAGGGGGGTTACACACGACAACCCCTTGACGGAATTCTTGTGGTTTCGTCAGTTTTGCCGCATCACCGACATGAAATTCAATTAAGCTGTCAACGCCAGCACGCTTCGCGTTTTCTCGCGCAATTTTTATGACCTGCTCATCGTTGTCAAAACCAAACATTTTAGCGTCATATTTTTTGACACCACGCCTAGCTTGCACATTCGCTTCAGATTTAATTTGCGTCCACAACTCACGGTCAAAATCTTCTAACGCTTCAAAGCACCAGTATTTACGATTCACACCCGGTGCCATATTCGCTGCAATCATTGCCGCTTCAATAAGCAAAGTACCAGAGCCACACATCGGGTCCAAGAGGTCTTTAGATGCCTCCCACCCACTACGTAAAATGATGGCGACTGCTAAGGTTTCTCGCAAAGGAGCCTTACCAGACGCCGGTCTATAGCCGCGCTGATGCAAGCCAACACCAACCATATCAATACCAAGCAATGCCTGATCACGATGAAGTCGAACGTGGATTCGAAGATCGGGTTGATCTTTGTCGATCGTCGGTCTTGGTAGATTACGCTTGTTGAAAGCATCGACGACTGCATCTTTCACTTTCATTGCACCGTATTGGCTGTTACGTATCTCACGGTTGGTCCCATTAAAATCAACAACAAACTTCTTTGAGCTATGAAATTGATTCACCCAATTGATCGCTGACGCAGAGAGATACAAGTCCATATCGTCTTGGCAATTAAACTCAGATAGCACTCGAACAAAGCGAGATGCAAGCCGACTCCACAAGCAGCAACGATAAATCTGTTCGTTAGTCGCTTTAAATTTGACGCCAGCTTGAACGGGCTTTGGATTGTCGATCCCCAACTGCTTTAGCTCATCAGCCAGTAGATTCTCCAAGCCATTGGAAGTAACCGCGAGATAGTGGTGCATAGTGCTCTTTATAACTCTGAAAATGACCCATGATTATAAACAATTCCTTACCAAGAACATAAACCTTATCTAGCTTTTATTGGCTTTAACACGCTGTTCGCTCAATTAATCACCATTTATCTCGAGTTAAGACTCAGTCCTACGTCACCTTTTTATCCTTTCGGCGAGATGACGAGCCTATCAGGACTCAAAGCGAAGTGAATACTTATTCACGGTTATTTTGGTCTATACCAAACTACCAAAATGACTGTAATTTAGTTACAGAATAGCCAAAATAGAGGAATTATTAGGGGCACATTGAATACGTTGGAGGGTAAAACAGTGAAAATTGAGCTCAATAAATCAACAAATTTTTTAACCTATCTCACATTTAAGCCTGTCTTTGAGCAGCTTTTACCTCTATTAAATTTGATTCATTGAATCGACAAATAGGACTAACCAAGACCATTTGCTTGAAAGATTATGGGAACGTAGGTTCCAGAGCAGCAGATTTAAGGTAAAAAAAATCGGCCATTTGGCCGATAGAGAAATGAAACAAAAGGAACGAAAGGGATTAACCAACCATAGCGATCGGTTGAACAAGAAATTGGTGATTAATACACAACATACGGTCATGCATGACTTTTATCGCTTCTCCAAATTTAAGCGTTTTGCTGCCATTTAACGCACATTCGTCCAAATTTATTGACGCACAGAGGCTGGCATTCTCGCCGACATCTAGAACGATAAAGTGGCTATCGCCATAGCTATTGGTCAACGAGACTAAGTCTCCTTCTTCAGGCACATAACTGCCATCACTTTGACTATCGAAAAACCAGCTCTTTGGCTGAACAGGTTTATGGAAACGCTTGGCCGCAACGCAATACAGCACTAGCTCCGCTTGCCTTGGTTGCGTTAAAGGCAGCATAGAGACCTGTTCTTTATATGTTTGAAAGGCTGATGCATCATCGACAGAAAACTCATTGACGCCTTCGGCACAATCTACAATCAGTTTTCGAGAAAGGTTGGTCTTAAATACCATGTCTTGACCTAGGTCCAGCATTAAGTAGCCTTCCCCATCATCATAGTACCAAGTCCATTTATCATTGGGCTTTAGCATTGTTCCAATTCTCTCTAAATGTGATTGATTTAAAACTAGCTAGGTAAAACGCTTAATTACCTTTCCGAACGTGCTGATAATTTTATAAGCGCTTAAAGGAAAAAAAAGAGGAAATGATTTCTCATCTCCTCTTCGTCAAATCAATTATTTAAAGAAATTAGCGTGTGACGGTGTCACCCTTTAGATATTTTTCACGATATCAGCGACAAGCCCAGGTCCTTTATAAATAAAACCAGAATAAACCTGCACAAGCGTTGAGCCTGCCATCAGCTTTTCTTTCGCGGAGACGAAATCATCGATACCGCCTACCCCGATAATTGGCAAATGACCATCAAGCAATTCATGCAATTGACGAATTACTTGTGTGCTTCTTGATTGGAGAGGACGACCACTAAGGCCACCGGCTTCGTTGGCGTGTTTCATGCCGCCAACAATGGAGCGATCCAACGTGGTATTGGTTGCGATTACGCCGTCAATCTTATGCTTGATTAACGATTGACAGATTTGCTCAAGTTCTTGATCCTCAAGATCTGGCGCGATCTTCAAAGCAAGCGGTACATACTTGTTATATTTTTCAGCAAGTTGTGCCTGCTTTTCTTTTAAAGCGACCAATAATTCATCAAGCGCTGCACCATACTGCAGTGTTCTTAACCCTGGCGTATTGGGCGATGAGATATTTATCGCGATATAACCTGCATGTTCATAAACTTTATCCATGCAAATGAGATAATCCTCAGCGCCCTTTTCAATTGGCGTGTCTTTATTTTTACCAATATTGATCCCAAGTACACAACTGAATTTGGCCTTTTTGACGTTATCAACCAAATGATCAACGCCGAGGTTATTGAACCCCATTCGGTTGATGATCCCCTCGGCTTCAACTAAGCGGAATAAGCGAGGCTGTTCATTACCTGGTTGAGGTCTTGGTGTCACAGTCCCGACTTCTACAAAGCCGAAACCCATGGCATCAAATGCCTCAATACACTCTCCATTTTTGTCTAAGCCAGCGGCGAGACCGACTGGGTTACGAAACGTGATTCCCATACATTCGACAGGGCGATGTGGAAGCTGTTGACGATAGAAAAGATCCAGTGGTGTGCCGGTAAAACGTTTGAAATTTTGAATGGCAAGATCGTGTGCCTTTTCGGCATCCAATTGAAAAAAGCCAGCTCTGGCTAAACGGTAAAGCATTGTGCCTCCGAAAGAAAAAACCCCGTATAAACGGGGCCTTATTATTTACTGATTTGCGGAACAATTCAAATTTAAAAGCATTAATTCTCGCAGAGCCACCGAGAATTTAGCAAATTCATGAACCGAGCCGACTTTAAACTCGTTTAGGATGTTCTCCCAACGCTTTAATGCAACCTCATTATTATCAACCCATGAATCTAACGCCGCCAGTACATCATTCTCATTGCTATGACATGTGAGTACTTGAGCGGTCAATTGGCGTTGCTGCCAATCTAGATCCTCTCTAAATGCGGCTCTAGCCAATGCTTGCCAGTTATTGTCAACAACCTGGTTGTTGATTTGTTTTAAGAACCAATGCAGTGACAGGCGATCACCCAAATTAAAATAAAGTTTTGCGCTTTGCTCTATCGTTTTACCTTTTTCATGGGATACTGTAGATATATCCAGTACAGACTGTAAGCTCGACAAACGAGACACATAATCGGCGGTTTGCTTATCGATCCCCTGCTTTATCCAGCCTTCGGCCATTTGTTTGTGCTCTTCAACTTCACTCGGCACTAACATATGATCGAGCTTATCAGTAACTTCAAGCACATCGGGTTGATACATTTCGACCAATTGCTGAACACTCTGTTTGCTGGAACGCGCATTTCTGAGTAACCAACGCGATAAACGGCGCAGTGTACGGCGAACGTAATAAATCACGTCGTATTGAGCAAAGGCTGTCGCCACGTTATCGAGTTTACGCACTGCATTGAGGACTTTATCCAATCCAAAGATCTCGCGCGCAGCCGCATACGCATTTGCGACTTCAACCACTGACGCTCCGGTTTCTTCTTGGAGGCGGGTGACAAAATTACAGCCCATTTCGTTCACCATCTGATTGGCTAACGCAGTCGCGATAATCTCTGCTCGCAACGGATGGTTCTCCATCCCCTGTAAATAGTTACGCCGTAACTCGGTTGGGAAATAATGACCAAGTTGCTGGCAGTGATATTCGTCATTAGCAATCTCGTCATCCACTAACTGTTCTTTCAATACCATCTTGCCATAAGCCACTAATACGGAAAGTTCTGGACGGGTTAATCCTTGCCCCAGTTTTTCTCGTTCTAGTAACGTTTCATCATCCGGTATGTATTCGAGTACACGATCAAGATGACCACTTTTCTCCATAGTATGGATAAAACGAATTTGTTCTTTAACTAGAGAAACACCTTGTTGTTCTGTCACGGAAATAGATTCCGATTGCAGGTAAGCATCCTCAAGTACGATCTCCCCGACTTCGACTTCCATCGAGTTTAAGATGGTATTGCGATGTTTGACTGTCATATCACCATTCGCGACCAAGCCGTTAAGAAATATCTTAATGTTCACTTCATTGTCCGAACAGTCGACACCGCCAACATTATCGACAAAGTCAGTATTAACACGCCCACCATTAAGGGCAAATTCAATACGGCTAAGCTGAGTCATGCCCAAGTTACCGCCTTCACCAACAACTTTGGCGCGTAACTCACGACCATCCACTCGCAATACATCATTCGCGCGGTCACCCACATCGGTATGACTTTCTTTTGAAGATTTCACGTAAGTGCCAATGCCACCATTCCAAAGCAGATCCACTGGCATTTTTAAGATCATCTTGATCAGGTCATTTGGTGCCAATGCGGCCTTTTTCGTCCCCAGCATTTTTTGTATTTCTGGCGTCAAAACAATTGATTTTGCTTTACGTGAAAAAACACCGCCTCCTTTGGAAATGAGTTTAGCGTTATAATCTTCCCAACTTGAACGAGGCAGTTTGAATAGCCGATCGCGTTCTTTCCAACTGGTCGCCGCATCTGGGTTAGGGTCAAGGAAAATATGCATATGGTTAAAGGCCGCTTGCAAACGAATGTGTTTGGAAAGCAACATACCATTACCGAATACATCTCCGGCCATATCTCCAATACCAACTACTGTAAAATCGGTTGTTTGGCAGTCAATATTCATTTCTCTAAAGTGGCGTTTTACAGATTCCCAACCACCTTTGGCGGTAATCCCCATGGCTTTGTGGTCATACCCATTTGAACCGCCAGACGCAAATGCGTCACCTAACCAGAAGTTATATTCCGCGGATACCGAGTTAGCCAAGTCAGAGAACGTCGCCGTGCCTTTATCAGCCGCCACCACTAAGTAAGGATCATCTTCATCATGACGAACCACATTTTGCGGAGCAACAACACTGCCCTCAACAATATTGTCAGAGACATCAAGCAAAGCGCGAATAAAACGCTTATAACAACGCTGGCCTTCAGCGAAAATCTCATCTCGATTGGAAAGACTTGGCTGACGCTTACATACAAACCCACCTTTGGCTCCCACAGGAACAATAACGGTGTTTTTAACTTGTTGTGCCTTTACTAGACCAAGAATCTCTGTCCTGAAATCTTCTTGGCGATCAGACCAACGCAAGCCTCCCCGAGCCACCTTGCCGCCTCTTAGGTGAACACCTTCGAAGTCAGCGGCGTAAACAAAAATTTCAAACGCAGGGACAGGCTGCGGAATTTCAGGAATAGCACTTGGTTGCATCTTAATCGATAGCCAAGGTTTCGCTTCTCCGTGCTCATCAACTTGATAATAGTTAGTTCGCAATGTCGCTAAGATCATTTCCATGTAACGGCGAACAATACGATCGTCATCTAGGCTTTCCACACGATCTAATTGCTCCGTAATAAGAGTCACGATCTGTTTTTCTAATTTATGACCTTTGGATTTTGGATCAAAACGTGCGCTAAATAGATCAACCAAACCACGAGCAAGATCAGGGTAATGATTGAGCGTTTCCTCTATATATTGCTGACTAAATGGAAAGCCAACCTGTCGCATATATCTGGCATAGGTACGGAGAATAGAAATCTCTCGCCCAGTCAAGGATGCTCCCAATACCAAACGGTTGAATCCATCACTCTCTAATTCACCATTCCAAATGGCGGCGAAGGCTTGCTGGAAGCGATCGCGAGCTTCACGAAGATCGACGTTTTTATCGCTCTTATGCAACATGGAAAACTCGAGGATCCAATACACTTGTCCATTGGCTTTACGGACTTCATAAGGCGATTCACCGATCACACGTAAGCCTAAGTTTTCGAGCATTGGCATCACATCAGAAAGATGGATTGGTTCGTCTCGGTGATAAAGCTTGAAACGTACCGCTTTCGAGTCACTGCCCAATTCTTGAGGTCGATAAAATAACATTCCCAATTTATGGTCATCGCTCAACGCTTCCAAACGTTCGATATCTGCAACGGCAGAACCTGGCATGACATCTTCTTTGTACGATCTTGGAAACGCTCGCATGTATTCTTTCGATAACGACAATCCTTTGCTTTCACCAATATTAGCAATGATTGCTTCCGACAAACGGTCGTCCCAAGTTACCGATGCTTCCATTAAATTTTGCTCTATGGTTTTGACATTGAAAGGAATATTGTTGTTCTCAACACGCACAATGTAATGCGTTCGAGCCAACGGACTCTCAGAAAAATACGTCGTGAACTCCACTTCTTGCTCACAACCGAATGCTTGCTTCAAAATTCTTTGAGTGTGACGGCGTAACTCGGTGTTGTATCTGTCTTTAGTGACATAGACCATGCAACTAAAGAAGCGTCCGAATGGGTCTTTACGAACAAATACACGAATCAGGTCGCGGTCTTGCATTTGCACGACCCCCATCCCGACTTCAAGTAATTCTTCTTCACGAGCTTGCAGCAATTCGTCGCGCGGATAATTTTCTAAAATATTATGCAGTGCTTTATACGAGTATGAACCGTGACGGTAACCACTCGCATTTAAAATTCGTTCCACTTTTTCCCTAATCAGTGGAATGCCTTCAACACTCTGGTTATAAACTGCGGATGTATATAAACCTGTAAACCGATGCTCACCAACCACTTTACCCTTGCTGTCAAACTTCTTAATCCCTATATAGTCAGTATAAGCAGGGCGATGAATCCGTGATTGATAATTTCCCTTAGTTAAAATCAGATAAAAACGTTTACGTGCTTCTAATCTCGCCGATTCGGAGAACTCTGATAATTTGACGGTTTTTACGCGAGACACATCCGAAAACAACCCGAGACCTGGCTCTTTGGTTGGTCGTAATTCGGCATCATCGTCTTTATTTACTAAGTCATACTCTTTATAACCCATAAAGGTGAAGTTGTGATCGCCGAGCCAACGAAGAAACTGAATGGTTTCATGGGCTCGCTCTCCTTCGATTTCAATTTTGTCTTTCATCGCTTCAACTTCGTTCGTTACCTGTTGAAGTTTTTCCGACATACTTTGCCAGTCATTTACGACCAAACGAGTGTCAGACAAAATACTGAGTAATTCTTGTTTTAAAGATGCCATCGCCGCATCATCACTTAGGCGATCGACCTCGATATGAAATAGCGATTGCAGTTCACCTTCACCGCTATTGATCGCTTCAATGTTACCTTCACGACTGCGTTTAATTTGCGTGGGTCCATGCAACATAAAATGACACGCTAAATCCAAACGACTGAGCGCCATTTTGATTGAATCTACGAGAAATGGACTGTCAGGCAATGCAATTTCAACAATGGTATGCGTCGATTGCCACCCTTGTCGGCTCACCGCAGGGTTGAAAACACGCACTAAAATTTCTTGCGATTCCTTATCTTTGATTTGGTGCCATAAACTTAAAATGGCGCCGTACAAATCGGATTCATTCCTTTGGATGAGGTCGTCGTGGGCAATATTACTGAAAAGGTGCTGAGCAAGTTGAGTTACTAGGGATTGTTGAGCTGGCTCGATTTTATCTTCAATCAAGTGATAGACTTTTTCGAGCAGTACCGGCATCAGTGTTTCACGAGCGGTCATAATCACACTCCAAGATTAGAATTATCTGTTTTTATTAGGGATATTGTAAGCATAGTGCTTTACATCGGTAATGCAGATTTATTGTAAAAGCTTTATTGATAAATCGTTATCGATTTTAGATAAGTCTAAGGTGAAATGTTCGAGAATGTGATTGAGGTTCTAATTAAAACGCTAGAGCAAAATCGCTTTATAGCATTTCTAACTTTAAAAATTTATTTTGTTGGTTAGTCGTAAGCCTAAACCGACCTTTAACACCGAGTTGAGTCAAGAATGGTCGCAGTCGAGAAGCGGGAATTTGCAATCTAAGCCCTTGATCTGTAGTAACGACAACGGCACTAGCGGCCCCAGAATAATGGGCGAGAAAAACCTGGTAAGAAATATTAAGATTAAAGTGGTAGTGGTTCATTACAAAGTCAACTAGCCGGTAAAGCGAAAGCGTTACCGGCCTATTTTTACTTACGCATCGAGCGCGGTTGTCACTTTTTCATAGAGATCTTTGGCTAGGTTGTCCATCGATTTCAATGCTTCAAGTTGCTGTTTGATAAGCGCTTGGCGCTCAACATCGTATTTACGGAATTTTAACAATGGATCAATTAAACGTGAAGCAACTTGCGGATTACTGCTGTTCAACTCACGAAGTATCTCTCCCGCAAACTGATAGCCTTCACCTGTTTTCGCGTGAAAACCAACCGGGTTGTTACTCAGGAATGCGCCAATTAAGCTGCGAGTTCGGTTAGGATTCTTCAAGCTAAACGCTTCATGATTCATGGTTTCACGAATCACGTCGAGCGCGTTATCTGCAGGGTTTGTCCCTTGCAACATAAACCACTTATCCATCACTAGACCATCGTGTTTCCATTTTTCACTGTAGTCAGCCATGAGAGTTTCGCGACATGGAAGCTGTGCCTGGTTAGCAGCACTCATTGCAGCCATCGTATCTGTCATGTTGTTCGCAGACTGATACTGAGATTGCACCAAACTGTTCCCTTGCTCAGTGTGCGCCAAATAAGACAAACACGCATTGCGTAATGAGCGTTTACCAATAGCAGCGTGATCGATGCTGTACTCTTTTTGTTTCAGGCTATGATAGATAGCACTTAACTCATCATTCAGCTCTTGAGCTAATTGAACTTTGAGTGACTTAAGCACGTTGGCAATCGCGTCAACATCGACACTCGCATACCAACCAGAAACCTCATTATGTGAAGGAAGAGCCAGCATTTCAGCAATGAAAGCTGGCTCAAGCTCTTCGCTTAACAGAACACCACGGAAGGCATCAATCACAGAAGATGGAAGCGTGACGGTGTCACCATTTTGTACTGCTTGAACGTTGCTGCGAATGTATTTTGCCAGTAGCATTTGTCCCGCGTCCCAACAAGCGAACTCATTACGAGCATGAACCATCAAAAAGATCAGTTCTTCATCTTGGTAGTCATATTCCAAAATAACTGGCGCAGAAAACTCTCGCAATAGCGATGGAATTGGCTTTTCAGCCACATTTTCAAAGACATAAGTTTGCTTAGCCGCTTTAACATCAAGCACATGGTGAACGGCTTGGCCATCCATCACCAAATCAATAACCTCGCCTTTGCTATCGTAGAGTTCGATATCAAACGGAATATGCAATGGCTGCTTGTCGGTTTGATTGTTAGTCGGTTCAGTGACTTGCTCAATCGTCAACGCATAGGTTTTTTGTGAAGCATTATATTCACTGCTCACCGTTACTTTTGGGGTACCAGACTGGCTGTACCATAAACGGAATTGAGTCAGGTCAACACCTGATGCGTCTTCCATCGCTGCGACAAAATCTTCGCAAGTCGCCGCCGTGCCGTCATGGCGTTCAAAGTAAAGCTTCATTCCTTTTTGGAAGCCCTCTTCACCCAATAATGTGTGCATCATTCGAATAACTTCACTGCCTTTTTCGTAAACCGTTAAGGTATAGAAGTTATTCATTTCAATCACTTTATCCGGGCGAATCGGATGTGACATTGGACTTGCGTCTTCCGCGAACTGCGGGCCGCGAATAATGCGAACGTTATTAATTCGATTTACGGCTCGTGAACCAAGATCCGATGAGAACTCTTGATCACGGAAAACCGTTAATCCTTCTTTCAGGCTAAGTTGGAACCAGTCGCGACAAGTGACACGGTTACCCGTCCAGTTATGGAAATATTCATGGCCAATTACCGCTTCAATACCGAGATAGTCAGTATCGGTTGCCGTATTTTCATTTGCGAGAACGTACTTCGAGTTAAAAATATTTAACCCTTTGTTTTCCATGGCGCCCATGTTGAAGAAATCAACCGCAACGATCATATAGATATCAAGATCGTACTCTAGACCAAACCGTGTCTCATCCCATTTCATCGAATTGATCAGAGACGTCATCGCGTGGGTTGCGCGATCAAGATTTCCTTTGTCGACGAAAATCTCTAAAGCAACATCACGGCCAGATTGAGTAACAAAATTATCGCGCAGTACGTCGAAATCTCCAGCAACAAGAGCAAACAAATACGACGGTTTTGGATGTGGGTCTTGCCATTTAACCCAATGACGTCCGCCTTCAAGTTCGCCTTGATCAATTCGGTTACCATTACTCAGCAAATATGGGTTATTTTCTTTATCGGCAATCACCGTTGTGGTGTATTTTGCCAGCACGTCTGGGCGGTCTTGATAATAGGTAATGCGGCGGAAACCTTCGGCTTCACATTGAGTACAAAATGCGCCGCCCGATTTATATAAACCTTCTAAGGCCGTGTTCGCCTCAGGATTAATTTGCGTTACCACGGTTAATTCAAATTGCTGTGGTAAACCATGGATCTCTAAACCACCTTCGACTTCTTGGTACTGGGACCACGCTTCACCGTCGACGTTAATCGCTTTGAGAACCAAATCTTCCCCATCTAAAAACAATGTCGTGCTATCCAGCAACTGCTTTACTTGAGAGATGGCGGTTACTGTAGTCGCGGAATCGAAAAGATCGAACGTCAAATCGATATCAGTAATGGTATGTGAGGGAGATTGGTAATCTTTGCGGTATTTGGCTTGAGGAGATTGAGCCATGTCTAAATCCTTCTGACTATTTAGGTTTGAACAGTAAGCTTACCTCTGTCGCAAAAAAAAAACGAGGCATAATCTCCTTATACCTCGTTATTTTGCTAGTAATCATCAAGAATTCGAACACTCTGACTAAATAATACCCATATTCTAGTTTACCTAATTCGATTCAAAACGGCGTACACATCGCCTTCTTCAAGCTCGAGAGTCAGCGTATCTCGGTTAAGTGTGTACCGAGTGTCATGCTCGCCTCCTTCATACAGTAAAACAAGATGGTCACCTTCGGTATAGTACACGCCGCGATGCACAGCTTCGCTGCCTTCACTATTACTGGCTCGAAACATAAATACAAAATCAGGCTGAAGAATTAAATCAACGCTATCGAGTTGACTGTCAAGGACATCCTCTCCCGATAAATGAGCACTCGACCAAATCCCTGCCAACGCATTGGGCAGCGCTTTAGTGAAAGTTATTCCGTTAAGAGTCAATAAATTATGATTACTCTTATATTCGTAAACTTGTGGGTCTTGACTATTGACGCCTAAAATAATCGTATCTTCATTGGCCGTGTACAGTCCCTCCCAATGATCCACGCTGTAATCGAGTTTCTGAATGTCGATAGAAAAGTTGTAGGAAGAGTCGAGGCTCAGTTTAACCGCACGAAAATCCTCCTGAGGATTTTCCATATTCGGATTCACTAGATACCAGTCACCCAATAGAAACGGCTGGTCAAATTGGGTGAGATCACTATTGTCTTTGGTACTGCTCGCATTTGCTAGGCCGCTAAAACAAGCAATGAGTATGAATATCCATCGCATGGAACTTACCTCGCTCTTTTCTTTAAGCGTAGGTGTGAAGATCACAAAAAGCGAAAATATTTGAGTTAAATCACATTAATTGGGCGCATAAAAAAGCGAGCAACACGCTCGCTTTTTCAATAGGCTTTGATAATCAACCGTTTATCATGTCAACCATGACAGACACCGATTCGTCTAAATAAGCATCAGGCTCTTCGTAATCTTTAGGTACGTCATCGAGCGATTTATACTGCGCTTCACCGCGTTGTTTTTGACGTTCATTGATACGAGATAACTTACGCTCATCCGCTTCTTCACTTTGCTCTTTACGTACTTTTTCATTCAAAGACAGTGTATTATCATCTTTTTCCTGATTGTACTGATCGATATCTTCAGCAATAAAGCGGAACTCTAAGTCCTTGGCAACACGAGCTTGATGTTCTTGTTCAAGCTTAGTCACTAGGCTTTTATTACGCTGTAACACTTGATACTTCGCTTTATCAATACTATCCCAAGGCAACGCATTGTCTTCGACACTTTCACCCGTATCTTGTGGCAAAATTGGCGTAGGATAAGCAATATCCGGGGCTACTCCACGGTTTTGTGTACTGCCACCATTAATACGATAGAACTTTTGAATCGTGTACTGAACATAACCCAACTCATTATCAAACAAGTCGTAGATATGATTTAAAGAACGGTGCTGCTGTACAGTACCCTTACCATAAGAGTTCTCACCCAAAATAATGGCACGTCCATAATCTTGCATGGCTGCAGCAAAAATCTCTGATGCCGATGCACTGTAACGATTAATCAGAACCGTCATTGGACCGTCATAACTAATCTTGCCATCCGTATCATTGTTGACATTAACACGACCATAGCTATCGCGAACTTGGACTACTGGCCCACTAGTGATAAATAGCCCTGACAAAGCGGTTGCTTCAGTTAATGCGCCACCACCATTGTTGCGAAGATCGACAATAATGCCGTCCACACCTTGCTGCTTAAGATCGCTAATCAGTTTATCAGTATCTTTAGAGAGGCCGACGTAGAAACTTGGCACTTCGAGCACGCCAATTTTCTTGCCTTCTTTCTCAATCAATTCTGACTTAACCGCGCGATCTTCGAGGCGAATTTTATCACGGACCAACGTGATGATTTGCGATTTTGCCTCTTTGCCTTCTGGCAAAACTTGCAGTTTGACTTTGCTGCCTTTCGGACCTTTGATAAGTTGCACCACGTCGTCAAGACGCCA
Organism: Vibrio olivae; assembly: GCF_042428525.1. NCBI lineage: Bacteria > Pseudomonadati > Pseudomonadota > Gammaproteobacteria > Vibrionales > Vibrionaceae > Vibrio > Vibrio olivae. The sequence continues at coordinate 943,222 of NZ_JBHMEP010000001.1, forward strand.
ACCAATCACATCAACAATGGCTTCACCGTCTTGGCCAACGCCAATAATACGGTCACCTTCGGCTAACTGCTTACTTTTCGATGCCGGTCCACCAGCAACCAAAGAACGAATCACCGTATAATCATCGGTCATTTGCAACACCGCGCCAATTCCCTCAAGCGACAGATTCATCTCAGTTTGGAACTGGTCAGCACTGCGTGGTGATAGGTAACTGGTATGCGGGTCAATAGAACGCGCAAATGCGTTGATATACAGTTGGAAAATATCTTCACTGTGCGTTTGGCTTAAACGCTTGATGGCATTGTTGTATCGCTTGGTCAATGTTTCCTGAATTTCAGGCCACTCTTTCCCAGTCAACTTAAGATTCAACTCATCATATTTAACTCGTTTACGCCAAAGTTCATTTAACTCTGCCTCATCTTTCGGCCACGCTTCTTCACTACGGTCCAGTTCGATCGACTCATCCGCATCGAACTTCATCTCTTTATCAAGTAAAGACAGCGCATAATCAAAGCGCTCGTAACGACGCTGCATCGATAACTTGTAAACATCAAAGGCAATGGCGTTCTTCCCTGCTTTCAACTGGTCATCAAGAGCGACGGTCCAGCCTTTACTTTCAAAGCTATCGATATCGGCTTGGGTAAAGATGTTTTTGTTGTAATCGAGCATCTCCACATAACGGTCAAAGATATGTTTTGAGAAGTCATCATTGAGATTGAAATGTTTGTAGTGGGACCGAGTCAGACGAGAAGTCACCCTTTTACTGGCAATCGCATGTTGCTCTTCGGGCTTTAACTTGGACAAAACATCCGTGAGGTCACTAAGACTGGTCGTGGGTTCTACAGCATTGACTGAAGAGGCTGCTAACCAAAGGCTAGCAGCAATTAGAGTGATTTTTGAACGGCATTTCATGCTTAGGAGTATCTCCTTTAAGCGCGCAGATGCTCCGCTTTCACAACCATTTGTAGGCCATTAGAAAGTTGAACTCGCACATCTTCCTTATTAATTTCAACGATTGTTGCAGCCATGTTTCCTTTGCCCATGTTGACGTTCACTTGATTACCGACGGTTACTTCGTCAGCATTCAGTGCTCGTGTTTCAACAGGAGCTTCAGATTTCTGCTTTTTCACTTGTGGACGACGAGGTTGTTGCGGCTTTTTCTTACCGGCTGGTTTTGCCTTCGCTTCTTCACGTGCTTTTTGAGCCTGCTCTTTACGACGAGCTTGAACACGAGCTTTACTCTCTGCCAAGGCTGTCTGTGCATGTTCAACGTGTTCTGCTTCTAGCTCACCACATTCGTTACCATCGAGATCAACACGTACAGCGCCCGGCTTAACACCGTGAAGGTAACGCCATGATGATGTGTATTGTCTTAACGCCGCACGAAGCTGAGTTTTACTTACTTTCGGATCGTCCGCTAGACGCTCCGCAAGGTCTTGAAATATACCAATTTTTAACGGTTTTGCCTCACCCTCAAGAGTAAAGCATTTAGGGAAACATTCAGCAACGTATGCAATGACTTCTTTGCTGTTTTTTAACTTTTCAGTGTTTTCCATGAGGATTCCTGGTTATAACGGGGTTTTCCGCGAGCATTAAGATAAATATTTCAGGTATTATAGAGACCTGAAAAGGAAAAACCACTCCATCGACTCAATTTATCCCTCGATAGCGTGTGAATTAAGCAGCTTTTCGACTTCTTGCATCAAAATTGTTAAACCCTGCTCATCTACCTCACTAAAACGACCAATTTCTGGACTATCAATGTCTAGAACGCCCGCTACTTTCCCATTAATTTCAAACGGAATTACAATTTCAGAGTTACTTGCTGCATCGCAAGCAATGTGTCCTTCAAATTGATGAACATCGTAAATACGTTGCACTTTGTTTTCTGCGACAGCAGTACCACACACACCACGTCCAACCGGAATACGCACACAAGCTGGGTTGCCTTGAAAAGGACCAAGAACTAACTCGTCGTCTTTCATTAAGTAGAACCCTACCCAATTAAGGCGGTCAAGTTCCATATTTATTAAGGCACTGATATTAGAAAGATTAGCGATAAGATCGGTTTCGGATTCAATAAGGGCAACGGCTTGTTTGGTCAAGCGCTGATAATGTTCTATTTTCATAACTACTTCCATCTGAAAATAAGAGACTTCTATTTCATTTGTGCGTACAATTTTGCATCACAACATAAATAGCATTCATTCTCATTAATAAAATGACACACAATATCAACACTATTAGCCGTTCTTGGTTGATAACTCAAGTAAAAAAACATAAGTCTAAGTTATTGTTGGCTAATATTGTTGCGATTGCTGCAACATTGTTCAGTGTACCCATACCTTTATTAATGCCTTTAATGGTTGATGAAGTTCTCCTCGACCAACCGGGTAAAGGCATCCAGTTTATGGATATGCTGCTACCCAGCAATTGGCAAACGCCGACGGGTTATATTTTTTGTACCCTGTTTGCTGTCATTTTAATGCGCACGATCAGTCAATTACTCAATATTGTTCAAAGCCGCCAATTTACTCTCGTTTCCAAAACCATTACTTTCCAGATGCGAAGTAAGATGATTGATAAACTGGGCCGTATCAGCATACGTCAATACGAAACCCGTGGCAGCGGTGGTATTAACGCTCACCTAATTACTGACATCGAAACCATTGATCAGTTCATCGGCACGACACTCAGCAAGTTCCTGATTGGCATTTTAACTGTTATAGGTACCGCCATTGTTCTTCTTTGGCTCGACTGGCGCTTAGGACTGTTTATTCTACTGGTTAATCCGCTGGTCATTTATTTTTCTCGAAAACTTGGGAGCAAGGTCAAGTATCTAAAGCAAAAGGAAAATCAATCTTTTGAACGTTTCCAAAATCGCCTAGTTGAAACCCTTGATGGTATCTATCAACTACGTGCAGCAAATAAAGAGCGAGAGTTTCTTAGCCAGTTAAAGCACCAAGCCAATCAAATTCGCCAAGACGCCGATACCTACGCTTGGCAATCAGAAGCGGCTGGGCGACTCTCATTTTTACTGTTTTTAATCGGTTTTGAACTGTTCCGCGCTATCGCCATGCTTATGGTAATTTTTAGCGACCTAAGTATTGGCCAGATATTCGCGGTATTTGGTTACTTGTGGTTTATGCTGTCACCTGTTCAAGAACTGTTAGGCATTCAGTTTTCTTGGTATAGCGCCAAGGCAGCTCTAGGGCGGATTAATGCCCTACTCGGCGTGGAAGAAGAACATCGCCCAGAAAGTAAGGTTAATCCCTTCACCAATGGACAGGATGTGGAAGTTCAGGTCAAAAATGTGAGCTTCGCTTATAACGATGAAAACCAAGTGTTAAGCAACCTAAGTTTAACCATCCCAGCGGGTAAAAAAGTTGCGTTAGTAGGCGCCAGTGGTGGCGGGAAATCAACGTTAATACAATTGCTGATCGGAGTCTATCAACCCACTGCAGGCGACATTACCTTTAATGGCGAATCAGCCAGCGATATCACTTTTGATATTATCCGAAATCACATAGCGGTTGTGCTTCAACAACCTATACTTTTTAACGATACTCTAAGACAGAATCTCACTCTTGGTTCTGATTATGATGATTTATCTTTATGGCGAGCACTGGAAATTGCGCAGATGCAGGACGTCATTAATCAACTCAACGATGGTCTTGAAACCCAGGTAGGTCGTAACGGTATTCGTCTATCCGGAGGGCAACGACAACGCTTAGCCATCGCGCGTATGATTTTAAGCGACCCTAAGTTTGTTATTCTGGATGAAGCGACCTCTGCCCTTGATACCTCAACCGAGGCCGCGCTGCACAAAGCATTAACTGAATTTCTTAATAACAGAACGACGCTGATCGTCGCACACCGACTATCGGCGGTGAAACAAGCAGACCTGATTTATGTCCTTGAAGAAGGTACAGTGACACAAACAGGTACCCACGGTGAGCTTGTCAACGAAGAAGGGTTATATCAAACCTTATATGGAGCGATACAGAAACACGGATAAAAGTGACAATGTCACTAAAAATCCACCTCGACGCTTTCAGCGCCTTGAGGGACATTTGAGCCAAGTGACTGGCGTTCGCATCTGTCAGGGATGCGAACTGGTTGTTGATGCCGTCTCTTTGCCTCGCGGTAAGAACGCTTACTGTCCTCGCTGTGGCACACAATTGTATCGCGGGGGCAGTCCTTCTCTCTCTGGCAATCTGTCGATCGCCCTAACCTGCGTGATTTTGTTTATTCCTGCGTACTTCTTTAATTTCATCAGCATTCGATTGGTCGGTGTAAACATTCCCGCCTCACTCCCTTCAGGTATGTTTTCCCTGTTCGAAGAAGGGTTCTATTTCCTGTCCGTGCTAGTGCTGTTTTGCAGTTGTATTGCCCCCTTTTTAGTCTGTTTATCTGTCGTTGGCGCGCATGCGGCTTTACACTACAAAGCCTTTAAACCGTTTAAGCTGTGCCTAGACGTATTTCAAAAACTAAAACATTGGGCAATGATTGACGTGTTTCTTATCAGCGTTGCAATCTCTTGTTTTAAGCTGCAGGACTACTCTGACATATTTATTGGCCCTGCGCTGTATGGCCTTGTTCTATTACAGTTGTTTACTGTTTTACTGTTAACTCGCGTCAGCATTCGCCGTTATTGGGAAGAGTGGGACGACGAGAGTCATTACTTGTTCCACAGCAAAAAGATACACTGTCATAACTGTCACCTCTCACAGCCTGAAAATAAGCGCTGTCTGCGCTGTGCACATCCCTTGCATTACCGCACTCCGCAATCCGAACAAAAAACATGGGCACTACTGTTTGCCGCTACGATTGCCATCATCCCTGCCAATTTAATTCCGATTTCTATTCTTATGACCAACGGTCAACGGCTGGAAGATACCATCTTTTCAGGCGTCGCAAGTTTAGTCAGTAGCGGTATGACTGGGATTGCGGCCATTATTTTCGTGGCCAGTATTGTGGTCCCGATAGCCAAAATTGTTGGGCTCTCGTATATATTGCTGGCAATACGATTTAAACGCCAAGTTTTCCATCGTCAAAGAATGTGGATTTACTTTGTTGTTAAATGGATTGGAAAATGGTCGATGATGGATCTGTTTGTTATTTCCATCATGATGACCTTAGTCGACAGAGGTCAGATCCTCGATTTTACGCCAGGTTATGGTGCCGTTGCATTTGGTATGGTGGTTGTGTTTACCATGTTAGCGGCGGAAAGCTTAGATCCTCGCCTAATTTGGGATAATTACTCATCCGCTTCGAAAGAAGAGTCATTGAATGAATAAAGATAAAGCCACTCAAACGTCATACTCACCTGACATCAAGCGTAGTCGCGGAATTTCCCCTCTGTGGCTGCTGCCCATATTGACCTTGATGCTTGCAGGCTGGTTAGTATTTAAAGCCATCCATGATGCCGGGCAAAGTATTCAAATCCACTTTCGCGAAGCCCAAGGGTTAGTCGCAGGACGTACGCCTATCCGCTACCAAGGGTTGGAGGTCGGTATGGTCCGAGATATTAACCTATCCGAAGACTTAGACAGTATTTACGTCGATGCCGATGTATACCCTGAAGCCACGCAGTTATTATCCAAAGGCACACGATTTTGGTTAGTTAAGCCAAAGGCCAGCTTGTCCGGTATTTCCGGACTTGATGCCTTGGTTACGGGCAACTACATTGCCATCCAGCCGAGTGCAAAAGAGGAAGAACCAGAAACCGTCTTCACCGCTCTAGAACGCGCTCCTTCTGATATCATGCCCAAGCAAGGACTCAATATTACACTGAAGTCTTCTGACTTAGGCGGTGTCACCATCGGATCTCAAATCGTGTATAAAAAAATTCCGATCGGCGAAGTCTTTAACTATCAGCTCGACAGTGATGCAAAAGCCGTCTTAATCCAGGCTACCATCCAGCAGGAATACAGCCGACTCATCACCGATGAAAGCCGATTTTGGAATGTCAGTGGCGTAGGTGCGAGCCTCGGCTTTCAGGGCGTAGATGTGAAAGTCGATAGTTTAAGCTCGCTCATTGGCGGAGCAATTGCCGTCGATTCTCCGGACGGTGGTGAACAAGTTGGCGACAACGCAATCTTCAAACTGTATCCGGATTTAAAAACGGCTGGGCGCGGTATTCCCATCAAAATTACGTTGCCTGATGACAGTGGCATTAGCCGTTCTGGCGCGCCGCTGATGTATCGGGGAATTGAAATAGGCCAAATTACAGATTTACAGCTTTCTGATTCACGCAAAGATATCATTGCTTCCGCCGCGATACAGCCGGCATTCAGCGACATGCTGACAAGCGGTACCCGCTTTATACTTCAAGAAGCTAAAGTATCATTATCTGGCGTAGAAAACATCAGCAATTTAGTCACCGGTAACTACCTGACATTAGTACCGGGTAAAGGAGACCGCTCGCGCTATTTCACCGCGTATCGCAAAAATGAAATCGACCGTCAGCTAGCTCGTTCTATCGTCGTTCAGCTAACCGCCGACAATTCCTATGGATTGGACGCGGGTGCTAATGTTCTTTATCGTGGGATTACCGTTGGCTCTGTCAGCCATGTTGAACTAGACAATGATCGCGTACGCTTTGATGTGTTGGTTGACAGCAAATATGCCCACTTAATTCGTACGCAGAATCGCTACTTTGTCACAGGCAGTGCCAGCGCAGAATTAACCGAATCCGGGCTAAACGTTACGGTGCCACCAGCAAAACAACTTCTCACAGGTTCAATCAGTTTCACCAGTGAAGGAGAACCCAGCACAAAACGAGAATACACACTCTACGCTAATCAATCATTAGCAGAACTTGCAAAATACAACCGAACGGGGTCGTATAAGCTCGCCCTTTTTGCACGAGAGCTTCCCCCCGTCTCAAAAGGCAGCCCTCTGCTCTACCATAACTTGCAAGTCGGAAAGATTGATGACTTTCGTTTGGTCAATCAAGGTGTATTGATTACTGCAACCATTGAAAATCAGTATCAGCACCTCATCACTCCACAGACGGTATTTTGGAATCGCTCTGGCGTCGAAATTGATGCTTCACTAAGTGGCATTAGTGTGACAGCGTCACCACTAAAGACTTTAATTCGCGGTGGAATCGCCTTTGATAGCATGCCTGGTACAGAAAATAAGCAAGGTGAATATTGGAAGCTCTACTCAGACCTTAAATCCGCGCGTCGATTCGGACAAAAAATAACGTTAACTGCGCAAGGTGAAACCAACATCAGTAATGGGACTCCGATTAAATACAATGGCGTCAAAGTGGGTGAAGTGACACAAGTGACTCCTGATTTTGAACATGACCAGGTGTTGTTTGAAGCGCATATACTTCCTGACTACGCCAAGACCATCGCTCGTAAGGGATCGTATTTTTGGCAGCAACCGCCTCAAGTCTCTCTCAGTGGAGGGGTAAAAAACCTTTCGGGTATTTTTGCCCAAGCGATTCATGTTGAGCCCGGTGACGGCCAAGCACAACAAGATTTTGCATTAGGCGATTCCGCCTTCAAACAACAAGGCGTTTCGTATACATTGCAAAGCGAACGTCGCGGCTCCGTCACCAAAGGGACACCGATATACTATCGAGATATCGAAGTGGGACATGTCACTGATGTTGAATTGGGTGACTTCGCCGACCGCGTGAATACCACTATTTCAATCGAGCCTAAATACACCTATCTGATTCGTCGTAATACCGTATTTTGGAATACCTCTGGGGTCGATATTTCAATCGGGCTATCCGGTGCAGATATCAAAGCAGGAACACTCGATAGCATTGTTCGCGGGGGCATCACCTTTGCAACGCCCGAGGAGAAAACCTTACTTCCCGCCGCAAACCCCGGAGCCTCGTTTCTCCTTTATCCAGAAGCCAAACCAGAGTGGAAAAGTTGGCGTACTGCAATTCCTAAGCCCTAATCAACAATTAAACGCAGCGATTCGCTGCGTTTAATCTCAATTTGAGTATAATTACCCGCAAATTGACTATCGGTAATATATTTTGCACAGCAACGTCTATCTTCCTGATGAATTTCTTCACGAAATGTCGGCTATTTTACCTGCGCACCTTTCAATGGCTGATTTCATTGAATCGTGTCAACAACCATTACGCAAAAGCATTCGCGTTAATACCCTGAAAATGAGTGTCGACCAGTTTAAACGGCTGGCCAATAGCAAAGGATGGCAGTTGACGCAGATCCCGTGGTGCGAAACAGGGTTTTGGATTGATGCAGATGAATCGGAGGTACCTCTGGGTAACACCGCCGAACACATGTGTGGTGTATTTTACATTCAAGAAGCTTCATCGATGCTACCGGTGACTGCGTTATTTCCAAACCAAGAAACCCCGTTTCTATCGGTATTGGACATGGCTGCCGCTCCCGGTTCGAAAACCACACAAATCGCTGCAATGATGGACAACGGTGGTGTGCTGGTGGCTAATGAGTTTTCGTCAAGTCGGGTCAAAGTACTTCATGCCAACATTGAGCGCTGTGGAGTCCGCAATTGCGCATTAAGTAATTTTGATGCCAGAGTGTTTGGCGGATGGCTACCTGAACAGTTCGATGCCATTTTGCTCGATGCCCCCTGTTCAGGAGAAGGTACGGTTCGAAAAGACGCTGATGCCATGAAAAACTGGAGTAAAGCATCAACATTAGCCATTGCTGAAACGCAAAAAGATTTGATTGAAAGTGCCTTTCACGCACTTAAACCAGGCGGGTATTTGGTCTATTCAACGTGTACACTCAGCGTCGAAGAAAATCAGCAAGTGTGTCACCACTTAAAAGAAACATTTGGTGAGAACATCGAGTTTGATAGCTTAGGATCATTATTTCCGGATGCAGAGAAAGCCTTAACCGAAGAAGGTTTTCTACACGTATTTCCACAAATTTATGACAGTGAAGGCTTTTTTGTTGCACGGTTAAAGAAGACTGGATCCGTCGCCGCGCCTGAGGTTAAAAAACGCCTGGGCAAATTTCCTTTTTCCAAAGCCTCTAAAAGACAAGTGCAAGATATTGAAGCGCAACTGCAGCAACAATTACACATATCACTGCCTAACGATTGTCAAATTTGGCTACGTGACGACGATGTTTGGTTGTTCCCGAACGCATTGGAGCCAATGCTAGGCGAACTACGCTTCTCTCGAATGGGGATCAAAATCGCCCAAACTCATAAGAAAGGTTATCGCTGGCAGCATCAAGTTGCGACGACGTTGGCAACCGGTGACGAACCATGTTGCGTTGAACTTTGTATTGAGGACGCCAGAGAATGGTACATGGGGCGAGATATACGCCCTGACAACCAAAGCGGGAAAGGCGAAGTATTCGTCACCTTTAATAACCAAGTGATTGGCTTAGGAAAATGGGTCGGAAATCGAATTAAGAATGGATTGCCTAGGGAATTAGTCAGAGATAAAAATTTATTTTAATCGGCAAACTATAGAATGAAATTCTAAAAGAGCCTCGCTAACTGAGACTAATACACTACAATTTAATTAGTCATTAAATTAGCGCAGGCTCCTTAAGAGCCCTTCCCCTAGGCCCGAAACAGGATCAGTTTTGGGCCTCTTTTTAGGTCATGAAAATCGAAACACCCTGCTTAAACACCGCCAGTGCTTACTTAATATCAGAGTCATCAACGAGATAGATCCCGTCTTTTTCAATTTTAATTTTACCTTGTTTAAATAAACCGCCAATTGTCTTTTTAAACGTCCCCTTGCTGGTACGAAACGCAGCAAAAATCGCCTCGGGCGTAGATTTATCGTTCAATGGCAAAAAACCACCCTTTTTCTCAAGCAACTCAAGAACTTTGGCACTTAAATCATCCATCTTTGCTACACCAACTTTTTGCAACGAGAGATCAATCTTGCCGTCACTGCGTATTTGCTTGATGTAACCTTTTAACGTTTTTCCGATAAACAACTTCCCGAAAATATCAGATGGGAAAATCATTCCCCAATGTTGACCGTTAATGATCGCTTTATACCCGAGTTCACTGCGTTCAGCGATAAGGAGATCAACAGATTGATTGGTTTTGTAATTGGCTGGGGTGTTATCGAGCCATTTATTGAATTTAGTGGTTCCAACAATGCGCCCTGATGCTTTATCCGTGTACACATAAACCAGAATTGTCTGCCCTTCACGCAAACGGCCACGCTGCTCACTAAATGGTACAAGAAGATCTTTATCTTTGATTCCCCAGTTGACGAATGCTCCGGTGCTATTGACACCCTCCACTTTCATTAACCCCCATTCACCAACTTGGGCAATCGGCTTCTCTGTGGTCGCAACGAGTTGTCTGTCTGAATCAAAATAGAGGAATACATCAATGCTTTGCCCTACTTCAACCTCTTGTGGCGCAAACTTGTATGGTAACAAAGTCGTTCCATACTCTCCGGCATCTAAAAATATTCCGAATTCTGCTTTATTTGTGACTTCCAAGCAGTTTATTTGGCCAACTTTAATCATTTCAGCTATCTCGTGTTAAATTTGCGGAGATTATACCTAAAGTCTGTTATGCTTTCGCTAGCTATTTCAACTATTTTTCATAGGAGCAAATACTTGATTACCGTTGATAAACAAGACGGCATTAATTTAAAGATATCTCACTCAACGGCCTCAAATAAGAAGTCTCATCTCGATATATTTCTATTCGTTCCTGGCGAACTTGGTTTAACACCAGACATCGCCCAAGAAAGTGACTTTTACTACAGTTCGATTACTCAAAAGCGCACTTATTTCAGTGACAAAACATTGCTGCCTCTCGTGCACAGCCGTTTGGCGAAACGAGGTCGCTTGTCTTCAACGCAATATCGCGTCAGTTTGAGCCTGTTTGCCTATCAATACGTCATTGCTCTCGACAAAGCAGTCAGCCAACTTAATAAACATGATAAACGTGCTGAAGTCACTGCTGATGAGGTCGATGAAGTCATCGAGCTTGCTCTCGATATTTTGAAACGTTTACGCCGAAGCATTCCTTATGAGGAAGGGTTAAAACGTTACTACGCCAATATCGATAACTACCTCTCTTGGTACACTGAGCAACGTTTTCTCTCCTTGGTATCTCACTTGCCGCGAGAAGGCGATTATCGCACCATCAAAGAACGACTTATCACTCTCATAGAACGAGAAAAAGCCCATCGCAAGCTGAATGACTATAACTCACAACATGTTCGTGACGATGTCACGCGGATGAGCAATAAGATGCGCCTATTACGTAGGTTGATCGAGCACCCTATTGTGCTCAAAGAGAAAAATACGTCACTGGGCAAAAATATGAAGCGCGCGGTGAAAGGTATTGCGACGGGCTTGGTGATGGTATTTGTCACATTAACCGCCGTTCTAGCCCGCGATTATTGGGGAGAAATTACCGCCTCTTTTATCATCGCTATGTCGTTTATTTACGCGCTACGCGAAATTTTTAAAGACGACTTACGTGATATTTTGTGGCGCCTATTTCGTAAAGGAAAGCCTAAGTGGCGTAAGATTTATATCGATCCGACCACCAACAAGGCTGTTGGCCAAAAGCATGAATGGCTCGACTATACCTCACTCAGTAAATTGCCAGATCGCATTCAGAAGATTCGAAAAAAACGGGTTGTGCAACGTGAAGAACAAATTTTGCACTATCGTTCAGAAACGGAAATGTCGACCTCAAAGTTCCTCAGTGGTTATGAGGAAACTCGCGAAACGATTAATATCAATATGCGGGCCATCACCCGCCTGATGGATAAAGGCTCAAATAAAGTCTATACGCTAAATAGCAGTAACCAGGTCACACGCGAGTCGGTTGAAAAGCGCCACTTGCTCAACTTGATCATCAAAGAGCACAATAAAGAAAACGGCGCCCGTTATTATCGCTGGAAAGTCATTCTAAATCGCAGCAAAATCGTGGCCATTGAACAAATTCAACTTAATGATTTGGCGACGGATGACACTTTAAAGACAGAGTAAGTGAAAATTCCGCCATAGGTTCATCGCCATGCAGCGATGGGCATGTGGCGATAATTTTCACGGCTCTGTTCACTCGCTGGCCAGTATTTATCGTATCGTCCAGCATCTTTTCTATCGTATCCCCTTCATCGCAAACAAAATGGACATCAGCCTCTGGCCGTTTAAGAAACTGAGCCTCTACCGCTTTAAACGCTAACGAGACACGCACGCCTTTCGACTTTGCCTTATGCATTGCTAAGAAGCCACCGGCTAAATCCGCACCGATAGCCAGCGCACCGAAATACATACTGTTTAGATGATTCTTAGTTTTATGTTTAAGTGGAATTTTTATTTCGACATGTTGGTCGGTTAATGCCAAAAGTTTGGGCCGACAACTCCAAATGAGAGGAACTTTAAAAAAGCCAAACCAATTAAGATAAAGATTGGCTTTGTACAACGCAGAAAACATAAAAAAGCCTGACTAGTAAACAAGTCAGGCCAGTAAACCTCAACGGGTTAGTTGTCGCAACAAATCATTAACAAATGTGTTGAGTGAGTCACTAAGCATTACGCGGTTACAACAACATCAACATTGGTATGATCGGTTAATAAATCAAGGAGCTTAGGATAACCTCTTAAGCCTGAGCTCATCACTAGCGCAGCTTTCCCACTCTCATCAGCGGCTTTAATCGTCGATTTAACCAACATGAGTACAGCATCATTTTCGGCATCAAATAGATATTCGAGAGTACTGTTATATCGATCGATGCCCAGAGTGGTTTGAGCTAAGTTTTCGATATCAAGTACAACGCCATCGAAATAAGGTAGAAGCTTGTCGGCCAGTAATGCAGATGACGGCACATCAACACAATACGCAACTTTCAAACCGTTTTGCCCACGTGAAAGCCCTTGTTCTGCCAACAAATCGATGATTTTTGCCGCGTCCGATAAGGTGCGAACGTAAGGTACGACCACCTCCACTTCAACTCCTGCAGCGCGTAGGCTTTTCACCACCTGGCATTCTAAAGCAAACACAGGCGAATAAGCTTCAGTGGCAAAACGTGACACACCACGTAACCCTAAAGCCGGATTGACTTCTTCCGGTTCAAACTTGCCACCCAGCAAAGAGCGGAACATATAGCTGTCGGAATCGCTCAGCGACACCCTAACGACTTGGTGCTGCGCGTGTATCGCTTCAGTAATCTTTTCGACCATTGTCGAGACAAAGTGTTCGGCAAGAGGTTGAGCGCCAATGATCGCATCGATTGAGCTTTGCTCCATTTCAGTCAATTGAACTTCTGCATTTTCATACCCTGGATGGTAGAAAATATGCTCAGAAATCATATCGGCAAGGGAGATATAAAGATGCTTCGCATCTGGGTTCTGGCTATGTGATGGCAGAGCGTCGCCCACAGTTAACGAAGGAGGAAGTGTGTTAGCATTCTCCGTACTCATTGTTGCTCCATATATTTATAATAATCGATAGTGTGAACATACCGACAGCCAGCGTTGAAAACAAGGTCAAAAGTCGGTTTCATAACAAAAAATCGTCTTGGCTGGCGTCAACCATTTGGTGAACTGTCACCACAACGAGCATAAGTGGTTTATTCCCTCCGCGGTTTCGGCTATCTTTAGCGCTTCGCAAAACGTTAATAGGCGCTGGTATGCCACAAAAAACCGATGAACTCAGAACCCAAGCCCTTGGGCCTATGCCCACTCCCGCTGAACTGGGAAATTCACATCCGATTACTGATGATGTCGCAGAACGTATTGCTCACTCTCGTCAACAGGTTGAAGAAATACTGACTGGCAACAATAACCGCTTGTTAGTCATTGTTGGCCCTTGCTCCGTGCACGATACCGATGCCGCATTAGACTACGCACAACGATTAGCGAATTTGCAAACACGTTATAAAGACGAATTGTTCATCGTTATGCGTACTTATTTTGAAAAACCGAGAACCGTTGTCGGTTGGAAAGGTTTAATCACCGACCCTAATCTTGATGGCTCATACGCACTAGAAAACGGCCTGAGTAAGGCGCGTAAATTACTACTCGATGTCAATAAACTAGGTTTGGCCACCGCGACCGAATTTTTGGACATGATTACAGGCCAGTACATCGCGGATTTGATCACTTGGGGCGCAATCGGTGCTCGTACTACAGAATCGCAAATTCACCGTGAAATGGCATCTGCGCTTTCCTGCCCTGTGGGCTTTAAAAATGGTACCAATGGTAATGTCAAAATCGCGATTGATGCAATTCGTGCTGCTCAAGCATCACACTATTTTTATTCGCCAGATAAAAATGGACGCATGACGGTTTACCGTACCAGTGGCAATCCTTATGGTCATGTTATTTTGCGTGGTGGCTCGAACGGCCCCAACTATGATGCACAATCTGTTGAGCAAGCATGCCAACAATTGGCAGAATTTAACCTACCTCAGCGTTTAGTGGTCGACTTTAGTCATGCAAACTGTGAAAAGCAGCACCGCAAACAACTTGATGTTGCCAAAACTATTTGTGAGCAAATTATTAGCGGTAAAAACCAGGTGGCAGGTATCATGGCGGAGAGCTTTATCAAGGAAGGAAACCAATCTATGGCAGACCTCACTAACCTTGAGTATGGAAAATCGATTACCGACCCATGTTTAAGCTGGGATGACACTGAAACCATGTTGGAAATGCTGGCGGCTGCCGTAAAACAACGCAACGAAAACTGTTAAGGAAAGATGATGCCTTCATTTGATATTGTTTCTGAAATTGATGCCGTTGAACTGCGTAATGCAGTAGAAAACTCAGCGCGAGAACTCACCACAAGATTTGATTTTCGCAACGTAGAAGCGGCCATAGAAATGCAAAAAGATGAGTCGGTGAAACTTAGTGCTGAAGGTGAGTTTCAGCTAAAACAGCTGCGTGATATTTTGCGTGGTCATATGGCAAAACGAAACGTTGACGCCGATGCAATGGAATCACGAGATCCTGAAGCGAGTGGTAAAAACTGGCACCAAATCATCCAGTTCAAACAAGGAATAGAGACCACTATGGCGAAAAAAATCGTCAAGCACCTAAAAGATGCCAAACTCAAAGTTCAAGCATCAATTCAAGGTGATAAGGTCCGAGTCACAGGAAAGAAACGCGACGATTTACAAGCGGCGATTGCTTCAATCCGGCAAGCGGAGCTGGGCCAACCCTTTCAGTTCAATAACTTCCGAGATTGATGGTTTTAAATCCCGCTTAACAAGCGGGATTTTTTATACTTTCCCCAATTCAATTAGCATATCGTCACCGCGTAACAAGTGGTATTTGCTAGCGCCTGGAGGAACAAATACACAGGTCCGAATATTATGTTTACGGATTTCTTCTAGATGGCTCGCTAACTCAATGTCATTGGCAAATTTTGTACGCTCGGCATCACGACGAACTAAATCCACAAAATCAAAAGGACAATAGTGGTGGAAAAAGACCATCTCTGCTTTTTGCATCAAACGTAATGCTTTTAAAGGCAAAAGCTCAGCATCCTCGCCATATTCTATCCAAGTGATAGACGCCCTATCCTCTACTTCTGCATAGAGTAGCGCTTGATACAATTGCTCGAAGTCGTGTCGATTTTTGCAAAGTTCAAGCTCGGGATGATCAAAAAATCGCTCCCAGAACTTACGTCGTTCGTCAACAGAAGGCAGGATGCGTTTAATGTCTCTTCGCTTTGATGCGGCGAAATCAGCCTGATCGCCGAGGCGCTGAGAGAATAAAGACTCAAGCTGCTGACGTATGTTACGCACTAAAACCGGTGAAGCACCACCACTTGAAATGGCCAATTGAATTTTTCCACGGTTGACCAGTGACGGCGTAATGAAATCACAATATGGTTGATCATCGACGACATTCACCAATACTCGTGCGTTCTTTGCATCTGCATGAACTTGGTGATTCAGCTCTGGGTTATTGGTCGTTGCCCAGACTTGCACATAGTCAGGAGATAAATGCTCGCCGGAATAGAAGTTTTGAATCCATACGCACTTCTCTTGATCAACAAGCTGTTGCAACGATGATTCAATTTTAGGAGACAAGATAGTTACCTTTGCGCCCGCCCTTAATAAACTATCGATTTTGCGGCACGCCACTTCCCCGCCACCGACAACGAGAACAGGTTTATTAGATAAGTCGAGAAAGAGAGGAAAATACTGCATTTCATTCCTTGATTATGTTAATTGACCAGCAAAATTTAATGAACAAAAGTAGTGCAAAACAACGATAAAATCCCTATGCAGCTATAATTTACTACCGAATTTTTAGCTATATCCAGAATTTTATATCGGAGTTAGATTTCACTATCGATCGTAATTGCTGCTTATTTGAATAAACTTTTTAAATTCATCCTGTTGCACCAATATTGAGAGCTTTTGCACTATTTACATTCACCTTACATTTCGTCATTCTTGTCAGTAAAGGCGTTGCACCGAAATAGAAAAATCTTTTCAAATGATGCATTTGAGAAAACGGCAATGCTTATCTAGACTTATAAACAGTTGATTTTTATAGACAGGATGAGTGCTATAAATAAACAACTCAAAAACAACAAAACACAACATCAATAAGTACAAAATTCCAAGCTCAACTTGGTTTAAACATGGATCATACAGGAAGGATACACATGGCAAATAAACTAACACTTATTGCTTCAGTCATAGCTGCATCTACTGCTTTCGTTGCAAACACGGCATCTGCAGCAGACAGTACATTAGACAAAGTGACGAAACAAGGATTTTTAAGTTGCGGCGTGAGTACTGGCCTACCCGGCTTCTCAAACCCAAACTCAAAAGGTGAATGGGAAGGCATTGACGTTGAGTACTGTCAAGCGGTTGCAGCAGCAGTACTTGGTGATAAGACAAAAGTAAAATACGTTCCTCTCACTGCAAAAGAGCGCTTTACTGCGCTTCAATCGGGTGAAATCGACGTTCTATCACGCAACACAACCTGGACACTGCATCGTGATACAGCGCTAGGTCTTAACTTTGTAGGCGTGAACTACTATGACGGTCAAGGTTTTATGGTGAAAAAAGACCTTGGCTTGACCAGCGCTAAAGAACTTGATGGCGCCTCAGTTTGTGTTCAATCAGGTACAACAACTGAACTGAACCTTGCTGACTACTTCCGTAATAACGGTATGTCATATAAGCCTGTTGTATTTGATACTTCAGCGCAAACCTCAAAAGGCTTTGATGCAGGTCGTTGTGACGTGCTCACCACTGACCAATCTGGTCTGTATGCGCTTCGTCTGAACCTAGCGGATCCAGATTCAGCAATGGTACTTCCAGAAATCATTTCTAAAGAGCCGCTAGGCCCTGTCGTACGCCAAGGTGATGACCAGTGGTTTAACATTGCTAAATGGACTCTGTTTGCAATGGTTAACGCTGAAGAATACGGCATCACATCAGAAAATGCAGACGAAATGCTAAAATCGAAAGATCCTAACATCGGCCGTATTCTTGGTGTTGATGGACCTAAAGGTCAAGGTTTAGGCATTCGTGACGACTGGGGTTACCAAGTAATTAAACAAGTTGGTAACTACGGTGAGAGCTTTGAGCGTACCGTCGGTAAAGGTTCTCCTCTTCAAATCTCACGTGGTGTTAATGCACTATGGAATGCTGGCGGCTTCATGTACGCGCCACCAATCCGCTAATCAGCGCATTCATACACAACAAGTAAAAATGGGCGGTGTGGTAACACCGCCCTTATATATAAAATGGATTTGAGGTTATTCGCTGTATGAAACCCACAAATACTGCGGCATCAGAAGGCGCTGATGCTAAGTCACGGACTACCAAAACCAGCCTTTTATATAATCCCACCTTTCGTTCCGTCGCATTTCAAATTATTACAGTCGCGGCGTTGGTGTTTTTCTTTTACACCATTATCAACAATGCTTTTACTAACCTAGATGCACGAGGCATTGCCACAGGATTTGGCTTTCTTGATAAAACGGCAGGCTTTGGGATTGGCCTAACACTGATTGATTACGACGAAACATACTCCTATGGGCGAACGTTCGTTGTTGGTCTCCTAAATACGGCCCTAGTTTCTTTTCTCGGCATTATCTTTGCCACGATTCTAGGCTTCTTTATCGGTATTGCTCGACTATCCTCCAACTGGTTGGTGAGTCGCCTAGCAGCCGTCTACATTGAGATATTCCGTAACATTCCTCTCTTACTGCAGATTCTATTTTGGTATTTCGCAGTCCTACAGGCACTGCCTTCACCACGTCAGAGTATGAGTTTAGGTGAAGCCATTTTCCTTAACGTTCGCGGTCTCTATTTGCCAGCGCCAAATTTTGAGCCTGGTAGTGGTGTGGTCATCGGCGCGTTTCTTCTTGGGGTTATCGCAACAATTGTTATCAACATTTGGGCCAAGAACAAACAAAAGCTGACCGGGCAACAAACCCCAATGGGACGTATAGGCCTCGGATTATGCGTTGTCCTACCATTGGTAGTTTACTTTTTAGCTGGCAGTCCAATCAGTGCCAATTACCCAGAGCTAAAAGGTTTTAACTTCCGTGGTGGCGTCAGCATTATTCCTGAACTAGCGGCATTATTACTTGCACTAAGTGTGTACACGGCATCATTTATCGCAGAAATCGTGCGTTCTGGGATCAATGCGGTTAGTCACGGTCAAACCGAAGCGGCAATGTCATTGGGCTTACCCAGAAATAAAACACTGAAGCTTGTGGTTATCCCTCAAGCAATGCGTATCATCATTCCGCCACTGACTAGTCAGTACCTTAACTTAACTAAAAACTCCTCGTTAGCCATGGCCATTGGTTATCCGGATTTGGTTTCTGTGTTTGCAGGAACGACCCTCAACCAAACCGGTCAAGCCATCGAAATTATTGCAATGACAATGGGCGTTTACCTCACGTTAAGCTTACTCACTTCGTTATTGATGAATATTTATAACCGTAAAGTTGCGTTGGTGGAGAGATAATATGAAACATGAATTTCAACCAGATCTGCCACCACCAGCCAATACCGTCGGTTTCGTAGGGTGGCTTCGAAAAAACCTATTTAACGGCCTGATTAACTCCGTCATTACCATAGTGTTGGCATACTTGGCGATTTCAGCAATTTGGGGCATCGTTAACTGGGCATTGATTAATGCGGATTGGGTCGGTACAACCCGCGACGCTTGTAGCCGCGAAGGTGCCTGTTGGGTATTTATTAGCGTGCGCTGGGAACAGTTCATGTATGGTTTTTACCCAGAAGCCGAACTGTGGCGTCCCCGTTTATTCTATGCAACGCTGGCTATTCTTATCGCCTTGCTTGCTTATGAAAAAACACCAAAACGCCTCTGGATTGGTTTATTCGCAATTGTCGTCTATCCATTTTTGATGGCTGGCCTACTCTACGGAGACGTAGCGGGACTTGAAGTGGTCGAAACTCACCGCTGGGGTGGATTACTCGTCACATTAATCATCGCCTTAGTGGGCATCGTTGCGTCACTACCGATTGGTATCGTACTTGCGCTTGGACGTCGTTCAGATATGCCGATCATTCGTAGCCTATGTACGGTGTATATCGAGGTATGGCGCGGCGTTCCGTTGATCACCGTACTCTTCATGGCATCAGTGATGTTACCGTTGTTTCTTTCTGAAGGTTCAGAAACGAACAAACTGATTCGTGCATTAATTGGTGTCATCATGTTTTCATCAGCCTATATGGCAGAGGTCATTCGTGGTGGGTTACAAGCGATTCCGAAAGGACAATATGAAGCGGCTGATGCTCTGGGTCTTAGCTACTGGAAGAAAGTCGGGCTGATTATTTTGCCTCAGGCACTGAAAATCACCATTCCTTCTATCGTGAATACCTTTATCGGCCTATTTAAAGATACCAGTCTAGTTCTTATCATCGGTATGTTTGATGTGCTGGGTATAGGACAATCTGCAAACACAGACCCAGATTGGCTCGGTTTCGCCATCGAAAGTTATGTATTTGTCGCGTTGGTGTTTTGGGTGTTCTGTTTTGGGATGTCGAGATACTCCATCTGGCTTGAAAACAAACTCCACACCGGTCACAAACGATAATTTTAAAGATCAAGGACGTAATTATGACTCAGCATCAAGAGACAATGATCGAAATTAAAGATATGAATAAGTGGTACGGTGAGTTCCACGTATTAAAAAACATTAACTTGAACGTTAGGAAAGGCGAAAAAATTGTTATCTGTGGCCCATCAGGCTCAGGTAAGTCAACAATGATTCGCTGCATTAACCGCCTAGAAGAACATCAAAAAGGGCAAATCCTCGTTTCGGGGACAGAGCTAACTGAAGATTTGAAAAACATCGAAGCCGTGCGTAAAGAAGTGGGAATGTGTTTTCAGCACTTTAACCTGTTCCCTCACCTGACAGTTCTGCAAAATTGTACGCTCGCTCCTATTTGGGTGAAAAAAATGCCCAAAGAAGAGGCAGAAGCGTTGGCAATGAAATACCTTGAACGAGTAAAGATTCCCGATCAAGCAGATAAATTCCCTGGTCAGCTTTCAGGTGGGCAACAACAGCGTGTTGCGATTGCTCGTTCATTATGTATGAACCCACAAGTGATGTTATTTGATGAACCCACTTCAGCACTCGACCCTGAAATGGTTCGAGAAGTGCTGGATGTGATGGTGGAACTCGCGGAAGAAGGGATGACAATGCTATGTGTTACGCATGAAATGGGCTTTGCGAAAGAGGTCGCAGACCGAGTTATTTTCATGGATGCGGGTGAAATCATTGAAGAAAACAATCCTCGAGATTTCTTTGAAAACCCTCAATCGGACCGTACGCAAAACTTCCTTGCACAAATTCTGCACCACTAATGACAACTTGGTACAAATAATCTTGAAAGGGACGTTCAACGTCCCTTTTTGTTTGTTATATTGTGTTACATCTTATTCAATACTTAAGTTTTTATTTCTATTATTATTTTCGTTAGTTTCATACATTGCTAGGCTTGAAATTTTGAACTTTCATGCCCATAAATGTACATATAAGTAAAACACTCCGATGAGGAAGATTATGAACAGTCCTATGTATAGCCGCACTTCGACACAAGATAGTGCTCTACAAACAAACAAGGTACTCCGCAATACCTACGCATTGCTGTCTATGACCTTGGTTTGGTCAGCGGTAGTGGCTGGCGTTTCTATGGCATTGAACCTGCCACACCCAGGTTTGATCATTACCTTAGTGGGTTTCTACGGTTTGCTGTTCCTGACCGAGAAAAACCGTAACAATGGATTAGGCTTGGTTTTCACCTTCCTATTCACAGGTTTCCTTGGTTACACGCTAGGCCCAATTCTTAACATGTACGTTGGTGCCGGAATGGGAGACGTAATTGTCACTGCGCTTGGTGGTACCGCCCTCGCCTTTATGGGCGCATCCGCTTACGCACTCACCACAAAACGTGATCTGTCTTTCTTAGGTGGCGTTTTGATGGCGGGGTTTGTTGTTCTGCTTATCGGTATGGTTGCGAATATTTTCCTTCAAATGCCAATGCTGTACCTTGCAATGAGTGGGCTCTTTATCCTGTTCTCTGTCGGTGCTATTTTGCTAACAACGCAGCAAATTGTGCGTGGCGGTGAAACCAACTACATTTCTGCGACGATCACGTTGTATGTCTCTATCTACAACTTGTTCATCAGCTTACTGAGTATTCTTGGCGTAATGAACGACGACTAAACTCAGTCTGACAACATAAAATAAAAAAAGCCCGCATTCTCTGCGGGCTTTTTTTGTTATTGAGTCAAACAAAAATTTATTGACCCTAGCGCCGACTTCGCTACCCTATAGACCTTTCAACAACTGGCATGACTCTTACACCACTATGTTTGAATACAACGGTAAGCAAATTGAAACCGATAGTCAGGGTTACTTACTTGACTATACCGAATGGGAAGAAGGCATGATTGCGCCTTTGGCTGAACAAGAAGGCATCGAACTGACCCCTGCACATCTCGAGGTTATTCATTTTGTTCGAGATTTTTACGAAGAATTCAATACATCCCCCGCTATTCGCATGCTTGTGAAAGCAATGGAAAAAGCGCACGGGCCGGAAAAAGGCAACAGCAAATACTTGTTCAAGCTTTTCCGTCAGGGGCCCGCTAAGCAAGCAACCAAACTTGCTGGGTTACCTAAACCCGCAAAATGCCTTTAAGACCATTCATCAACGAATTTCAAATCCTTGAAAAGAGGTCGGCTCAAGAGACTCTCGGCTAACCTGCTCTACCCAGGCAGTTCTTGGCCCCTCTTTTAACCATTCAGCAAATTTTTCGACATCCGGTTTATCGCCACTGACCACAACCTCAACATCGCCGTTATTGAGATTTCTCGCGTAACCCGTTAAACCAAACTTTAGACCTTGATGACAAGTTTGGTAGCGAAACCCAACGCCTTGAACCATCCCTTTAACGAGGAACTTTTCACTTTTCAAATCCATATCTCGCTCCTTTATCGTGATCAATAATCTCTTATGTAGTCAGACAGTAGCATATCGATAAAGTGCCTCGAGTTTAAAGGACTCACCGCTAATTTATTTGCTTTTCCTAAGTCATTACTCGACAATACATCTCCTTTAAAATCGACCAAACAATGCCATGACGCCTGCAATTTATTTAGTCAAAGGACGTGAAAAGTCTTTACGTCGAAAACACCCTTGGATTTTCTCTCGCGGTATTCAACGTACTGAAGGTGATCCCCAACTCGGTGAAACGATTGATGTGTTCGCTCACAATGGTCAATGGTTAGCAAAAGCCGCCTATTCTCCCCATTCACAGATTCGAGCTCGTGTTTGGAGTTTTGAACAAGAAACGATTGATCAAACGTTCTTTGAAAAACGTCTCGCTCAAGCCTTATTGCTTCGTCAGGATATCATTGCCCGTGACGGGCTCACTGGTTTCCGTCTCGTTGCTGCCGAATCTGATGGCTTACCCGGTATCACTATCGACAAGTATCAAAATTTCCTTGTCTGCCAATTATTGAGTGCAGGTGCTGAATATCAGAAAGACGTGTTGGTCCAAGCGCTACAGTCTCAATTTCCTGATTGCCATATCTACGAGCGCTCTGACGTTGCGGTTCGTAAAAAAGAAGGTCTTGAAGAGCGTGTGGGCGTTCTTCATGGTGAAATGCCTCCCTCTTCTGTAGTCATTGAAGAAAATGACGTAAAAATCAGTGTTGATATCGTTGGCGGACACAAAACTGGGTTCTATCTCGATCAACGCGATAGCCGCCTGCAGTCAATGAAATACGTTAACCAAAAAGAAGTCCTCAACTGCTTTTCGTACACGGGTGGCTTTGGTTTATATGCACTTAAAGGCGGCGCAAAACGCGTGATTAACGCGGACGTATCTCAGCCAGCGTTAGACACTGCCAAATACAACGCTCAATTAAATGAATTTGATATCGCGAAAAAGCGTGCCGTATTCTTAAACGCAGATGTCTTTAAACTGCTGCGGGAATACCGCGATCAGGGAACCAAGTTTGACGTTGTCATTATGGATCCGCCTAAGTTCGCTGAATCTAAAAATCAGCTCAACGGGGCATGTCGAGGCTACAAAGACATTAATATGCTTGCGATGCAAATCCTTAAGCCCGGGGGTACGCTGCTGACTTACTCTTGCTCTGGGCTAATGGACCAAGTTTTGTTTCAAAAAATCATTGCCGATGCGGCAGTCGATGCTCAGCGCAGCGTGAAATTTATTGAACGCTTCGAGCAAGCGGCGGATCATCCAACCGACAGCGCCTACCCTGAAGGTTTTTATCTAAAAGGTTTTGCGTGTAAAGTCTTATAGGGTGATAATCTAATTAATTAATACAAAAGAGATCATTTTGATGAGTAAATTAACTGCCGATCTTCAAGCAAACCTTGAGTTATTTATTAAACAAACCAAAGAAACCAATTTGGTTTGGGGAATGCGCAACGAGGAAGGTTGGCTATGCTGCGACTCTGTAGAGTTTGAAAATAGCGAAGTCATGCCATTTTGGTCGTCAAAAGAGGAAGCGACCTTACACAATGTGGAAGAGTGGGCAGATTTTGAAGTCGTGGAAATTCCTCTCGATATTTTTGCAGAAGATTGGTTAATCACCCTGGATGAAGATGGGGTGTTGATTGGTACCAACTGGAATAATGAACTGCAAGGCAAAGAGCTTGAGCCTTCAGAATTAGCAAAAATGTACCTTGACTAATCTTGGTTAAAAAAGGGGCTCACACACTGTGTGAGCCCCCTTTTTATTCGTGTTAGCTACTACCACAACCCTACTTATCTAAGAAGTGCCTGTGTCACAGCTTGACGATTATTGAGATATTCATCCAGCCCCGCTTTACGCAGTTCACATGATGGACAATCACCACACCCATCGCCAATAATACCGTTATAACACGTTAAAGTTTGCTCTCTTACCAAGTCCAATGCTTGATATTGGTCAGCTAACGCCCAGGTTTCCGCTTTGTTTAGCCACATTAGTGGTGTTTTGAGCTCTAAATCACGGTCCATACCTTGAACTAACGCATTATTCATCGCTTTAACAAAGTCATTTCGGCAATCTGGGTAGCCTGAAAAATCGGTTTCACAGACACCGGTAATCACCGTTTGCGCTCCAATTTGATAGGCGTAAATCCCCGCCAACGTCAAAAATAAGATGTTACGTCCAGGAACAAAAGAATTCGGAAGACCATTGTCTTGAAGCTCATGGGAGACCGGAATATCGTCACGCGTCAGTGAGCTGATCGCTAACTCATTCAGCAGCCCTACATCCATTACCTTGTGCGCTTTCACGCCGAGATCGCTTGCCAGTTTCTGAGCGACTTCAATTTCCAGCTTGTGACGCTGTCCATAATCAAAGGTAATCGCGTGGACTTCATCATAATCTTTAAGTGCTTGAACAAGACAGGTGGTTGAGTCCTGCCCGCCACTAAACACGACAACAGCTTTTTTCATTTGTCTTCCTTACTAAGCGATGCTGAGATATTTGTGAGTTTGAATCGATAAACGCCAGTTACGTTCAATACAGGTGTCGATGCACAGTTGAGTCGCTCTCGGCTTCTGGCTAATGGGTTGCAGTGCGATAATCGTACTGGTAGGAATATTCGCGTTCAACAATAACGCATCCAGTTGATCAATATCTTTTAAGGTCGCCACCGGATGTTTGATCTCATTGGCTCGTCGTAGTGCGTTGCTGAGGACTGGGAGCTTACCCTTCATCGCCACTTTGGGTGACACTGTCACCCATGTCTGCTCAGACGCCAGCACATCACTGGTACCGCTGGTTTCAATTTGGCATTGGCAGCCAATGGCTTCAAATGCAGCAGTTAATGGTCTTAAGTCATAAATACATGGCTCACCGCCAGTAATAACGATGTGTCGAGCCGTATAGCCCTGTTTCTGGTATTGCTCAACAATTTGCTCGGCACTGCTTGAGCACCATGTTGGCGAGTCTTGCGTTTTCACGATGATCTGTTCAAAACTGCGCTCATCTTCTGGCTCGGCAGTCCAAGTCTGTTTGGTATCACACCATGCGCATCCCACAGGGCACACTTGCAAACGTACAAACACCGAAGGAACACCGGTAAACGTCCCCTCACCTTGGATTGTCTCAAACATTTCGTTAACTTTATACAACGTCAGCTTAGCCAAATTGGTCTTCTCAAAATTTCAGGAACGTGACCTTAATGGAGAGACGAAATAATATCAACCTATTCATCAATTGATAAAATATCTCTGCTAATCTAATCTGCTCTTTTATAGTCAAAATTAAGGTAAGAGATGTACAAACTAATT
Source organism: Vibrio olivae (assembly GCF_042428525.1). Lineage (NCBI taxonomy): Bacteria > Pseudomonadati > Pseudomonadota > Gammaproteobacteria > Vibrionales > Vibrionaceae > Vibrio > Vibrio olivae. The sequence continues at coordinate 968,967 of NZ_JBHMEP010000001.1, forward strand.
GCGCTGGATATGGATGGCACGTTGCTGACCACAGACAAGTCTATTTCACCACGAACCAAAAAAGCGATTGCCGATGCGCGCGCCAAAGGTGTCACTGTCGTACTTGCCTCTGGAAGACCATTAGAGGGCATCGTCGAGAAACTCGATGAACTCGAAATCCGTGGAAAAAATGAGTTTGTGGCGTGCTTTAATGGCTCAATCATCCGTGAGCTCGATGATAACAAAGTCGTTCATCGTGGTATCATCGATGGTGCCGCCACTAAGCGTGTCGCAAAACTTGCAGAGCAACTGGGCCTCGATTGTCACGCCTTCAGTGAAGAACTGGGGTTAATCGCACCGAGAGCCAGCCGTTATACCGAGCATGAAGCGCACATCAATAACATGTCTTACAGTATTGTCGATTTCGATACACTCAGCGATGACCACCCGATAATTAAAGCCATGATCATTGGTGAACCCGATGCGCTCACTGCGGGGATAGCCAAAATACCGCAAGCGTTTTACGACGAATTTACCATTTTGCAAAGTGCCCCTTTCTTTCTTGAGTTCCTAAACCCAGTGAGCAATAAAGGTGCGGGTATTGAAGCGATTGCTAAACGACTTGGCATCGAAGCATCTGAAGTCATTTGTATGGGCGATGCTGAAAATGATCATCATATGCTGGAATACGCAGGGCTTGGGGTTGCCATGGCGAATGCGATGGAAGAAACGAAAAAGATTGCTGACCTAATTACTGACAGCAACGACGATGACGGGGTCGCAAAAGTCATTGAAAACTATATTCTTAACCCAGCTTAACCGCTGTGCTACGAAAAAGCCCCAACTTTGGGGCTTTTTGCGGGTTACAACGGTTCGCTTTTATGACTGCGCAGCGCGCTGATATTAAATACCAACAGTAATAAGGGGAATCGTAATATTTCAGCAACCAGAGACAGCAGACTGCTAGACGATACCAACGTCGCGGAGAACGAAATAATTTCATTCACCAAGACCAATAGCAGCACCATAAACACCATTTCTCGGAAACTGATGAAATCCCCACTCTCTTTACCTGTCCAAATGATGCCGCATGCGGTCAACAACGTTGCCAATAACACCGTAAATGATGGCATTTGAAAGATAAGTGCCAAAACAGCCGCAACCGCGGCGAGCAGAGCCCAAGAAGTACGCGAGCAAATCAACTTTTCAAGATCAAATCCCGGTTTATCTTCCAATCGAATGATATGCCACGCCGTCAAAATGCCGAATATACTTCCCACCAACATATCGACGATAAACGCAGCGCCGCTATAAAACTTAGCTGTCATGATCGCGATGAGCAAGAAGATAAAAGCCCCGAAATAGCGGTTCAGAGAAAAACGCTCAAACGCGTTGAGTACCAAAATTCCCACACTGCACCATAACGCTAATGCAAGACTTGGCATGCTGAAACCATCACTATGAGAAAGTTCGATAGCCGGAATATAGACATGCGGCCTTGGCAGAGCGAACGTCTGCCGTGCGACAAAACACAATAGTGACGTGATAGCAACCAAATAAAAGACTCGGTAGGCAAAATGAAGACCAAATTGCCAATAGAGTAATGGAAATATCAAAAGGAATAGCAGTGGATTAGTCAGTTGGTTAAGCATTAGCACCGCACTGTCCCACAGCCAACCCATACCATTCGGTAGTGATTTTATTGCATGTTGAAATCCAAGGATCCAATTCAGTTCAACTTGGTTAATAACGGGAGCGGCAGCAATTAAGTTACCCACATAGGTCACATTCTGACCTTCTGCTTGGTTAAACAAGGCTTTCACGGTATCCCACTGTTTCGGATAGCGATAGAGCCCTGAATCCAGCGAAGAAGGTTCAATCAGCATCGCAGAGGACACTTCGACGCCATAATGGGGCGCAAACCAGACAGGTATTTCATGACCATCAAGAATGTTGTTGAGCTCATAAGCAATGACATCCGATTCAGACGCGCACTCATAGAAATAGGCTTGCTCTGTTTGCCCCAACAACTGTTTTACTTTCACTACGAGACCGGTCTCTTCCCAAGTTTCTCGTTGTGCTGTCACTTCCGGTGTTTCGTCGGCCGAAATTGTCCCCCCAGGCAGTGACATTTTGTCGGTAAGAGACTCATGAATTAATACAATCTTTTCATCGGCTCGAACGATACATAACGCCCCTTCAGGCTGTGAGGTAATCGAAGCCTCATCAGCATATGAAGGCAACGCAATAGACAATATTCCCAATAAAAACAGCAGACAGGAAAAAAATACGCGCATTCTTAATTTTTGCTCTAGTTATTTAATGTTTATTCAACAGGTTTTCTTAACCAATGAATATGATGCTCAAAACCCAACTTCTGGTACAAGTTGACCGCAGTTTGATTAAATTGCCACACTTCGACAAAAATCTGCTTGGCGCCATATTCCGCTAGACGTTGTTCGATTGTGGCCATTAATAACCTCGCCACACCTTGATGACGATACTCTGGCAGGACATAAAGCTCATCAATGCTCCCCATAGTGACGGGTTTACTGACCGTAGAGATCAGCTCACAAAAATGCCCAGTCACAAAACCGAGTATTTTACGCTGTTGCTTAACCACAAAAATGAGACATTCGGGGTCATCAATATAGCGACTAATGCTTTTTTCCTGTTCGATTTCTTCTGCAGTTTTAAAGTGGTCTGGGCACTGCTGATGATGCTCGTCATGCAACGAAAACATGAGGTCGTTGAGCTGTTCAAGATCGGCAGTTTGAGCAGAAGAAACACCGAGAGTCGGCATGGTTATTAATTCCAATATAATAAACTGATATTCTATATAACTTGCATAAAAAAAGCCTCACATTCTGAGGCTTTTCTTACAACTTCATTCATTAGTTAGGATGAATGCAGTGCTTTTTCAATTTCCGATAAGCTACTAGGGTCATCAATGGTCGAGGGAACGACATATTCTTCGCCATCGGCAATTTGACGAATCACTCGCCGCAGGATTTTTCCTGAGCGTGTTTTAGGTAACCTGTCAACCACCAGTGCATGTTTGAAGCATGCAACAGCGCCGATTTCTTCCCTAACCTTACCGACCAGTTCCCCTTCAAGCTGCAACGCTTCCACATCAACGCCATCTTTGAGCACCACCAATCCTAACGGCAGTTGACCTTTGAGTTCATCATGGATACCAATCACCGCGCATTCCGCCACAGCAGGGTGCGCGCCAACCACCTCTTCCATTTCTCCGGTTGATAGCCGGTGACCCGCGACGTTTATGACATCGTCAATTCGGCCCATGATGAATAAGTACCCGTCTTGGTCCAAATAACCGCCATCACCTGAGACATAATAACCCGGGAACTGGCTAAGGTATCCACTTTGGAAGCGGTCATGATTACGCCACACGGTTGGTAAACAACTTGGCGGTAGCGGGCGCTTTATCGCAACAAATCCTTGCTGGTTAGGTGCAGCGACTTCTCCTGCTTCGGTTAAAATTTCAACCTGGTACCCCGGTACGGGTTTGGTCGAGGAACCCGCTTTAACCGGTAACGTCTCAAGTCCGATTGGGTTGGCAGAAATCGCCCAACCTGTTTCAGTCTGCCACCAGTGATCAATGACCGGTTTGTGAGTATTCGATTGTACCCATTCAAGTGTCGGTGGATCGAGACGTTCACCCGCCATAAAAATCGTTTCGAGCGTACTAAGATCGTACACATCCAAGCATAATCCTTGTGGGTCTTCTTTTTTTATCGCACGAAAAGCGGTAGGCGCAGAAAACAAGACGTTCACTTTGTATTCCTCACACACACGCCAAAAAGCGCCAGGATCCGGCGTTTTCACGGGTTTCCCTTCAAATAATATGGATGTACAACCATGAATTAATGGCGCATACACGATATAGGAGTGCCCAACCACCCATCCCACATCTGACGCTGCCCAAAATACGCCATTTTGAGGCATATTGTAGATAGTCGACATCGAATACTTCATCGCAACGGCATGGCCACCATTATCACGCACGACGCCCTTAGGTTTGCCTGTAGTGCCCGATGTATAAAGAATGTATAGCGGGTCGGTAGCGTTGAGTGGCACACAATCTTGCGGGGATGCTTTCGCCACCAACTGCTGCCAATCGACATCACGCGGTTGGTCGAGTTCAGCGGGGCATTGAGGTCGCTGAAATACCACCACTTGCTCTGGTTTCCAGCGACTGTCCATCACGGCTTTGTCGACCAGCGGTTTATAAGGCAACACTTTATTAATTTCTATACCGCAAGACGCCGTCAATAATACTTTCGGTTCGGCATCCTCGATGCGAACCGAAAGCTCATTGGGGGCAAAACCGCCAAAGACCACAGAGTGAATGGCACCTATCCTTGCACAGGCCAACATAGCCATTACCGCCTGAGGAATCATCGGCATATAGATGACAACACGATCACCCTTTTCAACGCCTAAATCCGTCAACATACCCGCGACGAGGGCTACTTCATCTTTTAATTGCTGGTACGTGTAAACATGCTTTTGACCCGTTACCGGAGAGTCGTATATCAGCGCTTGATGGGCTCCCCGTCCTTGTTGACAATGATAGTCAAGGGCCAGCCAAGCCGTGTTCATTTCACCATCAGGAAACCAGCGTTCGATACCATTTTCATCAAGGCGAATGCCTTGCGTCGGAGCGCTAAACCAATCAATTTGCTTGGCTTGTTCCAGCCAATACTGTTCTGGCGACGATTGCGCCATGCGATACTCATTCTCGTAAGCCGACATAAAGGTTCCTCCTTCATTCAAGGAGCGCCGCAAATCGCGCTGCGCTCCATGCATGGTCGCTAGTTGATCACCAAAAGATTCATAAATTCATGAACAGGCGTTTGCTCCAGCTGCTTTTGGTCTTTACACAAAGCAAAAATCTGCTCACAGCGACCTTGAGGGAAACGCGTTTGTAAATTGCGGACAAACTTATTCTCAAGAACAGGAATGCCCTCTTCTCGGCGACGGCGATGACCAATCGGGTATTCGACTTCGACTTTGTCACTATGGGACCCATCGCGATAAAAAATTTGAATCGCATTGGCTATCGAACGTTTGTCTGCCTCCAAGTATTCTTGGGTATAACGCTTATCTTCAATAATGACCATTTTGTTGCGCAGCGCATCAATTCGTTCATCAGAACGGTGAAACGCATCTTCATAATGCTCGGCAACTAAATCACCATAAATGAGCGGTACAGCAATCATGTACTGTAAGCAGTGGTCACGGTCGGCTGGGTTGGCCAACTCGCCTTGCTTGGAAATGATGCGAATCGCCGACTCGTGGGTCGTCACTTCAATGCGCTCGATATCATCTAAGCGATGTTTAACTTGGTCGTGAAGGGTAACTGCACATTCTACGGCGGTTTGTGAATGAAACTCAGCCGGGAATGAGATTTTAAATAACACATTTTCCATTACATAGCTGGCGAACGGCTGGTTGACCTTGAAAGAGTCACCGTTAAACAGCACATCGTAATAGCCCCATTTAGGCGCACTGAGTACCGTTGGAATACCCATTTCACCTTTCATCGCGATTAAAGCCAGCCTAACCGCTCGTGAAGTTGCATCACCGGCGGCCCAAGACTTACGCGAGCCTGCGTTTGGAGCATGACGGTAAGTCCTTAGTGAGCAGCCATCCACCCAAGCATGAGACACGGCATTAATAATCTGTTCTAGCGAGCCTCCTAGCATTTTCGTCACCACCGCTGTTGAAGCCACTCTGACCAACAGTACATGGTCAAGACCTACTCGGTTATAGCTGTTTTCTAGCGCCAAAACGCCTTGGATTTCATGCGCTTTGATCATCGCGGTTAACACATCTTTCATGGTTAACGGCGGCTTTCCTTGCGCCACGGCAACTCGACTTAGGTAATCAGCGGTCGCCAAGATCCCACCTAAGTTGTCAGAGGGGTGCCCCCATTCTGCGGCCAACCACGTGTCGTTAAAGTCCAGCCAGCGTATCATGCACCCGATGTTAAATGCGGCAGTGACTGGGTCAAGTTCATGGGAAGTGCCTGGCACGCGCGCGCCATTTTGTACCGACGTTCCAGGCACCAGAGGCCCCATGTGTTTGGTGCACTCGGGAAAGCGCAGCGCAAGTAGCCCGCAGCCTAATGTGTCCATTAAACAGTTACGTGCGGTGTCATAGGCTTCGCTTGATGTAATCTCAGTTTCATTGACGTAATTGGCAATCTTAACTAATAACTCATCTGGTTGAGGGCGTTCATTGAGTTCTACATTGTGGCTCATGTTCTTTCCTTGTCTTAAAGTTTTAATCTTCTTTGATTAACGCTGTTCAATCGGTAGCCATGCTTGATGCTCTGGACCTTGATAATCGGCGCTCGGGCGAATGATTCGATTGTTCTCACGCTGTTCAAACACATGAGCAGCCCAACCGGTCAATCTGCTCATCACGAAAATTGGGGTAAACAAAGGCGTTGGAATATCCATAAAGTGATAGGCAGAAGCATGGAAAAAATCCGCGTTACAGAATAAGTCTTTTTCACGCTTCATCACCGCTTCAACTCGCTCGGAAACAGCATAAAGATGGTCATCTTGCGCGCCAAACGACAAGGCTTGAGACCACTGTTTGATCAGTGCGTTACGCGGGTCACTTTCACGGTAAATCGCATGGCCAAATCCCATGATTTTTTCTTTATTTTTGAGCATCTCGAGGATTCGCTGCTCGGCTTCTTCCGGCGTTCGCCAATCTTTTATCATCGCCATTGCCGCTTCATTGGCACCGCCATGTAGCGGCCCACGTAATGTGCCGATCGCGGCGGTAGCACATGAATGGATATCCGATAACGTCGATGCGCAGACCCGAGCGGCGAACGTTGATGCATTGAATTCATGCTCAGCATAAAGAATCAATGAACAATGCATGACTTGCTTATGCAGTTCGCTTGGCGTTTTACCCGTTAACATTTTTAGAAAGTAGCCACCGATTGAATCTTCACTCTGATCGTCGGTGTCAATGCGCACACCGTGATGACTGAAACGATACCAATAACAAATGATGGCAGGAAAGGTGGCAAGCATACGTTCAGTCGCCGCGAGTTGCTGGCTAAAGTCTTGCTCTTGCTCAAGGTTACCAAGCATTGAACAGCCAGTGCGCATCACATCCATTGGGTGAGCATCGGCTGGAATCAGTTCTAATGCCGTCTTGAGCGCTTGAGGCAAACCACGCAAGGCAATTAATTTCGTCTTATACTGGTCAAGCTCTTGTTGGTTGGGTAAATGTCCGACCAATAGTAAATGAGCCACTTCTTCAAATTGGGCATGATTGGCAAGGTCGGTGATGTCATAACCTCGGTAGGTTAAGCCCGTCCCTGTTTTACCGACAGTACACAACGATGTTGTGCCCGCACTTTGACCGCGCAGCCCTGCGCCGCCTAACTCTTTTTGTGGCATGTTGAACTCCTTTTCAGACCGATTGCATGGCTCTCTTTGGAGCAATTTTTAGTCAATCAGCCCGGTTTCACGTTATTGGATTAGGTTGATGTAGATATCGGTGTAGTAACCGCGCCTCACTGGGAAAATAGTCTGTCTAATTTTTGCTCGTAGTCGTGGTAATTCAGGTAATCATAAAGCTCACTGCGTGTTTGCATTTGCTCAAGTAGCGCGCTCTGATTTCCTTCTGCCAGCAAGTGTCGATACACGCGTTCAGCGGCTTGGTTCATGGCACGAAATGCACTCAATGGGTATAGAACCATGTCAACGCTGACCTCAGCGAGTTGGTCACAGCTATATAGAGGGGTCTGACCAAACTCCGTAATATTGGCAAGTATCGGAACTTTTTTACCTGTTGCTTGCTGCAATGCATTGGAAAACTGAAGATATTGATTGAGCTCGGTCATGGCTTCAGGAAAAATCATATCAGCGCCAGATTCAACATAAGCAATAGCGCGCTCGATTGCACTGTCCATGCCTTCTACAGCCAGCGCATCGGTTCTTGCCATGATGACGAATTGTTCATCACAACGGGCATCTACCGCTGATTTAACGCGGTCAACCATTTCCTGAGTCGAAACAATCGCCTTATTCGGCCGGTGTCCACAACGCTTTTGTGCCACTTGGTCTTCCATGTGCACCGCCGCAGCTCCCGCTTTCTCCATCGCTTTAATGGTTCGCGTGATATTAAACGCGCCGCCAAACCCCGTATCAATATCGACAAGCAGGGGTAAATCACTTGCATTTGTGATACGCTCTACATCAACCAGCACATCGTTCAATGTGGTGATGCCTAAGTCTGGTAACCCGTACGATGCATTAGCGATGCCACCGCCAGATAGATAAATCGCTTGATGCCCTATTTGCTTGGCCATCAGCGCGCAATACGGATTAATCGTACCGACGATTTGCAGCGGTTTATTCCGCTCTAACGCTTGTCGAAAATGACGCCCTGGTGAAATGCTCATCGTGACTCTCCTATTAATGAATTCTAATGAAATCGTGGTTATGTGCTGTGTTCGTCCAGCCGAATTTGCTGCTCTATTAAATCTCTACTGCGAGAAATGTGACGTCTCATTAGCAGCTCAGCTAACTCTTCATCGCCCTGTTCAATCGCCTGTAGGATAAATTTATGCTCCTGCAGCGCCTCTGTTGGCCTAGAGTGAGAACGGGGGGATTGGAAGCGATACATGCGAAGTAAGTGGTAAAGCTCATCACACAACAATGTGGTCAATTGCTGATTACGGCTGGCTTTGATAATTTGATAGTGGAAGTCAAAGTCACCTTGTTGATGAAAATAGGAAGCCCCTTCAACTTGCTCAATATGTTCAGAGTGCGCCGCCAACACCGTTTTTAGTGCTTGCAGTTCCTTGGGGTGAATATGGCGAGCAGCTAGACGGGCCGCCATCCCCTCGAGCGCTTCACGCACTGCGTACAGTTCAACAAGCTTAGTTAGCGTCAACGTGGTGACCCGAGCGCCGACATGAGGAATGCGTTCAATCAGCCCTAGCCCCTCAACACGCATTATCGCTTCCCGTAGTGGCCCGCGACTCACCTGCAAGCGCTTAGCTAATTCAGGTTCAGAGATCTTAGCGCCACTAGGGACACTGCCATTAACAATACTCTCAATCAGGTATTCGGTTAGGTTAGCCGACTTCGTTAGCTCCTTGGCTGTCATGTCTATGGATGTAACAGAGTTCATTCGTAACGCCTCAAAAATGTGTCGACAATAAATAGATAACACCCCAAAAATAACCAACAAAATGGCAATATAAAAGAATATTGTCGACAATTTAGACTAATGTCTTAGCCGACATGGCAGGCTGATTTACCTAGGTTTTTGATTTAGTGATGAAAGGAAGAGCAGTATTAGGACAAGGGGCGGAGGACATCGTTGTGCTATTGGACTTTAGTCACATAACATCACTGATTATGTACCCATTAAACGCACGTGAATGATGACTATTGCTTACCGACTTAGGTTAACAAGTCACAGAACTGTTAAATCATCAATATAATCAATAAGTCCGCTTGAACTCATGACTATTTTCATGCCTATACTCTATTAAGCTCTTCTATTGCGGTAGTATTTTTTAGAGCATATACTCTAATAATTTTCAGCCATTAGGTAGGTTAATGCGACAACTTTTGGTTCTTATCGGTTGTTTTGGTGCGATAGCGCCTAGCATAAATGCGGCAACCATTAGCTTTCCCCAAGCTTGGGAAATCGTTCAACAAGACAATAACTCCTTAGCTGCTGAACGCGCTAACGTTGATCGCTATCAACATCTGCAAGAGGCCAGTTCTGCACGTAACTGGCCATCAATAACGGTGGGCGCCAATTACACCTATTTGGATCAGGATGTGACGTTGTCGGGGCGTCAGATTGTCAACAGTACGGGCGCAAACATCACCTTGCCACCGAGTGTTGCAGCATCCGATTTAGGCGCGGTAATCAGCGGGCTTGGCGATCTCACATCAACCATCACAGAGCGGGATATTTTCAGCTCGTCAATACGCGCCATGTGGCCAATTTTCACTGGCGGTCGAATTAGTGCTGCGCAATCGGCAGCAACAGGTCAAACGCAAGAAGCACAAAGCCAACTGGCGATGGAAACACAAGCGCGATTTGAAGATTTGAGCAAATACTATTTCAGTGTGTTACTTGCACAAGATGTCCTTCAGACACGTAACTTAGTGGTAAAAGGCTTAAACCGCCACTATGAGAATGCATTAAAGCTTGAACAGCAAGGACAAATCGCTCGAGTTGAACGCTTGCAAGCTGAATCCGCCCTCGACCGAGCGACCATTGAACAAAAGAAAGCCCGGAATAATCTAAAAATCGCCCAGAATGCGCTCACTCAAATATTAAATCAAAATGTGATGGTTGAACCCGGTGACTCACTTTTTACCAATGATCACCTTCCGGCAATGGACACCTTTGTGACCCAAACTTTAAACACCTATCCTGGGCTGGCTTTGCTCGATGCAAAAGAAAAACAAGCACAAAGTCTTATAAAAGCCGAGAAAGGTAAGTATTACCCAAATGTCTACCTGTATGGGGATTACAGCTTGTACGAAGATGACTCCCTAGCCAGTCAACTTAAGCCAGATTGGCTAGTGGGCATCGGTGTTAGTATCCCGCTAATTGATAATTCCGGGCGGGGAGATAACCTTGCCGCCGCGCACAGCGCGGTACTTCAAGTTCGACATAAACGTGCTCAAGCGAAACAAGACCTCAACGTATTGGTACAAAAAACCTACTACCAAGCACAACAAGCACAAGAAGAAGTGAGTGGTCTCACCTCTAGCCTGCGCTTAGCCAAAGAGAACCTACGGTTACGTCAAAAAGCATTTTCGCAAGGGTTATCGACGTCCACCGATGTGGTTGATGCAGAACTCAATCTAGCAAGCGTCAAAACACAGCAAGCAACCGCAAAGTTTCATTACGTGACGGCACTTTCACGATTACTCGCTCTTTCGAACAATATGAACGACTTCGCTCAATATCAAATCCGTTCAACCGCCTATCAGCCAACATCTACACATTAAGGAATTACAATGAAATCGCTTAAAGTCACCTTACTTAGTGTATTTAGCCTTATCTTGGTTGCTTGGATTGGATGGAGTTTCTACCAAGCTTATCAACCGCAGCCTATAAAAATTCAAGGGCAAATTGAGTCCCAGCAATACAGCATCTCGTCAAAAGTGGCTGGACGTATTGATAAAGTCTTTGTACGTAAAGGCGATCAAGTCCAAACGGGACAACTCATTTTCACTCTTCACAGCCCTGAAATTGAAGCAAAACTCCAACAAGCTCAAGCGAATAAAGCCGCCGCTGGGGCGCTCGCTCAAGAAGCACAACAAGGAGCCCGCCAGCAACAAGTTCAAGCAGCAAAAGATCAATGGCTTAAAGCGAAAGCGGCCACCGACCTTAGAGAGAAAACCTACCTGCGGGTGAACAACCTTTATCAGGATGGGGTCGTGGCAGAACAAAAGCGCGATGAAGCGAAAACCCAGTGGGAAGCGGCAAAGTACACGGAAAGCGCGGCTTACCAAATGTATCAAATGGCGCAAGAAGGGACACGTGATGAAGAGAAACAAGCCGCTTCAGAAAAAGAACGCATGGCAGCGGGTGCCGTTGCGGAAGTCGAAGCGTATGCACAAGATACACAAATCGAGAGTTGGTTTGATGGCGAGGTTTCTCAGGTGCTGTTACAAAGTGGAGAATTAGCGCCGCAAGGTTTTCCTGTGGTCACCGTTGTTGATCGTGAGGATTCATGGGCAGTATTCAATGTCCGTGAAGATCATTTAATGCAGTTTAAAAAAGGCCATACTTTTCAAGCGTTTGTTCCTGCACTTGACAAAAACATTGAATTCAAAGTGACGCATATTGCGCCAATGGGCGATTTTGCCACTTGGCGCTCTACCGATTCGTCCCAAGGCTTTGATTTACGCACATTCGAAGTCGAAGCGCGTCCAACCCAGGATCAACAAGCTTTGCGTATGGGTATGAGCGTGGCGGTTGAACTGTAACATGACTGCAAGTTTCACTCGGCAGTGGCACATTGTCCGCCACGATAAATGGCTATTGGCCTGCTTAACTTGGTTACCAGTGATGTTGTCTCTATCAATCTGGGCAATATTCAGTGCGGGCATTGCACGTAATTTGCCAGTTGGGGTCGTTGACTTAAATCACAGTCGCCTATCTCAACAATTGGTGCGCAACGTGAATGCCAGTCCTACGATGAACGTTACTCAGATGCCGAATGATGTTTCGTCTGCCAAACAAGCGCTTATCGAAGGTGATATTTATGCCTATCTGGTTATTCCTGTCGATTTTGAAAAAGACACGGTAAAAGGCCTATCTCCGCAAGTGTCTGCGTTTTACAACAGTCAATATGTATTGGTGGGAAAACTGATAAACTCGGCCCTCACGCAAGCGCATGCGACCTTTAACGCACAAATTGAAACATTGAGTGGCCTATCACAAGGAAGCCAAACTCTATCAGGTGCCATGGCACACGCGGTACCCATTCAGACTCAAATTACCCCTCTGTTTAACCTCAATTCCAACTATGCGCAGTTTTTGGTCACTGCCATCGTACCAGCACTGTGGCAGATCATGGTGGTGGTGGTGACCATTATGATTCTGGCGGCCAACCATCAACATCAATCACTAGAACGATGGTTGGGGCCAAAACCATTGCGTCACGTTGTCACAACTCTAGCGCCCTACTTCCCTATATATGCGTTACATGGCGCATTATTTCTGGCTTGGTTTTACGGTGTTGAACATTGGCCATTTCATGGCCAATTCGCTTTGGTCATTTTGGCGCAGTGGTTCACAGCCATAGCGTGTATGATCATGGGGGCTTTTTTCTACTTTTTAACGCTTGATACCGCGAGAGCCATGAGTTTTGCTGGTGCTTTTACTGCGCCCAGTTTTGCATTTATGGGTATCACATTTCCCGTTACCGACATGGGGCCACTTGCTCAATTTTGGCGAAGCTTGTTACCCGTCAGTCATTATATTCAGGTGCAGGTCGCGCAAAGCAGTTATGGCGCAGATTTAATATCGACTTTGCACACGTTGATTCCCATGCTGGGGTATAGCCTCCCGTTATTATTGATATCACTACTGATTACTTGGCAACGGACTAAGCAGGAAAAAGCACGATGAGCTTCTGGACATTAATTAAGTTGGAATTCAAAGCGATATTTGCAAACCCTGTCGTGGTATTAACCGTGTTCGGCGGTGTTGTGTTTTACTCTTTGCTCTATCCTCTGCCCTATCAGCAGCAAACGCCTCAACAACAAAAAATAGCGATCGTCAATTTGGATCAAACCGCGACGAGCTATCGTCTTGAGCGTATGGTTGATGCCACGCCACAAGTGCAGGTTATCAAACGAATGCACTCGATTGCGCGTGCAAAGCAATCATTCTTAGATGGGGAGATCAGTGGCTTACTTGTTATTCCCAAAGACTTTTATAAACACTTGATGCTAGGGAGTAGCCCAACCCTATCTTATGCTGGTGATGCGTCGTACTTTTTAGTCTATGGAACCGTGGTTGAAGGATTAGCCAAAGCAGGCGGGACACTAGCGGCTCAGGCTAAAGTCACTCGCCTACTGAATGATGGAGTCCCGCTTGAAAGGGCCAGTCAGCAGTACACCCCGACAACGCTAAACTTAAAGCCAACCTTTAATCCACAAATGGGGTACTTAGACTATGTTGTTCCTGCGGTTTTTGTTCTGATTTTACAGCAGACTTTAGTGATGGCGACCGGGCTGATGGTGGGCACACAACGAAATAATGATGGTTACTGGCGAAACACCTCTCCCATCAGGTTGATGGCAGTTCGCAGCTTCGTCTTCGTGTGTATTTATTATGTGCTGGCGATGTTTTATTTTGGGTCACGCTTTGCAGCGCTTGACGTTAATCGGCTGGCTAGTATTTCCGAACTTATTACCTTCATTTTTCCATTTTTTCTCGCATCAAGCTTTATAGGTATTTGGTTGGGGGCACTCACACCAAGGCGTGAGTTGGTTACGGTGGTTGTATTAGTGAGTTCGATGCCATTAATTTTTAGCGCAGGATTTATTTGGCCTGTTGAATCCATCCCTAACTTTATCGTGATCGCTTCCCAATTTTTCCCTAGTACCTCGGCGATTACTGGATTACTGCGCCTCAATCAAATGGGATCAGAGTGGAGACAAATTGCATTACCTTATATCATTCTTTGGACTTTGGTGATTTTTTGGGGAATATTGGCATATTTACGACTAAAGCGGCAATTTCGCTCTGTGCACTGATTGCGGTTAAATTTTTGTCATAACCTTCTGACATCCATTCATTTATCGTCAGTTTTCGTTAACATCTATCGCTCACAAATATGTGTTCCGTTTTGTATACATAGGCAACGAGCGAAAACAATGGTTTCTCAATCTCTGTTTGCATCGCTTGGCACGGGTACCAAGTCACTTTTGGCTTTTTTATTGATACCTCTAGTCATTGTGATGCCTGCATCTCTATACATAACTTATGATAGTGTCACTCATAACCTTCAATCGAAAGCGCAGACCTACCTAAACCGTATGGATGACGTTATTACTCAATTGCATGAAGAAAACCAGCAAGCGATTGAAAATAACGACGACTGCATGACAATTCGAGAAAGCATGTTAGATGCGAGCCCACTACGAGAACTTATCTTACTAAGCGATGATATGGCGGTATGCTCCTCGAAACGCGGTATGGTCATTTCCAATATCAGCCCTATTCTCGACCAGCAAGCTCAAGCTCAATCATCCATATTTTTCTATGATAATAATGACGACCCACACCAAAGAACCTTGGTCGTCATGGACCACAGCCCTAAAGGGACTGGCGCACTTGCCGTGGTAGACAAAAACTATCTGATTGACCGCCTCGGCCCCATCGCTAGCGATCAAGTGAGTTACGTCACTTTTAAACTGGGTGACAAAACCTTTCCGAAGGAAAATCCATATCATGAGGCGACATTTTCGCAACTAGAACACTCTGAGCGCTACAACTACTCGGTGCTGCTCAACGCCAACAGTAACTATGTATTTCGCCGCGCCTCATACGCCGCCTTCTTTTGCATTCTCGTTTCGCTGATGATTTCGTTTGCTTTGCTCATCGCTAACCATCGCTATCATCAACGTCACAGTTTGGCTTATGACTTACGTAAAGGTATTCAACGCCGTGAGTTGTTTGTCATGTATCAACCCATCGTGAACAGTGACAACAACGAGATTGAAGGAATCGAAGCCTTAGTGAGATGGAAGCACCCGGATATGAACTTGGTCCGTCCGGATATTTTTGTCCCTCTGGCAGAGCAGCAAAACTTAGTAAATAAAATTACCGATCTTGTACTTGAAGAGAGTTTACAGAACTTAAAACAAATTGACCGCACAGCATTGAGTGCGCAGCCTGCGTTGCACCTTGGGGTCAATGTCGCGCCACAATATCTTCACCACCCAAATAACATCGATAAATTGGTTGAGTACGCCAACGCTTTTGAAACCTTGGGCTTTACCCTGACGGTTGAGATTACAGAGCGTCAAGTACTCGACCATACGGGCAGAGAAACCCTTAAAGTGTTGCGAAATCATGGCGTAGCAATAGCCATTGATGATTTTGGGACTGGGCATACCTCACTCTCCGTGATTCAACAAACCCAGTTTGATTATTTGAAAATTGATAAATGCTTTATTGATAGCATCGGCCTAGACACCGTCAACACACCGGTTCTCAATACCATTGTCGATTTGGGCCACCGTTTAGGAGTAAAAATCATCGCTGAAGGTGTTGAACAAAACCTGCAAGCTGAGTATTTGAAACAGGTAAACGTCCCACTGTTACAAGGGTATCTGTTTAGCCACCCCATTGATATTTCGACGTTAAAACACTTGTTAAGCGTAGAGCCGAATCCCGCCTAGGCAGCCATGTTGGCTAAAACCCGCGGCGTTTCCAAAATTGGCTTTCGTCGCGCGCGCAAACATGGAAGACTTTTTCTGCAATCACGCGTCCGTTCATGGTCAACGACATGCGCCACTTCCCAAGTTTATCCTCAATCGGTTCCCAGATGGTATCACCAAGATAGAAATCCCAATCGTTACTTCCAACATGAATCTCACCGGTAAATGGTTCGAGCAACTCCCCGCGCTTGCTCAAAATACCGGGATGTTCAATGCAGTATTCAATCACAACACCCTTGGCTTTTTTTATGTTCACCACGAAGCCAAACTCGATGTCGATATCAGCCGTCACATCGGTCGTAAAATCTTGAATTTTCGGAAGATGTTTTGAATTCGAGTCCCATTGGGTGTAAATACCATATGACGTCATTTCTATGACTGGCGAGCGTTTGGCCATGATTGCCACCGTTTTTTCATTGATTGAATGGTTTTGTCACTAACGCCATGAATATTAGGGTACTGTTCATGGCATTCGATAACGTCTAATTGTGCACCGAAACGCTTAGCGAGTTTGGCATAGGGTGCGATTTCCCAGCGACGCACAAACGTATTAGCGACCACGACACTTTCTCCACGCGCCAGGCTTTGCTGAGTTTGCTGTCGGCACCAATGATGTGCTTGCTCAAGCTTATCTGGGCGAAAATGATAACACCCTTGGTTATCAATAAAGTACATATCCGCTTCATAGTGTGGGATACCCATAGAGCGAGCTAATGTACTTTTACCCGAGCCCGGCAAGCCGCGAATCAATGTTAGCGTTAATCTCATAGCGCACTTATATTGCTTTAAGGACGTGCATAATAACGTAAAAAGACCGCGATAAGCTATCGACATCCTTTGAACTTTACGCTAAGTTTGGAGGTATAGACGTCTAGACTACTTAGGGAGCAAGTTGTGCCGATTAAAATTCCTGATCAATTGCCAGCCACCGATGTGCTGCGCCAAGAAAATATCTTTGTGATGTCAGAGTCTCGCGCTTTGACTCAGGGCATCCGTCCTTTGAAGATTTTGATCTTGAATCTAATGCCAAAGAAAATTGAGACGGAAACGCAGTTTTTACGCTTATTGTCGAACTCGCCACTTCAACTGGATATCGAGTTGTTACGAATCGATGATCGTCCAAGTAAAAATACGCCCGAAGAGCACCTCAACACCTTCTACCGCCAGTTTCAAACTATCGAGCATCGCAATTTCGATGGCTTGATCATTACGGGAGCACCGCTTGGCTTAGTTCAATTTGAA
Source organism: Vibrio olivae (assembly GCF_042428525.1). NCBI lineage: Bacteria > Pseudomonadati > Pseudomonadota > Gammaproteobacteria > Vibrionales > Vibrionaceae > Vibrio > Vibrio olivae. Next base: position 986,186 of record NZ_JBHMEP010000001.1, read on the forward strand.
GACGTCCTCTATTGGGATCACCTCAAAACCATTATGAATTGGGCGAAAGACCACGTCACCTCGACGCTGTATGTTTGTTGGGCTGCTCAAGCAGGCTTAAAGCTCCTGTATAACTTGCCCAAACGCACACTAAAAGAAAAGTTATCTGGTGTATATCATCATCAAATCCAGCATCAATTTCATCCTATTTTGCGCGGCTTTGACGACACCTTTTTAGCCCCACACTCGCGCTACGCGGATTTCTCACCTGAGTTTCTGGCGGAGAATACGGACTTAGATATTCTTGCTACCTCAGATGTCGCTGGCGTATACCTAGCCGCAACCAAAGATAAACGTAATGTGTTTGTGACAGGCCATCCAGAATATGATGCCAATACACTGCATAACGAATATGTTCGCGATCTTGGTGAAGGCATGGAGCCAAACATTCCGGTCAATTACTACCAAAATGACAACCCGGATAACCCACCAAGTGCGACTTGGCGTAGCCATGGGCATTTGCTATTTGCCAACTGGCTTAACTACTGCGTTTATCAGCAAACGCCATACGATCTCGAACATTTCAGCGAATCGAATTTCACAAAAGACGATTAAGAAGTTTGAGATAAAACTGTGTTGTCACTCCAAAGGTCGCAAACTGCGGCCTTTTATTTTGCAGAGTATACCGTCACGTTGACTCGCAAAAATGCATATTGCTGATCGTGAGCAGCTAAGCACCAGTTAAGATAAAGCGGTTTGAAATGAGGAGTGTCTATGCGCCACATAGGGCTGTTTATCATGACTATGCTGCTGAATACTGGCTGCGCAAATGTGTCGAGCGCTGAAAACGCAGAGCGAGAAAACAAAGCAAACGCGCGTATCGCACTAGGACTTGCCTATTTAAAACAGGGCGATCACACCAAAGCTTGGCAAAATTTACTTGTCGCCCAAAATCATGCTCCTCGCTACCTACATACTCAGTTAGCTCTTGCTCATTATTATACCCAAGTCAATGAATTAGAACGTGCAGAAAGCCTTTATTTACAGACGCTCAAGGATCACCCAAATAACGGTGATGTGATGAATAACTATGGTACGTTTTTATGTCACAAAAAGGATTATCAACACGCAGAGCGCTGGTTGTTAAAAGCGATCAAGCAGCGTGACTACGTATCCGTTGCGACCAGTTATGAAAATATGGGGCTTTGTGCATTAAAAGCACATCACGACACAAATGCCATGACCTACTTCGCGCAAAGCGTGAAACATGATCCAAGGCACATTCGCGCTTGGCAACACTGGATTGCTTTACTGATTCAACATCAACGCATTTCGCAGGCCGAGCAGCAACTCAAAACATATCTTACGTATCATGGCGCCGATAAACACTACACAGCGATGATGCTCTTGGTTAACGCCGCTTTGAATAATGAGTTTGTCGCCGACGACGAACACGATGTCGACGTTGGATCGAGCGATACTCTAAAAATATAATTCGTATGAAGGCAAATAAGCCTAGTATGAATAACCCAGCGAACAACCATAGAAAGCTTGAGCAGATCCAATCGGGCTCACAAGGCATATAGATTTCAAATTCCATACGCCCTCCTCAATGGAACTAAATATCATCAATAAGTTTAGCACTTATACTTGAACCATTGATGACGCTGCTCAGGCGTTTTAAACGTCCATGCCACGAAGCGACTGACTTTTTGCCCCTGTTGCATTTCAACGACTTTCGCTTCAACAGCCCCTACCGATTGTAACTGTTTTTTCAACCAGCGAACGTTCTCCTTTTTTGATAGAAGTGTTGAAAACCATGCGACTTGCTGAGCGTACAATCGGCTCTCTGTCGCCATCTGCTTAACAAAAGAGGTTTCTCCGCCCGGACACCATAGCTCTGCTTTTTGGCCTCCGAAATTCAGAGTCGTATTTTTTGCCTCTGTTGCAGATGTTCCTCGCCGTTTGACTTTATTCGCCGCCAAATTACGTTGTTTACGTTCACTGCCTTGTGCCGCTTCCTGTTCTGAGCGGTGAAAAGGAGGGTTACAGGTCGTAACATCATAAAACTCCCCAGGGCGAATAACATTGGCAAACATCGAAGTGCGGTCACTTTGCAACCGGCATTCAATCTGTCCCTTAAGCCGTGAGTTTCGCTCAACGATTCGCTGCGCGTTTTCGACCGATATAGGGTCAATATCGCTGCCCACATAGCGCCAACCATAAGCACGAACACCAACGATGGGATAGATACAATTAGCACCAACACCAATATCCAACGCGTTAATTAAACCGTGCTTGAGCCCTTTACACTCCGAAGTTAAAACGTCAGCCAGTCGGTGAATATAATCGGCGCGCCCAGGGATAGGCGGACACAAAAAACCTGAAGGAATTTGCCACTCTGTAACACCATAATAATGTTTGAGTAGTGCATTATTCAGCAAAATTACCGATTGGGGATTTGCAAAATCAATACTTGACTCCCCTTTCGGTGTGGTGACGATGTGTGCTTTAAGTTCAGGAAGCTCTTTGACCAAAACGGAGAAGTCATAGCGCCCTTGATGAAGATTACGTGCATGAAGGCCCGGCTTTGACTTGATCACCGTCCATTTCAGCGGCGCGGAAGCGCTTTGAGAAGTAGCTTGCGGTGAACGTTGAGTCATGATCTTTCCTCATTCAATTCCTGACAAATCAAAAATAACCGAGCATCAAGCTCAAGCTGATGATAGTCAGGCAGCATATGGCAACACAGTTGATAAAAGGCTTTATCGTGCTGTTTCTCTTTAATATGGGCTAGTTCATGGACCACCAGCATCCGCAATAACGGTTCAGGTGCTTTTTTAAATACACTCGCAATACGGATTTCATTCTTAGTTTTAATTTTATTGCCGTGTACTTTCGTCGCATAGGTATGTAGCCCTAGCGCATTATGAATTAAGTGAATTTTACTATCATAAATCGCTTTACTAAGCGGCGAGCTCTTTCTCATGTAACGATTTTTAATCGCCATAGTGTATTCAAATAACGCTTTTTCACTTTGAATTTGGTGTGTCTCTGGATATTTACGCTCAAACCAGACACTCAGTTGGTCACTTTCAATTAAACGACTAACCTGCTCGATAATTGTTGGGGGATAGCCTTGAATATACTTTAAGGATGGGTGCATAACGTTCGCCTAAACAGGTTCACCACAAAAAACGGCGCCAAGTGTACCTTATTCTCACTTGCCATTCATCGCCTTTCGGATAGACTCTGACTCTTCAAAATTCCTGAGGATTAAAATGAAACGCGTGGATTTATCGGTCGACAATTAAACTCAATAAAATCATTACGTTACATTAATATTAAATAATAATGGCGATAAAATGGCGACAGATATAAATTAGATAAAATATGGCGGCTTAGGATTCACTTTTACAATGTGCTTCTCTAGCACGAACTGTTGGTTCTTATATTTGATGTAAGGGTATGCAAAAGGGAAATACCCTTGTTGTCCACAGTTAGTGCATTTATGTCCCCAACGGTTTGGTAGTGGGTCCATAGAGTTATCGACTCGATAAACACCTTGATTGCACTCTTCACATTTAAACTCGACGATTTCGGCTTGTATTGGCTTACTAGTTTTCATCTAAACACACAAAATCCCATTTTTCGCGCCTCTTGGTTTTCTATCCTAGACCACTTTTCGATGATTTATCATGAGAAACGTTTTGAAAAAATGATTTTGGACTCAAACTCTTCTTCATCCCTTGCCGTTACAAGGCTCTCATCACCTCATCGAGATCGTTCACACTACCTTAAAGATCGTTCAAAAACCCACGAAAAATTACGTAACTCTTACTTTTCATATAGTTAGAAAAGAAAAGCAGATCTTTAGAGATCTTCATTTTTTCAATTTACTGAAAAAAACTGAAATGATTGAAATTTTGTATAACGCTATCTAGAGGGTAAATTGAGATGGGGCCCCTACTCTACAGCCCTGTAATATAGGGCTCTTAGCGGATTAAGAGCGCTATACAAATAGACAGATTTTTCGTAACAACAAAACTGAAAAAAAAGTGATCGAAAAACCTCGCAGGCGGGTGAGGTGAGTGCGAATTTCGTGACGTTGGCATGTCATTCCATGGCATGGTGCGACAGACCGAAATAACGAAAGAGACTATAACTAAGAGTGAAGTTGATCGAGACGATGGACAGGTAAAATCAACTCTTTGCATAATAACGTCGAAAATATAGATTTCCCTGAACCGTCAGAACCTATGACTACAATTCTTTTCATCATATTGACCTCATCAATCCGGCCAAACCATTCTTGAGTTTCTTGTATGCTTTATTTTAACGTGTTCAGCTCTTCTGTTAGCTGACTAAGTTTTCGCTTTTCTTCCGCGATCTTATCTACATACTTCTTAACTTTATCTGGCTTATTATCGTTTTTAGCCTTAAGTAAATCAGATTCATATTCACTTATTTCATCTTTAATTTCGGACATTTCAGAAGTTAAGTCTTCAATAAGTAATTCATTCGTACAGGTTAACTTCGACTGATTCAAAGCGATTTTAAGCCCTTCCACTTTAGCTTGGTTACCTTTATTGTCAGCAATAACAATTTGCTGTTCTATTTCGCAGAACTTCCTTTCACAACCGACATATTTCCCACATTCAAGTGTAGATGCAGCAGCTAGTTGTATACTTCCAGCTAGAAAACCTGACAGTACCAAAGATATTCTAGTAAATACATTTTTCATGCTGTATATCCTGTTGTTTGATGTATGAAGCTAACGCCCAATTAACGTGTGAGCAGCGCAAACACTGAACTTAAGCGCTGCGCCGTAAACACTAAATTCAACCCGAAGTGAAAGCGCCAAGAGTTGCGAATCGCTGTTGAATTGGTTTGTTATAGCTCTTGGATTCAAGTAGGAAGTGCGACACCTCTGAACTATACACTTTAATTGATTGCATCTTTTAGATTTGGGAAGTGATACCCCATAATCGGCTCACCCCAAATAAGAGCAGCTGGAATACATAATACAACCATAATTAAGAAACCAAATGCGATAACTAGTAATGGGAATAGAAAAAATGTGGGATATGCCAGTTTTCCTTTCGCATACTCCATACAGTAGATCGCTCCTGCAATACCACCTATCGTTGAGATAAGTGGAGCAGCTCCGTATAAAACAGCGCTAGCTAATACAATAACAAAAGCCATAACTGGTATCGCTAATATCTTATCCATCATCATACTTACCTGAGAGGGCTATAACGCCCTATTAAGGTATGAGCAACGCATTACCTAAGCTACCGCAAACCACCTTAAACAATAAACGCAACGCATAGCAAAAATGCCACGCGTTGCGAATCATTCTTAAACAGTTTGTTAGGCAAATTCAACCTCTTGCGTCACGACCATCTTCGTCTTCCGCAACACGAAATCTCCAGTACTTACCTGGTTTTACCCAAACCACCGTAGACGCATTTAATTTTTTAAAAGCAGCCAATATCGAGCGACCAAGAACAAGATTTCCATCTGCATTTTCCCTCAATAAGTCCTCTGCACCAGACTTCACAAGAAAATCGACAGCATCATCTTGGTACAAGCATCCTTGACCTTCAAGTTCTGACTGCATCCAATCAGCGGCTTGCTGAGCGTTCATACGCTTCTCACTCTTGCTCAACTTTTATTAATGAATCATGTGGGAAAATACCATTATCAAGTTTTTTACCTGCAAACCATTGGCAGCGATAATCCTGATCACTAGTGTAAACTTGCTTGATTGTCATATCTGGACCACCAGACTTTAACTTTACTATTTCACCAATTTTGTATAACGATTCATTAGGCATAATCATCTCCTTTTATTACAATTGACTGCATACTATATATGGTATTGAAATTATATTTTTCAAGTAGTTGCCAAACGCCATACCAAAGTCGCCGCATACCATCTTAAACACTAAAACCAACGCATAGTAAAAATGCCACGCGTTGCGAATCCCTCTTGAACAGTTTGTTATGTATATTATTTATACTCCCATTCAATTCGCTCCAGATCCTCTTGCGAAAAAGCCTGTCGCATATGCAAGCTAGAAATCATCCTTTTTGTCAAACTGCTCCCAGAAACTATAAATTTAAACTTTGTACCATATGCTCGTGTTCTCTTTACGCATTCATTAATCAGAATGCTTAAGTTGCTAAAATGCATAATTGTACGTACAAGGTCTATTTCTACGATATTGCAGTTAAAATCTATTGCTCGATTGATATCGGGATACAACGATGAAGAAGAAATTGAATGAGATGCAAATATATAGCAAGGGTTCTCAGTCTGGTGAGGATTAAGTCCACTTGAAAATACAAATGAAACAATATTAACTCCATATTCGTCCAATGAATATTTACAACTCACAGAATCAGAATAGATATCAAGAAACCCCTTAGTACTTCTAATACCCATACCATGATAAGGCTTAACGTCAAACTCCAATGGATTAAACTCTCGGCCATCATACTTAAATTTCACAACACTTCCATTTGAGCAAACTGAAACAGACTGTGAATCACCGTGTTGATGTGCATTTTGAGCTAGTTCTGCTAATATTTTTGCAAAATCCATCCTCATTTCTGATGGAATAAAACTTGAAGTTTTATAAAGATAATTATCTAGTTCTCTTATTTCTTTTTCCCCTGGAACATCTAGTCCTCCGCTATCACCCATAATCGCACTATGAATCGCCTCTATTTTCAGGGAGTCTTCAATCTTAAACCAACGATTATATAACTCACAATTTTTTAGGTGATCAATAATTTTATCGCCATCCCAAAGAACAACATTTTCAGGATCTAATTTATATTGTTTTATTTTTTTAGCTTTCCAATCAGAATACCATTTATGTTCATCTGTTGTTAATGTTCTAGGCAAGAGTAGGTGCCATTTTCTACAATTATAGGATTCATTGCTCATAATCTTATCAAAAGACTTATTTATCTGACTATGTTGCGAATAAGAGAAATCATTAACGAAAAACTTACACTGAAATACCTCCAAACTTTCACTTTTAATATCACTCCCAACAAATATGTCAATACCATCATCTCCTCGATATGCCTTTACTTCAAAAGCTTGAGATGGATATTCTGCTCGTAGCAATGAGCCACATACTTTTTCAAATGCCGATCTAGCACCTTCAATATTTCCGTAAAGACTTATAAAATCGTTCCAACCACGTTCCATTATCATCCTTCCAATATACATAACGTCCAATTAAGTAGTGAGCAACGCAACACAAAAGCCACCTCATTGCGCCTTAAACACAATACTCACTACAAACCAAAACGACCATGCGTTGCGAATCCCTCTTGAACAGTTTGTTATATGCGTGCTAAATGGTGCTCTACGTAATCTAAAGTTTGAAGCTTGTCATACCTACCACCAGGGAACCAGTTCTGAAAAATTTGCTCATTGCCAAAGAACTCTAAATCACTAAATTTCTCAGAAAGAGGCGTATGGCTAACACCCAAAAGAGGAGCAAAAAAACCATCAAACTGATCACTTGTTAAATCGTAAATCAATCCATCGACTACTGTCCAATAATGCCTTTCATCGTTTGGGTAATCGTAGCCTTCTACGACTTGTACTTCGCACTTTGGATAAGTGCTCTTCACTATATGAGCAAAAACTCTTGAGGCTCCCTCACAGCTATTTTTAGGAAACTGAGACGACCCCATAAATAGTGAAAAACGGTCTTGTGAGCCTTTTTCATAGATAGACCGAACTTTCTTAGCTAGTTCAATAATTTCACTTGCCATCATTTTCCTCTACTTTGAACGACAAAAGCATATAACGCCCAATTAAGTAGTGAGCAACGCAATACAAAAGCTACCGCATTGCGCCTCAAACACAAAACTCACTGCAAACCAAAACTGCCACGCGTTGCGAATCACTCTTAAACAGTTTGTTATGTTTATTTTTTGAAGAGCTTACCGAACGTCTTTTTTAAATGATCGTCTAGGTGAGCTTGAACTATTGTTAGCCCCTCTTCAGCCGCAACGTCTAACAACGAATCGTAATCATTTAATTCATTACAATTTTGGCATTTTATCAAGTCCCCAGAGGAAAACTCCTGATCAGGCTCTCCCTCTAAAGGACAATCACAAAACAAACATTTAAGCTCTACAGTAAAGTTGCCATCTTCCATTAATAATACCCCGTAAGTTTCAGACCAAGTGTTGCTAGGGCTAAAAGAAAACCTAAAACAAGAAAAAGCCCCTTGTGCTCCTCAATGTAATCAGAAGTTTTTTTCAGAAACGTTCTGTTTGCTTTTAGCTCATCTGAACGTTTTTTTGAACGAGCAACGCCAATTCCTTTAGGAGTTATTTGCAATCCTTTGTAATTGCCACCTCCCAAATACGCATGATTGAGCCACTCATGTGCTAAACACTTGTCTGCTGCTTTTTCGAGTTGCTCAAGAGTAAAAGTGGTTTTGTTCGCCACATTAATCTCTTGTACCAGTTGTTCATCTATATCGAGATTAACGGATTTGTAGGTGCGACCGTGCTCTTCCATATAGTCGATAACATTATTTAGTAACGCATACTCAGGCATTTTTCCTCCGATAAACATCACGCCGCGTTAAGACGTGACGTAATGCGTGCCATACTGTGAGCGAAGCGAAACTGGCACGCGTTGCGGAATCGCTCTTAAACGCTTTGTTATAAACTTAGCCAGCGGTATATGTCGTGCTTTGTTATTTCTCCTAACGCAATTAATGCTAAGCTGACGAAACCAAATACATAAATTTTTTGCTTCCACATTAGGTAAAGACTGCCCCAGAATCCCTTGTGCCTAGAGAAGTAACGAGCTGCGTATATCCTGAACATTTTTTGCTTTGACACAATGTGTAATGTAATTATTATCAAAAACAATCTTGCAAATGGGGCTGGTTGTTCAAATTGTAATGATGTAGCGGCTAAAGCGATTGCAAATAGTCCAATCACATCGTTTACATATGTAAAGTAAGCTTCTGCTAAATGCTCTTCTTCGTCAGGGTGGATCACTTATTTCTCCTCGTTTATAACGCCCGCTTAAGTGGTGAGCAACGCTACCACAATACTTAACTATTACGCCGTAAACACTAAAGCCAAATCAAACCAAAACCGCCGAACGTTGCGAATCCGTCTTAAAGCGTTTGTTATATTTTATTTATCTAAATTTTCGTACATTACCATTGCCTCTTGATGTAGTTTACATGCTTGTTCGATTGCCCAATTCAAAGATGTAAACTCGATAAGGGCTTTTGTTAGAGTGTAAGACAATGCGGCAGGACCGTCTTTACTTTTAAGTTCTAGGCAGTAGTCTTCACTAATAAGTTCCATAGTTATATCGTGGGTTATAGCGATATCAGTAAGAGCACCCCAATCAATAATGAGGTATATAGAAAGATAGCCACAAACAAATAAACTAAATGCATTCGAGTCTTTAATAGAAAGTGAAAAAGGATAAAACAAAGATAAGTCCATATCATTTTTTAACTTGTTCACTGACACAAACATTGGCTTCTTTAATGTTTCTATAAATGATAACTCACTTGCCTCAGGTAACCTTCCGCTCAAAGAACTATAACAATATACATATTCATCAATTTTTGAAATATTACAGCCTTTTTCTAAACATACTTCAAGGTTATCATTGAGTTCGTTTATCCAGTTCTTTTCTTCACTAGTTGACGAGACTCTCTTTGATATGTACTTACCACCTCTTATTGATTGGCTCTCATCAGTAAGGAGATATTTTTGAATAGCAGTCATGCTTTGCAACTGCTTCTCAGCTTTTTTAGCACAAGCTTCACTTTGCTTCAGTTCCATTAAGAATGGAGTTGGGGAATTCATAAGAGTAATATCTCCATGCCTCATAATACTAGTGAGATCGTTAAGAAGAACTTTTATTCCCAGTGAAGATGCATGTTCAAAAGATTGATTCTCTAAATCTTGTCCTTCTTTACCGTGAATATCCCCTGATAACTCTTTGAGTTCAACTTTATCCGTTGAGTAAGCGTATGCACGAAGGTCATTCTTGTCATAGTAAATATGAGGTATTGAGTTGCCAATATGTCTTGCCCATAATTTTAGTTCCTTTAATTTTAGTAATTGATTTTCTACTATATTTATGGAGCTTTTAATTGTTCTCGATTTTTCTTTTGAGTTATGTCTGAGACGCTTAAGTCTCTTTAAATTCTTTAAACGCTTTTTCCTAAATCTGGTAGTCTCTTCAAGCCAAAAATGCCAGTCCAACAAGTCTCGCTGTATTTCCGTCAAAGTCTCAATATCATTCGGATTTAACGATAGCTTATTAATTTTATTTTTTATATCTACGATATCACTAAAGAAATAATGTTTCATATGCACCCAACTTAACAATAAAATATAACGCTAATTAGACAGCACTTAGTCACTTTTTTGTTCCATGGCAGCGCAACCTTTCAAAACCCATCATTAAGCGTAATCAACGAGTTGTATCTCTTTGAAGGATATTAGATTGCATAAAGTAACTTAATTCGTAGGTGTGTATTTTCTGTATACATCGAGAAGATTAACGACTCCACCCAGAACAATAAGAACCAGAATGCATAACTTTAGTGCTAACGTCAGTGATCGGTAAGACAAATGCAGCCAATTGACTGCATCGCATAGTTAGTTCGATTGAGAAATGGGATCTAGGCGGGTCTTAAGCTCGGAACTTTGGGTACCGTGATTGGTTATAGCGCTTGCTTGAATGGGTGGCTGTGTCATTGCGTTTCCTGGCACAATACCATTGTGGGTATGAGTGGCTAAGGTGTCGGCGAGTTCTTTCACGACTTGCATGAACTCTGATAAGAGCACTAAAACGTTTTCCTCTTTAGAGCCTATCCATGTCTTAGGCGCTTGAAGCCATTGATGCTCTACCGCAATGCTTCGACGAACTTGTCCAATAATTTCCACCAAGTCCCCTGCCGTGGCGGTTTGCATGTTCCCTAAACTGCCCAAAACAATATCGTCACCCGCAAGCAAGTTAATCGCACCGAGCGCTTCAATCAGCTTCTTGCCTGTCACCTCTTCGGTGCTGTGCTCGCCAACGTCAATATGGTGCTGGCCATACTTTCCCTGGAAGCGGTCGGCTTGGTCGATTTTCTCAAAAGCGATTGAGGTTTGAGTTTGGTCTGTTTGGTTAATGGTATTGCCTGCCGCATCGATTCGGGTGCTGACTTCATCTCGTAGTTGCTGAAGTTGTTCGCCAGGCTCAATCGATGGCAGCGCATAATCACGCCCATAAATGCCACGTATGATTGGCCTATCATTACGGCCATACGCAAACGCGATGTCAACGACACTCCCTTCGAGTGGGTACGACAGCAATCCTGATTCGTGGCCACTCATGTGGACCGGCAGAGGAATGGAGTGATAGACCGGCACACTCAAATCAGGATGCAGGTGTTCATCGAGCAACTGAACATCGACGGCATAACGTGGGCGAAATGGGTCTGAGAGTTGACCGGATTTTGCCACATCGCGCACCGCTTCCACTCGGCCAAACTTAGGTAAGTGGTGCCCAGCCGCGAGCTCGGGGAACTGCTGCAGAGTTTCGCGTTTTTTGGCCAAGAAATCGATTTGACTGTCTTTCCAATAGGCCGTCATTTCATCGTCTATCAAATCCAAACGCGTGACACGTTTGTCATTCATCACCCGACCCGGCCGCAACATCGGAAACGGCACAAAGGTGACACTGTTCCCGCTTTGCCGGCTCGTAAACTCTTTGGGCAGTGGCATCGGTTTGTTTGCAAAATGGCTGTGTTCGTACGAACCAAAATAAATCATCTGGTCAGTATCTTGATACCAAATGCAATCCGGCACCGAAAACGCCCGAGACACTTGTTCTAAACATTGATATCCCGAGCCATGACACACAAAATTGGGAATGCGCGTCGTCATGTAATCGGCCTCGGGTAGATTAAACTCAAGCCCTGTGAGGGTGGAGAGTTTTTCAATTATTTCTTGGGCTGTCGGGTGCTCGATACTCATCGGCCAGCGCTTACCTAAAATGCCAGCAAGCTCTTTGACCGTGACTTTGTAGTACCCATTTTCAGCGCTGTGCACTTTCTCGATAAATCCTTCGAACCAAGGCGCAAGTTTGTTTTCATAGCCAATATCAAAGCGAACCAGATCAAGGCGCTTAGGCGCGCTTTCAGCTTTGATTTTGAAGATGGCCACGCTGCCAAGCGAGAGCTTTAAGCTCACCATATGACAGGCCAAAGTCACTTCTTCATTATCAATAAACAGGCGTTTGTCTAGCTTCATTGCGTTGCTTCCTCCGCGTTAATGAGCGCTTGTTTTAGGCGGGTATTGTCGCGCTGCTCAGGCTGGCTTTGGGCTTTCGCTCGCTGCTCTTTCTGCTCCGCCACGCTGTTAAATTCACGCAGCTCAAACGACACATTCCAGGCTTGCAGCGTATCGTGCTCGCTGGCGTTAATCCGGCCTGTGAATTTAACGTTGCGAATTTTGAGCGCCAGCGCAATATCGTTACCAATGCGATACACCTTGCGCTCGTTTGCGTCGTTCTTGGCTGATGCGAGTGTATAAAGCTGGGTTAAGGTACCCACATTCACAAATGATACCCGCCCACTAAAGGTGAGCTTTTTGCCTTTGTCACCCTGCTCGGCCGTTTCGGTCCCAGACGATTGGCCACTCATGTCCTGGTCTTTAAGCTCCATCGACATTTCAACTTTCATCGAGTCCAAATTCACCGGCATCCCATCAAGTGCTAACATCGTTATCCTCCTAGCAGCGCGTCAAAAAACGGCATCGGCTCAGCGCTGAGTAACAGGCTCGCCACCGTCAAAGAATGGTTATTCGGGGCGCCAGATTGGCTCAGTTGCGTGGCTAAGCTTTCGGCATTGCCCGACATCGAGAACGAATACACGCTGCCCTGGACATTTTTAAGCGCGTCGATTTGCGCTTTGATGACGCTCAATTTTGTTTCGCGCTTAGCGGCTAACGCCTGCAATTTACCAATTACATCGGTGGCATCATCAGCCAATGACTCGAGTATCGCGAGTTGCGCGCCTTGCACTGCGAGCACGCTACGAAGCGGATTGGCGTTAAGATATGCCGCCGGCTTAAAGCGTGGCTGACGAATGCCTGCCGGTTGATGAAATTTATCCACCTCATTGGTGGTGAGCGCCTGGGCTTGTCGGGCGACCTGGCACCAATCCGGCAAAGGGAGCACTTGCGTCAGTTGAGTCAATTTACTTGCGAACGGATTAAGCTGAGAGGCCGTGACCATCACCGCTATGCAGTGGACGTTTCCAGTGGGCCGATATTTATCCGCGAAATCCCGTAATTTTGCCGATAACACCTTCACCGCGGTTTGCGGGTTGAGGTAGCTTCCCGATTCAAGTTTTGTCCCAACATTGAATTGATACGGCGAGACGGTGAGCACCGTTCCGGTCGATAACAAAGCCTCTAGCTCAGCACGTAAACCAAGCAACGCCTCGGCGTCACTACTTAAAGCATGACGCCCAAACTGGGCGTCACTTTGAAGACTGGATAGCCGGCCGAGCGCCTCATTCATGGTGCTACCCACTTGGTCTGTGACCGACTCCGCTTGTGTTTGAATCGCCTGTGCGCGGCTTGGCCAGCTGAGTTTTGATTCATGCCACATACTAAAGCGCCTCCGGCCATGGGTTTTCCGCTTGGATTTTGGCGCGTGCACCGAGCGCTTGTTGCTCGAGCGCTTTGGCGCCATCTTCATCGCCTTGCAAGCGTTTAATCACCGCTTCGGCAATCAGTGGGTCTACCATTTGGGCGTAGTGGTCGCGGCGAGCCTCATCCACCTGGTTAAACTCGGCAATGTGCTTCGCACTGGTATCCACAGTCCATTGGCCATCCTGCCACGTACAGTATTGCGAGCTCGGTTCCTCAGCCGTCCACCCTTTTGGCACGTCGCCAAGCGTTTCCATGGTTTGGGTCACGCTGCAGTCTTCGATGGAATACAATGTTTCACCCCGTAGGTCGGTGACGTATTTTGTTGTTGTCGGGCGCCCATGCTCAAATTTGCTGACAATCACCGCTTTACCTTCAACCTTTGGTAGCGGCTCAGTGAGTAAAGCGCGTTTGGGGTATTCATCCATTTTCGATTGACGAATGAGCTCGACCGCCACTGGGTTAACTTCCAGCGTGTCTTCATCAAAGGTCCAAAACTTCATTTTCATAATGCGTACCCTACCCATTCAATGTATCCAAGCGGCTGCGTTTCATCGCCGGTGTTGGCGGTTGACCTTGAGGTATCGAACTCGATGCGAAACGCAGTGCTATCCCCCGTACCTCGCCCCGAACCAGCCGACGAGCCTCGGCTAAACGGCCCACTACCAAACGCGGTAGCATCGCCGCGCGTTGCACACAAATAACCAAAGCTGCCTTTGATCACCTGCATCGCATGATCGTGCGTATCACCAACGAGCCAACTTGAACCATTCGCGGCGCGGGTAAAGCGCCCTTGGCGGTCGGGCACGTTAATCAGGCTATTATCGGTGTCATCAATCCAATGCGGTTTGGCCTTAGCCAAACGGTGATACACAGCAACCGGTAATTGCTGGCCAATGGCCAGCACCATGGTTTCGGGAATATCATCGGAGTCCCAACCGATCGTTTCACCAGGGAGTTTCGGCACATACGGATTCCAGTACCACGGCTTGGTACTGTCTTCCCACCCAGGGCGGCGGTTGTCTGAGTTTGTGGGGTCAATTCCGGCCAGCGATTCAACATTGGAATACCACTGCCAATAACGCACTGCGCCAGTGTTTGGGTCCTTTGTAAAGCACAGCTCACCTAATCGGTATGCGCGCTCAGGGTTAAATTCCAAACACTGCGTTTCGGTCATCAGCGGATATTGCTTGTGCGGGTTGTCTTCTTGCTCATGCTTGGCGAGGCCGCCTTTGACGCGCAGGTCGGTCACTGAGCCATTGGCATCAATGCTCGCCAGTTTCGCCAGATAATGGGCGTGGCCTTGGGTGTCCACATAATCCGTTAAGTTATCTTCAGAGACTAAAATCGTCGGCACGTTTTTCCACACCGAGAGCTCCGAGCCCTGGCGAACGACATCGACATAAAACGTGCACGGCTTGGTGTCCACGAGTTGTGTTAGGGTTTCATCTAAGATGGCGCGCAGACCGCCGACATACACATCACCAGCAGAAACTGTATATTGGGAATCATCCTCGGTTTGCGCGACCTCAAACCCACCAACAAACGCCGTGTGGCCATAGGTATCAAGGTTGGTCAGGCGCATTTCTTCCTCGATACCAAAGAGCCGCGCCTGGTAATCAATCTGCCAAGTCGCCGCATCAACATCGATGCCTGCGACCTTAGCGGCCCCATCATAGGCTTGAACCAGCGATTTGGTGATGGCCATGCCAAGCTCTTTGGTCTCATCAGCCTTGTGCACCACCATGCCGCACGAGTTGGCCACTTTATTATCGTGAAGGTAAATCGCGTTAAAAATAAACTGCGGTTGATTGCTGGGAATAACCACCGAATACGCGAGCGCGTTCTCGCCCATTTTGCCCACTTGGTCTATACGCTGAGAGTGAACCCATAGGCTTTTGTCCGGCAGACCGTTCGCGCGGTCAATGGGCGCGCTCGGGTCGAGCCCTGGAATATACGCAAACACCATTTCATTCATGTCCGGCGCTTTACCCGCACTGATTTGGTTTTGCAAATACTGCTCAAATTGAAGTGGAATGACGGTTTGACTCATACCATGAATTTCCTTTTGTCATAAACGGGCGATAAAGCCCTGTTGACGGTTTTGAATAGGCTGCGGTTTGAACTCGATGTTTAGGCCGTGGGTTTCTTTGGCCACATACACATGACGAGAGTGAGACAGCGCAGCGCTGCCCATGGAAACCGACACATTAAACATGACCTCAAAACGGTAGCGGCGACACGTGCGGCCATACTGCTCAATGAGCGTCTGAGCCAACCGGGCATTGCTTGAGATATCCCCATCGCTCAGTTCAATCGTGCACACGTCCCACTGCTCTGGGTCTTCGCGCTCTTTAAACGCCACGATACCAATGCCGAGCCGCTCAAAAATGCGTTTAAAGCCGCTCACGCTGCCCGCATCTTTGGCGTTAATCGCCGCGTATTTCACGCGCTTTCGAAACAGGCCAAGCGGCTCACCTTCAAAGCGCGTAATGTCTCTGTCCCAAGCGATGAGTTTGAGCGTGCGCTCACTGCAGGTCAGGGCGTCCATTTGATTGAGCGGAAACAGCAACCAAGCACGAATCCTTTGGAAGTAACCAAATACACCTTTGGATAAAAAGTAAGGCTCTTTCAGCTCGTCACTGGTCGTGCTGCCATCTTGCCACCAAGGAATGATGGTTTTCGGCAGTTTGGGCGCGTTGTGCTCAGCCATCTTCAAGCTCTCTTACAATCAGCGATTGCAGACGGGGCTGCTCAAGACCGCTCACGATGTCTTCTTGGATTTTTCCGCCTACGGTGAACCTTACTGAGCTCACCAAAGCCATGTGAGTGTGAATTTCACTGCCCAGCCGCGACAAACTAAAGCGGCTCAGTGGCTTGGCGCGCGTCATCTCTGGGTAGGCCGCCGTTTCACGAAACGCCGCGCGAATGCGCCCTTCCACTTCTTCAAGCTCGTTGACGATTTGTAAATCGGTTAAGTTGGCCGCGAACACCACCTCTGCCACCATGGTTTGAGGGGTGTCGGGAATGGCTTTACAGGTCAGCACATCGCCATGGCCATGGTGGCCTTGTTCCATGATGTATTGATTCAGTTGGTCAAGTACCGGCTTCGGCGTCGCGCCCACTTCCATCAAAATCAATGCCTCGGCGCTGCCTGGCGTAATATGGCCCGTGTTATTGAAATAGATATTGTCGCTACGAATACCGGCGACACTGGCAATAATCGAGCGATAAACATCATCGATGTGCCATTCGCCCGAACTGGTGAACGCATTTTGGATGCGAAGCGCGAGCTCTTCATCGCTCTCTTCTTCGGCGCCAAGCTGGGTTATCCAATCCGATTCATTCACCGCATCAACAATGCCGGGTAACTCTTCGGGGATGATATTGAAATAGCCAGCAGGTAGGTTGTAAGCCGAGCCGGGCTCAATGGCGCAAGTTAGAACTTTTCCGGTCAACTGCCCCGCTTCAATGACGGTGTTTTCCAGAATTTCCACTTGGTACACCGCGCCCTCAATGGGCAGGGTTTGGATTAGTTTACCGGCTTCGACCGTCACCGCATCCGTAGCGCTCGCCTTGGTTAAGGTGATGTAGCCTTGGGTTTTCTCAGCCTCTTTAGGCTCAATGTTATGCTCCCAGGCTTTGAGTTTGAGCGCCCAACGCTCAGCGGTCCCGACGTACATATTGGGCATAATGTGCCCCGCCAATAAGGTGCGGATCAGCCACACACTCGGCGTCACCACGGCGGCGCGAACCCAGCGCCAGAACGGCGACATTTCCGAGTCGTTGGAGACTTTGCTGCCGGCGCTCACCACATCGTTTTTCAGTGTTTGTTCAAAGTCCGCTTCGGTCACCGGCACGCCGGATTCACTCAGGATATCGATAAAGTCGGCCGTTGGTCGTTTACTCATAGCCCCTCTCTTAGACTGAAATGGTCAGGTCGCCGTAGTCATAGGCGGTGGCGGTTAAATCAATGTGGCCAACCGCGGATTCCGTAGCCGTCGCGGTGCCAGGGATTAATCTGGTGTCCAGCTCCGCGAGTTGTTCGACTTGCACCAGAACGTCAGCGCGCAGGGCTGGGTTTCGCTCGGCAACCAGCAAACGGGCCAGCCCCGATTCCATGATGGCGTGTTTGATGTCCTGGGCGATGCAGTACAAATCGCTGCACTCAGTCGGTTGTTGGCCTGCGTCCATTTGCCATCCCCCATCAATGACTTTGATATCGATGTAA
This sequence comes from Vibrio olivae, assembly GCF_042428525.1. Classification (NCBI taxonomy): domain Bacteria; kingdom Pseudomonadati; phylum Pseudomonadota; class Gammaproteobacteria; order Vibrionales; family Vibrionaceae; genus Vibrio; species Vibrio olivae. Next base: position 1,004,127 of record NZ_JBHMEP010000001.1, read on the forward strand.
CGTTTATCCGGCATTGAGTTCGTCCCATTCTGCGAGTTGGTCGGGCGTGATGCCGTTGGGCGCGGTGATATACACATCGCCATACGAGGTGGTTTTGGCGCCCTGCTTTTGTGTGGTTGTGGTGACGTTTTGGACCATGCTGGGCGGCAGCGTCGGCGTAGTATTGGGCTGCTTATAATCGGCAATGCTGCCTGTCATCGAGCTTGGCATCTCGGGCGCCTCAAAGGCCACCGGCTCAATCGCTTTTGGCGCGTTACGCTCGGCTTCAACCGCCGTACTCACTTCTGGCGTATCGACATCACTGCCAAATTCAATGTCCACACCGGGGATCAAGTTGAGTAAATCGACAATCCCTTCAATCGCGCCAGAAATGACTTTAAACCACGCGGTGTCTTTAAACGCGGCGGTTAAGTCGTCCCACCAATAAATCACCGCGCCTACGCCCGCAATCAAAAGCGCGATGCCGGCAACCACCCAAGTAATAGGGTTGGCCCAAAGCGCTGCATTGAACAGCCAAGCGGCGGCCGTGGTCGCAATGGTGCTAATGCGAAACAGCTTCATCACCCCATTGAGCGCGCCCATGGTCACCGCCCATCCACCGGACATCATTTGGCCAATCCCCATGATGAGAGACAGTGACGCGACTACGCCGCCAAGGGCCAAAGCGCCAACCGCCGCGTATGCAAAGAGTTGGGTCAAAAACGGGAATTCATCCGTCCAGCCGGTCACGACGGTCAAACCATCCGCTATCGAGCCAACCAGGCTATTAATTGACGGCAGAATCGCGCCAAACACCGCCGCGCGCACCGCAAACCAGGCCGATTCCAATCGCTCCCATTGGTCGGTCATCGCACCGGCCATCTGTTCAGCTTTGGACATCCCTTGCACGTTACCAAGTTGCTCAATGCTGCTTGCCAAGCCATCGGTGTCAGCCATCAACAGCTTAATCATGCTGACCGCTTCTTCCGAGCCAAACGCCTTTTTCAGGTCGGCCGACTCGGCTACGCTTAACGTATCACCATACTTGCCTTTGAGTTTGTCGAGGATATCGAGCATGGGCAGAATTTGGCCCTGGCTGTCGGTAAACGACAGATTCAATCGGTCCTGGGCATTAGCGACACCGGCTAAGAACGTTCGATACTTGGTCCCCGCTTCGCTGCCACTCATGGTCGCTTGCAAGGTCCCCAAAATCGCCATTTGCTCAGACATCGCCACGCCTGCCGAGGTCGCATTGGCGCCGACACTGGTGAACGCGCGGCTCATTTCTGAGCCGGTGGTTTTGAACATTTGCACGGCCATGGCAGTTTTACCGGCGACGTCATCCACCCATTCGGCTTTACCCATCTCGGCCGCTTGGTTTTTAAATATCCCGTACATGGTGCCCATGTAACTGGTGATGGTGGCGGTATCCGCTTTGGTCGCCGCGGCCAACACACCCGAGGCGCGAGTAAACTGCGACAACTCATCGCCATTTAAGCCCGAAATGGCTGACTGAATATCATAAGAAGCCGCGACGAAATCGGTCGCCGATTTGCCATAGTCGGCCGAGAAATTGAGCGCCGTGGCTTGAAGCTGCTTTAACGCATCATCGGCCACGCCCAGTGATTTCACCTCGCCCAGTTTGCGGTCCATTTCAATCGCCGGCATCAGCGCGTTTTGAATCGCAAAGCCGGTCGCCACCAAACCCGCGCCGCCGGACGCCATGTTTTGCAGACCTTGGCGACCCACATTCATGGAAGACTGCACTTGTTTGGTAATGCCTTGCAGTGGCTTGGTCACTTGGTCGACCAGGGCCACGTGCATTAATAGCTTGTCCATATTCACCTTACTTTTTGAACAAACGGCTAATGGCGCTCATGACGGCTCGCTCTTCTCGCTCGAACTGGTGTTTATCAAGCCAAATCGCTCGGCTTAAACTCTGCTCGTCATCGGGCTCACTTGGCAGAAAATGACGGCGCAGGGCAAAGGCTTGTTCGATGGGGTTATCCTCAATGCGCTTTGCCCTTTCGGTTATTTTTTTAGCGAGATTTCAATCCCGCCTTTCGACGCGCTGCTCACCGTCGCGTAAAGCTCAATGGTCAGCCCAGGCACACTGTCTAGCAGCCCCGTTAACTCGTCTTTTTGCTCGGGTTTTACCGTGCGCGTTAAATACGCATAAGCCGGCGCGACCTTGTTGTTGGGCATCATGTCATTGGTGTAGTTGTTGGCATCTTGCACTGTGGGCGTGAATTCAAAATCCGTTGGGCCAACAGACACAATCACCGGTTTGGAGGTAAAAGCAGGTTTAGTCATGGGTGTTCCTCTTTGTCTTTTCGCGCTGCTTGCGCCAGTTCAAATAATCTTCAGCTTGCTGAGCGCATTGGCTCAGCGCCGCTTTTAATCTCGGGACATCGTCACTCGCGGTGACACTTGGCGTCGTGGCTTTGAGTATCGGTTTAGTGCAAGGCACGATAAGCCCGGCCGGCGGCAACATCGGGCGCATCACGACCTCAGTACGGCTCACGCAGCCGCTCAGTAACATCGCGAGGCCAAAGCTTTTGATAACAGGGCTCATCGTTGAGCCTGTCACGGAGTTCTTGAATATCATCATTGAGCTTTGCCTCTTTCTCGTTTTGCGCTCTGGCCCGCTCAACCAAGAGCCGATTGGCCGCTTCGCTTTGTTTTGTGAGCGCCTCAATCGTCGTTTGACTCACTTGGTTAGTCGCCAGCGCCGTCTCGAGCCGCGCCCTTAAGGCCATCTGCTCCGCGCGACTGGCTTTTAACATTAACCACATCGACACCATGATCACTCCAGCCACAACCAACCCAAACCACTTGGCCCACTTAAGGCGTTTAAATGGCAATGCAGCGAGCATATTCCTGCTCCCGTCGGTTGATTAAACCTTTGAGCTTGACCCCACCGCCATACACCCAGCGCTGAAGTTCATCACACGCTTTCGCAAATTGGCCTTGTTTAATGCGCCGATAAATCTCGGTTTCACTGCCGTCTCGGTTACGTTTGAACCGCTCGCACCCGGTGTTAAAACTGAACGAGGTAAAGGCATCAAACTCACCTTGTGACATCCTCTCGCCCGATAGGGCTTCGGCCTGGGTAATACAGCGCTCGGCATCGCTTAAGTTCGCCACCCAATCGGCCGCGATTTGCTCGAGCGAAACCGTCTCGCCGCTAACATCGTGCGTATTGCCAATGCCATTCGTCACCAATCCCGACGGACACGTATAAGGATCTTGTCGACACCCTTCGGCATTACCAATCAACGCCAGTCCCACCGCACTGATCCTTAAGGTGCCTAGTTCTATGCCTTCTATGGTGACGGCGCCCACCGGATGTGCGGTATTGTTCAAGGCGACGCCACCGGTGACCAACCCGATCACCGCGGCCACCGAGCAAATAAGGCGTTTAGTCAGCTTCATTAAGCGCAATCCCCTTTTCTCGGGCGATGCGTTGCATTGCGCGTTTGTGCCAGTAATTAAGCCCCAAAGCGGCAAGACCGATCACCAACGACAGGATGAAATACCACTGCTCGAACGTCAGTTTGCTGAACGTCATGCCAAGCAGTGACATCAAATAAGCCGTTCCGGTGGTGACTTTGTCGTACCAATCTCTCATGGCGTTACTCCAATTCGGCTTGGCAGGTCGCGCAATAGCGGCAGCCCATGATTGCCACTCGGCGCCCTTCGGGAATGTCATCGCCGCATTCCACGCATTGTTTCGCGCTTTCCTGCGCCGTGGTTTGCACGCGCTGTTTGAGTTGATGGGCAATCGCCATCTCGGTGAATTTCGTTTCCTGGGTACTGGCATGATCGATAAAATCCGGCATTGAAACGCTCTCTCTTTGGTAATGGCTTACATCAAGCCGCGGGTATCATCCGCACTCAGGTAGGAAATCCCATTGATGCGCACAAAATGGGGACTGGTGACAAAGCCGGTGAGCTTGCGTTTGCTTTTGTCGCTGCTGTTGGGGTCCACACTCAGCAAATCTGAGATTTGCAGCTTGACGCCAAACAGCTCAATTTTGTCTTCCTCATCCCCCGTGTTCGCATAGAACATGCAGTCATGAGCCGGCACGGCGCGCCAACTCCCTGCTTCACGCGCTTTTTGCTGCAGCTTGCGAAAGTTGTTGAGGTCGAGCTCATACTCGACTTCACAGCTCACCGCGCCATGGGTAAAGCCGGTCGGAATACCGCGCTCTTTGTCCACGGCGGATTCATCATTAATGGTGGCCGAGGCCGACTCGACGTGCACCAACACACCGAGAATATTGACGTCGAAGCTTCGACCGGTATAACGAGCATTCATCGATTAGGCTCCTGATTATTGCTTGATCATGATGCCAATCGTGATTTTCACGGGGCACTCATAAGGCTGAACCGCAAGCAAGATTTCCACTTCTTCGTTGCTTGCCCAGGTAATGGTGATGTCTCCGTCTTCTGGCGGTTTGATTTCGCCTGGAAACTCGTAATCGCCAATTTTGGTGACCACCGCCATTTGGCGTAAATCTTGGGTGAAATAGAGTTTGGCGCTCGCTTCGCTCGCTGGCGTGGAGTTGAATTCACGATCGGCAATGCGTGCGATGGCGCGAACACGGACTTTGCGCGCGGCTTTCATGGCCACGCGGATATGGCGAATGTCTTGATAGTCACCACCAGGCGCATCGAGGGTTCGGCCTGTCGTCCAATATTGCCCTGGATAATCGGGGTACCACATTGGCACCGCAATGCGATTTTCTTCGAGTGTGCGAAGCACAGAAAGCTCAAGCGCTTTATCGTCTTTATCCGTCAGTAAATCGGTGCTGCCGAGCACGCTGCCGGTTTTCACCCGCGCCGGTGAATCAGCAATCGACACTTCTTGGTTGGCGAGGCGGCCGCAATATTTACCGAGTGTTGAGCCATCGGCGTGAACGCGCGGCACCACGGTGATGTATTCGCTGGCGATATCTTTGGGAATGGCGACGATTTTCGCTAACCACTGCGCCCACGATTGCCCGTCTTCACTGCGGTCAATCTCGGGCAAACAGCAAATCGCAAAGGTTTCACGGGCAAGCTTGCTTTTGAGCTCGGTGCGCAGTGCCACCGCGCTTTCAAGCAGCGCTTTATCGGCCGCGGGAAAGTCGAGCACAAACGCTTCAAAGCTTGAGGTCTCATTGGCTTTAAACACCGCGTCTTGCCAGTTGTCTTTTTCATCGATGATCATCACGCCTGCGGTCCACTCGCTTTTGCCATTGAGCTGCGCGGCGGTCACGGTGGCCAATAGCGAGGCATTCGCCTGAGCTAACGCGTCATCCAAATCGGTTGTGGCGTCGACCATGATGAGGTTTCGCTCAGCGCCTTGAACCGCGCCGAACCCGACAAAGAGAAAGTGATGCTCCACCCCGGCAATGGGGCCGTTCATCAGGTTTAAAATTTTGATAATGACGGTAGGCCATGCCATGTCTAATTACTCCTGTTTCGGTTTAATTCCCGCTTGATGACCATCGCGGCGCGTCTGGCGCTGATGCCAATTAAGCGGCGCTCGGGGCGGTCGATGTCCCACTTGCGAGCGGGGTGTTTGTTCTCTAAATCACTGATGACTTTGGCGGCCTCTGCCACCGTCATGTTTTGCATGATGAACTTGAGCGTCGGTTTCTTGCCCCGGTTCTGGCGGCCTGTTGCTGGCAACCTAAAATCTAAGTCACGTAGCGCTTTGGCTTGCTCACGTGTCGCGGGGTCGGTTTTCTTGGGCTCGTTGGCTTTCTTTGCCTGGTTAAAACGCTGCTGTAGTCCGCTTTTTTGCGCTTCGCCACTATGGTGAGCCAATGCAATGGTGCCGCGCCTTGAGGGCCAACCGACCACCAACACGCGATGGTCACTCTTTTGAAAATGCTTGAGCTTTTTGGTAAAGCCACTCAGCATTTTGCGCCGTCCCCGCTTGCGTTTGGGCCACGAGTTCCCCTCAGGGTCGCGCTGGGCACGAATGTTCTTTTTGGTGGTTTTGGTAATGTATTTACCCAGCGTTTTAAGCACCCGAGTTCGCGCCTTTTTATCGAGCCTTAAAAGCGCGAGCTGCTCCTTCATTCGCAGAAAGCTGCGCTTATCGGCGCGAACCTCAAGCACGGCGGCTCACCACATCGGTCACCCGCTCGGCCTGCCAAATGTCATACTCTTCAATGCGCCAGCTCTGGCCTCGCCAAGTGATGGGACCGTTGTCGTCTTGAATGACTTTCACCGGCTCTTCAAACGTCACCGAAATCAGCACCTCGGCGCTCTTGTCATCTTCCATCACCACATCAACTTCGGGGTCGTCTAAGTCATCATGGTCAAAGCGCGACGCGTCGTTATCGATTAGCCAGGCGCCAACGTTGGCGAACAGCACCGCGGGGTCATAGTGGGTAAACGGAAACTTATCGAAATAGAAATCCGCCTCGTAACGCTGATACAACAGATCAAACCCGTGGCCCATGTTCTTGCTTTGCAGCTTGAGTTCGACCCGGCCCATTTCACACTCCATGCGCTTGGCGATTTTCTCACCCACCACGGAAGCCAAGAACGCTTTGAGGTCGCGCAGCTTATAACCGGCTTGATATTGTGTGCTCATAACAAATCCACCGAAGAGCGATTGAGCCCTTTCATATTGCGAATGATGCGCTGGCTTTCCGCAAGTAACTCGCTTCGTGTTTGTTCGCTACGCTCCGCTAAATGGTCACCCTTGTCTTTGGTGTGCACCGTGGCAATGTCGGGCAGTAAATCGGCTTTGGCCCTGGCAAACACCGCCGACTCGTACTGGTATTCCACGCGGTTTTTGTCATTTAATTTGGGAAACGCCGGCACCTTGGCCGCACTCTCATATCCCTTGTTCAAATAGCTCTGCTTCAAAGAGGCAACTTGTTGGTTCACTTCCGCCATCGCATTGACCAACGCAATCGCAATGCGCTGGCCATCTTGCGCGGCGGGAATGCCGCGGCGCTGCTCAAAAGCACCAGCGTTAATGTCGGGCCAAAACCCATCGTTGGTGATGGTGGTGTCTTGATAATTGGCGCCGGTTGAACCTGCAAACATCACAAAGCCTTTTCGCTAATGAATTAATAAAGGCGCTCTAGCCACTGGGTCGACGGCATTGAGTGAGCTGTTGCTACTCGTACCTCGCCAGCCGAGCGCGGCGGCGTAGGAGTCTTAAAGATTCGTATTTTCTTTGAGCGCACGTAGGCGCTGCTCAATTTTCTTGATTTGGGTTTTCACCCCGATTTTGTCGTACTTGTCGTGGGCCAGCTCTAACAAGTCACGCGCTTTTTCAAGCGTTTCAATCCGGCCAATACTGGTGGCTTGCGGCTGCCCGTCTTCGTTTCGGATCAGGTGCAAGCCAGCAAAGCGGTACCACTTGGCCTCGACTTCTTCGTGAAGCTGCCAATCGTGCTGAATCTTCTCAAACACGGTGGTAAAGTACGGCTCAATCGAGTGACCACGCTCGGATTCTTTTTCCGCCCAGGCTAAGACTTCATCGGCGCACACCGTTGGCCAGTCGCGGCGAAAGTTCTCAGGCGTGGGTAAATCCAGTTCAATCGCTTTTAAGCACCAATCGATGGCGGTCTCAATGTCGGCGACATCAAACAGCCAAATCACCATGTTGGTGAAAATCGGGTTTTCAAACACCTCACCACTGGCGAGATAATTTTCGACATACGCTTTGTATTTCGGGACCAGGACGCTGCGTTTGTGCTCAACACGCTGGGCAATGGCATTGAGCCGGCGCAGGTACTTGCGATCTTCTTCAAAGTCGATGAGCTTAATGTGCAGGCTTTGGGTATTGGCAGCGGAGACGCGCTCCGATGCCACCTGGTTAGCGTGCGAATCAAGAAGCTGACGACGTTGACGGGCTAATGGGCTAACCATGGTTTTCCCCTTAAGCGGCCGCTTCTGCTGGCTCGACGACCGTGACGTTTTCAATCGCAGCAAACTTATTCAAGTTGCCCACGGCGTAGCCTTCCATGCGAATATGGTTTTGCTTATAGCGAAGCGTGTCTTCGTCGTTTTTCTGGCGGCGCCACTGCGTGCCTTCTTGGGTTAGGATTTGCAGGTTCTTCACGTTGGTCACCCAAATACTGGTAGGCTTGAAGAACGGCGGCGTGTAGGCGGTTTTGCCTGCGATGGTCTTGGCGAGGCTCTGCGCCGCTTTGTGCTCGGTCGGTGTTTCGGCCGATTCCAGTAAGCGGTGCTGCTCCGCGGCGACCAATTCGGAGCCCACTAACACCACCAAATCCGGGTCTTGGCGATGCTCAGGGGCAATCGTGGTATTGATCAAGTCTTGCACCAGAGAGTCCAAGTTCTTATAAGAATCCGCGGATTTTCCCGTCGCATCGAGATTGGCTTTCGCAAGGACCTGCGTCCCCTTTTTCTCTTTGACGATGGTCAGCCAACCTTTGTTGACGTCTTCACCGAGTGGGTTGTCTTTGGGCTTGGTGACCGCGGCCACCGAGGTGCCGTTAAACCCGATGCGCAGCATATCGAGCGCGAAGCGGCGAGCAATCGCGCTTTGCATCATCTTAAGCCATTGACCTTTCGAGCCCGAGTTCGCCCATTGGGTCATGGTTTCCCATAGAATGTGGGCACCGGAATCGGTTTTCACCAGCTCGTAGGTGTTGCCACTTTGGCCCACTTCGACACTAAAACGCTCGCCATCACCGCGACCAGTTGAGAGACCGTCGTTACCAACATCGACCACTTGGCCTTTGATTTGCTGCACGGGCAGCAACGAAATCATGCCAAGGAACGCGTCCGAGAGCATAATCGCCTGGCGCAGTTTGGTTTCCATTGGCGGCGTGAGATTAAACATGCCAACGCCGGCATCAGCGCCGGCGGCCGACAGCGTCGCCGCGGTGTATTCTTGAAGGTATTTGGTCGAAATCGCATTCAACATTTAGAAAATCTCCGCGGTAGAGAACTTGTCATCAACGCCGGTACCCTGTGGCTCTTGCCCAGGCACTTCATTGGCAAGCTCGGCGAATTTGTTTTCCAATCCCTCGACTTTTTCAAGCAGTGGATTGAGTTTGTCATCCAGCGTGGCCGCGAACTGCGCCGCCATATCATTAGACGGTTCAGGCTCAGGCTCTGGGCTTGGCTGCGCGAATTCTTGCTTGAGTTCGTCTTTCAGCTCTTGTTTGAACGCACTAAAGTTCTCTTTCAGTGCGGCCTTAAGTTCTTCTTCGGTCACGGTGGTGTCCTCTGGTTCAGGCTCGGCGGGAGTCAGCGCGGGCAGCTCACCGCCAGATTGGAAGTGGCTTGCAAGTGTGGCGAACGCGGCCGCTAAACGGCTTGAGGTGTAAAATTCACTGAGCTCAATCACCTCGAGCGAGTCGGTTTCAATTTCATGCGTTTCGCCTTCTTGGCGTGAGAAGGTCAGGCGCGTCGTCCCCGTGGATGCAGGAGAGTCAGTCACAGCAAGACCGACGAGGTACGCGCGCCCGGTGCCTTGAAAATCGGGATGCAATTCAATCGATGAGTAAAGCTTTTGACCTTTCTTATTGGCCGAGAGTAGATAGTCGTTTGGGGTAATTTTGGCGAGCAGGCGCATTTTGCCGCCGCGCTTTTCGGCTTTGACTTCGGGCACTTCCCCCCAGTTATTGCCAGCAAACACATTCCAATGTGAGCGCGAATGCTCTGGCCAAATTAAAGCGGGATACACATCTTGCGAGTAGGACTCGCCCATCTCTTTAATTTGCGCTGCGCTGATTTGGCGACCATCGACGGTCGCGCCCTCAGTGGCAACAATTTTCCAATCACTGGTTTTGCTCATTGTCGTAATTTGCCTAGCTCAATTGCGTCAAATGCCTATCGAATACGGCCAACAATACGCCTTTGAATGCCGGCTTTCAGCCGATTGTGTTCGGGTCAATTCGGATACAAGCCGTATCCGAAGCACGCCGAATTTGAGTCCGTCATTTGGCACATTTCACAGCGTATGATGCGCGTATGGCCTATTCTCCCGAAGTACGACAAGCCGCCCGAGCGCTTTACTTAAAAGCTTGGACGCCACGCGAAATCGCCACCGAATTAAAGCTGGGTAATGAGCGCATTCTCTATTACTGGGCCGATAAATTTGGTTGGCGCGATATGCTGCGTGAACAAACCATCGATGAGGCGATTTCCAATCGCATTCAGACGTTGCTCGAGCTGCCCGAGCCGAGCAAGAACCAGCTTGATATGTTAGATCGGCTGATCAAACATCACGCCGCACTGAAAAAACAGCGCGCCCTTGAAAAGCAGCAAGATGAGCCGTCGCGTCAAAGCAAAGAGCAACATCGAAAGCATCAAGAACGCCAACGCCCTCGTCAAAAGAGCGAAACAGATACAAATAAGAAGAAAAAGGCGCGCAAGAAAAATGACATTAGTGAGCTGGCGATCGAAGACTTTGCGACCTGGCATGATTCGCTGTTTGAATATCAACACATCATGCGCGACAACATTACGCAGCGAATTCGCAATATTCTCAAGTCACGCCAAATTGGCGCCACCTATTACTTCAGTGGTGAAGCGTTAGAAGATGCGATTTTAACCGGCGATAACCAGATATTCTTATCCGCCTCGCGCGCCCAGGCCGAAGTGTTTCGCAGCTACATCATCGCCATCGCCAAAGAGTTCTTAGACATCGAACTCAGTGGGAACCCGATTATTCTATCCAATGGCGCCGAGCTGCGCTTTCTATCGACCAACAGCAAAACCGCGCAAAGTTATCATGGCCACGTCTACGTCGATGAGTACTTTTGGATCCCAAAATTTGATGAGTTGAACAAACTGGCCTCGGCGATGGCCACTCACAAGAAATGGCGCAAAACTTATTTCTCAACGCCGTCATCGAAAATGCACCAGGCGTATCCGTTTTGGACCGGTGACCAATGGCGAAAAGGCAAAGACTCGCGCGCCAACATTGAATTTCCGACTTTTGATGAATACCGAAAAGGCGGCGTGCTCTGCCCCGACAAACAGTGGCGTTACGTCGTCACTATCGAGGATGCGGCAGCCGGCGGCTGTGATTTATTTGATATTGAAGAGCTGCAGGACGAATACAGTAAAGACGATTTCGATAACCTCTTTATGTGTATTTTTGTCGATGGCGCCCTCTCCGTCTTCCGTTTCTCCGACCTGGAAAAAGGCATGGTGGATTCGGCCCAATGGCAGGACTTTAAACCCAAAACCAAATCGCCCTTTGCGCGGCGCGAAGTATGGCTGGGTTACGACCCCAGCCGCACTCGAGACAACGCGTGTCTGGTGGTGATAGCACCGCCCGTGGTACCGGGCGAAAAGTTCAGAGTTCTCGAAAAGCATTATTGGAAAGGACTCAACTTTCAATACCACGTCGCGGAAATCGATAAAGTGTTTGAGCGCTACAAAGTCTCGTACATCGGCATCGATACCACCGGCATTGGCGGCGGCGTGTGGGATCTCATCAGTAAACGCCATCCCCGTGAAGCGCACGCTATTCACTACAGCAACGAAAACAAAAACCGTTTGGTGATGAAGATGATCGACATTGTTGAGGCCAAGCGTCTGCAATTCGATGCCGAGCACAAAGACATCGCAATGGCGTTCATGGCCATCAAACGGGTACCGACCCAAAGTGGCAACGCCATGACCTTTAAAGCCGAGCGCAGCGAAACCACCGGGCACGCCGACGCGTTCTGGGCGATTTCCCACGCGATCATTAATGAGCCGTTAGACCACGCCAAACCAACAAAATCAACCTGGGCCACTGCAGCATGACCGACACACTGACTACGCAATACCAACCTAGCGACGCCTCAACGTCGGCTTATCATATCGATTCGTCATCGGAAGCCGTCGACGCCAACAGTTGGATGACCTCGTACTCTGAGCTCTATTACAACGAAGGCGAGGATTATTGGGAGCCACCGATTTCTCGCCTAGGCCTCGCCGAAACCTCGCGCGCGAATGCCTATCATGGTTCGCTATTAAAGGCGCGCGCCAATTACGTCGCAGCGCGTTTTGTGAAAGGCGGCGCCAAGCGCCGGCACGTGCAAGCCTTTTGTAATAACTACTTTACCTTTGGGGATGCGGCGTTTCTTAAGATTCGTGATGGGTTTGGCCGTGTGGTTCGCCTGTTCCCGCTGCCGAGTATGTACCTACGCCGCCGCAAAAATGGGGATTTTGCGCTTTTAGAACGTGACTTTACTCAGCGCACCTATAAAGCCAAAGACATCATTTTCTTACCTCAAGAAGATTTGCAGCAGCAGATTTATGGCTTGCCTGATTACTTAGGCAGTTTGCAAAGCAGCTTACTGAACAAAGACGCCACGCTATTTCGTCGCCGCTACTACAAGAACGGCGCGCACATGGGCTTTATCTTTTACGCCACGGACCCCAACCTCAGCGATGACGACGAGCAAATGCTCAAAGAGAAGATTGCGAGTTCAAAAGGCGTGGGGAATTTTCGTAGTATGTTTGTGAATATTCCAAACGGCGGAGAAAAAGGCATTCAGTTAATCCCCGTTGGCGACATCGCCACGAAAGATGAGTTTGAGCGAATTAAGAACATTACCGCCCAGGATATTTTAGTGGGCCACCGCTTCCCTGTGGGTAAAGCCGGCATTATTCCACAAGGGACAACCAGCTTAGGTGACCCGACGAAAATTGGTAGTGAGTACGCAAAAGATGAAATCATTCCGGTGTGCCAGCTCATTATGGATGAGGTAAACAGCGACCCCGAAATCATGCGTAACCCACCACTGCAGCTTCAATTTGATACAATAACAAAAGAGGCGGAATAACCGCCTCTTTTACCAGTCACGGTGATATTTTTACCGAGCATACTCTTCACAAACTGCTGTTCTACGTGCCGTAGCCATATAGATATCGTTATATTTACGGAGCACCATAGGTGATTGAGCATCATAGGAACCCATTTTTGCTTTGTCAGAGAAGCAAACATAAAAATCAGAACCTTTAACCTTGATCACTTTTAAAGAGTACTTCCAATACTCACTATCGATAATTATCTCATCTTCCGTTATGGAAGTAGCTAATTGATTGATATCTTTAAAATTTTTATATTCATACTTAGAATCTATCATGGGCATTAAAGAACTATTAAATGATGTAATATCTAGTTTTTCATATAGTTCTTGCATAGGATAGGCCCATGCTTTAAATGATAAAAAAAACATAAAGAAGTAAATGAATTTATTCATTCGAATTTATCCGTCTAATTTATATCAGTATCTTCTATTTATTAACCGCCTCTATATCAATCATGGAGAGGAATTTCCTGACCTACTTTCCCCAAGTTAAAGAGTGGAATGTTCTTAGAAAAAATCGCTACTTTTTCTTTGTTCACCCCTTCTAAACGGCTTTCATCGGGCTCCTCAAACGCTCCGTAACCATCGAAAAACTCCAGCAAGGTTTGGTTGTCATGTTTCTCAAGCGCCGTTTTCAAAGACTGAGCTTCCGGCCCAAAACAATTAGTTAATCTTTCTTGGTAAATATAAACAACAACATTACGTTTTTGCTCTAAAGGAAGCGCATCAAACCATTCATCACTAGGAAAACTGAATTCACTCGCTCGAGCATCCGCGACACACTGATCACTTTTCTGGACCCAATTGGTGATGCGTTTTTCAGTATCCACTTCGCTACTGCAGCCCGTTAATAAAGCTAGAAGGATAAGTACTTTATAATGACGCATTTGAAACACACTCCCAAAACTTACGTTCTTGTCCGTTAGTTGACCAAGTCATAGGCTCGGCAACCTTATAAATACGACCTTTAACAATCTTGGGTACAGAAGCCATAGATTGACCAAGTTGCTCCCAGTCATACTCTCTGATTGTTATCATTTTTTCAAAAGGGCTATTCGTGATGCCCGGCGAACCAAAAATATAATAAAACGGCGTCGCCGCTAACACGCCAGCCATGAGGTTACCAGCATCCATGATACCTTGTATTTCTGCCACCGCGTGTTTGCTTTTTGGAGTCAACTTAAAATTACTGATATCGCAATAACCTAGTGAAGCCATGAATTTGTCCATTATTGTATAAAAACAAACCATAAAATATACACTAGGTTTCATTTAAAAAATCACTGATATTGTAGGTAAAATGACGTTTTTTGTCTCAGAAAACTGTACAAAAACACAGTTAAATGACGTAATATCAAACAGTCAATCAGCAAGCATTAGGTAGCCCAATGAGAGTATTTTGCCCTGAGTGTGGCGCGAAAAGTTGCATTCAAAAGTCGAACCGAATCAGTTCTAAATATACCGATTTATATTGTTCTTGTAGCGAACCTGAATGTGGTCATAGCTTTGTTATGAACCTAACTTATAGTCACACTTTAAGCCCAAGTGCGAAAACGACATCACAACTTGCCTTTAATATGGTTCAAGCCTTACCCCCAGAACAACGCAAAGAGCTTCAACACCAGCTATCGATGCTATAGTTTAAACGCTGGACTTTCCTGCTCATCAGCCATTGCAATTATCGATTGAATGGCTTTTATTTTTTCTGCGTCAACGAGTCCAGGGTTATCAGCTATCAATAAAGTGAGTATATAGCGCCCTGCAATGTACCTTCCTGCACCACTTTCACTTAACGCAACGCCATCGATCACCAGTTCTAGTGCTTGTTTGAATAATTCATTTTTGTCTGACATATCAATATCCTTACCAACCTCATCAGTAATATACTGTATATATATACAGGTTTCTACCATGAATTAATTAGTCCTTTTACATTAGAAAATGGCGATATAAAAATGATGTGGGTAAATACGTTACTCCGTCATTGGCCAATCAGTGTCTAACTCTGGAAATATGGATAAGTTCGGCTGCCTGTATTCACTCCTTTCGACATTTTCTAAAGCCTTATCCCACCCTTCAAAGTGTGTCCAATTTTGGCTATCGGTAACCTCTCTCCGAACTTCGACTAACTGAGCGGGTCTTCGATTACCGTACTCATCTACCTCCACTGGGCGGATTTGAATACTTTTCTCTTCATCGATTTTTAAACTGCTGCCTTTGAGTAACGCAGAAATAGCCGGCTCATCATAAACAGGTGGAGATTTACCCAGTTTTTGGTTTGGACTGAGTAACCGATTAAGCTGATCGCAGACTTGACCTTCGCGGTGCTCCGTACAGTTATTGACAGAACTCCGAGAGGCGGCAGAGCCGCCAATTGCGGTCGCTTCGCTCCCTTTGGAAAACGCTTCAGCTTCATCTTTCTTTTGAATCGTCCAGACTTTAAGGCGAGTTTTAATGGTGGTTTCTGGTGTTTTGAACCCTTCAATTTTGCGGACCTCTTCACCGTGAGGAGAGGCAAATGGCAACACTTCATACGAGTTCACGATCAGTAAATCATCGCGTTTTACGAATGGTCCGCCCTGCCCCATGATGTAGCCTTGCCAGTTGCCCTCATCGGCCGCTTTTAGCGTGTCGATTACGCTGGCATCACCGCTTTTAACTCGAGCCTGATAGCGATGGCCAATCACCTCAATCAGCTCTCTATTACTAATTAAACGACTTGGCTTGATGGGTCCCACCAATTCACGTTGCAGCATCGAATACAGCGTGAGTAAGTCGACGCGCTCTTGCATAAAGAGGTAGTCCATAAAGGCTTTTTTGTTGTGGTTGGCAAAACGGCGCAGCTCTCGATAGGTTGTCACTGGCGCCCCACCAAAGAATTGAAATTGGCGAATGCGCCAGCGACTTTTCCAGGCACTGACGTTTTTCGCCATGTCTTTGACTGATTTGCCGGTCTCGTCCGAAACGTCGTCATCCATCGCGAAACCGTCAATATTCTTAGAAATGTATTTGGCGATGTAGCCTGTGGCTGTGCCTTTCTCTGGGTCAATCAAGCCAAAGTCGCAACGTGGTCGATAATCCATTGGGCCAACGTATGCCCCTTTTCGAAATGGCTTTTTCTTTTCTTTTTCAAGCTCTGGATGGAGTTCGTGGCGGTCTTCGAGCGTGGCGTAGGAAATGAAGATGTCACGCACTCGGGTAACCTCTTGCGGCTTAACCCAAATCAACAGGTGCCAATGTGGCGTACCATCATGATGAGGCTCTGCGACACGAACACCAAACCAACGGATTTCGTCACGACCTAACTTGGCACGGATACGCTGCCAAACCTTATTGAGGTATAACTGAGCGTCACGTGGGCTGGCTCCGCTCCAGTGGTCAATGAATCCACCCTTTTTGTAGGAATTGTGATATTTGGACGGCGTAGTGAGAGTGAGAAACAAACCTTGCAGACCCAGTTCGTTACCAATGTCCTCACAACCACGGCAACGCACCATGAGTTCGTGCCGGCGGATAGCGGGATTCGATACGCTCTTTAGCACCATCTCAGCAAGATCAGCTTGCTCACCGGTCTCTTCATCAAAGAGCTCACGCTGCTTGATATAAGCCCAGTTGCGCTTTTGTTGATCCTGGTGCTCACGAACGCAGTCCCAAGAAGCATACGGTGAGGCTTTTGAAGATACTTGGCCCATTGCAATGGCGAGATGCTCGCGCATAATTTTGCGAGATTTCACGAGCCTATCGAACCACCATTTGTCGCTGATCATGCGTGAAATATCATTCAGCGCTGAGAGTTCATTTTGCTTTTTGTATTTGCGAGGCGCTTTAATGCCGAATTCTTCGACAAATTGAGCCAGTTGCTCATACCCGTCGACCTCCGGTATATAGTGTTCACGGATTGGCAAGGTTTTGTTGATGGCTTCAACGTCTAGCTTTGAAATTTTTCGACTGATTACTTGAAAGCGAGAGTTCATTATCTCTGAGATTTTGAACGCCATTTCTCGCAGTTCATCTTGCTCAAGCTCCGCAAGGACCCGGTTTCTTACACTCTTATGGTTCTTTTCGGCTTGCTCAAAATCAAATGAAGTTTGCTTGCGCTCAATATCTTCAGGATGGCCATACTCTGTAAAAAACACGGGGTGAAATGAGTCTACGTCCTCACCGTGCTCTTTAGACAATAAAGCCACTTTGTGTGTCGTTGGTAGTGCTTTGTATTTCTGCATGACTAAACGGACACGCTCAGTCGCCGGTGCCATTTTTTGACGTAGAAATGTATTTGCGACTTTCGCGCCGGCCTTTTTACAGAGCTCAATGTACCGTTTGGCAAAATACTTGGCTAAGTACATCGGCACATCCTGAAAGAACTTTTTGCGCCATTCATGATCACGGGGGTTTACTTCGAACATTTGGCGTTCGATGACAGAAAGGTCTTCGGGCTCGGGTTGGTAAGAGGAAAACCGAGACGCCAAGCAGCCCGCTTCAACAGGTGTTAAAGGGGCTTGCCATGGGAAGTCAAAGAGTTCGATTTCGGTCGATTCAGCTCTGGGGATCATGCTGATATAAGTTCTTGCGTAGTCATCAACATAAACCCGCCTTTACCGCGACCTTTACTGATGATCCCGCGGTCAGCTGGATTTAGGACACTGCAATTCAGAACAATACAGGCTTGATTGACGGCGTCTTGCAGCGAATCGAATTCACCAATAAGGACATTGGCGACTTCTTGTGTTTCTTCATGACGAACGATTCCGCCATCGGGACAAAGGGTTATCGCGGCGTATTGCATCACGCTTCCTCCTTTTGATCACGGTATTGAGCAATGAGGTCGATTAGGTCATCTTCTATTTTCAGCAAATCCTCTAGGGCTTTGTCTGCTTCGAGCATGACGGCATGGTTGATTCGATGTGTTGTGAACTGAGAGAAAACGATCACATTGACTAAGTGCAGGCTTGACGAGTACTCAATTCGAATGGTCACAATATCAGCGCTATCGAAAGCCAACGCGGTCAGGCTACTCAGTGTGGCAAGGATCGCTCTTTTGTATGCGATATCAGTAATCGTGTTATTCACTTTTAGACTCCTACATCAAGGCGAAAAAAAGCCCCCGGTTACAGGGGCAAAGGTTGGCAAGGTTTAATGGGTATTACTGAATTGGTAATGCTTGAGGCGGCGAACGTCGCCCAGCTTGCTATCAAACTCGACGGACATTTCCTTTATTAGCTGCATACCACGACGAATTTTGGTGAGCTCTAAGTCGGTGAAGCTATCAAACTCTCGAACGTGTTCCGCCGCTTTAAGGTCGCCAGCGATTAGAATCATTCCGCGAAAACGTGGTGGCATTTTGTTCCACATCCCCTTCAACGTGGCGCGAGTATGTCGTCCATTGAAAAGCGATTTACAAGCCGCAATGCTTTCTTGAGCTGTCGGCAAGGTTTCTGGTTGAACTGTGACTAGATTATTCATGGTGACTCCTTAAGCTAAGCCAGGCATCGGCGCACCATTGACGACAAAGTCCATTCCCATAGAAAGCATGGGGGTCACGCCGGTGGTGCGGTTTTCAAGGTCGGAAATCATTAAAACGAGGTTGCCCAGAGCGGCATGGGCCTTGGCTAACGTTTTATTTTTGACTGAACGAGGTAAGCGTTCTGCGCTGCACATTTGCATTGCATCGCCAGAGAGCTCACCACCGAGCGCGCTGTTCATTAACGTGCGCTCTATAAAGTTCTTCTCTTCTGAGCTTTCCGGTAGCGCAACGGTGACCGTTCCTAAGTCCTTATAAAGAACGTTGTGAATCGAGTAGTCACCAGAGTGATAACAAAGCCATGCCAGCTCAATGGCATACAACTTGTGCGGCTGAGCTGGGTTTAGTTTGTTACGTAGCATCGCCTCGCCCATTTCCATCTTTCGAGCGACTTCAGACATGTTGTGATTAGTTGCAAATGCACAGCAAGCTTCGTCAAACGCGTTTTGTTTGAGCTCACGTAAACTGTACATGGCATTGTTTTCATCCATGTTTGAGAATCCTTAAAGCAACGGAGGAACGCAAATGACTGCCCAGGCAAATACATGAAGCCAAAGTGGGCAGTAAGTTTTAGTCGGTATGAGAGAAACAAAACACATGAACTACCCCAAGACAGCGATAGCTTCACGTGCCGCTAGTTCGTGCATCGCAACCATGTTTATCAATGGCTTATCTCGACGCTTGTCTTTAGGTTTGATGATGACGCGACCTTCAGTAACGTACTGTTTGATGGTGCCCATCGGTAGGCCAGTAAGGCGTGAGTATTCTTCGTAGGTCACATAGGGACTTAGAGGTGGTATCTTGTAAGTTAACATGGTGATATCCTTGCATTTATATCTATCTTCATCGGCTGTCTATTGCTTTGGTCGGCGTAACATCCGAAAACAAGTTTAGTATTGATCCGATTTTTCGTACGGTCAACGTATTTTCGTACAAAATTGAAATCAATCACATTATGGTGAACGATTATGAGTGCAAAATTGGCTATTTTTGATTACATCAAAGGCGAGGCATTCACTGATAAACTAAAAGAGATCAACGGAGTAAACTCTCTTGGCGATCTAGCACAAATCTATGGCGTGCCTAAAACGACGTTTAGTACTTGGAACTCACACAACAGGAACTCTCACGAACTAGTTGTTCGAACTCATTTACGTACAGGCATACCAGTTAAAGAGCTAATTCTCCCTAGCGACTATCCAGAAGCCGAATTACATCATTCTTTTTGGAGTGATAAGCAAACATCTAGGGTAGATAATGCTCCAGCAGCCCCTGAGAAAGAGAATCCGCAGTTAGCCATTGTAGCGATTAAGAGTTTTTGCTTGACGAATGGCCAGCTTTTACCAACAGGGGAAATGCCATATGCACAGCGCATGTTTAAATCATGGGAACTGGAAGCGAATAAAACTGTTGAAATAGAAACAAACGAAGGACGCTTTCTGATAGATAAACGATTCAATGATGCAATGAGTGGTGAATATTTGATTGATATGAATGGACGTTTATCCATAAATTACGTTCAACGATTGCCAAAAAAACTTGCAGTAGTTTTCGGAAGTTCAACAGTCGAAGTTCTGGATGAGGATATAAAAGTGATTGGTCGAGTAGCTGTAATTTTGAGTAAACAATAAATTCATATCAATTATAATGTAAGTAAAGTAAAACCCAAAAAATATTAAAATTAACTTAAGCGATATATTTCGCGTACGATTTAGCATCTGAAAAATTTACTTTTCATGCGCTTCAATGATTTCGGCGAAAATAATTTGTATCATGAATAAAAGTAACTGAGCGAAATCAACCATGCGAAAGCTTTAGTAGGAGCTAACCAACTCTAACCTAAGACTTTGAAAATATTCACCTTTTTAGTGACATAGACATAAACCACGGCATTATTGTGTGAATAAATTCATATCTTTTCTTAACATCAAGCCTTGGCAAGCTTATAATATTTATGTCAGGTTCTTTGTATTTCGAAGACTAAACAGTCCCTATAATTAGGAATAACTCACAATATTGCTAGCACGTCTAAATCTATGATGTGCTGTTTTTTATTATTATTAAGTAATGTTTTTATGGAAAAGAAAGTCAAGGTATATGTGCTTACAACTCGTAATGAAGAACGAGTCCAGCATTTGGAGTCCCTTCTTAATGATATCGAGTTTGAGTTCATCGATTCTTTAGGTGTAGATGAACTCAAAGAGCTTGAAGATAAATTTTCGAAAGACTCTTTAAGATTTAGAAAAAAGGCATTGATGCTTGGGGAGTTTGGTGCCTTTAGTACTCATTCTAGAGCTTGGGAGCGCATATCCAAATCTAAAGAAATAAGTATTGTTATTGAAGATAGTGCTGACTTTGTAGAAGACCCATCAATACTTTTAAGCGAGGACGTTTACAACCAAATCGTTAGCAGTGGATTGATTTCATTTACTAATTATGAAAAAGAGTTAGGCAAATCTATTAACAAGCCAGTTTTATTCAATGAACTTAAAGCAAATAAGGCATTTCCAATTCGTTGCTATGGGATTACACCTGAAACGGCCAATACTTTACTAAACAACTTAAGAGTATCCGGTATGGTTCAGCCAGTGGATAAGTGGATTTCAATTTATAAGTTATCTGGAGTATCTGGCTTTTTAAGTGATTTAGGTATTGCCGTTAGACGAAATGGAGTACAAAGTATCGCAAATGTAAAGCGAGGAAAAACCTCATTTAATCCTTTGAACTTGCTTTACCGGAGGATAAATAAAATTAAATATAAGTACTAGTTTGTTGTTACCTGAAATTTTTAAATAAACTTAAAAAATAGTTGAAAAGTGAATTGCCGCCTAATCGCCTTCCGCTAACCGATGAAGGCGTTCGGCCTTCTCCACACATCACACCAATCATAATATCTCAGCTATACAATATCTCTGCTTATAAATGGCAAGTGCCTCTTTAAGCGAAAGCCGCTCAGTACGTTTGTAGAATATCTTCTGCTTCGCTCCATCCAAACAAACATCATCTGGAGAAGGTGTCCTGCTATTTATAATGTAGTATCTCCTCTCCAAAAAAGAGAGTCTTGGGGCTTACCGAAACGATGCTCTTCTATTTGTCAAAAGAAAGCCGCAATCATCTTTGTTCGTTTGCAACAGATTTAAACATTGCAAAATCTCTCCCACACAAATACTGTATATAAAAACAGTATTCATGCGTATTTATGAGTATCCGCAATCTTAAAGACAGCAGTAAAAAGCCATGGCTTTGTGAGTGTTACCCTCAGGGCCGAAGAGGTAAACGCGTTCGTAAACGCTTTGCGACCAAAGGTGAAGCGACGGCATATGAGCAATTCATCATGCGAGAGGTTCACGATAAACCTTGGCTTGGTGAAAAAACCGATCATCGCCGTTTAAGCGACCTCCTTGACACTTGGTGGCTCATGCACGGGAAAACTGTGAAAACTGGGCATCGAAGTTACCGTGTACTTAACAAAACCATCCAGATGCTTGGAAACCCTATCGCTAGCCAACTGACTGCTTCAGATTATTTGAACTACCGCGCTAATCGCGTTCGCCTTCAACCAACGAGACAAGATATCGCAGTCTCAGCGACGACTCATAATATTGAACTTAAAACTTTTAAGTCCCTGTTCAACAGGTTGATCAAAATTGGTGAATGGAAACAAGAAAACCCTGTCAAAGATATTGAGTTGATAAAAACATCAGAGCGAGAAATGGCCTTTTTGCGCAAAGAGGCTATACCACCGTTCTTAGATGCTGTTCGAACCGATATTAGTCCAAAATCAGCTCAGATTTTGATAGCCTGCAAGATTTGCTTAGCAACGGGGGCACGTATTGGTGAAGCTTTGGCACTTAAGCACAGCCAAATATCAAATTGTAAATTGACCTTTACCGATACCAAAGGTAAAAAGAACCGCAGTATACCGATATCGAAGAATCTACATCGTGAGATTATCGAAAACGCAGTCTCTGAGCATATCGTATTTAATGTTCGATACTATACAGCGTGGGAATGTGTGAAACGGGCGTTACCAAAGTCGATACCCAGTGGACAAGCGACCCACATACTTCGCCATACGTTCGCAAGCCATTTTATGATGAATGGTGGAGACATATTGGTTCTGCAGCGAATTCTTGGCCACCAAAACATTGAACAAACCATGACTTATGCCCACTTCGCCCCCGAACATTTAGTCCAGGCTATAGAGCTAAATCCTCTTGAAAATTGAGGCGACAAAGTGGCGACACTCATCAGAAACCCTCGGTTTTAGTCGGTTTTAAACGGTATTAGACTAAAAGCAAGAAACCATAAAATCAATATAAATCAATAATATAGGAAAAATTAAACGTAATGCAGAAGAAACGCGTGGTTTTATACATCAAAGACAAGTGTGCTCATTGTAAAGATGCGCAGCGCTATCTCGACAGTAAAGGGATTCAGTATCGTTTATGTAACGCCAAAATGCAGCGTGGTCGTAAAGAGCTCGATGCGATTGGCGCACGATCGCTGCCAGTGTTAAAAGTCGGTGACCGAATTATGATTGGGTGGAATCCTGCCAGTTTCGATAAGCTTTATCGAGGAAAATAGACATCTTAAACATAGCGTTTTACAAACTCGATAAACGTCTGGTCTGCCTTTGATAAGTAACCATCTTTGCGCCACGCTAATACCAAATTGAACGTGACGGGTTGTTCAAATGAGATGCCTTTCACTTCCGGTTCGTTATCGGTGACCAAGGTTAATAACGAGGTAATCGCAAATTCGTGCTTAACAATGCTTAGAATCATAGGTAACAAGTTGGTTTCAAATGAGAAATCCATTTTATAGCCGTGTTTTTTCGCTTTTGATTCAATGAACTCACGGTGAAAATAGCCAGGCTTAAACATAACAAGTTCTTGTTCGAAAAAGGTTTGAAAATCCATCACGCTTTTCTCCGCAAGGGAGTGCTGCTTCCCAACTACCGCCACCATTTCGGCCTCGAGTAGATGGTCGGTTTCAAGTTCATCGATCACATCTTCACTGACGATGACCCCGAGATCAAGCTCACCATCGAGCAGCATTTGCCGAATAGAACGTGTTCCCGCATCAATGAGCGTCAACTTGAGGTTTGGGTAATGGCTCTTAAATGCCATCAGAACTTCGGGAAAAAAATAAGATCCCATCATACTGGGTGCACCTAATTTAACCTCTCCTTTTTCCAGTCCTTTAAGCTCGTCCACCGCAAGTTGCGCATCGTCTAACTGCTGCAGAATTCGTTTAGCATGTTCAAATAAGGTCACCCCTTCATTGGTCAACGCAATTTGACGCTCCTCTCGACGAAACAGTTCAACCTCCAACTGCTGTTCGAACTTTTTAATCGAAATGCTCAATGCCGGCTGAGCAATATGTAGTGCTTTTGCAGCGGCAGTAAAGCTGCCATGTTCTGCCACCGCGACAAAGTGACGAAGTTGACGACTTTCCAATGAATTTACACCTTATATATAAAATATATCGAACTAATAATTTTAATATATTTTATATATCCAGAGAACATTGATAGTTTGCTCACAGAAAGACAATTTAACCCCTATTTCCCCGAGACTCCGTATGATTTCATTAGGCAGTAGCGAATATCACAAAGTGACCTTAAGTTTAGCGCTCGGCTCATTTCTCGTGTTCTGTAACCTCTACCTTTTTCAGCCGATGCTGCCGACGATGGCGGCACATTTTTCGTTATCAGAAACTCAGGTTAACTGGGTATTCGCAGCGGCCACGTTGGCGCTCTCAGTCAGCTTAGTGCCTTGGGCGGTGAGCTCTGAATCCTTCGGGCGCAGAAGAGTCATGCTGATTGGGCTTTTTGCGATGCCAATGATTGGCGGGTTAATGCTGCTTACCAATCAATTCTGGATCATCGTGGTTTGCCGCGCATTAATGGGGATTGCGATCGCCGCTTTTGCTTCTGTTGCCGTGGCTTATATGGCTGAAGAGTTAGAACCAAAAGCTTTTAGCCAAGCAATTGGTAATTATATTGCAGCTAACTCATTAGGCGGCATCACCGGGCGAATCATGGGAGGTAACTTAACCGATGCATTCGGTTGGCACTTTGCTGTGATGATGATGATGGGGATTACGTTAGTCGGTATTCTTGTGGTGTTTTGGCTTCTACCTGCGCAGCGTCACTTCACGCCTCAGCGTGGTATGCTGCGTTCGCACAATCGATCACTGATCACTCACATGAAAAATCCGGTGATCGTGGTGGCAATGTTAATCGGTGGTGCCAACTTCGCGCTCTTCGTTAATCTCTACTCTGTGATGGGATTTCGCTTGGTAGCGGAACCCCATAATTTACCCGTCGGCTTAGCGTCTTTAATTTTCTTATGTTATTTGGGTGGGACAGTGAGCTCAAAATTATCGGGGCGCTGGAGCCTGCGTCATTCGCAGCTCAATGGTATGTTACTTGGGGCTTGTATCAGCCTTAGTGGTATGCTTATCGCTTATTTTGAGTGTCTGCCGACTATGTTACTTGGACTCATGCTCATTAGCTTTGGCGCTTTTTTTACTCACACCTTGGCTTACGCTTGGGTCAGCCAAAAGGCAACGCACGCTAAAGCCACCGCCACTGCACTGTATTTGGTTCATTATTACATCGGTGGAAGCTTAGGCGGTTTCTTTCTTATCTACTGCTGGCAAGTTCAGCGCTGGTCCGGTGTGATCGGCGGAGGTTTAGTACTGTACGCCTTAGTGTTTACATTTTGCTTACGACTTAAAAGTATGGAAAGTAAACAGCGCACAAAAGCCAAGCTAGAGACGGTTTAATTTGGTATGCTGCACGCCAGTCACCATTTTATAACTATCCATTAAAAACTGCTTATTTATGACTCAGCATCAACAACCTGTTACGCATTGTGCTTCAAATCAAAACATCGCCGATAAGGTAAATACTTGGCTTGAAGACGTGGTGATTGGCCTAAATTTATGCCCATTTGCGGCTAAGCCGCAACGTAACCAGCAGATTCGTATCTTCGTTAGCGACGCGGCCACAGATGAAGGCCTGCTAGAAGACATCCTCACCCAGTTCATTGACCTCGATAACATACCCAGTGATAAGCTGGATACCACATTGGTTGTGGTTCCAAATATGCTGAGCGATTTTTACGAGTACAATCTTTTTATTGACTGGGTAGAAGCGATTATTCGTCAGCAAGGCTGGGAAGGGACTTATCAAGTCGCGACTTTTCATCCAGATTACTGTTTTGCAGGATGCCAACCCGATGACCCCGAGAGTCTGACTAACCGCTCGCCGTATCCTATTTTCCATTTGATTCGCGAAGCCAGTATGGAAAAAGTGTTGAGCCATTACCCAGACCCAGAAGCCATACCCGAAAATAATATTGAACGTGTGTCGTCACTGAGCGAAGCCCAGCGTAAAGCGCTGTTCCCCTATCTATTCAAATCATAGCCATCAATAGTGCGAGAGGAATAGCTTGCTGGTTGACAGCGCAGAAATTGCTGTCGATGAATAGCGCCTGCTTGCTGGCTTTGCTAGTATGACGCGATCATTGTTACTAATTCGGATTTAAGCGAATGCACCTATCAAAATTGACTCAAGAACTATACGACCATCTGTATCAAGACATCACGGAGTTTCGCTCTACCTTTGACCTCCCTGTCGCAGCGCCAAGTACGCTCGATCAAAAAGGCGATACGTTGCATACCTCGCTCGCTATCGAAGAGTTAACTGAATTAGCTGAGGCCGATTCTAAGGTTGAGCAGGCTGATGCGATTGTCGATACCGTGTATGTCCTAATGGGTCGTTTAGTCCATTTGGGCCAAAGTCAGGTTGAAGATAATCTTGCGATCAGTTACCTGATTGATCTGTTGCTCAACGTTGCAGTCAACCGCGGGATCGACTTCGTGCCATGCTGGGATGAAGTACACTCAAGTAATATGAGTAAAGTATGCCGCAGCGAACAAGAGTATGCGGAAACAGAAGCCTTTTACGCTCAACAAGGCATCACTCTGATGGCGGTACAAAAAGGCGATTACATTATTGCGAAATGTGCACAAGATTTTGTCGCTGAGGGGAAAACAATCCGTCAAGGCAAAGTGCTAAAATCGGTTTACTATCGCCCTGCTGATTTAGTGGCTTTAACTCAATAACAATTTGAGTGGAACCCATCGTAAAACAAAATAGTAACCTATTGAAAAAGCATAAAAAAAGCGCCACCTCAGGGAGACCGGGGTGGCGCGTAAATGTCATAGTCAAGAAATGACATAAAGCCTAACAAGAACGAGAATGTATCACTTTCTATAATGCTAACCTCATGCCAACTTTTTAAAAAACTTAACTTACTGATTTTTAAGGGTTTGGCATTTTCACCTAAAAAGCCGTAAAAAATCAGCGATCCATTACAGTGCATCGTGCACCGAATTAATCAAACACTAAGACATTTTTCCCATTAAACTCAACACGTTGCACATCAGTAGCAAACAGCGTCGATAACTTTTCTGATGTCATAACCGTTTTCGTTTCACCAAATTCCAACATGACGCCCTCACGAATAAGCACAACTTTATCGGCATAACGCAAAGATCGATTTAAATCATGATTGGCCATCAGAATCACCAGCCCCATATCCGCCATACGCTGGATTAATTGATAAAGTAAGGATTCTTGACCGATATCGAGAGGCGCCGCAGGTTCATCAAGTAAAAGCATTTTGGCGTAAGGGTTGAGTGAGGGCCAAACTTGGAGACAGATACCCGCTAATCGCACGCGTTGCCACTCTCCACCCGACAGCTGTGCAATCGAACGATGCAATTTGTCATCCAATTCGAGTAGAGAACACAGTTCAGCCACAATCTCTGCAACGTGTTTATCTTGCGCGTTTACCCCCGCAGGCATCGACAGCGATAGATATTGCGCCACACCGATGTCAAACGGCGGTTTACCACTTTGTGTCAAATAGGCTCGTCTGCCCGCTAATGCTTCAATCGACAACGCATTGAGATGCTCTTCATCAAGCCAGACGTCTCCTTCAAAATCAATTACACCGGCGACCGCCGATAAAAACGTGCTTTTTCCGCTACCATTGGGACCCAGGATATGAATTACGTCGCCACGCTGCGCCTCAATTGATAGAGGCAATAAACGGGTATTAACACAAAGACTTTGGATAGTGAGCATAAAGATATCGCGCAAACAGTTAACTGCCCTAACCTTACCCGATTCGCGATACGGAGAAAACGCTAACACGTCGTATTAACGAAAAAAGCCCACAAGGAGTGGGCTTAGTACAATAAACCATAAAACGGTTATTGGTTGTAAACTTCAAATTCGGCAATTTTCGGCACATCACTCGCGGAATTAATCACCAGACTGATCTTCGCTGGATTAATATCGCCGACCGTAATCACGTCATTGAGACTGCTGCCCGACGTTAGGGTTGCACCTGAATCATGATTCACCAGAGTCCAAGACGTCACTGTGCCTTCTGTTCCGCTGAGCTCAATGATTCGAACTGTGTTAAATGTTGAAGTTAAGCGTTTGACACTCACGGTTCCTGTTGTGCCACTTGGTGACCAGTAAGTCGAAGTATCACCGTCAATAACATTGCCATAACTGGTGCCACTGGCTTTAGAGCTACCATCGGCATCACCTGACAACGCTAAATTCGTCCCGAGTTCCCCCGTGCCGCCAGTATCGCCGCCACCGGTGTCACCGCCACCTGTATCACCGCCGTCTCCACCACTTCCGGTATCACCACCATCACCTGGTTCAGTGGTACTACAACTGCCGTCAGAGACAGCCAGACCTGTGTTCGCACCTGCCGAAGCAAGAACAATACTTGGTACGCAGGTCGCATCATCCAACTGATAGCTATAAGGGATAGCAATACTCGTGGTCGATACTGGATCTGGCCCTGCAGGATGGAGTTTAGAGGCGTCTTCTGACCAATCAATATTATCCCAAATATTACCGCTAACTTGCCAAAATCCCATGTCGTCAGTATAGAAAGTGCCTAGAGGGTCTTTGGAGTCTTTGAAGTAGTTATTTTCTGCCCGCATTTGGCCACCAATACGTGGGTTCATCCCAGAGGAAATCAAACCGTTGTAGTAATTGTTGTAAGCGTGCGCCGTGGCATGACGTAATAACGGTGTGCGCGAGTTAATATTTTCATAATAGTTGTGGTGGAAGGTCACAGGGCCGTTGTTGTTATCACTGTCACTTGAGCCGACAAGCCCGCCACGCCCCGAATTACGTAGAATGCTGTAGGAAAGCGTCACATATTTTGTGTTGGCCTTCATATCAAATAGTGCGTCATAGCCTTCGCTCTCACCACCACTGGCTTCCAAAGTGACATGGTCAACCCAGACGTTCGAGACGTTGCTTTCCATTCCGATCGCATCACCTCCGTTTGAGGTTGGCGAGCCCGATTTTTTCACATTCCGTACGTGAACGTTCTGAATGATGATGTTTGACGCAGAGCGCAGATGAATACCCAGTTCATCAAAAAGAGCACCGTTGCCCACACCAATCAGAGAGATATTACTCACTTCCTTAATTTCAATTTTATCTTCAGCGGTGTTACAGCTATCGCCTGATACTTTGCTTGTATTGCCGTGATTAATCGTGCCCTCGACGTGAATAATAATCGGCGTGTCGCTGCTTGCTCGATTACACAGAGCTTGATGAATTTCAGTACCTGTGGTCGCATAAACAACTTGCCCTCCTTCACCACCCGTTGTGCCGCCGTTTTGGGTATCAAACCCACTAGCGATAACAGGTTGTGCAGCAAGAGCGATACACACGGATAACGTAGACAGAGTTAAGTGCTTCTTTGCTTTTGTAATAATCATGTTTTATTCCATCGTATATTGGATTATCGAGTTCACTCCACTTTTCGTGTTTAATGGAGCGTTTATAAAATAACTGTGTGACCTAGCCCTCCTTTATTTTCAGCACAGAATTACATATAAAACTCAATACCTAACAATATGAACCGTGGTTTTATTTTGATCAATCCCAATTAAATCGGTTTTCTTAAATATGTGAAGTAAACATAATTCAATCCAAATCAACAATAAATTTCCTAATCAACTTATAGAGAGAGACAGATCACATCAGTTGTCTTTTATTAATATAAACAACCACAGCATCCATACATGGAATGAAGTGAATCGAACATTTATTTTCATCACCAAATTTAATTATTTCCTTATAATTAAAGGCTTTCTGGAAAAATAAAAAGTCATTAGTGTAAAAATACTAATGACTTTCATTGTAAATATTCAACCAATCAGTGAATAATTATTGATTGTAAATTTCGAACTCAGAAATTTGAGGTCTGTCACTTGCTGAGTGGATAACAAAACTCAGCTTAGATGCGCGGACAGCATCAAAGCTAATCACTGATGGAATTGTCGTACCTTGTGCTAGCGTCACACCAGTATCGTGATTAACCAATGACCAAGACGTCACGGTTCCCTCTGTACCTGCAAGCTCAATAATTCGCACCGTATTGTAAACACTATTCAGCTTTTTAATATTGATGGTGCCGGTGGTCTGCTTCGGAGACCAGTATGTCGATGTATCTGCATCGATCACTTTTCCGTAGCTCGTGCCACTGTACTTGTCGCTGCCATCAGCATCAGCACTGAGAGCAAGGTTACTGCCAAGATCGCCTGTATTGCCATCATTGCCATCATTGTCGCTACCGTCGTTGCCATCAGTTGGATCCGTTGGATCCGTTGGTGTCGGCTGCTCAGGCGCAGACACCTCACATGAACCATCAGAAACGGCCAATCCTGTATTCGCACCAGCAGTCGCTAGAATGATGTCTGGAACACACGAAGCATCATCTAATGCATAATCATATGGAATGCTGATTGATGTTGTTGAAATCGGATCAGGCCCCGCGGGATGACGTTTGGACTGTTCGCTTGACCAATCAACGTTGTCAAACGTATTACCGCTAACATCCCAGTAGCCCATGTCGTTGGTATAGAATGTACCAATAGGATCTTGGGAGTTTTTAAAGTAGTTGTTTTCCGCTTTAATCTGCCCACCAATACGCGGGTTCATCCCAGAGGAAATCAATCCATTGTAGTAGTTGTTATAAGCATGTGCGGTCGCGTGACGGAGCAATGGCGTACGCGAATTGATGTTTTCATAATAGTTGTGATGGAATGTTACTGGGCCATTGTTATCATCGCTGTCACTAGAACCAACTAGGCCGCCACGTCCAGAATTACGCAAGATACTATAAGAAAGTGTGACGTACTTTGAATCATTTTTCATGTCAAACAGCGCATCATAACCATCTGATTCACCGCCACTTGCTTCAAGAGTAACGTGGTCAACCCACACATTGTACACATCACTTTCTAAACCAATCGCATCCCCCCCGTTTGAAGTCGGCGAACCTGACTTCTTCACGTTACGGACATGAACGTTTTGAATAATAATGTTTGATGATGAACGAATATGAATACCTAGCTCATCAAATAAGGCGCCTTCACCCACACCGATCAGCGACACATTGCTGATTTCTTTGAGCTCAATCTTATCTTCAGCGGTATTACAGCTATCGCCAGATACTTTGCTGGTATTAGAATGATTGATGGTGCCTTCTACTTGAATAATGATTGGTGTATCACTACTCGCGCGGTTACAGAGTGCTTGGTGAATTTGCGTTCCGGTTGTCGCATAAACAACTTGGCCACCCTCGCCCCCTGTCGTCCCACCATTTTCTGTAGCAAAACCCGACGCGTAAGCACCTTGAGTGGCTAACGCAACGCAGCTAGAAAGCACACTTAGGGCAAAAGTTTTCTTAGACATTGTATATTTCATTTTAATTTCCATTAATAAATTATTATTGGGAGAATATGCCGCATATTTTTTAAGGATATATCCAATATTTAATACGGCGTTCCTTAACCCCCACTTTAAGCCTGAACCCACTCTCTGAATTCAAGGGAGAATATTATGAAATAATAAAATCAGATCAATTTAATAAATTTCATTTTCACTAATATGTGACAATGCTTCAAAGGATGAATATAAATAAATAATAAATAGAAAACTAAAAACACAAAATACTAAGGCATTGTCAAATTAATGAAATATTTTAATCAAGGTTACGTTGTCATAATTTTATATATAAAGAATTTCCCTTAATATAAAAATATAGAAAAGAATTACAACGTCCTAAATATGAACAATAATACGTCATCCTAATTATAAATAACATGGTGTATTATTAATCAAGATGGTTTTTGACGAGCATCCAAATAAATATTGGCGCACCAATTGAGGTTGTGACAACGCCTAACGGTAACTCTGCAGACTGGAGAGAAACTCGTGCAATGATATCGGCTGCAACTAAAAATGCCGCGCCAGCGATCGCGGAAATCGGCAACAAATATCTATTTTCACTACCCAAAGACATTCTCAATAAATGAGGAATGACAAGACCGATAAAGCCTATCATACCCCCTAACGCCACGGCTCCACCCACTAAAAGAGAAACAGCAAAAATTAATTTCCAACGTACCGCTGCAATATCAACCCCTAACTGTTTCGCGTGTAACTCGCCCATCATTAATTTATCTAAGCGGCTGCCTTGCCAACATAACCAAACCACGACAGGTAACATAAACAGTGAAACAACATGTTGCGACCAACTGACTCCGCCTATACTTCCCATCAACCAATACATTAATTGGCGCAGGCTTAAATCATCACTAAAATAAAACGCCCATGTCACGATAGCGCTGGCTAATATTCCAAGCGCCACTCCAATTAATAACAGACGCGCAGTCGTCAACCCTTTACGGCGAGCGACCATCACTAAAATGAACGTAAACACCAGCGAACCAATCATGGCAGCAAACATAAACCCAAGTGGCGTTGCCAGTACCGGGAAAAAGAACAGCAGCCCGACCATCATCACACTGGCCCCGCCTGAAATGCCAAGTACTCCTGGCTCCGCTAACACGTTGCCAAGTAACACTTGTAACGTCGCACCGGACACCGCCAGCCCGGCACCAATCACAATCGCCGCAATCAAACGAGGTAAACGCAATTGAAACACCAGCTGTTGCTCTAAAGAAGTCATGGTTTGAAAGGGAGAAATAAACAGCTCTCCCACCATCAAGTAAATAGCGGAAAAGAAAATCAAACACAGCGTCGCCAAACCAATGGCGAGAATCCAGCGTCGATGTTTGCGAAGTAGTAGCTGATTGTAGTTCATAGGTTGACCATATTGGGCAATATGGTTGATTAGAAAAAAGAATGGCTTAACGATACCGCTAAGCCATTCAAATAGATAGTCTGCATCGATTAATCGTAAACCACTTGCCCATCTTCAAAACGAATCTTAACTGGGCACACCATCAGTGCTGCGCGCTGACCTACCGCAACGTGGCGATTAGGAAAGACGATCGCCTCACCTTCGTTCTTTGCCATCAAAGGTTTGTCGCCATCATGTCCAAAGACTTCACCATGCTTAAAAGAAGTAAAGTTTTCGACTTCATCATCAAAGAGAAAATCAAAGTCTTGATTGAGACGAACTAAAGTACGGCTGACACGATACATCGTGGCTTTTTTCGGCAGATGATCCGATTTTGCCCCTGCAATCAGATCACGCAGCGACAGATCAAAGGCCACTAATTTATCCAAATCATTTTCGCCAATACGAGCAACACGTCCGAGCTCCAGCGTTAACGCCTGCACAGAAAAATGTTCAGCTGTAAACCAGCTAAATGTGCTTGTTGGTGCATTTGAGAACATCACCGCATCAATGTGTGCATTCTCGATAAATTTAATGAGGTCACAGCTACGTACAGGATGGCGCACTTTTGGGCTCACCGCAAAACTGTAATGCTTGGAAAGGCGAATCGCACAGTGCAGGTCTAAATGCCAGCGTGTCGCCTCCTGCGTTCCTTGATAGAACCGCGTAACATGAGATTTCAACTCATCCGCGATATCGAGTTCCAAGCTACTTTCATGCGCTTTATTATCAAACAAACGATTGAGATTTTCTTCCAGAAAACGAACGTGCTTGTTTGTGGCTTGCGGATGCGCAATTAAGAACAAACAACGATGTCGGATCGGTTGGAATCCAGACACTATATCATCAATGATTTTATCAATGATCTCCATTGGCGCCGTTTCATCACCATGAATCCCCGTCGAAATCACGATATTTTTGCTATTGACCGTCATCGCCATTGGTGTCACTTCCAGCACACCTCGCTGATGCAAGGTTAAGCGTGTACCACATGCTAGGACTTGTTCACCTGCTGGCATTTCTTGTTTTAGATCTAAGCTGTCAAAAAGAAAAGATTTGCGAAACAGAGATTTTGTCATGCGCTACTCCTTTATTGCACAGACGGTATGTTACGGAAATATATGGAAAAGTCTGTTGCTGCGATCTCACTTATCGAGTCGCTCTGGCTGTTTGCTCACAAATAGAACGATCAATAATAAGCAAAACCCATATGTTTGATTCTATTATTGGGCGCCGCTATAAAAACTGACACGACCACGGCGCCCAATGAAACGGCTTTACTCCTGATTGAGTAACTGTTCAAACAGCGTCACTTTGTCGTTAACACGATCAATACTCTGCTGCCAAAACTCCGGTTTCGTTAAGTCCATACCCAAATGTTTTTGTACCACGTCTTCTGCCATCATTGAACCGGTATCCCGCAATAAGTTGAGGTAATCAGTATAGAATTGATTTCCTTTTGCCTCGCGCTGCGCATAAACACCTAAGCTGAACAGATAACCAAACAGGTATGGGTAATTATAAAAACTCACTTCAGGAATACTAAAATGCAGCTTACTGGCCCAGAAGTATGGATCAACCTCATCCATTGAGTCTCCGTACCAATCCGCCCATGTTTCACCCATTAGATCGCACAACTGCTCGGCAGACAACTCCCCTTGCTCACGTTGCGCATAAAAGGCCTGCTCAAACTCAAAGCGTACCGGTATGTTAACCATCAGGGCGTAGCACGAGGACAACTCTTCCCACAGCATTTCGAGCTTTTGTTCACGAGTTTGCGCTTTACCCAGTAAATAATCGCGAACAATCGTTTCAGCGAAAATAGACGCCGTTTCAGCCAACGTCATTGGATAACGCGTTTGACATAATGGCATGTCTTTCATTACCCAATTATGAAAAGCGTGTCCTAATTCATGCGCCAAGGTCATTAAGTCCGAACGGCTGCCGCCCCAAGTCATAAACACAAGCGGTGAGCGAGTTGCTGCAAACTTAGTGCAGTATGCGCCAAGCCGACGATTTTCTGTTGGCGCTGCGTCAATCCAACCATTTTCCACCATCAACTCAACGAAACTCGCCATGTCGGACGATACATCGGAAAACGCCGCTTTGATCAGCTCAATCGCGGCGTCAAAGGTATACTGTTCTGGCGCTTCAGCGGTGAGGCTTGGCATACCCGCCATATGATTCCAAGGTTTCATGGCATTCAAACCATGAACCTGTGCCATTAATTCTCCTGCCTTTTGTCCAACATGACGGTTGGATTTGGCACATTGCATCATCGCTTGCAACGTTTCGGGTTGGATACGGCTTTGATGCAAGCTAGGGTCAAGGAAATGTACTGACTGTTTGGAAGAACGTTTTTGATACTCAGTTAAGCGCCAACCTGATAACGCATTGAGAATAGCGGCAAAACTCTCCTGATGCGTTTTCATCGCTTCCTGAATCGCTCGCCAAGCCAGTGGCTGGCGCTCAAAGTCAGTACCGTAAAGGAGACTTGCTGCTTGTGAGAATCCCATGGTTTCTTGTTTGCCATCGGCATATTTAAGCGTAACACTCAGCGATCCTGTGAGGTTGTCATACAAACGCCCCCAGGCATCACGGCCATCCACTTCCATTGCAGACAATAATTGCTCTTGCTCTACACTGAGATTGGTTTGTGCTTTTTTACGTAAACACTCAATCACAAAGCCCTGTCCCGCAATATCGGCGCTTTCATGTTCCAGCACTTGTTCGATAAATGAGTCATCGGCTGTTGCTAAGACATCTTGATAGGGTGTGTATGCTTGCGAAAGTTGAGAACTGAGCTTGGCGACACGGCCAGTCAACGCTTTGGCTTTATGATTCGCCGCATCGGTTGACGCGTGGCAACTGGCAAACGTATTGATCGTCGATAACAAGGTACCGGCAGCTTCACGAGTTTGGATCGCGTTTTGCATCACCTGAACAGAGTGACGACTATCCACATGCTGATTTAACACATCAATACACTGGGTAATTAATTGAATATCTTGGTCGATTTTTGCGTCGTCCAAGGTTTGATAGGCGATGGAAAGATCCCAACTTGGTGCGTTCATCCTTTTTCCTTTTGTCTCATCTGTCTTAATGGGAACATCCCCCCATTTATCGATTTATATCGACTTAAAATTGATTTGATTACACTGTATTAACGTACCACAAGCAGCGTTAAATAGATTAAAAGTTCCATGACTTGTTGAGCCGCGCCCAAACAGTCACCGGTGAAACCGCCCAAGCGTTTGGTCAGCCAAAACTGAAATAACCATCGAAATACCAAGGCGACGACAAATAACGTCGCTGCCAATTCAACATCCCACAACAAGCACGGAATAGCTCCAGTCAGGATGATCACCGCCAAATCCGTTTTGGTCTGGCGATGAGCTAGAGGCTTACTTTTGCTTGCATCAAGGTCTGAAACGTAAGGCATCGAGTAAACGAGTGAGATCGCCACAGCTCTACTGAGGGTATAGGCGACTATCCATACCGGTAATAGAGAGCCTAAGGTAACCAAATCACTTAACAACACATATTTACCCAGCAGTGCCATAAGCAAAGCACTCGCGCCATACGTGCCGATACGGCTGTCTTTCATGATACTCAAACGCTTTTCTTGCGTCATGCCACCGCCGATACCATCGCTCATATCAGCCAAGCCGTCTTCATGAAACGCGCCAGTTAGCAACAAACTCGCAACCATAGTGAGAAAGATCGCCACATCCGGCGAAAAAACTTGAATGGCGAGATGATAAATTTGCGTGCACAAACATCCAAGTAACATCCCCACCAAGGGAAAGTAGCGCCCCGCACGATTCATACGCTCTTCAGAGTATGGCGTGGATTCTGGCGTTGGAATACGCGAGAAAAAGCTCAGAGCAAGCCAAAACAGTTCAACTTGGTAACGAAGTTTGTTGAGCATTAGACCGTGACTCCAGCATCCTCAAAGCTTGCCATGTGATTATAAAATTCGATCGCACCTTTAATGAGCGACACCGCCAATGCAGCGCCCGTGCCTTCACCGAGACGCAATGACAAGTCAAGCAATGGCTCAGCGTTCATTAATTCCAAAACCCGTTTATGGCCCTGCTCCTGAGATTGATGAGCAAAAATCATGTATTCGCGACAGTCAGGGGCAATTAACGTCGCGCAATACGCAGCAACGCTGGTAATAAACCCATCAACGACAACTGGGACTCTCGATTGGTGGGCACCAAGAAACGCTCCGACCATTTGCACAATTTCAAATCCGCCGACTTCTGCTAAGACGTCAAGCACTGGCTGACCTTGGCAACGCACCACGCCTTTCGCCACCACTTCAATTTTTTTCTCAAGCTGCTCAGGAGTAATCCCCGTCCCTCGACCAACACACTCGGTAACGTTATCAAGTGACAATGCGGCAAAGATAGCCGAGGCACTACTGGTATTCCCAATGCCC
Organism: Vibrio olivae; assembly: GCF_042428525.1. Taxonomy (NCBI): domain Bacteria; kingdom Pseudomonadati; phylum Pseudomonadota; class Gammaproteobacteria; order Vibrionales; family Vibrionaceae; genus Vibrio; species Vibrio olivae. The sequence goes on from NZ_JBHMEP010000001.1 coordinate 1,041,150, forward strand.
ATTTCACCAAACATCACCATATCGCTGCCGTTTTTGACTGCATCCACAATCATTTGGCGTCCATACTCAATGCCTTGATTGACTTGTTCTCGACTCATCGCTGGCTGCAAAGAGAAATTGTCAGTGCCAGCCCCTAAACGTTGAACAATAAGGTTCGGGTGTGGGTTATCAATCGGCTCAATAATACCCGTATCCACAACGTTAAGTTCAATATCATTGACGCGAGCAAAACAGTTAATCGCCGCACCGCCGTTCAGAAAATTGAGCACCATCTGACGAGTCACTGCACTAGGCGCAATACTCACCCCTTCCTGTGCAATACCGTGATCGCCAGCAAACACCCAAACGCTCGGCTTTTTCAAAGATAACTGAGTCGCAACATCGCCTCGGTTATGACTGGCGATGAGCGCCAATTGATGAGCCACCGATTCCAGTTGGCCAAGCGCGCCGAGAGGTTTTGTTTTTTGGTTAATCCGGTGCCAAATTGCGTCAGAGTACGACTGTTCTAACATGCAATGCTCCTATTGCGGTCTTTCGATTGTAAATGTGGAATCCAATGTCGCGTATTCTCCGCCACCAAGCCTTGAAAGCGGATCGAGCGCAAGTGCATCAATTTTCAAACGACTGGCTTCCTCATCTATCACTTCAGGGTTGATATAAATGGCTTTGATTTCCGCAAAAATCAGGCTTTGCGGCGTCTCACCAATCTCTTTAACTTCATACAACTCACAGCCAAAGGCGACGGCACAGTCTTTAACACGAGGTAGAGGAAAATCAGCAAATTGTTCCAACTCAATTTGGCTTTCTGTTACCTCAGAATGCCCATGCTCTAAGGTCGCTGCCGTGTTGGTAACCAAAGCGGCACTTTTTACTGACGCAATGTGTATAACCAAATGCTTGGTCGCTAATGCATTTTTGGTCGTATCCTTCACTTCTCCACTGGGCTTTTTACCCACGGAGACCATCAGCAATGGTGGATTACTCGATACTGGAGTGAAATAGGAAAAAGGCGCCAAATTATAGTTGTGCTCTCCTGAGTCAGTGAGAACCCAAGCAATGGGGCGAGGTACCACAGTTTGAGTAATCAAATGATAAATGTCACTTGGACTCTGCTGTGAAACATCTATATGCATCTTGCTTTCCTTTTATTGACCATTGGATAAATCGTTTTCAGTCTATACCGGAATCAATGGCTTAACTAGACTCATCCAAGAGATAAATGGATTGATTGCCACTTGTTTGTTCTGTTGATACCCAAATAACAACCTATTGCTTTAGGGGTAACTCGCGATATGTTAACTCACCATCAGCAAAAGATTGAAAATCGCTACCGGCCAATGGCATGATGCCACTGAGTCACTCAAAATAGTCACGAAAAGCGGGAGGTGATAGTCAATGAGTGAAGAACACACGTCGGTTATCGTAGCAGGCGGTTCAGGCTTAGTGGGTTCAGAACTGATTAAACAGCTTCTTGACGTGCCATCGATAAAAAACGTCTATGCATTGGCACGTAGGCCACTGGTTTTTCAAAGCCAAAAACTGAAATCTCTTGTCTCGCCGAAGTTACAAATCACTGACTGGCAGGAAAACACACCCCCGCCAAGCTTGGGGTTTATCTGCTTAGGAACGACGCTCAAGCAAGCCGGTTCAAAACAAGGACTGGAAAAGGTCGATTACGATTTAGTCTGCCAAGTTGCTCGTGAAATGAAAGTTATTGGGGTCAAAAGATTAGCGGTCGTTTCAAGCTTAGGCGCATCATCACGCTCGATGTCTCACTACCTACGTTGTAAAGGGAAAATGGAACTCGCGCTGCGAGAAATGGGCTTTGAACAGTTGACTATTGCGCGCCCAGGACCACTAGTTGGACTTCGAGATTCACCAAGAAGCAGCGAATGGTTGACATTATTCACGCTCAACGTTTTGAAGCCTTTACTCATCGGCCCCCTTCAGAAAATACGTCCTATTCGCGCGTCTCATGTGGCTAAGAGCATGCTGTATAGTGTGTATCAACCGAGCAGCAAACGAGTCACCCTGTTAACGACACCAGAGATGAAACATATGCTGAGCCAATATCAGCATACGAATGATTGATTCTTAGAGCGCTATTTGCTTTGAGCAATCCAATAAAAGGGGAGCCTCAATCGAGACTCCCCTTTTGCTTATAACGAAATGACTGTTTGTAACGAAATAACGTCTTACGCAGCTAGAGTTTCAAACTGCCGACCGCAGAAGAGACGTTTTCAGCCCCACGATAAATTTCATCCATGATCGATGAAACTTCGACGATTCGCTGATTAGTGTCACTCGAAAAAGCCGATACGTCAGACATTGAATTGGTTACGCTATCCGTCAATTGGATGTTTTTTCCCACCACATTATTAATCTCTTCCGTGGCTGTGGATGTTCTCTGAGCCAGTTTACGCACCTCTTCAGCCACGACAGCAAAACCTCTGCCTTGCTCACCGGCTCGCGCCGCTTCGATCGCCGCGTTTAAGGCAAGTAAGTTGGTTTGGTCTGCGATGCCCTGAATCGTTTTCACGATTTCTGATACGTCTTTGGACTGATCAACCAATTGCGCAATCAATATACGAGATTCTTCTATACTTTTCATGACTTTATCAGCCAATACTACGGAATCTTGCAGTGCTTTGTTGCCGTTTAACGCCACTTGGGATGTCTCGACCGAAGTGCTGTAGGCCACCGAGGCAGCGTCAGCCGTACTTTGCTCACGTTGAACATCCTCTGTAATGTTCGATGCAAATTTGACGACTTTATACACGCGATCATTTTCATCAAAAATCGGACAATAAGATGCTTGAATCCACACTTGCTCGCCATATGAAGATTGGCGCATGAAACGACCAGAAAAGGCTTCACCTTTGGCTAATCCTTTCCAAAAGTCGGGGTTCTCTTTATAAAAGTCGTCAAAACACAACATACGGTGGGACTTGCCTTTAATTTGACTCAGTTCATACCCCACGACATCCAGAAAGTTCTGGTTGGCGTTTAAAATCGTGCCATCAATTTCAAATTCAATAACCGCAAAAGTGCGATTCAGCGCAGTCACCAATTCGCTTTGACCTTTTGCTTCAATCGCCTTACCAGTGACATCTGAGGCGATTTTCATGACGCCGGTCACCACGTCATTTTCTCGAATGGGAAAATAGGTCGCTTCGATCATCACTGCAGTGCCATCTTTAGTGACACGTTTGAAAGTCCCTTGTTGAGCGTGCCCTTGTCTTAGTGCCTGCCAAAACGCTTTATATTGAGAGGAGTTTACGTAATCCTTTTCACAAAATATTCGGTGATGTTGATTGATGATTTCGGTGCTTGTATACCCAATTAGGCTGAGAAATCTCTCATTGGCCTCGATAATATTTCCCTGAGGATCAAATTCTATCGTCGCCATATTGAGCTTGATGGCATGCAAAATACTGTCAGAGCGAGTGACATGCTCAGTATCACTGCTATTTTTTTTCTTAAAAAACATCACAACCTTCCAAAAATCAAACCGAAATAAAAAGAGAATCTAATTTAGTCATTTATTAATTATGCAATTACTCTAAACACCATTCGTTAGTTTGTCACATGCTATTTATAAATTAATTTCTGATTCATACAATTATATAATTCAACCCGATTCATAAACTATTTATTTTGGATTCTTTTCAAAAATTTCAAAACGTTATCGTTAGTCATCTGTAATCGATTGAGACGTTACCTATCGACACAATCGCTAAACTTTACAGTGAGTTTAGTTTACGCATCGCCATTACGCTCAAATAAAAAAACGCCTCAAAAAATAAAAGCAGTGACTCCACGTATCTACGATAACAAACGTTATTTTTGGCAAGCGTCGTGTCGGTAAATGCGTAAACTCCCCGCAATGAATCACAAAGTCACCCTGTTTTGTGTCAGCAGAGGAAACATAATACCCAAGGGAAAGTAATCTTGGTTTGTCCATTGCTAAGCCTTTATTGCAGTGGTCTAATACTGGTTATAGATGACTTCAATATTTTTGGTATTCCAATATGCATCAAGAGCAACAACCTACGTTTTTCTTTTTTGATTACGAAACGTGGGGAACAAGCCCGGCGAAAGACCGTCCATCGCAATTTGCTGGCGTTCGCACCGATATGGACTTCAATATTATCGGTGAACCTCTTGTGATTTATTGTCAGCCGCCTTCGGACTACCTTCCTTCACCAGAAGCCGCATTAATCACTGGAATTACACCTCAAAAAACCGTAAAAGAAGGGTTACCAGAACCCGAATTTATCGCCAGAATTCATGAACAACTGGCTACGCCCAATACCACTAGCTTGGGCTACAATAGTATTCGTTTTGATGATGAAGTCACTCGCTACACCTGTTATCGCAACTTCATCGATCCCTACGCGTGGAGTTGGCAAAACGGTAACTCTCGTTGGGATTTGTTGGATGTATTACGCGCTTGCCATGCGCTGCGTCCTGAAGGCGTCAACTGGCCAGAGAATGAAGACGGCTTTACCAGTTTTAAACTCGAACACCTTTCCGTTGCGAATGGTATTGAACACGCTAATGCCCATGACGCGATGGCGGATGTCATCGCGACGATCGAAATGGCCAAAAAAGTGAAAGCCGCACAGCCAAAACTGTTTGACTACTTCTTAACCATGCGTCACAAGCGTAAACTCAACGAGTTAGTTGATATCGTCAACATGACCCCTTTAATGCATGTCTCTGGCATGCTTGGGCGCGAATGCCAGTACACCAGTTGGATTGTCCCCGTGGTTTGGCATCCGACGAATAAAAACGCCGTTGTGGTGGTTGATCTCGCTAAAGACCCCACGCCATTGTTAACGTTGGATAGTGACGAGTTACGTGAGCGTCTTTATACGAAACATACTGACTTATCCTCAGAGCAACTGCCGGTTCCAGTAAAACTCATTCATCTCAATAAGTGCCCGATTCTTGCTCCAGCCAAAACCTTAACCGCTGAAAATGCTCAGCGCATTGGTATCGACCGTGAGCAGTGCTTACAGAACTTGGCGCTTTTACGCCAAAATCCACAGGTGCGAGAGAAACTCAGTGAACTGTTTAGCGTCGAGCGGGAATATCAAAATGAGACTGACGTTGATACTCAGTTGTACAAGGATTTCTTCTCGCCAGCGGATAAAGCCTCTATGGAGATTATTCGCCAAACGGATCCGAACAATTTAGCGGCGTTGGATATAACATTTAATGACCCACGAATTGCTCTGCTTTTATTCCGATATCGTGCTCGCCATTACCCATGGACGCTCGACGAATCTGAGCAACAAAAATGGGCAATGCATTGCCGAGATTATTTTGAATCACGCATTGAAGATTACATGCTCAATTTGGAAAACCTTGCGCACGAACACGAGAGTGATCAGCATAAGATGGCGATCCTAAAAGCTGTTTATCAGTATGTAGAAAAATTAGTTTCTTAGAGTGACACCGTCACTCTAATGTCTATTTAACCGAGTTCTTTGCTTCCACCATGATAAAAAACATTCTCCAATATGTAGTCTCTATGGGACTGATTCTTCTTTGCTTACTTGCGGGAACCAATATTCAACAACTGATGGGTACCGCAATACCAGGCAGTATCATCGGCATGCTGATCTTATTTGCCCTCATGGCAAGTGGTTTAGTGCCTGTTGAATGGGTACGTCCAAGCGCCAATTTATTCATTCGCTACATGATCTTGCTCTTCGTTCCCATCAGTGTCGGTTTAATGGAGCACTTTGATGTACTGGTCAATAATGCATTACCGATTCTCGCAAGCGCCGTGGGGGGCACACTGATTGTCTTGGTCGTCCTGGGTTTAATGCTCGATCGCATGCTGAGGAAAGGAGAAAAATAATGTGGTTACTCATCACGCTCATTGTGTTTTTTGCTACTCGTGAATTTAGTAAGCGAATCAACAACCCACTGTTTAATCCGCTGTTACTCAGCATCGCAATACTTATCCCGTTATTGATGGTATTGGATATACCGTTTGAGACCTACTACGCTGACAATCAATCCATCAGTTTCTTATTGCAACCTGCCGTCGTCGCCCTTGCTTATCCTCTGTATGAACAGTTACCACAAATCCGAACTAACTGGCGCATAATCATGTTAGCGTGTACGGTTGGCAGCGTACTGTCTATGGTTACCGCTGGTGGCATTGCCCTGCTGATGCACGCGGATATTGAACTGATTGCCGCGCTGCTCGGTAAATCCGTCACAACGCCTATCGCAATGGAAGTTGCAAGTCACCTCGGCGGTGAACCGGCCATTGCGGCCATGTTGGTGCTGATTGTCGGCTTGCTCGGCGCTATTATTGCCTACCCGATTTACACACTGTTAAACATCAGTCATCCCGTTGCGCGCGGATTGACCATGGGTACCATTTCACATGCTCTTGGGACGGCGACATGCGCGGAAAAAAATCCACAAGACGCGGCATTTAGCTCACTGGCACTGGTCGTGTGTGGTGTGATTACTTCGATACTCGCACCTTCGTTTTTTGCTGCCATCATATGGCTGGCAGGCACCTAAGCACGGTTGAGAGCAAACAACGAGATCACCATCAACAATTGTTAGAATGCAATCGATAACATGTGTGAGCTCACTCTAATAATGAAACATAACACTACGTTTCATCTTTTTATGTGATATTGATCGGCGTAATGTGGCGCGTAATTCCTAGAATATATAACCCATATTAATTAAATGTTTCTTCGTCTTAGCCCAAAGCATCGACCAAGATTCACGCAGGATAAAGGATCAATTATGACAAGCCGTATTGAACAGGCGCTGCAAGAGATGCCCAAAGTTGTCTCAGACTTTTTGGCACCGATATTTTTAAATAGAGATTTCGATGCAACATTATCGACAGAGCAGTTTGCTGAGTTACAAACCATCACAGGTTTGGCGGATGATGAATTGCGCCTTGCGTTGCTACCACTTGCGGCCGCTCTGGCCTATACACCTTTATCTAAATTTAATGTTGGCGCGTTAGCTCGCGGAACATCGGGTAAAATTTATTTTGGTGCGAACATCGAGTTTGATGGTGTTCAGCTTGGACAAACCATTCATGCTGAGCAGTGCGCCATTAGCCATGCTTGGATGAAAGGTGAAACAGGTATAAAGGATGTGACCGTCAACTATAGCCCATGTGGTCACTGTCGACAGTTTATGAATGAACTGACCACCTCTCAGACCTTACAGATCCAATTACCAGAACGCGCTCCAATGTCTCTGCAAGAGTATTTGCCCGATTCATTTGGCCCGGGCGACCTCGGTATTGATGCGGGTTTGATGTCAAGTGTGAATCACGAATTGACTAGCCAAGATAGCGATCCTCTGATTCAACATGCCTTGTCAGCGCTTAATCGAAGCCACGCCCCATACACCCATAATTTAAGTGGTGTCGCACTAAAACTTAAGAATGGGCGCATTTTTACCGGTGCTTACGCGGAAAACGCAGCGTTTAATCCAAGCTTGCCGCCACTGCAAGTTGCCTTGGCGCAATTATTAATCGCCCAGCAATCTATCGATGATATTGAAGCTGGCGCGCTGGTTGAAATGTCTTCAGGCACAATAAGTCATTTGGCGTGCACACAATCGACTTTAGAAGCCATTAACCCTGATGCAACGCTGGCCTACTTATCGCTGTAAGCTAAGCAAACAAACGAAAAAGGCGCGAGTAACTCGCGCCTTTGTTGCATTTATAGACTCGCTAAACATGGTAAAATGGACTCATGTCGATATTCAGCCCGGTTGGTGAAATGGCGCGCCCAATAGTCAATGGCACCTTTTTCAAATCGACGTAAGTCACCTCGGTAAAGCGAGTGTATTTAGTAGAATAAAAGCACTTCACTTCCGGTTTAAGTGGCTCATGAGCATTCGACACCCATACAATCCCCAAACGCTGATCGCTCAACTCCACCACAGATCCCACCGGATATACGCCGATGCAGTTGATGAATTTATATACGAGTTCTTTATCAAGGTGGTGTGGCGTCAAGCTCAATAATACTTTGAAAGCTTCCGCTGAACTCATCGCTTTTTTGTAACAACGATCTGCGGTTAACGCGTCATAGATATCGACGATACTGCTCATTCTGCCATGTAAAGGTAACTGCTCACCGCTCAAACCAAACGGATAACCTGTGCCATCCATTTTTTCGTGGTGCATTAGACACACATCACGGCTAATAGGCCCAAGACCTTTAATCGACTTAAGCATATCTTGAGCAAACACTTGGTGCAGTTTCATGTGCTCGAATTCTTGCGGAGTCAGCTTACTCGGCTTATGCAAGATGTCGTTATCGACCTTAATTTTGCCGATATCATGAACGATTCCGCCAATCGCCAACTGTTTTAACGTTTGCGTGTCCAGCTCTAAATATTTGCCAAAGGTCACTAATAAACACGCCACATTCACGGAATGTTCTAGAAGATAGGTATCCTTATTGCGTAGCGCTGAAACACAATGAAGCGCGTCAGGATCCACCATCACGCTATCAATAAGCTCATCCGCCCACTGATTGAGTTCATCTAATTGCAGCGGTTTACTATCAAACGTCTGGCTTAAGAGTTTTTTAGCCAATTTGCGTGCTTCACCAATGACCTTAGTGGCTCGTTTTTGATTGGCGTCTCGGCTGAATAAACGCCTAGTCTTGCTTTCCACGGGATGGTGTGGCTCTGCAGACTCTGCTGTGGACGCTGACGATGTGGATGCCATCAACGTTGAATCAAAGCTTTGTTGAACGGGTTTAGGTTTAGGGAACTGACACCCCTTTTCAGACAAAGCGACATCAACCCAAGCAAATTGGATTCCACGCTCGATTAATTGTTCAATGGATGCCTGATGACTAACGCGTCCCGCATTAGCCAGATTGACCCGCTTATTGTTTTCAATCGCAGTGACAAACATGCCGACGGTCAGGTCTTGAATTGGAATCTGAATCGATTGGTTAGGATCGTACTTCATGCACAGACACATAACAAAACTAATGTGAATGCAGTTTAACAATAAGCCGTACGTTTATGCTACGCCTGAATGCTACAAAAGCGTTAAAATTTGCTAAGTAATTCTAAAAATTAACTAAATTAGAGTTAATAACAATATTCACAATGATTTTCCACCGCGCACTCATTGAGCGCATCGATAGCATGCCCGTATCACTTTGGGTTTGTCACCCACGATGAGGCTTATCTCTATTCTCCTTGTTTTCGCCCGGCATCTGGTTACGATTTGAGGTAATATACACTTCATTTTGTAAAAAAGTTTCTATCGATTCCTCTTCATCATCGTAGTTGAAGAAATAATACATCGAATGAAACAGTGCCATGATAAAACTTATCGCACAGGTAAATACTGGAATTAAACTCAACCAGCCTAATTTAATAAAACCATAACTCACTGCGCAGACAATAAGATTAAAAATGATGCCTTGGCGCTTTTTGCGCTTGTATGGTGTTAACTGCTTTCTACTACGTGTCATATTTCTCTAAGATATTTAAGTACAACGTTTGAATCCAAATGCTGTTGGTATTCCAAATAATCAAAACCTTGCTGAAACACATATTCCGATACCAAGGTACGGATGGCGTTTTGTAACTGCTGTGGATTCCAAGGTTTCTCAAAATAATGATCAATGCCTGCGGCGTTAATTGCTGTAATGGTATCAGAGTGGGTTGCTTGACCGGTAAGTAATACTTTTTTGGTGTGCTTAAAGCGAATATCTTGCGCGACTTCAGTTAGCAATTGAATCCCTGTTTTTTCAGGCATGACATGATCAGAAACCAGCACCGCGACATACTCTCCCTGAGCATCCAATTCATCCATAAACGCCAACGCCTCTCCAGCCGATTCGCACTCTTCTATCGACAACCAATCAGAGAACATTTCAAGATCCTGTGCGACCGCACTGAGCACTTCCCGCTGATCATCAACACACACGACATTAAGCTTTTCCATAACATTCCTCCACCGGCAATTTAATTCGAAAAATGGTGTACTGATTATCGCTTTTTACTGCTACCGAACCACCATATCCCGTCACTATCCGTTTCACGATTGCCAAGCCAAGCCCCAGCCCAAATGACAATCCGCCTTTCTTCGTCGTGAAGTTAGGCTGAAAAATTTGCCTGCGTACCGATTCATTCATCGCAGGTCCGTTATTAGCAATGGTGACCAATATTCTGCTCTTATCGACTCGAGTTTGAATCAGAATTTGCGGATTGTCGGTCTCTTGCATTGCGTCACACGCATTTTTGATGATATTCACCCACACCTGAACCAATTCGGTCTCAGAGCATTGAAACTTGGGTAACTCCGCAGGCCGCACTTTCAGCGCGACCCTGCGTAAATCGCTTTGCAGTAGCACGGTCGCTTTGTTCAGGGTGTCATTAATGTCCACCCACTCCTCTTGATTGATTTCCGTTTTGCCTAACTGCTTTACTGACTGAACAATACCAATTGCATGTTTCGAGGCTAGGTGAAGATCATGCAAATCTCGTCCTACTTGCCAGAACCGCACCGCTTGCTCTGGCTGAGCAAGCCAATGTGGTGATAATTCCCCATTCGGTAGTGCCTTCGCCAACTGTTTCGCCAGACGACGCTCAATACCACAATAGTTTTCGATTTGATTGGCTAACAGACGCGCTTGAGATGAAGAGCAACGCTGACCTTGTGTCAGTCCATGCTGATAATATTCCACCTCATCAGGATGCGCTTCTTCAAGCAGTTGCTGAATAACCGTTTCTAGTTGGCGACTTTTGCTGCTCACAACCCCTATCGCGTTATTGAGTTCATGCGCCAGCCCAGCGGCTAACTGACCCAAGGTTGTCATCTGTTCAGCTAGATGAAGCTTCTGTAACGCTCGCGCTTTCGCAATGGCCTCTTGGGTTGCACGCCTTTGCCGCTGAGAAAGCTCTTGTACAATGACGGGCATAAATTGTTCGGTTAGCTTCCCCCAGCTGTGCTCTTCCACAGCTTGAGTATGGCGGTCAATCCACGCTAGCGTTGTCTCAACCTTGGCGACCACACTTGAAGACGGTATCCAAGTTCGAGAGAAAAAACTGTGCACACCAATAAACGCACCGCTGCTCGCGCTGAACACTTTGATGTCACTGTCATCATCGTGGGAATAATAGCCATCGAGTTCGCCCTCAATGACATAATAGAGGCGATCATTAAACCCACCTTGCACCAGTAACTGTTGACCACTAGCAATGGTGAGCTGCCGATTTGAATCGGAAAAATACACTTCAATGAGTTGATTAGGTTGCATCATCGCTACCTTTACCCGATGTGGCCTACGGCGTGAAGAATCCACACCATAACAAAACTCAGCACGACACCAACACAACCTAGTGTTGCACCGACTTTAACCATTTGCCGGCTCTCGATATGGCCCGTGGCATGAGCAAGAGCATTGGGCGGCGTACTGATTGGCAGTGACATGCCCAGCGATGCCGCAAAGGTCACCACTAAAATCATTGTCACTTCTCCGCCCAGCGGCGCAAGGCTGGTCATTGAGGCGCCAAGCGCTGCCATGATGGGCATAAGCAAGTTCGCGGTTGCCGTATGAGACATAAAGTTTGCCATCAATAAACATAATAACGCTGCGCCAAAAAGCACGACATATGGCGAGCACTGATCAAACGGAATGCTATTGACGACCAAGCTTGCTAAACCGGTTTGATCTAATGCAAGCCCAAGTGCGATCCCCCCTGAGACCAGCCACAAAACATCCCAAGAGATCTTTTTCAGGTCTTCTTTATTGATGATACCCGTTAATGAAAACACCGCCACGGGAATCAAAGCAATGGTATAGCTATTCATGCCGTGTAAGTCGCCCATTAGCCACAATAAAATCGTCAAGCCAAAGGTGATATAAACGACGTACGCTTTGGGCGTTTTAAGAAACTTACCTTTTATTGAGAGCTCAATGCTGCGCTGTTTTGCGGGATACAAACTGTTTAGTAATCCCCAAGCCAACGCCATCATCACTACCACAAAAGGAACGCCAAACACCATCCACTCGCCAAACGAAATTAAGTTATCACCGACTAAATATTTAAGGGCGATGGCATTAGGAGGTGTGCCAATCGGTGTCCCTATTCCGCCGATATTAGCTGCGACAGGAATACATAAAGCAAACGCAACTTTTCCAGGATCTTTGGGAGCGAACAGCGCCATCACTGGCGTTAAAATTGAGAGCATCATCGCCGTCGTCGCCGTATTGGACATAAACATCGAGAAGATAGCCGTAATCAGCATCAGTCCAAGCATCACGTACTTCGGGTTATGACCGAATGGTCGCAGTAAAACACGCGCTAAGTTAACATCCAAACGATACTTGGTCGCGGCCATCGCCAGAAAAAAACCACCTAAAAACAGCATGATGATCGGGCTGGCAAAGGTTGCCATCACATCATGATAATCCAATAACTGACCGAAATGCGGTTGCCCTTGCTCAAGGCGTAAAAACACCAACCCTTTATTAGATAGCATCAGCAATTCAAGAAGAATGATCACCACAGATGTGGCGTAAATTGGAATGGGCTCTAACACCCAACATAAGGCCGCGAGTAAAAAGATGGCGATAACTCGCTGTTGCAGTACGGTAATGCCGTCAAAAGGAAACGCGGATAATGGGAGGCATAGCACCACAATAGGGATAACAATAGGTAGCCAGTATTTGATGGATAATCGCATAATAAATAAAGCCTTGTTATTGTCACTGCGCCGAGAAAACACTCCTCGAACTTCATACTGTTTACTATCCTCGCGCTAAGACCGATTTCAGGCTTGGGGTTAGATCAAGGATTCCGTAATCGCCAACTTATTTGTTTAAAAACTGTGCTTTAGTTCTTAATTTGTCCACTTTTACATCACTGCGCAAACGTTTGCTTTTTTATTAAAATTCCGTATCATGCGAGCCAAATATTGTTAAACACACCAATTTGAGGCTGTTATGTTTGGTTCAGCAACCCGAAAAAGTGCCACTCGTGTCTTGCTCTTAGGCTCTGGAGAATTAGGCAAAGAAGTCGCGATAGAATGTCAACGTCTTGGGCTAGAAGTCATTGCCTGTGACCGCTATGCCGATGCCCCGGCAATGCAAGTTGCCCATCGTAGCCACGTTCTAAACATGCTTGATGGTGAAGCGCTTGAAGCAATTATTGCTCTTGAAAAGCCGGACTTTGTCGTCCCTGAGATCGAAGCAATCGCGACGTCAAAATTGGTTGAGCTCGAAGCGAAAGGTCTGAATGTCGTGCCTTCGGCTAAAGCCACTTTACTGACCATGAACCGTGAAGGAATTCGCCGTTTAGCGGCTGAAGAGCTAGGCCTCACCACTTCGCCATATCAATTTGCGGATAACTACCAAGACTTTGTCGCGGCGGTTGAACACGTGGGCTTACCGTGTGTCTGTAAGCCTGTTATGAGTTCATCAGGCAAAGGACAAAGCGTGATTAAAACACAGCAAGACATTGAAACTGCGTGGAATTACGCACAAGATGGCGGCCGCAGTGGCGCAGGACGAGTTATCGTCGAAGGCTTTATTGACTTTGACTATGAAATTACGCAATTAACCATCAGTGCTAGCGATGGCGTTCATTTCTGCGCCCCGATAGGCCATCGCCAAGAAGATGGCGATTACCGCGAGTCTTGGCAGCCACAAATGATGTCTGAAAAAGCGCAGCAAGCCGCTCAAGAAACCGCTGAGAAAATCGTCACGGCGTTGGGGGGGTATGGTTTATTTGGTGTTGAATTGTTTGTGAAAGGTGACACTGTCATTTTTAACGAGGTCTCACCTCGCCCACATGATACCGGGCTTATCACACTTATTTCCCAAGACCTTTCAGAGTTTGCTCTGCATGTCCGTGCCTTTACTGGATTACCGATTGCTAGTATCACTCAATACGGCCCTTCCGCCTCCGCAGTGATTCTTGGTCAGGGCACTTCCGGTGATATTCAGTTCTCCGGTATCAATGAGGCTTTAGCGTCACCAAAAACCCAGTTACGCCTGTTTGGTAAACCAGAAATTGATGGCCGACGCCGCCTTGGTGTTGTCGTAACACAACGTGACGACCTAGAAACCGCAATCAGCGATGCGGTAGCAGCTGCTCAAAGCGTTAAGGTTATTTACAACTGATTCGGTTTTCACCATACACCTTCAATAAAAAAGGCTTACCTCAAGGTAAGCCTTTTTACATCGCTGATTATGATTCGATCAAGAACACTTCTTCAGCAAAGCGACTCATGCCCTTATCGGCGATTTTAGGATGTGTGTCATCGGCGTCATCACGATACAAATGCGTGATCGTATACCCTTGAAACAGTTGACGCACTTCTTGCTCGGTGACCGAAAATGGCGGGCCAGACATTTCATCTTGGTTATAATCCAACGTCACTAACAGAATGCGCCCACCTGGATTCAGTGACTGTTTTATGCGCTCAGCATACTCGACTCGCATCTCCCTTGGCAAAGCCACCAGCGCGGCACGGTCATAAATGACGTCCACGCTTTCAATTGGCGCGGTAAAAAAGTCGCCAACATAAATCGAGAGTTCATCAAACTGATAGAGCTCATGTCTTGCGTCCACAGGAATCACAAGCGGAGTGTAGAAGTGCTCCGCAAAAAAAGAGCGGACAGCGATGTTACTCAGCTCAACCCCCTGCACGTCATTGTGTTTACTGGCCAGCCACACCAAATCTTCACTTTTACCACACAGTGGAACCAAAACTTTATCTTCGCGCTTTGGCTGAAGCTTAGGCCAAAATTGAATTAATAAGGGGTGAACATCGTCTTGATGAAAGCCAATTTGGTTGGATGCCCACTTACTATGCCAGAACTCAGGATCTCGCATTCTGATTCCTTATGTTTACCGATTATTATGGCTATTAGAATAAACGAATTGGATCAATTTCGATAGATACACAAGCCGTTCAGACTTGGTTCATAAAAGCCGCTCTATACTGACTCTCATCACATGGGATATTGGATAAAAATTTAAGGATTCGATCACGTAATTGATTGGAATTTAGACACAATTGAGATCTAATTCAAGCTTTTGACCGTTAGCTAAATCAAGACTCTTGGAACTCTGACAATTACCCCCATAACTGAACTGTAGACTTTGATTTGTCGCGTTTTACCGAACTTTTCGTCACCCACTTTCTGAGTAAAACAACAACAAATTAAGGAGAGCGTATGAGTTTATTATTGCGCACTACCGCATTGATGCTTTTAGTTTTAAGTCGCGCCCCTGCTTTTGCGGCCACGGTAAGTTTAAATCCGGAAGAAAATGGGCCTGAAACAAAGCAAAACCAAGTTTGCTCCAAAACGTTCAGGCACAATTTAAGCGGCCTTTACGGAATTGAGTCTCATCATATTAGCCCAATTCAACCCTACAATGATTTTGCTGTGCTCTACAGCAAAGCACACCAAGCGCAAGCCGAGTTAGAAACCTTATGCAAAGGTGCCGCACTTCATACCAATACACAGCCCCATTTTGCTGGCGTAAAATCTTATCAACGCTCTGTCGACAAAATTGAGCACGAACTGGGCGGCCGTGCCGATCGAATCACTGACCTCGCGCGAGCAACCTTAGTTGCCGATGATGTACCAAGCTTAATGGAAGCTTACGAAGTGCTAAGCCGTGAAACCACCATCCTCAAAGTAAAAAACCGCTTTAAAAACCCTGCACAATCTGGTTATCGTGACCTCAATGTACTGGTTCAACTGCCTAAGACCCAAATTATTGCCGAAGTGCAGCTCCACCTGAAAGCCATTGCGGATGTAAAAAGCGGCCCTGAGCATCGCCTCTACGAACAGATCCAAAAGATTGAACGTATTGCCGCAAAAGAAAAACGCCGAGCAAATGAATTTGAATTAGCACAAATTGCCAAAATGAGAAGCGAATCTAAACGTTTGTATCAAGACGCGTGGCAACCTTACATCACCACACATTTATCTGCTGCTTAATCAAAAAAGAGGTGACCCAGCAATGAGTTACCTCTGCTTTTTTGTGATTTTCATCGAAATAATTTAACTATACTATGACTAGCTAACCCCTATTTTCGATGTAGCTTATGAAGTATCACTATCTCTTAATATCGTTGATGTGGCTTCCAGCATTCGGCCACAGTGCTGAGTCTATCGCGGACAATAATTATGGCCCGTTAAAAACCTATACCCAGACTCCTTTTCGAACCAATAGCCTCTCTCCACAGTTGCAATCCAGCTTTCCAAAATCAAAAAACGACGTTGAGCTGTATATCAATGGAACCGCAGCCAGTGTCTGGGCGGTCAATTCCGATTACGAGCTGGATTACTATCAAAATCAAATCGCGTTTGGTGGGCTCTGGCAGGCAACACCGGATTGGAAGTTTGGTCTAAACTACCGATGGAATTATGCGGGTAACAATCATATTGATGGCTTAACCATCAGCTTCCATGATTTGGTCGGTTTAAGTCAGAATGGTCGTGATGATGTCGAAAATGATCGTTTTGTCATGGATTTACCTGACTACGGTATTGAGCAGCGTGACTTTCGTGGTAAAACCTTAAGCCAAGCGATCACCGCTTACGGGCAATATTTGTTATTTGCCAATCAAAACCACGCCTTCTCTATCGGTACCTCACTTTACTACAATCACTTCGACGCGAGCCTCTTTCAATCAAACGACGTCGAGTTTGGCACCCAACTCAACTACAGTTATCGCCATGGTGCACATCATGCCGATTTTATGCTGTCTGCCACACACCACAATCATCAAAAGCAATATCAGAATTTGCCGTTTCGTAAAAATGCATGGTCGAGTGGCGCGAGTTACCAATATGATTTTACTGTTCGCCATCAGTTGATTGTTCAGGGCATGATTTATCAAGGTTTATCTTATGCCGACGATGAATTTTCAAAGCTTGCTATCGAGTGGGTTCTAGGTTATCGCTACAATATGCAACACTCAGCACTTGAAGTTTCTATGATCGAAAATATGTTCAACGCCGATAATAGTACCGACATTGCGTTTACCTTGGGTTACCGATATCGCTTAGGTAATTGATGAGTCTGACGATGTGACCTCGTCACGCAAACTTGCACATTTCGATTGAATTCCATCTTATTTGTGTCAATTTTGTATAGTCAATTAATTACTGAGCAATCGTTATGCCACAAACGCCACGTTATCTCACGATCAAACGCTATATCTTAGATAACATTACGTCCGGTCGATGGTTACCAGGCGATCGCATTCCAACCGAACTCGAGCTAACCCAGCAATTTTCGGTAAGCCGCATGACGGTCAACAAAGCCGTGCGGGATCTCGTGGCAGAAGGAATGCTACAGCGAAAACCTCGAGCAGGAACCTTTATTTGTTCCCCGGATGATAAAGCGGAATCTCCGTTGCTGGATATTCGTAATATCGCGGCAGAAGTTCAGCAACGAGGGCAAGAATACAGCAATAAAGTGCTCAAACAGACCAAACTCGTTGCTGATGACGAGATAGCAATTAAACTCGGAGTAATGATACGTAGCACGGTCTATTATAGTGAAATCATTCATTACGCCGATGAAAGACCGATTCAACTTGAACTACGCTGGGTAAACGCTCAATACGCTCCAGGTTATCTATCCCAAGATTTTACCCAGCAAACACCTAACCAATACTTATCGGCCAATTGTCCACTCAGCGCTATTGAACATACCGTTGAAGCAGTGGTTCCCGACGAGCAAGTTCGCCGAGCTTTGCGTCTTGGTGCGAATGAGCCTTGCCTGTTGCTTAATCGCCGAACTTGGAGTGGTGATAAATTGGTCAGCTCAGCCCTTCTCTATCATCCGGGAACAAAATATAAACTGAGCTCTAAAGTCAGCGTTGCAACTACGTAGACCGCCCTAACTAGGCAGTGTCGTTTCAAGCGCCTATGAACGATCACATTTTTTTAACGGGCTACTTGCACTTAACGAGTAATAGAGACAATAATTGTATATACATTTAAATCTTCAGGACTCGCGGATAACATGGACTTTGTGCTCACCAACGCGCGAATGGTTTCACTGCAGGCCAATAAAGCCGGTTATGATGTTTCACCCCCCCAAAATATCACCGTCATTAACGGCAAAATCTCTGCCATCAGTCACCTCCTTCCTGAAAATAATTCGTTAAAAGTCATCAATTGTGCAGACAAGCTACTCACACCAGGTTTGATTGACTGCCATACCCATCTCATTTTTGCCGGAAGTCGTGCGAACGAGTTTGAAATGCGTCTAAACGGCGTCCCATACCAAGAGATCGCAAAGCAAGGCGGCGGTATCTTATCGACGGTTCAAGCAACGCGAAGTGCGACTGAACAAGAGTTAATCGAACTGGCGCTGCCCCGCCTCGATGGATTAATTCGCAGCGGGGTCACGTCAGTTGAAATCAAATCCGGTTATGGACTCACTCTCGATGATGAAATAAAAATGCTTAAGGCAGCCAAAGCGCTGGAAAGTTACCGATCAATTAAGGTGTCGACAACGTTGCTTGCCGCGCATGCAATCCCCCCAGAGTATGCCGGACGCGCTGATGATTACATTGACTATGTTTGTAACGTTATCATCCCGGCGGTTGCCGAGCAGAAACTGGCTTGCTCTGTTGATGTATTTTGTGAATCCATTGGTTTTACCCTGGAACAAACCGAGCGCGTTTTTAAAAGTGCGCAACAATTTGGCCTTAAGATTAAAGGCCACACCGAGCAACTGTCTAACCTCGGTGGAAGCGCGTTAACCGCCCGTTATCACGGTGTGTCGGTTGATCATATCGAATACTTGGACATTGAAGGGGTCAAAGCCATCGCCCAATCGGGCACGGTTGCCACGTTATTACCTGGCGCATTTTATTTTCTTCGTGAACAGCAATTACCTCCGATTAAAGCCTTAAGAGAGTACGATGTCCCCATGGCATTAGCGACCGACATGAACCCAGGTACATCTCCTTTTGCCGACCTCACAATGATGATGAACATGGGTTGCACGCTGTTTGGATTGACACCGGAAGAAGCCCTACGCGGCGTGACATGCCATGCCGCTAAAGCCATAGGCCAAAGCGAGTGCCGTGGTCAATTACGGGAAGGATTTGATGCTGATATTGCGATATGGAAT
Source organism: Vibrio olivae (assembly GCF_042428525.1). Taxonomy (NCBI): domain Bacteria; kingdom Pseudomonadati; phylum Pseudomonadota; class Gammaproteobacteria; order Vibrionales; family Vibrionaceae; genus Vibrio; species Vibrio olivae. Next base: position 1,060,305 of record NZ_JBHMEP010000001.1, read on the forward strand.
ATTCAATCTCCCGCGGAGCTCAGCTATCAGCAAGGCATTCCCCTACTTGCCGCACGGGTTGTTGACGGCCGATTTGAGCGTATCTCCAGCGAGTCTTATTTTCAGTAACGCAACGTGTTTAGTACATAGTTAATAACAGGCGTTACTCAGTACAAGTCACATTATGATGAAGGGAGTCAGCATGCTGAACTTAACTTTAAAACCGGGTCAGTTGACCTTACATGAACTCCGTCAAGTCAGCCGTTCTCCTGTCACACTCACTCTGGATCCTGACGCGATTCCAGCGATTGAACGTAGTACATCCATCGTCAATCAAGTTATCAGTGAAGGAAAAACGGTCTACGGAATTAATACGGGATTTGGTTTACTAGCAAACACCAAAATTGCACCACACGATCTTGAGACGCTGCAGCGAAGTATTGTGCTCTCTCACGCAGCGGGGATTGGTCAGTTCATGGCCGATGAGACGGTGCGCTTGATGATGGTACTGAAAATTAATAGCTTAGCGCGAGGGTTTTCCGGTATTCGACTTGAGGTTATCAACGCATTGATGACCTTAGTCAACGCAGAGGTCTACCCTTGTGTACCTCAAAAAGGGTCAGTTGGCGCCTCTGGTGACCTTGCTCCACTGGCGCATATGAGCACCATCTTATTAGGTGAAGGGCAAGCTCGTTATCAAGGAGAGATCATCTCTGGTCTGAGCGCACTCAAAATCGCTGGCTTGTCACCCATCACTCTCGCTCCTAAGGAAGGGCTAGCCCTACTCAACGGTACTCAAGCATCTACCGCATTTGCGCTTGAAGGTCTATTTGGCGCCGAAGACCTGTTTGCATCTGCCACCGTATGCGGGGCGATGTCGGTGGAAGCCGCACTTGGAAGTCGGCGTCCTTTCGATGCGCGAATTCATCAAGTGCGCGGGCATCAGGGGCAAATAGACGCCGCCGCCGCGTTTCGACACTTACTCGGTGAAGACAGTGAGATTGGGCTCTCTCACACTGACTGTGAAAAAGTGCAAGACCCATATTCACTGCGTTGCCAACCTCAGGTCATGGGCGCATGTTTACAACAAATACGCAGTGCGGCCGATGTTTTAATCGTGGAAGCCAACTCCGTGTCAGATAATCCTTTGGTGTTTGCCGATGAAGGTGACATCATTTCTGGTGGTAACTTTCATGCAGAGCCGGTCGCGATGGCTGCAGATAACCTGGCCCTAGCCATTGCTGAAATCGGCAGTTTATCTGAGCGCCGCATGGCGCTGCTCATTGATAGTGCGTTGAGTAAATTACCACCATTTTTAGTGGATAACGGCGGCGTTAATTCCGGGTTTATGATTGCTCAGGTTACCTCGGCGGCGCTTGCCAGTGAAAACAAAACACTCGCTCATCCAGCTTCGGTTGACAGCCTGCCCACCTCTGCCAATCAAGAAGATCACGTCTCGATGGCGACATTCGCCGCAAGACGCTTGCGCGATATGGGTGAAAATACCCGCGGAATTTTGGCCGTAGAATATTTGGCATCAGCGCAAGGGCTGGATTTTCGCGCGCCAAATAAATCATCCGTGCACGTAGAAGAAGCAAAGCAAATACTGCGAGAGCAGGTCCCTTTCTATGATAAAGACCGCTACTTTGCACCTGATATTGAACTCGCGAACCAACTGCTCAAATTAGCGACACATAATCATCTGATGCCCGCAGAGCTGTTGCCGAGCAGCGTATAAACCAAAGAAAAGGGCCTCGTTCAACGAGGCCCTTTTCTATCAAACTAGATCGGAATCTCACTCAAAAATCAAAGTAACCAACGTTTCACTCTCTGCTTGTACTTCTCATAACGCTCACCATACTGCGCCGTCAAAAATCGCTCTTCAGGGATAATTTGAAAACGATTCATATACAAAATGAACACCCAGCACCAAGCAATGCTTGCCCAGCTTTGTAGCCAATACGCTGCACCAAACAGTGTCGTCAATAGCGACAAATACATCGGATTGCGTGTTACTGAAAACACACCGTGCTCCACCAGCTGAGAAACCTTATGCAATTTTATCGGATTGACGGTGGTCTTGGCTTTGCGAAATTGATAGAGGCTGCTGAAAGCAAGAATGACAGCAATGACCAAACAACCAATAAATACCCAGTCCGTTTTAGGAAGCGGTAAGTAAGCGTCAGGAAACAATTCCGATGATTTAGCCATCGCCACTAAAAGAATAAGAAATACCGCAACTGGTGGGACTTTCAATTCGAGTTTTCTCAACACCGTGTTCCTATTCAAGCATGAAAAACAAGCGACCCGCCTCATACGACGGGTCTATATATCGTAGCGAACAAAATCCAATTACACGAGGTGCAGCAAAGCTTGCAATGGATGCTTCGCTTTATAATGCTCAAAGCGTTTCACCTGACTTCGACATGAGTATCCTGTGATCAAACAGCGCTCTTTGGGTAAGTCGTCAAGGCGAGGCCGCCAACTTAGCGCATAAATATCTTTGGACATCTGAAGCTTATCCACTTCGTGACCAAATGTACCTGCCATGCCACAGCACCCCACAGGGACCGACTCTAAACGCCCCCCAAAGTGGGTAAAAATTTCTCCCCACTGTTTTTCAGAATTCGGCATCCGCGTTTTTTCTGTACAATGACCGAGCAAATACCAAGGTTCATCTTGTTTTACTTTCGAGGCGGTAAAAGAATTCAACCGAGGCAGCAACCACTCATGTACAGACAAAACTTCAAAATCACCGCGATCAGGGCCTAAAATCTCTGCGTACTCATCTCGGTAACAAAGCACTAATGCTGGGTCAACTCCGACCATTGGAATGTTCAGCTCGGAAACTTGTTCTAAAAATGCGGCGGTTGTTTTCGCCGTATCAGAAAACTGCTTGAGGAACCCTTTGATGTGCTGTGCTTTACCATTCGGTTTAAACGGCAATATCACCGGTGTATGACCAAGGCGCTGTACCAGTTTGACAAAGTCTTCAACCACATCCGCATCGTAGTAAGTGGTAAATGGGTCTTGAACAATCAAGACATACCGTTCACGCTCTTGTTCCGATAAGGCCGACAGTTTGCGTAAATCAAACCCTTCTATCTTGCGGGTTCGCTTTGCCAAAATAGGGGTTGATAGCAGCGGCGTATCCACATATCCAACTGTCGATGCCGTTAGGCTTTGTACCCACTTCTGTTTAATTACCCCATTCACTATGCGCGGCGCTTTGGCCATCATCGGCAACATAGTCTCAATGTTCGCGACTAAATAATCTTTTGCAGGGCGTTGATAGCGAGTGTGATAAATATTTAAGAAGCGAGACCGAAAACTCGGCACATCCACTTTAATCGGACACTGGCTTGCGCACGCTTTACAGGCAAGACAGCCATTCATTGCTTCGTAGACTTCGTGAGAAAAGTCATATTCTTTATTGCGGTTGAAGCGGTTACGAACACGATCAATCATTGATTTGACAGGGGTTGATGATATCAGCGCTTGATGTTCCAAATCTAGAATATCAATACCCTGTTCGGTAAGTTGACGTAACCATTCACGCACAAGCCCTGCACGGCCTTTAGGCGAATGACGACGATCTGCGGTCACCTTCATCGATGGACACATGGGTGAGGCGGTATCGTAGTTAAAGCACAACCCATTACCATTACACTCCATCGCCTGTTTGAAGCTGTCACGGACCTTAACGTCAATTTGACGATCGAAATAGCCGCGTTTGGTATCGGATACTTTGACCAATTCAAAATCACTGTCGAGCGGCGTACAAATCTTTCCTGGGTTCATTTTATTGTGCGGGTCAAACGCCGCCTTTACACGTCGCAGTTCGTTAAACAGCTCTGTACCAAAAAACTCTGGGCCATATTCTGAGCGGTAGCCTTTGCCATGCTCTCCCCACATCAACCCGCCATATTTCGCGACCAATTTAACCACTTGATCGGAAATTTCATGCATCATTTTTTCTTGTTGAGGATCGCACAGATCCAGCGCGGGACGTACATGCAGTACTCCAGCATCAACGTGACCAAACATCCCATAAGCAAGCTGCTTTGAGTCTAAGAGCTCACGAAATTCTGCAATAAAATCCGCTAAATTTTCGGGCGGCACGCAAGTGTCTTCGGTAAAGGGAACCGGTTTTGCTCGACCTTTCGCCGCGCCTAAGAGGCCTACCGCCTTTTTCCTCATGTTGTAGATACGGTTAATGCTCGCCAGGTCGTCACACACTTGATAACCAATGATACCCGCCTCACCTTTTGCCATCATGTCATCAAGGCTTTGAGTAAGGGACGCAACCAACTGCGCATTTTCCGCTTGGTCTTGACCGGCAAACTCGACAATATTAATGCCCAACATCTCTTGTCCAGCAACATCAGTAATCAAATCACTGACGGTGTGCCAGACAATGTCTTGCTTGGCAAGATTGAGCACTTTGGAATCGACGGTTTCAACCGATAGCGCTTTCGCCTCGACCATCAAAGGTGCGTTGCGTAATGCGGCATCAAAGGTGTTGTATTTAATATTCACCAAGCAACGCGCTTTAGGAATTGGCGTTAGGTTTAGCTTGGCTTCAGTAATGAACGCCAATGAGCCTTCCGACCCACATAACACTCGAGTGATGTCAAAGGTATCGCTGTGTTCATCAAACGCATTTTTTAAATCATACCCTGTTAGGAAGCGGTTTAAATCTGGGAATTTATCAATAATTTGCTGACGTTTTTCACGGCACACCTGTTCGGTCACCTTGAGTGCGTCAAAGGCATATTCACCCTGTTCAGGTAAGCCGTGAGATAAATCCGATTCCAAAATAGAGCCGTCTGCAAACACCGCTTGCACAGAGAGGACATGGTCAGAGGTTTTACCGTATTTCAACGACCCTTGTCCCGACGCATCGGTGTTGATCATACCACCCAGCGTTGCGCGGTTACTGGTCGATAGGTCAGGAGAAAAGAAATAGCCGTAGGGACGAACCGCATCATTGAGTTGATCCTTGATGACCCCGGTTTGAACGCGAACCCAGCCTTCTTGCTCGTTAATTTCGAGAATGTTATTCATATAGCGAGACAAGTCGACCACGATACCCTTCGTCAAGGATTGTCCGTTGGTCCCCGTACCGCCACCGCGCGGAGAAAACGTGACGCGCTCGTAATCTCCACGACAAGAAATACGGCCAATTAGAGCGACGTCTTGTGTCGATTTAGGATGAACGACCGCTTGCGGTAATTGTTGATAGACACTGTTGTCTGTCGCGACGGCCAAACGGCTGGCGTATTGAGTTTCAATGTCGCCGCTAAATCCTTGAGCTTCAAGTTCATGAAGGAAATTAACCACCAACGGGTCAACGTTATTTTGTAATTCTAGTCTTGGTAACATGTGCTTCCTGCCCCTTACTGCGCCGATCCTATCAGCAATGGGTTATCATTATTAATTTTGTTGATTTTCGTCACTTTACAACATTTAAAAAGGTGATCAAAACAGAATCTGCTGCGCACAATGGAAGTTCTCGCAATTGTTACCCAAACTTAAGTATTATACCTCTGCATTCCATGGGATCTTATGAGTGAATCATCAATGAAGAAAAACAAAATCATCACTACCGAAGACATTCTTTTAAAACTATGTCAGTCCGTCTCCACCGTACTCAGCTCCGCCACCGCGACTAACGTCACCTACTCCGCGATGGTGCAAAAGATTACTAAAACCAGTTTAAAGCCTGATTTTGGCTGTTTTGTCCTTTTTGATGGTGGGTTTTCTGGGCTGGTGGTCATCAACTTTACCTCTAAAGCCGCCCTTGAGCTTTACACCAGTTATATGCGTAATATGGGGATGCCTGAAGAAGAGTTAGCCGTGCTCCACACGTCTGATGAAGTTGGTGATGTGTTGGGTGAACTAATGAACCAATTAGTCGGCGACTTCACCAATAAAGTGCGCAAAGATTTGCAAACCAACATTACGCAGAACCAACCTAAAATGTTGTCACTGAACAAACAAGTGATTCTTTCTGTGGACACCAATCTCGATCGTCCTCAAGCACGCCGCGTGACGTTTTCTACCGAGAAAAACAACATTTTTTATCTTGAACTCGCGATGGATAAAACAGAGTTTATTCAGTTAGAAGAGTTTGATGTCGCCGAAGACGAAACGCCAGATAGCATTTTAGAACGCACACGTCAGCAGATGTCTGAATCCAGTAAACGCACTCAGGAAGAAAAAACTTCTGGTAGCGCAGACAATGATCTGTTTGATGAATTAGGTATTTAAGTCACACTCAGCTCGAGTTATGGATGAAATTCATCACTCGAGCCTTTTCTATTATTTCGTTTTTACCTCGAACGCGCTAAAATAGCCGACTTTGTCAATCACAGAGTTTTTTTGCCGTCGATGGATAAACAGAAAGCCCTCAAAAAAATTGCGAAATGTTTGGAGTTAGGTAACTCAGCAAACGTCAATGAAGCAGCAAACGCAATCAAAATGGCTCATCGTCTTATGGTCAAGTATGGCCTGGATAAAGACGATATTGAGTTCATTAAAATGGGTAAGACGCAATCAACTCATCTTCTTCCCGCTAATATCAGCTCGACTATTTTACGTGTCATTCGCGGCATCAATACCAAGTTTGGCGTTGAAGCTGTGCTGCTTAACCACAAGGGGCTAAAACGGACAGAATTTATTGGTGAAGCTGACCGTGCCATTTTTGCGGCGTTTGCATTTGATATCATTTATCGAGAAATGAACGAACAAACGGGACGTTTTCGCAATAGCTTTGCGGGGACGGGCACATCAAACTCAGAGGTGACACGTCGAGTCAACTCGTTTGTATCAGGCTGGGTTGAAGGCGCCTTAGAGAAACTGCCGATTATCACACCCGATGAAGAGTCGACCAGAAAAATTGACAGTTACATTGACCGCGAGTTTGAAAATATTGACCGTGAAACCTTTAAGCAGCAGCTTAAAGAAGCGATGAAAAACATCACTGCTGACTATGAGAAAGGTCTTAAGAAAGGCCGCACCGTTTCCGTCAGTCGCCCAATCGATGGTGCCCAGGCACCAAAGTTACTCCGCTAATTGATGCCCTAACGATTTGCCCGTAAGACAACGCGGGCAACAACCCACTCTCCCTTTTCACCTCCACGCCTAAGTCTTATAACGAGATCCTACCCCCAGATTTCATGAAAGAAAGACAAGATTGTTGTGGTTGTGATTATTCAAGGTGTACAAAAGCATCTAAACTAATGACTCAAGTGGTTTAAAAATCCCCACTCGGTAAACATTTAGTCAAATCACTACTACCTGATTTGACAGCAGCGACCATCCAACGTTTATTGTCTAACGTTTTTTAACTAACGGAGACGTGTTTGTGAAAAAGTTAACCACAGCGCTGGCCATTGCCATCGCTTTGACAGGGTGTCAGGCGACACAGCGCCAAAATGCGACCACTGGTGAAAATGAAACCAACTCAACCACTAAGGGAGCGTTGATCGGCGCCATTACTGGTATTGCAGCAGGCCTTGCCACAGGTGATGACGCGAAGGAACGCCGCAACCGTGCATTAATTGGTGCAGCTGGTGGTGCAGCGATTGGCGGTGGTGTCGGCTACTACTTCGACCAGCAAGAAGCAGCACTGCGTAAAGAATTGCTTGATTCTGGTGTTCAAGTACAACGTGTGGGTGAAAATCAGCTATTACTTCGTATGGAAAATGGCATTGGCTTTCAAACGAACTCGTATCAACTCGATTCCTCTATTCACAACACTCTTCGTGGCGTCGCTCGAATTTTGGTGGAATACCCAGACACGAGCTTAGTCATCGATGGGCATACCGATAGCACAGGCAGTGACACAACCAACCAAATCTTATCTGAGCGCCGCGCTGAATCGGTTCGTTCATACCTGGTTTCGCAAGGGGTCGCAGCAGGCCGAGCCGTTGCGCGCGGTAATGGTGAACGTTACCCAATTTGTACCAATGAAACATCTGCAGGACGCGCATGTAACCGCCGGGTTGAAATTCAAATCCTGCCTTTAAAATAATCGACAGATCGTTTTAAATAAATCGGCCCTCACTGGGTCGATTTTTGTATTCATGGAGATAAAGATTGAGCATCAAAAACGTCGTTCTATGTTTAGCACTGCTAGCGCCTTTGCACGCTGGCGCTGAAGATTTAGAGACATTACGTCAGCAAGCAGAACAAAATAATACTCAAGCTCAATTTGAACTCGCCCAGCGATATGCAAACGACGAGTCCGCTCTTCCTGATGCCAGCTATTGGTATACTCAAGCAGCCCAAAATGGGCACCTTCAAGCAAGCCTCGCCCTTGCCAAGTTGTCATTAAACACCAGCAACAATATGGAATTTTCTTCAAGTTTTTATTGGCTGTTGAAATCGGCAGTAACGGGCAATACCCAAGCGCAAATTGCAATTGCTGAACTTTACCTTTCTCCCGAAGGGCAAACCATCGCTTCAGAATCTTTAGCTCAAGCTTGGTATCAACTTGCGGCAGACACTGATGAACAGGCGGCCGATGTCTACGCGCTGTTATTGGAGCAACAGTTCAACCAGCAGCGAGCAAAACAACTGGCTGCTATCAATGAGCGAGAGCACAGTATCGAAGAAAGTACACAGTCATCCACGAACGCAAATCAGATAAGCCCCAGCCATGGTTGGATGCTTTATAGCATCATTGCTCTTGCGGCAGCGCTGGCGATAACTCTATTATTATTGGTTAAGAAGCGCTTCACGCACCAAAAAGACCAAGCTTCCGCTAATTATGTCGAGCAATTGCAAGCACACATTGACCAGCAAAATGCGACAATCAAGCAGCAAAAGCGTCAACTAGAAACACTCTTTCGCCAATTTAAAAAGCTTGAAGCGACTCCTCAGCCACCAAAAACAGAAACCCGTGATCACAAACTAGGTCTCGCGGCTTCGATGTTTGGCTACCGCCTTGCAAACTTACCCGATGAAAAACAGCTCAAAACTCGCTATAAACAGCTGTGTAAAATTTATCACCCCGATTTAAAAGGCAGTGATGAAGAAATGAAGCGTTTAAACAGCGCATTAAAAATTCTTGTGGCCCATGTTAATAAGTAGTTACATATAAACTATTAATTCGAAGTCATGTGCGATATACCTTCAACGAGAAAAGCAATCGATACCCCTCCCATTTCATAACAAAATTTCAACATTAGTGCGTAGGCTATGCAATAATTTGCGCCGCTAGGATTACATACTGTAAACCAGGTGAGGAGATAACATGTTTACGATTGAGGGTGTTTGTGATTGGTGTAAAAAGCCCGCTCTAGTAATCAAACACGAATATATTGATAGCAAGTGTCACTACTCATGTGAACAATGCAACAGTATTGCAACGCTTGACGTTCGACAGTTTAATATTGGCGAAATACAACAACGCGAACGTGAACAAGCTCGGCAATCAATGCGTCAATAACAGCCTTTTGCTGAAAAAAACAACAAGAAGCGCCTTATACGGGCGCTTTTTTGATCGCCGTAGACGACTGTATATCCGCCTAGTCTTTGTCCACATCACTAGACCCGACCACTTCCCCACCCTCAATGTCATCATAAAGAAATGATTACTTTTATCTACTATTCAACAACTTAACACAAAAACCGCGTATAACCACCAACATCATGGATAAAAAAACAACAAATATGACTTGATCCAGTTGTCGATCAGTAATACTGTATGCACATACAGCATGTATGAAGGAACAGTATTATGATTCAACTAAAAGCACGTACTCATTCGAAACACAATGTTCTTGCCCAACCAACAAAGCCTTTAGATATTGATGCCCGAACATTGGAGCGCATTGCTGGCTTATCTCAGCAGCAGCAATGGGTACTGTTCACTTCAGAATGCCCTCGCCCTGATCTCCAACAGCTCAATGCTTTTAACGTACTTTGCAAAAATGTGATTCATATGAAGCCATCTCGAACTAAGTCGGAAATTGAAATCGTCATACAGGCTATTAAATCTCAAAACGCCAGCGCGATAGTTGCGTCGACGAATATCGATTTAATTAATCAAAAACTGCTGACTCAAATGGCAGAGCGTTATGGGTGTGAACTGTTTTTCGTTGAAGGACAACACTCGCAATATCATTAACCACTCCGAATTACAGCTGTCTGTTCGCCTCTTTTGATATTACGAAAGAGGCTTTTTTGTATCTATTTTTCATTGCCAAGGCAAACGTTTGCTTTTTCTCTGGAAGTGTCAAAATCTTCTGGTATGATTCTTCTCAAATTTAAGTGATTTCTTTCACTTCTACGCTGTTGTTTTGAAATTAAGCATAGGAATGCCTCATGAGCCTCGCTGACCAAGTTCTTGCCGTCAATGACGATCTTCCCATTCGTACCGATAAGCCCGTTCACAGTGGGAAAGTTCGCTCTGTTTACTGGCTAACAGAGCAAGATAGCCGCCGTCTGATCAAAGAAAAAGGTTACCCAGTTCCAGATGATGCCCCGTTGGCCATCATGGTGATCAGTGATCGAATTTCTGCATTTGACTGTATTTGGCATGGTGAAAACGACCTTCAAGGCGTTCCAGGAAAAGGCGCGGCGCTTAATGCTATTTCCAACCATTGGTTTAACCTTTTTAAACAAAATGGATTGGCGGATAGTCATATACTGGATATTCCCCACCCTCTTGTGTGGATAGTACAAAAAGCCAAGCCAGTAAAAATCGAAGCCATCTGTCGTCAATACATCACGGGCTCAATGTGGCGTGCATATGAAAAAGGCGAACGCGAATTCTGTGGTATCAAGCTACCTGAAGGACTAGAGAAGGATAAAGCCCTGCCCGAGATACTTATCACTCCGTCCACTAAAGGCATTCTGAAAGGTATTCCCGGTGTTCCTGAAGCCGATGATGTCAATATTTCACGCCAAAACATTGAAGAAAATTACTCCGCATTTAACTTCGCTTCACCACAAGATATCGCTCACTACGAAAAGCTTCTTAAAGACGGGTTTACCGTTATCAGTGATGCTCTTCAACAAGTGGGTCAGATTTTCGTTGATACAAAATTTGAATTTGGCTATGTCACTGACCGTAGCGGTCAAGAAAAACTGATTTATATGGACGAAGTCGGTACGCCAGACTCCTCGCGTCTGTGGGATCAAAACGCTTACTCTGAAGGGAAGATCGTTGAAAACTCGAAAGAAGGATTCCGACAGTTCTTACTTAACCATTTCCCTGACCCAGATATTCTGCTCAACAAAGAGAGAATGCCAGAGCGTGAAGCGCTAGCACGAGACAACGCACTGCCGCTTGATGCACTGATGGCGGTGTCAAAAACTTATACAGATATCGCGGAAACAATCACCGGAAAGCCCGTCGTGATGAGCAATAATCCAAAACAGGACATCATCGATATTCTACAAGCGCAATATGGCTTGATTGACTAAGAACATGCCTTGATCAAAAAAAGCGCCACTAAAAAGTGGCGCTTTTTGTTGCTGCAACCTTATCAGCTTATAACTTAAAACGCTGAATGTGACCATGCAATTGATCAGACAGTGCTGAGAGTTTACCTGCCTGCTCTGCAGCCTGAACCGCTTCATCAGAGAGATCATTTGATACGTCACGAATACCTTGTGTATTGCGCGTCACTTCTGAAGTCACTGAGGCTTGTTCCTCTGCCGCGGTCGCGATCTGAGTCGCCATATCGCTGATCAGTTCAATCGCCGATTTAATCTGCTCCAAATTATGTGCTGCTTGCTCAGCATCCGCAACGGAAGTGTTGGCCAGATTGCGGCTATCATCCATGATGGTAACGGCTTTACCCGTCGTGGATTGCAGCGTCTCAATCATAGTCTGGATCTCTTTCGTTGACGCATGAGTTCGCTGGCTCAAGACACGAACTTCATCGGCAACAACAGCAAACCCTCGACCTTGCTCACCAGCACGAGCAGCTTCAATTGCTGCATTTAAGGCCAGCAAATTGGTTTGTTCAGCGATATCAGTGATGGTGCCCAAAATCGTACTAATACTCTGGCTATGCCCATTAAGTTCTTGAATCACATCCGTGGCGATTTGTACTTCTTTCGCGAGGTTTTGAATTGACGCTTGAGTTTGCCCCACTTGCGCGGAGCCATTAACCGATGTCGATACCGCTTGCGTTGCCGAATGCGCGGCATTATCAGCGTTATTGGCAATCTCATGAGTCGCTGCTGACATCTCATTAATGGCAGTCGCCACCATATTGATTTCGTCTTGTTGCAACCCAATACGCTCACTACGCTCTTTAGCTTGGTTTGCGGTGGCGCGTGACTGTTCAGAAAGCTCGCCCGCAACAGAATGAAGTTGTATAACTAGCGTACGCATATTTTCAACAAATACATTAAAATTACGCGCCAATTGTCCGACTTCATCATCAAAACGCGGAGTAATGGTTTGAGTTAGGTCACCGTCACCCGATGCGATTTCTTCCAATGCCTTGGAGACGCGGCCTAAATCACGAAATAGGAAGTTAACCAGCCATGACACCAAGCCAAACACGGCCAAAGCAATAATAGACGCGGTAAAGATCAGCCCTTTAAGTAACTGATAAAAGCTTTGTAACTCTGTCGATTTATCCAACTCAATGGCGAAGTACCAATCGGTGTTCGGCACTTTCTTAAACAACATCAACTTTTCGACGCCAGCGACGTCGACGCTCTCCAGCACAGAGTCAGTTGCCGCTTGTTTAATATTGGGCATGGAAAGATTGGACGACAATTCACTGACAGGTTTTAGGATAAGTTCGCTATTTTGGTGAGCGAGAAACGTACCATTTTGCGCATCAATCAGCATGGTGTTGGCATTCACACCGGCATCAAGCGCAATCACATCTTCCACCAACTGATCAATCAGTACATCTGCGCCCACAACACCAATAAACTGACCTTGCTTGTTAATTGGCTCGGCTATCGTAATTAAAAGCGCATTGGTGATCGCATCTTGATAAGCCGTGGTAATAATCTGTTTACCCGCCGATTTTGCATCTTGATACCAAGGACGTTGTCTTGGGTCATAACCCGCCCTATTCCGCTCTGGATGCGAGCGCAGCATCTCGCCTTGTGTTGTTCCAAAGAAAATATCATCGAAACCACCCGCATTTCGCGATTGTTGAAGAAAGGGAATCACATCCGCTTCTTGGGTATGGTCATTAAACGATTGAGCAATCGATTCACGGATAGCCACCCAGTCGGAAATACTGGAAGCGGTCGCTTTTGCTAAGCTTGTTGTTCGATTATAAATGGCCGCTTGAGTCTGCTCATATAAACGATGAGACGCCAACCAAGTTAACGCGCTGGCCATGGCCACCACCGCCAATAAACTCGACCCAATTAACTTGGACTTTAGAGTGATTTTCATTTTTATCAGGACACCATAACGTTTATTTAGGGAATGGCATGTTACCGTATAAACTCATTGATATATAAGCTTTTAATATTATTTTTGAACTCATTTCCAACATTAAAAGTTAACATTTAATCATTTCACCCGATTTCATTGCAGCAGCTTCCATTCGAGTGTGGATTTAGCGCTTCTCGTCATGCAGAAATCATCAACTTAAGGTAAGATAGAGGGATTGCATCCCAAACTGAGAAATAGAGATATGGAAGCTGAACTGATTGAAATTAAAAATTTTCTCGCACAGTATCCGCCTTTTGACGAGCTTCCCGATGAAACCCTCGATAATGTCACTCGTCATGTCGAGATTTCATACTTCAGAGAAGATACCCCTATCATCCACTTTGGCGATCACATCACTGATCTCTACATGGTTCGAAGTGGCGTGGTTGAGGTATACCGACGTAAAGGTGAGTTGTATAACCGCCTCGACCAAGGCGCTATCTTTGGACAAATGGGGTTATTAACGAATAACAAAGTACGCTTTCCCGTAAAAGCGATTGAAGACACGCTCGTTTACTGCATTCCAGAACAAGTGTTTCAAGAGCTGTATGAAGAGCACGACTCATTCGCAGACTATGTCGAAGTAGAAAACAGCGCTCGCCTGCGTCAAGCAGTGTCAAGTACTCAAGAAGAGAATGATCTCACGACCTCAAAAGTTCGCACTTTGATCACTCGAGAAGCACCATTTATCGATAAAAATGAGAGTATTCAAAACTCAGCGATAAAAATGGCGGAAGAGAACATTTCCGCGCTGTTGGTTATGGATCCAGAGATAGAGGAAGACGAAGAGCAAGACAGCAGCTCTCTGATTGGTATTATCACCGATCGAGATTTATGTACTCGCGTATTAGCCCAAGGTCTGGACCCTCATGATGAAGTCGCTTCAGTGATGACCACTGAACTGCTTTCCCTCGATCACAACGCGTATGTGTATGAAGCCATGCTTAAAATGCTGCGCTATAACGTTCACCACTTACCCGTACTGAAAAATAAAAAGCCGATCGGTATTATTGAAACCAGTGACATCGTTCGTTATGAATCACAAAGTTCACTGCTTTTAGTCAGCAGTATTTTCCAACAGCATTCGATTGAAGAACTTTCTGCACTCTCCGAGCAGGTCAAAGACAGCTTCGTCCGTTTGGTCAATGAAGACGCGAACTCGCACATGGTAGGCAGCGCGATGTCGGTGATTGGACGCAGTTTTAAGCAGCGCATCATTGAATTAGCCGAAGAAGAATTAGGCGCAGCGCCTATCCCATATTGCTTCCTTGCTCTTGGCTCAATGGGACGAGACGAGCAATTACTGGTGACCGATCAAGACAATGCCATTATTCTCGATGACAGCTATGACCCAGAAAAACATGGCGAGTATTTTGAAAAATTTTCCAAAATCATTTGTGATGGGTTAGATAAATGCGGCTACGCGTATTGCACCGGTGATATCATGGCGACCAACCCAACTTGGCGTATGACACGCCGAGAATGGGAAGAATGTTTCGCTGATTGGATTGATGATCCGAATCCAAAAGCCTTGCTCAATGCGTCTATCTTCTTTGATCTCGATGGGGTTTACGGACGCCTAAAATGGGCAGAGCAACTGAATGGTTTTATCGTTCGCCGTTCACGTCGTAATAACCGATTCTTGGCTTGTTTGGCACGCAATGCCCTCAACCGAACCCCACCTCTCGGATTCTTTAAAAGCTTCGTAATGGAAAAAGATGGTCGTCATAATAACTCAATCAACTTGAAACGTCGCGGTACTGCGCCACTGGCCGATTTGATTCGTGTTCATGCTTTGGCAGTTGGCTCTCGCTCGCGCAACTCATTCGAACGCCTCGATGACATTATTGATGCGGGCATTTTACCGAAAGGGAAAGCCGAAGACATTCGCGATGCCCTTGAATTTATCTCTATGGTACGTATTCGCCACCAAGCTTACGATGTCGAAAACAGTATCGAACCCGATAACAATATCGAGCCAGAGCATCTGTCGGATTTTGAACGCCGCAACCTGAAAGATGCCTTTCAGATCCTGAGTAATGCACAAAACTTTTTAAAGTACCGCTATCAAGCGGGTAAAAAATTGTAAGAGAGAACGAATATGTTCAAACGACACGTCGCCTCTCCTGCGATTGATTGGGAGCACAAGTTTCAACAAAAGCTGAAGCTGGTTAAAAACCCTCAGCTACAATCCTTTTATCAAGCTGGAGTTCAAGCTGGCGATACGCCAATCGAAGATGTTGTCTTTTTGGCAATGGATTTTGAGACAACCGGGCTCAACGCCAAGGAAGATGAAATCCTGACGATTGGTACCGTGCCATTTACATTAAATCGCATATTTTTAAATAAGGCCAAGCACTGGACAGTGCGTCCTCGTCGCCAACTCGAAGAAGACTCAGTGGTTATCCATGGGATTACGCATAGTGATATTTTGGATGCACCAGACTTTGAGGATATCTATGCAGATGTGCTAGCAGAGATGAGCGGTAAAATTTTAGTGGTTCATTACCATCAGATTGAGCGAAAGTTTCTCGACCGAGCACTAAAGTCACGCGTGAAAGAAGGCATTGAATTTCCTGTTGTCGATACGCTGGCTCTTGAAAGTATGGTTCAAAAGAAGGTAAATGGCGGATTGCTTAATCGCCTCAAAGGAAAGCGTCCTCAATCAGTGCGATTAGGTCAAAGCCGGACACGTTATTGCTTGCCCGCTTATACTCCACATCACGCTCTGACGGACGCAATCGCGACCGCAGAACTGCTGCAAGCACAAATCGCGTATAACTATGACAAGCAAGAGCCATTGAAGAACTTCTGGTTATAGTGACCATTCCGTTATCTTAATATACCGACAAAAAAAGGAGCCAATTGGCTCCTTTTTTATCTTCATGATCAGCTTAGCTGCGATCTTCGGTGCTCATCCCTTTAATCAAACTGACACACATCAGTAGTAGCACAAAGGTAAATGGCAATGCCGTTGAAATCGCGCCGGCTTGTAGTGCTTGAATCGCTTCAGTACCACCTACCCATAGCAAGGCAATCGCAATCGCCCCTTCCATCAACGCCCAGAAAATACGTTGTGGTACAGGCGCATCCATTTTACCGCCAGCGGTAATGCTATCGATAACCATAGAGCCCGAGTCAGAAGAGGTAATAAAGAATACCAACACTAGGATAATCGCAATGGTTGATAGAATCGCGCCGTAAGGCAGTACATCAAACATTTCAAACATGGCAAGCGAAACGTCTGTGAGGCCTTGAGTTCCTAGAGCCCCGACTTTATCAGCAACTTGTTCGATCGCTAAACCGCCGAATACCGACATCCAAACCACCGTTACCAGCGTTGGAACAATCAGTACGGCTGTCATGAATTCACGAACAGTACGACCTTTTGAGACGCGAGCGATGAAGGTACCAACAAATGGTGACCATGAAATCCACCAAGCCCAGTAAAATACCGTCCAGCCTTGGAACCATGCCTCGTCTTCACGGCCATGTGGATTACTTAGCGGAATAATATTTTCAACATACGCTGTGATTGTGGTTGGAATAGATCCAAATGTGACAGCGTAACCAATAAGAGCAACCAACACTAGAAGCAAGAATGCCACGATCATGTTGATGTTACTGATAACTTTCACACCACCATCAAGACCACGAATAACAGACACCGTGGCGAGTAGAGTCACACCAATAATAACAATCACTTGCAAGCCAAGACCTGAGTCCAAGCCAAACACGTGGTGAATACCACTGGCTGCTTGTTGTGCACCAAGCCCCAATGATGTTGCCAAGCCAAACAGTGTTGCGAGAACCGCCAGGATATCGACAATATGGCCAGCCCAACCCCACGCTTTATCACCTAAAATAGGGTAAAAGATTGAACGGATAGAGAGTGGAAGGCCTTTGTTATAAGCAAAAAATGCCAAAGATAACGCAACAACGCCATAGATAGCCCAAGGGTGAAGACCCCAGTGATACATCGTTGCGCCAAGAGCAAGCTTCGCAGCTTCCGGAGTGTTCGCTTCTACGTTAAGTGGTGTTTCATACCACCCTGTGAAGTAAGCAACAGGCTCAGCAACACTCCAGAACATCAAGCCGATACCCATGCCCGCCGCGAACAACATCGCCAGCCATGACATGAAAGAGAAATCGGCAGTGGCCTCTTTGCCACCAAGTCGAATTTTACCAAATGGCGATACGATCAGCGCCAAACAGAAAATTACAAAGATATTCCCTGCCCAGATAAACAACCAATCAAAAGCACCGATAATGCTCCACTTAATGCCATCTAATGCGGTTTTAGTGTCATGAGGGTCGAGAAACATCGCGGCTAATAAAAATAAGCCAATCAAACCTGCACTGATCCCAAACACAGGGTTATGAACATCAAACCCCCACTTTTGTACGTTATCTTGACCGACTGTGTAGTCGGTACTGTCGATACTGTACTTATCTATACCTTTCGTCATGCATCCTCTCTGATAAACATTTCCTGGTGACTCGTCATATCGTCTAATAATGTTTAGTACAAAAATCATTCAACAATGATAAAATTGATGAGCCCGAATACAAATTCGACAGATAGTTTACATTTTATGAATTAATAATCCAGCAAATGATTAATAAACAACCAAAAAACTTAAATAATTAGGTTCAAGCGCACAAATATTAACCATATAACTTAGATGGATATTAAACCATATGGTTCGAATACAAATCTTTTTACTTACGTTCAATTATTCGTAGTCAAAATAAAATTTATTAGCACGTAAATATCACTGCGATTTATACTTTAAATGGCAGTTAATTTCCGGTATGTTCGCGTCAGTCATTGTATACAACCTCAAAAATCGTTGGGAAATTAGTTTGGAAAAACACGAAGAAGTCTTGGTCGCCATCCGCCAAATCATTAGAGCGATAGATCTACACTCGAAGAAACTGAGTAAAGAGTCTGGGTTGACTGGACCTCAGTTGATCCTAATGCGTTCAATTCGTGAGCTTGGTCAGGTCACCATTAAAGAGTTATCAAAGAACACCAATATGAGCCAAGCAACCGCCACAACGATTCTTGATAGGCTTGAGCGCAATGAGCTAGTACAGCGCATTCGTAGCCAAACGGATAAGCGTAAAGTTCATGCGCATTTGACGGATAAAGGTAGAACACTGTTAGAAGAAGCGCCGCTGCCACTTCAACACAGCTTTGTGAATAATTTCCAAAAGCTCGAAGAGTGGGAGCAATCACTGCTGCTTTCATCAGTGCAAAGAATTTCTTCTATGATGAATGCGGAAGATTATGACGTTGCGCCTATGCTGGAAATTGGCAGTATTACCACATCTGAATACAAAAGCTAGCCAGCGCGAATAAACAATAGATACAAAAAAACCGAGCGGCCAACGCTCGGTTTTTTTGTATTTAAACACTGATAAAGGACTAAGGTGTGGTCAGCCAAGCATAATAATTTGTTGAACCGTAGCCTATCATCGCCCCATCAAGATATAAGATGGATATCACGACAAATAAGAGCAGAAAGATAAAATTGAAGTATTTTACCCGCTTTCGTTGACGAACTTGATGTTTTGAGTAACTCAGGCCCTGAAGTACTGCGACAGCAAAAGGGTAAATAAACAGCATTCCTAGCAGCATCCAAGATAACGTGAGTAGTACGTCATCCAACATGTGTTTTCCTTGCCGATTAAGGTTGGTTAATACGCTATCAAAGTTTGCGCTGCAGCAATGAGACACTTGGGTATTTATCCTTTATCAGCCTATTTTGTCGAACTGCACATGCCTCAGTCGAACTGCACATGCCTCAATCGCCCTCAGACTGCTCTATTTGTTTTCTAGAGCCATAAAAAAACCGAGCGGTTAAGCTCGGTTTTTAAAATGAAAACACTTTAGACGTGATTATTCTTCGTCACTTTCTGCGTCGTCATCTTGTTGCGTTGGTTGCTCTGGTGTTTGAGTGGCATCTTGTTGAACATCTGATTCAACTTCGCTCCCCTCCTCTGCCAACGCTTCAAGGTCAGCCTCTTCGACTTCTTCAATGCGTTGTAAGCCAACCACTTTTTCGTCTTCAGCAGTACGAATCAAAGTAACGCCTTGCGTATTACGCCCAACTTGGCTTACTTCAGAAACGCGAGTTCGCACTAATGTACCCGCGTTGGTGATCATCATAAACTCATCACCCTCGTCCGCTTGAATCGCTCCAACAACACTGCCGTTACGTTCAGAGACTTTGATAGAAACGACGCCTTGAGTACCACGGCCTTTGGTTGGATATTCAGCCAGCGCAGTACGCTTCCCGTAACCATTTTCAGTCACAGTCAGTACATCGCCTTCGGTGGCAGGAACAATCAGTGATACCACTTTATCGTCACCCGCAAGCTTCATACCACGAACACCTGAAGCGGTACGTCCCATAGGACGAACACCTTTGAACTTAATTTCCGGATTACCGTCTTCATCAAGAACAGGCGTGCCATCTTCGTTAAGCACAGGGATCTCTTCTGCTTCTTTAAAGCGAACAACTTTACCCGCTTTCGAGAACAACATGATTTCATTTTCACCTGAGGTGATATCCACACCAATCAATGAATCTTCATCACGGAGGTTCAAAGCAATCAGACCATTAGAGCGAACATTAGCGAATTGGTCGAGCGATGTTTTCTTCACAGTACCATCAGCGGTCGCCATAAAGATAAACTTATCTTCTGAATATTCGTCTACGCGAAGAATCGCGGTAATACGTTCGTTTTCTTCGAGAGGAAGAATATTAACGATAGGTTTACCACGCGCAGTACGCGTTGCATGTGGTAATTGATAGACTTTAAGACGATAAGTTTTACCGCGTGTTGAGAAGCAAAGAATATTATCATGCGTATTGGCCACCAATAAGCGCTCAATGTAGTCTTCGTCTTTCATGCGCGTCGCGCTCTTACCTTTACCGCCGCGACGTTGAGATTCATAGTCGCTCAGTAATTGGTATTTCACGTAACCTTCGTGAGAGAGCGTTACGACAACGTCCTCACGAGCAATTAGCTCTTCTAAGTCAATATCATGGGTCGCAGCAGTGATTTCTGTACGACGTGCATCACCGTAACCGTCTCGAATATACTCAAGCTCTTCACGAATGACTTCCATCAAACGCTCAGTGCTGGCAAGAATGTGCATTAGCTCTGCAATCTCATCCAACAGTTGCTTGTATTCATCTAGGATTTTTTCATGTTCTAGACCAGTTAAACGGTGTAGACGAAGCTCAAGAATCGCTTGTGCTTGTTGTTCGGTAAGGAAGTATTGGCCGTCACGAATACCATATTCTGGCTCTAACCACTCAGGACGCGCAGCATCAGTACCAGCACGTTCAAGCATTGCAGCAACGTTACCAAGGTTCCAACCGCGAGCAATCAAACCCGCTTTGGCTTCTGCTGGGGTTGGCGCTTGACGAATCAGTTCAATAATTTCATCAATGTTGGCCAACGCAAGGGCTAAGCCTTCAAGAATATGCGCACGCTCACGCGCTTTACGCAATTCGAAAATAGTACGGCGAGTCACCACTTCACGACGGTGGTCGACGAAGCATTTCAGCATGTCTTTTAGATTAAACAGCTGAGGCTGTCCATCATTCAGCGCAACCATGTTGATACCAAACGTGGTTTGCAACTGTGTATTTGCGTAGAGGTTATTCAGAACCACTTCGCCGACAGCATCACGCTTACATTCGATAACAATGCGCATACCTTCTTTATCAGATTCATCACGTAAAGCACTGATACCTTCAACGCGTTTGTCTTTCACAAGTTCCGCGATTTTTTCAATCAAGCGAGCCTTGTTTACCTGATAAGGAATTTCGGTAACGATAATGGTTTCACGACCATTCTTGTCTGTTTCGATGTCCGCTTTTGAACGCATGTAAACTTTGCCGCGGCCAGTTTTGTATGCGTCAATGATACCTTTACGACCACTGATCAACGCCGCGGTCGGGAAATCCGGCCCCGGAATATATTCCATCAACTCGTCGATGGTAACATCTTCGTTATCAATGTATGCCAAGCAACCATCAATGACTTCACCTAAGTTATGAGGTGGAATATTGGTTGCCATACCTACTGCGATACCGGACGCACCGTTAACCAATAGGTTTGGAATTTTGGTTGGAAGAACTTCTGGAATTTGCTCAGTACCGTCATAGTTCGGTACATAGTCGACTGTTTCTTTGTCTAGGTCAGCCAACAACTCGTGGGCAATTTTTGCCATTCGAACTTCGGTATAACGCATCGCCGCGGCGGAGTCGCCATCGATGGAACCGAAGTTACCTTGACCGTCGACCAGCATATAACGAAGTGAGAACGGTTGAGCCATACGTACGATGGTGTCGTACACAGCACTATCACCGTGGGGGTGATATTTACCGATTACGTCGCCGACAACACGGGCTGATTTTTTATATGCTTTGTTCCAATCGTTACCTAATACATTCATCGCGAACAACACGCGGCGATGCACCGGTTTTAGACCATCACGCACATCAGGAAGAGCACGACCCACGATAACGGACATCGCATAGTCAAGGTACGAACCTCTTAGCTCATCTTCAATGTTGACGGGCGTGATCTCTCTAGCTAGATCGCTCATAGAGCCAATATCCCTCTATAGTTTCGTATATATAATACGTTTAAGGTGCAAAAATATAACACACATTTATGGTGTGCGGCATCACTTTCCCTACGCTTTTATCAGGTTGTGAGGTTGGTTGTGAATCAACTGACGACAAATTGCACATTATCCAATTATCCCTCTGATAAATGGTTACATTTTAGCCATTAATAGCAAAAATTTTTCAAATAGTGGTGCCTGGTCGCCTAACGAGTATAATGCGTTTTAATTTCATGGAAGCGGTTTTACTCCAGGTAGAAGATATGACTCAAGCAAAGAACGTCGATCCAAGCGAGATCAAAAAATTCGAAGACATGGCCTCACGTTGGTGGGATCTCGAAGGAGAATTTAAGCCTTTACATCAGATAAACCCACTGCGTCTTAATTATGTCCTAGAACGTGCTCACGGCTTATTCGGCAAAAAAGTGCTCGATGTCGGATGTGGCGGCGGCATTTTGTCAGAAAGTATGGCAAAAGAAGGCGCCATCGTCACGGGACTGGATATGGGTAAAGAGCCGCTTGAGGTTGCGAGACTTCACGCATTGGAAACAGGAACCAAACTCGACTATATCCAAAGTACAATCGAAGAGCATGCCGCTCAAAATCCGCAGGCCTATGATCTTGTGACCTGCATGGAAATGATCGAACACGTGCCTGATCCTGAATCGGTTATTCAAGCATGTTCTGCTTTAGTTAAACCCGGTGGACATGTGTTTTTCTCTACCCTCAACCGAAACTTTAAATCGTATCTTTTCGCGATTGTCGGCGCCGAGAAATTGCTGAAGATTGTCCCTGAAGGCACACATGATCATGACAAGTTTCTTAAGCCTTCCGAACTATTAAAAATGGTCGATCGTGCAGACCTTCATGCCATGGGTATAAAAGGTTTGCATTATAACCCACTGACCGATACTTACTCGTTAGGTCAAAAAGTCGACGTAAACTACATTGTTCATACTCTCAAGCAGCTTTAATTAGAACGGCTGTACAATAAAAAGGCAATAGCACAAAGCCATTGCCTTTTTTAGTTTATAAACGTTAGTTCGTGCGCTCTGTTCCACTTTTTTTGAGGCAAAATTAAACGCTTTTTGGGAGCGACTTTTGACTTAAAGATCAAGAAATTTTTTTTTGTTCTTGGTTAGGAAAAATACAATATTAAACATGCCAAATTCTCCCGCCTACAGCCACCTTTTGTTATCGGTTAGTATCTACTTACTGTTTTTTTTAAATTTGTCACTTATCCACAAGTCATCCAAGATCTTCACCTTGAAATAGCCTGCCAATAGCACTATCTTGTAACCCGAAAGCAGAGATACCCCTATATCTTGTGTTTTCAACACAAAGCATTGAGTCACTTTGATCACAAAGCCGCCAGAGAATTTACAAGAATTACATAAAAACACGGCTTTAATCAGTTTTGTTAGGGAAATGAAGCAGAATGAACCAACAACTAACCGTCACTAAGCGTGATGGACGTAAAGAAAAAATCGATCTTGATAAGATCCATCGCGTTATCACATGGGCTGCAGAAGACCTAGATAATGTTTCAGTCTCTCAAGTCGAATTAAAAGCTCACATCCAGTTTTATGATGGTATTACCACTTCTGATATCCACGAAACCATCATCAAATCTGCAGCAGACCTTATCTCTGAAGATACGCCAGACTACCAATATCTGGCGGCGCGTCTTGCGGTTTTTCATCTGCGTAAGAAAGCGTATGGCGAATATGAGCCGCCTGCTCTGTTTGATCACGTTACTCGTCTTGTTGATATGGGCAAATACGATAAGCACCTTCTTGAGGATTATACGCCACAGGAATTTGCAGAGCTTGATCGCCACATTGACCACAAACGCGATTTGAACTTTTCTTACGCTGCGGTAAAACAGCTAGAAGGTAAATACTTCGTTCAAAACCGTGTGTCTGGACAAATCTATGAAAGTGCCCAGTTCTTATACATTCTGGTGGCCGCTTGCTTGTTCGCTAAATATCCAAAAGAGACACGACTAGAATACATCAAGCGTTTCTATGATGCGGCATCGACGTTCAAGATCTCTCTTCCAACGCCAATTATGTCTGGTGTGCGTACGCCAACACGTCAATTTAGCTCGTGTGTATTGATTGAATGTGGTGACAGCCTTGATTCGATTAACGCAACGGCAAGTTCAATTGTCCGTTACGTATCACAGCGTGCAGGTATCGGTATCAATGCCGGTCGTATTCGCGCATTGGGCTCTGAAATTCGCGGCGGTGAAGCCTTCCACACAGGCTGTATCCCTTTTTACAAATATTTCCAAACCGCTGTAAAATGTTGTTCTCAAGGTGGTGTCCGCGGTGGTGCTGCCACTGTGTTTTACCCAATGTGGCATGGCGAAGTTCAGTCGCTATTGGTGCTTAAAAACAATCGCGGTGTAGAAGAAAACCGTGTACGCCACATGGACTATGGTGTTCAACTGAATAAGCTCATGTATAACCGCTTAGTCAAAGGCGGCAACATCACTCTATTCTCACCATCAGATGTGCCTGGCCTTTACGATGCATTCTTTGAAGACCAAGAAGAATTTGAGCGTTTGTATGTGAAATACGAAAACGATCCATCGATCAAGAAAGAAAGCGTTAAAGCCGTTGAATTATTCTCACTACTGATGCAAGAGCGCGCGTCAACCGGTCGTATCTACATCCAAAACGTTGACCACTGTAATACTCACAGTCCGTTTGATTCAACCGTTGCACCGGTTCGTCAATCAAATCTTTGTCTCGAAATTGCGTTGCCAACCAAGCCGTTAAGCAATGTTGAAGACGAAACGGGTGAAATCGCACTGTGCACCTTGTCTGCATTTAACTTGGGTGCAATTGAATCCCTCGATGATTTTGAAGAGCTGTCCGATCTTGTCGTCCGTGCACTTGATGCCCTTTTAGATTATCAAGACTACCCTCTACCCGCTGCGTATCGCTCAACCATGAATCGCCGCACATTGGGTGTCGGTGTGATTAACTACGCTTACTACTTAGCGAAAAATGGCGTGAAATACTCAGATGGTAGCGCAAATGGTCTCACTCACCGCACATTTGAAGCAATGCAGTACTACTTGCTTAAAGCGTCGGTTGAACTGGCAAAAGAGCAAGGCCGTTGCCCATCGTTCCATGAGACTAACTACGCGAAAGGTCTGCTACCGATCGATACTTACAAAGCGGACTTAGACTCTATTTGTAATGAACCGCTTCATTACGATTGGGATGCACTGCGCGAAGAGATCATGGAGTACGGTCTGCGTAACTCAACATTGACCGCATTAATGCCTTCTGAAACATCATCACAAATCTCCAATGCCACCAATGGCATCGAGCCTCCTCGTGGTTATGTGTCAGTTAAAGCCTCTAAAGATGGTATTTTGAAGCAAGTGGTTCCTGAGTACGCGCAGTACAAAGAAAATTATGAACTACTATGGAACATCGGCTCGAATGATGGCTACTTGCATCTTGTCGGTATTATGCAGAAGTTTGTTGACCAATCTATCTCTGCAAATACCAACTACGATCCAAGCCGTTACGAAACGGGCAAAGTGCCGATGAAGAAACTGCTCCAAGATCTTCTTACTGCGTATAAATTTGGTGTGAAGACTCTTTACTACCATAACACTCGTGATGGTGCTCAAGACGACCAAAAAGATGCTGTTGAAGCAGCAGACGACGATTGCGCAGGCGGCGGTTGTAAGATCTAACCACTGACTTAATACACCTCCAGTAAAAATAGATAGACTGCCCCTTGATCATTCAAGGGGCTTAAAGGATTGAGGCAAATGGCTTACAGTACTTTCAACAGAAATAAAAATGACCAACTCAAAGAACCTATGTTTCTTGGTCAATCCGTTAACGTGGCACGTTACGACCAACAAAAATATGAAATTTTTGAAAAGCTGATTGAAAAACAGCTTTCGTTCTTTTGGCGTCCAGAAGAAGTCGACGTATCAAGTGACCGTATTGACTACAATAAGTTGCCGGATCACGAGAAGCATATCTTCATCTCCAACCTGAAGTATCAAACACTACTCGACTCCATTCAGGGCCGTAGCCCTAACGTTGCATTACTGCCGTTAGTCTCGCTGCCTGAAGTGGAAACATGGATTGAAACTTGGTCATTCTCTGAGACCATTCACTCTCGTTCATACACCCACATCATTCGTAACATAGTGAACGATCCGGGTGTGGTATTTGATGATATCGTCGAGAATGATCATATTCTAAAGCGTGCCAAAGACATTGCGCACTTTTATGACGACTTGATTCAAGCCACAAACGACTACCATCGCTACGGTGAAGGGACACATACCCTAAACGGTGAAACGGTTTCTGTTACTTTGCACGACCTTAAGAAAAAGCTTTATTTATGCTTGATGTCGGTAAACGCCCTAGAAGCGATTCGTTTTTACGTCAGCTTCGCTTGTTCTTTTGCTTTTGCCGAACGCGAACTGATGGAAGGTAACGCGAAAATCATCAAGCTTATTGCTCGTGATGAAGCGCTGCACCTGACAGGCACTCAGCACATGATTAACCTGCTACGTAACGGTCAAGATGACTTCTCTTTCATTCAAGTCGCGGAAGAGTGTAAAGACGCTTGTTTTGATCTGTTTAAAGAAGCCGCTGAGCAGGAAAAAGAGTGGGCAGAATATTTGTTTAAAGATGGTTCGATGATCGGCTTGAATAAAGATATTCTCAGCCAATACGTTGAATATATCACTAACGTACGTATGCAAGCGGTCGGACTGCCTGCAGCCTACCCTGAATCGAAATCGAATCCGATTCCTTGGATCAACGCTTGGTTGTCTTCTGACAACGTTCAAGTTGCACCACAAGAGGCTGAAATCAGCTCTTACCTTGTTGGCCAAATCGACAATGAAGTCAGCGCTGATGACTTTGGAGATTTTGAACTGTAATGCCTGACATAAAGATCAATCGTATCACACATATTCAGACTAACCCGTCGGATACCTTGCTTGAAACTATGGAGAAAGCGGGGCTAGAGCCTGAATATAACTGCCGGGACGGCCATTGCGGCGCATGTAAATGTCGTATCGTTTCAGGCGAAGTGGAGTACATTGGTTTTGCAATGGCTTACACTCAACAAGATGAAATTTTGCCCTGCATATGCCGGGCAAAAACGGATATCGAACTTGAAGATGTCGTCTACAAACTCAAGATAAAAAGTGCATAATTATGCACAAATAAAAAGCCAGCATCATTAGCTGGCTTTTGTCATATAACCCCCAGATAAAAACGCCTCAGCTGTTAAATCTGACACCGCCTTCTCACCAATCGCTCGGCCATCATCGTCAAATAAGGAAAGCAGGTAACCATTATATTCTGTGAAGTCTTGCTCTTCTGGCGCATTCCACCACAACGAAATGAGATCGGTACTTTCTGTGCCAACTGCCTCTCCCAAAACAAATTTTTGCTTAGCTATTTGGTAACAAACTACAATTTTTGATTGATGAAACATGCCAGTCTCCTTTGACACCACGCTTTACGAAATATCAGTTTAAGTCGAATTTCGTGAAAAGAAAGTGCACAAATAAGACTGAATGAATGCTTCCATTAAAAATCATTCATTTAAGCTATAGACGGATTTGGCATAAGAAATAAATACCAGACAGCCCCCGAAATAAGCTCAATAATCATTCACTTATTATTCATATCACCAAATAGAAAAGTTGACAAATCACGCTTTATCACTAAGCACACATTTAACTTTCGAGCACTTGCCTTGGCACAAACATTTCCTTATCTCGAGTGAGTGAGCTGTAAGGTACAAACATGGCTTTTCCTGATAAGTAACGGCGCAACATGTCACCAGCGACTGTAGAAATCACTTCTTTCTGCTCTGCATCGTTATAGCGACGTTTAAAGGTCAATGTTTGCCCCCACTCGCCTTCTGGTGCAGCAAGCCCTATTGAAAACTGCCCGTCGGTGACTTTACCTGTCGCGATAGCAAGATTGGTAGAACATTTATCTTTGGTTGCCCCTGCTAAGGCAAAAATTGCTGCAAGCGGGTCATTATCCGATTCTCCAACATCAATATGGTCACCCAGAATCCAACCATGTGCGCAGAGTTTACTGGCATTGTCATTGGAATGTAGCCAATTGGATAACCAACCTTTCGTTGATTGCTCAGCCACAGCGACCGATGCCTGACGTTCAGTGAGCAAAAGACCAAGGTGATCAATCATTGGTTCATCAACACTTACCACGTGTTGCTCAATCAATTTAAAAATGACGTTCAGTACTTTAATTCTTCGTTCTAAATCATTGGCGGGGCCAAAAAGCTTCACTTGGATAAACGGCAGGTAAGAGCGATAGCCCAGCATATACCCCTTGGGTAACTCGACTTTATCCAATTTGTCCGAGAGCGCGGATTCTGAAGTGCCGAAGGTATATAAGCGGCTGCACTCTTGCCCTGCATTATCAGGATGCTGCTTTTGGATATCAGGCAATACCAGTGTTTCCACCATGAGCTTAAACTCACTCGGAACACCTGGCGTAAAATACAAGTCACACTCATTCAAACGCAATTTGAACCCACATGCCGTTCCTATTGGGTTATCGATCATTTCCGAGCCTTCAGGAAGCATGGCTTGTTTTTTATTACTCTCAGGCATCGGCAAGCCACGACCAGCAAAAAACGCCTCAAGTTTTTTTAGCCAATCGCTTTGCAATACAAGCGGTTTTTCAGAAGCGAGAGCGGCCGCTTGCGCACTTAAGTCATCACTCGTCGGTCCAAGCCCACCATTTACGATCACCACATCAGAATTAAAACTTAGCATCAATAACTCTTCGACCAATGCTGTCATTTGGTCCCCGACTGTCGAACGTTTGACTAACTCAAACCCGGACTCAAAAAACAGTTCAGACAACCAAGAGGCATTGGTATCAACGATATCGCCGTGAAGAACTTCTTCGCCGGTACTGAGCATCGCTATTTTCAGCATATATGTTTCCTTATGTGGAAATTTGTTATTGATTTCTCGTGACGAAGTCAATCTAAATCAAACTATTAGCAATTATCCATTTTCAGCACTAGTGTTTCTTATTTGGAACAGTGGTTTGTTTCCAATCATCTATCTTTAATGGGATAATTTTATCTTTACTGGTCTACATCATGGAGCGTTGAGTGTATATAAAAAGCATCGCGGCTCTGATAACCTGTTTTTCTACTTGTAGTTACGCTGTAAGCAGTTTATCACCCCTAACCAGCGAATTACCCTATCAGGACAATAACAAACAAGCGTTTACGATGGTAGCGTCTCCATCATCACACTTGAATTTATTACCAGATGGCTACGTCATTGATGAGGTTAATTATACAAGCAATCCCCATGCCTTAATGCTCTCTCAGGCTGCTTTGACCTTCGATGACACCAAGCCGCTGCCCAGATATCTCGACGCATCCAATCAAAAAGATTGGGATTATTTACTCGGTCAAACCTACACCATCCTCGGTTTAAGTGTTGTCACCGCAGCGACCATGACACTGTTGCCAGAATCCATCACTAAGTGGGATAAAGAATCACGAAGCCTTAAGGGATTGGGTAAAAAGTGGAAAGATCATGTAACCGAAGGCCCCGTATGGGATAGAGATGAACACATCCTTAACTACGTCATGCACCCCTACTTCGGCGGCGTGTACTATACCGCCGCGAGGCACTCTGGGTTTAATGAGTTTGAATCATTTCTATACTCAGCCACCATGTCCACATTCTTTTGGGAATACGGTGTAGAAGCCTTCGCAGAAGTCCCTTCTTGGCAAGATATTTTCATCACACCATTTCTTGGCTCGGTTGTCGGAGAAATGATGTTTGAGGCCGAACAAAGCATTGTTATGTCAGGTGGTGAGGTTTGGGGGTCTGAGACCATGGGCGATATTAGTTTGTTTTTCTTAAATCCGGTTGGGCACATTCACGGCTGGGTGTCGAGCGCTTGGGGTGGCAGCGCAGAGTTTCAGTTTGTCAATACGCCTTACTTTGGAAACCACTCTGCAGCATCTTACGCGGCAGAATCTGGCGCACGATACGATTCTGTATTTTATGGTGCCCAGTTAAAAATTACTTTTTAACCCCCCTCTTCAAACGCAATGCTTCCGGTATAATTTTGCCGCTGTTTTGTGTTTCACTTTTAATATTAACTTGTTGCGAACATGATTAATGCCAAAAATTGACCTATATCAAACGTTAATTACGTTAAGATCCTACACTTAGGTCAACACAAACTACCAGCAATTGCTCGCAGTTAGGAGGCAACCATGAACAGTACTTTTATCGTCAATTTCTCCGGAAAAGCAACGCCCGCTACAATTAAACAATTGGCTGCAATTACTCATGAGAACGGAGGAAAATGGCTGATCAGTAAAGTCAACTTTATTGATGACCAAGTTGCCGCCGTAATTAAAGTCGAACTCCCAACTCACAATGAGGAGACGGTAAAACAGGCATTTCAGTCTACGCCAGACCTATTGGTCCAATTCACGAATACCGAACTTCACGCCCATAACGCGGATGTGATTTACCAAATTCGTATTGATGCCAATGATCGCGCAGGTATCGTCAACGAGATAACCCACGTCCTTGATAACCAAGGAATCAACATTCTCGACATGGATTGCCAGCGAGTGTTTCTCGCCGGTGGCGGTGGTGTCAGTTCAAGTCTTTTTACTGCCTCTATGGCGATCAAAATCCCAACCAATGTCAAAATTGAGGATGTGGTAAAAGAGCTTGAGTCTTTGAGCGAAGATACCAAGGTGATGCTGGATGCTTAATTAAAGTACGCCTACCCCCACACTATTTCGCATGGGAAGCCAACTGGCTTCCCATTTTTTATCTTAAACTTTTGAATCAGCTAACAGTGTTGCATATAAAACTCGCAGAATCGTTATAGTGAACCAAACTTAAGTTGGATAGAAAGTTCATGCATAACAACCATATCAAGCCATGAACTCAACGTTGGTAAGGTGCTAAGGGTTTCACTATGTTAAAGCTCAAAAATATAAGTGTGAGTTATAAACTCGCGACGATGCTCGTTGCTTGCATCATTGGCTCTCTCATTTTGCTCGCGATTGCCGCGACGACATTAAAAAATAGCCTGCTGGCAGAACGCGAGGCAAGATTGGATGCCGTACTAAGCGCAACGATGTCACAGATACAACTGCTGGAAAAAACACTCCCACCCGCAGAAGCAAAAGAACAAGCAAAGGCACTGATCACCGCTTTGCGCTATGGCAAATCAAACTATGTCTTTGTCATTAATGAGCAGCGCCATGCTATTGTCCATCCGATAAAACCAGAGCTCGAAGGCAAACAAATGGGCAACAACGGCGAACGCTTTTGGGCAGAGATGGTCAACCAAGGAAAGAACGGCCAGTCAGGAAAGCTTACTTACCTATGGAAAACCGCGAAAGGCACACCAGCCGATAAGCTCTCATTGGTTAAAGGCTTTGCGCCTTGGGGGTGGATAATCGGCAGCGGCATGCTGCTTGACGACGTCGACGCGGCTATCACCCAACAAATCATAAAAATGGGTATCGTGACCATTATCTTGGTTATTTTAATGGCTATCCTCGGCGTGTTTATCAGTCGTACAATCACGGTTCCACTCGAAATGATCAAACACACCATGAAGCAAATCGCAGCTGGCGATTTAACTGCGAAGATCCCAATCACAGGGAAGGATGAAATTGGCATTGTAGCCGAGCGTATCAATACGAGTGTTGAATCGGTTCGTAAGGCGTTAATTGAATCGGTTCACTCCGCCACCGAGGTTTCTGAAGCGGCGGTAAGGATTGCTAGCTCAGCCGAAGAAACCAGTACCTCAGTCACAAGCCAAAGAGACCAGCTTAATCAATTAGCTACCGCTATGAATGAAATGAGTGCAACCGTAGCCGATGTGGCACAACATGCCGAAGATACCGCACGAGACACCAAAGAAGCCACCAGCGAAGCTGGTCTTGGTAATCGAGATGTACACTCAAGTGTTGATAGCATTCGCGCGCTTTCTAATGAACTTTCTAATGCTTCCGAACAAGTCAACAAGCTCAAAGAAGGTGTCATGGAAATCAGCGAAGTCACCAATGTGATCAGTGGAATTTCAGAGCAAACAAATTTATTAGCTCTTAACGCAGCCATCGAAGCCGCTCGTGCCGGAGAGCAAGGACGTGGCTTTGCGGTTGTCGCTGACGAGGTTCGAAACTTAGCGAGCCGAACCCATCACTCCACAGATGAAATTCAAACCACGATAAACCGGTTACAACAGCTCGCACTAACGACGGCTAAAGCGATGGAAAAAAGCCAGTCTCTGGCGCAGGACAGTGTCGAGCGCTCTGAACGAGCAGGAACGGACCTATCTATGATTGTCAGCCACATAGAGCACGTCAGTGATAAATCTACACAAATTGCCACCGCTGCGGAAGAACAAAGCTCTGTTGCAGAAGAAATGAATCGTAACGTAAGTGGTATCAATGATTCAGCATTAGAAATGTCTTCAGCAGCACGCTACCTCGCTGAAGAAAGTGAAAAACTCGCGGGTTTGTCTCGGCAGTTGGATGAGCGTTTACTCAAGTTCAATTTGTAATACGGCATCATGATCCGTAAAGGTTTACCGTGAATCTTAGAGCGGGTGAATCAAAAAAGAGCAGCTTTGCTGCTCTTTTATCATTTGTCGATAATTTACTTCACCGACCATTGAGAGAGAGAACGTTTGAAGTCGCTATAATCAAACTCGTTCAGTTTTTGAATATCACCATTTGAGCGTTCACAATACACAGAAGGCATTTTCAAACCATTAAACCAATTGAGTTTCACCATGGTGTAACCTGCACTATCGAGAAGGTGCAGCTTCTGACCAATCTCTAGCTCTTGCTCAAAGTTGGCGATACAGAATTGGTCCCCTGCTAAGCATGAACAAGAGCCAATCACGTATTGATGAGCCCCTTGCTCACTGGCTTCCAACACAGACGCAGGTTCATTGTAAATAAGCGTATCCAATCGGTGTGCTTCGGTCGCCGAATCGACAATCGCTGTTTTCATACCATTTTCGACAATATCCACAACCGTAACCACGAGATCAGTCGTTTTGGTAATGATCGCCTCGCCTGGTTCTAGGTAAAGCTGTACACCATGTTTATCGGCGAAGGTTTTCAATGCCGCGCCAAGCTTTTCGATATTGTAACCTGGCCAGGTGAAAAAGACCCCACCACCTAAGCTGACCCAGTCCAATTTATCAAGGTGTTGACCAAATCGCTCAGAGATAGCATCAAGCAACGTAATAAATGCATCGACGTCTTTGTTCTCGCAGTTCATGTGAAACATCACGCCATCAATGGAATCAAACACGTCATCATCAATATGGTCAGCTTGCACGCCCAAACGTGAAAACTGGCGCGCAGGGTTAGCGAGATCTTGCCCAGCATAACTCACTCCCGGATTTAACCGTAAACCAACCGATGCTTTGCCTTCAATAATATGACGATAAGCCGCCAATTGAGACTGAGAATTAAAGATCATTTTGTCACAAATATCAGCGACTTCACGGACGTCTTCTTCGCTATAGCCCACACTGTAAGCGTGAGTCTCTCCGCCAAACGTTTCGTACCCAAGTTTGACTTCATAAGGACCACTACTGGTTGTACCATCAAGATAAGGCTTGATGATGTCAAAGACGCCCCAAGTCGAAAAGCATTTCAAGGCCAGAACCAGTTTCACACCGGATATGTCTTTTAACTGCTGGGCCTTTTCGAGGTTGGCGATAAGCTTATCTTCATCGATCATGAAGTAAGGCGTTTTTAATTCGCTTTTTTGCATTGTCATTAACCATTTAAAATCGAACAAAGCCGATACTTTCGCATCGGCTTAGAGATATTGATGTCGTCGCTGGTATCGCGTTATTTAAGAATTTGAATGTCCGGCTGTCCGACTTCAAGTTCTTGTACATGCCAATCCAAACCAATTTCCGGCATGGTTTCAAGGAATGGGTCAGGATCAAGTTGTTCCATGTTGAACACACCTTTATCCGCCCATTTACCGCGGAAGAATTGAAGCGCTGCAGTAATAGCGGGAACACCCGTTGTGTACGAAATCGCCTGATGTTCGACATCCTCGTACGCCACTTCATGATCCGCATTGTTATAGATGAACACGCTGCGCGCTTTGCCATCTTTTGTCCCTTGAACCCAAGTCCCGATACAGGTTTTACCCGTATAACCCGGCGCTAACGACGTCGGATCAGGCAATAAGGCTTTCAATACATGTAACGGCTGAACCACGGTACCGTCATGAAGCGTTAGTGGTTCTGGGCTAAGCAAACCGATATCACGCATGCAGTTAAAGTAATTTAGGTATTTATCACCAAATCCCATCCAAAACTCAATGCGTTTGGCGGGAATAAACTCTTTCATCGAACGTACTTCATCGTGTGCCATTGAGTAGACTTTATGTTTACCAACAAGCGGAAAGTCAAACTCTAGCATACGCGAATGGCAAGGCACTTGCTTCCATTCACCATGATCCCAATAGAAAGAATCCCCTTGGATCTCTAACATATTCGTTTCAGGGTCAAAGTTGGTCGCAAACTTCTTGCCGTGATCGCCCGCATTGACGTCCATCACATCAATGGTATCGATATCGTCAAATAAATGCTTCACAGCATAGGCAGCAAATACACTAACCACACCTGGATCGAACCCGGCACCAAGAATCCCTGTAATGCCGGCTTGCTCGAACTTTTCGCGGTATCCCCACTGCCAATCATACGCTTGAGGAACCTGTTGACCTTCAGAGCAAAGGTCGACCGCAACCGACGTATCCAAGTAGGAGACTTTCGCTTGGTAACACGCTTCCATAATCGACATATTGACCCAAGGAGGGCCTGCATTAATCACTAAATCCGGTTGAACCTCTTTAATAAGAGCAACCAGTGCCTCGACGTCATCAGCATTAACAGATCGAGCTTCGAGTTTTTTCGATGGATCTTTTAAGTTGTTTTTGTTTTGGATCGATTCAATGATTTTTTCACATTTCGCCACGGTGCGAGATGCGAGTACAATATCACCTAAAACATCATTATTTTGCGCCGCTTTATGCGCAACAACCCAACCGACACCACCGGCACCAATTTGAAGAATCGCCATTATTCTTTCCCTTATTCGGCTAGCTCAACCGCTAGCTGGTTAATTTCTGTTAGTAGTTTTTCAAAGTCTGCCAATGTTAAGCAAGGATTCAAAATCGTAAACTTAAGCGCCGAGTGTCCATCAACCGTCGTCTCACCCAGTACTGCCACTCCTCGAACCAAGGCTTCAATTCGAACTTTTTGGTTTAACTGGTCGATATCCATCCCCGTCGTTGTCACCGTTGAGCGGAAAAGTACCGTGGACAATGATGGCTCAGACAACAATTCGAAACCCTGATGGTTACGAACCAAATTTGCCACGTCTTGTGTTTGGCTTAAGAGATGGTCGTACATCTCTCCCAACGTATGAGGCCCGACGCTCTGCATGGTCATGAACACTTTCAATGCGTCAAAACGCTTGGTTGTCGCAATTGACTTGTCCACTAAATTTGGCAGTTCATCGTGCTCACGATTTAGATAATCAGCGTGGTGAAGCAAAAACTTAAGCACAGCTTTATTCTTAACCAAAAGTGCACCACAACTGATTGTTTGATAGAACAGTTTATGGAAATCTACGCTCACTGAATCGGCACGTTCAATGCCCGCCAAACGCTCTTTATGTTGGCTTAATATCAATGCACCGCCATAAGCGCCATCCACGTGCATCCACATTTGATGCTCAGCGGCAATATCGGCGATCGCATTAAGATCATCAATCGCACCGTGATCAGTAGTGCCTGCGGTACCCACAATGGCAAATGGAATCAATCCTTGCGCTTTTGCGGTCGCAACAACATCGGCCAGGTGTTCAGCTTTCACGGTACCATCGACATTCGCCGGTACCGTAAGAACAGCTTGCTCTCCAAGCCCCATCCAAGAGGCGGACTTTTGCACCGTAAAATGCGCTTTTTCGGAGCACACTATGCGCAGTTTATCCGCGTATTCAGGTAGCCCAAGCTTTTGAATGGAATGACCCGAAAGTGTGTCAGCAATCCAATCACGAGCCAACATCAAACCCATCTGATTACTTTGAGTACCGCCACTGGTAAATACACCGTCGGCGTCAGCGCCAAGCTGGTACTTCGTTGTCAACCAGTTAATGACTTTCTGTTCAACATAGGTTGCAGAAGAGGCTTGATCCCACGAGTCCATAGATTGGTTGAGCGCTGCAATCATCGCTTCTGCCGCGATAGCCGGCATTAATGGCGGCGTATGCAAATGAGCAATGCAATTGGGATGCTGAGTAAATATCGCATTCTTCGCTACCAACTCACTGGTGGAGTCAATCACGTTTTTTAAGCAATCGCTGCTGGCATCAAGACAAACAGCGTTGATCTGCGTTTCCAACAGTTTAGGATCCATACCTGAGTAGGGTTTCTCTACCTGCTCAAACAATTCTTTTAGCGTTTGAGTGGTGTGGTTCATCACGGCAGAAAATTCCGTCGCACCATGTTCACCAGTATGAACAAAGTGCTTTTTCCACTTTGCATTAGGAGACTTCTTTACCAGGTTTCCTCCCGCAGCTAGGATCGCTTCTTTGAACA
Source organism: Vibrio olivae (assembly GCF_042428525.1). Lineage (NCBI taxonomy): Bacteria > Pseudomonadati > Pseudomonadota > Gammaproteobacteria > Vibrionales > Vibrionaceae > Vibrio > Vibrio olivae. The sequence continues at coordinate 1,097,058 of NZ_JBHMEP010000001.1, forward strand.
CGCGTAGCGCAAAGTCAATTTGTTCAAAAGAAATGATCATAGGTGGCAAAAAGCGAATAACCGCGCCCTCGCGCCCGCCTTTCTCCACAATCAATCCGCGTTCTAAAGCGCAGCGTTGGATGTTCAGTGTCAACTCACCATCCGCAACAGGTTCACCAAACTTATTGCGTTCTCCATTGGCTTTTTTGATTTCGATGCCAAGCATCAAGCCTTTACCACGTACGTCAGCAATACAGTCCACTTCATCTTGAATTTTTTCAAGCCCCATACGCAAGTACTGGCCAGCAACGTTCGCATGTTCCACAAGCTTGTCGCGCTCAATAATTTCCAGCGCTTTTGCACCAGAAACCATAGCTAACTGATTACCACGGAATGTTCCAGTGTGCTCACCAGGGCGCCATGTGTCGACTTTCTTATTAAAGATCAACATCGACATTGGGAGACCACCACCAATGGCTTTCGATAGGCAGAGAATATCAGGATGGATACCTGACTCTTCATAGGCAAAGTTATAGCCCGTTTTACCCACACCACATTGGATTTCATCAAAAATGAGTAAAATGCCATGTTCATCACAAATGCGACGTAATTCACGTAACCAAAATGCAGGCGCAGGTACCACACCACCCTCACCTTGCACGGGTTCTACGATGATCGCTGCTGGCTTCATAATGCCAGATTCATCATCATTCAACAGGCGGTCGATATAACGAATGCTGGCTTTAGCGCCTTCATCACCACCTAAACCAAACGGACAACGAATATCATATGGAAATGGCATAAAGTGGACATCAGACATCAAACCTGTACGGCGTGATTTGGTGCTCAGGTTACCCATCATCCCCATCGTCCCATTGGTCATTCCGTGGTAAGCACCGCGAAATGCGAACATGGTGTTACGACCTGTCGTTTGCTTCGCTAATTTAATAGCCGCTTCAACTGCATCAGCGCCCGAAGGCCCACAAAACTGAATGGCTGAATCTTTAGCAAACTCTGGAGACAGGAAGGATTTCACCTGTTTAATAAACTTAGTTTTGACTTCAGTTGCGATATCCAACGTTTGATATGGCAGTCCCGAATCTAACTGCTCTTTCAGAGCTTGATTAATTTCTGGATGGTTATAACCCAGAGATAGCGTACCTGCGCCTGCTAAACAGTCCAAAAACACTTGTCCACGAGTATCTTCAACTAGCACACCATACGCTTGCTTAATTGCAATCGGAATTCGGCGTGGGTATGAACGAACTTCAGACTCGTGCTCAGCTTGATCTAAAAGCACCTGATCAGGGGTTAAATCATAAATCCCATCAACGGTTGGGATTTGAGACGAAAAAGGGGTCGCGATATTGTTATCGACTTCAAAGGCTGTGCTCATTATCTGTTACCTTGAAATAGAAAAACCCTTCTCATATTTAATGACTACCATTAAGTATGAGACATAATAAAATCAGCCGTTTGCCAATAAATAGCAGAAACAGCTAAACCGTCATCAAATGGATGACTTTATGAGAATCAGTAGATCAAGGTTCGGTTATGCTACTGCTTTGTAAAACAGGGCATTGTCGAGGAATGAAGCTGATTATTAAGTGTGGTTTATGTGAGTTCAATGTTGGGTTTCCCATTCACATGCCGCATATCTTGCGACATTAAGTATCCCGTCTATCGACAAAAGTATTCTGTCGATACCTACCCTACGCAGTGGCACAATCAGCCCGAATGTTCACTACGCGTATCCCCCAGAAATCGTTACGACATTCAACGTCCGAGATTACGCGCGAAATTATCATAAATTGAAATGTTCTGACAACAAAAAAATATTATAAATTTATAAACGTCTGAATATTAAAAAAGCTCAACATCGCTGTTGAGCTTTTTTATTTATCGGCAATGTAAACTGCCTATATGCAATAAATTACTTAACTTGGCTCTTTTAAGATATTATCAAGTAACTCGGAAGCTTGAATCGTATCGTTTGATATATATGAGCTGAATATTGTGGCACCATCTTCAAATACAATGGTCTGAGTATCTCCACCACTATTATCGACGGTTAACTCAACGTTATCTCCATTTACCGAGAGATTAGTCACTAGCATCTCGGCAAGGTCTTCAGCCCCTTCCCCATCACTTAAAATATCAAGCAAATCGAGCTTGTCTTTGCCAGATTCAAAATCAACAATCACATCTCTTCCATTATCTAACGTGCTATCAAGCCAAGTAAACACGTTGGCTTGATCATCCCCCACCAGAACATCGTTACCGAGTTGTCCGTTAAGTGAATCACCATTTGCAGCAAACACGATATTGTAAGTATTATCTCCACTGTTTAACGTCACGGTAGCTTCTTCGCTCACCAGCTGTGGACCATCATTGGTTGGATCAGACGGGTCACCTGTTTGAGTTTGTCCAGAATCGACGGCAACATAATCAAAACTGGTTTCACTTGGCGGTATTTCTTCTCCACTTAAATATCTAAGAACCCAGTTGCCACCATCGCCTATCATTTCCATAAAGATGACCGGGTCATCAGGAGAGGAATAACTAAACTCATAGTACAGTTGGCTATTACCTGTATCTCCAGGATCTTTTTGATACTCGACTGTTTCAGTCGCACCGCTGCCTAAGTAATAGGTTACCAAAACAGAGTTAGCGCTATTTTCATTGTGGCCGCCACCTAGCCCATCAATACCAAAATGAACCGTTTCTAACGGATTACCGCCAAGGTCGATATGGAATGTCTCATGGCCATTATTACCATTACCGCCATTGCCGGTGATGCCGTTACCATCATCATCAGCAAGACCATAGCCATCATTCCCGTTATTATTTTCATAGAGTTCGAATTCATCTGGAGAACCGTTTTGGTCAGTAATCCAGAACATGACGTCATTACCATTGGAAAGAGAAAACGTTCGCTTAGTATCTGTAGCGTCTGTCGGTTCCCCCCACTCACCAACAGTAGAAGAGTTACCGTCACTATCACCAAACACAAAAGTAACTTTGTCAGACTCGTCAATTTGATAGGTAATAAAATTTGGGTCAAATTGTGTGGCTAAAGGACTATCCGTTGAATACAAATCTGCCGACGTGATCTCTCTCGTCACTTCACCCTCAGTGTAATAAAGTGTACCGTAATCCGGCAACGAGGTCAGCATAACCATAACCTGCTCGCCTGAAATATCGTCCTCCACATCAGAGATAAAATCATAATCGGGATTATCAGAGTCAAAGATAATTTGGGTTGACGCTTCGATATCCACATCCACACTAAAATCTTCAGCAATAGGGGCTTCGTTGACATCCTTCTCGTTAAGTTGAACGACAATCTGGCTTTGATTACCAGCAGGATCCGTAGCAACAACCATTATTGTGTGCTGGTTAGCTGACAGCATATTTTCGAGAGACTGATCTTCAAAGTCATTAGTAAAGGCTGCGACCCCTTCAGGGGTGAGCGAGATATTTCCTGCGCTGTCAATTTCAAACAAACCTTCTAGCGGGTCATTTTCCTGATAGACGATTTGAAACTCTACCGCTAATCCCTCCGGATCCTGAGCAGACACTTGACCTATGATGTCGTCAATTGATGAGTTTTCGCTGTACTCAAACGTATATGCATTGACGGTTTCATCATTATTATCAACAAAGATGGGGGCTTCATCCACGTCCTTCTCATTAAGTTGAACGACAATCTGGCTCTCATTACCATCAGGATCCGTAGCAACAACCGTTATCGTGTGCTCATTGTCTGACAGCATATTTTCGAGAGACTGATCTTCAAAGTCATTAGTAAAGGCTGCAACCCCTTCAGAGGTCAGTGAGATGTTCCCTGCGCTGTCGATTTCAAACAAACCTTCTAGCGGGTCATTTTCCTGATAGACGATTTGAAACTCTACCGCTAATCCCTCCGGATCCAGAGCAGACACTTGACCTATGATGTCGTCAATTGATGAGTTTTCGCTGTACTCAAACGTATATGCATTGACCGTTTCATCATTTTCATCGACAAAGGTTGGGGATTCATTCACATCCTTCTCATTCAGGTTAACGATGATCTCTGTCGTTAGCTCTCCATCGGAGGCCCCAACCAAAATTTGATGGTTGTTTTTACCCTCTACATCTTCAAAATCATTAGTAAATGCGTCAACGCCTGCCTGGGTGAGACTGATTTCCCCGGTCTCCGTATCTATTTCATATAATGGTTCGTCATCAGAATTCACCACATTTTCAATAATCGAGTACGTGACCGAATCGCCCGCATCGGGGTCAGAAGCGGCGACTTGACCTATGATGTCGTCAGTTGATGAGTTTTCGCTGTATTCAAACACGAAGCCAGGCGACTCGCTATCAGCCTCCCCATTGTTATTGTCATCATCACCGCCATTATCATCTGGCGGCAAAGTGAAAACAGGAGCTTCATTCACATCAAGCTCTTGAAGCGTAATATTAACGGTTTGTTCCTGAACTAGCCCATCACCATCTACCGCGGTAACCGTTACGGTCAATACGTGAGAATTTGGCCCTGTTTCGAAGTCATTGGTAAATGCCTCGACGCCCGCTTGTGTAAGGCGAATCTCCCCAGCCTCATTAATCACAAAATAATCAGCAAGCGGGTCACCGGCTTCAAATTGCAGCGAGAAACTTTGCTCAAGACCTTCAAACTCAGCTAAATTGACTATCGCAAGTACTGTGTCAACACTCGAATTCTCAAAATAATTAATGACTGCGTCGCCGCTCGAAATGATCAACGTTTCTCCGATAAGATCGAGAAGCGCTAAACTTTGTGTCTCAGACAACCCTTGAGATTCCAGCCCCGTTGTATCGAATGAAGTCGCGGCTAATGTTTCTGCCCCCGTCCGTTCAATCGCTCCTGAAGCGGTTGGGCTAGAACCGTTTTGCCCACCAGCGGCGGTTGCAAGATCAGGGTTTTGAGTTGGGTCTTCCCCTGCCTCAATTTGTTCTAGTAACTGCGCGATTTCATTGTCGAGGGTGATATCAACGTTCTCACCAGAAGATTCAACCAACTGCACATCAATGTTATTACCGTTCGTTAAGTCTTCACCCAAGTCAACAACCACTTCTCCTGGCCGTGGTTGTTCCCCTGCAGCAAGTGTACGAATTTGCCCATTAACGTCGATAATTATCGTCGCCAACATAATTTGGGAGATATTGGCACTGTTCATAATGTCTATCCTTGTTGATCAACGTTGGTGCCAGCGACACATTGATGGCACTTTATTTACTTCTAAAAAATTAGTTGACCAAACAGCTCAGATCCACACGAATAACAACAAAGTGCTAACGATAAGCTACAACCTGTCAATTAATATGAATATTTTTATTTGAACTAACTTCTCAGTTTTACATTCATTAACTAAGCTTCTTATGACTAATTTAGTGTTACCCGCCGTATTTTCTTTCGAGTGAAAAGTAGGTAGCCCTTAACGGTGATTAAGGAGAATGCTGTGAAGTGGAAACATCCCCTACTGCTGAGCTGCGCTGTGGTGTTGACACCCCACTCTAGCGCACAAACGCTGGAACAAGCCGTTGCTATTACACTAGCAACTAACCCTGAGATAAAAGGTATTTTTAATGACTACGTGAGCTCACTGAAAGAACATGATGCGAGTAACGGAGCTTACCTTCCTCAAATAGACGTTGATGCCGGCATTGGTTATGAAGGAATCGACCCTCCGGCAGTGACGGGTCGAGATGATACCGACCTAACAAGAAAAGAAGCATCGGTTAGCTTAACGCAGCTCATCTGGGATGGCTCATCGACATGGCATGACATGGCTCGAACGGCGGCTGAAGCGGAATCTGTGCGATGGCAAATTTTTGCGGATGCCTCCGATATCGCTCTTCGCGTGACCGAAATTTACTTGGAAGCCGTAAAAGCGACGGAAATCCTCGCGTTGTCCGAAAGCAATGTTGCTGTCCACAAAGATATTTATCGCGACATTAAACGTCGAGCGGAATCAGGTATTGGCTCCACAGCCGATCTGTCACAAGTTGAAGCTCGTATTGCAAAGGCTCACGGTAACTTGTTAGCGGCACAAAATAATTTATTTGATACCCATACACAGTTTCGTCGATTGGTCGGGCAAGAGCCACTAGGGCTCATTTACCCTCGTGCAGACGAATCGAAATTGCCGCTGTCATTGACAGATGCCATCTCCGATGCTTATGACAATCACACGGTAATTCGTATCGCAAATACCGATGTTGACTCTGCACGATTCCAGTACAAACAATCCAAAAGTACATTCTTCCCAACCTTTTCTATCGAAGCGAGCCAAACATGGCGCGATGATGCAGGTGGAGATGAAGGCCGAGGCGATGAAACTCTAGCGATGCTTCGTATGCGTTTCAATCTCTACAATGGTGGGAGCGATAACGCCATGTCAGACCGCGCTGCATATCAACTCAATAAATCTAAGGATTTAAGGGATAATGCCTACCGCCAAGTAGAAGAAAGTTTACGACTTTCTTGGAGTGCTCTTGACTTAACTTTGCAACAAAAAAACTTCCTCAGCGATCATGTCGATTCCGCCTCTGAAACAGTCATTGCGTATGAAAAACAGTATCAAATTGGGCAACGTACGTTGCTTGATTTACTCAATACTGAAAACGAGCTTTTTGAAGCTCGCAAGGATTATTTGGATGCGCATTACGCAGAGCAATACGCGAAATATCGCGTGATGAATGCGACAGGTAACCTACTGGATGCCCTGCTGGTTGATATACCGGAAGAGTGGACTGAACGAGTGGAGTACTGAATATGAAAATGACCCCCCTGCTACTTATGCCGCTCGCCGGATCACTTTTTTTAAGTGCATGCAGCGCAGACAAATACGATTATATTGATACCCCGATCGCAAATCAGATTGCCGACTTACAAGATGACGATCGAGATGGGGTTGTGAACGCTCGAGACTTCTGTCCCGATACACCAGAAAGCGCCCTAGTCGACAACGACGGATGTGGCGCAAGTATCAGAGAACAAGATGAGCGGCAGCTACGTATTCTATTTGCTCATGATTCTTATGAAATTAATCCTGTGTTTGCAAATCAAATACAAAGCATGGCGGACTTCTTAAAAAGTTATCGTTCCGCATCTATCGAAATTCAAGGCTATGCCAGTAAGGTCGGACAGCAAGACTATAATTTGGCACTGTCTAAACAGCGAGCGAATGCTGTACAAGATAAATTGCTCTCTTATGAGATAGATCCAAAGCGAGTTCGCATTGTTGGTTACGGTGAAACGCGTTTAGAAGCCGAAGGTGATGACCCAGCCTCACATGCAGTCAACCGAAAAGTTACCGCAACAGTCGTGGGGTTAACAGAGCAAGTTGTTGAAGAATGGACAATATTCAGCGTCAAAGAAAAATAATCTTTTTATAAGGACCAAGCGTAAAAAAAGCCCCTAATCGTTGGGGCTTTTTTGTAGGCTATAAGCGTCGTTACGCTTGAGACTTTTTGGGCAGAGAGCGGCTAAGAAGTACATAGCCAACAACAGCGGCCAGGGTTGACCCCATCAAAATACCCAATCGAGCATAAGTATCAAATTGAACGTTGTCACCGCCAAACGCAAGTGAGGCAATAAAGATCGACATGGTAAATCCGATACCACACAATACCGACACTGCAAATATCTGTTTAAAGTTAACACCTTCTGGAAGCTTCGCTATTCCTAACTTCACCGCCGCTAAGCTAAAGGTGAAAATACCCAGCGGTTTCCCAACAAACAGACCAAGCGCAACACCCAATGGCAACATTGATGTTAGCCCTTCAACAGAAACACCTGCGAGAGAAATACCTGCATTGGCAAAAGCAAACAAAGGTAAAATGCCATAAGCCACGTAAGGATGCAGCGCATGTTCGAGATGCTCTAATGGCGAATGGTCTTTTTCTGTTTGTCCTTTCAGTGGAATCGCAAAACCAATCACCACCCCCGCTAGCGTAGCATGCACACCAGACTTAAGAACGGCCACCCACAAAATGGCACCAGCGATGAGATAAGGTGTCAACTTGGTCACCCGCTTAGCATTAAGCATAAACAGCACCGCGGTCATGACAAAACCAATCGTCAGTGCCAACGTTGAAAGATCGCTCGAGTAAAACAGTGCGATAATCACAATCACCCCAAGGTCATCAATGATCGCCAACGCGAGTAAAAATACCTTAAGACTTACTGGAACACGGTTTCCAAGAAGCGCCATGATCCCCAGCGCAAACGCGATATCTGTAGCGGCTGGTATTGCCCAGCCCTGAATGGCTTCGGGATCACCGATATTAAAAGCAACATAAACAAGCGCAGGAGCGAGCATGCCCCCTAGTGCTGCTATCGCGGGAAATATCGCTGTTTCTTTAGATTTCAGTGCACCTTCTAGTAATTCACGCTTAACTTCCAAACCAATTAACAAAAAGAAAATGGCCATCAAACCATCGTTAATCCAGTGAGAAAAGGACATTCCGAAAATATAAGTGTGAAGCGCGCCCTGATACCACTCGTTCAAAGGAGAGTTGGCTATTACCATTGCAATGGCAGCAGCGATAACCAATAAAATGCCTCCCGCAGACTCCATTTTGAAAAAATCGCGAATGACGTTGTTCATGAAATCTCCCTTTTTAAAAATAGTTATATAAATTCAACAATCTAAGTCGTGAGTTTAGCGACAACCTGACATAAGGAAAAATCGCTTGTTTAGATGTTTTAATTCGGTTTTACCGATAAGTAGAAAGAGAATGTACGTAAAAACTATAACGAACACACGTATAGGAAGAATAGCTTAGTCCAAGCCAATATGATGAATTTTATCGAAAAATAATGATTAATAGCCGTAAAGCTGCATGAAACCTTGGCTATTATGACTGCCAATCGTTTCAATGGCCCCCTGCCAATACGGCACGACAAACGGCAGCCATTGATTGGTATTAATAGGGCGAACACGAACGTTTACACCAAACCTTGGTACTCGCAGCTCCCACTCTAGAGGAACAGAATGCCCGTTCTCTAGCGTACTATGGAGTAAAGGCTCGAGCGTTAATTGCGAATCATCTAACGCCCAATATTTACCATCATTTGTTGCTATGTAGCCAGACAGGTAAGGTTGACGGCTTTCACGGCGATAACGATGAACCGATAATGTCGATGTCTCATCAAGCGGAATCACAAGCCAATCCCAGCCTTGATGCTGACTCGCGAGTAATCCTGTGCCCCACTCTTTGCTCAGCCAACCATGGCCACGGACAGTCACTTGGTCTCCGTCATCTAACATCATCTTACCGTTCACATTTAAAAACGGCGCTGAGAAATTGTAGGAGGCAATCGGCAACATGTCGTCTTTGACGACGTAACCTTGCTCGCCTGGAAGCACAAATGGCCCAACCGGATTTACTAACATGTCGATCGCAAACTTATCCGAACTGGCTCGAAGCTGTCCAGGAAACGGAGTCTTTCCTAACGATCGCCAGTTCCAGTTATCTAACCAAATCCGAAACGGTCGATTTTCCATTCCTGCTTGGCCAACACCGCCACGTGCGATTCGCTGCTCATGAACACTATTCTCTCGGCTACCAATCGATATGTAGGAAATAAACAATTGAGGATTCAGCCATCCTCTCTGCGCCGCTTCTTCTCTCGCTACCCGTAGATAACTCCACTGAATACCATATTCTCGCCCTCTCTCATCAGTCACATTAGCAAAGAAATGCCACCACTCTTGTTGAAAATCTTGGTGAAAGCGGAAGTCTTCTGGAAGAATAACCGGAGAGTCCGGTAACACGGGTTCAAACACGGATTGGCTATTCGCACTTAATATCGAATCAAACTCATTGAGCGAAGTTAACTTAGGCTGAGAAACATGTTGCCAACAAAGCCATAATACCGATGCGCCTGTCCCAACACAGATAGCAACAACAATCAGCATTAATACTTTGAAGTTCTTCTTCATCACAATGCGTCTCTTAATAACTTAATTGGGGTATTTTTCGCTAAACGAATCACTGGAATTGCGCCCGCAACCACTAAGGAAAGCATCGCTAATACACTAGTGTATAAATACGAACTCGGAATAAACTGCAATTCAAGCGTCCAACCGAATGATTGCTTAATGATGATATCCACGACTAATTTGGCCAATCCGATGCCTAATGGTATTGCAATCACCGTTGCCACAAGGCCGAACAGTAACAGTTGCATACTGCCTGCTAAAATCATTTCTTTCCCAGACATACCTAAGCAGCGAAGCATTGCAGAATGACGCTGACGTGAGATCTCACCGGCCAAAGTCGCAAAGAAAATACCAAACACGGCAATCACTAGTGTGATATTGCCTAAGGTATCGGCTATCGAGAACGTGCGGTCAAATACCTGCATCGCTTGAGTATGGATTCGACTATTATCGAAAAGCCGCTCGGAGCTTAACCTAAAGACCGACGACAAGCGTTGCTTTAAGTTTTCAATATCCGCGTTATGGCCGGCTATGACACCAAGTGCCACATTACCGCTACCCGCATAAGCATAAAGCCAATTACGATGTGATAGTAGAATCTGGTTGTATGGGTTTCCGTAGTCGTAATATACACCCACGACCAACCAGTTATTGCCAAGTGCTCCAGGCAGGTTAATTCTATCTCCAGGTCGAATCCCCTGCTTGATAGCCATTGATTCACTGATCATCAAACCGCGCGTGTGATGTAAATGATACCAATAATTAGGGATGCCGAGTTTCACCGTCAACGCTTCGAGCTCACCTTCCGCTCCCCCAGTGCTCACAACTTGAGTGGTGCCAGTCCCACTGGAAATTTCTTTCTCCCAGCGCCACCATACGGCCTCGACGTCCGGCTGATGGATCAGCCACTCACTCATTCGTGCCGCGTTGCTGGTATTCGGATAAACATACAAGTCCGCAGCGAGACGCTGATTCAGCCAGTTATCCGTCGTATCTCGGAAACTGCTCACCATGGTTTCAACACCAATATTTGCCGCCATCGCTAGCATAAACCCCATCGTTGCAACACCGCGGTAACTCATACTGGAGGCCGCATCAGCAAAAAACCAACGTATTTTTACCCAACGTAACGTAAACGACAGACTATTAAATATTTTCCATATCAGGAACGGCGTAAATAATGCGGCGCTCATCAACATCAGAGCGATAATGGCAAAACCTGACTGCTGAGTTTTCGGCGCTTGGTAAATGGCTATCGCGGCAACACACAGCGCTGTCGCAAACAAAGCTTGGATAAAGAATTCGTGTCCAGCAAAACGCACCAAGGATAAACGAGCGCTTAAACGTATCGGTTGAGTGCGCAGCAAACGAACCAACGGCCAAGTACAAGCGAGAACCGCGCCGATGACTGTCATTAATAAACTGTATAGGCTCGCTGACCAGCTCCAGTTGATCGAAAGCCCAACATTGGCGCTATACAAATCATTTAAACTTTCCGAGACAGTTGGAATCAATTGATTGGCAAGCAGCAGCCCGAAGATATTGCCGCATAACCAGCTGACCAAGATAAGCAGCAGAAGCTCTAGAACCAGAGCTTGAGCTAATTGCCAACCTGACACGCCCATTTGACGCAGCGCACCAACCAGTGGCTGACGCTGAATAAAAGAAAGTGACATTGCCTGATAAAAGATAAATAACCCCACCAGAAAAGCCAACATCCCCATCGCCGTCAGATTGACATGAAAGGCCTTAGTCAAGGACTCCAGTTCTGCTCGAGAACTACGCGTCACTGACATGCCATTTGGCAAAATAGATTCAAGCTGCGCCAAACGCGCACTCGACATTTCACTGCACGCAATCACAGAGATTCCAGCACTGCGCTCAAATTGGCGTAATAACGAGATATCAGCGGCGACTTGCGTACCACTGACCAAATCTTGGCTATCGACCAACAAAGGACCAAGCTCTCGACCATCATCAAGTTTAATAAAATCATTTGAGGAGACATCAAGGTACTTAGCAAGATCTTTACTAATCAGCACCGGATATGGTGGGTGCATCAATGCGAGAATCGAAAATTGACCAAGCGTTTTATCTGATTTCAGATCAATCATTGCAACCGGATCGATGCCGACTAATTGCAAATCTCGCCCACGCTCGGTATGCAGGCGTAAAGTTTCAAGTGGCGCGCACTCTTTAAACCCCTCTCTTCTCAATTGGATATAGAAGCCTTGAGGAATTTTGTTGATATTGTGTTTAGGGCGAATACGATATGGGAGAGGGTTTGAAAACAAGCGCTCACCATGCTCATAACTGGCTCGAGCATGGTGGTTTATCGCGGTGACACCAACAAGAAGGGATACGCCTAGCGTTAACCCTAACCACACAAGTAAAATTTGGAAAGGATAACGTCGATAATGACCAAGCAGTGCTTTAACTACGGGCCACAACATTCAATACGCCTCCTTGAAGCTTAATGCATCCTTCCATATGCTGGGCGACGTGTTCACTGTGTGTCACCAGTAAAAGCGTACAATTAAGATGCCGTGTCAGCGACGTCAACAAGCGCATCACCGCTTCAGCATTACGCTCATCCAAGCTTCCAGTTGGCTCATCCGCTAGCAGGATTTGGGGCTCCATATAGAGCGCGCGAGCGATAGCCGCTCGTTGTTGCTGCCCACCAGAAGCTTCTTCAGGATAACGCCCGAGTAAGGGCATCAGATTCAACGCCGAAAGAATTTGCCGCCACAGACCTTGGTCTTCGGGTAGCCCTTTTAACTGACGACAAAAACGAATGTTATCTGCGATGTTTAAAGTTGGAATTAAATTAAACTGCTGAAAAATAAGACCGATGTTATTTCTACGATACACAGTACGCTTTGTTTCAGCGGCATCATGCATGGCAAAGTCTGGAAATAAGATCTCACCAGAATCAACGGTATCAAGCCCAGCGATCATGTTGAGCAAAGTGCTTTTTCCTGAACCACTTTCCCCCATTAGCGCGACTTGCTCACCTCGTTCCAACAACAACTCAGCGCCCTGTAAAACTGGATGGAATTCACCACCGTCAACGTAGCCTTTACAGAGATCTTTAAGTTGTAACATTCAACATCTCACATTCATTGATAGGGGTATGTGAGCCTACACCAAAATGCTTGATGGAGAAAGTGTTTTGGCGGGAACGTCACACTCTATGCACTGAATTTCACCGATCTATTGATTAACGCCTAATCTTCAATCAAATTACGCATCCATTTTCGACTACGCATACGCTGAATAGACCCACCCCATTTGACCACTTCCTCCGTCAAAAACAGCAGGTAGATCCATTGTGAATCAACCCCTAAATACACTGCGCAAAACGCAGCCAAAGGAATGCCTATACACCATTGCGCCACAAAGTCTTGATACAAGCAAAACTTGACGTCACCACCAGCGCGTAAAATACCGACAATCAGTGTCATTGGGATCGCGCGTAAAATAATGCCGAGGCTTAAAATCGTAATAAACTGCTCGGCTAACTCACGAGTTTGCAAGGTCAGCGCTCCAAACGCTCCCAATACCAGAGACTGGCCGAAAAATAATAGAATGGAAACACCTATCGCGACCAGTAAACTCAAAAAGACAACACCGGCCGCTTGATAGTATAAAGTGTCGTAACTTTTCGCGCCGAGTTGGTTTCCCACTAACACCGCCGCTGCATTGGACATCCCTATCAACAAACTCAGCGAAATCGATTCAACGGGGGTCATCACCGACAAAGCCGCTAAACCTTGTACACCTGATTGCCCCATAATTGCATGGTAGGCAAATAACCCCCCTGACCACGCGAGAAAATTAAAGGTGGTGGGTAAGGATAGACGCAAAAATCGGACGATTCGGTCTAGTCGCAACACGGCAACAACGTCAGGCCATTTAAAAGCGAGTAAATGCTGTTTCGCATACAGGTAACCGAATAAGCATCCGACTTCGATAATACCACTCAATACCGTTGCGATTGCAGCGCCTTGAATGCCCAGTACTGGAAATCCAAAGTGACCAAAAATCAACATCCAGTTAAGGAAAATATTTGAACCGATACCAATCCCACTAAAGAAAGTACTGATACCGGGTTTATGCATAGCGCGCAGTCCAACAGCCATGCTCGCCACGCAACCCACGGCAAACATACTGACCGAGGTAATCATCAAGTAAAGACTTCCGAGCTCATTGACTTGCTGTGAATCGGTCGTGAGTCCCATGATCTGGCTAGGAAATAGCAAGAAAATGATGACCGTTAACGCTGCAAAAAGCATGGTCACCAACCAAGTTAATGCTGTACTTTCTCTCACCCCTTGCCGATTTGCCGCCCCCCAATATTGCGCAGTGAGCAACGCCCCACCAGTCGTAACTCCCACCAACATGATGGTGGTAACAAAAGTCGCACGCGCCGCAACGCCCACCGCAGCGATCTCGGCCTCACCCAATTGGCCAAGCATGAGCACATCCACCAGTCCTCGACTTGAAAACATGATACTTTGCAAAGTGATTGGCAGTGCTATCGCGATTAAGCGTCGTAAAAATTCGCCTTTAGTGTGGGCAAATACCTGAGAAAGAAAAGACAAAATGACTCCAAAATTGAATAGCTTGGTCGAGAAGAGACACGAGGTGTGTCATTATACGTAAGTGATTATAGAGCGACTAGAACATTCACAGGGGGCAAGGTGAAAAAAGTCTTAGTATTGGGCGCCTCTGGCTATGTGGGTTCGCAGCTACTTCATCAATTGATTGAAGAAGGTTACCACGTCACGGCCGCGGCCAGACAATTACACTATTTAAAAGCAAGAACCAAACGTCATCCATTGCTTGACTACTTATTTCTGGACTTAAGCGATGCCAAGCGCACCGCTGAGATGATTCCTAAGTTCGATGTGGTTTATTTTCTAGTCCATGGCATGGCTCAAGGTCATGACTTTATCGAGTATGAATTATCGTTAGCAGAAAACGTCCGTGATGCACTGGCCATCAGCAATGTTAAGCATGTCATTTACTTAAGTGCTCTTCAACCACAAACAGGGCATTCTGACCACCTTGAGGCTCGCCGGAAAACTGGAGAAATCATCCGTCAAACTCATGTCCCTGTGACTGAACTTCGAGCAGGTGTTATTATCGGCCCTGGCTCAGCCGCCTTTGAAATCATGCGCGACTTTGTTTACAACTTACCGATTTTGATTGCCCCGAAATGGGTCGATTCGAAAGCAAACCCGATTGCACTTGATAACCTTAACCACTATCTGTTAGCACTTAGCCATCGCAGACCAACACAGCATCAAACATACGAAGTTGGTGGGCCGGATGTTCTTAGTTACCGCGAACAATTTAAAGTGATTTGCGATCAAACCTATCGCCCTTTTCGTCTTTGGTCGACACGCTGGCTAACACCTTCGATTGCCTCGAAATGGTTAAGCGTAATTACCTCCGTTCCTTCCTCGATTGGTAAAGCATTACTTGCCGGCCTTGAACATGACTTTATTGCTGATACGTCAAAAATAACCCGTGAGTATCCTCAAAAGCTGTTGAGTTTTGAGCAAATGGTGCGAATTAGCATTATTCAGGAAGGACAATTTGTTCGCAGCGATGTTTGGGGGTTTGACCCCGCCGCTCTAAAGCGCTGGCAACCCGGATTTGGTTACTTCCCCAAAAAAGCAGGTGCCAGTATCCATACCGATGTCAGTGCACAAAAACTGTGGCAAGTTATTGAAACCATAGGCAGTAAAGAGCAGGGCTATTTCTTCGCCAATGCATTGTGGCGCCTTAGAGAGTGGCTTGATGTACTTGCGGGTGGTGGAAAACCAGTTCGGCGCTCACCTCCCGGCCCGGAGCTCATGGTCGGAGACTACATTGATTCTTGGAAAGTGATTCGCTGTAAAAAAAATGCCTTTTTATCCCTGTTTTTCGGAATGAAAGGACCGGGATTAGGTCGACTTGAATTTACCATTACTGATCATGGTGCGAAACGAGAGCTGAATGTCACCGCCTGGTGGCACCCAAAAGGTTTTCCAGGGTTACTCTACTGGTTTGTGATGATGCCAGCCCACCTGTTCATCTTTAAAGGAATGGTCAAAGCGATTGTAAGGAAAGCAAGAATAAGAAAAGGCCGCTAACGCGGCCTTTTCTTATCTCTATCATCGCCCGTCTAACGGCGCCACCAATTGGTTTTACTTAACTCGACGATTTCGTCGCCTCGCCCATTGATGATTGCTTTCATCATATACATACTAAAGCCTTTCGCATGCTCTAACTTAATTTGCGGCGGCATCGCCAGCTCTTGTTTTGCGGTGTCGACTTCCAAAACAACGGGTCCTGAATACGCCATGGTTTCTGAAATTGCTTCAGGAAGCGCCTTCGGATCCGCGACATGGATGCCTTTAATACCACACGCTTCAGCAATGTTGGCAAAACTTGGATTGTCCAAATCGGTATCATCAGACAAATAACCACCGGCTTTCATCTCCATCGCCACAAACCCAAGAGAGCGATTATTAAACACCACGATTTTAATTGGCAAGTTCAGTTGCTTAAGAGACAGCAGATCCCCCATTAGCATCGAAAAACCACCGTCACCGCACATTGCGACCACTTGACGTTGACGATCAATCGCTTGAGCGCCCATTGCCTGCGACATGGCGTTCGCCATCGAGCCATGGTTAAACGAACCAATGAGTCGTCGCTTGCCGTTCATTTCAAGATAACGTGCAGCCCATACCGTTGGTGTCCCCACATCACACGTAAAGATCGCGTCGTCACTCGCTTGTTCACTCAGTAAACGCGCCAAATATTGAGGATGGATCAGGTTGTTACCGGTTTTACCGTTGGCCAAATCATCCAAGTCTTTACGCGCTTCACGATAGTTGGAAACACAATTTTTCAGATGACGATCTGACCGTTCACCCTCTAACAACGGCAGTAATTGTTGAAGGGTTGTCTTCGTATCACCAACCACTCCCAAGTCAATTTGAGTATGACGACCTAAGGAAGCTGGTGAGTGATCAATTTGCAATACTTTGGCTTTGTCGGGATAAAACGCACGATAAGGAAAGCTAGTACCAATCATCAATAACGTATCGGCCTCGCCCATGGCGTGATAGCCAGAAGCAAATCCAATGAGTCCAGTCATCCCCACGTCATAAGGGTTATCGTACTCAAGAAATTCTTTGCCTCGCATTGCATGAACGATTGGAGCTTGTAACTTTTCTGCGAGCGCGACCACCTCATCATGCGCGCCTTTGGTACCAGCTCCGCACAACATGGTGATTTTTTTACCGCTGTTAAGCTCGCTTGCTAACGCTTCTATATCAGAGATTTCGGGCGTATACAGTGCGGGTTTCGGGACATTCCATTTCGGCTTGATGCCTTCTGGCATCGGTTTCAATGCCACATCCCCCGGTAAAACCAGCACTGCCACATCATTGTTCAATATGGCTTGGCGCATCGCCGTTTCTAACATATAAGGCATTTGCTCAGGGTTAGAAACCAATTCACAATATACACTGCACTCTTTGAACAGTTCTTGGGGATGCGTTTCTTGGAAATAGTTACTGCCAATCTCAGAAGAAGGGATGTGCGCGGCAATCGCTAATACTGGCACTTTATTACGGTGACAGTCGTATAAGCCGTTAATTAAGTGCATATTACCTGGACCACAAGATCCAGCGCACACGGAAAGCTTACCAGTAACATGAGATTCCGCTCCGGCGGCAAACGCAGCGACTTCCTCATGTCTTGTTCCTAACCATTCAATGCTACCAAGCTTTCTTAAGCTATCACTGATGCCATTCAAGGAGTCTCCAGTGACTCCCCAAATTCGCTCAATACCGGCTTGCTGTAACGTTTCGGCAATAAAATAGGCAATGCTGTTGCTCATAAACTTCCTCTCTTCTGTGATTTATCATTGATACCGAGGATCAAGTGGTAAACACGTGTTCTACCTCTCATTTTTCTATCATCCTCTTGTGACAAACCTTGTTCAAGTCAAATTTATTTTAATCTTTGCAACATTTTTTTATAAAAACGATCTTTTTATAAACATCGACTCTATAGATCCTTTTGCAATAAGAACGTGCGCTTATTGATTGCTTTCTAGCACAAAAAAGCCGCGATGTTGGTCGCGGCCTTAATCTTATCGATTCCCAATTTTGTTACTTATCCACGGTAAAGCTCAAGGGAATTTCTGGGAGTTGATTCCCCAAATTACCTGGGAATATTTTGTACTCTCCATGGTACTTAACATTGGACTTATAGTCGGTAACTTTGTGGACCATAAAGCCCGCTTGAGTCGCCGCTTCAACAAATCCCGCATGATGACCACGAACAAACCAACTCATCGGCTTAACCATGTCTTCACCATCAAAACAGTTGTCACACTGCTCGCTACATAGCGCTAGCGAGTTCTGACCGTCCGTGTAGATCTGAACTTTTCCTACGCCGACCAAAGGTTCTGACGTCGACACCTCCCACCCAAGAGATTCCATGTGATCAAGAAAGGCTTCAATATCACTGTCTTTGATTGGCTGCTCACTCGTATGCTGAGTGAAAAACTGACGATAGAATGCGGATATCCGTTCAAATACCGTCATTAGCGCTGCGTCATTTCCTTTAGAGCGTCCCGCTTTTTGCCAACGCGTCAAATCATCCCCAACACAGCGCGCAAAACGTTGGTTCTTGAGTGCTTTTGTCACCCAGCGCACCAAAAAATGATTATTAGCAACAGGCGCATTGGCCAATTTCCCCGAGCGATGTTCTTCAGCCAACTCACTTAATGCCGAGTTGACCACATGCTGAATCTCTTCACTGTATGACGTTGTCATTATGCTTTTCTTCCAAAAATCCAATAGCAGGCAGCAGATAAAATAGAGCAGCAGCTCATGACCACCAGCATAGGCCAAACAACCCCCGATGGCATCGCCGCTACTGCAACACCGATTAATGATCCCATACCAAAACGTAATGTGCCAGCCAATGATGAGGCCGTACCCGCAATATGTGGATAGCCGCTTAATAACAGCCCCATGGAGTTACTGCCGATGGTTGAAAGTGTACCGATGAACATCACAACAAACATTACGGTTTGCCATAGCCCCCAGCCCCATACCCAGCAGGCGAGTAAACCTAAACCGGCAATGAGTTGAACCGTTAAACCAAAACGCAACATCGCGTGGGAGCCCACCTTGCGAACCAAACGTCCATTCAGCGTTGTCATGATGATCATTGCAACAATATTCAACCCGAACAGATAACCAAAGTTTTCCGGTCTTACACCATAGATATCAATGTAGACGAACGAGCCAGCCGTTAAGAACGCAAACATCCCTGAAAATGAAAAAGCCCCTGACAGCATCAGCCCCATCGCGACCGGATTGGAAACCAGCTTAGAATAATTACGCAGTGTGGTGAGAAGATGCAGAGGTTGGCGGTGCTCGACAGGCAATGTTTCTGGAATCTTCCATAACACCATAGCCACCACAACAACGGCGAAAATAGCAAGAAACCAAAAAATAGCACGCCATCCCAGAAGCACTGCAACGTGACCACCAATCATCGGTGCGATCAGCGGTGCAATCGTGATGACTAGAGTGATAAACGACATGGTGCGCGCAAAGTCTTCGCGCTCAAACATATCACGAACCACTGCTTGAATAATCACCGCCGCTGCGGCGCCGCAGAAACCTTGTGCTGCACGCACCATAGTCAGCGCTTCAATGCCATGCGTGGTTGCACTCACAACCGCCGCAATGCCAAAGAAGATAACACCAAGCAGCAATACGGGACGACGGCCAAAACTATCGGCCAGTGGACCGTGAATTAACTGACCAATCGCAAAACCTGCGGTATACGCGGTTAAGGTAATTTGTACATCCCCCGCCGTCACTCCGAGATCACTCGCAATCGAAGGCATTGCAGGTAAGTACATATCAATAGCAAATGGTGTTAACGTCCCGATAGCCCCTAAAATAATGAAAAGTAAAAATGTGAGCGGGGGCCTCTGGGAAGAGGTTGACGGCTGCGGCTGCATAAAACTCCTAATTATATATGACGAAAAAGCATGACCGATGAGGTCATGCTTCATGGTATGGCTCTAGTACTGAACTGAGTGTAGTGCGGCTATGCTTACTGAAAAATAGACAAAAGACTAGTTCTTATTAGGAAATAAAGAATTTCCTACAGGAACGATTATTTCTATTTACGCTTATTTCCAAACAGAATTGATTTCTTGCTCGCTAAGCATACGGTACTCACCTGGTTCCAATGCTTCATCCAGTATAATATCGCCGATTCGTTCACGATGCAGGTGTTCAACTTTGTTTCCAAGCGCGGCAAACATACGTTTCACTTGGTGATATTTACCTTCATGGATAGTGAGCAGCACTTCGTGCTCTTGCTCATCGACGATTTCAAGCTGAGCTGGTTTTGTTAGCTCACGTTCATTTCGAAGCTCAATTCCCTGCTCAAATTGTTCGATATAAGAAGACTCGATAGGATCAACTAACCAAACACGATAGGTTTTCTCGCATTTATGTTTAGGTGACGTAATACGATGCGACCATTTACCGTCATCAGTAATCAAAACCAAGCCGGTGGTATCGACATCAAGGCGTCCGGCAAAATGCAAATCTTTGGTATTGGCTTCATCAAGCAATACAAATGCGGTATGGTTGAAACCATCTTCATGTGAACAAACATAACCTTGAGGTTTAAATAGCATGATGTATTTTGGCCCTGGTTGGCTCAACTCTCGACCTTGCCACTCGACAACGTCTTGTTCGCCAACCTTGTACGCGCCGCTTTTTTGCGTTTGGTCATTAACCGTAACATCACCACTTTTGATGATTTTTGTTGCTTCTTTACGTGTCGCGCCTAGTGCGTCACACAAATATTTATCTAAACGCATGAATACCTCATCTCTGCTTGCTGCGGTATTATAGACATCTAAAACTAAATAGTTGAGCCCTTTCACAGAATTTATGTACACCTTACGCCCTTATCAAGCCGATTCAGTCAAAGCGGTTTTGCACTATTTTCGCCAGCACAGCACACCGGCGGTCATCGTTCTTCCTACCGGAGCGGGAAAGAGCTTAGTCATCGCAGAACTCGCACGCTTAGCCAAAGGCCGCGTCTTGGTTTTAGCTCATGTCAAAGAGTTGGTTGAACAAAACCACGCTAAATATGAAGGCTATGGCCAGCAAGGGGGGATCTTTTCCGCCGGCCTAGGCCGCAAAGAGACGGAACAACAAGTCGTGTTCGCTTCGGTTCAGTCAGTCGTCAGAAATCTTAATGCGTTTAAAAACCAATTCTCTTTGTTGGTGATCGATGAATGCCATCGTGTTCCGGATGATAAGGGCAGTAGCTATCAAAAAGTCATCAGCCATCTTCGAGAGCTTAATCCTGGTATCAAAGTACTGGGTTTAACGGCTACCCCTTACCGCTTGGGCATGGGATGGATTTATCAATACCATACTCGAGGCCAAGTTCGCAGTGAAGATGCGAGGTTTTTCCGTGACTGTATTTTTGAGTTACCCATTCGCTACTTGCTGGATGAAGGCTTTTTAACCCCCGCAAAGATTCTCGACACTCCCGTACTCAGCTATGACTTTTCACAGCTCACCCCGAGTCACACCGGGCGTTATAAAGAGTCAGAACTCGATATGGTGATCGACCAAGCCAAACGTGCCACGCCGCAAATTATCGACCAAGTTGTCGAAATGGCAGAAAAGCGTCAGGGCGTTATGGTTTTTGCAGCAACGGTACGCCACGCACAAGAGATTCATCAACGGCTTCCTGCGGGTCAAGCAGAGTTAGTGATTGGGGATACTCCAACTCTCGAGCGTGATGCGATTATTCAACGCTTTAAAAACCGAGAGACCAAATATTTAGTCAATGTGTCGGTATTAACCACCGGCTTTGACGCGCCTCATGTAGACTTGATTGCCATTTTAAGACCAACAGAATCCATCAGTCTTTACCAACAAATTGTTGGCCGCGGATTGCGTCTTTCAGAGGGAAAAACGGATTGTTTAGTCTTAGATTACGCTGGCAACAGCTACGATCTTTATCAACCAGAAGTCGGCGATCCTAAACCTGACTCCGACAGCGAAATTATCACCATTCCGTGCCCTGCCTGTGGTTTTAATAATAACTTCTGGGGCAAGCTTGATAGTAACGGTTTCCTACTCGAGCATTTTGGTCGAAAATGCCAAGGCTTTTTTACTGATGAGGAAACCGGGGAACGAGAACACTGTAACTACCGTTTTCGGGCCAAGTATTGCGGTGAGTGCGGTGCGGATAATGACATCGCTGCGCGCATTTGCCATGAGTGTGATGCCACCCTAGTAGATCCAGACAAAAAACTTAAAGACGCCCTTAATCTCAAAGATGCGCTGGTGTTCGAGTGTTTAGAGATGTCGCTGACGATCCACAAGTCAGACAAAGGGAATAACCAGCTTAAAGTCACCTACATGGGCGACAACCAAGCGCAGGTCCATGAGTTTTGGTCATTGTCGACCAAAAAGCAAAAAGCTGAATTTAAAAGTCGATTTGTTCGTCCTCACTTAGCTGATAAGCATCGGACGTTTGATGCCGCCTCTCCAAGCAAAGTGGTGGATAATCAACACCGTTTTCGTCCTCCTCAGTTTGTCATTGCGCGCAAAGTCGGCCGATTTTGGAAAATGCGAGATAAAGTCTTTTCTGACGAATTGACCTAGTTTAGCGACGTAGTGCCGAAAGTAAGCGTAGATGAAACAAATGGTTAATTTCGATATCATGGCTATTCAGTCTCTATTCATCAAGGCATAGTAGACTGAATGAAACAGTTAACCAAAGGTAACTTTATGCTTCGAATTCCACGCCCTAGCTCATTTACCCTGTGTACCCTTATCGCACTCAATCTCTGTGCGTTTTCTGCCACCAGCGCGGAAGAAAAAAATGGACATGATCTGGTTAATGACGTGTATAAACAAGGCACGGAAGTCGACATCGATGAAGATCAAGACGACGTTTACGATGCAGTTAAGGCAGGAAAAATTCGTCCGTTTTCTGAATTGTACAACGAGGTTGAACAAGACCTGTTTGGGCGCATTATTAAAGTTGAACTTGAAGAAGATGACGACGAGTGGATTTATGAGCTAAAGCTGATTCACGATGGGCGTATTGTGCAAGTAAAATACAGTGCAACCACGCTTGAGATGCGCCTGCTAAAAGGTCGAGACCTTAAAAGTGTTCTAAAATTTCAACCGATTCAACTTGCTGAATAATCCACGCTCAGTAAATACTTTTCCCATTCATAGTAAAGAAATAAAGCATGAAAATTCTTGTTGTCGAAGATGAACCTCGCCTTGGCGAACAAATTATTGAAACGCTCGAAGACGCTGGTTGGGTGCCTGAACTGTCTATCGATGGCATTGATGCCCTTTACCGCGCAACCTCTGAACAGTGGGATGCGATTGTTCTGGACTTAGGTTTACCGAAACTGGACGGATTAACCGTCCTTAAAGGCATTCGAGATGAGAATATTAACACGCCTGTCGTTATCTTAAGTGCACGTGACACCTTAACTCAACGTATCGATGGGCTGAACGCCGGCGCGGACGATTACCTCACCAAACCCTTTGAACTGCTTGAGTTGGTTGCTCGTCTTCGCGCCCAATTGCGCCGCGCATCGGGTAACGCCTCTCCGATTTTACAAGTCGGTGATTTGAGCCTTGATACACGGACATCCAAAGTCCTGTGGCAAGGTCACGCGGTGAGTTTAACCGCCCTTGAATACAAGGTCGTCGCCTACTTTATGCATAACGCCGATAAGGTCATTTCACGCACTGAACTGGTCGAGCATATCTACAAACAAGACTTTGACCGCGACTCCAATACTATTGAGGTATTTATCGGTCGTATTCGAAAGAAAATCGCACCACAGGTGATCAAAACCGTTCGCGGACTTGGGTATCAGTTGAATGCCAACTAAGGTCACACGCATTCTCACACACCTAAGCCTTCGCAACCGCTTGATGTTGGCGGCGTTGATTTGGCTATCCGCGATGATTCTCGCCGCGGGCGTCGTGATACCGACCCAAGTCTATTCGTATATGGTCGATGAAACCAAATCACAGCTTAATATCTATATGGACGAGCTAGCTGCTAATTTGGAAACCAATAATACTGGCCAACTGGCGATGCTGAGCGAACTTTCTGACCCGCGCTTTCGACGCCCTTACAGCGGGCTTTATTGGTCGATAGAGGCTGGTAATCACCGCTTGCGCTCACGGTCACTTTGGGACAGAACCATCGAGTCTCAACCTCTGAAAAACAATTTGCTTGGCGCGCGCAATGAGCCGCTGATCCATATAGAAAAGACCTTGTATTTACCCGAATATCGAGAGCCCGTCCAAGTCACCATCGGTATCGATGAAAAACCAATTCGTCAATCCATCGCCAAACTACGCGGTCAATTATGGGTCATACTCGGTTTGTTGTTTATTGGCTTAATCGTGGTCATGGGGGTACAAGTCTATTGGTCTTTAGCACCACTGCGTAAGTTGCAGAAAGAACTTGTCAAGCTCAGAGCTGGCGAGCAAAACGACTTGCATCAAGAATACCCTCAAGAAATTGCCCCTGTCATTTCTGACCTCAATGCTCTGTTGTTTCATTATCAGGAGTTGCTCGATAGAGCACGCCATCACGCCGGCAACTTATCACACGCCCTCAAAACTCCGATTTCCGTGTTACGTAATGAAGTGGCAGCCCTTGATAAGCAAGATCAAGAAAAACTGCAATTGCCGTTACAACAGATACAACAACAGATTGATTATCACTTGAGCCGAGCTCGAATGGCTGGCTCAAAACATATTCTCTCGGTTAAATCATCACCATCACTTAGCGTAGATACTATCGGGACCGCATTTGATAAGCTGTACTCCATGCGCGGTGTCACTTTAGTCAATGAGCTTGATTCAGAAACCTTGGTTGCGGTCGATGAAAACGACTTAAATGAAATGCTCGGTAACCTGCTCGAAAACAGCTATAAATGGGCAGCATCACTGATTCGGGTGCATCAGCAAACCAGTGATAGTGAAACCGTCAGTATTGTGATTGAAGATGATGGCCCCGGGATTCCTGAACCTCAGCGTCAGCAAGCATTGAAGCGAGGCATTCGTCTCGATGAGTCGACGCCTGGTAGTGGGCTTGGGCTAAATATAGTCAGCGAAATGGCGCACAGCTACCGAGGAAATCTCATTTTAGAGTGTGCCGAGCTTGGTGGCGTAAAAGCGATTTTAACATTGCAGCGCCATCAACCATCACACAAACGCAATAAAAGAGCGTCAAAAACCACCAAGTTCTAGCGAAATAATTCGTTAAAACAATAACAATCATGCCAACGCTCTTGCTCTCATTAACATTGAATGCTAGTATCCGCGCTCGTTTTGTAAGAAGCCTTTCTTGCAAAACTTTACTATAGAGAACAAGGTCGCATTGTTCCTATAACTTTATGATTTCTAATTTGAGAGTAATACTATGAAATTTGAAGCAGTAGTACGTACTGAGCTAGGTAAAGGTGCGAGCCGCCGCCTACGTCACGCTGGTCAATTCCCTGCTATCGTTTACGGTGGTGAGGCTGCGCCAGTATCAATCGCTCTAAACCACGATGACGTCGTTAACCAAATGGACAAGCCTGAGTTCTACGAAGGTATCGTTCTAGTGATCGACGGTGCAGAAGTGAAGGTTAAGCCGCAAGACGTTCAACGTCACGCGTTCAAGCCAAAAGTTGAGCACATGGACTTCATCCGCGCTTAATTCCTTTACCAGGAATAAGACGGAGAAATCCAGCCTTTTGCATATATAAGATAATCGGCTTTACCAACCGAGACATCTAAAAATTCGAAACCCCAGAGACTTACCACCTCTGGGGTTTCACCGTTTATGGGGGTCAATAATTGTCAATCCCATGGCACCTAAAGTTGCTCAACCCCGACTTAATTTGCCGATGCCATTTCAACCTGTGGTTGTGGTACTTGGAATCCACGACGAATATTAGTGAACGTGATTGCGGCAAATAGCACAATGACCAGCGATAAATGCCACACTTGGCTTAATCCGAGCTGTACTAAGGTCATACTGACAATCGATGACACAATCATTTGCCCTCCACCAGACAACGCTGCAGCAACACCGGCTTGCTTTTTATAAGGCAGCATCACCATCGCTTGAGCACAAGGAAGAGCGATTCCGTTACCGAGGATCATCAGTAACTGTCCAATCATTAAAAACAGTGGCTCATTTGGACAGAAGAAAAACCAAATCGCAGAACTCACATGCAAGACTGGAGTAAACATCAGCATGTTTCGCGTACCAATACGGGGCCTTAAACGATTACAAGTTGACGTTCCAATCAGCATACCCATGGTCGGAATCAATGCCCAAAGCGCGTATTCATCAGAAGTCATCCCTATCTGATCTTGCATAATAAATGGCATAACCGAAACCGTTGTGATCATCAGACTGAAGTTAAGCCAACTGATACTCGCAAAACTCAAAAAGTAGCTTGAACGGATTAAGCTGACGTATTGTTTCGTAATGTTTTTTACGGAGGGGATGGCACTTTTCACGCGCATGGTTTCATCAAAACGCAGAGCAATAATACTCCATGCAAACACCACATACCCAAGCAATGAAACAAACACCATTGACCAGCCATATTGTGCGTTAATAAAGCCTCCGATGACTGGCGCAAATAGTGGTGTAATCGACGCAACCATTGCGATGTAAGACATCGCCACAGGCAAGTCGTCGCCGTTATATCGGTCTCGTGTCGACGCACGAGCTAAAACGGCACAGCAACCGGTACCAAGCCCTTGCAGAAAACGTCCAGCGACCATACCAGAAAATGACGATTGGCAGGCGATCACTACAGCCAGACCGCTTACCGCCACCATCAAGCCAAACAGCAACACTTTTTTGCGTCCAAGCGCATCAGAAACGGGGCCATAAATAAATTGTGATGGGCCAAAACCGAGTAAATAGATACTCACCAGTAACTGCGCTTGGTCGAGATTAATATTGAAGTCTCTTGCGATCCAAGGGAGTGAAGGCATAACAAGACCCATACTTAATTGCCCGACACTGATGATGAGGCAGGCGAGAATGATGGTCTTTTTTTGAATCATGTGGGTCATTAGGGTCCTAGGAAATGAGAAGGTTTAATCTTGATGTTTAGCATAACTATGCCAGCGATAGGCTCGCTCCGAAGTGACTATTTTTTTCGATGATGTTTAGAACGCAGACGTAACTGCCCTTCATCATCTTGCTCGATGATTCGAGATTTTACACGTTTGACGGTCGACAAGCTGACATCGACTTCGTCAGCCACTTGTTGTAACGTCTGCCCCGCCAATAACAGAGTCGCGATCTGATGATGCTTTTCACGATTTGCAGGACGCCCGCGAAATTTGTCTTTCCATGCTTGCGGATCCGCTTTTAATGCTTGACGCCCAAGCTCTGCAGCATGTAAGCGGTGGAAACGTTCAACCTGAGCATACCCTTTTAAAACAGAGAGTAACACCGATGCTTCACTCGAATTTGGATTGAATGTTAAACGTTCACAGAGCGTCATCAGCCGAATCCCCTTACTCAAAAGGTGCTCAACCACGTCACTGCTTTGCCGAAAATCAGCCCCAAAAACGTTCAACCACCACACCGCAAGAGTATCACCCGTTTGGAGGGTTTCCAGCAATTGCGAAAAGCCCTCTCGCTCAAACGCTGGCACATTTCCTCTTACTTTATCTTCAAACAGCGTTGCGCCCGGCAGAGCAGCATTGAGCTGCGCCAATTGCGTTTCATGACTTCGATTACGTGGAGACAATCGCGTATAAATGTAGGAATTCATATTCAACACCCCAAAATAGACCATATGATGTTATAGCTCATAATTAATCAGTTCATAATGAACTGTCAACACCAAAAGAGCCAATAGCAGCGAATAACAGACACAAAGTCGGGATAAACAGTAAATATTCGATTGAGTCGCTTTCTCATACACTTTAGGTCTGATAGCGTGACAATGAAGATGTAAAGTCAACTATGACTAAGGAGATCCCATGAAGCTGTTCGTATTTGAGCATTGCCCCTTCTGTGTTCGAGCAATGATGACCGCGAATTATAAGAAACTCGATGTGGCTATCGACTATCTGCAAAACCACGATGTGGATGCCCGTATTGAAAAAGTCGGTGCCAATATGGTCCCTATTTTGCAAAAACCAGATGGCAGCTACATGGGGGAAAGTTTAGACATCGTTGCATATTTGGACACACTCGATTCGACAACACACTTAGCCCCTGCGAGTAAAGAGACAACCATTGATGCGTGGAAGAAAAAAATTCGTCCTTATGAGGGGCCACTGGTACATCCGCGTTGGATGAAAATTAACCTCCCTGAATTTCAGTCTGATGAAGCGAAAGCTTGGTACACCAAAAACAAATCCACCATGATTGGAATGACATTTGAAAAAGCACTGGAGCACAGTGCAGAATATATACAACAAGTCAATCAACTACTTAAAGAAGTGGACTGGCTGGCCTTACCTTCAGAGAAAAGTCACTCTCTGAGCTACGATGATATTTTAACGTATCCAACACTGCGTAACCTTACGGTGATTAAAGGCATTGAATTCCCTGCTCGGGTACGCCAATACATAGATGAAGTCACGGAACTCACTCATATTCCTGTCTATGACAGCGTTGCAGTTTAGTTGCTCTCTCGAAAGCCGCTACTCTTGAGTGAATAGCGGCTATTTAACAATTCATTCGCCTACTCTACTGACTGTGTTAAAATCCGCGCCTTGCAGCCCTGCTCTGCCTTTCATTTAACAATTTCGAGATCGCTGATGTCATTTTCTAGCTTCAACTTAAACCCTGCCATTCTGACTGCTCTTGCCGACGTCGGTTATTCCCAGCCGACAGATATTCAGAATAAAGCGATTCCTGTGATTATGCAGGGGAATGATTTAATTGCTGCCGCGCAAACAGGCACAGGCAAAACCGCAAGCTTTGTGCTGCCCATTTTAGATAGACTCAGCTCAGGACAAACTCAAAAGAAAAAACGTGTTCGAGCATTAATTTTGGTTCCAACTCGCGAACTCGCTATTCAAGTTAACCAAAAGGTCGCAGACTATAGCCAACATCTGGATTTAACCTCACTGGCAATGTACGGTGGTGTCGATGAATCTCAGCAAAAGCAAGCATTGATCGATGGCGTGGACGTGCTTGTTGCTACTCCTGGCCGGCTTCTTGATATGTACGCCAAACGAGCAGTGTATTTTGAAGAAGTCGACATGTTGGTGATAGACGAAGCGGATCGCATGTTGGACATGGGATTTATCGATGATATTAATCGTATCCTCGATCGCCTGCCAAAAGACATACAACACCTGCTCTTTTCCGCGACGCTGTCGCATCGAGTTCGTGAACTTGCGAAATCAGCGATTCCCAACCCCAAAGAAATTAGTATCGCTGCCAACCAAGCTTCAAAAAGCAATATTGAGCAGTGGTTAATTACCGTCGACAAAGATAAAAAATCGGCACTATTAAGCCACTTGATCCAAGAGAACCAATGGGATCAAGCGCTGATTTTTATCGAGACGAAACACGGTGCAGCCAAGCTAGCAACCCAGCTAGAAAAACGGGGAATTAAAGCAGAAGCTTTTCACAGTGGACGCAGCCAAGCAGTTCGTACTCAACTACTTGACGATTTCAAGCAGGGACGCATTCAATACCTTATTGCGACAGGCGTTGCCGCACGCGGCATCGACATCGATGAGTTATCTCGTGTTATCAACTATGATTTGCCCTTCCCTGCAGATGAATATGTTCACCGTATTGGCCGTACTGGGCGCGCCAATGCTAAAGGTGAGGCAATCTCATTTGTCTCAAAAGATAACTTTAAGAACTTATGCATGATTGAGAGCCGTCTTGGTCATCTTATTGAACGTCGTGACGTTGCTGGCTTTGAACCCAAAAAGCCTGTGCCAATTTCTATTCTAAATTACGTTCCTAAAAGCAAACGCAATATGGATAATCAATAATGTCAGGCTTGTACGTACGAAAAAAGGCTACCCGAAGGTAGCCTTTTTACTGGTTCAAATCGCCAAAAGATACGGTTATTTAGATACCTGTTGGTGATTCACTCGAGAAAATATCGAGGGGTAATTCTGACGCAAGTAACGCTGTTCCTGGACCATATCTCGAAACGAAGGACCAAGATCAAGCTTTAAAATGACTTCAGTCTCCTCCATGCGTATCACCTGTCCTTGCACTTCAATTTGCTTATCTTGATGTAGATTGAGGCGACCCTTTAACGTCAAACCATGATAAAACCCTCTTGGATTCATCACGACACGAATACCTTGCTCAGACACCTCACTAACATGATAAAGATCACCATCAATTCTAACGTTTGGCCGTGCGCGCTTAGGATAATTTAAACGAAAAAACGCTCTTCGTTGTTTGGTCACCGTGCCTTCCATGATTGACTCCAACGCTTATCTTACTCACTAATTGGTTATTACTCACTTAACTAACAGTATACGTTAAACCAGTCAGCGACAAGCCGTATTAGCCAAACAGCCAAGCGATGGCGAAGATAATGACAAAAAAGATTAAGGTGCACTTTACCAATAACTTGACGTTGTTACTTCCACCCCGAGGTGGCTCATTGCAGCATCCCATAATACCTCCTAACAGTACGTTTATACGACCAACTTAGCCCTTTCCCTTGGGGTAAGGTCAAGCGAAGAGGCAAGAGAAATATGAATTTTTTATGACAGTCATCATTTCACCAAAATGGTGAGTTATATGCTAAACAATGAGATACCCAATAATTCTGTTCACAATCTGTTTACCTTCCCCCTTTTACACAGTTTTTTTGACTAAAAACTGAAAAACCTCAGTTGACTAAAAATCCGTCGATTCCTAAATTTTTTATAGGTATTGTCACTGGGAGGTCATAAATATGAAACGTGCCACAAATTCGTATCGTCTACAATTAATAAAAGAAGTCGCAGTAAAACAGCAGCGGCTCCATAGCGGCGATCCGATGGCAGCTTATATTCAGGATTTATTGGATCATAAGCCTCAAGGCGTCAGCCAAGAAGTAGAGCTTAATCGGCGTTTTGCGGGTTGCCACTTTGACGAACATATTGGCGGTTGGGTAAGTGACCGTTGGGGATTAAAATAAGTCTTGTTGAGGATTATCGAGTTCAATCGCTGACGTTTTTTGGTCCGGATTTAACTTATTTTTTGCCATTTTACGCTTATAACGCTGCTGACATAACTTGATTACATGGCGCTGCTGATCCGGCGTCATGTCGAGCCATCCAAATCGCTCTTCACGCTTGCGCATGCACCCTTGACAGTAACCTTTCTCATCCACAGTACAGACACCGACGCAAGGGCTGGGGACGGAGAAAAACTCTAGCTGCTGCATGTTTCGGTTCCACAACCATTAAGAATATAAATATAATCAAGCACTTCCATAGTGAACTCTCGTAAAGTATGACTCGACGCTGACATACAGTGTTCGCGATTAAATATACTAAATGAATCGAGTTTAAGTCTGTGTAAAGTTAATAATTCCACTTTTTGGAGTCAATTTATATGAAGCTTAGTTCAAAAGCGTTACTTACCACAATCACGCTTCCTCTTTTGGTCGTTGGATGTTCTCAAATGAAAAGTAATGACAATAGTGATGCAATTACCGCAGCCGATCTGCAAAATCACCGCTGGGAGTTAGTTAACGTTAATGGACAAGATTTTAAACCAGCAAACCCTAAACAACGTCCTTTCCTTGAGATCAGCGAAGGATTTCGAGCATCAGGAAGTGCTGGCTGTAATAACTTCATCGGCCAAGCCGAACTGAATGACAACCAATTTCGCATCGATAAAATGGGCATGACCATGAAAATGTGTATTGGTGATGTGATGGATTTTGAGCAAGCGATTTCTCAAGCTTTGCAAAACTGGAGTGATGTCACGCTCACTGCCGATACATTAACCTTGAAAACCGATGTAAACCAACTCACTTACAAATTGAGTGAATTAAAATAATTGACGACAAGGCAGCCACTGGTTGCCTTGTTCTTTTTTACCCTCATCACAGCTTTATTTCTAGATGTTTCAGAAACATACCAAAGTCATTAATTTCCGTCATAATGAATAGAAAGTCAGATTTATTCGGTCTGTCTACTTATAACCTTCATTTTTAGGAACCATTATGACAAGACTGCTGATATTTCTTGCAACATCCCTGTTTTCCCTCTCTGTATATGCGCAAACAAATTGGTCTGAGACGCTTCAGCAAGCCAAAGGACAGACGGTCTATTTTCATGCATGGGGCGGAAGTCAGGAGATCAATAACTACATGCGCTGGGTAAGCCAACAGCTAAAACGTCGCTATAACGTTACTCTCAAGCATGTCAAAGTGACCGATATTTCAGAAACCACGACCCGTCTGATTGCAGAGAAAGCCGCTGGTCAAAACACCGGAGGTAGCGCGGACATGGTGTGGATCAACGGAGAGAACTTCAAATCTATGAAAGACAACAAACTGCTCTACGGACCATTTGTTGAAACTTTACCTAATTGGCAATTCGTTGATAAAAGCCTTCCTGTAGAAAGTGATTTCTCCGAGCCAACCATGGGATTAGAAGCACCTTGGGGCGTTGGCCAGTTAGTCTTTATTTATGATGAATTACGGTTGAATAACCCTCCGCAGTCATTTTCTGAACTGTTAAGCTATGCCAAAACATTTCCAAACCGTGTCACCTACCCTCAGCCTCCAGAGTTTCACGGCACAAGCTTCCTAAAAGCACTACTCATTGAATTAACCGATAATACTCGAGAACTGGCCCATCCGGTCAGCGATGCCGATTTCGAAAAAGTAACCGCCCCACTTTGGCAATATCTTGATGACTTTCACCTAAGTGCTTGGCGTTCAGGTCAACAATTTCCAACCAGCAGCGCACAAACGATGCAATTGCTCGACGACAATCAAATTGATCTCGCCATCACTTTCAATCCAAATGCGGTTTATTCTGCACAAGCGAATGGAACATTAGCGAAAAGTACACGCGCATATGCGATGCAAGCAGGTGCGCTTACTAACGTGCATTTTCTTGCGATCCCTTGGAACGCTAACGCTAAAGCGGGCGCGCTTGTAGCAATTAATTTCTTGATGGGTTCCGAAGCGCAATCGCGTAAGGGTAACCTCAATGTATGGGGAGACCCATCCATTTTGGAGACCAAGTATTTAACCGGTAGTGCACATCAAACACGTTTATTCAAAGCTATCCCCGAGCCACATCCTAGTTGGCAAGGTGCGCTAGAAGCCGCTTGGAAAACTCGTTACGGTCAATAATGAGCAAATATAACAGCCCCTCATTCATACTGCATTTGGGCTACATTACGGTGATTGTGCTTTGCCTAGCGCCGCTTGCTCCTGGCTTTATCGGCGTGTTAAGTGCAGCGTTCGGCTTTATTCCTGCGATTGGTATGGATCAAGTAAGCGCTGACGCCTTTTGGAAGATCACGCAATGGCCTGGCGTCACTCAGTCGCTTTTGCTCACCATCATAAGCTCTGTTGTCAGCACCTACGGCGCTCTTCTACTGTGCTTTGCCATTTTGCAATCGCTGTGGCTAAGTCGATACTGGGCCAACATTGAAAAGCTGTTGGCACCTCTGCTCGCGCTTCCGCACGTCGCCTTTGCGATTGGTTTCGCATTTTTATTTGCGCCTACCGGGTTTATTGCTCGTTTCATTTACGCCCTATTCGAGTACACGCCAAATGCCTCAGAAGCAACGTCGTTCATACAAGACCCTAATGCTCTAGGGTTAACCATTGCCTTGATGTTTAAAGAGGTCCCGTTTCTACTCTTTATGAGCATTCCAATATTGCAGCAACTGAATGTGCCGAAATTATTTCAAAGCTGCCGCTCTATGGGGTACACGCCCGTACAATTTTGGTGGAAAACCGTGTTGCCTCAATGGCTGCCTCGTATTCGATTTTCCTTGTTTGCCGTAGCCGCTTATGGCGTCTCTGTGGTCGATTTAGGCTTGATTCTCGGCCCCGTAGCGTCACCAACGTTTGCCGTTGTTGTCTGGCAATGGTTTAACGACCCGGACCTGAATTACTTACCGCAGGCCGCCGCGGGCGCGGTAGTACTTTTTGTGCTGCTGTGTGCGGTGATGGTTGGAATGGTCACCGTTGAAAAACTCATTACGCTAGTCTGGCGTCGCTGGCAATACTCCGGTCGCTTTGGTCTTGCTCTACCAGGAAAGCTATTGATGGCGCTGTGCGCGTCTCTCAGCATTGCCATCATTCCGCTACTTAGTGTATGGAGTGTCGCGCAGCGCTGGTCTTTTCCTGACTTAATCCCGTCACAGTTCACCAATCGATTTTGGATCAACGAGTGGTTTGGGGTGTATCCGACCCTGTTTACGAGCCTGAGTATTGCCACAATTTCGGCAACGCTGGCATTAATTCTCGCCATGGTTGCTCAGCAATATCGGCTACGTTCACGCTGGCGTTTACCGAGTTATTTGTTTCTTATTCCAATGCTACTTCCACAACTTTCGTTGTTACTTGGCATGCAAGTGACAACGCTATGGCTTGGAGCTCAGCATTACTATCTGTGGGTAATTTGGTCACATCTATTTTTCGCGTTCCCCTTTGTCTATCTTGCGCTAGACGGGCCTTGGCGTAGTTACAACGAGAATTTCTCAAACATGGCTTTAAGCTTAGGTAAATCTCGCTTTTACACTTTTGTATTTATAAAGATGCCATTATTGAAGGCGGCGATTATCTATGCTTGGGCGTTAGGAGCCAGCGTTAGCCTTGCCCAATACCTGCCGACTCTCATACTGGGCGCTGGAAGAATTACCACCATAACCACCGAAGCGGTGGCACTATCTAGCGGCTTTGATCGCAGGGTCACAGCAATATACGCGCTCTGGCAAGGCTTATTACCACTCGTATTTTTTGCCTTGTCATTGTTACTCAGCCATCGCGGTCATGGTGTGGCTTCAAGCCAAACACCCACCGCACACAAGGATGCTTGTTCGTTATGACGTTCCAGGTTCACCAGCTCAATATCATCCATTCGAATAACCAACAAACACTGTGTCATAACCTAAGTTTTGACGTCTCACCCGGTCAAATACTCTCTTTGATGGGGCCGAGCGGATGCGGAAAATCAACGATTTTAAGTGCGATTGCCGGCCATTTATCTCCTGAATTTGAATGCAAAGGTCATATCGAACTCAATGGTACGAATCTGCTTCCCCTTCCAGCAGAGCAACGTAAGGTGGGAATTTTATTTCAAGATGACCTTTTGTTCCCCCACCTTAACGTTTGGGAAAATTTAGCATTTGCAATGCCTAACCATATTAAACGCCATCAGAGAAAACATCGTGCCACGCAAACATTGAAAGCACTCGATTTAATATCGCTTGCAGAATCTTATCCGCAGCAAATATCGGGCGGCCAACGCGCCCGAGTAAGCTTACTTAGAATGTTGCTTTCCGAGCCAAACTTAGCGCTTCTTGATGAACCATTTAGCCAGCTCGATAGTGACCTTCGTACCCAATTTAGAGACTGGGTCTTTGGACAATTACAGCAAGCCGCAATACCCACGGTGATGGTCACTCATGACCAGCAAGACATTCCACCGTCTCAACCACTCATGATTTGGCCTTGGGAGGTTAAAAATGCTGGATAGGCATAGCATTAAGGTGATTAGAGCGCCTTTGAACTGGGGAGCGAGTCTATTAGACCAAGCCGGATTTAACGCGAACCAAGTAACGTTAGCGGGTTTCATCATTGGTCTTTTGGTATTTCCAGCTCTGGCGTTAGAACAATATACACTGGCGCTGATTATCATAGTGCTCAATCGTTTATGTGACGGTCTCGATGGAGCGTTAGCACGGCGACAAGGCGTCACTGATGCGGGCGGCTTTCTTGATATTAGTTTGGATTTTCTCTTTTATTCACTCGTCCCGTTCGGGTTTGTTGTTGCCAACCCTGAATTCAATGCCGTCGCTGGAGCATTCATTATTTTCGCATTTATTGGCACTGGCAGTAGTTTTTTAGCCTTTGCTGTGATGGCGAGTAAGCGCGATATCGAAAATCCCATTTATAAAAATAAATCTCTCTACTACATGGGAGGACTAACTGAAGGCACCGAAACCATCGCCTGCTTCGTAATGATGTGTTTGTTCCCAGATTATTTTGCGTTTATCGCCTATCTGTTTGCCACCGCATGTTGGTTTACAACAGCCACTCGGATTTATTCTGGATTCAACACCTTACGCTAAACAATTATTTTAGATCGATGTTTAACTTATATAGCCAGCTATTTTTGCTGGCTTTTTTATTTATATTTATTACTTCTATCCTAGCTCAGTATGACATTTCTTAAAAAGATGCTCAGCCGCAAATAAATAAAATCATTCACTGACAAATTAATCAGGATAAAATTATATACCGTTAATTGTGTGAAATATGTTCAATTTGACGATCATTATTTTGAACTCTCTTTATGTCCGGCGTATTTTTATATGAAACATGGTTTCTATATTTAACGCACACTGTTTTACTAACAAGGAGATAGAACAACCACTAACAACGTCAAACACATTTATAGCAATAATCAAATAACGGAAACGACAATAAATGATGGTCAAGATGTCGTATCATCTTGGTTGGCCGATTTATCATTTATAGAACAATATAATAGGATTTATGATGATAATTCAATTAGATAGACACATACCCATGTCTTTAAAATTCACTGCCCTTACCGTCTCTCTCGCGGCAACACCTGCACTTGCTGACGGTTTCGCCACTCAAAATGGCGGCACAACGGGCGGCGCTGGCGGGAATGTGGTTTACGCCACTACCGGGACTCAAATCCACCAGGCACTGTGTAATCGTGCTTCCAGTGATACTCCAATTATTATTCAGGTTGAAGGAACAATTAATCACAGTAATACCAGTAAAGTCTCCGGTAATAGCTGTAATACCGCCGAAGATAAAATAGAAATAAAAGAAGTCAGTAATATTACACTGCTGGGTGTCGGTAATGGCGCTTTATTCGACCAATTGGGCATCCATATTCGTGATTCATCGAATATTATTATTCAAAATGTCCATGTTCGGAATGTAAAAAAATCCGGTTCACCAATATCGAATGGCGGTGACGCCATTGGCATGGAAAAAGATGTCAGCAATGTTTGGGTTGATCATGTCACGCTTGAAGCAAGCGGCGGTGAAAGTGATGGCTACGATGCATTGTTCGATATGAAAAACAACACCAAATACGTCACCCTCTCCTACAGTATTTTACGCAACTCTGGGCGTGGCGGGTTAGTAGGTTCAAGTGATAGCGATGATAACAATGGCCCTGTCACTTTCCATCACAACTACTATGAAAATATCAATTCACGTACCCCACTGCTACGTCATGCGACTGCACACTCCTACAACAACTACTACAATGGGTTGATCTCTTCTGGTATGAACCCTCGTATCGGAGGCCGAATTCGCGCAGAAAACAACTATGTGCAAGACTCAAAAGATCCACTTGGTACCTTCTACACCAATGACATGGGTTATTGGCAAGTCAGTGGCAACATTTGGGATAATGTGGTTTGGTCATCACCTGGTGACGATTCTCACCCCGCAGGCCCGAACCCAAGTTCAACCACAACCATTTCGATTCCTTATAACTACTCTTTAGATAACGCCAGTTGTGTACCGACCATTGTTTCACAAACTGCGGGCGCGAATACCGGGTTAGCGGTATCAAATGGAAGCTGTGGCACCACCAACAACGGTATTGTCAATGGGACATACAAAATTACACCGCTTCATAGTGGAAAAACCATTGATGTTGAAAACTGCGGAACTGAAAACGGTACCAATGTTCAACAATGGGGCTGGTTGAATAACGACTGCCAAAAATTCAATATCTCAAGTGTTGATGGTATCTGGCACCGCATTTCACCGGTAAATGCACCAAACCAAGCGTTGGATGTGTATAACTCGTCAACCAGCAATGGAGAAAATATTATGCTCTATGAATACTGGGCCGGCGCGAATCAACAGTTCCGCTTCCAATCAGCAGGGTCAGGCAAGTGGCGTATCATTAACCGCAACAGTGAGCTGTGTTTAGATGTACTCGATGCGTCAACAGACGATGGGGCAAACCTGCTTCAGTACGAATGTACCGCAGGGTTTGAACATCAGATGTTTACGCTTGAACGTCAATAATCAGCTTATACTTTACGGTAAAAAGCCAGTCTTTCGACTGGCTTCTTTTATTTAAAAATCAGGGCTTTCAAGGCGGATTCACAATCTAAATCAGCAAATTCTGGCGGGTTATCCAAACGCTCGATGAACTGCAGTTGCGGCGCTTCTTGCTGCATGCTTTCAATCAGAAAATCGCTGCTCACCATGGGTGAATTGACACACGCTAATACCTCCCCCTTCTCAGCCAATAACTCAGGTAATCGACGCAATATACGCTTATAATCTTTGCTCAGCGCAAAGCTTCCTTTTTGAAACGATGGTGGGTCAATCACAATCAGATCGTAAGGACCCGATTTTTTAATTTTTCCCCAAGATTTAAAGATATCATGCGCCAAGAACTTCACTTGATTCAGGTTATGACCATTGAGGCGATGGTTTTCACGCCCTCTTGATAGTGATGATTTCGCCATATCAACATTGACGACGTTATCTGCACCACCAGCAATAGCTGCGACAGAAAAACCGCAGGTATAGGCGAAGAGATTTAACACATTTTTATGCTGCGCTTGGCCGCGGACCCAATCACGCCCATACCTCATATCCAGAAATAGCCCGCTATTTTGGTTACGTCCCAAGTTCAGTTGATAGCGTAAACCGCTCTCAGTGACCACAGGTGCATCTTCTAACTCACCAAACAATACCTGAGCAGGAGCTCCATCCTGATAACGGTGTTGAAGTAACACACAGCGGCCGCCTTTTTGTAACCACAACTCTTGTTGAGTGAAACGCTCAACTCCTTGCTGTAATTCGGTGAGAAACCCATCATCGACGGGCTTAAATAGTGAGATGACTAATTGCCCCTGCAGCCAATCACATGTGAGCTGTTCTAGCCCCGACCAACGTCGTCCTCGTCCATGGAAAAGGCGGCGAACCTCGTCGGGTGCGTGCTCAAGCTGAGAGGTTAAATAGTCAAAAAACACGGGCAATGCGCTTGCTTGCATGAATCGTTACTCTTGTTTTTAGAGATAGCACTATCGGTTAGCTATCAAAATGAATGGATTACAAAGCGGGCCAGTCGAGCTGCCAAGGCGTCAACCATGCGTCTATCGCGCTGCTAACTTCAGTGCTCTGCCATTGCTGACCAAAATCTTGGTAATGTCTTGGATCACACACCAACTCAAGAACTTGCCCTTGATACGTGAAGCACAGGGCAAAAGCATGAAGATAACCACGGTCAGCTTGGCTTGACGGCGAATAAATATGATCCCCAACAATCGAAGAGCCGAGCGAATTGAGCGCAACACGAATCTGGTGCGTTTTACCCGTATGCGGCTTACAGATAAATACACGCTCACCGGGCCTTCCTGCGACAGAAAAAAACTGAGTTACTGCAGGGTTCTCAGTACTCGCAACCAACTTCCACGCTGAGCGACGAGCTCGCACCATATCACCGCGAATCAGACCTTGCTTCTTCTTCGGCTTTTTCGTTCCGATAGCCAAATAGAACTTTTGAATTTTTCGCTCAGCAAACAATTGTGATAAACGACGGGCACTGTCATGACTTTTAGCCAAGATCAAAAGGCCTGATGTCATCTTATCCAAACGGTGAACCAAATATAACTTTTGGCACTCAACCGCTTTGGCCACCGAAGACACCAGTACGGTATCTCCGTCATCCTTATGCACAGACACATTCGGGTGTTTATTGATGACAACAAAGTCGGAATGAGAATATACGATGTCAAACATTAAGCCGCTCCAATTAGGTGGCGAAAGTATACCGATTCAAACAGCGAATACCAGAAAACCGCGGCGACTGAAACGCAAAAAGCCCCCTAAAAGGAGGCTTTTCAGACCTGTCATCGTTATAGAATTGAAAATACGAATACCATAACAATGGCAACTGGGCATACAAGGCGCACATACCACGGCCAAATCTTCCAGAACAGACCTTGCTCGATCTCTGGATTACCCTGCTTAATCTCATTCAGCAAATTGTTACGATGCCAGATCCAGCCAACAAACACAGCCCAAACCGCGCCAAGTAACGGCTGCATGTAGACCGTTGTAAAGGTCGCAACAAAGTTAAATAACGCGCCAAAGTTGAGTGAAATCACAATGCTGGTCAGCATGATCACACCACCAATAAGCCACGTAGCTTTACCACGAGTCATGTTTAATTCATCTTGAGCACAAGACACGGGGACTTCAAGCAGTGAAATCGATGATGTCAGCGCAGCAATCACCATTAAGATAAAAAAGACCGTACCGATAAGAATACCCGCACTGCCCATGGTATCAAACATCGAAGGCAATACTTGGAAGACCAAATCACTTGAGCTAATCAATTCGCCCGCGTTATTAAAAATCTCAACACCATTGTGTTTGGCCACAAACATCGCAGGCAAAATCAACAGCCCTGCCCCAAAGGCAACACCGGTATCAATCGCCGCAACTTGTGCCGCTGTTTTAGGAATATTCACGTCTTTCTTCAAGTACGAGCCGTAAGCAATCATCGAGCCAACGCCGAGAGAGAGTGAGAAGAAGGCTTGGCCTAGCGCATCAACCAATAAAGGTGCGGTGATATGTGAAACATCAGGAATCAGGTACATTTTCAGACCTTCAACCGCACCATCTTGCGTAAAGATGTACACAATCATAATTGCAAACAGCGCAAACAGCATCGGCATCAGACGCGTTGACCACTTTTCAATACCGTCAGCCACGCCATTCTTCACAACGTAAATGGTTAATAGGGAAAACAGCACAGACAGTGACACATTACGGCTATCCCCAAAGTTGATTAACCATTCGGAAACCGAAGTCACACCTAACGCTTCAAAAGTGGGTGCTGCTGAAAAGCCCATGAGCCAACCAGCAATAATGGAGTAGAAGCTTAGGAGAAGTGACGCCGTCACCATGGCAATTAAGCCAAAAAAGGTCGCGCCAGCTCGGTTACGTGTCCAGATACTACGTAGTGCAGCGACGGGATTTGACTGACCATGACGACCAATCGTTAACTCTGCGACCAACATTGGAAAGGCGAGCAAAAACACCATCACCAAGTAGATCACCAAAAATGCTGCGCCACCGTTACTCGCCGCCTTTGTCGGAAAACCCCAAACGTTTCCTAAACCAACAGCAGAGCCTGCTGCTGCCATAATGAACCCTAATCGCGTTGAAAAGTGTTCTCTTGAATTTGTTGCCATAATCGTTCTATTACCACTGTTGTGTTTGCTTTCTGCATTCCCAAAATCAAGTGTAAAATTAAGTGTACACAAAGCTGAATTTTGGGGTTACCGCGAAGTGTGGCAAGTAAATCAGTTTATGTTTAGGATTGGAAGACCAAACGGTATATTTTTTGGTTTTGAACAATATTTTTACTTTTAAATGCTGCCTTTTTGAACACTCATAACGCATCCTTCTCCTTTCTATTTGTTATATACATTTAATCTCTTATTTAAATTTCATGCATATTGGCGCCATGGCGGTTCCTCTTGTATCAAATTCGTTTTAGTATCTACGTTCCAAACCAATGACCAGGATTTCAAATGGAAAAGTTCTACCATTTCTTAACCTTAGCCGGAATTGTCGTCTACTGGTTGCTGGTTGCAGGTGTTACTCTAAGAGTGGTACTCAAGCGCCGAGCGGTCAGCATCTCTCTCGCCTGGCTAATGATCATCTACATCCTGCCGATTGTGGGCGTGATCTGCTATTTTCTCTTTGGTGAAATGAACCTTGGAAAAAAACGCGCTGAACGTGCAAAAGAGATGTTCGAGCCCTTTGGCCACTGGTTTAACCAACTTAACGATTGTAACGCCCACTCTCCTGAAACCATGGGGCGGCATATCTACAAAATTGACCAACTGTGTAATCACAGATTAAGCCTACCTGCATTAAGTGGAAATACACTGTCTCTGCAAAGCTCACCACAAGATATTTTGCACTCGGTGATCAATGATATTGAGAACGCACAAACGTCGATTCAGATGGTGTTTTATATCTGGCACCCAGGAGGGCTTGCGGATTCCGTGGCGACGGCGCTGATTCAAGCAGCAAAACGAGGGGTAAAAGTTCGATTGCTGCTCGACTCTGCGGGCAGCCCTCGCTTTTTCCGAAGCCCTTGGTACACCATGATGCGTGATGCCGGTATTGAGGTATTGCAAGCGTTAGAAGTCAGTCCTTGGCGTATCTTCTTACGTCGTCTTGATTTACGTCAGCATCGAAAGATCATCGTCATTGATGAACTCGTCGCCTACACCGGTTCGATGAATATGGTCGACCCCGCCTATTTCAAGCAAAATTCTGGTGTTGGTCAGTGGGTCGATATCATGGTGCGAGTCACTGGCCCAAGCGTTAACGTGATGTCAGCGATCCATGGCTGGGACTGGGAAGTTGAAACGGGTCGGCGTATGTTACCTTCTCTGCCTGAGTGCAGTGTTGAACCTGAAGAAGTACAAAACCCAATTCAGGTGGTTCCTTCTGGCCCGGGAATGCCAGAATACTTGATCCATCAGGTCCTGACCTTAGCCATCAACCAAGCCAATGAATCGGTCCGTATCACAACACCTTATTTTGTCCCTAGCGCCGATTTAGTTGAAACCTTAAAAATGACAGCGCAGCGTGGCATCGAAGTAGAACTGATTATCCCCCATAAAAATGATTCAATGATGGTGCAGTGGGCATCTCGCGCGTTTTACACTGAATTGATGCAAGCGGGTGTGAAAATCTATGAATTCTATGGTGGCCTTCTGCACACTAAATCCGTAGTCATAGATCGCCAGTTTTGTTTAGTTGGGACCGTCAACATGGATATGAGAAGCTTATGGCTTAACTTTGAGCTCACGCTCGCCATTGACGACGAAACCTTTACGCAAGAAATGTATGAACTTCAACAAAGCTATATCGAACAGTCATACCGTGTTGATTTTACTGAGTGGCAGAAACGTAGCTTTTATTCTCGTTTCTTAGAACGGGTTTTCTATCTTTTTAACCCATTATTGTAATTTATTGGTCTAAATCGCCTTATTCAGTATTTTTTTATCTGAGATATAAGAAATTGACAGGCTAACAAACGTACAGTTAACGTTTTTTGCCCTTGATATTCAAGCGTTCACATGATTTAAATAAGCAATAACGTTAAGACAAGGAACGCTTATGTCGCAAGACAAACAAACCAAATTAATTACTGCGGGCCGCAACAAAAAATGGACTCATGGCGGCGTGAACCCACCCGTACAACGTGCGTCTACCGTCGTTTTTGACACGGTCGCGGATAAAAATTACGCAACCATCAACCGCGCAA
This sequence comes from Vibrio olivae, assembly GCF_042428525.1. NCBI lineage: Bacteria > Pseudomonadati > Pseudomonadota > Gammaproteobacteria > Vibrionales > Vibrionaceae > Vibrio > Vibrio olivae. The sequence goes on from NZ_JBHMEP010000001.1 coordinate 1,140,637, forward strand.
ATAAAACCCTCTTTTATGGACGTCGCGGCACAACAACCCACTTCGCATTCCAAGAAGCGATGACAGAGATTGAAGGTGGCGCTGGATGCGCGTTATTCCCTTGCGGCACTGCGGCAATCTCCAATACGCTACTGGCTTTTGTAGAGTCTGGCGATCATATTTTAATGGCTGATACCTGTTACGAGCCTACTCGTGATTTTTGTGAAAAAATCCTTAAAAAAATGGGGATCGAAACCACCTATTACCCGCCGATGATAGGAGCTGATATTGAAAGCTTGATTCAGCCGAACACGAAAGTCCTATTTTGTGAATCACCGGGCTCTATCACAATGGAAGTGCAGGATATTCCGACTCTTTCACGTATCGCCCACGACAATGACATTATTGTCATGTTGGATAATACATGGGCTGCGGGGGTGAACTTTTCGCCTTTTGATCATGGCGTCGATATCTCGATTCAAGCAGCGACCAAGTATATTGTCGGTCACTCCGATGTCATGCTGGGAACCGCTGTTGCGAGCAGTGAATACTGGGATCAACTGCGTGAACAAGCTTACTTAATGGGCCAGTGTATTTCTCCTGATGACGCGTATTTAGGATTACGTGGGCTGCGCACGCTGGACATCCGCCTACAGCAGCATGCGCAAAGCAGCTTGAAAATTGCCAAGTGGCTACAAACGCGCCCTGAAGTGGACCATGTGCGCCACCCTGCGCTCGACACTTGTCCCGGTCACGAATTTTTTGAACGGGATTTTACTGGCGGTAACGGGCTGTTTTCCGTTGTATTGAAAACCAGCGAACCTCGCGCCACCACCGCATTGCTTGACGGTATGAAGCATTTCAGTATGGGCTACTCTTGGGGCGGGTTTGAAAGTCTGATTTTGGCCAACGAACCCAAAAGTTTCAACAGTCTGAGGACAGTCGCTAACCCGGGCTTTGAAGGCACCTTGATTCGTCTACACATTGGGCTTGAAAATGTGGATGACCTCATCGCGGATCTTGAAGCTGGACTAAGCCGTTATAACGCGGTGATCCTTGAAAAAGAATCGAGCGCCTCTTAACGGCGTCTTTTGAGAAGTAAAAAGTCTGCCCGTTGGCAGACTTTTTTGTTTCTTACCATCTCAATAACAAATTAGCGATGCTTTTTAGGGCAATCAATAAGGTGATCATTCACCATGCCAGTTGCTTGCATTAACGAATAGCAAATCGTCTCACCAACAAATTTGAAACCGCGCTTTTTTAAAAATTTGCTCATCGCTTTTGAGGTGGGTGTTGATGCAGGCACTTGAGACATCGATTCCCAATGGTTAATCAACGGTTGGTTGTCGACAAATTGCCACAATGCATTGGAGAGTGAGCCATATTCTTGAATCAATTCGAGCGTCGCCCTAGCATTAGTAAACACCGAAGCAATTTTCCCGCGATGTTTGACTACATCAAATTGCTCAATAATGACTTCAACATCGTGCTCACCTTTTTGTGCCAGTTGGGCAATATCATAATCAAGAAAGGCCTGACGATACCCTTCACGCTTTTTAAGAATCGTGATCCAGCTTAACCCTGCTTGAGCTCCCTCAAGTGTCACAAACTCAAACAAGATGCGATCATCATATACGGGAACGCCCCACTCTCTATCATGATATTCTCGCTCTAGAGGATGATTAAGCGCCCATGCGCAAATGTTTGTCTCCGTCATGATGTTCGTCCTAATGTCAGCAGAATTGGCGCAAAAAATACAAAGGCGCTGCTAAGCCTATCGCTCGCAGCGCCGAATATTTTAACTTACCGCCAATTTGACGCTATCACAAATTTTTGAATTCGCGATTAACTTTAAACGATTCTGACGTCACATACGCTTCCATCGTCTTTACGCGATGTTCAATCTGCTCAAAATCTTGCTCCAACGTTGAGAGCAACTCACTGACGCCAAGCCCCGATTGCCATGGCTTGTTTTTAAGCGTGTGCTCACGAGCCGCTTGGATATTTTTCTGATACGTTGGAGGGGTCTTCTCGAGCATAAACGTCATCGCGAAGTAGACCAAGACAACCAGAAAACTGCCCCCTAGCAAGAACGCAGATATCACCAAAATACGAACAATCCAAACTTCCATGCCAAAGAAATTGGCTAACCCAGCGCAGACCCCAGACAGTTTGCCATTCACCGGATCGCGATACAGATCAGTCATAACGATTCCTCCAGCTTGGCGATTCTGCATCTAAAATACGCTCTAGGGTTTCAACGCGCTGTTGCAACCCTCGCGCCTTTTCCGTTAACTGATGTAACCGCTCGTGCTCTTCTCCAGAGAGGCTATGGCTCATTTTGCGTTTGCTACGATAGTGTAAAATTAACCACAAAGGGGCCACGAAAATTAAAAAAACAATCAATGGACCGGAAAACAAAACCGAAGACATTTTTATCGCTCCTTATACAGCCCACAAGTGAGCCCGTTATTATTGGCAGAGAGTGTACATACGACCTTATTGCTGCTTATTTTCCATATCCGCTTTAAGCTTTGCGAGTTCTTTTTCAATCTCATCTTGCGCTTGAAGCTCCGCGAACTCTTGGTCGAGCGATTTACCTTGACCGCTATTGGAGTACAAATCTGCCTCAGCTTCTAACTCATCAATTTTACGTGAGTACTGATCAAATTTTGCCATGGCTTCATTGGTTCGTGCAGTGTGCAGGTGCTTTTGCACATCCCGACGATTTGAAGCCGCTTGATTGCGAATAGCGAGTGCTTGTTGCTTGGCGCGAGTTTCGGTAATTTTACTTTCCAGCTTACTGATTTCACTGGTCAATTTTTCTATCGTCTCCTCGACAAGTGTTTGCTCAGTATGAAGACCTTTGAGGACATCTTGTAATTTTTGCTTTTCAATCAGCGCTGCGCGAGCCAAATCTTCTCTTTGCTTGGTCAATGCCAGTGTCGCTTTTTGCTGCCATTCCTCAACTTGAGATTCAATTGCTTCGACTTTGCGAGCCAGCTCTTTTTTATCCGCAATCGCTTTTGCAGAGTTGGTTCTTACTTCAACAAGAGTATCTTCCATCTCCTGAATAATGAGACGAATCATTTTTTCAGGGTCTTCTGCTTTATCAAGTAGCGCACTAATGTTGGAATTGATGATATCGGTAAATCGAGAAAAAATGCCCATGTGACACTCCTTTATTAACAAAATTGGTGAGCGCGAATTGCGGCTCGATGAGTATGGTTAATCAACAAACGTGCCAAGATTAAATGCAATACAATTCAATAAGTTAAAAAATAGGGTCTTGTGCTCAGACAGAAAGCGTGATGAATTTAACCGATAGTAGGCGAAATTAACCAACTCTAAAGGTGCGCAATGCAACAGAATTTAATTGGGCAATCCCCAGCGTTTCTCTCTGTGCTTGATAAAGTCTCAAAACTGGCCGCTATTGAACGCCCGGTTTTGATCATTGGCGAACGAGGCACCGGAAAAGAGTTGATTGCTCAGCGACTTCATTATCTGTCGGCACGTTGGGACCAGCCTCTTATCTCTCTTAATTGCGCTACCCTAAGTGAAGGTTTGATCGATTCGGAATTATTTGGTCATGAATCAGGGGCATTTACTGGCGCTCGAGGTCAGCATAAAGGGCGCTTCGAACGCGCAGAAGGAGGCTCTCTTTTTCTTGATGAGCTGGCTACATCGCCACTGCTGGTTCAGGAAAAACTACTTCGAGTGATTGAATACGGCGAATATGAGCGGGTTGGCGGTGATAAGTTGATGAGCGCGAATGTACGTCTTATTTGTGCAACCAATGCTAATTTGCCTGAAATGGCCAGCCAAGGCGAATTTCGCGCTGATCTGCTTGACCGCTTAGCGTTTGATGTCATTCAATTACCACCACTTCGCCACCGCACAGAAGATATTCTGTTGCTTGCCGAACACTACGCTATTCGCATGTGCCGAGAAATCGGATTAGAGTATTTCGCTGGGTTTTCGCTTTCCGCCCAAAACGCCCTACTCAGTTACCACTGGCCAGGCAATGTGCGTGAGCTAAAAAATGTCATCGAGCGCGCGGTCTATCAGCACGGTCAGCAACAAACGCCTATTGAGATCTTACAGTTCAATCCGTTTGAGGTGGAATGGCACCCTGACAAGCAAACACAACAGCAAGAAGTGGAACAACCCAAACAGCCACTCAGCAAGCTTGAATTTCCTATCGATTACAAAACTTGGCAAGCAGAACAAGATATCGAGTTACTCACGCACGCCATGCAACAAGCCAAATTTAATCAGCGTAAAGCGGCTGAACTGTTAGGACTGAGTTACCATCAATTTCGCGGAATGATTAGAAAGTATCAGCTCACTAACCTATCTTAAACTAAAAGGTTTTCCGTTTTTCATTTGGTTCACAATAGCAAAAATGGTAAATTACTCTGATCCAAAGGCATCTGGAATTCATGCCTTATGTCTTGTTTAAATGAATTTGAGCTCTCTATGAAAGCTTTTGTAAAACTGACGCTAAGTATTTTTAGCCTTAGCTTGCTCGCTGGTTGTGGTAAAGAGATTGACCATAGTGAAATCAGAAAAACTGGCTTTGTGTTTTGTGGCCAAGCTGGTCCGGAAACCTTTAATCCACAACTGGTCGACAGTGGCATTACATCGGAAACCTTGAGCCCTCAACTCTTCGATACATTATTAGTGCTCGATCCCACGTCTTATCAGCCACAACCCAATATTGCCACTAAGTGGACAGTGAATGATGCGGGTACTGAATATACGTTTACCCTACGTAATAACGTGCAATTCCATCACACCGCCTGGTTTACGCCGACTCGTCCATTAAATGCCGATGACGTGGTGTTTAGCTTTAAACGCATCATTGATGAAAATCATCCTTTCCACCATACTGGCAATGCCACTTACCCTTGGTTTTACGGCATTGATTTTCAAAATTTGGTGACCAAGGTAGAAGCGCTGTCTGAACATCAAGTTAAGTTCACACTTAGTCGCCCAGATAACAGCTTTTTATCAAATATCGCGACCAGCCACGCCGTCATTCTCTCCAAAGAGTATGCGACGCAATTGGAATTACGCGACGAAAAACCGCAACTTGATGAAAAACCCGTCGGCACTGGGCCTTTCTATCTAGAAGATTACCAAGCCAACGACTTAGTTCGCCTCAAACGTCACAACCGCTATTGGAAACAACCTGCCTTGATGCAGCAAGTGGTGTTTGATATTTCTCACCGAGGTACTGGCACACTGGCGAAATTACTGCGTAACGAGTGTGATGTGCTGAGTTCCCCGATTTCAAGCCAGATTCCGATCATTGAAGCCAGTGATAACATTGAATTGACGGCCAAACCAACCATGAACGTTTCATTTATTGCGGTTAATACCTCACATCCTGCGCTCAATGACGTTCGCGTGCGTAAGGCGTTAAACTACGCCATTAATCGTCAAAATATTCTCGATTCGGTGTACTACGGTACCGGCACCCAAGCCTATTCATTACTTCCGCCCGATTCTTGGGCCTATCAACGTGAAAATACCCAAATTCGCTACGACCGGAATTATGCAATTGGTTTATTGCGTGAAGCAGGTTATGAGCAAGGATTAGAGCTGACAATGTCTGTTCCCTTGGAGCCTCGTTCTTATAACCCAAGCCCGAGAAAGACTGCTGAGCTAATTCAATCAAACCTTGCGGATGTTGGTGTGCAGCTACGTATCGTGACAGACGACCGTTTTGACCGCCAGCAATCGCTGCAAACCAATAGCGACCTGTATCTCACTGGGTGGATTGCCGATACTGGCGACCCAGATAACTTTTTACGCCCGCTGCTCTCTTGTTACTCACACAACGCAGGCGTTAATATTGCAGGCTGGTGTAACCCTGATTTTGATTTCCTACTCGATCTCGCGTTAGAAGTCGATAAAACGCGTTACCGCATTAACTTGTATAAACAAGCTCAAAACATACTGAACGAGAGTTTTCCGGTGATACCACTCAGTCACGGGATGCAATTTCGCGCCCATTCAAAAACACTAACGGGTTTCCGCGTCAGCCCTTTCAACGCTCAGCCGTTTGATTTGGTAGAGAGGGTTAAATAAATGGTTTTGTACGCTATTCGACGTTTTAACCTGTTTATTATCACCTTGCTGATATTGACCGTGGTCGGTTTCAGTTTGCTACGACTCGACCCAAGTTCACACTGGAATGAAATTGGCTTCTGGCAAGGTTGGTCAAGCTACCTCGGTGAACTGCTGCAGCTAAATTTCGGCGTGAATAAAAATGGCGTGGCGATCGTTGACGAACTCAAAGTCGTCTTTCCTGCAACGCTTGAGTTATGTTTGATCGCGTTTGTTATGTCGCTGTTGGTGGGCATTCCACTCGGTACCATTGCCGGCATGAAGCAAGGTAAATGGATTGATAATATTATTTCATTCATTTCGATGTCCGGTTACTCGACGCCCATCTTCTGGTTTGCGCTGATGATGATCATGTTCTTCTCACTCAAATTCGAAGTTTTTCCTGTCTCTGGTCGTTATGATCTCCTCTACGACTTCAAACACGTCACCGGTTTTTCGATCATTGATGCCTTTATCTCCGAGGGTGAATATCGCGCCCACGCGTTAAAAAGTGTTATCGAACATTTAATGTTACCGTGTCTGGTTTTAGCACTGACGCCAACCACCCAAGTGATTGGTCAAATGCGAACCGCAGTTGCTGAAGTGATGCGTCAAAACTACATTCGCGCCGCGCGTATTAAAGGTCTCTCGACGTACGAAATTGTCACTCAACATGTGCTTAGAAACGCTATTCCGCCGATCATCCCTAAAATTGGGGTTCAACTGTCGACCATGATAACCTTAGCGATTATGACCGAGTCGATTTTTAACTGGCCCGGCATTGGACGCTGGCTCCTTGATGCTTTAGCCAACCAAGATTATGTTTCGATTCAAGCCGGCGTGATTGTCGTTGCGACACTGGTTTTAACCGCCAACATACTCTCCGATTTGATTGGCGCCATCATCAACCCATTGGTGAGAAAGGAATGGTATGCTAACAAATAGTGTTTACCAGGAAGAGCATATTCCCACTCAGTTTGAGCGATTTTGGCGCAGCTATCGTGCCAATAGCATGGCGATGTTTGCCCTGTGGTGCTTAGTCCTTATTGTGCTGATCACGCTTGCCGCACCGTGGATTGCTCCGAATGATCCGCAGATGCAGTCAGGTGAGCTTTTACTGCCGCCATCTTGGAATCCTGCGGGTACCGTCGATTACTTTTTGGGCACCGATGACTTAGGCCGCGATATTTTGTCGCGCTTAATTGATGGCTCACGCCTAACCTTTGGCGCCGCCGTCATCATCACCGCGGTTGCAGCATTAGTGGGTTGTTCGATCGGCATTTTAGCAGGCATGACCAAAGGCTTGCTGTCGAGCACGCTAAACCACCTGCTCGATACGGTAATGTCTATTCCTTCATTGCTGCTGGCGATCATTTTTGTCGCTTTCCTCGGCTTTGGGGAATTTAATATCTTACTGGCGATAGGCCTTGCGCTGATTCCGCGTTTCATTCGCTCGGTCTATTTGGCCGTGCACCGTGAAGTAGAGAAAGATTACATCATGGCCGCCCGCTTAGATGGCGCCAATGATCTCTATCTACTGTGGAACTCGATTTTCCCAAATATTTTGGTGGTCATTGCGTCAGAAATCACCTTAGGTTTAACCATTGCCATACTCGACATCACTGCACTTGGTTTTTTGGGTTTGGGCGCCCAAGCCCCAAGCACCGAGTGGGGAGCGATACTCGGTGACTCTGTTGAACTTATTTACTTAGCGCCGTGGACAGTAACGCTTCCGGGGCTCGCCATCATGTTTACCGTAATTATCATCAATTTAGTTGGTGAAGGCGTCAGACGCGCGCTAAACGCAGGAATCGAATAATGGCATTGTTGGACATTCGTCATCTGACGATAGAAATTGAAACCCCACAAGGCTTGATGAAAGCGGTTGACCGAATGAGCCTCACCATGACCGAAGGCGAAATCCGTGGGCTGGTTGGTGAGTCTGGATCGGGCAAAAGTTTGGTTGCCAAAGCCATTGTTGGCGTGATGAAAGATAACTGGCGCGTGTCGGCTGACCGCATGCGCCTAGGCAACGTTGATTTGTTGCAGCTTACTCCCCGCGAGCGCCGCCGTGTGATTGCTCGCGATGTCGCCATGATTTTTCAGGAGCCATCAACCTGTTTAGACCCTTCGGAAGAAGTGGGCCGTCAGCTTATTGAATCCATTCCATCACGCGCGTTTGCTGGCAAGTGGTGGCAACGTTTTAAATGGCGTCGGAAACAAGCGAAAGGATTATTGCATAAAGTGGGCATCAAAGATCACCATCGCATCATGAAAAGTTATCCGTATGAGTTAACCGATGGTGAATGTCAAAAAGTCATGATTGCAATGGCGATTGCGGCTAAGCCCAAACTTTTGATCGCCGATGAGCCAACGAACGACCTTGATCCAATCACCCAATCGCAAATTTTGCGCTTGCTTAGTCGTATGAATCAGATCGACAACACCACAATTATGCTGGTTGGACATGACTTAACCACCATCACCCAATGGGCAAACCGCATTACGGTTATGTATTGTGGGCAGTCGGTGGAATCGGCAGATACGAAAAAGATCATGGCAAAACCTAAGCATCCTTATACTGCGGCGCTACTCAAAGCGATGCCCGACTTTGACGAAAGTATCCCTCATAAGCAGAAACTACAATCGCTTCCTGGCTCGATTCCACCGTTGCAGCACCTGCCGATTGGTTGTCGTCTAGGCCCGCGCTGCCCTTATGCTCAACGCCAATGTGTGGAGAGCCCGCGTACTCAGCGTATTAAAAATCATAAGTTTGCCTGTCATTTTCCTCTCAATACTGAAAAGAAGGTCAGTGACAAAAAAGTTAGTGATAAAAAAGCAATTGAAAAACGCGGCATGGGTAAAAAGCCTCTAGAGAGTAAACCGGTCAGCGATAAAGCAGCCATAACGGAGAAAGGTGCATGAGCAGTCTGTTAGAAGTCGCGGGGTTATCTAAAGATTTTATTACCCGCCCCGGCTTATTTCGTAAGCAAATTCATCACGCAGTCAAACCCGTCAATTTCAGTTTAGACGCTGGGCAAACCATTGGTTTCATTGGCCAAAATGGCTCTGGAAAATCAACAGTGGCACGGATGTTGGCGGGAGTCATTGAGCCATCATCAGGTGAGATTCGCGTGAATGGTGAGCTGCTTGAGCATAAAGATTATTCGACACGTTGTAAGCTGATTCGAATGATATTTCAAGATCCCAATACTTCGCTCAATCCGCGAATTCAAATAGGTCGAATCCTTGAAGGACCACTGATTCGAAACACCAGTATGAGCCACGAAGCGCGAACGAAACGGGTCAAAGAGACCTTACTTCGAGTGGGCTTGCTGCCTGAACATGCTTACTTTTATCCACAAATGCTGGCCACAGGTCAAAAACAGCGTGTGTGCTTAGCTCGAGCTTTAATTCTTCAGCCATCGATCATCGTAGCCGACGAAGCCCTTAATGGACTCGATATGGCCATGCGTTCGCAGATTCTTAACCTCTTTTTAGAACTACAGGAAGAAATGGGTGTGTCTTTTGTCTATGTTTCACAGCACATTGGAGTGATTAAACACATCACCGATAAAGTGATGGTGATGCACGAAGGCAAAGTGGTGGAAGCCGGTGCGACAGCAGAAGTATTAGCCAACCCTCAGCACCCTATTACCCAACGAATGATTGATAGCCACTTCAATAAAGCACCAATGGTGAAATAAGCGTTTCCCCTACTCCTTAGCATATAAGCGTCCACATCAAACCGCGCCCAAGTCACTGTCCTTGGGCGCTTTGCCATCCGCACTATCACTCATAGTTATGAACTGATGAAACTCAGCCATCAACCCAATGGTCGACTTTCATCAATTTGTGATTGAGCCGATAGATTCGCCATTCCTCGCCGTTCATTTTGTGAACTATTTGTCTTTTCTATATAACAACCATTCTCAGCTAATATTATTAGTAATAGTATTATTCAAAACAATAAAACCTCATAAAACCCTACAAAGAACCGAACAAGGAAGAACCTATGGCTTCATCAATTGAGATCAAAAATCTAACCAAAGCGTTTGATGGCTCAAAGGTTTTAGACGACATTACCTTCCATATCAACGAACGAGAATTTATCGTTTTCCTTGGTCCATCTGGCTGTGGAAAATCGACGCTACTTCGCATGATTGCCGGACTTGAGAATTTAAGCGACGGTGAAATTTGGATGGATGGCCATCGTCTCGATACCTTAGCCCCTGGTAGTCGCAATATCTCTATGGTTTTTCAAAGTTATGCGCTTTATCCGCACATGACCGTCGAAGAAAATATGACCTTTGGTTTAAAAAACATAGGTACAGAAAAAGCAGTGATCAACAAGCGCGTTAGCGAAGCATCGCGCATCTTAGAAATAGAACATTTACTGAAACGCAAACCGGCAGAATTGTCGGGCGGGCAACGTCAACGGGTAGCGATTGGGCGAGCGATTGTTCGTGAGCCAAGCGCCTTTTTGTTTGACGAGCCACTGTCAAACTTGGATGCCGCGCTTCGCAGCCGAACTCGTATCGAATTGGCTCAACTTCACCAACGCGTGAACGCAACGATGATTTACGTGACTCACGATCAAGTCGAAGCCATGACATTGGCCGACCGAATTGTGGTACTCAATCAAACCAAGATAGAACAAATTGGTACGCCAATCGAAATCTATCAGCGCCCAGCGAGTAAATTTGTCGCGGGTTTTGTTGGCTCTCCTGCGATGAACTTCTTACCCGTCGAGCGTCTTGTTTCACAACATGACCGAGCACTCATCCATGTGGATCCATTTGAGCCTCTAGCAACCACAGTCAGTGCAGATGCCCTGCCATTTGATGATAAGTTTGAAATGGGTATTCGCGCTGAAGATATTTACGTGACGGCTGCAGATGCTCGCTGCCACGCCACCGGTGTGGTCAACTTTATTGAACGTCTCGGTGACAGAACCTTGGTCTACGTTGAACTCTCTACCGGGCAAATGATCATCGCCGAAGCAAGCAGTAAAGAGCTTATCGAACTTAACCAAGCGATTGGATTGAACATTGACCTTGAGTCTATACATTTGTTTGACTCACAAGGCCGTGCCTACCACGGAGGCCGAGTATGATTCAGGAAGCGAGGTCTGCTCGAGAACGTTGGGGGAACTTTTTATTTGTTACCCCTTACTTATTTGTCTTTGTCACCATGATTGCCATTCCACTCGTTTGGGGTATTCATCTTAGCTTTCAAAAGGTGGATTTATTTGGTCCTGGGCAATTTGTCGGGCTCAGTAATTACGAGCGCCTATTTAGCAATAAAATCTTTTTGCAAACCGTCTGGAATACGTGTTACTTCGTCTTGTTTACTGTGCCTATTTTGGTGGTTATCGGCCTGTTACTTGCGTTGGCGCTCAACCAACAAACGCGCACTGCCAATGTGCTACGCGGGATTTTCTTTGCATCGACGATTCTATCGGTCACCGTTGTCACTCTCATTTGGCGAATTATTTTTATCCCCAATGATGGCTTTATGGCGATGGTTTTCCGTTGGTTTAACCTCGAACCGATTCCGTTCTTATCCAGCCCAGATTGGTCATTGCACTCGATCGGTATTGCCACCATTTGGTGGTGTCTCGGTCTGCCGATGATTTTATTCACTGCGGCGTTACAGCAGATTCCAAAAGAGCTGTACGAAGCGGCTCAACTCGATAATGCCAGTAAATGGACAACGTTTCACCGTATTACACTGCCATCGATAACTCGCACCATCATATTGGTGACTATCATCGAAATTGTCATGCAATTTCAACTGTTTGGTCAGGCACTATTGATGACCAATGGAGGCCCCAACAACTCATCGCGTTCGATTGTCATGTTCATATATGACGCGGGCTTCCGTCGCTGGGATATCGGTATGGCTGCGGCTGCATCACAAATATTGTTTGTGATTATTCTAATCGCCGCCCTTGCGCAATTTGCCATGAGCCGTAAGAAGGGATAAGGATTATGAGCGAAATGAGAGTTTCATCTGCACCACGCGTGCCATCGTCTGACCAGCCTCAGACTCATACATATAACCCAAATAAACATAAAACATCCAAAGCCATTTTGTGGCTCACCATCGTGATGTCTTTCATTATGCTGGCGCCATTTTTATGGATGGTTGGGCTAAGTCTTAAAAACAACCAAGAACTGATGCTTGGAACGGATGCGGTATTTCGCTTCCCGTATACGCTGCAAAACTACGTGGATATTTTCCACAACTCATCGGTCTTTCAATGGCTAATGAACAGTTTAGTCGTATCCGGCTGCATGACACTGGGGGTACTCGTACTATCGTCATTGGCCGGATACGCTTTTGCTCGCTTGGACTTTCCATGCAAAAAAGTCCTGTTCGTCATCGTGTTGATGGGACTTGCTGTCCCAGAACAAGCGGTAATCATTGCGCGCCACCAGCTATTTAGTGAAGTTCAGCTGCACAACACCTATTTAGGCTTAATTCTTCCTGGGCTTTCTGCGCCGTTTGGCGTGTTCCTTATGACTCAGTTTTTTAAAGCAATCCCCAAAGAGATCGATGAAGCAGCGATCATGGATAACGCCTCTAAATTTAAGATATTTTGGAAAGTGTTACTGCCATTGACCGTTCCAGCTCAGGCAACATTGGCCATTTTGACCTTCTTAACATCATGGAATGACTATTTCTGGCCGCTAATTTCTGCGACCGATAAGTCAATGTATACCATCACCATTGGTATCGCTTCGTCGCAGACCAACTTTGCACAAAGTGAAGGCTTAGGCTTTTTGAGTTCACAAGCCATCTTCTCGGCGATTCCGATTATCTTGGTTTACATCTTCTTCCAAAAACACATTGTGACAGCCGTTGCTGGCGGCGCAGTCAAACAATGATGACAAGCAAATAATAATTAACACGCTCTGCTGTTTGAGCACCCAAAACGTGAATGCCTATCATCACTGGTAGGCAAAAATTAACGATAACAAAAGGCTTTGCTATGAAAACCTACTTATCAACTCTGTCACTCGCAGTCGGCTGTTTGCTCTCTGCTGGCGCCGTACAAGCCAAAACCGACCTCAATATTCAGCGATTTTTTGGGGCGTGTGAAGCAGAGTATGGTCAATCGACTGATGTGGCTTCATCAAGCGGTGAATGCGGCATCATGACAACCTTACTCAATAAATTCGACAAAGAAAATCCAGATATTGAAGTGCATGTCTCTACCGTAGAATGGCCAGGATATGATCAGCTCACCGCGCAAATGGCATCACGTACGCCGCCAGATGTGGTCACCATGCATAACTCGGTTATCTCCGATTATCAGTCACGTAACTTAATCGTGCCTATTGATGACTTTCTGACCACAGCCAACATTGATAAGTCGACGTTTACGCCAACCGCCACGAATGGCGTGACGCGTGAAGGACATTTCTATGGCCTGCCGATTGATACTTGGACCATGCTGTTTCACATCAACATGGACTTGATGAAACAAGCCAAATTAGTTGATGACGCAGGTAACGCTATTCTACCCAACTCGCCAGAAGAATTACTGGCTCAAGCCAAGCAGTTTAAAGATGCCACAGGCAAACCGTATTTCATTCAAATCTTATCTAATGAAACCGCGGCCTATGCACGCATGTTCTACACCTACATGTTCCAGCAAAACAGCGGCTTCTTTGATGATGCGAACAAAATCTCTTTGCAAACCCCAGAAGCCAAGAACATCGTCAATCTGTTCAAGACCATTTATGAGCAAAACCTGACGACCAAAAATATGGACTACCCAGCTACGGTCTCAGCGTTTAGTAATGGTCAAGGCGGAATCTTACTCAATGGTAACTGGCTACTTGGTACCTATGATGAACAATCGCACCAAGAAAGCAGCCCACTGTACAACAGCTATGATGTTGCCCCCTACCCGATGCTGTTTGATGGCGCAAAAGCCCATTATGTGGATGGTCACTCTTGGGTTGTACCGAATCAACGCCGCTCTGATGAAAAAGATGCCGCGATTGCAAAACTATTTAAATTCTTTGCAGACAATGACATAGAATGGTCGCGTACCGGTCATTTACCGAGCGTTGCGAGTGTATTGGATGATGATCAATTCTTGTCACTTCCTCATCGTCAAGAGATTCTGTCGATCACCCAGACAGGTCGCGGCCTGCCTGCTGGCGTTAAACGTCAATGGGCGATTCAGGACATTATTGGCGAAGAACTGGCTGCCGCAATCATGGGCAATAAACCCGTTGATGAAGCGTTAGCGGATGCGGAAAGCCGCATCAACGATATGCTCGCAAACCTCTAAATCCATGTTCATATAATACGATTAACAGAAGTAGAGCTATGCGTAAGAAAAAAGTCACAATGTTAGATATCGCCACTGCGGTTGGCGTTTCACAACCCACCGTATCAATTATTTTAAACGGCTCTGACAGCGTGAAAATATCGCAAGAAACTCGCGATAAAGTGATCAATAAAGCGAAAGAGTTGGGCTACAAAATGCGCGCCCACATTTATCACGCTCAATCACATCGGCGCATCGCTCTACTGGTTAATAGCATGAACATGCATGACCCTTTCATCAATGCGCTTAGCGCTGCGAAAGTACGTGCATGGGAACTGGACGCTATTTTGACAGTTTTTGACTACGAAGATAACGAAGAGTTAAAAACCTGCATGCTAGAGACCATCTTAAACGGTAATTTTGATGGTTTGATTTACGCGTTAAATACACCCACTGAAATCGATGATGCGCTGCCCACCTCTTTGCCCGTATTAATGCTCAATTGCACACATACAGCAAAAACGTCGACCATTCCAAGTGTCGTAACCTCGGATTTTCTTGGTGGTTACCATGCGGCCCAACACCTGATTGACAGCGGTTATCAACGCATTGCGATGATAACGGGTGAAAGTTGGGCAGACTCCTCTGTTCAACGCCTTCGTGGATTTCGCCAAGCGATGACCAATGCAGATCTTCCTGTCAATGAAGCTTGGATCAAACCAGGAAACTGGTCCGTAAAACAAAGCTATCTAGAAACCCAAGCACTGCTCAACGACAGCGTTCGACCGGATGCGATTTTTTGTGCTAGTGACTTAATGGCCTTAGGCGCATACCAAGCCATTACTCACGCAAACCTAACGATTCCTGAGGATATAGCCGTCATTGGCTACGATAA
Source organism: Vibrio olivae (assembly GCF_042428525.1). Classification (NCBI taxonomy): domain Bacteria; kingdom Pseudomonadati; phylum Pseudomonadota; class Gammaproteobacteria; order Vibrionales; family Vibrionaceae; genus Vibrio; species Vibrio olivae. The sequence goes on from NZ_JBHMEP010000001.1 coordinate 1,155,915, forward strand.
CCAACTTTTGGCCAGCCAACTGACGCCCTCTCTCTCGTCGGTCGACCTTCCCTACGATGAAATGGGCCGTGTCGCCGTCGAAACCTTGCTGTCCCCGACATCACCTGAACTGCTTTTGATGAAAATAGAAGGTGAATTAGTGTGCCGAGAGTCCACTTAATGTCGGAATTACTTTTATAGAAACAAACCATGATTTCATGGCTAGGAGCCCCAATGAGTTTAACCAACCCATTCATTGAACAACGTGCAGACCCATTTGTGTATTTGCACAGCGACGGTTATTACTATTTCACGGCGTCAGTCCCTGAGTATGATCGCCTTGAACTTCGCCGCGCTCAAGACTTGGCCGAACTGGCCACGACCAATGAGATCGTTGATGTATGGCACAAACCCAGTAGCGGGCCATATTCAGACCTAATTTGGGCACCAGAGATTCACTATATTGACGGCACGTGGGCTATCTATTTCGCCGCCGCGCCAAATCGTGAAATTGTCGATAATGCTTTTCAGCACCGCATGTACGCCATCACGACTCAAGCCGATAACCCGTTAGAGGGTCAATGGAGCGAACCCACTCAAGTCGATAGCGGGCTCGCCAGTTTTTGTTTAGATGCCACGTGTTATAAACATAACGGTCAATGGTATTACATCTGGGCGCAGAAAGATGCGGTGATTCCAGGTAACTCCTGCTTGTATATCGCCACGATGGATTCACCAACACATTTGTCAAGTGAACCTGTGCTATTAACCAAACCGGAATTTGATTGGGAAGTGCAAGGCTTTTTGGTCAACGAAGGCCCTGCAGTCTTACATCGTCACGGACGCATCTACCTAACGTACTCAGCAAGTGCAACCGATGAACGTTATTGCATGGGGTTACTGTCTATTGATGAAAATGCTGACTTATTGGACGCTTCCAATTGGCACAAAGCGCTGTCGCCAATTTTTGTCACCGATGAAGAGAAGCACATCTATGGCCCTGGCCACAATAGCTTTACGACCAGCAAAGACGGTCAGCGTGATTATATGATTTATCATGCGCGCAACTATAAAGGCATTGAGGGAGACCCTCTATGGGATCCAAACCGTCACGCTTGTATTCAGCCTGTGCTTTGGTCTGAAGACGGTTTACCTATTTTCGGCTCGCCGCAAAATGAAATTGAGTTTGAAGGATAAAACAGAAAGGGGCCATCGCGGCCCCTTGTTGTTTCTCAAGACGTATTATTCGCCCAGCTGCGCTTGTAACCAAGGCCAGCCTTGTTTTTTACGACTTAACGTATTTGCCATCATCAATACGCCTTCATGCTGGTGTTTATCAAGCTTACTCGCCCATTCCCCAGTATAAATTAACCGTGTTTGCGCGCTGGTAATATCGGTAAGCATCACAGCAGCAAACGCAAGGTTTTGCTCGTCGCAGCGGCGTTGTAAATCCTGATTAAGCGCATCAATCATGCTATCAACTTGGTCAAGTGTCGCCAGTTCAATCTGACCGACAACGACATCACGTCCATTAAATGAATACGCTTTAAGATCTTTCTCGACCAACTCAGCGGCGCTTAACCCTTCGATGTCGGTTTTCGCAATCAACAGTGCTTTGATAAAGGCATCAAGATCATCAACGTTGGCTAACGTGGCCAGTGCCTCAACGGCTTGTTTGTCTTTGTCTGTGCACGTTGGCGAAGCAAAACCGACGGTATCAGACAAAATGGCTGACATCATTAGCGTTGCCATCGATGGCGTGATCGCCACGTTCTCTAACTGAAGCAAGTTAAATAGGATGGTACAAGTGCATCCTACAGGCCAAATCCATGCTTCAAGCGGGTTGGTGGTCATGATGTCGCCTAAGCGATGATGATCGATAATGCCTAAAATCTCGGCGTGTTGAATATCATCTGGGGCTTGGGCGACGTCACTGTAATCGACTAACCATACTTTCTTACCCGCGACTTGAGTGCAAAGCTCTGGCTGATCAACACCTGCGCACTCCAAGATATGTTGCGTTTCACGATTAAGTTCACCTTGGCGAACGGCTTTGGCTTCTAAACCACGCGCGGTTAATAGTGCTTCGGTAACCAATGCACTACAGATACTGTCGCTGTCTGGGTTTTTATGTCCAACAACTAAAATCATTATAATTCCTAATTACTTACCAAACACCTACAAAACATAGGTCTATTTTAAAAGCCGTTACTTTACCTTATCTGCAAAATTTGTCATGGCTTACAACGAAGAAATTGGTGATATCGAGCCACTTAATATTCAATTTCATTTGCAAATAATTCTCATTACCATATATTATAACTATGGTCTCGGCACTTTCGGGTTATTTATGCAGACAGCAAAGCTGACACAGTGGGTATTGAATGGGTCGTTTTTTTCGCAACTCGAGTTGCGCTACAAACGTATGTTGCTGCCGTGCACGCTAATGGCTTTATTGCTTGCCCCCACCACTCAATCCATTGCTGTCAATACACTCTCAGATGCTTTTTGGGCGGTATCAAGTTATGTGGCATTTACATTGGCGCTGTATCACTACCTGTCGCAGTTTTTTAGCCAGCGCAATACCGTTGTCGACCTTTACTTAAATTCTCGCCACTTCCAAGTGCTATTCGCAGCGCTCTTAGGGGCACTTCCTGGATGTGGCGGCGCGATTATTGTCACGACACAGTTTGTCGGTGGACGAGTCGGATTTGGTGCTATTATTGCCGTACTCACGGCCACAATGGGCGATGCCGCATTCTTACTCCTCGCCAGTAAGCCTCAGGTTGGACTTGGTGTGATTGCCCTCGGTGTTGTGGTGGGCTGTCTCTCCGGCTGGGTGGTTAATCTTATTCACCATGATGATTTTATGCGCCCAAAAACAGCGAACGTGGCAGCCCCCATCGACCAAGACGCAAACAGTGCCTTCGAAGCGAGAGCCATCAATTTGCAAGGCGCATTTTGGAAGTGGCTGATTGTTCCGGCCAGCATCGTTGCTTTTCTTGGTTCATTTCAAATTGATATTAATCAGCGACTCGCATTGCCCGCTCAATCTATTGAATGGGTAGGCGCTGGTTGCCTTGTAGTGAGTTTATTGCTGTGGTCTTTAACCAAGGAGATCAAGAGCTACCAGTCGACGGTATCCGAAGACTGTAAGCCTCGAATCTCACACCCTATGCAACGGACAGCGCAAGATACCAATTTCGTCACGGCTTGGGTCGTGATGGCCTTTTTAGTGTTTGACCTTACAACCCAACTGGCGGATTTAAACTTACAGGTTTTATTCAATGACTGGGGAGTGTGGATGCCTTTGGTTGGTGTCCTGATTGGTCTGCTCCCAGGGTGTGGACCACAAATTCTAGTCACGAGCTTTTATCTCACTGGCGCCGCGCCGATGTCTACCCAACTCGCCAATGCAATTTCTAACGATGGCGATGCGCTCTTCCCGGCGATTGCTATGGCACCGAAAGCCGCACTCGTCGCCACTGTTTACACCTCAGTTCCGGCGCTGATCGTCGGCTACAGTTACTTTTGGTTTTTTGAATAGCACATTCTGCTGATTCAACGCCTCTTTTCATTGGGCGATTCCCGAATAATGGGGCAATCGCACTTAGTTTCTGTAGACGCCATCCGATTAACTTCTTACTATTATTTCATGCTCCGTTGTCCGCTAGACGCTTGAATATGAAAAACAAAAAAGTCTTAGTCTTATATGCCCACCCTTCTCAGCACCGAAGTGAAGTCAATACACCGATGATTCGCGCAGTGAAAGCCATGGCTAATGTGACCGTGGTTGATCTTTACTATGAATACCCAAACTTCGATATCGACATCGATCTTGAACAGCAACGTTTGCTCGAGCACGATGTCATTGTGTTCCAATTTCCTCTTTACTGGTATTCAACCCCTTCACTTCTTAAAGAGTGGCAAGACTTAGTTTTAGAGTATGGATTTGCTTACGGACAAGATGGCCGTGCTTTGCAAGGGAAGTTATTGCTGTGTGCATTAACCGCAGGCGGAAAAGAACAAACCTATGGTGACAAAGGGTACAATCATTTCACCATTCGCCAGATGCTCTATCCCATTGAACAGATGGCGTGTATGACCAAAATGCGTTATTTACCGCCCTTTGCCTTGTTCGATGCTCGTAAAGCCTACCAAGATCAATCGGTTCATCAGCATGTCGATACCTATCGCGAGTTATTACAAGCGTTAATAGACGACCGCTTGGATATCGAGCAAGCGGCACAATTGGATAAATTGACTCACCACGTAGAGCACTTAATCCTGCCATCGGAGGCGTTATGACAGGTTATTTCATTCAAGTGTTTATTTACCTATTGGCCGCTGTCATTGCAGTCCCGCTTGCAAAGCGCTTTGGGCTTGGTTCGGTACTTGGTTACTTAATGGCGGGCGTGGTGATTGGCCCATTGATTGGTATTGTCGGTGACGAAACCGAAGCGATTCAACATTTTGCCGAGTTTGGCGTGGTAATGATGCTGTTTTTAGTCGGCCTTGAGTTAGATCCGAAACACCTATGGGCCATGAGAAATCGCTTAATGGGACTGGGCGGCTTACAAGTCTTGTTATCGACGCTGGGTGTGATGGCTATCGCTTCCACCTTGGGACTAGGTTGGAGTACGGCGCTGACAGTTGGACTTATTTTCTCACTCTCCTCTACCGCTATTGTCTTGCAAACCTTCAATGAAAAACGGCTAACCAAAACCATCGGTGGGCAAAATGCGTTTTCCGTTTTGCTATTTCAAGACATTGCCGTCATCCCAATGCTGGCATTTATCCCACTGTTAGCGATCCCTGAATTAGTCGAATCGGCTAACACGCTTGGCGAGCAAGCGAATCACTCTGACATCAGTTTAGTCACGGATTTGCCAAGTTGGGCTTATGGTTTAGTGTTGACTGCTGCAATCGCTGCCATCGTCGTCGGAGGGCATTATTTAAGCCGTCCACTCCTTAAATTTGTCGCCAGCTCTGGCGTAAGAGAGATCTTTACCGCCACCGCACTGATGCTGGTTGTGGGCATCGCAGCGCTGATGGGGTTGGTCGGCCTTTCGCCCGCTTTAGGAACCTTTCTGGCGGGTGTGGTTTTAGCCAACAGTGAGTTTCGCCACGAATTAGAATCCAATATTGAGCCATTTAAAGGGTTATTGCTGGGCTTGTTTTTTATCACGGTGGGGGCGAACATTCACTTTGATATTTTGTTTGGCCAGTTTTTTACTATTTTGGCTCTGACCATTGGCGTGATGCTACTCAAAGCACTGGTGTTACTGGTGTTAAGCTTTATTTTCAGAATCAAACACAGTAACCGATGGCTGTTTGCCTTGAGCTTAGCGCAAGCGGGTGAGTTTGGTTTTGTTCTTCTCACGTTCTCCGAACAAAACCACGTCCTTCCTCATGATTTAGCCCAAACGTTATCTATGGTGGTCGCGCTTTCAATGTTCTTCACACCGTTACTGTTTATCGTGTTTGAAAAAATGATCATGCCACGTTTTCAGGCCGCTTCTAATGACCGAGAAACAGACACTATTGATGAAAAAGGCACCGTGATCATTGCTGGTGTCGGACGCTTTGGGCAAATCGTCAATCGTATTCTGGTTTCCAACGGTATTAAGACTGTCGTGCTTGATCATCAAGCTTCGCAAATTGATAACCTACGCCGTATTAATACCAAAGCCTATTTTGGCGATTCCACACGGCCAGACCTGTTGTTACAAGCTGGTGTCGAAGAAGCGGCAATGGTCGTGGTCGCCATCGATAGCCGAGAAAACAGCATTAATCTCGTCAAATATTTAAAGCATGCCCACCCTCAAATTAAAGTGCTAGCGCGTGCCTTTGACCGCGGACACAGCTATCGACTTCGCCAAGTTGGCGCAGACTTCATTGAGTTAGAAACCTACCATTCAGCGTTAGAGATTGGTGGTATCGCGCTGCGGGAACTCGGCCAACATCCGTTTACCGTCGAGAAACAAAAAACCGCCTACAAGCGAGTGGAGAAAGCCTCGTCTGATGAGCTGTATCAAGCTTGGCTTGGGGAGTCGGGTTCAGAGGAACGATTTGACAACAATTATGCCAAGCTGTTTATTCAACTTGAAGAGCGTATTCGTAATGAGATGTCATTTGAACATACCGACCAACACTCTCGCACAGAGCGCGGCTGGGCTCCCCCGCCGAAAGGCTATGCCGATAACTTTGATTTGCTAGACGACTAATCGTTTTAATCATCCTCAGCGTTCATCCGCTGAGGATGGCTTAGATTATTCAAGTGTTGCTGCCACTTCGTCAGAAATATCGCCGTTATGGTAAACTTCTTGAACATCATCAAGGTCTTCAAGTGCATCAATCAAACGCAGTAACTTGGGTGCAGTATCCGCATCCAACTCGGCTTTAGTTGAAGGAATCAACGACACTTCAGCGTTATCTGCCTCAAAACCCGCCTTATCGAGCGCATCTTTAACAATGCCAAACTCGGCTGGCTCAGAGTAAACATCAATCGAACCGTCCTCTGCCGTTTCAATATCCTCGGCGCCGCTTTCCAACGCCACTTCCATCACTTCGTCTTCACTAAGGCCTGGCGCGTAGGAGATCACCCCTTTCTTATCAAATAAGTAGTTTACGCTGCCGTCTGTCCCTAGGTTGCCTCCCGCTTTAGAGAACGCATGCCGCACACCAGACACAGTGCGATTGCGGTTATCCGTCATGCATTCCACCATCACGGCGGTGCCGCCGGGACCGTAACCTTCATAGATTACGGTTTCCATATTGTCATCCCCTTCGCCACCAGCGCCACGAGACACGGCGCGATTGATGGTATCGCGTGTCATGTTGTTGGAAAGCGCTTTATCAATAGCGGCACGTAGCCGAGGGTTATTTTCAACATCGCCGCCACTCTCTTTTGCCGCAACCACGATCTCACGAATTAATTTGGTGAAGATTTTGCCGCGCTTGGCATCTTGTGCGGCTTTGCGATGGCGAATATTCGCCCATTTACTGTGACCTGCCATATAAAAACCTCTATATAAAATACTGGTGGACAATAAAAAGCAAAAAAGCCGTAAGAACATCACTTCTCACAGCTTTTCAAACAATGCCTGTTAGTTTATCACAGGTGTCAAGCGTTCTATTTGTGACGCTCTTTTAGCTTGTTGATCACGTCATTCATTGACAGCCCTTGATCTTGCAGTAACACCAGCAGGTGGTAAATCAAATCAGCGGATTCGCTCACGACCTCCGCCTTGTCACCCGACGTTGCCGCAAGCGCGACTTCAACACCTTCTTCGCCCACTTTCTGCGAAATACGTTTGGTGCCACGGGCGTACAAACTGGCAGTATAAGAGGATTCAGGGTCTGCATTTTTACGCTCACCAAGCAGTTGTTCCAATTGGTGAAGCCACACCATTTGTGACTCATCCTGTTTGTCCGCATCCCAACAGGTTGTGGTCCCAGTATGGCAGGTCGGCCCGACAGGATTAACCTTAATTAGCAACGTGTCGTTGTCACAATCTAGGGAGATATTTTTTAGTTCAAGCACATTGCCCGACGTTTCACCTTTAGTCCACAAACGCTGCTTACTACGGGAGAAAAAAGTAACTTGGCCCGTCTGCTGCGTTTTACTCAGTGCTTCAGGGTTCATGTAGCCCATCATTAGCACTTGGCTAGATTGATAATCTTGAACAATAGCAGGCACTAAGCCGTCCACTTTTTCCCAATCAATTCGTTCTTCCAGTGCCTCTACAACCGCTTCTGCACTCATAATCTTACCTCGACGCCCTGTTGTTTTAGGTACTGTTTTAATTCACCAATATTAATGATCTGTTTATGAAAGACGGAAGCCGCTAAGGCACCGTCAACATTGGCGTGTTGGAACGCGTCTGTAAAGTGTTCCATTGCGCCAGCGCCGCCAGATGCAATCAAAGGAACGCCACAGACCTCACGTACCATATTTAATTGGTTCAGATCGTAACCGTTACGCACGCCATCCTGATTCATCATATTTAAGACAATTTCTCCAGCGCCGCGTTTTTGAACTTCTTTTACCCAATCTGCTGTCTGCCATTGAGTGGCTTTGGTGCGCGTTTCATCACCTGTAAATTGATAAACTTGGTATTGGCCTGTTTCTTTATCAAAATAAGAGTCGATACCGACGACAATACACTGCACACCAAATTTATCGGCCAACTCGGTAATCAATTCTGGATTGGCTAACGCTGGTGAGTTAATCGAGACCTTATCTGCGCCAAACTCCAAAATACGCGATGCATCTTCTGCCGTTTTAATGCCACCCGCGACGCAAAAAGGAATATCAATCACCTCAGCAACACGTGACACCCAGCTTTTATCGACCACACGTCCATCACTCGATGCCGTGATGTCATAAAAGACTAGCTCGTCCGCACCTTCTTCTGCATAGCGTTTGGCCAATGGCACGATATCACCAATGATTTCGTGATTACGAAATTGTATCCCTTTGACCACTTGACCATCACGAACGTCCAAACACGGAATTATGCGTTTTGCCAACATGCGAACGCCTCCTCTGCGGTAAATTTTCCATCGAGCAAAGCTCGGCCAACAATCACACCAGAAACACCAGTATCTTTAAGTGCCGCGATATCTTGTAAGCTGCCAATACCACCGGATGATTGAAACTTCACTTGTGGGTAGGCTTGGCATAAGTCGCGATATAATTCGACGTTTGAGCCGTTTAGTGTGCCATCGCGAGAAATATCGGTACATAGGACATGCTGGAGACCCACGGTAAGGTAGTCATCAAGCAAAGCCTCTATTGTTACCCCGGAATCTTCTTGCCAACCAGAGATGGCGACGTTACGTACGCCCTGAGCATCAATATTGATGTCCAATGCGAGCACAATTTTTTCTGCGCCGTATTTTTCCATCCAACCTTTGACGAGTTCCGGCTGCTTAACGGCTGTTGAGCCAACAACCACGCGCTGTGCACCGGCGTCAAGAAGATCGATGACATCTTGCTCACTGCGTACTCCACCGCCAATTTGGATGTTAGCTGGAGTACTAGCAAGTAACGTCGCGATAAGACCCAATTGACGTGCAGTCGTATCTTTAGCTCCCGTCAAATCCACTAGGTGCAACCAGTTTGCTCCTGCTTGGTGGTACAAATTGAACTGCTCAGCCGGGTTCACTTTGTATTCGGTAACTTGACCATAATCGCCTTGATATAAACGCACGACTTGGCCTTCGATTAAATCTAATGCTGGAATAATCACTGAACCATGTCCTTATAATTCCAAAAAGTTTTGAATGAGTTTAGAACCCGCTTTGGAAGAGCGCTCAGGGTGAAATTGCACTCCATAAAAGTTACCGCTTTGTACCGCTGCCGTGAAAGCATTTCCGTAATCGCATTCAGCAATCGTATACTCACCAACAGGCATGGCGTAACTGTGAACAAAGTAGAAATATTCCCCTTGCTCAATATCTTTAAACAAAGGGTGACCAGCCGATGCAACTAAGGTGTTCCATCCCATATGCGGTAATGGAAGATCGCCGGTATCCATCAAGCGGACATCACCATCACACAGGCCTAGGCATGGAACTTCTTCTGTGCTTGCTTGCGTTTTCTCTTCTGACAAACGCCCAAGAAGTTGCATACCTAAACAGATGCCCAGCACTGGTTTTTTGATCTGCTTAACCAGCTCAATCAACCCGCGCTCTTCGAGGTTACGCATCGCCTCACAGGCAGTCCCTACTCCTGGTAAAAACAGCTTATCAGCGCTAAGAACCAACTCAGGATCACGCGATACCACCACGTCATAACCCAAACGCTGAATGGCAAACTTCACCGAGGAAACATTCGCGCAGCCAGTATCAATAATAACGACTTTTTGAGTTTGCTCGCTCATTACAGCACTCCTTTACTGCTCGGCAGTTCGTTACCTTCTACTTTGATCGCTTGACGCAGTGTGCGACCAAATGATTTAAACAAACTTTCAATAATGTGGTGATCGTTGTCCCCTGCCGAAGAAAGGTGCAACGTGCACGCCAACGTATCGGTTAATGAACGGAAAAAGTGCACAACCATCTCAGTAGAAAAATCACCAACGTGTTCACGGCCAAATTGAGCGTCAAATTTCAAATAAGGACGCCCTGAAAGATCAAGTGCGCACTGGGCAAGACATTCATCCATAGGCAGGCTGAAACCAAAGCGGCCAATACCGCGCTTGTCACCCAGAGCCTCTTTCAAAGCCTGACCAAGCGCCAACGCGGTGTCTTCTACGGTATGGTGATCATCAATATGTAAATCACCTTCCACTTGGCAAGTCAGTTGGAAACCGCCATGCGTTGCAATTTGATCAAGCATATGGTCAAAAAAGCCAAGCCCGGTGTGAATTTGATTTCCACCCTGCTCATCGAGATTGACGCTTACGCGAATATCGGTTTCTTTGGTGGTTCGCACCACCTCAGCAACACGTGCATTGACAGTCAATGCCTTAACAATCTCACGCCAGCCCATGATTTGAGGATTATATTGAATACCTTCAATCGCCATGTTTTCAGCCAACTGCAAATCCGTGACACGGTCACCGATAACCGCAGACTGCTGAAAATCGACTTTGCCACCTTGAAGATACTCTTTCACTAAACCAAGCTTAGGCTTACGACAGCTGCAGTTATCTTGTTCAAAGTGCGGGCAAATAAGAACATCATCGAATTTGACGCCTTGTGATTCGAAAATCTCCATCATCATATTATGTGGTGCATCGAAATCGGCTTGTGGGTAGCTGTCGGTTCCTAACCCGTCTTGATTTGTGACCATCACTAAGCGATAGCCTTCTGATTGCAGCGTCAAGAGGCTCGGAATGACATACGGCTCTAGTTTTAGCTTATCTAAACGGTCGACTTGAAAATCCACCGGAGGCTCGACAATTAAGGTGCCATCACGGTCGATAAATAGGATTTTTTGTTGCTTGCTCACTCGAACATCCTTTTAAGTTTCACTGAAGCTTCAGCGTATAACGTTTAGTCGGTTATAAATAAAAATTCTTAATAAAACCAATGACTTTTTCGCACTCGGTTTTATTACCAATACTGATGCGAACTCCATTTTCAATCGGAGAGTTGCGCAAAATCATGCCGTTATCCCACGCAGCTTTAAATAAAGCATCACCATCTGGGAATAGCACTAGCAGGTAATTACCCCAGCCTTCACACACCGTAACCCCTTCAATTGTGGACAATGCTTGACTAAGGTACTGACGATTTTGGTTCAATTCCGCAACCTGGCTTGCTGCACGTTCCAAGCCTTGAGCAGAAAGCGCTTGCTGAGCAATATCAGCCACTGGAATCGGAACCGGATAAGGGGCAATGACTTTTAGCAATACATTAATAATGTCAGGGTTTGCTAAGGTAAATCCGCAGCGTAACCCAGCTAAAGCAAAGGCTTTAGACATGGTGCGTAAAATCGCTAAATTATCGTACTCTTTCAGTAAATCGACGGTCGAAGCTTCAGGGCAAAAATCGATATAGGCTTCATCCATCACCACAATCGCTTTATCTTTAGTCATTTCAAGCAAGGTGACGATGTCTTCACGTTTGACCAAATTGCCTGTTGGATTATTCGGACTACAAACAAACACTAACTTAACGTTGTCTAGCTGTGCTTCAATCCCTGCGAGATCGAGTTGCCAATCACTGTTCAGTGGCACTGTTTTTCGCTCAACACCAAAAGTTTCCGCGCTGATTGCGTACATACCATAGGTTGGCGGACAATAGAGTACCGCATCTTGTCCGGGTTCACAGTAAGCACGAATTAACAGCTCAATCCCTTCGTCAGCACCACGTGAGGTCAATGTCTGCTCTGGTTTGACGCCAGCATAAGCAGCATAAGCATCAATCAGTGGCTTTGGTTGACACTCACTATAGCGATTTAGCCGTGAAATATCTGCGACATAGGCATTATCAAAGGGCGACTCATTGGCGTTAAGCCAAACATCACCACTGCCGCCAATGCGACGTGCTGATAAGTAAGGCGTCAGCTGCTGAACTTGTTTACGAGCAAGCTTTTCCATCACACCTCTCCTTGCATCAGTTTTTCTACGCGAATGGTTACCGCACGTTTATGAGCATCCAAACCTTCCGCTTCCGCCATGGTCACCACGGTTGGAGCTAAGTTTTTCAAGCCATCAGCAGAAAGTTCTTGAACCGTCATCCGTTTGGAAAAGTCAGCTAAGCCAAGGCTTGAATAGGTCCGTGTATAGCCGTACGTTGGCAATACGTGATTGGTACCAGAGGCATAATCCCCAGCCGATTCAGGAGACCAATCCCCCAAGAAAATGGAACCGGCATTATCCAGCAGAGGAAGCAATTCGCGAGGGTTTTTGGTTTGAACAATCAAGTGTTCTGGGCCGTAATAGTTGGAGATGGAGACAGCTTGCGGTAATGATTCAGCAATAATAATCAAACTCGATGCCAGCGCCTTTTGCGCGATGTCCGCGCGAGAAAGCATCGCAAGCTGAGTTTGTACAGCATCACGCACTTGATCAGCAATCACCGGTGACGGCGTTACCAGCACGACTTGTGAGTCCGGCCCATGTTCTGCTTGGCTTAATAAGTCCGCCGCGATGAAGTCGGGAGTGGCTGTCTCATCCGCAATAACCAAGACTTCTGACGGCCCAGCGGGCATATCAATGGCTGCGCCGCGAAAATCATTACTGACTTGGCGCTTTGCTTCGGTAACATACGCATTACCTGGGCCAAAGATTTTATCGACTTTACTCACGGTCTCTGTACCATAAGCCATTGCTGCGATCGCTTGACCACCACCCACGTTATACACCTCATCAATACCGCAAAGTTTCGCCACGTAGAGAATTTCATCGGCAATCGGTGGTGGAGAACACAGCACCACCTTACGGCAGCCTGCGATTTTCGCTGGTACGCCCAGCATTAATACGGTGGAAGGAAGTGGCGCACTGCCTCCCGGGATATACAAACCCACTTTTTGAATTGGACGCGTGGTTTGTTCACACATCACGCCCGGCTGAGTTTCGACTTTAATCGGCTGCGGTTTTTGCGCTTTGTGAAATTTTGCGATATTTGCGTAAGCTTGCTCGAGCGCTTGACGCATAGAGTCACTTAAACGCTCTGACGCTTGCCCAATCTCCTCGCTTGATACGCGAAGCGATGCAGGTTTTACCTTGTCGAATTTCTCAGTTAACTCAGCGAGCGCTTGGTCGCCGTGTTGGCGAACCTGAGTAATGACGTCAGCTACCGCTGCCGTTATATTCGCCCCTTCGGTAATTGCCGGGCGCTCTAAGATTGAGTCTTGTTGTGATTCGCTTAATGATTGCCAAACTACCGTTCTCATCGCCCTACTCCATCATCTTATCAATAGGCAACACTAGAATTGAGCTTGCACCCAGCTCTTTAAGTTGCTCCATGGTTTCCCAAAATAGATTTTCGGTGCTGACTAAATGTACAGCAACTTTTTGTTTTTCAGCGGAGAGCGGTAATACGGTTGGATCTTCAGCTCCTGGCAGCAATGCTTTCACTTGTTCCAGTTTATCAACCGGGGCATGCAGCATAATGTATTTCGATTCTTTTGCTTGTTGTACGCCCTGCATACGGACAAGCAGTTTGCTGATGAGAGCGGTTTTATCGGCATCAAATTCGCCCATGCGTTGAATGAGCGTCGCTTTAGATTTGAAAATGACTTCCGCTTCTTTTAGACCATTAGCTTCCAGAGTCGCCCCTGTTGAGACTAGGTCAGCGATGGCATCAGCAAGGCCGGCGCGAGGCGCCACTTCCACTGAGCCCGTAAGCATACAAGTCGAAAATGGCACGCCCTGCTTATCCATATACGCTTTAAGTAGTTGTGGGTAAGTGGTCGCAATGCGTTTGCCCGCGAGATCCTGAGGGCCGTTGTACTCTTCGTCTTTATTAATGGCGATAGACAGACGGCAACCACCAAAATCGAGACGACGCAGAGAAACAAACTCACAAGGTTCACCTTGTGCTTTACGCTCTAGGCGAACTTCTTCAAGCTCGTTTTCACCAATAAAGCCGAGGTCAACCACGCCATCCATGATTAGACCTGGAATGTCGTCATCACGAACCAATAGCAAATCAATCGGCATATTTTGAGCGTGAACGACGAGACGCTCACCCATCACGTTAAACTTCACACCGCACTGCTTGAGTAGCGCTTGGCTCTCTTTACTTAGGCGGCCTTTTTTCTGGATGGCAATTCTTAGTCGTTGTTGTGTTTGCATTTATTAGTTCCTTTGCAGAATTTAGTAAAGTTTAAATCAGTAAAAACTAAAAAACCCTTGGAAGTTTGTCTCCCAAGGGTTTGAATCTGTAATCACTTCGATTTCAACCACCGGGAGAGTCCTGCCTCCCGGGTACGCGTACATCGCCCGAAAGACTAGATTGGGTGATGGTGATGATGAATGTTCATTACGAAATTACGCATACTTAATTACTTTGGCTTTTTGAGTTTTTGTGAACTGTGTTCAACACTATCGAAGCTCGGCCTTTTTTTCAACCTTTTATTTTCGTTTTTTTTAATTTGTATAATACAAATAAAAAAGGTGCCGAAGCACCTTTCACTAATAGGTTCAAAATCAGACAGTTATAAAGCTTCTAATTTCGCCATTTTGGACTTAGACATCGCAGAAAGTACCAAGCACAAAACAATAAACGCCACGGATGTCGCTGCTAGTGCAAGCATTGGTGAACCAAAGAAACCTAAAACTACAAAGCCAATACATGAAATCAGCGCAACGGATAATGCATAAGGCAACTGAGTGGACACATGATCAATGTGATCACAACGTGCACCGGTTGACGATAAAATTGTCGTGTCTGAAATCGGTGAGCAATGATCGCCAAAAACCGATCCCGCTAATACAGCACTGAGCATTGGTAGCATCATGGCAACATCGGTTGCACCTGCCATATCACCAGCGATAGGAAGCATGATGCCAAACGTTCCCCATGAGGTGCCGGTTGAAAAAGCCATTAACCCAGAGAGCAGGAATAAAATCACAGGTAACCATTGAGTACCAATATTTCCTTGTGCAAGTGTCGACAGGTAGCTACCGGTTTTCATATCACCAATAATTGAACCTATCGTCCAAGCAAAGAGCAAGATCAATATGGCACCAAACATGGACTTCGCACCGACCCAGAGGGTATGTAAAATAGCATTTAGCGCGATTTTTTGCTTGAACACCGTCAATAGTGCGATGGCTAAACCAACAACACCACCATAGATCAGTGACGTACCGACATCAGTATTTTCAAATGCGCCCAAAATATTAAAGCCAAGCCCATCGGAGGCAAGAGCTTGCGCTCCGGTGTACATCATGGCAATGACTGTCGCGACAATAAGGAAGACGATCGGTAACACCAAGTCCGACACTTTGCCATTTTCACTTTCAACAATATCAAGCTCTTCAGTGAGATCGCGCGCTTCCTCACTCACTTCATTCTCTTTATCGTACCCCCGCCCTTGAGACGCAGAGATCTCGTGTTCGCGCATTTTACCAATATCGAGACCAAACCAGGCGACAGCAAACACCATAAGCAATGCAAAGATGGCGTAGAAGTTCATCGGTACAATACGTAAATACGCACCTAGTGCTGAATATTCCGTCACGCCATGCGCAACCAGAATGCCACTGATGATGGTCATGATGTATGCGCCCCAACTAGATGCGGGCATGATGACGCACATTGGCGCGGCGGTGGAGTCAAGAATATAAGCCAGTTTAGAGCGAGAAACATAAAAACGGTCAGTCACTGGGCGTGAAATCGCACCAACGGCCAAGCTGTTAAAGTAGTCGTCAATAAAAATAAACACGCCTAGAAAAGCTGCTAGCAGCTTTGATCCGCGTTTACTTTTTACTCGTGACTGAGCCCATGCAGCAAAAGCGCGTGTGCCGCCAGACAATGCGAGCAAGGCCGTCATCATTCCCAATAGAATCAGAAAACCGACAATACTCATATTCCAGCTATTAATACTACCGTCTTCGATGAACACGGCTTTCACCGTGGTACCGACATAGTGAGCGGTAGAAGAAAGTGTGAATCCCGTGAGCAACAGCGCCCCTAAAAGAATCCCCACTCCAAGAGAAAGTAATACACGACGTGTGACAATCGCCAAGCTCAATGCAACCAATGGTGGCAACAAGGACATCGGCGAAGAAGCAAAATCAATTAAATTCATGATCTTCAAAAACCAGTTAGATTGGCTAGAGATCTACTGCAGACAATACGAGATGAAAACAAAACGTCATTGTTGATAATAAGCGAAAGGTAAGCGAATGCTGAACCCACACCCTACAGTAGCGCTCCATAGTTTTAAAATAATAGACTATGGCAGTGGTGCACCTATTCGCTGCACCCCCAGCCTATATCCCTGATAAAGATATAGACTTCGGCGAAAAGACCTTTAACTGTTATTCATTGGCATCACCCCAATAACAGCGACTCTTTCAGTTCGCGCCTCTACCGCTCATGCAAAAGATTATACCTTAGTGCTGGTCAAAAACAGCACAATACAACCCTGCATCAGCATTAGGTGGCCGCCATTTTACTCATTTAGAGAGCTATTGCAACACAACATCCCAAAAGCCGATTTACGTATCGAATCACAATTTAAATAGAGAAATTGCATGTAACACGTAAGTTTATGAGTAAAATGTCATAACAAGAGATTCAAATGAATTAATTCTGAATATCTACGCTAAGGTTAATTATTACATTTTTAAACAAAATATTTGTAAAATACCTTTCGATAAATATCTATTATAGAAGAATTACTAATCAATATTTTGAACTTTATTAACCCAATTGCAGTCAGATATAGAGATCACAAAATCCGCAAACTCTAAAAAATTTAAATATTATTGACAGTAGAATATTGTATTAGTTAACTTTGCAGATTAATATCTATATATAAACTCAATTCAGTAGGTATGAACAATGTCGGAACTGACAAAAACACTTTTAAATATTCGTAGTCTTCGTGCCTTTGCTCGTGATTTAACAATGGAGCAATTGGAAGAAGCTTTAGATAAACTCACTATTGTTGTTGAAGAACGTAAAGAACAAGAAGAAGCAGAACTTGCTGAAAAAGCAGAGCAAGAAGCAAAACTTGCCGCTATTGCTGAGCAAATTGCTCAAGACGGAATTGATGTAACGGCGTTGATCGATGCATTATCTGGTGAAACAAAAAGTAAGAAATCAAAGTCTAAACGTACTCCTCGTCCAGCAAAATACAAATACGTTGATGCAAATGGACAAGAAAAAACGTGGACAGGACAAGGTCGTACTCCATCAGCTATCCAAGCGCATTTAGATGCGGGTAACTCATTGGACGATTTCCTTATCGAAAAAAATTAATCCATTGTGATTAAAATTAATTTATAAAAAAGCCTGCATATTGCAGGCTTTTTTGTATCCAATAAACGATTAACGTTCCCAATATGCTTCTTCTAAGCTGTCTTCACGTTCAGGTAACCCTTTAGATAAACGAGGAGAATGTTGAACGAGAACTTCATAACTTGCCCTATTCGCATATTTGCACACTTGTGAAAATGAAGAATAAGTTAAAAAGGTATGCGCATGCTTACTAGAATTTGGCACATTCTCTTTATGATATTTATTCGCAGCCATATCATGCAGTACCGCGGATAATGCTGCGTCACCTGCACCATTCGTATTTTTAATTTTTTCTGGTCCACCCATATATGGAGCAATATGTGAATAGACACGTATTGGATTTTCACACTCTGCTTTAAATACCGGACGGCTAAATTCATAACGATTAAATTCGGCAATACAGCCTGGTAATAATGGCAGTGTTGTTTCACGTTTAGCAGTGTCTTCTGTATAACCTGCCATAAACAAACCGACAGGCCCAGCAGTACAGAGCACCAGATCAACCCAGTCTAATGCTTTGTCTGAAGCGGCAAGTGGATCAGACTCACCCGTTAATGCTTGCGCTTCATCTTCATTCATCGCAACCACGGAGATATGTTCTTTTAAGAACTTTTGCCAAAATTCAGGATCATCTTGAATAACGAACTTGGTTCCTAACGTTAATACCACAGGCACGTCATATTTCTTGGCATATTCAATCGCGCGCTGCGTTGCAACAGGCATAGGATCGCCTTCTTTACAACGAACCAAATAGGCGGTTAACACCAAAGCCGACGCCGTTTCAAAAATCTTTTCCGGGATGTTATCTGCATGCAATTGGTTCATTTGCCCTTCACTAATTGCAAAGGTGCGTTCGCCATCTTCGGTAATTAACGCAAAGCATCGTCCAATAGCACCATTAACACCTTGTAAATAATTCAAATCCATTCGACTTGATGTATTACATAAATAACGATAACCATAGCTGCCAATTTTTATATCTTGGCTCATGACACCTAATAAGGTTGAGCGGTCATCCGCTAATACAGAGTAATTATGCAAGGTATTCCCTATTGTTCCACCTGCATATTCACTAGTAATTAAACCATTATCTTTCAATTCGTTATAAAGAGACTCCGCTTTATCATCATCAATAACAAGTGAATGGCCTTTACTTAAACCGTAACGTTCTATCAAATCCGTACACACTTTTGCTTCAATATCGACCAACGTTTGGTCAATACCAATAATATGGGTACGTGTCATGGTTTTACTTTCTTGTGCCTGACTGATGAGTGGATCACGAGCATGGACAGGAAAATAGTGTTTGGACTTACGTTGGCCAGGAAATTTCATAACGGAGTTTCGATTGTGGTAATGAAGGAAGCCGAATTCTACCGCGCACTATTTAGCGCGGCAATAAAAAGGAAGTATAGCAAACGATTGCCAATAAATTTATTCACCTTCCATAAAAGAAAGGTCTGGAAGTTCATCTAAATGTTCGGCATATCGCTTTAAATTAAACTCGCCATCATTTTTCATCACGTCAAAAACTTCAATCGAGACCGCACAGGCCATCATCGCGATGGCATCTTCACGACTTGTTCCGGTCATCATCAATCGCATTAACGTTTCTTTCGTCTTCACCGGATTGCCATCAGCCAACTGATTTTCAACAATTTCAATTAATTCTGCTTCTTCAATAAAAGATTGTTCTTGCATTATTTACACTCTTTGTGAATTTCGTGGACAAATTATCACAAGCAAGCTGGGTGTGATATGGCAGCATAGAGTTTTTTCAGCAAATAAAAGTGTGATTAGAGTCCAAGATCTGTCACCTTCAAATGGTTTCTGTTAAAATCTGCGTCCGGTTAAATCAAGTGGTGTTAAGTAATGTCTGATAACAGCCAAAAGAAAGTCATCGTCGGCATGTCGGGCGGTGTTGATTCATCTGTCTCTGCCTATCTTCTTCAACAACAAGGCTACCAAGTAGAAGGCCTGTTTATGAAGAACTGGGAAGAGGATGATAACGAAGAGTATTGTACTGCAGCGGAAGATCTCGCTGATGCTCAGGCTGTGTGCGATAAACTTGGCATCCATCTGCACACAATTAATTTTGCCGCCGAATACTGGGACAACGTATTTGAATACTTCTTGGCAGAATATAAAGCGGGAAGAACGCCAAACCCAGACATCTTGTGTAACAAAGAAATAAAATTTAAGGCGTTCTTAGAGTTCGCGGATGAAGTGCTGGATGCAGATTACATTGCCATGGGCCATTACGTTCGCCGAACCTTTCCTGAGAATGGTGAACAGCCACAAATGTTACGCGGCCTTGATGGCAATAAGGACCAAAGCTACTTCTTATATACATTGAGCCATCAACAAATCGCTCGAAGCTTATTTCCCGTCGGTGAATTGGAAAAACCCGAAGTACGACGTATCGCTGAAGAGCAAGGCTTAGTCACAGCGAAGAAGAAAGATTCTACGGGCATTTGTTTTATTGGTGAGCGCAAATTTACCGATTTCTTATCTCGGTATCTCCCCGCTCAGCCGGGTAAAATTGAAACACCAGAAGGGACCGTTATCGGCGAGCATCAAGGTTTGATGTACCATACTCTCGGGCAGCGTAAAGGCTTACACATCGGTGGCCAAAAAGGGGGCGGCGGCCATGAAGAACCATGGTATGTTGCGGATAAAGACCTGAAGCGCAATGTATTAATTGCTGTGCAAGGTGCCGATCATCCTTTATTAAAGTCAAATGGATTGATTGCGTCCCAACTGCACTGGGTTTCTCGCCAGAGCGTGACCGAACCGATGCGTTGCACAGTAAAAACACGCTATCGTCAAACGGATATTCCTTGTACCATTACGCCAATCGACGCGGACAACATCAAAGTCACCTTTGATGAGCCTCAAGTGGCTGTAACACCTGGACAATCTGCGGTATTTTACGCCGATGATGTCTGCCTGGGTGGTGGTATCATTGAGCAGCGTATATAAGTTTTTTTGACGACAAATTTAAGGAGTAGATTACGTGGCCAACACATTGTATGACCGTACCATTGCATTTGCTGGCATTTGCCAAGCAGTCGCTCTTGTTCAACAAGTAGCAAAAGACGGTCATTGTGATGACAGTGCGTTTGAAACTTCACTCAAAGCGGTACTCAACACCAACCCAAGCAGTACACTCAACGTTTACGGTCGTGAGTCAGATTTAAAGCTTGGGCTTGAATGCTTGGTGAAAGGAATTGATAGCACGCCGTCAGGCAGCGAAATTACGCGTTACATCATTAGCCTCATGGCACTAGAGCGAAAACTGGCGGGTCGTAATGACGCAATGTCTCAGTTGGGCGATCGTTTGCAAATGCTTGAACGACAAGTCGAACACTTTGACCTCATGGACGAGCAAATGCTGAGCAACCTTGCCAGCGTGTACCTTGATGTGATCAGCCCGATTGGACCTAGAATTCAGGTAACAGGTACGCCTTCAGTATTACAGCAAACAACGAATCAGCATAAGGTTCGCGCCCTGCTTTTATCTGGAATTCGTAGCGCGGTCCTTTGGCGTCAAGTGGGAGGGCGCCGCCGTCACTTGATTTTTGGCCGTAAAAAAATGGTCGAACAGGCTCAGATTCTTTTAGCTAGGCTATAACTGCAAGCTCGCGTCCATCGCGAGCTTGTTTTTTTGACGAAAACAAATTTAACGCAAACGTTTGCGCAATCTTCGTGACAATTACTCAAGTTATTGGTATAACGCTCACGAAATTTAGAAACTCAATTCAGGAGAACATCATGGAACTGTCAGCATTGACTGCTGTTTCACCAGTAGACGGCCGTTATGGAAGTAAGACGATTGCTTTACGCGAAATTTTCAGTGAATACGGTCTGCTCAAATACCGCACTATCGTTGAAATTCGTTGGTTACAAAAGCTTGCGGCTACTGCTGAAATTCCAGAAGTGCCAGCGTTCAGCGCAGAAGCAAACCAATTTCTAGACACTTTGGCTGCCAATTTTTCTGAGCAAGATGCCCAGCGTATCAAGGATATTGAACGTACGACAAACCATGACGTCAAAGCGGTTGAATACTTTCTCAAAGAAAAAGTAGCTGACGTTCCTGAGCTTCATGCAGTGAATGAGTTTTTCCATTTTGCATGTACTTCTGAAGACATTAATAACACGTCTCACGCTTTAATGTTAAAAGAAGCACGTGAACACGTTATTCTTCCAGAGATTCGCAAACTAATTGATGCCATCAAAGCATTGGCTGTCGAATATCGTGATATTCCACTACTTTCTCGGACCCACGGTCAGCCAGCTTCACCATCGACCATGGGTAAAGAGATGGCAAACGTTGCTTACCGTATGGAACGCCAATATAAACAGATCGAAAATATTGAGATTCTAGCGAAAATCAATGGTGCGGTCGGTAACTATAATGCGCATCTTTCTGCGTACCCTGAGCTTGATTGGCACAAATTCAGTGAAGAATTTGTGACCCAATCTCTTGAGGTGACTTGGAACCCGTACACCACACAAATCGAACCGCACGATTATATTGCTGAATTGTTCGATGCCGTTGCACGCTTCAACACCATCCTCATTGATTTTGACCGTGATATCTGGGGCTATATCGCACTGGGACACTTCAAACAAAAAACCATCGCCGGTGAAATTGGCTCGTCAACGATGCCGCATAAAGTCAATCCGATCGACTTTGAAAACTCAGAAGGTAACCTCGGTCTTGCAAACGCCGTGTTTGGTCACCTCGCGCAAAAACTGCCTATCTCACGTTGGCAGCGCGATCTAACCGATTCGACTGTACTTCGAAACCTAGGGGTTGGTGTAGGCTATGCGGTTATCGCATACACCTCGACTCTTAAAGGAATCAGTAAGTTAGAAGTTAACCGAGAGGCGCTTTTGGCGGAACTTGATAAAAACTGGGAAGTACTTGCTGAGCCAGTTCAAACCGTAATGCGTCGTTACGGCATCGAGAAGCCTTATGAAAAATTGAAAGAGCTTACCCGTGGTAAACGTGTTGATGGTGAAGCAATGCGCCAGTTCATTGATGGGCTAGCACTCCCTGAAGAAGAGAAAGCGCGTCTAAAACTCATGACGCCAGCAAATTACATTGGCCAAGCGATTGAGTTAACCGACAAACTGTAATTTTCTTACTCGCTCACGTTATTACTACTAAAAAGGCTCTTCCACTGAAGAGCCTTTTTCTTCGGTCAATTATTGCTTTTCAAAAAACAGCGTGACTCGCCCAACTTCAACACCCAATTTGGTTATCGACGTTAGGTTAAAAACACGTTTACTGTCTTGTCGATAGAGCCAATCATCAAAGGTCACTTCAACGTTAGTGCCATCAACCGCCAGTTCAAAGTCATATTTCCATTGTAACGCGTTGCCGACTTCTCGCCCTTTTGCCTCACCAATAATATCGTCCGCATAGCCAGTGTAATATCCTTCACCTTCTCGGCTAATGGTCCATACCCGGTTGTCAGTTTCACCGTCATCATAAGTGAAGGCTTCGTTTAAAGTCAGAGTGCCCCCTCTCACGCTGCCCTCAATGACAACGGTGAACCGCCTCGCTTGTTTGTTGCGATAATCCTGAACCATTCCCCAAGCGTGTACTTCACCATCAAAATAGGAGAACAAATCGAAACGCGGAGCTTGGGTTTGATATTCGTCGATGTCTGCAGAACATGCACTTATAAGCGTCGCGACAACGATAATCCAAAAGCCTTTCAAAAATCTCATTTTTGCTCTCCTATTAGCTGTTTACGTAATTTGGGATAGGTGGTATTCGGAGATAACCAAATCGATAGAAAGGCCTGGCTAAGCTCTTGATTATCAATGTCCCCTACGGACTCTTGAGCTTGATTCTTGGGCTTAAAAATGAAATGCCCATACTTGCCTTGGGAGAGATAGGTCAATGTGTCGCCCGGCTCGACATCTGGAAAGATGCCTTCAAGAACGGGTATCCAACTTGACACTTGTTGTTGATTAAAACCTAATTTTTGCCACTGCTCTGCTGTCGCCTCAAGTAACTTCGTCGAGGATATGTCTCGCAGATAAGTAATAGAAAGAGCGAGAGGTTCATTTACGCCCTGAGGTAGATATTTTCCTGAAGGAGTGAACAGCGTTGAGCGATAAATATCAAACACAAAAACCGACAATTCAGCTTCACCGACCATGGGCCAGCCCTGCCAGCCTTCAATATTATTGCGGTCTTTCTGTATGCTCGGGGGCGAGCTAAGCGCTATCGGTACGATAAAGAAAACGGCACAAAGTATGATACCAAACTTAGCGAATACTCCTTTGTTCACGATAAATCACCTTTAAAATCACTAGCATGATAAGAGACCATTCAATAAACAGTGCCGACAAAGACACGGATAGTGAATGGGGTAAGGCAACCGCCTCTAACTTATAGCCAGCAAAATAACTCGATGCTCCTAACAGGCCGCCGATCGGGATCAACAACCAAGAAGAAAAAGGTCTAAGCGCTGGCACTAAGTTATACGCATACCAAGCAAAAATGAACCAAAGAGAAATTAACCAAGTGGGCAAAAATTCAGAATCAAAAGACAGAAGATGAGTACGCATGTTGAACCAATCAACGGCAATACCAAGAAATCCGAGTATAAACAGCCTTTCTAATGGAATAGATTGTTTTAAAAGCACATAAAGGTAGGTAGCGATGACACATAACATAAGCCACCACTGCGTTTGCTCTTGGCCAATAACCGCCAGAAGCCAAAGCAATTGAAACCAAATTGACATTGTCAGCAAACGCATGGAGCAACTCCTTTAACGAGCTTGGAAAGTCATTTGTACGGTACTGATACTACGTGCTAAAAAGCCACCTTCACAGTAGCAAAAGTAATACCGCCACATGCGAATAAAACGCTCATCATAACCTAACTCTCGCACTTTATTTTCCTGCAACGTAAAACGTTGATGCCAATGGTGCAAGGTTTTAGCGTAATCCAACCCCATATCATGCAAATTACGCACAACTAAATCGGTCTGTTTAGCGGTTGCAAACGTTAATGCAGAAACTGACGGTAAAAAGCCACCTGGGAAAATGTATTTTTGGATAAAGTCGACATTACGGCTGTATTCTTCATAGCGGGAATCAACAATAGTGATGGCTTGTAGCGCCATCAAACCTTGTGGCTTAAGCAATTGACGACACTTGATAATAAAAGAGTCCAAATACGCTTTGCCGACTGCCTCAATCATTTCGATCGACACCAATTTATCAAACTGCCCTTCGAGGAGCCGATAGTCTTTTTTCAATAAAGTGACCTTTTCATTCAGACCTAGTGCATTAATTTTGCTCTGTGCGTAAGCAAACTGTT
This sequence comes from Vibrio olivae, assembly GCF_042428525.1. Lineage (NCBI taxonomy): Bacteria > Pseudomonadati > Pseudomonadota > Gammaproteobacteria > Vibrionales > Vibrionaceae > Vibrio > Vibrio olivae. The sequence goes on from NZ_JBHMEP010000001.1 coordinate 1,180,679, forward strand.
CATCAGAAATGGTCGTGGTTGTCACTCGACATCCGTATTGCTGCGCCATGTAGATGGCCATTGCCCCCCATCCCGTACCAATTTCAATAACATGATCAGTCGGTTGTAGGTCAAGTTGTTTGCACAACCTATCCATTTTTTGAATTTGTGCCGCTTCAAGGGTATCTTGCTCTGATGCAAACAGAGCCGATGAGTAAAGCATATTTTCATCGAGGAACGTTTCGTAAAGCGAGTTTCCTAAGTCGTAATGGGCATGGATATTCTTTTTGGAATTGTCCAAGGTATTACGTTTCAACCAGTGCCCTAATTTTAGCGCCAACTTACTAAACCAGCTCGCACGCTGCTCGATTTGATCAAGCGCATTAAGATTTTGTGCCATGAGATTCATTACAGCGGTTAAATCAGGGCTGTCCCACCACCCATCCATATACGCTTCACTGGCGGCGACGCTGCCACCTCTTAAAAACCGGGCGTACAGGCTTGGATGGTGAATCTCTACCTTTGCATCAAGACTCTGCTCTAACGATTGCTGACCAAAAACTCGTACACGGTCATCAATACCCCCAAAAGTTTCTATAACAGTAAGCCGCCCAATTGCTATCTGCTCAAGGTAGCGAAAAATCCAATTGCGGGCTGTTTGTTCAACCTTTGAAGCTTGCGAAAAATCCAATGCTGCACTTTGCGTTTCCAACATACCAGCTCTCCTATTGCTTATTCTTTTTCTGCTCAGCGCTTGAACCATCATTCGAACCGGGGTGTGAATACACCGGAGCACCTTTAACCCAAAGTTTTAACGCATGCCAATAAATACCACTGACAACTTTTAGTGCCATGAGCGGCGTTCTGACCAGCTTTTTGATTAAATTTTTGGAGGTAAAAGCATGTGGCTTCATCGATAAAGTCGCATCAAACTGCTTTTCTCCACGCTGGCAGCTCAAATGAACCTTAACACCGAGAGATAATGGTTTTACACGCCATTGGTACTGCTGATCGATAGGGTTAAATGGCGACACGTGAAATGCTTTGCCATGGGTAAAGTTATCGGCTTTCTCTGCCGGTACCACGTAATAGTGCCGCTCGTTCCAAGGTGTATTACTCACTTCCGCGAGTAGGTAGCGCCAATTTTCTTCGTGATCGTAAACATAATAAAAATTGACGGGACTAAAATACAACCCCAAGTAACGTAAATGTATAACGGCTTTGACACGGCCTTGAATCGTTTCTCCCGTTAAATCGGTCACTTTGTCCAGCACCGCTTGTTTAAGACCGCCTTCTCCCACGTAATCTTCTCGCCGGAATCGTGCCCAATGCCACCATCGACGACCAAACCCCCAAACTTGCTTCTCTAAGGTATCTATTTGGTCTAAATCGATGCATGGCATAAACAGCGGCACATTGAGTTGATGCTCTACTGGGATAAACCTTCTATGGCGTACACTGCCATCCATTATCCAACTTTCAGCTTCATCTGAGTGTTGCATCAAGCCGCTCCTTTGTGATCCAGCGTCACGACTTTTTGTTCTATTTCACGTACGACATCTAGCGCACTTCGAACGCCATCTTCATGAAATCCGTTATACCAATAGGCGCCACAGAACCAAGTCCCATGATGTCCGTTAATTTTATCTCGTTGCTGTTGGGCATCGAGCGTCTGCTGCGTAAACACGGGGTGATCATAACTAAATTCAGCAATAATCTTACTTTCATCAATCGCCTGGCGACTGTTGAGTGATACACAAAAGGTCACTGGTGCATCAATATGTTGCAATATATTCATGTTGTATGTCAGCGTTGGTTTCGAATCAAATTCGTCCTCGCTCCCCGACATTCGATAATTCCATGCAGCCCAAGCGGCCTTGCGTTTTGGCAACAGCGCTTCATCTTTATGAAGAATTACCTCATTTTTCTGATACTTAAGCTGCGAAAGCACGTTCTTCTCGTTATTCGATGCATCCTGCAATAACCCTAAAGCTTGATCACTATGACACGCAAAGATAACGTCATCGAAGTGTTCTATCTTTCCTTTACTTTCAATATGCACGCCAACATTGTCACGCCACACGCGATCCACCGGAGAATTCAATCGAATATTATCGGAAAAACCTTGAGTTAGCGGACCAATGTAGTTTCGTGAACCACCCTCAATGACTCGCCATTGGGGTCGGTCGACGATATCAAGCAAGCCATGGTTGAGAAAAAAACGAGTAAAAAAGTGCAATGGGAAAGCGCGCATATCAGCCAGCGTGGATGACCAAATCGCAGCCCCCATAGGTAAAATGTAGTTTTCGCAAAAATAGTCACTGAACTTATGCGTCGCTAAAAAAGCGCCTAGTGTCTGGTGATCATTGTCTTTTGTCGCTTGTTTAGCCAATTTGTTAAAGCGCAGAATTTCATAAATAAATGAATAGAATTTAGGGTTGAGCCAATTCCGCTTTTGAGCAAATAATGTCGTAATGGTATGGCCATTGTATTCGAGCCCGTACTTGGCATTAGTGACACTAAAACTCATTTCTGTGGCTTTTCCAGAAACACCAATCTCATCCATCAAAGCAATAAAATGGGGGTAAGTTTTATCGTTGTACACAATAAACCCGGTGTCGACCGCATACTGCTGCCCTTTATGCTCTACATCAATGGTCGCAGTATGTCCTCCAACGTAAGACCCCGCCTCGAACACAGTGACCTTGTGCCGCTTATGTAAGTAGTAACCGCATGTGAGACCTGAAATTCCCGAACCTATAATGGCAATTCTCATCTTGTTATCCTTATTTATTCGAGCCCATTAGTTTGTTAATTAATCCCTGCTGTAGGCGGTAAGGTAAAAGCGCAATGACGCGCAATAAACTGGTAAAACGACGAGGAAAGTAGATGGTTTCTTTCCCCTTAGCTAAACCAACACGTATCGATTGAGAAGCCTGTTCGACCGATATCATCATTGGCATGTCAAAGTCGTTTTTATCGGTGAGCGGCGTTTTAACGAATCCGGGAAAAATCAGCGACACTCGAATGCCTTTTGGTTGCCAATCAAGCTTTAAAGAGCGAACCAGATAACTAACGGCGGCTTTTGACGCGCCATAAGCGCCAGCCCGAGGTAACGCTAATTCACTGGCAATAGAGCCGACGACGCCCACTTGTACGCCAGCATAAAAATGAGGCTGAGCCGCTTCAAGGCAGTAAGTGAGGCCGAGAAAGTTAATTGAAAAGACGCGCTCGATTAACGGGCTATCGACGATCCCTTCGTCGAGATATTCACAATCACCGGCGTTAAAAATCCATAAATTTGGCTTGGGGTCAATGTGAGAAAACGAATCGATCACCTGCTGGCGTTGAGTTAAATCACATTGCAACGACTTGATTTGAGGTGAAAACTGCTCAAGTTGATGAAGCGCCTCTTGATTGCGACCGCAGGCAGTCACCCTCCAACCCTGCTGAGCATAGTCTCGAGCTAACTGCCAACCGATGCCCGACGTCGCTCCGGTTATCACAACATGATTCATTGGCCTAACCTCGCTTTGATCACCTTGATGACCTTACCCAGAACGGGCAAGTGTTCGTACAACATCTCTCCAAGGTCAAAATAATCCCGATGATAAATCACCCGGCCATCTTGGAACTTCATATGGCTAACGCCTTTAACTCGTATTAATTGACCGGATTTCAACTTAGGATGCTGAAGTTCCATGGTCCACGTTAGAAAGCCATCTTCACCTACTTGATGTTGTTCTTTGATATCAAATTGGCAATGCTCGACATTTGTATACAACGTTGTGAAATACTGCACCAGATTTTGCCAACCTTCTAAACGATGAGCGGCGTCTTCAAAGATAACATTCTGGTGATATACCGTTTCTAGAGAAGCCAAATTATGCTTGTTCAACTGTTTATAAACGTCGCCAACGGCATTAATATCCATGCTTACCACCTTGTACAAAAATAAACTACGTACAACTATCAAAGACTCTAGGAGATAAACCAAAGGACGACAAGCGCCCTTTAATTAACTCTCGTTACTTTTGTGTGTTACGTAAATTATTGGTAGCTGGATCAAAAAAGGCTTGGTAAAAACCAAGCCTTTTCAGTTAATTAAATGTTACTAAAGATTTCTTAACGCTTGGATGCGTTTATCTAAGGGCGGGTGGCTCATAAGAAGTTCAGTGAGAGAGCGCTTACCATTAATACCGAACGCCATCATCGATCCTTCGAGCTGAGACTCTTGGCTCATCTTTAATCGCTCAAGCGCTGCGATCATTTTTTGCTTACCGACCAATTGCGCAGATCCGGCATCAGCGTGGAATTCCCGATGACGGCTATACCACATTGTGATGAAGCTCGCTAGGAAGCCAAACACCAACTCCAACACTGTTGAAATCGCAAAATACACCATCCAATTCGTGCCGCCCCCTTCTTCATCACGATTGTTCGATGCCACCAAATTAGCAACCACACGTGATAAAAAGATAACAAAGGTATTCACCACACCTTGTAACAGCGTCATCGTTACCATGTCACCATTAGCAATATGACTGACCTCATGGGCAAGGACCGCTTCTGCCTCATCACGAGTCATGTTATGCAGCAGCCCGCTAGAGACGGCAACTAACGAGTCATCTCGCTTGGCGCCGGTGGCAAAAGCGTTGATATCTGGTGAATCATAAATAGCGACAGTCGGCATACCAATACCCGCTTGTTGAGCTTGACGAGACACGGTTTGCACTAGCCAGTGCTCAGTTTCGTTGCGTGGACTTTCAATGACCATCCCTCCAACAGAGCGTAAAGCCATGCTCTTGGACATCAATAATGAAATGAATGAACCACCAAATCCAAAGAGCGCTGCCATAACTAATAGACCGGAGAGACTTCCAGGCTGAAGGCCTGTTGTCGCGTAGACAATATTTAAAACAATACTCAGCACGAACACCACGGCTAGGTTCGTCGCTAAAAACAGCAAAACTCGTTTCATTCTTCCACTCCAAAGGGAACTAGGTATAAAACATCTCAGATTAACGGGTTGTTAACCTTATTTAGACTTCTTCTATAGATATAGTCTAAGTTTTTTTAAAACAAGGTTAAGCGATAAATTGCAACATTTATTTACTGACACCAATTAGTTATCTAACGCCAAAGCGACCGCTTTGCATTGAATTAGACTTTGGTCTTATTGTGAGTCCTTTGAAAACGGGTATAGTCGATTTTGTAGACAGAATCAGGTAATAAAAGGAATGTATCATGGTAGAACAAAACAACTATCAGATGGCGATAGATTTACTGTGCTGCCACCTAGGCTTAAGTGAAGAAGAAGCGAAAAAGCAACTGGGACTCTCAGACCACCAACCGTCTCATCAAACTATGACAGAGTCTCACCATGCTTTATTAGGATTCAACCTCGAAAAATAACAGAATCCAAGCCGTTAAAAAGAGCTGCCATTTGGCAGCTCTTTTTTTGCATTACATCAATTTGCTAATATCAATAAAGCGCCCTAACTCTTTACGTTTGGCGCTTGGCACATAAGGAATTTCTCCGATTTTAGGGGCCGGCAACTTTTTCTCTAGCATACTGATAATCTCTGCATAATGTTCTGTCCCTGGGTTAATTCGATTAGCGACCCAGCCGGCAATGGTCAACCCATCGGCTTCAATCGCTTCAGCAGTTAGGAGAGCATGGTTCAAACAACCCAGTTTGATTCCAACCACAAGAATAACCGGAAGCTGTTCTTTTTGGACCCAAGTCGATAAATATTCATCCTCAGAAACAGGGACTCGCCAGCCTCCCGCCCCTTCAACCAACACAACATCGGCAGCGGCTTTGTGCTCACTTAATGTGGTACTCAATACGTCAAAATCGATTATCTCGTGTTCATAACGCGCCGCAATATGTGGTGATGTTGGAAGCGCCAATGTGTAAGGGTTGACCTGCTTATAATCACGAGCAACCGTCGCTACCGATTGTAAGTGCAACGCATCGGAATTTTTCATCTCACCTTCAATGAATTCACTGCCTGCAGCAACTGGCTTAAAACCAATTGTCTTAAGATCTTTCGCCGCCAAGGCTTGAAGGATAGCCTTTGATGCGACGGTTTTTCCTACATCTGTATCCGTTCCTGCAACAAATAATGCATCTATCATCGATGTATCACCCCTAAACATACGTGGTAAGTGGCAGGCACTCGCCCATCACTTGATTCAAACTCTTTATACGCTTTTTCAAAAGCAAGCAGTGCACTTCGACGAGTGAGCCCCTGCGAGCGACCTACGACATGATTGGCGCCAATTCCCTTCAAATCATGCATTAAAGAAAATGCGGATGGATACCAAATCGTCACAATGGGAAAGTCTAAGTGATAGCGATCACACTGAGCTTGAGCTAACGCAATTTTTACCTGAATGTTAGACACAAAATCGTTGACGTGTTGATACTCATCAACTTTTGACCAAGCTCGACTTAACTCAAACAAAGACCCTTTGAGCAAAGTCGAAAACAGCGCTCTGCCATTAGGCTTCAACACTCGGCGAATATGTTGAAACGGATAGGACAAATCAGAGCACCACTGCAATGCAAGGCTTGAGAAAACATAATCTATCGTTTCATCGTTCAAACTTAGCCGTTCTGCATCCATCACTAAATATTGCATGCCTTTGTCACCACAGCGTTCTCGAGCAAACTCAAGCATCTTTGGTGCCATGTCAACACACACCACATTGGCGCCACACTGCTGAAAAATCTTGGCAAAATAGCCGGTGCCACAGCCAAGATCGAGGACCGTTTTACCCGTTAAATCTTGTGGCAGATAATCCAGTAGTCGATGACCGACATCGCGCTGAAACTGAGCATGACGATCATACGTCATCGCGGCTTTATCAAATGCTTCACTGATCGCTTGTTTGTTACCCATAGAGGCCGGCAGTATTTTTGCTGGATTACCCATGATAAACGTCCATCCATTGTTCAAACTTTTGAGCCAAAGCATCGATATGTGTTGGTTGATGAAGTGCTGTTAAGGTGATGCGTATTCGAGCGGTACCTTTCGCAACCGTGGGAGGGCGAATAGCACTCACCCATTGACCATTTTCTCGCATAAATTGTGCACAATTGAGGGCCGACTCAGCGTCACCTAAAATGACTGGTTTTATGGGAGTTGTCGTTTCAACACATCCCGAAAACTGGCGAAATCGGTGATGAAAGTGCTCACTGAGTTCGTCGAGACGATCACGTCGCCACTGCTGGGTTTGAACTAGGGTAATAGCATGTGATAGAGCGTAAGCTTGTGCTGGGGGCATCGCTGTAGAATAGACGTGATGGCGCGCGCACTGAGTCAGATACTCCCCTAACTCAGCATTACACATGATGGCTGCACCGCTCATTCCAAGCGCTTTTCCAAACGTTGCAATCAATAAATCTGGCTTCACTTGAGCGGCTGCACAACTTCCACGCCCCTCACCTTCCATGACGCCTAGACCATGAGCATCATCCACAGCCCATAAGTCGCCGTCACGAATTTGCAACGCGATGTCGGACAGCGGCGCGCAATCGCCATCCATACTAAACACGCCTTCTGTGACGATAAACGCCGGCGTATTTTCTCGGTGCAGTTTACGGTTTAAATCCTGCACATCATTATGTTTAAAGCGCGTCATGGACGCAGAAGAAAGCATACCGGCTTCAATCAGTGACGCATGATTGAGCTTATCTTGCAGCAAGCGGTCTCCCTTCTCGAGTAAAGTAAACAGCATCGCTTGATTAGCACTGAAGCCAGAATTAAACAAAATAGCACGTTCGTAACCTAACCAGTCACACAACTGGTGCTCTAACATAAGGTGCGGAGTTGAAAAGCCTGTGACCAAAGAAGAAGCACTGCTCCCCGCACCAAACAAAGTGAGCCCATTTTGCCACGCCTCAATTAACGATGAGTCATTGGCAAGCCCTAAATAATTGTTGCTAGAAAAATTAACCCAGAGATCACCATGTTGTTCAATCATCAGTTGATTTCCGCGAGTCACTACATTGAGCTGACGATTTAATTGATTTTCTCGCCGCTGCTCAAGCTGCGAGCGGATACGGGTTCTAAACGCTTGCATCATAAAACAAATCGTCTTTAGTAGGGCGTGCTGCCACTTGACTCACAACTTGGTCGAGAAGTTCACTTTCTTGAATTTCATCCGGCTTTTGCGCAACTGGATGTGTGTTAACACCCAGCTTTTTAAATAGCTGCATGTCTTTATCTTCTGAAGGGTTTGGGGTGGTTAGCAATTTACAGCCATAGAAAATAGAGTTAGCGCCTGCCATAAAGCATAAAGTCTGCATTTGCTCATTCATATTTTCGCGCCCAGCTGACAGCCTGACTGCGGATTTGGGCATCATAATTCGCGCAATAGCAATTAAGCGAATAAAATCAAACGGCTCGACATCATCCACCTTTTCCAGTGGCGTACCTTTTACTTTGACCAACATGTTAATCGGTACACTTTCCGGGTGAACAGGAAGATTCGCCAACTCAATCAACAGCCCCGCACGGTCATGGTCACTTTCTCCCATGCCAATTATGCCTCCAGAACAAATTTTCATTCCGGCCTCTCTCACATGAGATAACGTGTCGAGTCGATCTTGGTATGTCCGAGTGGTGATGATGTTACCGTAGAACTCAGGCGAAGTATCAAGGTTGTGATTGTAGTAATCAAGGCCTGCATCCGCGAGCTCAGCAGCTTGCTCAGAAGAGAGCATACCCAGGGTCATGCAAGTCTCCAAACCCATCCCTTTAACGCCTTTGATCATCGAAGTGAGATAGGGCATGTCTCGCGGCTTAGGATTTTTCCAAGCGGCCCCCATGCAAAAGCGCGTTGAACCGGCGCTTTTAGCCTTTTTCGCGGCGTCAAGTACACGCTCAACATCCATTAAACGTTCTTTTTCAATCTCCGTCGTGTAACGCGCACTTTGAGGACAATACTTACAATCTTCCGGGCAGGCTCCGGTTTTAATCGAAAGTAAGGTACTGACTTGTACGTAGTTGTGGCGATGAAAATGGCGATGCACTTGTTGAGCTTCAAACAACAAATCCATAAAAGGCATTGCCATTAATTTTTTGACTTGCTCAGAGGTCCAATTGTGACGTACTTCCACAGTAATTCCTTATATTTCTTGCGAATTTTCTTGGCTAGTCTATCTCCGAACGATAAACTGTCAACACTGCAAAAATAAATAAGTTTACACAAGGTCACAAAATAATCATGAATTTAGATTTTGACCGCCAGCATATCTGGCACCCATACACCTCCACCCTTGAGCCACTGCCCTGTTATCCTGTAATAGGCGCCTCAGGCGTCGAAATTGAGTTAGAAAGTGGAGAACAGTTAACCGACGGCATGTCTTCTTGGTGGTCTGCGATTCATGGCTATAACCATCCTCGTCTTAACGCTGCTGCGCATCAGCAAATTGAGCGCATGTCACATGTGATGTTTGGCGGGCTCACCCATGAGCCTGCTATTAGTTTGTGCGAGTCTCTCCTCTCTCTCACACCTTGCAACTTAAAGCACGTATTTCTGGCTGACTCAGGCTCGGTTTCGGTCGAAGTAGCGCTAAAAATGGCACTGCAGTATTGGCATGCAAAAGGAGAAAACCGAAGCCAGTTTCTTACGCTAAAACAGGGCTATCATGGCGATACTTTTGCCGCCATGTCGGTGACCGATCCTGATAATTCAATGCATAAGATCTACAAAGGTTTTCTTCCTAAGCACCTATTTGCAAAATCACCCAGCATTGGTTTTAACCAAGATTGGAACGAACAAGACAGCGATGACTTTCGCCACCAACTTGCCCAATATCATTCTCATATCGCGGCTGTCATCTTAGAACCGATAGTGCAAGGTGCAGGAGGGATGCGCATTTATCATCCGACTTATTTAAAACGAGTAAGAGAGCTTTGCGATCAATACGGGGTGCTACTTATCATTGACGAGATTGCAACGGGGTTTGGCCGCACTGGCAAGATGTTTGCCTGTGAGCATGCAGGTATCAGTCCCGACATCATGTGTGTTGGAAAAGCCCTGACAGGTGGTTATATGACACTTGCCGCGACACTGACCACCTCAGAAGTTGCCAATACGGTTTGTTCAGGCGAAGCTGGATGTTTTATGCATGGCCCCACGTTTATGGGTAACCCCTTAGCCTGCGCCGTGGCATCGGAAAGTTTGGCGATCTTGCAAAATAATCAATGGCAGTTACAAACCAAAAACATTGAAACCTGGTTTAGCGAAGTCTTGCCGTCACTTGAGCATTTTGAAACAGTGAAAGAAACACGCTGGTTAGGTGCGATAGGTGTGGTGGAACTGCATCACAAAGTCAATATGCAAGTCATTCAGCAACACTTTGTCGAGCAAGGGGTTTGGATACGTCCGTTTGGAAAGCTCATCTATATGATGCCACCTTTTATTAGTCAAAAGCATCATATTACCAAACTGGTCAACGCCATAGCGTCCGCATTGGAAAAACCTCAACAGACGCTAGAGCGCTGAAAAGCAAAACGCCAGTCGCAAAGACTGGCATTAAAAATACAATTAATGGCTAACTACTGAGAAACAGCCCATTGCAAGAAGGCTTTGCGATCTTGCTGTGACATTTTTAGATATTGCTGCTGCAGAAATTCCATTTGAGTTAGGTTTGATGGCTGAATCTCTGGCGTTTCAAAATGGCTGGTCGTGGTTTTTACTGCGGCTACGCCATCCGTCTTGTTATATTTTTCAACGTCACGAATATAATCACGTCCTAAAGTTACTCCACGAAGATTTATATAATCTTCCTCTATTAACACTTTTTTTCCTGCCTCATCGATCAATGCCCATTTTAAATTATCTATTTCAGCGTTAGCTTGTCGCTCATTTTTATATGAGGGCAGATCAAAACTTAAATTGGTGTTTTTGGCATTAAACTTAGCGATAATATGTTTGCTGTAAACTTTTTCAACATCTTCCCTACCAACAAACATCGGGATAAATTGGAATAAAATCTGATTTGTACCATTAGGTAAGATCAGAGTTTTTTCACCACCAAGTATGTTACTCTCAAGCTCCGGACGCTCTTGATTCACAACTTGAACACTGATGTTATCGGGAACTTGTAAAGTAACATCAGCAAATGAGATATGTGAAAATAACGTTGCTAAAGCGCAACAAGCTGTAATTCTGAAAGACATGATAATAATTTCCATTATAAAAAAATAAACCCAGCCGAAGCTGGGTTTATTTTATACATTAAACAACTGATTACCAGTATACACGTGCACCGATAGCCATGTTGTTTTCAGCATCACTGCCATCTTTTTTGCTGTAGCCGTATTCTACGTAAGTACGACCCCAGCTAGCAAACTTGTACTCAACGCCAGCATAACCTTTAGTTTGGTCAGAATTATCAGCCTCTTCATCAAGGAACTGAACACCACCGTAAACTGTTGTTTTATCTGCTACTGGAACCATAGCACCTAAGTTAAATGCATTAGAATCAGTATCAGCAGAGCCTTCTTCTTCTTTATTGTAGGCGTATGTAGCACCTAGAGTACTATCACCCAACGCATACTCAGCTGTAAATTCGTAAGTAGTGTATTTAGTGCTGCTAGTACCTGTGCTATCGTTCATGATGATACCACCAGTATGAACAGATAGGTCACCAAATGAAGTACCAGCAAACAATTCATACATTTCATATGCTGTTTGAGAAACTACACCAGTTTCTTTATCTTTTGATTTTTCTGGAAGGTTGTAAGAAGCTTTAACCCAGTATGCATCTTTAACCAACTCATACTTAATCATATTCTCCTGCCAGAACGTATCGTTGTTCAGAGCAGTGTTGTACAAGAACTTATCTGCGCTGCCAAACTCGTAAGAGTATTCTGCGCCATAGATGTCATCTGCTAGAGGGCTGTTTTTACCAAACACTACAGAACCGTATGTATCTGAAGATACACCGATGTAGTGTTTACGAGTTGACATATCACCACGAACGTAAAATTCAACTTTACCTACAAGGTCTAGACCTTCACTAATTTCGTAAGAAGCCGAGATACCTGCACGTGAAGAACCGTTGTCAACACTAGGTCCTGTGTCATCATTGTCAGAAGCATAGATAGCTTCACGAAGTTGACCATAGAAGTCTACTGATGCTGCATCTGTTTTTAGAAGTTCTGCTGCATTAACAGAACCAGCGGCTGTTGCTGCAACAACCATAGCTAATAGTGTTTTTTTCATAATTTAATCCACTGCCTTTTCTTAATATGGGAATTCCTTATCCGGTTCCCTTTTTTGTTTTTTGAAGTTGGCTCAGAGAGTTAACTCCTATGAACCAGCCTCAACAAATCTGCAGCTAAGATTGCAGAATATTCATCTAACTGTCAAATGTTGTAAAAAAAGATAATAAAAAATAAATAAACATCTAATTATCAATAGTTTACATATAAATTAGTGTTTTTTTAGAGCAATATCTAACCAACCCTAAAGTTTATTCAGCAACTACCACAAAAAACAACATCAGAACAAAATTCTGATAAAATGGATAAAATTTTATTTTAAAGACAATTTAAACACAAAAATCCACTTTTTGGAGATATATATTTTTCACAAACTAAAATTAATCCCTCTTGTTAAAGGTTCAGTTTTTTTTTGTGAAGTTGATCTCCGTTTGTAAGAAAAGGATTCTATTTCGTGAGCTAGGTACGTTTTAGCAAACTGTGCTAACATCGCGCGACTCACTCAAAGGGCCCGTCATGACCACCAGCAAAGTTCAAAAAGCGATTCGTACAAGTTATCAAAACCTTCAACATCAATTGGATAACTTTATTCCTCGTCGAGCACAAAACTATCTTGTTGCGGAAATAACCAAAACATTGTGTGGCAGTTACCACAAATCAAATCGCGTCATGGTGGCGGAAGCGGGAACAGGCATTGGAAAATCGCTCTCCTATTTGATGTCGGTCATCCCGGTGGCTCGCTTCAATAACCGCAAAGTGGTGATCTCTACCGCCACGGTGGCATTACAAGAACAGCTCATCAATAAAGATCTGCCTCTATATAGAAGGCTCACCGATTTTGAATTTAGCTTTACTCTTGCTAAAGGACGCCAACGCTATTGCTGCGCAGAAAAATTAGCAGCGGCGAGTGGTGTCGATGGCGGTCAAATGGCGATGTTTGAAACCAAGCCGAAAGCGAAAGATATTGATTTGCTCAAAACCATGTACGAGAAACTTGCCGAAGGTAAATGGGACGGCGATCGAGACTCTTGGCCAAAGCCTATCAGTAATGAACTTTGGCAAATGATGGTCAGTGACAAGCACAGCTGCAATGGCTCAATGCAAGCTCACCGAGGATGCCCTTTTCAAAAGGCACGTTCTGAGCTGGATAAGGTCGATGTGATTATCGCTAATCATAGCCTCGTGATGTCAGACTTAAGCTTAGGTGGCGGCGTGATACTCCCCGAACCTGACAATACTATTTATGTCTTTGATGAAGCTCACCATCTTCCTCAAGTTGCTCGCGACCATTCGTCTGCTGCCGCGAGCCTAAAAGGCGCAGCAAGTTGGCTAGAGAAGCTCAACCAATCCGTTTCTAAATTCTCTAATCTGACTGATGAAAAACGTGTCGCCCGATTTCGTAATGAGTTACAAAATTCGGCGCAAGAACTTATCCCAGCACTGAGTCAACTCGCCAAACGCTTTGACCCAGCACAATTTGTCGATAAGTCATATCGCTTTGAGCATGGTGAACTCCCCACCTGGCTCGAAGAAGAAGCAAAGCAATTAAAGCAGCTGTCAAATAAGCTCGCGCAATCAGTGGCAAAAATCGCTGATCTTATTGCGGAGAGGGTCAAGGACGGCGAAATCGCAAATCGCCTTGCAGAACCTGCATTAGCAGAGCTGGGATTTTACATTCAACGGACGGAAAACCTTGCACAAGTGTGGCAACTTATGGCTCAGCCACAGCCAGAAAAGGGGGCCCCACTTGCAAGGTGGCTAGAATTGAGCGATGAACGCGAAGGTGACTTTATTGTCAACGTATCGCCACTTGAAGTTGGATGGCAACTTGACCAACAACTCTGGAGTCGCTGCGTTGGCGCAGTATTAACCTCCGCAACCATTCGCGCACTCAATTCCTTTAGCTTCTTCTGTCGCCAAGCCGGCATCAGTGATAAAGCGGAAGATGGGGTTCAGTTCCTCGCCCTAGCCTCACCGTTTGACTACCCAAACCAAGCCGAGCTGTACATTCCAAAAATGCATTACGAACCACAAATGCCCGAATTTACTGACCATCTCATTGAACGACTTCCTGAGCTAATAGAAGAAGGAAAAGCCAATTTGGTGCTGTTTGCCTCGTACTGGCAAATGAATAAAACCGCGCAGGCACTGTCGATGCTATTCACCAAAAAAGGCTGGTCTTTACAACTTCAGGGTGAATCTTCTCGCCAAGAAATTATCAATAAACATAAAAAACTTATAAAAATTCAAAAAACCAGCATTCTATTTGGGACAGGAAGCTTTTCTGAAGGCCTCGATTTACCCGGAGAGCTACTTGAAAACCTGATTATCACTAAAATACCGTTCGGAGTACCAACGTCACCGGTCGAACAAGCGCACTCAGAATATATTCAGGCCAAAGGTGGAAATCCATTTATGCAAATCGCCGTGCCTGAAGCCAGTAAAAAATTAATCCAATCTGTCGGTAGGTTACTGCGAAAAGAGAGAGATTCTGGTAGAGTCATCATCCTCGACAGGCGTCTTATCAGTAAGAGATACGGTAAAGCACTGTTAGACTCCCTGCCGCCATTCAAGCGAAATATCGAGTACTAGCTGCTATATTGAACCTTTGTGTGAGTAATGACTCAAATTTTCACGTTTATCTCACGATGCCACTCACTGAAAAAGAATAGATAGAAGTACATTTATGGAGATGTTTGAGCCAACACTGCTGTTGGTGCTGGCACTGGTCGCCTTTATTGCTGGATTTATTGATGCCGTCGCAGGTGGCGGCGGAATGTTAACAGTTCCTACCCTATTATCCATGGGACTTCCTCCTCACCTCGCGTTGGGAACGAATAAGCTCGCGGCAACGTTTGCATCCTCAACGGCAGCATTTACTTATTATCGTAAAAAATTATTCGACCCTCGTTGCTGGTATCGTGCTTTTATATCCACATTGATTGGTGCCACGCTCGGCACACTGTTTGTTGATGCAATCAGCACTGATTGGCTCGAGAAGATCCTGCCTTTAATTATCTTAGCAGCGGCTATCTATACGATTTTTCATAAAACGCCGCATAATGCCGCGAATGTGCTACCGCCGCAATGTGCGAAATTTCATAAAAAACAATACGCTCAAGGCTTGAGTATTGGCTTTTATGATGGATTAGCCGGCCCCGGTACAGGCGCTTTTTGGACAGTGAGTTCCATGGCTCTCTATAAGCTCAATATTCTTTTGGCGTCTGGTTTATCCAAAGCCATGAATTTCACCAGTAATTTTACCTCCTTGGTGACTTTCGCCCTTCTTGGCCATATCAATTGGATGCTAGGCTTAACCATGGGCGTATGTTTAATGGCAGGCGCTTTTGTCGGCGCGCACTCAGCCATTCGATTTGGCGCGAAATTTATTCGCCCAGTATTTATTACTGTTGTGAGCATTTTGGCGATAAAACTCGCTTATGAAGCATGGATTGTCAATTTATGAGTCAATTTAGTCAGCTCAAAAAGACGTTAGAACAGCTTGATATTCAAGCCGCTGCCCTGGACAGACAACGAGGGGAACATCATTTACCACTATTTGATGAACGGCTTTTTCGTGGTCAAGCTCGGCTGTTAACACCCTGTGTTCAAGAAGCACGCTCGACCTACGACTCCATTCTACGTGAAAGCCAAAACAACCTTCTTACTGCCGAACGGGCTGAATTTCTTACCGAACGACTGGTCGCTCAAATCGGGGCGATCCAACGAGAACTTGCAACAACATCCATTCGTAAGAGTGAACCTAAGCACAGCAGCTACTATAGAAAGCCCATCAACAAATTATATCAAGAGCTTGCCCAGCATCAGGAATGGGAACGACGCTTAAAAGATATGGTGATGGAAAAAGAATATTTGCTCAGCCATAGCTCGTTGGGGCAGCAACAAGAAGCCCAGCAAGTGCTTCTTGCCACAGAGCAGCGCCTAAAACGTTGCCAAGCCGCTAAGCTAAAATTAGAAAATCAAATTACCTATCGAGAACGAAATCAGTAGTTATGTCTTGTAAAACCACTTCAAATACCGGTGCGTCAAATAGCCTTGATAACGCACCAGACGATATCAAACTCGCGGTCGACCTTATCTATTTACTCGAGTCCAATGACATTCCAATCAATACCGCTTTGTCAGCAATCAATATCGTAAAATCTGACTTAGAAAAAAAACTCATACAGGAACAAGAGTAAATGTATCAATTCAACTTTAACTTCGAGCAGTTCATGCTCGACTATTGGCAGAAAAAGCCAACAATTCTTCGTCAAGGTTTTTCAAACTTTGACGACCCGATTTCGGCGGAAGAGCTCGCCGGATTATCGTTGGAAGAAGAAATTGATTCACGCTTTATTTCTAATCACGATCATAACTGGAAAGTCGAACATGGCCCCTTTGACGAGTCCTTTTTTGGTGAGTTAGCCGAGTCGCACTGGCAACTGGTTGTTCAAGCAGCAAACCATTGGCACCCAGGCGCGGCGCAACTCGTTGAGCCGTTCAGGCGGCTTCCTCAATGGCTGTTTGATGATGTCATGGTATGTTTTAGCGCGCCACAAGGCGGAGTCGGCCCACACATTGATCAATATGATGTATTCATTATTCAAGGACAAGGTCAGCGTCGCTGGCGCGTTGGTCCTAAAGACATGGGTCAGTACCAAGAAACCATTAAAGCCAATGCATTAAAACAAATCAAATCGTTTGAGGCAGAAATTGACGATGTGCTAGAGCCCGGTGACATTCTCTACATTCCAGCCGGTTTCCCCCACGAGGGTCACACACTTACTCCTAGCCTCAGCTATTCAATAGGTTACCGCTCACCTAAAGAACAGGAGCTACTCAGTAATTTTGCGGATTATGTATTAGCGCACGATCTTGGTGATGTTCACTTACACGCACCCGACATGAAGGCACAGCAAAGCTTTGGGGAGATCAAGCAAGAGCATTTAGCCAAGCTGACCACAATGCTCAAAGCGGCTACCGAAGATGATGACTTGCTGCGAGAATTTGTGGGCTCCATGCTCAGTCAATCACGTCATATGTTAAATATTGTTCCTGAAGAGGATGAGTCGAGTGAACAAGAAATACAGCAGTATCTATTTCAGGGTTCAGAGCTGCACAAGGTCGCTGGATTGAAAACCTTGTATCACGACACGCATCCAACCGTTGCCTACATTAACGGTGAACGCTTTGACGTTTCAGAAGAGATCCAGTCTCAGTTATCATTACTGTGTAACTTGGAGCATTACAATCGTCACCACCTTCCCCAAGCTCCGACTGCAGAACATTGGCAACTATTAACTACATTAGTCAATAAAGGATATTGGTACATGGACGAGCTTTAGTGTCCTCCGCGTAGCAGCCGCAATGTAAAAAAGCCGCATAATGCGGCTTTTTTATCAAATCATTGACTCATCACACTTTAAATTGATTCACTAACTGCTTTTGTTTCTCTGATAAGGTGCTAATTTGTCCACTGACCGTTTCTGACTCTTCCGCCTGAGAGAGAATTTGCGCACTTAATTCGCGAATATTCGACACACTCAAATTGACTTCAGTGGACACAGATTGCTGCTCTTCTGCTGCCTTTGATATTTGCGTATTCATATCTGTAATGGCAGCAATTGACGTAAATACATGTTGAAGCTCGTCCACCGCGACTTTGACTTGGCTTGCTGAATTATTGGCTAGCGCGTTACTTTCATGAATCACATTGACCACGTCGGTAGTGCCGGTATGGACCTGCTCAATCACATGGCGAATATCTCCGACTGAATCTTGTGTACGCTTGGCGAGATTACGCACTTCATCGGCTACCACCGCAAAGCCTCTGCCTTGCTCACCAGCTCGAGCGGCTTCAATGGCAGCATTCAACGCAAGCAAGTTAGTTTGCTCGGAGATTTCCTCGATCATTTTCAGCATCTCAGTAATATTGTCGTTGCTTTTGGCAAGTTCTTGAACAATCGGAATGGCGGCATCCATGGTTTCAACCAGGCGGCGCATTTCTAACTCAGACTGCTCAATCACTTTTTGCCCTGTCATCGCAGATTCATTGGCCTTTTGCGCGGCGTTCACAGCATTGCCTGCATTTTCAACAACTAACGTAGCAGTTTGGGTCATTTCTTCAGACGCCGTAGCGACAAGATCAACTTCCTTAAACTGAGAATCACTGCTTTGCCGCGTAAGTTGCGCAGCAACCGACGATTGCTCTGTGGTACTTGCCACCATATAAGTGTTGTTGACAACTTCACGAATGATGACTTGAAGCTTATCCAGAAAAGCATTGAATCCTGATGCCAACTGGCCAATTTCATCTTGGCTTTTGATATCAAGCCTCTGAGTTAGATCCCCCTCTCCAGAAGCAATATCTTCCAAGCGTAACGCGACTTGCTTAATGGGTTTCACGAGCCTAACCGCCATAAATCCAATTACTACCAAGCCAATGAGAACAAATATACCGCCAGCGAAGACTTCTGTCGTCACACCTTTAGAGACTTGCTCGCCAATCAAGACATCAAGAGAATTTGCATCTGCCAGTACGCTAGAGCGTGGCATTTCAAACAAAATCCCCCAATTTTGGTTGCCGATAGTAATTGGTGCAAACACCATCAGCCATTGATTATTTTCGCTCCATTGAGTGATGACCTCTTGGCCGTATAACAGGTCGACCAAATCATCATTCGTGATATTGTCACTTGAAAACGGTTGACCTATATCCGCATTAGGATCATCACTGGCAATCAGCGAACCATCGAGGCTGACAATATTCATTTTGCCTTGCCCATCAAAAAGGTTGGCATCAGAAGATTGGGCAAGCTCGGTTAATGTATCAAGTCGAAGGTCAATACCAAAATAGCCCATGGCGAGGTAGTCGCGCATAATGGGCACAGAGATAGACGTTGTTAGATAGCGGCTATCTCCTTGCTCGACGATACGTGGTGTACTAACGCACGTCGTATTGCGAATTAATGGGCAATAAAAACGCTCACTATTACTGCCATCAGATAGTTCACTCTCAGACAATACATGCGCTTCAACTTCGTCGTTCTGTGAATGACGCCAATACGGTGCAAATCGCCCTGTCTCATTCGACCCTACGTACTCGGCGCTCACATAATTTGCATCTTCACTGTCAAGCTCATCGGGTCTGAACACCATGTAAGCACCTTGAATGGTGTCAAATTTTCTAACCGCATTTTTCACAATATCATTGAGTGCAGTTCGCAGAGTTTCACTGTCACCAAAGTTATCTTCGGAATTCGTTTTTTGAAACAAAGCCGCATCCGCTAGCATTTCGGCGCGATATAGGGCTTCATTAAGGTATTCAGAAATTTCGGTGGCATTGAGTAACGCCGTGGTTTGCACCAGTTGTTCAGACTTTTGCTTTACGGACTGAGAACTGTTGGTTTTGATTATTTGTTGATTACTTATCGCATTGTATACTGAAAATCGGATCAGCGAGAGAGAGGTAATTAATAGGCAAGCGCCTGATAGTAATATAATTTTCCATTGAACAGACAAGGTTCGCATGCTACATCCCTTTTTGCAAACTTGGTTAGAGTTATTACACCATATTGCGACTAATTATCAATCTAAAGTTAAACTTTTGTAGTATTTCAGTGATGGCGTAGAGATTACCAACGCGTTTCCAATTTCTTGTTTAAAAACCGTCCGTAGCTCATAGGGCTGATGAAATAATCCTATAACACGCTAAAAAACTCCCATCTTAGATGCCAATACCAAGCTGATATATCGACTAGTCTTTACGCTCATGAACTACGAAAAGGGCTAGTGACAATGAAACCAAACAAATACCTAACGGCTTTACTCTTTGCTTCATCGCTATTGATGACAACCACCGCGTATTCTTTTAATTACTACACAGAGGGCGGTTTAATGTTCATCAAAACATTCCGTAATTCTTCAGGACAAATGCGTTATTGGGGGTGCGGCCCGACACAATGCCTATCGCTGAACAATCAAAGCAAATCTGAGGTTAAAAGTATGATTGATGGGGGACGCAGTTTTGATGGTACTTGGAATATCGAGGAGATTATGGGCAGTGTGAAGTATGGGTGAGTCAAGTTAAACAAGGGAACTATCCAACGCTTAGAAGAGTCATGAACCAACTTCAAGAAAAGTGCTAAATACTCTCAGCGGTTACCGTTTTCTGAAAAACACTGATAGCGTCAGCACTATCAGTGTTGGTTTTATTCACTCTCTTCACGTGGCGCTAGACCTCGGAGTTGAGTAACTGCAGATACAAACATCTACATTTTAACCGTTAGTGATCATCCCACCATTGAGGTGTAACGTCTGCCCAGTCATGAAACTGCTATCTTGGCACGCGAGAAAAACATACGCAGGGCCCATTTCACGAGGCTGACCTATACGTCCCATTGGCGAGGACATTGATTCTAAAATGTCTTTATCAAAATCTTTAAAGACTTCTTGGATTTCTGTCGCCACTGGCCCAGGAGCCACTTGGTTGACTCGAATACCACGATTCAATAGCTGCTTTGATAACGCTCGAGTATAACTGACGATAGCGCCTTTGGTCGCCGTATAAGGGACTAACACATCATTTCCGACATACGCGTTCACCGATGTTGTATTAATGATACTGTCGCCTTCCTTCATATGCTCTAACGCCGCTCGAGTGACATAAAAAATGCCTGCCATATTGATGTCAAAATGCTGCTGCCAATCTTCATCACTGACTTCTGATAAATCGTTATACGGTTTTTGCATACCCGCATTGTTGATCAATACATCAATACCGCCCCATTGTGCAACAACCTCTTCCACAGCCTGCTTGCAACTCGCACTACTTGCGGTGTCCCCTTGCAAAATAAGAGCGTCTGCACCTTCGGCCTCAATGCCTTTTTGTGTCTCAAGAGCGCTCTCGTCATCAGAATGATAAACGATAGCGACTTTGGCGCTTTCACGCGCCATGTGTAAAGCCACCGCTCGTCCGATACCGCTATCCCCACCAGTGATTAAAACGCGTTTGCCAGTTAGCTTACCTGAGCCTTTGTAGTCGTCATTGATATATTCAACGGGCGGCAACATGTCATCTAAATGTTCTGTCATAACTAGCATCCTCTGTTTTATTTGGTGTACAAATAATTACTGTCTCAGTAATACTGAGAGCTTGATGGTAGATCATTGAAATCAAAGGGTTGTTAAGATTTTTAACATAAGCGTTTATCATTACAAGAATGAAGAGGAAGCGTCTACCACCGGAGTCGGTAATAACAGTGAATTGGAGGGTGAGCAATGAACCCTCACCCACTAGTTAGACATACTTATCGACTGGTGATCAGATTAGCGAAACGATAAACTGGTGGTTTAATTATGTGTTCGTTCAAAAAGTCACGTTTGCTAGCACCAAGAGAAAAGCAGTCGCGCCCTATCGATACCACACGATGATGGGCGCCTAAACTAAGGCGCTGAACCCAATCGCCATCTCACTATATAGTGGTAACAAAATATAGTGGCAACAAATTTTAGCAGTCCTGTATTGACTGTTAGGGTCTCTATTAGTTTCGAAAGATAATTAAATCTCCACAACTCAAAGCTTATAACGGAAAGTAAAGAATATGAAAGTCATTAGTTTTAATATCAACGGGTTACGAGCACGCCTTCATCAATTACAGGCACTGATTGATAAACATCAACCGGATGTTATTGGCCTACAGGAGATCAAAGTTCACGACGACGCATTTCCTCTCGAAGATGTCAAAGCGATGGGCTATGAAGTGTATTTTCATGGTCAAAAAGCGCATTACGGCGTGGCGATGCTGTGTAAAAAAACACCCATCACAGTGCAAAAAGGCTTTCCGACCGACACTGAAGAACACCAAAAGCGCATGATCATGGCGACGTTTGAGGATGATAATGGCGAGAAAATTACCGTGCTCAATGGCTATTTTCCGCAGGGGGATAATATCCACCACGAGACCAAATTCCCTTATAAGCGCCAATTTTATAAAGACCTTATGGGCTATCTCAACCAATACCACAGCAAAGACGAGCAAGTTATCGTAATGGGGGATATTAATATCAGCCCCATTGATTTAGACATTGGTATTGGTGAAGTCAACCGCAAGCGCTGGCTGAAAACTGGGAAATGTTCTTTTCAGCCCGAAGAACGTGAATGGCTAAAAAACCTACTAGATTGGGGGCTTGAAGATACGTTTCGTAATTTGCACCCAAGCGTTGATGACCAATTCTCATGGTTTGATTATCGCTCTCGTGGCTTTGATGATAACCGTGGCTTACGGATCGATGTGATATTAGCGACCCCTTCCCTTGCGAAAAAGTGCCAACAAGCGGGTATTGATTACGAGTTACGAGGCATTGAGAAACCTTCGGACCACGCACCGATTTGGAGTGTATTTGCTCAATAATCTAAATAATGACTTCAATGAAAAAAGGGCCTTCAAGGCCCTTTTTAATTTGCAACGAAGACTAACTGTGCGGCTTTAAATAAGCGAGGAAACGTTTTTCTGCATTTTTAAACACCCACAAAATAATGAACGTCAGTCCCATATAAAATAGCCCCGCGGTCAAAAATGATTCAAACGGCGCGTAATAGCGCGAATTCACCAATCGCGCTGCCCCTGTGAGATCCATGATGGTAATGATTCCCGCAACCGCACTGCCGTGAAGCATAAAAATCACTTCATTACTGTAGGCAGGCAACGCACGGCGTAGTGCACTAGGCAAAACGATACGACGCATTGTTTGCCAATAACTCATGCCATAAGCTTTGGCCGCTTCGACTTCTCCACGCGGCAACCCATTGATTGCCCCGCGGATAATTTCCGCAGTATAAGCCGCTGTATTCAATACAAAAGAAACCAGCGCGCAAAACCAAGCGTTTTCCCAGAGCGTATCTTTGACTGGAAAGAACTGATCCATTCCGTAATAGATTAAATAAAGTTGCACCAATAAAGGCGTACCACGGAAAAAGTAAATAAATGCCCAGCTAGGCCAGCGTAATAACAAAAGGTGACTATTACGGACTAAGGCAAGAGGGATGGCGACAAAAATACCAATCAATAACGATAACCCCACCAGCCAGACAGTGGTCCATAAACCGCTTAAATAGACAGGAAAGCTTTCAACTATTAATGAAAAGTCCATCGTTTCCTACCTCGTGTGAATCGTAAATTTGCGTTCAACAAGCTTAAGTAGCCCCGTCGATACACTGGTAAAAAATAAGAAGATCACCGCAACCGTCATATAAAAGGTAAATGGCATCTTGGTTGAACCCGCAGCCAAAGAGCTAATACGGACCATATCTTCAAGGCCAATAATGGAGACCAAAGCCGTCGTTTTGAGCAACACAAGCCAATTGTTACCAAAACCAGGCAATGCGTGACGAATCATTTGCGGCAGCAAAATACGGCGAAAAGCCAGAAACCCACTCATGCCATAAGCTTTGCCAGCTTCAAGTTCCCCTTTATCCACCGCCATAATGGCGCCACGAAAAGTTTCTGCCATATAGGCGCCAAAGATAAAACCAATGGTCAACACCCCAGCCGAAAACGGGCTGACGTCAATATAATCTGGTAAGTAGGATGTCCATTCATGATTTGGGTCACTGGAAGCGAACCAATTATTTAACCATTCGTTGATC
Organism: Vibrio olivae; assembly: GCF_042428525.1. Taxonomy (NCBI): domain Bacteria; kingdom Pseudomonadati; phylum Pseudomonadota; class Gammaproteobacteria; order Vibrionales; family Vibrionaceae; genus Vibrio; species Vibrio olivae. The sequence goes on from NZ_JBHMEP010000001.1 coordinate 1,204,556, forward strand.
GAATAGAGAGAGTTGTTTAAGAGAATTTGTCCACCAAAAAAGATCAGCATCATCAGAACTAAATCTGGGATACCTCGAATAATCGTGGTGTAAATAGTCGCGACAGAGCGCAGTGTTCGATAGTTAGAGAGCTTGGCTAATGCACCCAACATGCCTAAAACCATGGCCAAAACCAGCGATAATACAGCTACTTCAATCGTCAGGAGTGCCCCTTTTAAAATGGAGGCTTCATATCCATGTAAATCCAGCATAAATGAGTTCCAGTTTCTCAACTCAAAAAAGAAAGGCCATTGATGTGTGACCATCAATGGCCATGATGACGATGTTACGTGTAATTAGTCACCGTATACATCGTAGTTAAAGTATTTCGCTTGAATTTTTTGGTATTCGCCATTTTGACGCAATGCAGCAATCGCATCATTCAGCTTGGCGGTAAGATCTTTATCTTGTTTACGAACCGCGATACCAAAGCCATCACCAAACCACTTTGGATCCGTCAGCGATGGACCCACGAACTCGTAGTCTTTACCGCCATCTTTGTTCAATACACCCTCTTCAAGAGCAGATGCATCACCAAGTACCGCTTCAATTCGGCCATTCGCAAGGTCAAGATACGCGTCATCAAAAGAGCCGTAACGTACGATGTCGACTTTGTCGCCATAGTTATCTGTCAGGTATTTATCGTGTGTTGTTGCGCGTTGAACCCCAATTTTCACACCGTCGAGATTATTGAAATCAAGACCAGCGCCTTTCTTGGCAATAAACTTGTTTGGAATAAGCGCATACTTGTTCGTAAAGTCGACTTTTTTCTTACGCTCTTCAGTAATCGACATCGCAGCGATGATGGCATCGTATTTACGTGCAAGTAGAGAAGGAATAATACCGTCCCAATCTTGTGGAACAATTTTACAGGTCACTTCCATCTGTTCACAAAGCGCATTGGCCATGTCGACGTCAAAACCTTTCAGTGAGCCATCCGCTTCTGTCCAGCTGAATGGAGGATACGCCCCTTCAATACCAAAGCGGACTGTTTTCCAATCCTTAGCTTGAGCGACACCTGTTGCTGCGGTAGCAGCCAAAGCTGCAACAACTAACCACTTTTTCATTTCCATACTCCTGTGATTGTATTTTTATTTTGTTAGATTTTGTTGTGTTCAGATAGTGTTATCTGTTTAAGCAAGTATCGTATTCGTATGACACCTGCCTAAATCGATTCGATTAATAGATAGACGAAATAAACTGCTTCAAGCGTTTTGATTCTGGTTGAGAGAACAGCTTTTTCGGGTCGCCCTGCTCTTCGACTTTGCCCTGATGTAAGAACATCACATGATTGGACACATCACGAGCAAACGCCATTTCATGGGTCACGACCAGCATGGTACGCCCTTCTTCAGCCAAATCACGCATCACACCAAGCACCTCACCGACCAATTCTGGATCCAGTGCCGAGGTGGGTTCATCAAACAGCATGACTTCTGGGTCAACCGCTAACGCACGAGCAATCGCAGCCCGTTGTTGTTGCCCGCCAGATAAGTGACCTGGGTAATAATCTTTACGCTCAAACAGACCCACTTTATTCAGTAGTTGTTCTGCTTTTTCAATCGCTTGCTTTTTAGGGACACCCAAAACATGAACAGGCGCTTCAATGACGTTCTCAAGCACGGTCATGTGTGACCACAGATTAAAGCCTTGAAACACCATGGCTAAGCGAGAACGGATTCGCTGCACTTGTTTTTCATTAACAGGGATAGCATCGCCTTGACGGTTAGCTTTCATTTCAATCAACTCGCCGTTGACCCAAATATCACCCGCCGTCGGAGTTTCAAGAAGATTAATACAACGTAGAAAAGTGCTCTTACCGGAACCAGAAGAGCCAATAATGGAAATGACGTCGCCTTTGTGGGCTTCTAAAGAGATGCCTTTCAGCACTTCATTTTGGCCAAAGGTTTTATGTAGATCTTTGATGTTCAGCGCGGGTACATCATTCATGCGCTATTGCTCCCTATATTTTCATTCATTGCTTGGCTTCCGTTCCAAAGCTGCTAATCAAATTATCACTACCAAAAACAACATGCAACAAATTATTAACCTAAAAGTAGAAAATATTCAGTCACATAATGCGATTAAAAAATCACTAGTCAGCTTATTATGCTAGTTTTCATGCATATTTAACAGTCAGCTCACTTTCAAGCCTCATCGTTAAGCCATGAGATTATGGTAAAAACAAGATCCAGTTCAATGATTGCATGTGTGATGTATAAATGTTGCAGATCGGTCGCCTACGTTATCTATGAAAACTCACATTATGAAAAAATATTTCATCTTAAATATCAGATAAGTGGTTATGAGTGGCTTAGTTTGTAGTTTTATTTCACATTCAAACTTAAAGTGATCTAAATCAATCACCCTTTACGGGAGCCAAGCTAAACTCGCCACCATAGAACTTTGTCTTCAAAACGAGATTTTATTTGACCTCGAACAAATTTATGCAACCACGTATAGATCGTGCTAGAGATCAAAATTAATCTGAGTTTCATGCAGTAAAAAATACTGGGCGGTGGTTTAGCGCAACACAATCCATTACCCATAAGAATAAATCACTTTGTGTAATAAAGAGGGAATCTATGTCAGACGCAGTCAAACAACCGCACTCTGATTCGGATATCGATAGCAAAAGCTATAGCGAACTCCATCGCCCAGCTTCTGAATTTGCCAGTCGCTCAGACTATCTGGACCATGAGTTACAAATAATGAAGCCACGCCGATTTGGGCTTAACCTACCCGGCCGTGACTTCCGTTTTGAACTTGAAGATTTAGTACCAGCACTCGCTGGAACCATTGGTATCATCGCAATGTATTCTGCGGTGATGATGTCTTGGGCTGATGGCTTAACCCAAGCTTGGGACCATATCAACCTTGGTAAAGATTTCGCTATCGAAGTCGCGCGTGTTGAAATGCTTATCCCTGCACTACTATTCTGTGTATTAGCCTCTGGCTTTATTAACCCTCGAGCGAACCTAGCGGGTAACCACGGCCCGATGATTCCATTGATTGGTTCTATCGCTCTTGCTGGCGCTCACCCATTAGCACTTGCGATTCTACTCGGTATTTTTGGTTTATTGCTCAGCTACTTTAAAGGTGGCTCAAAGCTGGTGAATCTTACATCCCAAGGTACCGCTGGCGGTTTGTTGATTTTCCTCGGTTTTACCGGAACGATGAGTCAAATCACCTCAATCCAAACTTGGGCGACCGGCTTACAATCGGCAGAAGTTGCCGCAGGAAGCTTAGGTTACATAGGCCTAGTGGTTTTGGGTATCAACATTGTGGTCTACGCAATTTTGGCGAAACTGGGGTTACGCTGGCTCGCAATTCCTGTGTGTGCATTCGTAGGGTTAATCATTGCGTTACTTGCTGGCGCTGGGTTTGATCTTCAATTTGAAACCCATATGGGTCTGCCAAACCTTAACCCCGCATACTGGTGGGGAAGCACAGAACAAGGCTGGCAATTAGGTCTACCAACACTTCAACATTTCATTGCCTCTCTACCCTTTGCAATTTTAGCTGTGGCTATGTGGTCACCTGATTTCCTTGGGCACCGTATTTTCCAAGAGATGAACTACCCGAAAAATACTGACAAGGTATTGATGGATGTCGATGACACGATGACCATGTGTTCAATTCGTCAAATGGTCGGTACCGCTGTCGGTGGTGGTAACATCACCTCTTCTTGGGGTACATACATGATCCCTGCGGCGATCGCGAAGCGTCCAATCCCTGGTGGTGCCATCATTCTTGGTCTTTTAGTGATGATCATTGCGATCCTCGGCTTCCCTATGGATGTTGCCGTATGGCCTCCAGTGATGCGTGTTGCTCTTCTGGTTGGCGTTTTCTTACCGCTTCTTGAAGCGGGTATGCAGATGGTTCGTGATACCAAAGACTCACAAGCGGCGGGTATCTGTATCTTTGGCGCAGCAGTTGTTAACCCTGTTTTGGCTTGGGCATTAACAATGCTCTTAGATAACAATGGCTTAATTGGGGATAAAGAACGTGCTTCTAAACTATCGTTTGTCGATAAAATCGTCATCCCGGGTGGTGTACTGATCATCTGTCTGGTTGCTATGCTTGCGGTAGGTATGCTGGACACCCAATACGGTATAAAAGCTTGGCTGTAACGAGAAATATCGAGGGTAGCGCATGTCGCTACCCTTTTTTTTATTTGATCGACTATTTTTTACTCAAGATTATGCGTTTTTTCGAATTTTATTGATTTAGTTTAAGGTTTGTAGATTTTTTTTAGTCTAACGTAAGAGTCAAGCAAGAGGTTTCCTACGAAACCAACGGTGAATTCCGAGTAACAAGATGTATAGCTTTAATCACGCAGTTGAATCTATAGATATTGTTATTTACTAAGAGTGTACTGGTCTTATTCGATTAAGGATGCTGGCTCAACAGCATTGCAGTATGGGTTTTTTCTACTAAAAAGGTAGGTATGTCATGGCAGAGCAATTTGCTAAAGCTTGGGAAGGTTTTGCAGCAGGTGACTGGCAAAACGAAGTCAACGTTCGTGATTTCATTCAAAAAAACTATACACCTTATGAAGGTGACGAATCTTTCCTAGTTTCTGAAGGTACTGAAGCAACTAACACGCTTTGGGCTAAAGTAATGGAAGGCATCAAACAGGAAAACGCGACTCACGCACCTGTTGATTTCGATACTTCTGTTATTTCTACCATCACTGCTCACGATGCGGGTTACATCAATAAAGACCTTGAAACAATTGTTGGTCTTCAAACTGAAGCACCGCTAAAACGTGCAATCATCCCTAACGGTGGTATCCGTATGGTTGAGGGTTCTTGCAAAGCGTACGACCGCGAGCTAGACCCAGAAGTGAAAAAAATCTTCACTGAATACCGTAAAACACACAACCAAGGCGTGTTCGACATCTACACTCCTGACATCATGAAATGTCGTAAATCAGGCGTTCTAACTGGTCTTCCAGATGCTTACGGTCGTGGCCGTATCATCGGTGACTACCGTCGTATCGCGCTTTACGGTATCGACTTCCTGATGAAAGACAAATTTGCTCAATTCACTTCTCTTCAAGAGAAATTTGAAAACGGCGAAGATCTACAAATGACCATGCAACTTCGTGAAGAAATTGCAGAGCAACACCGTGCTCTAGGTCAAATCAAAGAGATGGCAGCGAAATACGGTTGTGACATCTCTCGCCCTGCTGAAACAGCGCAAGAAGCAATCCAATGGACTTACTTCGGCTACCTAGCAGCAGTTAAATCTCAAAACGGCGCAGCAATGTCTCTAGGTCGTACTTCGACTTTCCTAGACATCTTCATTGAGCGTGATATCGCAGCAGGTAAACTGACTGAAGCTCAAGCACAAGAAATGATCGACCACTTCGTCATGAAACTACGTATGGTTCGTTTCCTACGTACTCCTGAATACGATGAGTTGTTCTCTGGCGACCCAATCTGGGCAACAGAATCAATGGGTGGTATGGGTCTTGACGGACGTACGCTAGTTAGCCGTACTAACTTCCGTTTCCTAAACAGCCTATACACTATGGGTCCTTCTCCAGAGCCAAACATCACTGTTCTTTGGTCTGAGCAACTTCCTGAAGGCTTCAAACGCTTCTGTGCAAAAGTGTCTATCGATACTTCATCTATCCAGTATGAAAACGATGACCTAATGCGTCCAGACATGAACTCTGATGACTACGCTATCGCATGTTGTGTATCACCAATGGTGGTTGGTAAACAAATGCAGTTCTTCGGTGCTCGTGCGAACTTAGCGAAAACCATGCTTTACACCATCAACGGTGGTGTGGATGAGAAACTGAAAATCCAAGTTGGTCCAAAAATGGACAAAATCTCAGGTGAATACCTAGATTACAACGAGTTGTGGGAAAAAATGGACCACTTCATGGATTGGTTAGCAAAACAATACGTGACTGCGTTGAACTCTATCCACTTTATGCATGACAAATACAGCTACGAAGCGTCTCTAATGGCTTTACACGACCGTGACGTGAAACGTACAATGGCTTGTGGTATCGCTGGTCTATCTGTTGCAGCTGACTCTCTATCTGCAATCAAATACGCGAAAGTGAAACCAGTTCGTGACGAAGACGGTCTAGCAATTGACTTCGAAATCGAAGGCGATTTCCCTAAATTTGGTAACAACGACCCACGCGTTGATGACATCGCATGTGAACTTGTGACTACATTTATGAACAAGATTCGTGAGCTGAAAACTTACCGCAACGCGATTCCGACTCAATCTATCCTAACTATCACTTCTAACGTGGTATATGGTAAGAAAACAGGTAACACACCTGACGGTCGCCGCGCTGGCTCACCATTCGCACCAGGTGCAAACCCAATGCACGGTCGCGATGAGAAAGGTGCAGTAGCATCATTGACTTCAGTTGGTAAACTACCATTTGCTGACGCTCAAGATGGTATCTCTTACACCTTCTCTATCGTACCTAACGCACTAGGTAAAGAAGAAGATAGCCAACGTTCAAACCTTGCTGGCCTAATGGATGGTTACTTCCACCACGAGTCTGGTATTGAAGGTGGTCAACACTTGAACGTGAACGTACTAAACCGTGAAACACTACTTGATGCAGTTGAGCACCCAGAGAAATACCCTCAATTGACTATCCGTGTATCAGGTTACGCTGTTCGCTTCAACTCTTTGACTACAGAGCAGCAACAAGACGTTATCGCACGTACTTTCACTGAATCTCTATAAGATTCACTGCTAAGTTTTAAAGCCCCGCCCAGTGTGGGGCTTTTTATTGCCAGTATGTCAGAGTTAGCTGATGATAAATTCAGTACAACCTTGAGCCTAAATTCACGCTGACTTCACTGCATTTTATTGAATATCTTTTAAGATAAAGGCCTCTTTGTTTAACCTCACGGCCCTTATGCGCATACTTTCCGTTTTTCCTCTGCTTTTATTGAGTGCATCGACCTTCGCTTCATCACTTAGCACGCTGACCTTTTCTCTGGATAACGATGGTATCTACGGCGTTGATCAAGATTATACCAATGGTATTTTCCTTTCTTATACGTCGGCAAAGATAGAACCCTATTCTTGGTTACAGCCTTTAAGCTTATCGTATTGGGGAGAAGCGTCATTCGACAAATGGGAAGTAAAGATCGCGCATAAAATCTGGACCCCTTCCGATATAGAAGCGACTGAACCACTCGCCAATGATCGCCCTTATGCAGGGTTCTTTCATTCCGAATTAAATTACATCAGTTTAAGTTCTGAGCGAGCACAGAAAATAAATCTGACGCTTGGCGTCACCGGAGAGCACTCTTACGCCGATAAAGCACAAAATATCGTGCACGGCATCACTGGATCAGACGATCCGAATGGCTGGGATTACCAAATAGAAAGCCAAGTCGCAGGCAGCATCGGTTACCAACATCATCTGAATATACAGCGAGGCGCAATGACGCTTAATTCTGATTGGGAAATATCGAATGTGTCGAATATCAATCTCGGCAACTTTCGAAGTGATATCGCGACGGGATTGATGCTTCGCTGGGGAAGCGATTTACCCCATAACATGGGAGCTGCCAACATTAGTGCTGAACACCCTTTTCAGGCGGGAATGATTGGTGATTCTACCCAAGGCTGGTTTGCGTTTGCGGGTATTGAAGCGCGTTATAGATTCAACGATTTAACCATCGAAGGTGACCGCCCTGAGATTGAAAACACCCCTAATGTGAGTGACCCTGCGATTTACGATGTCTCCGTTGAACCTTGGCAAGCGACCGCGGTGTTAGGGATTGCATGGTATAACTCTCGCTTTGGTGCGAGCTTTACCACCACCGCGAAAACAGCCGAATATCAACAAGCTACCGACCATATATACGGAACCGGTAGCTTATCTGTCTTTGCATTTTTCTAGTTAAACAATAAATTTCTGGCAATCATCACTCAAGCCACTCGAACGATGATTGACCAAATCACTCACCGCCTTCAATTGGCTATTATTTTCGCCTAGCGTTTGCATTGCGCTCGAAATTTGAGTCATATTATCTGCCATTGATTGGCTCGTTGATGCGAGCTCTTTAATGGCATCAAAAATATCCTGCGTTTTTTGCGCAGCCTCATCGGCTTTTTCTGTTATTCCACTCATGGCCGACATTGCCGCTTGACCACGTTCGCGGCCCAACATCATTGACCGCTCGGACTGGCTTATTGCCTCAATCACCGCCGCGCTTTCATTTTTCATCTGGTCAACGGTGCCTGATATGTCTTCCACGGCGCTAACCGTACGTACCGCCAAGCTGCGGACTTCATCCGCGACCACTGCAAACCCTCTTCCTTGTTCTCCAGCTCTTGCCGCTTCAATCGCCGCGTTTAACGCTAACAAATTGGTCTGCTCTGCCACACCATTAATGATGTCCATCACCGAGTCAATTTTACTTGATGCTTCTTCAAGTTGGCTAATATGCGCCGCTGCGGATTCAAGAACCTGCCCAATGTCTTCAATCGACTGAATTGCCGTAGCGATAATTTGGGAGCCATCATTAGCCGCTAATGTCGAGCTACGGCTGATTTCAGCTACAAACTCAAGCGAGCCAGAGACTTCTTGAGTGGTCACACTCACCTGCTCAGTGGCAGATGCCAGCATTTGGCTTTGCCCTAGCAACTCTGATTGACCTTTTGATAAACGGTCAAGCCCCGCATTAAGTTCTGACGCGTTGTCTGAAAGTGCGCTACTGCTGTCTTGAACTTGATGAACTAACTGACCTAACTTCTCACAACTGGTGTTAATGGTGAGCGCAAGCTGATTAAATTCATCTTTCGAATTTCTACCAACGACCATACGCTGCGACAAATCTCCAGCAGACACAGCTTGCATAACTTGGTTGGTTTGCAGCAGCGCTCGTCGTTGCTGCGCCCCCAGCAGCGCTGAAGAAGTGACGGCAAACACAGCCAACACCGCACATGCGAATAACACCGACCATACCGTGTGTTGAGCGTCTTGCTGTGCAACATCAGTATAGGAATGACTGAGTGTTTCAAGCGCTTGACTGGCATTAGCCACCACCGCTTTCATTTGTGACTCAGTTGACAGCATTTGCTGTTCGGAGGCTTCAACCTGCTGTGAAAGGACACTGACGCGTTCAAAAGTAGACTTAAATTGGTCAATCTCTTGTTGGTATAAATCCAGCATCGCGTAAGTGTTGGACATCGTCACAAACCCCGCCAATGCACGATTAAATAATGTTAAGTTTTGCTCGTTAGGCTGGAGTAAATAAGTTTGCTGTGCCTTGATCATCGCTTGAAAGTCAGAGTTTATCGTCACCATTCCGGTTTCCGCTATCTTACTTTCAATCACTGAGGCGAGCCTTTTAAGCTCACCAAGCTTCCCTGAGTCAACAGAAAAACCTAATTCACTTTTTAGTGATAACCAAGGAGAAACCGCCTGTTCAAATTGATCAACGCTCTTGGTCAACTGTGCAGCAAAATCCGCCAACGAAACCCTTTGGAGAAACTGGGCATCGACTGTAACGGCTTTCGCGATATCCGTAATACTCTGTTTGGTGTCATCCAGTTGCTCATTCGTCACAGATTTGAGTTGGCTGGCCAAAATGAGAATATCACTTTGTAACTGCAGTAAAGAAACGGTGCCTTGTGAAACATTTGCACTGAGTTCATATTGGTGGCTTAAGCCATTCAACCGTGAAGCAGTGAAACCCCCTAAAATTACAAAACCTAAAGTCAGAATAACTAGGAACACCCCAGTTTTTTGCTTCTGAGAGAGTGCAAGCATATGCATGAAAAATCCTTAATCATCATATAGATGAACATCTAGTACTTCCTGTGCTATCCATTTCGTTCTTGCTTAATGCTTTTTTATTAGTTGTTCGGTTTTTATACCACACAAAAAGTGATTAAGGGGATAATTCGTGAATCATTTTTCTAAGCTGTGAAACGACAAATGCTATTTAATCCTTACAATTTATAATAAAATACCTCGTAAACTTCTTATAAGAGATGAGCTCATGTCAACAACTGGTCGTATCCATTCTTTTGAGTCATGCGGAACAGTAGACGGACCTGGAATTCGCTTTATTGTTTTTATGCAGGGCTGCCTTATGCGCTGTATGTACTGCCATAACCGAGATACTTGGAACACTCATGGTGGTAAAGAAATTACGGTTGAAGAGATCATTAATGAAGCGAAAAGCTATCGTCACTTTATGAAAGCCTCTGGGGGCGGAATTACTTGCTCCGGTGGCGAAGCCATGCTGCAACCCGAATTTGTTCGTGACTTCTTTCGAGCCGCGCAAGCTGAAGGAATGCACACTTGCCTTGATACCAACGGCTATATTCGCAAGCATACCGATGTGATTGATGAAGTCTTAGCCGCAACCGATTTAGTGATGTTAGATCTCAAGCATCTCAAAGATGAAATCCACCAAGATCTCGTGGGCGTATCGAATCGTAGAACATTGGATTTTGCTCGCTATTTGCAAAAAATAAATCAAACCACATGGATTCGTTATGTCATTGTACCTGGCTACACCGACGATGAAGAGTCCGCCCATTTGCTTGGTGATTTTATTAAGGATATGAGTAACATCGAAAAAATTGAATTGCTTCCCTACCATAAATTGGGTGCACACAAATGGGAGGCTCTTGGACTTGAATACCCGCTTGAAGGCGTTGAGCCACCGCCCAAAGCAACGATGGAAAAGATCGTTGCCGTTCTAAAACAGTATCATCCTAATGTGAAATACTGATTATTTTTTCGGCTAAACTCGCGATTCATGCCAATCTATATCTTATATGGATTGGCATTTTTATGGGAAGAACCAATGCTCTTATTGCAAACAATCATGGTGATATTGGTCGTGATCGCGTTATGGGTTGCGCGCAGAGATGTCGCGAGTGTTTTTTGGCCAAAATTTATTGAAGAACGTCAATTCCAACATCTGACGTATGCTGTCATGCTATGTCTGTTTTTGCTTTGGTCGGCACAGGCGGGTATTAAGCCCGGATTAAATATTCACTTTTTAGCTTTGACGACTCTCACATTGATGTATGGCTGGAAAGTTGCCTTTTTATTGACGATCCCAGTCAGCTTGATTTTGGCCCTGGTTGGTAACCTCAATTGGAGCGCTCTTGCCGATTATCTGGCGCTTTCATGCCTACTTCCCATCATTATTAGCCATATAGTGTTCACTGCCAGTTATCGATGGCTACCGAGGAACATTTTTGTTTTCATTTTCGTCGCCGGTTTTATCAATGGCGCGTTAACTGGAAGCTTGCATCTATTGGCTATCAGCTTGTACCACCTTGGCATACAAAACCATACCTGGAATGACATACAAAACAACTATCTGATTTTCCTTCCCTTATTGGCTTTTCCAGAAGCGTTACTTAACGGTATGGCGGTGACTTTGTTGTCGGTCTTTCAGCCTCAATGGTTACGTGCTTTTTCGGATAAAGATTATATTTATAATCATTATCACAACGACTGACCCAAAATTTCACTTTCAAGGCATTTTTACAACAAAACATGTGTTGAGATCATGTTTCCTATTGTCGGCAAAAGCTACTCTAGATTCATAACGAATTCTTTAGATTTTCGATTGTGAGGTCCCCATGGAAATGACAAATGCTCAACGTTTGATTCTTTCAAACCAATACTTTTTGATGTCTCAGCTCAATCCAGAGAGCAAAGAAAAATATCAACGTCTACAAAACATTGTTGAACGTGGTTATGAACTTCAAATGCGCGAAATTATGAAAGACTTCGGTTGTATCAAAGAGGATGACTGCCGCAAAGTGATCGATATCATGGAGATGTACCATGCGATGCAAGAGTCTTACAACATGCTCGCAGACACAGCACAAAAAGAAGTTGATAAACGTCGTTTGACTTTCTTAGGCTTTGATATTGCCACTGAAGCTCATCTTGTTCATTACGTTCGTTTCCTGATTGATTCAGAAGGGTTATATCCTCAATTCGATAAAGGCGACCATCACTTTAATAGCCAAACTCCGATGCTAGAAAAATACAGCCGTATGTTAACGTGTTGGAGAAACTGCCCACGTCAGTATCATTTATCACCGTCTGAATTTCAGCAAATATTCAACGCTTAACTCATGTTTTTTCTGACGCAAAGGTCGCAAAAACAAGCGACCTTTGTTTTTCTTTATTTACGCTAAATTTCAACGAATAATCTTGCAGTTAGGCCAAATCCACAACACATTTCCGTCAAATACCAACATATAACCATCAAAAATTCGATTTTTTACGACTTTTTGAATCCGGTAGCCCCCTCACGCTTTGTAAATAAACATATCTTTTTTAAGCAAAATTCATAAAAGCAACTAGTCTTTAATATAAAGGATTTGCAATTCAATGCGGGTTGATTGTCGTAAGACAAGTTCAGAGGGGAATTCATTATGAGTATTTTCGACCATTTCCAAGCACGCTACGAAGCCGCGAAAGACGAGGAGCTATCGCTTCAAGAGTTCTTAGCGCTTTGCAAAGACGATAAAAGTGCTTACGCCAACGCAGCAGAACGGCTATTAATGGCTATAGGAGAGCCAAAACTTATTGATACGGCTCAAGATTCTAGATTGAGCCGTATATTCTCAAACCGAGTTATTTCTCGGTATGATACGTTCAAAGATTTCTACGGCATGGAAGAAGCCATCGAACAGATTGTTTCTTACTTGAAGCATGCCGCTCAGGGTCTCGAAGAACGTAAACAAATTCTTTACTTGCTTGGCCCTGTCGGGGGCGGTAAATCATCTTTAGCTGAAAAGCTAAAAGCCTTAATGCAGCAAGTTCCTATTTATGTGTTATCAGCCAACGGGCAACGTAGCCCTGTCAATGACCATCCATTCTGTCTGTTTGACGTCAGCGAAGACGGCGAACTCCTTAAACAAGAATATGGCATCGATAAACGGTATTTACGCTCAATTATGTCACCTTGGGCGGCGAAGCGACTGCACGAATTTGGCGGTGATATTAGCAAATTCAAAGTGGTCAAAGTAAGACCGTCCATTCTCGACCAAGTGGCCATCGCCAAAACTGAACCGGGTGATGAAAATAACCAAGACATTTCATCGCTGGTCGGTAAAGTCGATATTCGTATGCTCGAACATTACTCTCAAGACGATCCAGATGCCTATAGTTACTCAGGTGCTTTGTGTAAAGCAAACCAAGGGCTAATGGAATTCGTTGAGATGTTCAAAGCGCCGATCAAAGTACTTCACCCTTTACTTACCGCCACTCAAGAGGGCAACTACAACGGTACTGAGGGTTTATCAGCATTACCGTTTGATGGCATGATTTTGGCTCACTCGAATGAGTCAGAATGGCAAACATTTAAAAATAACAAAAACAACGAAGCCTTCTTGGACCGTGTGTATATCGTTAAGGTCCCTTATTGTCTTCGTGTTTCAGAAGAAATTAAGATTTACCAAAAACTGCTCGACCACTCCGAGCTTAGCCAAGCGCCCTGCTCACCAAGCACGCTCGAACTGTTGTCACAATTCAGTATTTTGTCGCGCTTGAAAGATCCTGAAAACTCATCGATTTACTCTAAAATGCGGGTATACGATGGTGAAACACTTAAAGATACGGACCCTAAAGCAAAAAGCTATCAGGAATACCGCGACTATGCCGGTGTCGATGAAGGCATGGCTGGGCTTTCAACACGTTTCGCGTTCAAAATTTTGTCGCGGGTATTTAACTTTGATCAAACCGAAGTTGCTGCGAACCCTGTTCATTTGTTCTACGTCATTGAACAACAAATTGAGCGTGAACAATTTCCACAAGAGACTTCTGAACGATATCTAGAATTCTTAAAAGGTTACTTGGTTCCGCGTTACGTTGAATTTATTGGCAAAGAGATTCAAACCGCGTACTTAGAATCTTATTCTGAGTACGGTCAAAATATCTTTGACCGTTATGTCACCTACGCCGATTTCTGGATTCAAGATCAAGAATACCGTGATCCTGAAACTGGGCAGCTATTTGACCGCTCAGCGCTCAACAGTGAATTGGAAAAAATTGAGAAAACAGCAGGCATTAGTAATCCAAAAGATTTCCGTAATGAAATCGTTAATTTTGTATTACGTGCTCGCGCCAATAATAACGGCAAAAACCCAGTTTGGACCAGCTACGAGAAACTTCGCACTGTGATTGAGAAGAAAATGTTTTCCAACACAGAAGAGCTGTTGCCGGTTATTTCCTTCAACACCAAAACCTCCTCAGAAGACCAAAGAAAACACGACGATTTTGTCGCTCGTATGATGGAGAAAGGCTATACAGAGAAACAAGTGAGGTTGTTGTCTGAGTGGTATTTACGCGTGCGTAAATCTTCTTAAGACTGACCCTAATCAAGGAGAGGCTTCTTAAAGGAGCCCTCCTCTACGTTTGATGTTGATAAGGGGTAACTCATGGCGCAATTTATCGATCGACGATTAAATGGTAAGAATAAAAGCGCAGTCAACAGACAGCGCTTCTTACGTCGTCATAAAGAAAAGATTAAAGAGTCGGTGGCTGATGCGGTCAATCGCCGCTCAATCACCAACACCGATACCGGTGAAGATGTCGCAATTCCATCAAGAGATATCAATGAGCCCGTCTTCCATCAAGGCAAAGGGGGCTTAAAAGAGCGAGTACACCCTGGTAATGACCAATTTATTCGCGGAGACAAAATTGAACGTCCGAAAGGTGGCGGTCAAGGTGGTGGCGCAGGTGAAGGCGATGCCAGCCCTGATGGAGAGGGTGAAGATGAATTTGTATTTCAAATTTCTAAGGATGAGTATCTCGATATTCTGTTCGAAGATTTAGAGCTGCCTAATCTTGAAAAAAATCAAATAAATCGTATCACCGAATGGAAAACGCACCGTGCAGGTTATCAAACTGCTGGCGTGCCCTCCAATATTGCTATTGTTCGCTCATTACAACAATCGCTTGCTCGTCGCACAGCGATGACGGCAGGGAAAAAGCGCCTTATGAATGAGCTTGAGGAAGAGCTGGAGCGAATCAAGAACAGTGAACCGGCGCAACTTCTGGAGGAAAAACGGCTTAAAGCGGAAATTCAAGAGCTCAGAGATAAGATCAAAAGCGTTCCGTTTATTGATACCTTTGACCTGCGTTTTAAAAATTACGAGAAGCGCCCTATTCCATCAAGCCAAGCCGTCATGTTTTGCTTGATGGATGTCTCGGGATCAATGGATCAAGCAACCAAAGACATCGCAAAACGTTTTTATGTTTTGTTGTATCTGTTTTTGACACGCACCTACGAAAATGTCGAAGTCGTCTTTATTCGTCACCACACCCAAGCAAAAGAAGTCGACGAACATGAGTTTTTCTATTCGCAAGAAACAGGCGGGACCATTGTTTCCAGTGCACTTAAGTTAATGAATGATATCGTTCGTGAACGCTATCCACTTGATCAATGGAATATCTACGCAGCCCAAGCCTCTGATGGTGATAACTGGGCTGATGATTCCCCCCGCTGTCGCGAGCTACTGGTAGAGAATTTGTTGCCGAGCTGTCAATACTACTCATATATTGAAATAACAAAACGTTCTCATCAAACGCTTTGGCACGAATATGAAAAATTGGCACCCGCATTTGATAACTTTGCGATGAAAAACATTCGTGCCGTTGAAGACATCTTCCCTGTCTTTAGGGAGTTGTTTAAAAAGGAAACCGCATAGGGAGATAGGATTATGACAGCAAAAACTCGCCAGCGGACCAAGGCGAACAGCAAGTTACTTCCTGATGGGCCGGATTGGACATTTGATCTTTTAGAACGCTACCACACCGAAATTAAGCGGGTTGCGAGCGAATATCGACTGGATACCTATCCAAATCAAATCGAAGTCATCACCTCTGAACAAATGATGGATGCATACTCAAGTATCGGTATGCCGATCAATTACAACCATTGGTCATTCGGTAAGAAGTTTATCCAAACCGAACAGGGATACAAACACGGGCAAATGGGGCTTGCCTATGAAATCGTCATTAACTCAGACCCGTGTATTGCTTATCTTATGGAAGAAAATACCGTTACGATGCAAGCACTCGTAATGGCTCATGCTTGTTATGGGCACAATTCATTTTTCAAAGGTAACTACTTATTCCAAGCCTGGACAGACGCAGGTTCGATCATCGACTACTTGCTGTTTGCCAAAAACTATTTAGCCGAATGTGAACAAAAATACGGTGTTAATGAGGTAGAAGAGTTACTTGACTCCTGCCACGCACTGATGAATTTTGGTGTGGATCGATATAAACGTCCCGAAAAAATTTCCATCGCGGAGGAAAAAGCCCGTCAAGAACAACGAGAAGCATACCTTCAATCCCAAGTTAACGAACTTTGGCGAACGGTACCAAAATCGAAAACTAAAGCGGAAGAGCAGCAAATTCACTTTCCTTCAGAACCTCAGGAGAACATTCTCTATTTCATTGAAAAGAACGCGCCACTACTCGAATCTTGGCAGCGCGAAGTGGTTCGAATCGTCAGAAAAATCAGCCAATATTTTTATCCACAAAAGCAAACTCAAGTAATGAACGAGGGTTGGGCGACGTTCTGGCACTATACAATTCTCAACCATTTGTATGACGAAGGTATCGTTTCCGATAAGTTTATTCTCGAGTTCCTACACAGCCATACCAGTGTCGTGGCTCAACCACCATATAACAGCCCCTATTTTAGTGGCATCAATCCTTATGCCCTAGGGTTTGCCATGTTCAGAGACATTCGCCGTATGTGCGAAGAGCCGACTGATGAAGACCGCGAGTGGTTTCCAGAAATAGCCGGATCCAATTGGCTCGATACGCTGCATTTCGCGATGCATAACTTTAAAGATGAAAGTTTTATCAGCCAATACCTATCACCAAAGGTAATGCGTGACTTTAAGCTTTTTTCTATTGTCGATGATGATCATAAAAACTTTATCGAAGTCAGTGCCATCCATGACGAAATGGGCTATCGCACTATTCGCGAGAAACTCGCTTCCCAATATAACTTAAGTAATTTGGAACCCAATATTCAAGTCTACAACGTGGACGTACGTGGCGACCGTTCACTAACACTGCAATATGTTCCTCACGATAGAATCCCTCTTGATGACAGCTTTCATGAGGTGCTCAAGCATCTACATAGGCTCTGGGGATTTGATGTAAAACTGGAAGAAGTGAAGGAAACGGGTCGACGTGAAGTGATCGGTGTATGTCCCTCTAAACATGAGACGCAACCCCATCACACTTCCCCTTAGTGACAAGACCTTAACGAAAAAGAGCGCCGTCTGGCGCTCTTTTCTTATCAATTTGTTGACTAGGGTCCGCTAACCTCTGCTTTTTACTATTTCAATGACCGCAGCCAAATCTTCTGGTGTATCAACACCCGCAGGAGGCGCTTCTTTTGCCACATCAACGTGAATCCGCTCTCCATACCAAAGTACGCGCAGCTGCTCAAGAGATTCAATCATCTCCAACGTTGATGCAGGCCAGTTAACATATTGATTAATAAACCCGGCACGATATGCATAAATACCCACATGGCGTAGCAATGGCGTTTTTATCTCGCGCTCTTGAGATGAGAAACCATCACGATCCCAAGGAATCGTTGCTCGACTAAAATACAGCGCATAACCATCGCGGTCAGTGACAACTTTGACCGCGTTAGGATTAAACACTTCGTCAGCATGTTCAATTTCAACGGCCAAGGTCGCCATTGGCGCTTGACTGCTAGCCAAATTATCTGCCACTTGCTTGATATTTGAAGGAGGAATGAGCGGCTCGTCACCTTGAACATTGACGATAATATGATCGTCAGGAATCGCCATTTTCTTTACGACTTCGGCCAAGCGCTCCGTGCCCGATTGATGGCTAGATAATGTCATACAGACCTCACCGCCAAACGCTTGCACTGCAGCGTTCACTCGGTCATCGTCTGTGGCGACAACGACTTTTTCCGCACCCGCTTGGATAGCCTGCTCATACACCCACTGAATCATCGGCTTACCACAAATATCAGCGAGCGGTTTACCTGGTAGACGGGAAGACTGATAGCGTGCTGGAATCACAACCGTGAATGACATTAGCGCCCCTCTTCGATTGACATAGTGCGAGCTTCAAATTCAAGCAACACGGGGATACCTTCTTTTATTGGATATGCAAGGCGGTCAAGTTTACAAATAAGCTCCTGATTAACTTTGTCAAAAGTGAGTTTACCTTTACATACGGGACAAGCAACAATCTCAAGCAGACGGTGATCCATAACTTCCTATAACCTCTTCAATTCTATTCATAATGCGCGATTCATCCACTGGGTTAAAATTGGCTGAAACGGGTAAATACCACCAATTGTCTTGCGCAAATTCAGCGCATTTTACGGCGTCTTTTTCAGTCATCATTAAATGTTGACCATGGTGAGCTAGTTGTTCTAACTCTTCCTTATCGAATGCTTGGTGATCGGCAAAACCTTTAGTCAGAACAGGCGTCGAGCCAAGTTTTTCTAGCGTATGAAAAAACCTCGGAGGGTGTCCAATACCCGCAATCGCCACCAACTCTTTAAGTTGACTCACTGGCATTCGCTGCCCATTACTTAAGTTAACCGCCAGGCTTGGCGACAGTGACATACTGACTTCATTTTCCTTTGCGATCCCACCATTGGTGATCACAAAGTCCACTTCTTCAAGGCGCGATAAAGGCTCACGCAGCGGACCCAGAGGAATCGCTTGCTGATTACCAAACCGGCGCTTGCCATCAACAACCACCAACTCGATATCTCGCTTTAGTGCGTAGTGCTGAAGGCCATCGTCTGTAATAATGACATCGACCTTCTGCTCAAGCAAAGATTTCACCGCATTGGACCGCACAGGATCAACAGCAACGGGGGCTCCCGTTCGTTTAAAAATGAGCTTGGGTTCATCACCACAATATGACGTCGGCGTCTGTGCCTCAACCATTAAAGGGTAAGCCGGAGCCTTAGCGCCATAACCTCTTGAGACCACCCCTGGTTTTAGCCCCTTAGCCTGAAGTTTTTCCACTAACCAAATAACGACGGGGGTTTTCCCGTTACCACCAGCAGTAATGTTACCGACGATGATAACAGGCACAGGCGCTTTATAAGCCACTTTTTTGCCGCTGTTATAGTCATTTCGGCGGGACAGTGCAATACGGGCAAACAAACGGCTCAATGGCCACAGTAGTGGCCAAAGAAGGTATTTTAATGGATGATTTTCAAACCAAATCTTTTCAACCACGATCAGCCACCAAACTGAATTCGATGTAACTGAGCATAAGCGCCATCTTCAGCGAGTAACTGCTGATGATTACCGCGCTCGACGATTTCACCATCGTCTACAACAAGAATTTCATCAGCTTGTTCAATCGTTGATAATCGGTGTGCAATCACTAACACCGTTTTATTTTTCTGCAGTTCATCAAGCGCGGATTGAATCGCCTTCTCAGATTCTGTATCAAGTGCTGAGGTTGCTTCATCAAGAATCAGAACTGGAGCATCTCGTAATAAAGCGCGAGCAATCGCGATACGTTGCCGTTGACCACCTGATAAACTCGCGCCGTTTTCACCGATAACCGTGTCTAAACCCTGCTCCATTTTATTGATGAAATCCATCGCGTACGCAAGTTCTGCTGCTTTTTCTATCTGTTCACGCGTGTATTTCTCAGTCGCGGCATAGGCGATGTTATTGGCAATCGTATCATTAAACAAATGTACATTTTGCGAAACCAACGCAAAGTGCGAGCGCAAGTTATTGAGCTTATATTCCCGAACATCATGGCCATCAAGCAAAATTTCCCCAGAGTCGACATCGTAAAAGCGCGTAAACAAGTTCGCAATGGTACTTTTACCTGAGCCGGAACGGCCCACTAACGCGACCGTTTTTCCTGCAGGGATCTTAAAACTCACACGAGATAGAGCCGGCTTTTCGTTTCCTTGATAGGTAAAGGTGACATCTTTAACTTCAACATCGCCTTTGACTTTCTCTACCACGCGTTCGCCGCTGTCTTTTTCTACCTCTAAATCCATCAATCCAAATAATGTCTGGCTTGCGGCCATACCTCGTTGAAAATCTGACGTTACATTGGTGAGCGCTTTCAATGGGCGCATCAAACCAAACATTGCAGAGAAAATGACCGTGAAGGTTCCCGGTGTCAACTCACTACGAATCGAATCAAAGCTAGCCAAGAACAGAACTGCAACCAATGCAAGAGACGCAATAACTTGAATCACCGGGTTAGCAATTGCCTGAGCCGCAACCAACTTCATCGAGTGTTGACGCATTTGGTTACTCACACGGTCGAAACGCTCCCGTTCAACATTATGCCCACCATAACTCAATACGACTTTGTGACCTTTGAGCATCTGTTCTGCTGAAGAGGTTACGTGCCCCATACTTTGTTGCATGTTGCGAGAAATTTTACGAAAACGTTTTGACACTACTCGAATCGCAACGGCGACGATAGGCGCAACAATAAATAGCACCAGTGATAACTGCCAGCTGTTCCAGAACATCAATACCAGTAAGCCAATGATGCTTGCCCCCTCACGAACGATGCTGACCAACGCTTTACTCGTGGCCCCTGCCACCTGCTCGGAATCATACGTAATACGAGAAAGCAACCCACCTGTCGATTCTTTATCAAAATAGGAGACTGGCATATGCATGAACTGGTTAAAAAGCTTACGCCGCATCAACATCACAACGTTACCGGATACCCAGCTTAAACAATAGGTAGAAACGAAACCGCTCAAGCCACGTACCAGCATCATGACAAAAATGATAATCGGGAGGACTTTAAGAAAATCAGATTCAGTAGAACCAAAACCTTCATCGAGCAAAGGTTTTAGCAACGAGACCATATAGGTATCGGCAGCGGCATTAATGATCAATGCGATGACAGCAACAATCAAACCAGATTTAAATAAACGAATGTACGTCCATAAACGACCAAAAGTTTTACCTGTGGTTTCGTCTTTGTTTAATGACATAGAAGATATATTGTTTAAAAATTTGCGACTATTCTACTCCGTTCCGCAGCATCTGCCTATACCACACTTGCCCTTGTATCGCTCTTAACTGATTGGCTTTCCAATAATTTGAATAGAAATCTAAACTTATCTGCCCGCTTTCCCCTGTATCAAGCCATTTTGTTCCTTGTTGATGGTAACGCTTGACGACTTCTTGAGCAGGTAAAGACCAGCGCCCGTCTTTTTCTAGTGACGCAACAGCCAACTCAGCGGACACACCACGAACAAAACCAATGGTTGAAGAGGTTCGACTACCATGATGCGGCACAATGACGACATCACTTTTTAAGTTTGATTGACGCGCGATAAGCCATTCGGCAATCGCACTTACGTCACCAGGGATCAATACACTATGCATGCCATCCGATATCCGAATGACGCATGAGTGAGCATTGTACGCCCTGTCGACCAAGCGTTGAGGCCATAATATTTCGAAGGTGAGCGCTTTCCATCGCCATGTTCGACCCTGCACGCACTCTTGATAGCCCGGCAATTTTTGACTGGCGAGTTTTAGTTTAGGCGCGAAGAATCGCTCAACGTCTGATTTCCCGGCAGCGTGGTCAGCATCAAGATGACTCACAATAAAGCCCTCTAACTGGCTGATACCTCTTTGGCGTAGTATTGGCATTATCACATCTTGTGCAAAGCTGCCTGTGAGCCAAGCATTGCCAGTATCGTAAACATAAGCGCTGCCCTGCTGCTCAATGATAATCGCTAACCCGTGACCAACGTCCAAGATATCAACCCGCCAATTCGGCGGATTTCGCTCTCCTGTTAGAGTGAGACTCACGCCAAATGCAGCCGCAATGCCCCATAGACGCAACCTCACCGATAAAAGTCGCCACACCAATACCAAGACTAATAACACCGCGACAATTCCGAAGACATGAGGAGAAACACGAACCCATCCGATATCGGCATAGCCAATCGCGGTAACAACCACATTGAGCAACGCATCTAGTACTTGCCATATGATGTGGTTGCTTCCTGTAACCGCACTAAGCAGCACCGACAGGAGAATGCCAGGTACGATGATAAGGCTAAACAATCCAACAAATATCAAGTTATAAACAGGGCTTAATAAGCTCATCCCCTGAAACCACATGACACTTAACGGCAGCATAAATAGCGTCAGCCAGAGTTGTAATTTAACCAAAGCTCCAAATCGATGACGGGCCCTGTTGCGGGTGACGGCGCGCTTATCTTGATTCAAAAATAGAAAGACCGCCGCAACAGCAGAAAAAGACAGCCAAAAACCGGCGCTCAGCGTTGAAAACGGATTCAACGCCAGTACAACCACTAGCGTGACTAACCATTTGAAACCAATGGCAAGTCGCCAACGAAAAAACATCAGGACACTCAACAGCAAACACATGATCAATGCGCGCTGTGTTGGCAAGGTTAATCCTGCAAGCCAAGCATAGAAATACGCTAGACTTATAGCAAAAAGTATGGGCAAGAAGTGACAACGTGGCGAACATCGTAAAAGCAGGCTACCAAGCGCCCATCCAACCCCAAAAGCAATCCCAATATGCAAGCCAGAAATGGCGAGTAAGTGACTTAAACCACTCGCTTTTAGTTGTTGCCATGTTTGGTGTGAAATATCGCTTTTAAGACCAAAAGAGAGCGCTAAGATAAGGGGTTGGCTGGGCAGCGATTTGGTGTGATCGGCGACCGTTGTTATCAAATAGCGTTTAAGTGATGAGAAATGCTCAATGCGGAAACGCGGGTCTTTAGCCAAAGATGCTCGCGCCATGAGACCTTCGGCAAAAAAGTGCGCTTCTTTATCATACCCAGCTTGGTTTAAACGGCCAATAATCCGCTTTAAAGTAACTTTGGTATGAATGACATCACCATAAGAAAGCGCAACCGGCGATATCAACTGAATTTTGGGCCTTAAAAACCTGGTGACATTTTGACCATTGATTGATCTTAACACCAATGTTCCTTCAAAGCCGTGACTTATTTGCGTAAAAAGGCTGTCAACCTCACCAGTTATGGTAATATTCGAGCCTGATAGAAAAAGCGATTTCATCTGTAATTTTGCGATGGCGCCATGAGTTAAGATAATCACTAACGCGATGCAACAACCGCGTGTCCATCGCAATTGAGATACCTTTTGGCTAACGAAAAACCAAGCGGCGCCAACCATAATCCACTCTTCATTTGGCATCCAGCGCCAATAAGGAGCGGAGATGATGACAACTGAGCAAGATATCAGCGTCCAATAATTAAACAAGAGAGTCATAGAACGCTATGCCAAGAAAGTTCATTAAACGTTTTATGCCAAATCCTGAAACCATTAAGCGCCAAAAAGCGCTAAAAGTATTTGGCAACGTTTTATACAATCCCAACTTATGGTGCTTAAACCGTCGCTCGGCGGCTGGGGCATTTGCCGTTGGGCTGTTCATGGCGTTTGTTCCTCTTCCGAGCCAGATGATTTTATCTGCTGGCTTAGCCATTCTATGTGGCGTCAACCTTCCCTTATCGGTGGCGTTGGTTTGGGTCAGTAATCCAATAACGATGCCCGTCCTGTTTTATTTTGCTTACAAAGTCGGCGCCAAGATCCTTCATGTTCCACCACAACGCTTTCACTTTGAACTGTCTTGGGATTTCATTTGTAATCAGATGAGCACGATAGGCCCGCCTTTTTTACTTGGGTGCTTAATCTGTGGTATCGCCTCAGCAATGATCGGTTACTTTGGCATTAAGGGGTTATGGCGTTATTCCGTGGTTCGCAGTTGGCAACAAAGAAAATTAAAATAGCTTGGTTTGAATATCCCTCCCAGTATAAAACCTTAAGTTACGAGTCAAACCACAGTGAAATGTAACTGATAAAATTCACGCAATAAAAAAGCCCCGAGTGGGGCTTTTTTATTGCCGTTGTGCTCAAACAACAACCGAGCTTTATTTTGCACTCAGTACCGTTGCTGGATTGAGCTTACTCGCCCTAGAGGCTGGATACCACGTTGCTAGGAGACTTAGGATAATCGCTGTCCCCGAGACCATAATGACATCGCTTGTCACTACTTGAGAGGGGAGAAAATCAACAAAATAGATATCACCAGATAAAAAATGATGACCAATCAGGTTTTCCAAGCCTCTAATCAGTGACGTCAAATTAAGCGCAATCAGCACCCCGGCAATGCTGCCAAAGCAGCTACCAAGTACGCCAGAAAACACGCCTTGCCAGACAAATATCCGTTTAATGAGTCCATCTTTAGCGCCCATCGTACGAAGAATTGCAATTTCCGAGGCGCGGTCTTTCACCGCCATCATTAATGTTGAGACAATATTAAAACTCGCAACACCGATAACCAATACCATCACCAAATAAATAATGGTTCTAACTAGCTGAATATCGCGATACAGGAAACCAAATTTCTGCTGCCAGCTCCTAAGATAGACATACTCATTCAGCGTATTCCCGACCTCACGTACAATCGAAGTCGCATCCAGAACGCGGTCGACTTTAATCGACACACCCGTGACAGCGTCACCAAGACGACTGTAACTTTGCGCATCCGCAAGCGGTAACAAAATAAGGTTGTGGTCAATTTGACCATTCAACGTCAAAAAACCCGCCACCTTAACACGGACTCGGCGCGGCGCCTGAACTCGTGAGGAACTCCCCTCTTCGGGAATCATGAGCGTAATGTAGTCATTTTTATGCACAGCTAACTGCCGAGCAACACCGCGGCCCAAAATCACTTGTTGCTCACCAGGCTGAAACGCTTGCCAGGCATCTTTATCAATAAAGTCAATTAAATGAGAGACATTTGGCTCTAGTTCCTTATCAATTCCACGAACCTCAATGGCTTTCAAATTGCTGCCCTTTTCCGCCAATGCAGTAAACCGCACATAAGGCGCTGCCGCGAGTACGCGAGGATGACTTTCCGCTTGTTTAGCCAAACGTTGCCAAGACTCTATCGGAGCTCGAACCCCTTCAAACTCTCCATGCGGCACAACCGACAACACTCGATTTTTTAGCTCACGCTCAAATCCATTCATTGCAGAGAGACCAATAATGATCACCGCAACCCCCACCGCAATACCGATCGTTGAAGATAAAGAGATAAACGACACCATTTTATTGCGCCGTTTAGCGCGGCTAAAGCGTTTACCGATAAACAGAGATAATGACGAAAACAATTAACTCGCCTCCACGTTAATCAGCAGCCCATCTTGCATGTGCAGTTGACGGTCCATCTTGCCTGCAAGCTCACCATCATGGGTTACCACCAAAAAAGCGGTTCCCGACTCTCGGTTTAGCTCGCGCATCAGATCATAAATCGCCAGTGCCGTTTTGTGATCTAAGTTACCCGTTGGCTCATCAGCCAATACCAAATCAGGGCTATTGACTAGCGCTCTGGCGATCGCAACACGCTGTCGTTCTCCTCCCGAAAGCTCGGCTGGACGATGCTCCATACGGTGCGTTAGTCCGACTTTATCGAGTAAAGCTTTGGCTTTGCCTTTGGCCACATTCGCCTTTTCGCCACCAATCAGTAACGGCATTGCAACATTTTCAATCGCACTGAAATCGGAAAGCAGATGATGGAACTGATACACAAAGCCTAAATGGCGGTTACGTAATTGCGCTTGCTTATTCGAAGATAACTTTGAAAGTTCGTTACCAAGAAATAGCACTTGCCCCTCAGAAGCTTCATCAAGCGCACCTAGAATATGCAGCAGGGTGCTTTTACCTGAGCCGGACGTGCCGATGATCGACGCTAACTCTCCGCCATTTAAGTCGAAACTGACGCCTTTGAGCACTTGTGTATCTAACCCACCTTCACGATAAGTTTTACAAACATTTTGGCATTGAAGAAGGTTATTCATAACGTAAAGCCTCGGCAGGATGAACAGAAGACGCTCGATAGGATGGAAAGAGTGTTGCAAGTAAACTTAAGCTGATTGCCAACACGACAACCACAAGGATCTGCATAGGTTCAACGTGAACGGGGAGAGAACCTCCACCCGCAAACAGTGCAACCCCCATGCTTGATAAAATAGCGTTTAAATTCAGTGCAAGCGCAACGCCTAGCGCACCGCCAACCAGCGCACCAATAACCCCGCTACTTGCGCCTTGTACCATAAAAATCGCCAGCACTTGTCGATCTTTCATACCTTGAGTTTTGAGAATAGCCACTTCAGATTGCTTTTCCATCACCACCATAATCAGCGCTGATATAATATTAAATGCTGCGACGCCGACTATCAGCCCCAGCATCAGACCCATCATATTTTTTTCCATACGTACTGCTTGGAATAATTCACCACGTTGATCGCGCCAGTCACGCCACTGCCACCCATCTGGGAGAGGACGATTGGCGATGTCACCAACCACGAATGGGTCATCAAAAAACAGTCGCCACCCAGTCATCGTATCGCGACTGAAGCGCAGCAACCTACCTGCATCTTGAATGTGGGTGATGATCAACTGGCTGTCGATATCCGAACCCGTGTTATAAATCCCAGAGACGGTAAAAATACGCTGGCTTGGAATACGCCCTAATGGTGTAAATTGGCTGGCGCTGGTGACCATTAAGCGGACTTTATCCCCAATCGACACCCCTAAAGAGCGAGAGAGCGCATAGCCAATGAACACATTGTATTCACTCGATTCAAGCGACGATAACTTTCCCGCAATAAGGTGCTCGGCAATCGGGTCATTGGGCTTCGGATCAATCCCAACTAACAACCCGGCGCTGAGCTGAGAGTGGCTTTGAATCACGGCTTCACTCTCAACGATGGGTTGCGGCTTTGCCGCCGTAGAAAGCTGTTGAATAAATTCTGGGGCTTGGTCGCTGCGCTCGGTTTTGCCCTGCGTTTGGGAAATCACCGCTTGGGGCAGGACGCCTAAGATTCGTCCTTTTAACTGCGATTCAAAACCGTTCATAACCGAAAGAACCGTCACTAACGCCATCACACCGATCGTAATACCTGCGGTTGACATATAAGAGACGAAGCGACTAAACCTATCCCCAGACCGTCCACGCAAATAACGTAAGCCGACAAAAACAGAAATGGGATGAAACATAACACCAACCATAGAAAACTGATGCGTTACTGTAACGATTAATCTGCTTTGGTTGTAGCCCTAAATTGCTAATTAGACGTTAAAATGTGTGTTTAACAATGACATACCTTGATTAGTTGGCTGGTATGACGATAATCAGACAAGATTAAGAAGGAACTCAGCCATGACAGAACAAGAATATTTTACCGTTCACCATCAACTTACCATCAATGCAGAACCTCTGCCTGAAGGATCATCGCTGCCTTCTTACCCAATATTTGAATCCGAGATTCCTGCTCCTTTTATCGTTGCCAGCGAGTTTAGTCACCTTGATATGCTGAACGACAGCGCGCGTAAAGAACTCAATAATTCTGATTTTAAGCATGTAATTAACTTGCTTGACACTCAAAATTCAAAACTCAACTTATTACTGACGTTTTTGCTTTCACAGCAGGATGACCCGACGTATCGTACGATCACCAGTGCATTTGGCGCCAGCCAATGCACTTTTCTATCCCCTACATCACTTAATGATGGACAGTACGTTCGTATAAAACTGTTTTTAGAACATCCGGCTGCTGCAATATATTGCTACGCCAGCGTGGTAGAATGCCAAGCCCAAGAACAAGGCTTCGACATTACAGTAAAATATCAGCTACTTCGTGATGCCGATCAGGATTTACTGATCAAAGCGGCGTTAAACCAGCAGCAAAAGCTATTACGTCAACGCTCACTTGACCGAGAAAATAATCAATAGTTACTCATGACAAGCGCTTCTCTTCTTCACCTGGTCAACCCAACAAAGCCCGGTGACAAAAAATACGTTGGAAACCTACAAGGGGCGAGTCTTGCCCTTGCTATTGCAGAACTTGCGAATCAGCATAGTAGCCATACATTGTTAGCGGTCCCAGATCCGCAAACGGCCATTAAACTGCAACAAGAAATTGAACAGTTTAGTCACCAACCGGTCAGCGTGTTTCCGGACTGGGAAACGCTGCCTTATGATAACTTCTCCCCTCATCAAGAAATTATTTCCGAGCGTATTGCTAAGCTTTATCAGCTGCCAACCCAGACCAATGGTATTACCATTGTTCCAGTGAATACGTTGCTACAAAGACAGTCTCCTAGAGATTTTCTCATCCAGCACACCTTGATGGTCAAATCAGGGGATCTGTTCTCGCTGGAAAAGCTCAGAATGCAGCTGGAAGTTTCGGGTTATCGCCACGTTGACCAAGTCTTCAGTCCTGGAGAATACGCCAGTCGCGGTTCAATTTTGGACCTTTATCCAATGGGCAGTCAGGCACCGTATCGTATCGATTTCTTTGATGATGAAATCGATACGATTCGTACCTTTGACCCAGATACTCAACGCTCAATCGAAGACATCACTGAAATTCGTCTGCTTCCTGCCCATGAGTTTCCATCAACGGAAGCGGCCATTGAAGATTTTCGAATTCGCTGGCGTCAACGCTTTGATGCGCGCCGCGAACCAGAATCGGTCTATATGCAAGTATCAAAAGGGACCTGGCCTGCTGGTATCGAATATTGGCAGCCTCTGTTCTTTGAACATACCGAAACGCTGTTTGATTACATCGCTGATGATAGCCAGTTACTCAGTGTCGGCGATATCGAGAGCGCTATCGATACTTTCCTCAATGACGTTCACTATCGTTATGACCAAAGGAAAGTCGACCCTTTGCGTCCGTTATTGCCTCCTCAAGAGCTGTGGCTAAGTAAAGAAGAACTGTTCACCTACTGCAAACAGCTTCCACAAGGCTTTT
Source organism: Vibrio olivae (assembly GCF_042428525.1). Classification (NCBI taxonomy): domain Bacteria; kingdom Pseudomonadati; phylum Pseudomonadota; class Gammaproteobacteria; order Vibrionales; family Vibrionaceae; genus Vibrio; species Vibrio olivae. Next base: position 1,233,445 of record NZ_JBHMEP010000001.1, read on the forward strand.
TATCGGTAGATAAAGTGGCTGAAAAGCAAGGACGCACAAACCCGAATATCGCCCCACTACCAGAACTCGCCGCGCAGCCACAAAAGCAAGAGCCTTTAGCGGCGTTAAGGCATTTTACTGAAACCTTCTCAGGGAAAATCATCTTTTCCGTCGAGTCCGAAGGTCGGCGTGAAGCTCTGCTAGAATTGCTGCAGCCCCTTAAATTAAAACCCACCGCTCATCAGCATTTTTATGAAGCGCTAGAAAGCAAAGCGACACGCACGCTGATCATTGGCTCTAGTGAACACGGGTTTATTGATACCGAACATAATGTTGCTTTGGTCTGTGAAAGTGATCTGCTTGGCGACCGAGTCATTCAACGTCGTAAAAAAGATCGTAGAGCAACCAACAGTGACGCGGTAATACGCAATCTTGCGGAACTCAAGCCTGGTCAACCTGTCGTTCATATCGACCACGGTATTGGACGTTATATTGGCCTTCAAACGCTGGAAGCTGGAGGCATGACGACCGAGTATGTGACACTGGAATATCAAGACGAAGCCAAGCTATATGTGCCGGTAGCGTCGCTAAACTTGATCAGTCGTTACTCTGGCGGCGCTGAAGATGGCGCGCCGTTACATAAGCTTGGTGGCGAAGCATGGACCAAAGCTCGTCGACGCGCGGCTGAAAAAGTGCGCGATGTTGCGGCAGAACTTTTGGATGTCTACGCGAAACGTGAATTGAAACCTGGCTATCAATTTGCGCTCGACCGCGGCCAGTACGCGACCTTTAAATCGGGTTTTCCATTTGAGGAAACGGATGATCAAAACACGGCTATTAACGCAGTGCTATCGGATATGTGTCAGCCGAAAGCCATGGATCGATTAGTATGTGGCGACGTGGGCTTTGGTAAAACTGAGGTGGCAATGCGCGCCGCGTTTTTAGCGACTGACAACGAAAAACAAGTGGCGGTGTTAGTGCCAACCACCTTGCTTGCTCAGCAGCACTTCGAAAACTTTCGGGACCGATTTGCTAACTTACCGATCCGCGTGGAGGTACTGTCGCGCTTCAAGTCGGCCAAAGAACAAAAGCAGATCATGGAAGACATTGCCGAAGGTAAAGTCGATCTTGTCGTTGGTACGCATAAACTGCTATCAAGCGATATTCAGTTCAAAGATTTGGGCCTTTTGATTGTCGATGAAGAGCATCGCTTTGGTGTTCGACAAAAAGAAAAAATGAAAGCCATGCGCGCGGATGTCGACATTTTGACCTTAACCGCCACACCAATACCTCGCACGCTTAATATGGCGATGAGTGGAATGCGTGATTTATCGATCATTTCCACGCCACCAGCACGTCGTTTAGCCATAAAAACCTTTGTACGTCAGCGTGAAGAGAGCGTTATTCGTGAAGCGGTATTGCGCGAAATTATGCGTGGTGGACAAGTTTATTTCCTTCATAACCAAGTGGAAACTATCGATAAAGTGGCTCAAGACTTGGCCGCACTGATCCCAGAAGCAAGGATGACAGTCGCTCATGGTCAAATGCGTGAACGTGAGCTTGAGAAAATCATGAACGATTTTTACCATCAACGCTTCAACTTGCTAGTGTGTACCACAATTATTGAAACCGGGATTGATGTGCCAACGGCGAACACCATCATCATGGATCGCGCCGACAGACTGGGGCTGGCTCAGTTACACCAATTACGGGGGCGCGTCGGTCGGTCGCACCATCAGGCTTATGCTTATCTGTTGACGCCGCATCCAAAAGCGTTAACTAAGGACGCGATTAAACGCCTTGACGCCATTGCGTCACTCGAAGACCTCGGTGCTGGCTTTACCCTCGCAACGCATGACCTAGAAATTCGAGGCGCCGGTGAGCTGCTCGGCGATGAACAAAGCGGCCAAATTCAATCGGTCGGTTTTACACTTTATATGGAAATGCTGGAACAAGCGGTAGAAGCATTGAAAGAAGGTAAAGAGCCCTCTTTAGACGATTTACTGCGCGAGCAAACAGAAGTGGAGCTGCGGCTTCCAGCCTTGCTACCTGAAGATTATATTCCTGACATCAACACTCGATTATCGATGTATAAGCAAATCGCTAGTGTCACGAGCCATGAACAGCTAGAAGAGCTCAAAGTCGAACTCATCGACCGCTTCGGTTTATTGCCTGATGCAACCAAAAACTTGTTATCTATCGCTAGCTTAAAAATTAATGCTGCTCAGATAAAAGTGAAGAAAATTGAAGCACATGAAAAAGGTGGCTACATTGAGTTCTATCCTGACGCTGACATTAATCCGGCGTTTTTGGTTAAACTATTGCAATCTCAGCCACAAAAATTTGCGATGGAAGGACCAACCAAGTTTAAGTTTGGGGTACCATTAGTAGACCGTCGTCAGCGTCTTGATTTTGTCAACGACATGCTTAATGAGTTCCAACAAAATTTACTTCCAGCAAGCTGATTATGAAAGCAACAAATCTAGGCTTAAACCGAATTACGGAGTTGTAATGAAAAAGCTGATACCACTCTTACTTTTCTTTGTCGCTTTGCCATCTTGGGCGCAGCGCCAATTCGATGTAGAAGTGATCATTTTTAAACGCGCAGTTGATGCCGAGCAGACAACAGAATCTTGGCCAAATGAATTGCCTAAGATCGATATGAGCAAGGCAGGCAGCCTCAATGACGAAAGTTATGTAAGCAGCCAAGGGGCACAGTTACTTCCCGCTTCACAATATCAGCTCAACCCGCAAGAGCAGCAACTCGACGCGCACGCGGGTTTTCAGGTTTTGTTTCACAAGGCATGGCGACAAGGTGATGGCGGTCGTTACGCGTCGCCTATCTTCCATATCCGCGCAGGACGTGACTTTTCCGAGCAATTTACCGCAGACGGCTCACCACGTGAAAATCAAGGTGATGAAGTCATTGACGGTGTGACAGAGCAAAGCGTCAATGGGCCTGTTTATGAGTTAGATGGCAAATTCCAAGTCTATGTTGAGCACTATTTGTATGCTGATCTCCAGCTCGATCTCAATGAGCCAAGTGTTCGTAATGTGACGCTTGAAGAGAAGGAACTTGATTTATCCCCTGAAGATGCATCAACCGGCCAAGCTCAAGATGACACAGTTCAGGTCGGATTGATGGAAGATGTCTCGCCTATCGTCAAAGAGCAGCGCTTCTTGAAAGCTTACCGCATGGAACAAAAACGCCGAATGCGAAGTGGCGAGACTCATTACCTCGACCATCCTCTGCTTGGTGTTATCATTCAAGTACGTAAAGTTGCCGAGCAAGAATAACCCGTAATGCCCTCATGTAGAGGGCATTTCTATAGGTGACGGATGAGCCCTGATTATCAAATTGTCACGCCGAGACTGTGTCTAAAATTGATCGACTCAGCGCACAGCGAACAGCTCCAAGCCTGCGTTGCTTTATCGCCAAGCTTACATCGCTGGATCGATTGGTGTGTACCAAACTTCACTGCTCTCGACGCGGAACATTTTATTGTCTCCACGCGATTGAACTGGGTAAAATCCAGCGCTTTTGGATTCGGCGTATTCCGCCGTTGTGATGACCAATTGCTCGGCATGGTCGCTATTAATGAGTTTTATCATACCTTTAATATGGCAAGTATCGGCTATTGGATAGCCGATGAGTTTCAGCTTCAGGGTTATGCCAAAGAAGCCGTTGAAGCCTTAACTGAATTCTGCTTTGGTCAGTTAAAACTGAGTCGATTAGAAATTGTCTGTGATCCCGAGAATCAACCGAGTCAAATCATCGCCAAGCGTTGTGGCGCTGAATTTGAAGCCTTAGCACGTAATCGTTACCTCTTTAACAAGCAGCCACGCGATGGCATGGTTTACGCCATAATCCCAAGCTAACTTAGATAAAAAAAGAGCCTATCAATAGGCTCTTTTTTTCGTCATAACATTGACCAACTTAATGCAGTTTCAAGTTCGGTCGTAGCACTCGGTTAATCCGTCCCATCAACATGATTAGCGCCGTTTTAAACATGCCATGTAACGCCATCTGGTGCATTCGGTATAATGAAATATACACCACACGGGCGATACGCCCCTCAACCATCATTGAGCCTTTAGTGAGGTTGCCCATTAAGCTACCAACGGTAGAGAAGCGGCTAAGAGAAACCAATGAACCATGGTCTTTATACACATAAGGCTTCATGTCACGGCCACTCAACTTAGCCACAATATTACTGAATGCTCGACTCGCCATCTGGTGAGCCGCTTGAGCGCGTGGTGGTACAAATTTACCGTCCGCTTGCTCACATTGTGCCAAATCGCCGATCACAAAAATGTTTTCATCACGAGTCGTTTGCAGCGTCGGGGTCACAACCAATTGATTGATGCGGTTAGTCTCTAAACCGCCAAAGTCTTTCATAAAATCTGGCGCTTTAATCCCTGCCGCCCAAACCATGAGCTGCGCTGGAATCTTCTCGCCCTCTTTCGTGGTTAACCCTTCGCTGTCTGCGCAAGTCACCATGGTCGAAGTACGTACATTAACGCCCAATTTGACTAATTCTTGATGCGCAGCTGAAGAGATGCGAGTTGGCAACGCAGGAAGAATGCGCTCCCCAGCTTCGACAAGATTGACGTTCAACTTACTGGAGTCAAGGTCGCCAAACCCATAAGTTTGTAGTGCTTGCACAGCATTGTGAAGCTCTGCGGACAGCGCGCTGGGGTATGAGAAACACATAATGAACAGACTGACCGACCACCCTAACTCTTTGTAATACAATGAAATAATCAACATAAGTATACCAACATAAGTCTGACGATGGGACTATTTATAGCTAAATATAGATATATGATGTCAACAATCAAAATATGCGGTCTAACATTGTTTAACGCATGTTAAAAGAGTTGAGTTTTAGTCTGCAATATCCTTGGCAATATGCACAACCTGCCCCACAACTTCAAACTGATCTTGTTCCTCCCTAGTAACATCTAGTCTATCGTAAAGAGGGTTATCACTGATAAGCCTCCAACTGCCTAATGCGTTCTGATACCGCTTAACAAACAACTCGTCTCTGTTCCTAAAAATATAAATATTCCCATCATGAAGCTTATTTCTACCCTTATGCACAACTAAAGTATCGTTATTATGTATTGTGGGCTCCATACCATCTCCCTTAGCCCACACAATAACGAGGTCATTCTCTTTGAACCCTCTATGTTCCAACCAATTTCGGCTATAAGCTAAACGTCTTACTGATTCGCGCCTGTCAGGATTTTTTGCGTTATATTCTGGTATCAAAGAAAAATCTTCTTTAAAATCAGATTGTTTAGGTTCAGAAAAGCCTGTCGCTAACCAAATTAAAGAAACATTTTCTTTGTCGGCTATGTTTCGTGCTATATTTAGATTAGGGACTGAACCATTTTTAATATAAGCATTAATAGTTGACGCTCCGACTTTCCAATCTTCAGCAACTTGTCTGACACTTCTCCCCTTCATTAGATAGGCAATCCTATCCGACAATGAGCCATTAACACATTGAATAATCTCATGTTTATCAAATTTTTCAGTTTTGTTTTCCATCGCTCCAATAACCTGTTACGAAACACCAAAAGAACCAAATTTAGATCACAAATTTTGAAAAATTGCAAAATAACCAAATAAAATTATTGATAATATCTAAATATAGATCATATTTTAATTGTTAGAACTAAACATAAATACAGCATGTGGTGATTTAAAGATAGTAGCAGATTAAGGATAAAAGATGAAAATACATACGAAAGGAACCAATCGTCACAAACGTGTTCTTATTGATATTGAAACCTTAAGTGACTTGCTTTCACCAAGCGGTTTATTAACCAATTCCTTTAATACTGCATCAAAGTCCTCCCTATTGTCACCATTGCATGAATCACAAGTCCATTCAGTTCTCAAAACATTAAGATGGATCACTGAAGCTAAAAATAATTTCAAAATAAAAATGGTGCTAATAAAAGAACCTACCGAGCTATCTGCTATAGATGTAGTGTGTGGGTTTAAACAGCTTGAAGAAATCATTTACCAGCGTACAAAAATAAAACGAATAGATTTCATTAGTAGTACTTTTCGTTGGTTTATCAATAAATATGGAGGTGAAGTTTTAGACGGAAGAACTGTTTCGCAATGCGGATTCAGAAGCAGATTCAAAAATGGTGGCGGACTTTCGGGTAATATATCACCTAAATCAATAACATCTGCTACACCTTTCATTTTTAAAACGCTGAGCAAAACAAAAAAAGGAATAGAAATAGTCTACATAACAATTGACCCTGATTGGCTTGATGGCTTAGTTACATCAAGAAGCATACTAGAAAAAAGCTTAAAAAACGCTCAGATAGCAAGCTTTAAAAACCCTAATAATAGTGGAAAAATTTCATCAATACGGGCTATGTTGGAATTGATTTCTCATAATAAACATGCAAATGATATTCGCTCACTGTTATCCAGGGAACCCAATTTAATATCTGAAATTGATGCTCAAAAAGGTTTAATTCAACTAGAAGACTTAGTTCAAGAAAATGGAACTGGGATACAAAAAGCTTCAATACTTAGAACCTTTCTAAATAAATGGGGAGGCTCCCTATCAAATGGTAAAACTATCATTAATTCTGGTTTCAAGTCTCGTTTTGTCAATCAAGGTAAAACCTTAGCGTGTATAGAACCCGTATTCATCTCGGTTAAAAAGTCAGTTCAAGGAATAATATCAACAGAAACTCACTGTATAAATACATACAACTTCGTTTCATTATTACCTCCAAAAAGTCTTATGGCATCAGCTCTGATAAATGCCGAAAAATGGGCTAAAAAAGATCCAATAGAACTAACATGTTTAGAAAGCTTGGAAAAATTACTGTTAATACTATCAAGAAAGTGGACATGGAAAATAAAAAGACTATTAGTAACTGAACCATGTGACATTTCCACGGATTATATCTACCAGGGTTTTATTGCACTAGAGAACATAATTCAGAATAATTTTGAACCTGATGTCCAATTCTTCCATAGCAAAAATTTTCGGAAATTTTTAAACGATTATTCAGGAGTATTACCTGATAAAATAAACATACGACAATGTAAATTCAAAACTCGATTTTCAGCAACAAAAAAAATAATCATCCCATTAGTTTTTAAAACAAAAAGTAAAAAAAATGGCGTTTACAGCTACCATGAAAAAACATTAGATTTGACAGAAATAAATAGTCTGTACACTCATGATGGTTTGCTAGGCAAATCTCTCAACATAGCCGCACAATCATCATTATCAGAACCTATATATGCTTCTATGATTAACTCTATTTGGAAAATACTTAGGTCTATTGAAAAAAAAGGCAATTTAGCAATCAGAACTTTACTAATAACACCACCAAACCAAATTACTCGAGCGCTATTAATTAAAGGTTTTCAAGGTTTAGAAAACTTAATAGAAACAAGAAAATTAAATGACAAAGAAAAAATAAGCATCCTAATTCGTTCATTTTTATCCCAAAGAACAACTAAGCTATCCAACAATCTAACAATTAGGCAATGCCAATTTAAAAGCAGATTTAAAAGGCCAGTTCCTGAAAAAAAATTAATCGTACCTTTAGATGAAAATGGTGATGTAAAACGGTCTCCAATTTTAACCTCACACCAATCTCTAGTTGAACTAAGAAAACAAATCTCAGACTATTATGAAGAAGCAATACAACAAATATTAGATGCATGCTCGGAAGAGATTGGCCGATATAAACAACTCTGTAACGAAGTGTCTCCATTCATAAAGACAGAATTAAACTCTGATTACATCGCAGAATTTGTTTACGAAATACCTGAAGAAGTCAGTTACTATACTGATTATTTCTGCAGTAATAATAGAGACGCCTCTTTTGCTAAAACAAAAGATTTTATTGATGAATACGGTGTCAGTACAATTCTAGCTAGTGCATTACAAAAGAGATTAAAGACTTCCTTAACTTCACATTTTCAATTTCCTGGACAAAGCTTTTGTATACCACCCTACGTAAAAACTTGGTTTCCCAAGAGTGGGCAGACGAATGACTTTATCTGGAGTGGCACACTACTGCCTAGGCAAATCCTTCTAGTCTGCTTTATCCGGATCGTGATTTTCACTACCTGGAATAAAGATGTAGTTGCAACATTAACACCAGATGATTTACCCACCGAGTTGCCCGATAGCCCTTTTATTATTCAAGGGAACAAGAATAAAGTAGACAAACTTACTCCAGAAGTCACGGTTCATCCTCATGACCATGACATACGGGAAGTAATAAATTACCTTATTTTTCATGTTAGGAATATGAGAAATCTTGGTCTTAATCCTCAAACAGTATGGGAAACAATCCACTCTGTTCACTTAACATTTCTCTCTAGCGGGTTTATTAAGCGATTTTGTGAAAGAAGTTCTCACCCAACGCCCTACTTTACTATTGAGCAGCTAGCTAAACATCAAATTAATCTACGATACAAAATCGATAGCAATTTAGAAAAGAGTCGGCAGGAGAGAAATCACTCAAAAGTAAAAACGACTGCAGGCTATATGGCTACACCTCTTGCAAAGATTGAATACGAAGCAAATAACGCTGAATTTCAACGTCGATTAGAAACAACTGTACAGTTCCTTCATGCAGGTGAAAAGTCCCTTATCTCCTATAACATGGATCCTCGAGACATTGACCATAAACTGCTAGCGAGCCCTGACTCTGATGGCGAAGAAAATGCAACATCATTACCTCGTTTTTTGCTTGGAGATGGTTCAAGTTGCGCAAATATATGGGCTCCCGTAGATAAACATAATCTTGACCAAGATATATGTCGTGGTCGTAAGTGCCACAAAGACGGTGGCTGTGTGTATAACGAAATCATTCTCAGCCCATATGAGTTTTCCTTTACCCTTCGAAAACGTAAGTGGTTTATTCCTCGATGTGAACTGCTGTTAAATAAATATGGCAGGGAATACTTCGATACTTATATAGCCCCGGAAATGATTTTTGTTTTTGGACTCACTCGCTATGTAGAAAAGGTTAATCCGGCGCTTTATCGTGAGGCGATGACACGACTTACCCAAGAACAGGAAACAAAATTATGACTACTAGCATGAATATTCTTACTCCTAAAGATGTCTGTGAAATTAAACATGAAATGGAAGACCGAATACAAGCAACTGCCAGTAAATTAGTAGTCACTGATGAGAAATTACAACTTGATGGAACTATTCTGTGCTATAAAAGCATCGTCGAAGGAGAGGAACATACATCAAAGACGAATCTAGTTGATATCTGGCTGCCTGGTGTCGCAGGATGGGAACATCCTGTTCCGCTACTAATTTATCCACACCTAACTGAGACATTAATCACATCATTAGACGACTTCGCAAGCAGATGTGAGCATACAGTGCGTTTCCCTAAAACTACTGGCCCTTCCTATGCTACCTATATCGGTCGTCTAATAGAATGGAACTTGCTGCACGGAAGATACCGTCTTGAACATATTCAAAAAAAACAAATCAAAGATTTGGGAAAACAACTAAAAAAAGGAGGAATGACTCACGCCATAAAATTAAAAGACCGATTAAATGAATTTCTTAAATATCTCGACAGCTCACCTGAAGTATTAAGCTCTTTTTTAACCTTTAGCGGTTCTGCTGACAAAAAAAATAAAATACAAGGTATCCGTTCATCTTTATTAGCAAGGTGTATAGGTTCCTACAGTCTTGACAACATGATACCCAATGAATTTTACCAAAAAATTGCTTCTCATATCATATCTGCAGGCTACAGATTGGAAGATGATTTTTTAGATCGAGGCACCATAGAATACCAACAGCCCGCTGCAAAAACACTGACACACTATTTCTCTTGCTGGAATGATCTTGCTTTAATGGATGGTGTCGATCATTTGACTTTTTCGCCATATCCCAACATAAAAGCAGAAGCAGGAAAACTAGGCCTCCCTCCAAGTCGTACAGCTAATATTCATGTAGACGATGTCGTATCTCTTTTAGGTAATGCTCACCACTGGTTATTCAATGTGGCACCGGTGTTAATAAAGCTTATTAAAGCTCTACGAAAACTCAAAAATAAGTCCCCAACAAAGGGACCGAACAAAGGAGGAAAAGCCAATGAAAGAACCATAAGAGAACGATGGATACCTAAATTTCTCAAAACGTCAAAAATCGTTGATGAATTAGAATCCGTTGCGGGGATCAAACTTTACCGGGAAGGTAGTGCGAATCAGACTACAAATGCCAAAGATGAAAACGTATGGAGTGTTGTTGATTGCATCAGCGGCTTAATGACCGCTTGTTATTTGGTACTACAAATATATAACGCCCGGCGACAAGCAGAAATTCAAGATCCCATTGTAGGAATAAAAAGACAGTATTTTCGTTGTAAATCAAAACGGCATACTTGGTATCAAGCCTTTTTCTTTAATGAGAAGCACAATGAGCGTCTTTGGTATACGTTAAATAAAGGAAGTACAAAGGCTATACAAGTATTAATTAAATTATCCAATGCATGGGATGAACATGGTTACAACGGATTGTTCAATGTTCCATCGTTTGCTTTAGATGATAACCATCATTTTAAATGTTTCATCTATAATTACAATAGAGGCGGACATTGCCGCATCACGGGAGATAAATTTTTAAGACTGTCTCTCGGAAGAGAACCAACTGACATCAGAGAATCTCATACTTATCGCCGTATTTACGCAATAATCTACCATTATCAATATGATAATGCCGATCTCCTCGCCCTATGTCACCAACTCGGACACATCGATCCAGATGATACCATGGTTTATGTCACAGAGCCCATTTCACGTGATTTACATGAACAATTACACCACAAAGTAAAATTGAGTAAGAATGAAGAGCGCGAAAAAACATATGCAATCAAGGAAGAAAACAGAGCTTTACAAAAAATAATTGATGAAGTGGATATTGAGAAAACAGCTGAAGATATTTTGGGCCTAATGCTTGGAAATACCAGTATGGGAGGAAAATATACACATTACCTACGCCGTATATATCGTATTCTAGATAACAGTGTGACGTTCAGTGATGACAAAAACCATAAGATAAACTTTTCAGACCTCCCTCCTGAAACTCAAAGCAAAAAAATGGCACAAGTAATGTTTGACAAAGGACACAGAAATAGACCAAAACCCCACAGTTCATGCCACCGTATTCCCAATACAAAGCGTAATCATGATGGTCCTTGCGAACCAGAAAGTTGTAAGCGTTGTGCTTACCAGGAAGTCAAAGATATCCACCTCTCTATCATGGAACAGGATTTAATCGATTTAAAAGTTATCCAAGACGATTTCACTCAACCATATACTGAACGCATCCAAGCGGAGCAAGCTAGCAAAAACTTAGAGTACTTGATAAGTCATCACAAAAATACCATGAGTAGAAACCAACAACTGTTTAATAAACGGTAATGTGGGGGCTATATGGCCAAAAAAGATAAACAAATTACTGAAGCGCAAGATCGGATAGTCCAAAAACTAGAGATATTGAAAACATGGGCAGAAGAAGGAATTCCGGAAAAACGCTCTCCTGATGGCCATATACAGCTAGATTCTAAGGGAATAATAATCTTAGAATTTTTCCCTCAAAGTGACCGGGCTTTACGATATTGGACTGGTAAAGATTGTACAGAGAAAGTCCGTGAGAAATATCAATTAGACAAACTTAAAACCACATCGAACGATGCTTGGAAACGAGCGCCTATAGCAACCAGAGAACGCTGGAAAGGGACCGGGGGCAACGATGGGCTGATGCACCAACTAAAAGCCAGAGCAATACTACAGACGGAAAATAGCAACACGAGTCGTCTACAACAATTAGAGGATGAATTAGCTTCCGTAAAACTAAACCACAGAGGGGCATTGAACGAATTGATTCAACTAAGAGTTGATAACAAAGAACTAATTGAAGATCTTAAATCAGAAAAAACTCAACATGAATCAACTAGGACTCAGAGTAAAATCGAAAATGATTGGCGAATTCACCAGAACAAATTATTAAGAAACCAGTTAAATATATTGCAATCTCAATATAATGAACTTGCAGAGCGCTATCTGGAGTTGGCAAAACGAACTGGTGAGACACCTCAGTTGACTAACGCAAATATAATCGACTTTCCAGAGAAAGATAAAGATGATTAAGAGAAAATCCAGCCAGGAGGTTGCCAGAGATAACGTCGAAAAGCTCCGAAATTGGCTTGAAGGGCACCCTACCATTCCCATCTATCATGGTGGTGTAAACAAAACTGAAATTTGCCGCATACTTGGTATTACTAAATCCACTATAGGAACGAACCTTTCGTTACAAAAAATTTTCACTGAAATTGAACAGATTGCGGAAGTTCAACAGAAAAAGCCAGGCACCCAACAATTAGTATCCCCTCCTTGCATTTCAGACAGTATGCGTACTTGTCTCAAAGAAAAAGATAATCTGATTAAGTGGTTGAAGAAAGAATTAGATAAAGCCCAAACCTTTAATGAACAGCTCCAACAAGAAGCAGCAACAGAAGAACTTCTAATACTTACTGGTCGCTATGTCACGCCTGCATTCAATCCTCAATCCGATACCACAAGTACAGACGAAGGGACAAAATAACTATTATGCCTCATCAAATAATCACTACGCCTAAAGAAATAACCGAACTACAGGGAGTTGTCACCGCAATCCTTCACAAACTCACCGACGGAAACCGCCACTCTGCGATTTTTTCAATCGTCGTCGATAAGACAAAATACAAAGTTAAGGCATCATTTGGCTGCATAAATGGCATCCCTGCTGTAGGAGAGCTATGGAGCATACGAGGTAAACACACATCTGATCTCACATACGGCTCGCAATTTGAAGCATCGGAAGGAAAACGAATAGCTATAACCGAAGAAACCGACCAGTCGTTAGTTCTAGCATTTATTGTATACAATTCAAATTTCCCGGGCATTGGTCCTAGCTGGGCTAAAAAATTAGATATTGCTTTCAAAGAATGCCTCGTTAAATCTCTCGAAACAGCCAATGTCAGCGACTTAGAACATCACCCCCAATTGCACATGCCACATGTCATGGCCGAGCTGCTACTTCTTGGTTGGAAACGTTGTTCGGCAGAAATACAAATAATGACTTTTCTTGATGATAAAGCGATACCTAAAGATCTATCACAAAAGCTCATGCTCTATTGGGGGAACAATGCAGTAAAAACTCTTTCACATGATCCTTACCGGTTATTACCGTTAATGCCGGTAACATCCGCAAAAACAACATGGCGTAAAATCGACAAAATAGCTCAAGAACAGTTTGGTGTATCTGAACAAGACCCTCGCAGAGCCATTTCTGCTATTGAAGCATATTTGTACTGGGTATTCGACAGCGGAGGCCATATGTGTGCTCCGATACCCGACGTCCAAGGCTTTTTGGATCAGAAAGGCATCCAGTATGATGTGCATGACGTTGTAAACAAACATGGACAGTCGCTTCTACTGATACACGAGAAACGCAATTTAGTCCAAAACATTGGTCACTTTGCTCTTGAGAAAATTGTTTCGGATAAGTTGAATCAACTTTGCCATAATCATCCCTCAAAGCGCCCGCTTCTTTTATTCAATGATTCACTGAGAATCAGATTTGAAATTTACTTCAAACAAAAAAATGAGTTGGAAAACTTCCGACTAACTAAAACTCAACTAAATGCAATACGGCTAGCTATGGCATCAAGATTATCTTTAATTACCGGTGGCAGCGGTACAGGGAAAACAACGACCATAAGCGCTATAGTAACTCAACATGAATCACAAGATACCAATGTATGGCTATTAGCTCCGACAGGAAAAGCAGCTAAACGATTAACAGAGCAGACTGGTCATCAAGCAGAAACCATATTTTCATTTGTACAAAAGCTCTATAGGCGTGCACATAACAGCATAATAGATAATGCGCTAGTAATTATTGATGACGCATCAATGCTTGATATTCCATCCGCTTATAGCTTACTGAAATGGCTACCCTATACCTGTCGTCTTTGCTTAGTAGGTGATATAAAACAACTACCTCCGCTTGGACCAGGATTGGTTTTTCATCAGCTTTATAAATACAAAAACTTAGTATCTGAACTATCACAAACCTATAGGCAAAAAGAAACATCAGATCTTCATATTTTTTGTGAGGCGATTAGCCAACAAGAATTGGCTACAGCAATGAGTGTTCTTCATCCATTCAGTAAAGATACAAGGTATCAGATTTGCTATTATGAACCTAAAAATTTAAGCCATGATCACCTATGTAATTTAGCAGCCAACCTATGGTATGAAATAAATAAAAAATCAGATACCCATATTCAACTTCTAACTTCAACAAGGGATATCTGTGATAAATTAAACGCTGCTATACAAAAAATTAAAATGAGCAAAAACACCTCACAACGTATAATTCATAACTGCATATTTGTTCAAGGCGATCTGGTCATCTTTGAGCAGAACAATTCAAGCATAAAAATATCTAATGGTTCAACAGGAATTGTAAAAGAAGTATATGAAGAGTATTCGGTTATTGACGGTAGAAAATGCGTTGTAACTATCAACTTTAATGATGAGGGTTACCGACATTTGACATTAGAAGACTGCCTGTGGTTGAAATTAGCCTATTGTATTACAGCACATAAAGCACAGGGAAGTCGGTACACACATTCTATTGTTGTTCTTGATAACCCATCTTTAATCGATAACTCATGGCTTTATACTACTTCGTCTCTGACACTTAAGAGTCTATTACTTATCGGTAACCTTGATTTCATCAAAAAGACAATTTCATTGCCTCCTAAAGCTTATCAGCGCCAAATCGGCTATCCAGTACAAATTGAAGGTAATTTCCTATGAAAGTAATAACTGAAACTAAATTAAGCTACTTAGGAAAAGAATATTACATTTTTCAGGATAAAGAAGGAAACGTCATTTGGCCTGCAACAGATTTCATGATATCAAGAATAAGAGATGAGGAAGATCAACCTAGTACTCTTGATACTTATCGGAAAGCTTTAAAACGACTATACCTTTTTCTAGATGAAAATAATATCAATTGGCTGAATATGAATGATGGCTATTTAGGTAAGTTTAGAAATTGGTGCCTAGAACTAACCATAGAAAACCCCAGACATCGTGGTTATATAAATAAGGCTAGACAAACAGTAAACCATGATTATCTTGAACCAATTTATACATTTTATTATTGGGCTCAAAAACAAAAAATTTATCTACCAACTTTACTGGGACCGTGCACAATGGAAGGGCCTGCTTTTCAAATCACCTCAGAGTTACCAAACAGAGATGAAGCCAGGCGCAACGGTAGGAAAGAACCCGCAAAAATTTTTTTGTATCCAAAGCGATTTAGAAATGTTCCAAAAAATAAGGACTCAAAGAGCGCTGAAGACCATCAAGTTACCGAACTACAAGATTACATAATCCAAAACTTCAAAGATTACGAAGCTGAATGTCTGTTGATGATATCCCGAATAATAGGCGACACTGGTACTCGACCTGTGGCCATGGCAAGTTTTATACAGTCACAATTCATCGGTAGTGACGTTGAAAAAAAGTTATTTGATAATTCACACAATAAATTAGAGGTACGCCCACTAAAACAAAAGGGTGGCAACTCAATGCCCATTGAATTTCCTATTGGAACAGCTCTTGCTGTTAGGACTTTCATTAAACATACGCTCATACCATTTATCAAAAAAAATCAATACGAAGAACATCATGGCCACCTGTTTTTAAAACCCAATAGTGGTATCCCACTTCAACCCAGTGATATAACCAAAATATTCAGTACTATCACAACTAAGTTAGGATGGCCCAAAGGACAATCACTCTACAGCTTACGTCACCGTTACGCTAATGATGAATTGGACCGAGAACTAGCAATTAGTCATGAACTGGGGTTCGATACCAGCGAGCCAGTAATCAGACATCAAGTAAGTAAGAAGATGACTCACAGAAGTGAAAAATCTTTGCAAGAATATGTCGAATCACGTCAGCGTTATGGAGCAAAAACAACAGCCAGTCGCCAAGCCACTAAAATTAAAGAGTTGGAAGCGACTGTAGCTAACCAAGCCATTGAAACCAAACAAGCACTAGAAAAAGCTCAGGAACTAAGTGAACTCGCAGAGAGTTCTGCATTAAAGATTAATCAATTAAAAAACAGAATATCCCAACTAGAACAAAATACCGAGGAGATGACACGCAAAAAGTAAGTAAGATTTCAACCTGAAGGATAATCCTCGACGCACACAATTCGTTCAAACCCTCGATTTTAGTTGACCACAAATAGGACAGTGCGTAAATACCAAATCACAATTTTGGGGAAATAGTTGGAACTAATACAACTACGTAATGGAGTCGTCTAACAGCTCCACTTCTCTATTTTCTACGAATGATGATGACCTAAAAATAGTCAGAAAATCGTATGGTCAAGCTCACCTCAGTAACCTGATGATGATCATGCAAATGAAAGCAAGGTGAGTTTTATGTGTGAGTACAAGTAATCTCTCTCATCGCGTAATAAAAATATTATTATTGTTATACACACCACTACCTTTCACCCACCTCAATTCTCATCTCAACAGCACCCGAAAGCTTTTCAAAATCACGCAAGTCAGACGTTATTTTTCCCATCCGAATCAACCCAGATTGACTAGATTCACCTTCTTTAGCATAGAAAATGGCAAACGATCTGCCGGCAGCGTAGTAAGTAACATCGCCGTTACTAAAGTCATCGATTTTCTGACCTTCTTCAGAAATTGCTTTACCAACCTTGCCGTAGTATTCACGGTCACCGTAACGAGTCATCGACATGGTTCTTGGTAGCGTAGCTAAAAACTCACTACTTGTTTGACTATTATCTAGTGTCGCCGTAATGACTGTGCTATCAACCGTCAGCGTTATAGCAACTGATTTATCAGACATTGTTGTTTCCATTTCTTCTGCACTTATGAAACCACTAAAAAAAGCACTGCATATAGCTAGTGCCACATAAATTGAATGTATTGCTTTCATCTTTAAACTCATCCTAAGTTAAATAACCCTTAGTTCCGAATCAACAAACTAAGAGTTTGAGAAATACAGCCTGGTGTCAGTTCAGATTTACTTATTTAAGAAGGTTGTACTCTTCGTCAGAGACTTCTCTAATCCATTCATTGCTTGAACCTTCAGCAGGGATTTCAATAGCAACATGAGAAAACCAACTGTCCTTTGCAGCGCCATGCCAGTGTTGTGTTTCTGGAGCGATATGCACCACATCGCCAGGATGGAGTTCTCGTGCAGGCTGACCATCTTCCTGATACCAACCACGACCACCAGTAGCGAGCAGAACTTGCCCGCCTTTATGGTGAATATGCCAGAAGTTGCGACAACCCGGCTCAAAGGTAACATTTGCTACAATAATGCCTGGAATATTTAGTTAAGCTAAGTAGCTTGTCCCAGTAAAAAATCCGCATATGCTCTATTCTCATCACCGAAAGAAAAGAGCCCTTTACCGCTGAATGTATCAGCTTGTAATTCTTCAGGGATTAATTTATCTGTTTGAATGCTCATCATTCTCTCCAAATCTAATTCTTTTAATGTTTATGGATGGCTAAGCCAATGCTTCTTCCAGCACTCGCTTAGCATTTAAGGCAATGGTCTCTCCACATTCTTTTTGCAGAATCTGTATGAATTCTTTCAATTGTTCTGAAGTTACGCCGTTGTTCATGCTGATAAGGTAATGAGAACGGAGCTGGCTATTTACACCATGTATATTTGCCAAAGCAGCTATCGTCGCTAATTCGCGCACTTTCCAACTCAATATATCTCGCTGAAATATATCGCCAAAAAGGTGCGCTTTTAAGTAACGATCAATCTCAGGAGAAAACTCAAACAGATCTCCAGTCACTGGCCGTCCAACCAGTTGCGTTTGATTTTCGCTACCTAGTTCAAAGCTTGTTCTTCCTTCTGGAAAGGGACTTGCTTCAATACCCAGATCATCTATTAGTCCCTGAACCTTACGTTCTGTTACTGTCTCCAGCAATGTACCCAATCCGTTTAAACTGCGAGGAAAGCCTGCATAAGCGTACATCTGCTGAAGTACCTCTCTTATTTCAATAATGCTTAATCCAAGATTCAGCCCCTGATTAATGCTAGCTTTTAGTTTTGTCAAATCACCACTAGCGGTAAACGCAGCGATTGGAATAATGGCTTGTTCTTTTGTATTCAATTTCATGAGCTTGCTCTCTTCATCGTTATCGTGAAATCCTATGCCTTATGACGGAACACTCCACTCCTACAATCTGGTGCGATCAAATCTAATCCCAATGACAAACGTAACAATGGTCTAACCTTTCAAAAAAGTGGATGAATTATCGCCTGCCATTAGAAAATAAATTACCACAGTAATTAATGAATTAATTTCATATCAGCATTACGTTTTAGTCGATTATTGAAGTAATTCGAGTTTGTTAAAATGTTAAAAGGCGAACATTCATCGCCATATTAACGACATCTTTTATTAGGAAGTGATTAAGACTCTATGAATAACGAAGCTTCAATAACCAAACGGGCAGCCTCGCCAACCACCGGTATTTTATTTATGTCGATACTTGGTGCTTTGATGGCATTTACATCACTTTCGACAGACATCTACCTTCCAGCAATGCCGACAATGGCCACCGAATTGCAAGGTGATGCCGAGCTTACTGTTACTGGGTTTCTTATTGGTTTTGCCATCGCTCAATTGATTTGGGGTCCTATTAGCGACCATGTTGGGCGTCGAATCCCATTGTTTATCGGTATGGTATTATTTGCTTTAGGCTCAATTGGTTGTGCCATGTCTCAGAGTATCGAACAGATTGTTTTCTGGCGCGTATTTCAGGCTCTGGGTGCATGTACCGGCCCTATGCTTGCCCGTGCAATGATTCGTGATTTGTATACGCGCAGCAGAGCAGCACATATGTTGTCTACACTGGTCATCATTATGGCAGTTGCTCCAATTATTGGCCCTCTGTTGGGCGGGCAAATGATTAAGCTCAGCACGTGGCATTCGATTTTTTGGTTATTAGCTGCCATCGGCACGTTCATGTTCTTTTCGATTTTCTATTTACCCGAAACATTAAGTCCAGAAAATCGTACCAAAGCATCGTTAGGTTCAGCGTTTACAAACTACTTTGAGTTATTTAAAAACCTACCGTTTATTCGTTACACGCTTAGCCTGACCTTTTATTACGTGGCTGCTTACGCGTTCATAACCGGCTCACCATTTGTTTATATCGATTACTATGGTGTTGACCCTCAGCATTATGGTTGGTTGTTCGCAGTAAACATTGTCGGTGTGATGGGTTTGAGCTTTGTAAACCGCCAATTAGTCCATCGCTTCCGTCTTGATGCCCTACTCAAAGTAACAACACTAATAGCGACACTGAGCATTGCCATCATGATGATATCTGTCAAAGCTGAACTTGGTGGCATTTGGGTGATAATCATCCCTGTATTCATCTTCTTTTCTATGAACGGGATTATCGCGGCATCTTCTACTGCAGCGGCGCTGGATGAAGTGCAACGAAACGCGGGGTCAGCGTCTGCTGTTATCGGATCACTGCAGTATGGCAGCGGCATTATTTCAACGCTTCTGTTAGCAACATTCAAAGATGGTACGCCATGGACAATGACCTGGATAATCGGTCTGTTTACGGCATTAAGCGCTTTGATTCTCTGGACAAAACGTCCAACAAATAAAACTGCTTAAGAACACCCCCTACTCAGCCACTATATTATTGAATTAGTGGCTGAGTCACTCTTTTCATCACAACGAACTTAGCCATTGCACTACTTCTGCTTCCACATCCTTTGCCCGCTGCTTTTTTATCTCCAGTAATTTGCCATCACGTTCAACACCACCGACCAATGAAATGCCTTGTCTGACATTACATCCTTTACACAATTGGATCACTTGTTCGAAACTACTTCCAACACCATACCCTGCATTAGTATTAAAAGGGATAACGGTTTTGTCCGATAACGAATAGCTACTTAAAAAACTTTTCATCGGTGGCGGTAGTTGCATTCCCCAGGTCGGGAAACCAATAAATACAGTATCGTATTGTTCAATGTTTTCTATATGAGTTTTCAATCCTGGCAAATAATTGGATTCATTTTCCTGACTAACCTGTTCTACTGTCTTGCGATAATTGCTCGGATACGGTTTTACCAGTTCAATAGAGACAAGATCACCCCTGGTATATCTTTGGATCATATCGGCAACAGTCTTAGTATTCTGCGTGCGGCTTAAGTAAACAATAAGCACTTTATTATGTTGGAAAAATACCTGTTCGAGACTGGCATCACCACCTTCAGCTCTAGCGTTAACCGTCACTAATAACAGAATATAAACAAAACGACTCCACATATTCACTCCCTCTCACATAAACAAAAAGAGAGGACAACTGCCTCTCTTTGCTATTTGTTAATCCAATTAGATATCCATGCGACGGTCAGCTAACCAACTTACCATTGCAGGATCTCTGTGAGAGAAAAACGCGCTGGTAGCGGTATCTAGCGAAGTAATCAATGCCATATCTTGAGCATCCAGTTCGAAATCGAAGATATTTAAATTCTCGATCATTCGCTCTTTACGGACAGTTTTCGCTAGCGCCACAATATTACGTTGTACAACCCAACGTAAAACCACCTGGCCAACTGTTTTCCCGTATTTTTCACCAATTTGAGCAAGTGCAGGATGTGTGAATAAGTTTTGGCGACCTTCTGCAAACGGAGCCCAAGCTTCTGGTTGAATGCCATTGGCAAGCATATAAAGTACCGGCTGCAATTGTTGCTGGAATGGATTGACTTCAACCTGATTCACCGCAGGTACCACATTATTAAACGCAACTAAATCAGCCAGCCTATCTGGGGTGAAGTTACTGACACCAATCGCTCTGATTTTGCCTTCTTTATACAATTCTTCTATAGCTCGCCATGCACCGTGTACATCACCAAATGGTTGGTGAATCAAATACAGATCTACATAATCCGTTTGTAGGCGATTCAGAGAACGTTCAAACTGTGCTTTTGCACCTTCATAGTTCACATCCTGAACCCATAGCTTAGTCGTAATGAACAATTCTTCACGGGCGATACCACTCGTTTTGATTGCATTCCCAACCTGGGTTTCGTTCATATAAGCGGCAGCGGTATCAATTAAGCGATAACCTACATCAATGGCATCGATAACCGCTTGCTCACATTCTTTAGGCTCGCTGATTTGATAAACACCAAAGCCAACAATTGGCATTTCAATACCATTGTTTAACTTTACCGTTTGCATATATTTGTATTCCTACATGATGAAAACAATACCGACAATCGGCCAGATCATCGGTATTGCATTGATAAATAATGAACTTAATTAAGATTGTCGTTAGTAACGGGTACCCACAACATCAATGTTCGCCATTGCTGTTGCGATGTCATCTAAGTCGCCACTACTTAACACTAAGTCAGCAGCAGCCATATTTTCTTGAAGTCGGGAGAGATTACGTGACCCCGGAATTGGAACAATCCACGGTTTCTGAGCTAATAACCAGGCTAATGCGACCTGAGCTGGTGTCGCTTCATGCTTATAACCTATTCGAACCAGGAGATCGACAACCACCTGATTGGCATCAATCGCTTCAGCAGTAAAACGAGGGTTATGACTTCTTAAATCACTTTTGTCATAGGTTGTTGACTTAGTAATTGCACCAGTCAGAAATCCACGACCCAAGGGACTATAAGGGACAAGACCAATACCAAGCTCTTCACAAGTTGGAAGAATATCGGCTTCAATGTCACGCCACCAAATAGAATATTCGCTTTGCAGTGCCGTGACTGGTTGTACTGCGTGGGCTTTGCGGATGATTTCAGCATTCGCTTCAGAAAGACCAAAGTGTTTAACCTTGCCTTCCTGAATCAGATCTTTTACTGCACCTGCAACATCTTCAATCGGTACATTAGGATCGACACGATGTTGGTAAAACAAATCTAAACACTCAACGTTTAGTCGTTTAAGAGACGCTTCTGCCACACGTTTAATTTGTTCTGGTCGACTATCAAACCCTTGTGAAGGTGTTGGGCCTGTGCCATCTGGTCTGTGTTTAAAACCAAATTTAGTTGCAATAACGAGTTTGTCTTTATCAAACGGAGCCAGTGCTTCGCCAAGTAGTTCTTCATTAGTGAAAGGACCATAGACTTCCGCTGTATCGAAAAACGTGACGCCTTCCTCAACAGACTGACGCAGAAAAGTGATCATTTCATTTTTGTCTGTGGGTTTGTCTGCAAAACTCATTCGCATACAGCCAAGACCTAACGCAGATACTTCAAGACCGCTAGAACCCAGTACTCTAGTTTTCATGGTAATTTCCTTTTCTAACCTAATGAAGCTTCATTATAGAAACGGGAATAACCAATGATAATGGCAAAAATCTTAATGCACTTAGAAACTCAGCTCATGAATCAATCTTTGATTAATTACGATGATAACGAAGCGCATCCACAAGTAATTTAAATGCAGGAGAAGACAGCTGACGATTTGCGTAATATAAGTAATAACCGTCGAAATAGGGGCACCAGTCATCAAGAACTCGTTCGAGTTCGCCACTTTCAATATGCTGCAGTGCTAAATCTTCGGGTACATAGGTGATCCCAAGGCCTGACAGAGAAGTTTCCAGCCGACCTTGAGAACTCGTCATGATCACCTGCCCCTTAACATTCACGTTGAGAACTTTAGCGTCTTTTTCAAATTCCCACGCATAGATGCCGCCAAATGTAGGCAGCCGAATATTAATGCAATTGTGGTTAACCAATTCATGTGGAGTTTCAGGTTTACCGTGTCTGTTCCAGTATTCCGGTGTAGCAACAACAGCCATACGCATTTTGGGGGAAATAGGGATCGCTATCATATCCTGATCGAGACTTTCACCCAGACGAATTCCTGCGTCAAAACGCTCTGAAACAATGTCAACCAGACCATAATTAACACTGATTTCAACATTGATATCAGGATACTCTAAAAGCAGTGACCGGACTTTAGGCCATAGAATGGTATTGACCGCATGTTCAGCCGCAGTGATTCGAATTGTACCAGCCGGACGCAATTTGAACTCGTTGATGAGTTCTAGCTCACGGTCAATTTCAAAGAGTTTAGGCGCAACAGAACTCATCAAACGTTCACCCGCCTCAGTGGGTGATACACTTCGTGTGGTGCGATTAAGCAGCCTGACATCTAAACGTTGCTCAAGCCCTCGGACAGTATGACTGAGTGCCGATTGAGATACACCAAGCAAACTCGCCGCTTTTGTGAAGCTACCTTCACGGGCAACCGTCACAAAAGCTAAGAGATCGTTGTAGTTTTTATTCATATTCGTAAATCATCTAACCTGACTATTAAGCATTGAAAAGCATTCTATAGGAGCATTTATCCGCTATAAGTATAGAAAACCAAATGCCCCTATGAAATTAATTCATCAATTAAAGTCTAAGTATGACGATTTACTTTAAATAGCACTACAATTATGGCTGTTGAACCGATTTCATAAGCAACCCGTATTTTACTAACAGTGACGGAATAAAATTTAACAGCAACATGATGGCAATCGCTCCGACAATCATCCACACGCTGCCATGATAGGCGGCTGATATCTGATGCGCTAGCAGTAGTTCACCGTCTAAATTTGGTGTTGAGGCCGATGCAAACACAACCACCAATATACTCAATCCTAAACTGCCACCTAATTGGTGCGCTACGTTAACCAGACCAGATGCAGCCCCGGTATCTTCTTTCCCAACTCCAGCCACACCTGCGATGGTCAAAGGACCCAAAGCAGCACCGTTACCAAACCCGATAATTAACATAGGGATAGCTAAACCGTAGAGATAACTGCTCTGCGCTGTCACCATGCTCAAACCAATCAAACCAACCAACAGAAAAACAAATGCTATATACATCACGCCCTGGTTACCAATACGCTTTGTAAATCTTGGTACCATGCGTGAAGCAAAAAACGTTGGAATAGTAAACGGCAAGAAACCTAATCCCGCTTCAACCGGAGTGAAGCCTAAAACACCCTGCATAAACTGTGTTGAGAAAAAGAAGAAACTTACCATCGAGCCAAGGAACAACATGCGAGCTAAATAAGCACCAACACGTTCACGGCTTTTAAATAAACGCAATGGCAGAATAGGTTGTTCCGCTTTGGCTTCATGAACAAAAAAGACAGTCAGCAATATCACTGCTATTAATAATGAAGCTTGAGTAATGACGTTTCCCCAGCCTAAAGAAGCAGATTCAACAATACCAAATACCAGCAGAGTCATGCCTACAGTTGACGTTAACGCGCCAATAAGATCAAAGCTACCAGTATGAGTATCGGACTCTTTAAGCACTTTCTGACCGGCAAACATTAATACCACACCAACAGGAACGTTAACTAAGAACCCGACTCGCCATGTTAGCCAGCCAGCAAATACACCACCGGCGACCAAACCTAAACTGGCCCCTACCCCTGCTGTTGGAGCATAATATGACAACGCTTTAGTGCGCTCTTCACCTTCTGAAAAATAAATAGAGAGCAAAGCTAATGTTGAAGGTGCAAGAATGGCAGCCCCCATCCCCTGAACTGCTCTGGCTATAAACATAGTGGTGGCATTCGGGGCTAAGCCGATAACTAATGATGTAAGAGTAAAGAGTGTCAGGCCAATCATAAACATGCGCTTACGACCGACTAAGTCCCCGGCTCTCGCACCCAGCATCATAAAGCCACCGAAGCTTAATGTGTAAGCATTCTGAACCCAGGATAACTCTGTTGTTGTTAAACCGAAGGCAAGACGAATTTCAGGTAGTCCGGTAATGACAATCGAAGTATCGAGCAAGATAACAAAGTAACTAGCCAGTACTATCGCCAAGACGTGCATTTTATTAACGTCACCGTCTACTTTTGAATAAGTTGGTTTCATTGTGCTTTCCTTCGAATAGCAGGATCATGGATGCCGCAAATAGTAACGATTTGTTACTGGCAGATAACCCCGCTAAATATGAAAGCACTTATGAGCTGTACTAATTAATAACCCTTAATTTATGTTTAACAATTGGTTAGGCGCTTACCTTCAAATAATTTCCTATCAATTTGATTTGTCATACCAAACCAAAAATATCTATTAATTAGAATATTTAATAAACCCTATCATCAAGCACGCATAATCATCAAATTCCCTTTCAGTATACTGGCCGAACAATTACTACATTCAACGAAGCCATTTATTCAGGTCACTTACCTATTGTCGATTACTGACGAGTTAGACTAATAACCGGCTTACTTTGATTATTCTGTCACCTTAAAAGTTACAGCTCCACCTTTAGGAATAGTTACGGAGAAAGTCATGGCATTATCTAAGATCTCAACAATTTTATTATGTTTCGCGACATCCCTTATAACGTCGATCTCGGTTGCAGAGGAAAACCGGGTCACACTACCGAATCTCGATGACCTTGTTCACTACACAACGGTGACACGAGGTGAGGTTACCGAACACATTCTGACGAACCAAACCACTATAGACGCCTTACAAAATGGAATGCCTGCGCCAGACGGTACGCATTTTGTGCTCGCAGATTATCGTAACGGTGAAATATATCGTTACTTTGTGATGGAAAAAGGTGAAAAATGGGGAGAGGACTACCCTGCCTACAGACGCACCGGTGACTGGCAATTCCAGTGGTTCTGGGGAGACGGTCGCATCAATATGGATGAAAATACCGAGCGTTGCCAATCTTGCCATAGCTCACGGGAATCAAATGAATATACCTATACCTACCGTGATCTCATTAGTTTTGAGCACTAAATCAGATATGAGTATATTTAAATTTTCCCCGAAAATGCCTGTTCGATTGGTGTTTGATAGCTTTTCTTTGCTGATGGTCATCCTATGTCTTGCTTATTATTGGCAAGGAAATAAAGTTCATGAGTGGCTAGGTGCCGCACTATTCTTATTTATTGCACTGCATAATACTTATAACCGTTTATGGTACCGTCACATAAACAAGCACATTAAGAAACCGAAGCCTCTGATAATAGTTTTGCTTAATGGGTGTTTGATCCTTACGGCTCTTACTCTGCTGATGACCAGCTTGTTGGTTTCTCGTGAAGTACTCCCCAATATCTCTGAAAACCCGGGCTACTTTATTCGCTCTGTTCATATCGCTGCGGGTTACTGGCTATTCGCTTTAGTTGCGATGCATGCAGGTTTAAACGGCAATAAGGTTGCCAGCTGGTTTACCCGATATAGTTTTATACGCAAAGCACCTGTGCATATAGGAATGAAACTGCTGTTAGCAGCGGTATCTATTCAGGGGATCATCAGCTTTAAGGAAATGGTGATGGTAGATAAACTAACGATGAATCCGGTTCTGTTTATGTGGGACTTTTCAAACCTCCCCGGCTTTATATTTCATCATATTTCTATTTTCGTATTCATCTCATTTACTACTTTCTACACGATGCATCGCATGCGATGGAAAAATTGGCTTAAGGCATCAAAAGAAAACGCGTAGCATCTTTAACTGGCATTGATTGCAAATACTAAGGTTTATTAGTGAAAATCCTACTTGTTATATTGACCATTATTATTGTTTACGGTTGCGTCTACATCAACCGACCAGCATTAGCTGATCCCATTGTTACTACACAAGTTAACAGTGATCATTACGAAAACGGCTTTTTTAAGAACCCAATTGAACGACCGCTAATCACCAGCACTGAGAGTCGTGCTTCGCGTTTATACAGGTTTGTATTTGGAAAAGATACCGATTCTATTCCGGCGCAACCTATTCCTTCTCAGAAAACGGATTTGATGCAGCTAGATCCTTCAGAGAATACGATTGTATGGATGGGGCATTCGTCCTACTTCATGCAGTTAGAGAGAAACACTTTCCTTATTGACCCAGTATTTAGTAGCAATGCTTCACCTGTACCTATGACTAATACACCGTTCGAAGGAAGTAACATTTATACGGCGGAAGACATACCTGAAATCGACTATCTTCTGATTACTCATGACCACTGGGATCATCTCGATTTCCCTACCATAGACGCACTTAAGGACAAAATTCATGAGGTAGTCACACCATTGGGTGTCGGTTCTTACTTTGAACAATGGGGTTTTGATTCAAATATGATCCATGAGGGAGATTGGTTTAGTCGTTTTGAGAAAAAAGATTTAACTATTCACATTATGCCAGCCCAACACTTCTCAGGCCGCTTACTTGAACGCAACAAAACACTATGGGGTTCATTTGCAATCATAACTGGTCAACACAAAATCTACTTCGGTGGTGACAGTGGCTATGGTCCGCACTTTAAGCAAATTGCAGAGAAGTTAGGTAACTTCGACATCGCAGTACTTGAAGATGGTCAGTACAACGATGATTGGCCATATATTCACATGACACCTGAAGAGACCGTTCAAGCAGCGAAAGACTTAGGAACCAAAGCTGTTTTACCATCACACAACAGTAAGTTTAAGCTTTCTCATCATGCCTGGTATGAGCCGTTAGAACGTATTCATCAAGTAAGCCAAAATCAGAGTTATAGATTAATGACCCCGCTTATTGGTGAGTCAATTAATGTTGATCAGCACGACCAAACATTTACGTTGTGGTGGCAGCAGTATATGTAAAGACGAATATAAATTATATCATTGAAATTATATTCTCACATGCTGCGCTAGGTGCATTTTGCTCTAGTGTGGCCTTATGTGATACAAAAACCAACACAAATTTTCTTTCAAACAATCTTGATAACCTTGAACGTCATTTTTCTTAAAATTTGAAACTGAATTATCTAGAGCTGAAAATGCAGGTGGATTGGTTGAAAAGATGAAAATAGCATACCCCACATTGCCAGTTAGTGAAGGTTTAACCATTGGGGCGAAAGTAAGTACTGGCGAGATGAAATGGTAACCAACAAGTAACTATGAATGTTCAAGTAACATTTAACATATTCACATTTTGTGCAGAAGAGGAATAAAGGGGTAACTAGGATAGCCCTAACGATAGCGACTTTATTCCTTTAATACATTTTTTTTAAAAAGAACGACAGTGTCATTTAACTTATATGATACTGTCGCTCTCCTCCTACACAAAAATAATACCAGTGGATTAGAGTTAATCTAAAAACTAGCCTTTCAAAGGTGCCTCTACACCAGAGAAAGCCAGAACTCCGTCTGGAAGACGTTGTCCACGTATTTCAATAGCATTTAATTCCGCATTCAGTTCTGTTAGCTCATTCGGTGTAAATTTAACATCAGTTGCACCGACGTTTTCGATCATATGCGCCATTACGGTTGTACCAGGAATAGGCACTATCCATGGTCTCTGCGCCATAAGCCAAGCTAGGGGGATCTGCGCAGGAACAGCATTCTTACGATCAGCCCAACGCTTAATAAGCTCAATTAACTGCATGTTGTGAGCAAGATTTTCTGGTGAAAAGCGTGGAGTAGAGGAACGAAAGTCGCCAGGTGCAAAATTAGTTTCAGCGTCAATACATCCTGTCAGTAATTGACAATTCAAAGGCCACCAAGGCACAAAACCAATTCCCAGTTCTTCACAAAGTGGTATCACTGCCTTTTCTTGATCTCTGGTAGCCATCGAATATTCATTTTGAATAGCAGTCAACGGTAATTCAGCATGTGCACGACGAATCGTCTGAATACCGGGTTCTGAAAGTCCCCAATGCAAAACTTTACCCTGGTCCATAAGATCCTTGACGGCTCCAGCGACATCTTCAATCGGCACTTGAGGATCAACACGATGTTGATAAAGAAGATCGATATGATCAGTACCCAGACGTTTAAGCGAGCCTTCTACTGCAATCTTAATATGCTCTGGCCGACTGTTTAACCCAGGACCACGCTTACCAGTCTTGGGGTCTATATTCCATCCAAATTTTGAGGTGATCTTAATTTTATCTCGGAATGGACTAATGGCTTCGCCAAGAATTCGCTCGTTCTCAAAAGGGCCATACGCCTCTGCTGTATCGAAGAAAGTGACACCACGCTCGTATGCCTCACGTAGAATCTTAATCATTTGTGGACGATACGGTACTGTAGTATCGAACTTACGGTGCATATTTTGGACACCGATACCAATACTTGATACTTCAAGGGAACCTAATTTTCGCTTCCCTATATCCGAAGTGCTCTGTGACTTTTTGGAGCCTGCAACACCAGAAGAGCTCTGCTCTGAACTGGCTTGTGCTGCAGTAGCAAAAGACAACATTGAGGTTGCTGCTACACTTGCCCCCGCGACAATAAATTTACGCCGATCCATTGTTATAGTTTGATCGTCTCTAACATCGTTACCATTTTTAATACTCATGTTAGCTTTCCTTAATAATTGTCTTAAGTCGTTTACCGATTTTTCGTTCTCTTGTAGTCCAGGCAGACCAGCCAAGTACTAATATTTCGACTGCGCTACTATCCAACGACTTTTTCTGGATTGCTGGGAAGACTGTCGTCACTACGCTTGACTTTCAATAATATTAGTCTAAATAAACAGTACGCTTACCGTTACCTTACATTTTTGTAAGGAAAGTACTTTAAATCGGCTCGAATTCTTGGAGATACTTTCAGATAAAATATCAAAATCAAGCGCTTCAATTTAAAGTATAGATAATCCGAATTTCACCCCATGAAAAAGTGAAGTATAAAGAAACTTAGTGAACTTATTAGCCTCCATAATTTGATAGGCATTATCAAAAAACATGCATAATGATTAATAGTAAAGAATGACACTTGACCTGGTCATTAATCACAAAAGGCCTAACTTATTATACAATTGAAAAAGTGTACCTTGAGGGTCATTAAAGTCATAGATAAGAAGTACAGTTAAAATAATCAGAAAACAGAATACAGTGAGTTCATACCAACTAATGATTACTTTATTTTTCATCTTTCTTACCATTGAAATATATTTATCCTCTTTTGGTAAACTTGAATCAATGGACTCTGACCTGATATATTCTTCCCTTATGATATCGAAATTATTACTTTCTAAAACCTCCGAATTATTCTCAGTACGTCCATCATTTGCGTTGTCTAAAAATTCTACCGTTGCTATAAATTTATAGCCCGTTTTAGGTACAGTCATTATGTATCTTGGTGATTTTGCCGAATCACCAAGACTCTTCCTAAGCGTTGATATCGCTTGAGTGATACTGGAGTCGTCAACGTCTATTCCACGGTTTTTCCATACTTCTTGATATATCTCCTTCCGGGTGATTTCTTTATATGGATGGTCAATGAGTAAGTGTAATATCCTAGCTTCGTTCTCACCCAAAACGTATATTTCATCTTCGCTAAACTTTAAAGACCGTTCATAAAAATTGAAATAAAATGTAGAGTCGATAGCAACTGTATTTTTCACCATTTTAAAAGTATCCCTAAGCCAAAATTACACATATCCACTAGTTCAGAAATTTTAATAATTATAATCATAAAAATTAATCATTTTTGAATAACAAGATCCAAAGTAAAAATCTCACTGCGTACGCAAATAAGATGGTGACAGCTATATAATCAAAGTAAAAAGCAGCGACAGACTCATCATAATCAAAAAAGGCATAATCAACTTTTAATAATAAATAATCGCTCATATTTCGAGCAACAAATACATTCGAACCATAGATTGAAAATAGTATCGATAATAAAGTACAGATTTTCACGATGAGTGATTTTTCAACAATACTCCAAAGCTGAAGAAAAAACCTTGATAGCATTTTCCAATGCATACCGAGATGTATAGCGATTCCAACTTGCAACCAATGCACACTGTTCATATGCGTTATACGAATGACGTCTGATGAATTGTGAATGCTCAGGTCTGGAAAGAGATACTGCGAAAGCATCAACCCACTTACGATTGCAGCAATAAGTAACCCTGCCAGTATTAAATTAACTATCAACTTCAGAGACCTGAACAGGTCATAGTCTCCCTGGCGTATTTTTCGAAACCAATGAGTATTGAGTAACAGATGCTTTAACACTATGAGCAAAAAAGCCACGCCCAGCCATTCATGTGTGCTCTCTTGCCACAAATGGAATCCCATAAGAGCTCCCAGCAAGATAATCATTACTCCATCCTGGATGACCTGATAGATGTATTTACGTTTAATGACCATATGAATATCTATTTCACTTTTATTTCTTCTAGCCATTCATACACTTCATCTGGTGTCGAACTATCAGCAACATCATCTCTTGATATGGTAAACGCATCGGTTACCACATGTGCATTAGGTTGGAGCTTTCGAATTTCACGAACACTTCCTGAAAGTCGGCTACCACCATGAGTTGAAAATGGAATAATCGTTTTGCCACTAAAATCGTTTTCCTCCCAAAAGGTATAAAGGATCATCGGCATCCGATACCACCAAATTGGGTAACCGACAAACACAATGTCGTATTGCTCCAAGTTTGGCAGAGATTCTTTTATTTCGGGACGAGCGTTGTTTTTCTTTTCCTGCTCAGCAAAATCAACTAACGGCCCATGTACACGTGGATAAGGTTGTTCAGGTTCGATGCGATAAAGATCCGCATCAACTTTTTCCTTTATTAGATGAGCAATATACTGAGTGGCCCCCAACCTCTGCTGATTTTTTTGAAGTACACTCGCGCCTGATACCGCGTCAACGCCGTCTAAAGAAACATCCTCGGGTTGGGAAAAGTAAACCACCAATATGTTATGTGGCTGAGCCTTACTGGATCCATCATCGGCAATAGCCTTAGCACTTGAAGTCGCAACAAAGGCAAGCAGCATCAAACGAATAAGTGCTGACATAGTATTCGTCATAGGGATTCCTAATTTATGAATAATTCAATAACGATGTAGAGTTGTGTCGCAGATGAAGTTGATATTTCAACTTCATCTGCAACCATTTCAGATCACTGTAATTGCAGTAAGACGCTTTTAGCGTTAGTGGTTAAATCACCGCCCATAGCCTGCTCAAATTGAGAAAAGACTCTGTCCATTTGTGTAGCATCAACCCCTAAAGTCGTTGCAATTCTCAAATGTGAACGGAGCTGTGCATTGACATCACCAAGGGCAGATAACGAGCTCACGACCACAAGTTCACGATAAAGATGGGGTAAGTTGTCCCGGCTAAACAAATAGCCAAACAGATGCGCTTTTAATGCGTGATCGACCGTAGGCGAAAAATTATTAAACAGTGGGCCAGAGACCTGTTCCACAGGCACCTGATTGAGGTAAGCCAACGTCTGATTACCACGTTGGTAATAATCTGTACTCTTTGGTAAGTCGTTGGGTAACACACCCATATTGTCGTGAATGCCGTTCGCGGTGCGCTCTTCCAGTAACGATCTCAGCGTTAGCATGCCGTTTAGAGCTCGGGGGAAGCCGACATAAGCGTACTGATGAGCGAATACTTCTTTAATCTGATTGACGGTTAGTCCTTGCTCTAACCCATTAACTAACGCTGGCTTGAGTTTTTCCAGTTGCCCGGTTGCAGTAAATGCTGCAATGGGAATTAAACTCAGTTGTTCATCTGTCAAAATAACCGGATCCAGTTTACCTGGCGGCTTGGGTTTCGAAGTGGACGCTGCTGGAAGTTCTACTTTTTCCAGCCACGTCACCGCTTTTCCGTCATTTGAAATCGGACTGATCGCGATATGCGTCATAGCACTCGATTCACTCGCCCCATGCCAGTGTTTTACACCCGGCGGACACCAGACGATATCACCTTTATGAATAACCTGAATTGGCTTTCCCCATTCTTGCGTACGTCCTTCGCCCTCTGTGACAATCAGATACTGACCGTGCGGATGAATATGCCATTTGGTTATTGTATTGGCTTCAAACGAAACGACTGCTGGTGCAACATTTCCTGATGAAGGAAGAACGGGAAATCGGGCAAATTGCGCCTGCCCAGAAAAATTACTCGCCGGTGCATTATTGTACTGATGCTGTTCCGCACGAGTGATTGTTTGAGTATTATCCTCTGTTGAAGCAATAGCAGGAGCAAATGCTGAAGACGCAGTGCACAGCGAACCTAATGCCAAACGAGTAATCAATCTCTTCATATCAAAACTTCCTTTGTATTAAAGATGGTCAATATCTTTAACCAATACTATCGAAGTGTTGATTTCATGAGGCTTACGAGTACCTGACAAGTTCGTAAGTTTTCTTTTAACTCATTGAAAAATTGCCCGAATTAAGATGTTCGGTTCTTTCCTGCTCTGTATTTTCTGACGCACATTCCCTCGATCCTAATGACATTGTCAGGCCAAAAGTATTCATCCCATTTTGACTAGTGGCAAAAACAGTGCCTTGATGCATCAAAGCGACGGCGCTAACAATCGACAACCCCAAGCCATGATGGATATGGCTACTGCTCCGGGAGGAATCTAAACGGTAGAAACGTTCGAATAATTGATGTAAATGCTCAGTATCAATAGGGTCACCTTCGTTTGTAACCGAGACAGAAACCATCTTGTGATCTCGTTTAATCTCGACCACCACCGTTGAATTATCATAAGCGTAACGAGCGGAGTTACTGAGTAAATTCGCCAGCGCTCGATGATACAATCGATGGTCAATGCGAGCTTCAGCATCCCCATGAACAACAATTTCAAGTTGCTTATCGAGTAACAATGGTTCTATGTATTCAATGGTCTTTAGTGATTCATTTCGTATAGAAACCTTGGATGTCTGGGTCGCATGATCACCGGCCTGTGCATGACTCAAGAAAAGCATGTCATTCACAATGGACGTCATTCTTTCTAATTCTTCCAAGTTAGACCCGAGTAAATCTTGCAAGTCATTAAAATCGTGCTTATGCGCCAGGCCTAATTGGGTTTGGCCAATCAAGTTCGTCAGTGGAGTCCTTAATTCATGAGCGACATCCGCATTGAAACTTTCTAACTGCCTCCACGCAATCTCTTGCTTATCCAGAACATCATTAAAAGAGGCGGCAAGATCTTTTAACTCAACATCTAACGCTAAAGTATCTAATCGGTGTCCTTTCTCACTGGGAACCAATGTTTTAGTCTGCTCACTTAATTGCTTTAATGGCTTTAATCCTATCTTCGCAATGAAAAAGCCCACGACTGCAACTATCACTACGCCAAAAATGGTGCTAACAATTAGAATCTGAGTGAACTCTCTTAATGTTCCGACATAGCTGGTTGAATCGATGGCGATCACATAACGAATGGCTCCCCTATTCTCACTCGCAGGGATCGATGCGATATACAAAAATGTCGAGCAATTTACATCATCTACTGATGGTATTTTGCTGAAGCCATCACTTAAATTCTGCCATTGCAGATCCGACAACGCATACAATTCCTGATTTACCGACATATTGTCTGAATGAAAGCCATACCGGACTCGATTGCCTTCCGTTGCAGATAAATTATCCAGCTTGTCAGTCAGTGCCTGCCAACTATTGCCGTCCGTTCGAGACTTAATCCAGGGCTCTATTAGATTGGCCCTGAACAATAACTCATTGTGCATTTGATTTTGAAGCGAGGTATGCAATGAATCCCTGAGCACCAGTCCATAGACAGACACAAAAATTAAAGAGGCCAACGCAAACATCAGTGACAATCGACCAGCTATCGAATTTTTCAACATCCTTACCTCAACTTACCAATCATCATGGGCGTATTTCGAGAACATACCCCATACCACGAACGGTATGCAGTAACTTGGTACCAAACGGCTTATCTACTTTGTCTCGCAAACGTTTTATCGCTACTTCAACAACGTTGGCATCACTATCAAAATTCATGTCCCAAACCTGCTCCGCAATCATCATCTTCGATAGAATTTCGCCTTGGTGGCGAGCTAGCAAACTTAACAAAGAAAACTCTTTCGCGGTTAGATCAAGTCTCTCTCCGGCTCTGGTGACGCGTCGGGCCATCAAGTCCAAGTGCAGATCATGTAATTTGAACTGAGTAATATCGGTACCATCAGTAGAACGACGACGTAATAAAGCCTGAACCCTAGCAATAAGCTCAATCAAAGAAAAGGGTTTGGGCATATAGTCATCCGCGCCACTACGCAACCCTTTGACTCGCTCTTCAACCGAACCTCTGGCGGATAACATCAATACAGGCGTCTGTTTGATCTGACGTAATCGAGTGACGACTTCATAACCGTCAATACCGGGCAGCATGACATCCAAAATAATCACATCGTAATCAAATTCCTTAGCCAGGTAGAGGCCATCAATACCATCATTCGCAATATCAATGGTAAACCCCTCCCCTTTAAGGGCCCGATTAAGATAACTTACGGTTTTATCTTCATCTTCGATTAAAAGTAGTTTCATGGTCTATCCCAAACAGCACCGTTCATGCTGTAGTTAATCTAGTTAATTCTACAGGTCGCCACCTATCAATGAGCTGACAACTACCTGTCATATTTGTAATATTCAATGGTGATGGAAAATTTAATAGCCGTTTTAAGCTGACTTCCTTTCCTTACATTTTTGTTAGTTCCGCGTCACCAACACGTAAGCCTCCACTCGTTATCATCTGTGGTATTCCTCAATATTTATATGTAACAAGGAACTCATAATGACACGTAAAATATTAAGAACTACACTGCTAGCCGCAGTTATTGGCCTAAGTACAAGCGTCTCCGCAGCAGATTATCAACAAAACCCATTCACTCTTACGTATGAAGGTGCTATCACACAAAACGTCGCAGGCAAAGTGAATATTCACCCTGTAAATTATGACCTTCATGGTCTGAAAATATCGGCAAACGTTTATACGCCTGCCAATTATGATTCCAGCAAAAAATACCCTACTATTGTCGTTGCCCACCCAAATGGAGGGGTGAAAGAGCAAGTTGCTGGTCTCTATGCTCAACATCTAGCTGAAATGGGATACATAACCATCACTGCAGATGCGGCCTATCAGGGCGCAAGCAGCGGTGAACCACGCAATACAGACAGACCTGCCAACCGAATCGAAGACATTCACGGTATGGCTGATTACATCGCTCAATACCCAGGTGTCGATACTAACCGAATTGGCCTGTTAGGTATTTGTGGCGGCGGTGGTTATTCTCTTGCTGCAGCCGAAACAGACAAACGCTTCAAATCCATCGCAACCCTTAGCATGTTCAACTCTGGCATTGTAAGACGTGATGGTTTTATGCAGTCGCAGCTCGACACCATCCAACAACGCTTACAGCAAGCCTCTGATGCACGCGCGCAACAAGCTAGCGGTGGTGAAACTATCTATGCAGCAGATGCAGATCTCTCTTCTATCACTGATGAACAATTGGAAAAAATGCCTTTCGATCTCTATCGTGAAGGATTTATTTATTACGGCAGAACCCATGCGCACCCTAATTCTACTTTCCGCTATCCAATGAGTAACCTGCTCGATCTTATGCAGTTTGATGCAACAGATCATATCGACTTGCTTACTCAGCCATTGTTAATGATGGCCGGTAATAAAGCGGATACGCTTTATATGACAGAAGATGCTTATAAAAAAGCAACAAATGCAGCGAGTAAAGAACTATTTCTTATTGAAGGTGCAACCCATATTCAGACTTATTGGAAACCGGAATATGTTGGTAAGGCATTGAACAAAATGAAAACATTCTTCAGCGATACTCTTTAACTAAATCGGTGGTGCGTTTATACGCATCACCAAACCTTATGATTGCTTAACCCATTCACGTAACGCCTGCGTGAAAATACGGAAAACGCTCCTCGGAAAACGATTAGCCGGATAGTACAAACAGAGTTCTGATAACGGGGTGAACCACTGTGGCAAAACCCTAACCAACTCAGCATTATCAAGATACTGTATTACCTGAGGCTCAGGCACCCAAGCGATACCAATGCCGTTCAATGCAGCTTCAATCATTAAATTGGTATTACCCAGGGTCAGAGATCCATCAACATCAATCGTGATTGATTGTTCACCATCTGTCAGCTCCCATAAGTTCAGCGAACCACTATCAAACCGATAGCGAATACAATTATGTTGCTTTAGTTGTTCTGGCATGTCTGGAGTTAAATGAGATTCAAAATACGCCGGTGCAGCTACGGCAATCATTCGCATAGGCTGTGTCAACTTAATCGCTATCATATCGGCCGGTACAGATTCCATTAGACGAATTCCTGCATCAAAGTGTTCAGATACAATATCTATAAACCGGGATTCGGCGACAATCTCCACTTTAATATCGGGATACCTGACAAAAAATTGCGGAAGAAAACGGGCAATGAGAGGCACAGAACCAGAATCCGCAGAACTAATACGAATAATGCCTGAAGGGTTGTTTTGCGTCTCTGAAAGCTCGCTTACCGCTTCTTGAAGATCCACCATAGAGGGTACAATGCGACGGTAGAATTGCTCCCCAGCCTCAGTCAGTGAAACAGAACGAGTAGTACGATTGAACAACCTGACATTTAATGTCTGTTCCATATTTTTCAAATTATGACTTAGTGCCGATGGAGACACACCAAGCACTCTCGCCGCAGCACTCAAGCTTCCTTGTTCAGCAATAGTTCTGAAAGCCTTTAGCTCACTTAGGCCAATTTTCATTGGTTCCTCCTTATCAAAAAAATGGCAAGGACAATTTACATCGTTCTTGCCATCCCATGATTGAGTATCGTTTCTCTGGTTCAATTACCACTGATAATCCGGAGCAAGAATCTTAATCAGATTACGGTCGTGTCCATGAGCCAACCTACTTTCCGTATCAAAAATCATGGTTGCACCATTATCACGAGTGTAGGTTTGCCATTCAGGTAGTTCTGGCGCTGAAGGCTTACCCGTTTTCGCAAAAGCAATCCACGCACTACTCATCGTCTCGGCCATTTTCTCATCAGCTAATTTCTCTGCTTCAGACTTTTCAGAACCAGTAGAAATTGGTGGTACCGCATTAGGACTATTGAAGACTAATGGGATTTCCGCTGTGTGGTAGGCAAGAGGTGAACCATAACTCATCACATACGCATAAACAGGCGCGCCATTTTGGTCTGCCTTATGGCTCATAATTTTAAGCAATGGCAAGCGTATGAATGCATCGAAATACAGCGCATCTTCTTTGTTTTTCTCAGGATATGCATTTAAAAACTCAGTAACGACTTGCTCTTTTTTCGCTCCGTAGGTATTGCTTAAACGTTGCTCGATTTCAGCATCAGTAAAGGATTTGCCCTTGTCAGATCCCATAACAAGATTCATACCTGCCCATTCATTGAGGTTTGAACCAATCAGTAATGGAACATCCTTACCAGACAAAGCAAAGGAATCTGGGGTCACCGGGTTTGTTGGAAGAAAATCGCCATCAACAACAGGCTCCCAATCCATAGCGATCTGACCGCTTAACGCACCACGAAGACCAAATTCACCTGCCGTTTCCACCTGTGCTTTCATAGATTCTTCAACTAACTTTTGGTAAGGAACAGTCTGAATGGCATCAATATTCTCTTTGGTAATACCAAGATTTCTTAACGTTAACTCACCGACACGACGACTCGCGTCCAAAGTAGTAAAATTGACACCCATTGATTCTGTTGCACCACTTTGAACAATGCCTTTATTGAACAGGCCTTCTGCATACGGTGATGACATCATCGTGAGTACTTTCGCTCCACCACCTGATTCACCAAACAGCGTCACGTTCTCAGGATCACCGCCAAAGCTTGCAATATTATCCTTAATCCATTTAAGTGAATCGATGATATCTAGCTCACCAATATTTGCTGAATATTTATATTCATCGCCATAGGCAGATAGATCTAAGTGCCCAACAACATTAAGACGATGGTTTACAGACACCACCACAACGTCACCTTTACGACTTAAATTTTCTCCGTTATAGGCAGGGACTTCTTGTGCGGAACCGGATGAAAAGCCTCCGCCATGTAGCCAAACCATCACAGCTCGTTTTTCACCATCAATACCAGGAGTCCAGATGTTTAAGTTTTGGCTGTTATTATCCTTGCTGCCGGGTGCTTCAGGAAAACCCG
The DNA here is from genome assembly GCF_042428525.1 of Vibrio olivae. Lineage (NCBI taxonomy): Bacteria > Pseudomonadati > Pseudomonadota > Gammaproteobacteria > Vibrionales > Vibrionaceae > Vibrio > Vibrio olivae. The sequence continues at coordinate 1,272,532 of NZ_JBHMEP010000001.1, forward strand.
TCAGTTGTGATTGTGGAGAGACTGGGCCATATTCAGTTGCATTGCGCACGCCCTCCCAGTGTTTCACTTTTTCTGCAGGCATAAAACGTTTATGCGCCTCAGCATAGGGCACACCCAAATAGGTATAGATACCGTCTCTGACACTACCTTGGAGTAGACCAGATTCAGTCTTAACAATTCCACTCTGATTATCTCTAAATGACGTCGTACAACCTGTCACCGCAACGGCTGCTATCAGTCCTACGATCAATGAAAATCTTTTCATTTTGTTCCTCCGCAAGTTAATTCTTGCCCTAATTAAATGTTGCGGCTTAGTATGACGACTCACGTCACTTGTGATTAGATCTAAATATTCGCAAAGGCTTTTGAACAAAATTCACAAATGACATACCGGCTGCTTCCTATTAAACTCGCTCGTACAAAAATCCAATGCTTCATTTAACCACCCTTGAGCAGGAGTACCTGTGCCTAACGCAAACCCGTGTCCAATATTAGGATATTCGTGGAACTCGGCTCTAATTCCCAAAGCACGTAATACATTAATCCGCGTTCGCATGACATCAGGAGATGCTATCCAGTCTTTTTCACCCACAACAGCATAAGTCGGTGGATCATTCGGGGAGTAACTCGTGTGACCGGTATAGAGCATGACCACACAATCAGGCCGGTGATTGGTCCTTCCACCAAATGCTAAAGGTGATTTGCTACCTATGTTCGCTACCATTCTTGCACCAGCAGAAGCTCCCCAAACTGCGTAATGATCTTTGTTTACTTCAAATTCATCTGCATGTTCAGTAATGTAGTCAACCGCATGAGCCAGATCTTCTGTGCCGACTCGGTTACCTTGCCCGGTTCGATAAACCAGAACAAATGCATTTATGCCTGAATCTCCAATGGCTTTTGCAATTGGAAACCCTTCGTGCAAAGAACCAACATATTCGAATCCTCCTCCAGGAACGACTATAACAAACGGTGCATTAGGCTTACTTTTGTAATACACCAGACCTGTCGCCCGCTTATCCGGAGAACGATTTAATTCTGGTTCAGAATAGTAGTCGTGGAAGACTTGCTGACCTTGCTGTCGGAGCGTAATTAAGCGGTTCAATGCACCAATCATATCTTCAGGATTAAATGCACTATGGTATGGCATCAATTTCCCTACTTGATCCAGACTCAAAGTACTTTGCGTGACATCAGTAAGTTTTGGCAATAATCTCTCGGAGAACCCAGAGAATGACGGGTGTTTTACTAAATCACCCACCGTACTACTGACAGTAAGCATTGAATTTCTGTCCTCTAAACAAAACGCGTTTGCAGAATAAAAATAACCAGAAGAAATAAAGATTCCGCATAACCAACACCGTAATACTTGGAATAGGCGATAAATCTGTCCACTTGTACTCAATGTCATTATCGCCTCTCCTTCTCGTTATTTAATTAAGCTTGTTATCTTTAAGCCAGTTACTTAATACATCAGCAACTTGTTGATTGTTCAGATCTGAAAACGGGAAATGTGTATTGCCTTTCAGGCCCAGATTAGGGAGTTCAACAACCTGTGCATGACCACCATATTGATTGACAGTATCAGCCCATGCCTTTGCCATTTTCACCCTGACTCGCCAGTTATCCTGTCCCGGATTATCATTAACTTCAGCTGGTATGTTGTCACCGTAATAAATCACAATTGGCATTTTGGTCAGCTTTTTAAACTGCTCTTTGCTCACCGGAGTTGCCGTAAGATCCCCCGTCCCGCTGGGCATAGATTCCGGAACTTCACCTTCAGGGAAAACAAAACCGCTACCCGGTTCATAAGCAACAATACCTTTTACTCTGTCGGATTTAATCGCTGTCCACCATCCTGGACCACCACCTTGAGAGTGAGTAACTAATACACCATCACCTGAACGGTCGAATACCTGACTGACAGCATCACTAATAACCTGCTCATCGTATGGGCCGGTGTTTGGTGTCATCTGACGAAAATATTGGTTCAAAGCCTGTTCATTTTGTGGGAATTGAACACCATCAAAAAACTCCGGCCACTGACCCAGACGAAACATATTGAACCACATTTGGTCATAGGTGGTTGCTTTCACCTCTGCCGTAATCGTTGACTGACCCGCTTGACCTCTTCGTGGTTGATCTATCAGATAAACACCGAATCCTTTACGCAAGAAGATATTTTGAAAACCTTCTCGCCCGTCTGGTGTGGTCCCCCAAGTTTTGGCTGACTGACCGGCACCATGTAAGAACACCAATGGATATGGTCGGGCATTTTCAGGGATTTGATAAAAAACAGAGGCATGATCCCCATGTAAAGTCTGTCCTTGTGGATTAAATAGCGCTTTACCATCAAAAGTACCGTCACTTTCAATGACAGTACCACCTGATGCGAAATTACCTTGTTCGGCAATAATCAAAGGCTTAACGTTACTGGTTGTTGCTGCATTAATTGCAGCAATCGGTAGCAATGATAAACACACAAGCGCTAAGCGGGATTTATTTATCAACTTCATAGGAATCACTCTCCTTAAAATGAATTAAACGTTAAGCTTACGGGCAGTTAGCCACTCAACCATGGCCGGATCACGATGTGAGAAAAACGCACTGGTTGCAGTATCGAGTGCTGTGATCGCTAACATATCCTCACTAGTCAGTTCGAAATCCAATACTGCTAAGTTCTCTTTCATACGTTCAACACTGACCGTTTTAGCCAAAGTAATAATGTTTCTTTGCACTAACCAACGCAGGATTACTTGCCCGATTGATTTACCGTATTTGTCTCCGATTCCCTTAAGAACTGGATGTTGGAAGAGATTGTTTCGACCCTCCGCAAACGGGGCCCACGCTTCTGGCTGAATACCCTTACTTTGCAGCCAAGGCGCTGCATGTAATTGCTGATTAAACGGGTTTACTTCAATTTGATTGACTGCTGGTTTTACGGTGTGAAACGCCATTAAATCCGCCACTCGGTCTGGAGTGAAATTACTTACACCAATCGCACGGATTTTTCCTGCTTCATATAACTCTTCCATGGCGCGCCAGGCCCCATGAACATCGCCATACGGTTGGTGAATTAAATACAGATCAACATAATCCATCTGTAAGCGATTCAATGAACGTTCAAATTGAGCTTTCGCACCTTCATAGTTGGTATCCTGTAACCACAATTTGGTGGTCACAAACAGCTCTTCACGCTTAATTCCAACATTCTTAATCGCATTACCAACCTGAGTTTCATTTTGATACGACGCTGCGGTGTCAATATGACGATAGCCTGTTTCAATGGCTTGGGCGACAACTCGTTCGCATTCAGCAGGGTCGTTTACCTGAAATACGCCAAAACCCAACATCGGCATATCGACACCGTTATTCAACTTGATACTGGTCATAATAATTCCTTCGTTTGTTCGAAAAGATCCACTTCAGAGAGAAAGGAAATGGAAATAGGATGAGCACTACTATAGCTAGATTCCATCCGAATGATTAGGAGGGAAAACTCGAATAGACTTATACAAATTTTTTATTAATATGGTTAAATTATAAGTTAATTAACAAAGATGCTGACTGGTTAAGCTAATTATTTTGCATAATCGGTTAACAGAAGATGGTAGAGCAGACTGGATAAAAGTAAGCAATATCTGCCACCTACATGGCAGATATTGTAGAGAAAAACACATGCTTTTCCGATGATTAGTTATTTGTCTAACCCTTTGCTATGTAACCATTGGCTCATCAAATCAGCCAACTGAAGATTATTTTTTTCAGCCATCAGAAAATGGGAATTGCCTTTAATTCCTATATCTGGGAGATGCACTAACGTTGCATCTCCACCATGACGGTTCACTGCAGCAACAAACTGCTTAGCCATTTCGTACTCACTGCGCCATTTATCAGGCCCTACTGCCGAAGTCGCTTTATCCGCAATGTAATCTCCGTAGTAGAGAATAATTGGTATCTGTGTGAGCTTTAAGAAATCATTCATAGGAACGCCTAAAGCAGAAGCTGCCAGTGGTGCAAATGTCGTAGAAACAGGGGTTGGCATCTCATTCTCAGGGAAGATAAATGGCGTACCACCCGGTTCATAAGCCACTATAGCTTTGACATTTTCGGTGTAGAACGGTGTTCTCCAACCAATCGTTCCCCCCATTGAATGAGTAATAAGAATACCCGGTCCTATTTTAGTGAACAATTGAGCCAAAGTTTTCGCATTTAGATCGTTATCCAGTTCTCCTGAATAAGGGTTCCACGAGCGTTGAAATGCATCAATACTTGCAGGGTCATCCGGAAACTGAGAGTTTTTAAATACACCATTTTGGTCACCAACGCGGGAAAGCAAAAATAGGGTTTTATCAGCATACAAAGGATTTCCGGCCCACGGGTTCATACCATCATCTGCTTTTGTGGCCAAACCAGCCTCTCCCATCCTAGGTTGATCAACCAGATAAACACTGTAATCTTTCTTCAGAAAAATATTCTGAAAACCATCGCGCCCATCCGGAGTACTTTCCCAGGTTCGTTTTGTCTGCGCACCACCATGCTGAAATACCAACGGGTATTTGTGAGCATGAAGTGGGATCTGATAAAAAGTATAAGCATGATCCCCGTAAGCTGTCTGTCCCTCTGGCGCAAGGAAGTTTTCCTCTGAGAAAGTCCCGCTATGTTTTACCGTGGAGCCTCCGACAGCGAAGCTTCCCTGAGTCTTTAAGGTGATTGTTTCCAAAGCAATATTATTTTCCGAAGGCTTAGTAGTACAACCACTGAGAAGAGCGAACAAACATAGTGCTACAACACTATTGAGCGCTTTATTATTAACCATAATTCGGTATCTCATTCTGATAACTTAATAAAATGTGTATTCGATATAGACTTAAGTAAGCCCAGTGATAATCGCGACAATCGGCATAGTGAATACTGCGGTAAGAGTAGTGAACGTTGCGCCTTTAAGAGCTAACGGATAGACTTTTTTATTAAGCGCCTGAGCCAGTAATGGAACCCCCGCACCGGCTGGCGTAGAGACTGCGGCAAGAAGCACACCTAGAAGAAGATGATTATCGGTAAATTGTTTCATAATCAGCATAATTATGACCGGGATCACAATCATCTTACCAAGAGTATAAAACCAGAGTTTTACGTCACTAAACACCTCTTTCCAATTCATATCTACAAGAAAAGAACCTATCAACATCATCGATATCGGACCTGTCACCGCTCCAAGCATACGAATAGGTTGAGCAATTACATTAGGGATCTCAATATTGACAACATAAAGTAACAACGCAACCACGCATGCAATAATGCCAGGATTAAGAGCTTTGCTTATATTTTTCCAGTTAAAACTTTTTTCTTGGTTGCTTCTGTCACGTAGACAATAGTAGCCATAAGAAAAAAACAGCAAATTATAAGGCAATAAAAAGACTGTCATATAGATCATCGCTGAAGGACCAAATAGTGAGTAAACCATTGGTATTCCCATCATGGAAATATTGGTAAATGTGGTCATAACAATAATCACACCATGAAATTCTTTACCGTAGCCAAGTATTCGCGAGAGAATAGCACTACTAATAATCAGTAGCCCGATGGTCACTATTGCGGCATAAAAAACCATCATAAGTTCACGTCCCTCAATATGAACTTCATCACCAGTAATACCAGCAAGAATAATTGCAGGCATAGCAAAATTAAAAACCAGTGAAGTAAACTGAGGTATATTACTAAGAGTAAGCACACCAACTCGACGAGCTATAACACCAACCCCAATAAGCAATGAAAAAATTATCATTTGCTGCATAACTTCCAATTTACTATCTCCTTTTTATGGAAATTTGACTTAAGTTTTAAAACACAAAAATTCAACTATTTTCACATAAATATTACTGTTCAGTGTACCGATAAACTAGTGGGTTACTTTTTATAAGCCTTATGTGTTTTTTTTATTAATTCACTTATAAATCATTAGAGATTAGAATAATTTTGACTTTTTTAATAAACTAGTTAGCATAATCCGTACAAAATATAGCAAGGTGGTATGCTGATATGACAGAAAACCTTAATGATCTTCGGGCATTTGTTCTAGTAGCCAAAATGGGCAGTTTTACCAAAGCAGCCAGTCATCTTGGTGTCTCGCAATCAGCCCTCAGTTATACAATCCGAACCTTAGAAAATCAGGTAGGGATCAAGCTGCTCAATCGTACCACTCGCAGCGTATCTCCAACTCAGGCTGGAGAGCAGTTACTAAATGATATAGAACCTTTAATTAACCAGATTTCACAAAAGTTAAATCACTTAAACGAGTTTCGTGATTCGCCAAGAGGAACATTACGTATTAACTGCACCGAACATGTCGTTAGCTTTCTGTTGTGGGATAAGTTAAGCGGATTTATTAAACAATACCCAGATATTGTGCTCGAAATTGCCAGTGATTATGCGATGACGGATATCGTAAAAGAACGTTACGATGTCGGTATCCGACTCGGTGGGCATGTTGATAAAGATATGATCGCGGTAAAAGTGACTCCGGACATGCGGATGATTTTAGTTGCCTCTCCGGATTATATTGTCCAAGCGGGTAGCCCCACGCATCCGAATAAGATCAATGCCTATCGCTGTCTTACCCTCCGGCTTCCCAGTCATGAGAACATAATGAATTGGGAATTCAACGATCTCACAGAGACCAATCAACAAAATACCATCATCGTCAAACCTGAATCAGCGATGATTGTTAATCATGCTAATTTATTAATCAAAGCCGCAAAAGAAGGACTTGGACTGGCATGGGTTCCAGCAACAATGGTCACCGATGACATTGCAAACGGCAAATTAGTCACACTACTTGACGAATGGTCGATTACTTACGATGGATATTATATGTACTATCCTGCTCGAAACCCTTCTCCATTATTCAGATTGTTGATCGATGCATTAAAACCACAGTAATAATAAGATAAGTCACCCATTGATTAATCAAATTTTCTTATAAGTCTATTTCAATTTGCCAGCTTAATTCACAAAATTGCCAACGTTAAACTGAGTACTCATTTTGTGAGGACAAGTTATGGCAAGTTTTAATAAATCGCAAATTAACGCGCTGATAGTCATTTTGGCGACCTACCTGTTAATTTTGCTAGATACTTCAGTAGTGATCACCGGGCTACCACAAATTCAGGAAAGTCTTGGCTTTAGCCAGGTAGGCCTTTCGTGGGTGCAAAACGCTTATACATTAAGCTTTGGTAGCTTATTAATGCTAGGAGCCAGAGCGGGTGACATTCTAGGACGCAAACGCATTTTCCGATTTGGTCTTCTTGTGTTCACAGTGTCATCCTTAATTATCGGCTGTGCGCCATCAGCTACGATTATGATCACAGCGAGAATCATTCAAGGAACCAGTGCTGCAATCCTGGCCCCGACAACTTTAGCTCTTTTATCATCCTATTTTAAAGAAGGACAAGAACGAGTTAAGGCGCTTTCGTTTTATGCAGCAACAGCTGGAATTGGAGCAACGGCAGGTTTAGTTTTAGGCGGGTTGTTCGCCGGCTTACTTTCCTGGCGAGTCGGATTCTTGGTTAATGTCCCTGTTGGTCTCATTCTTTATGCTGCAACGAACAAGCTACTAGTCGAAACCGACCAGCAACAAGGCAAACTCGATGTTCAAGGTGCGGTCACTTCAACATTAGGCATGTCTGCAATTATTTACGGAATTATCAACTCATCAGCTAACGGCTGGAGCGATTACATAACGCTCAGTATGATTTTAGGAGGTCTCACACTAATCATCATCTTCTTACTGGTTGAAACAAAAGTCACTCAACCATTACTTCCACTGCATTTGTTTAAAAGCAAAGAGCGGTTAGCTGCCTATATTTCGCGCTTTCTATTTGTAGGAGCAGTGGTCAGCTTTTTCTTTTTCTCCACACAGTTTATGCAACGAGTCTTATTAATGACGCCTGTTGAGGCAGGATTAGGATTCGTTCCGATGACTGGATTTACCTTCTTATCATCTTTATGTGTTCCTAAACTGACTAAACGACTCGGTAACCACGGTGTTGCTCTATTAGCTCTGAGCTTCTGTGCAATAGGATTTGCTATGCTGGCGAATATGGCTCCAGGAGATAACTATTGGCAACAAATGCTACTACCAATGATTGTCGTCGGTTGTGGAAACGGTGCAGTTCTTGGTCCTCTCACAGTCTCTGGTGTAGCAGGCGTCGATTCACAAGATACAGGAGCTGCGTCCGGCTTAATTAATGTAGCGCATCAGATGGGCGGGACTTTTGGCCTAAGTGTATTGGCCGTTCTATATGCTTCATCAGGAAAAGAAGGGCTAGATGCGGTCTACCTGCTTTCACATCAAATTAATGTCGGTTTTTATGGCTGCATGACATTGATCATACTCGCCATCATTACTACCGCTTATGTTTCTGTAAGCTTTAAATTATCGCCGCAAAATCAGAAGGTCTGACTACAACAAAAAAGAAAGTAGCATTTATACCGTTCAATTAACTAGCATTATTTACTTTTGCTCATAAGCCCATCAATCATTTCTTGTATAAAACGCAACTTGAACAAATGTTATATTTTTCAACAAATGTGCTGATACTTTCAGCACATTTATCTTTTTACTATCGTTAAACTATTGGTAAATGCATGTTTAAAATTATGACATTATTAATATTGTTTGCATCCATTGTCGGATGTAGCTCTAAGGTTAATAATACCTACAATGACTTGGTATCACCCGATCTCACAAAAACTAAACGGCAGGCAGAATATAAAACATCAGCGCCGACTCTTGGTATTGCCTTTGGCGGCGGTGGTGTCCGAGGCTTTATGCATCTTGGCGTAATCAAAGCGTTAAAGGAAGCCAATATTCATGCAAACGTAGTAACTGGTGTTTCAGCTGGTTCTATTGCCGCGGTTTTCTATGCTTCAGGAATGGATTACCAACATCTGGAAAATACAATTAATAATGTTGAAATGTCTGATGTTCTGGATATAACTCTCTCATCGCGTGGTTTTATTGACGGTGCAAGACTTTCCGATTGGATTAACTCTCAAGTTAAACAGTCAGATTTAACTCAAATGCCGATCCCTATTGGTTTGGTTGCTACCAACCTCAGTCAGCAAAAATCTATGCTGATAACAAAAGGCAATCCGGGTCATGCCGTTCAGGCATCTTCTTCCATTCCCGGAGCTTTTATCCCTGTCGAAAATCAGGGAAATGTGTTGGTTGATGGCGGTCTTCTGGATGTCGTGCCGGTCAACTATACTCGTGAACTGGGAGCTGATGTCGTAATTGGCGTTGATATCTACTGCGGAAATCAAGCAGCACCTTCCATAGATCAAAGTGGTATGCAGATAACATTTTCTTCATTCAGAATGCTGACATGTAAACTTTCAGAAGCCGATCTAAACAGTGCAGATATCCTTATCCAACCAAATTTTGATCTGCAAAGTGATAGTGAAGAGGAAAAACAAGCAGCTATAAACGCTGGCTATATGGCAGCTAAAGCTGTATTGCCCAAAATAAGGCATGCATTATTATCTCAGAAAATTTCAGAGTTGTAATGGTGTAATGACTAATCTATTCGTAAGTTTGATTCATTAAGCAGTTACCTCATTAATAAATAACTGCAGCTCTTATCGTCACGAGTAAAATTAAGAAATAATAATTACTTATATAATCCAACTTGTGTTTCTATAAATCAACTAACACTTTATTAAATTTCAATTAGAAACAATAAATATATTCCAATTACCTTTCTAAACTAACTACATTTGAGTTTTTTATGAAAAAAAATATTGCAAGAAAATTGTCCACTTTCCTTATCGTAATTGCCACTATATGTGGTACTCCGGCCTTTTCTTACGAGCATGACCAACCCACCTCGGTATCGATGATTGACAGTGGTCCAATCCGAGGTATTGATAATGGAAAACTATTCTCTTATCTAGGTATCCCTTATGCGAAACCGCCAGTTGGTGAGTTCAGATGGCAACCACCACAAGCTCCCGAGCCATGGACTGAAACATATAATGCAACCAAAATCAGTAATCAATGTGTACAAAACTCGGATTTAGGCGCGTTTGCGACCCCTGGCGGGCAAGAAGATTGTCTTTACCTGAATGTTTACACTCCTCGTACGGCAAAAATGACACAAGATCTTCCTGTTTTTGTTTGGATTCATGGTGGTAGCCTTTGGGTTGGCCAGGGTGCTGATTATGATCCGAGTAAAATCGTTGAGCAGCAGAATGCTATTGTTGTGACTTTTAACTATCGTCTAGGGATGTTTGGTTTCTTCGCTCACCCTGATATTAAAAAAGAGAACAAACCTTACGCAAACTATGGTCAGATGGATCAAAGCTTTGCCTTAGACTGGGTACAACGTAACATTTCATCATTCGGTGGGGATCCCAAAAATGTAACCATTGCCGGCGAGTCTTCTGGCGGTACGAGTGTCTTAGCCCAAGTAATCTCACCGTGGAATAAAGGGAAATTCCAGAATGCAGTTATAATGAGCGGCTCATCTATGGTTTTAAAATATCCTAATTTTGGTGCACCACGCCCTCTTGATGTTGCAGAAAAAGTCGCCACAGATTTTGCGACTGCAGTGGGTTGTAAAAAACAAAATGCAGAATGTTTACGTAATTTAACAATAGGCCAAATTCTAGCTACACAAACGCCATACATGATAAATCAAACAATTATTGATGGTGACTTCATGCCAATCAGTCCAGCACAAGCAATTCAAGAAGGTCAAATTAATGATGTCACTGTAATGGTTGGCACCAATCGCGATGAAGGACGTTTCTTTGCTGGTTTTACCGAAAATGAGACGAAAAAACCTCTAACAGAAAAAAGCTACTACGAAACTCTAGACGCTTTTTTTGGAATAGAACTGGCAACTATTATTAAACAACAATACCCGATCAGTGAATATAATTCTGCAAGTGAAGCTTACTCTGCCGTAATGACGGATTATTTATTTTCTTGTCCAGCAAATCGACTTATGCATTCTCTTTCTGAACATACAAAGGTGTATGCTTATGAATTTTCAGATAGAACTGCGCCTTCCTATTTAAAGCCCACGACATTCCCTCAAGGAGCTTATCATACCGCTGAATTAGCTTATTTATTCCCTGGATTTCATGGGGGGAAAGTTGGGCAGCCAATAGTACTAAATTACCTGCAAGAAGTATTATCCAACGAAATTATTCAGTATTGGGTTACTTTAACTCAGTCAAATAAATGGAAAAACTGGAAGCCTTATAACAGCAAAAAAGAAAACGTTTATCGTCTGATGCTACCAAAATCGCATTCATTAACAAAAGGACGTTACATATCAGATCACCAATGTTCTTTCTGGGATACAACCAATGTATATTGATGGTTGCTGGCCCTGGTAAGTACATACACATTAATAAGTTTTCTTTATAACCCTTTGCACTGTCGGGAGCTATTTCTATCGCGTCATTTAAAATATTCTTTATTTGACTATTGTATTTTCAGGTTAGGCAACAAATTGCGGTAATGCACTTTTAGTCCCTTTGATATCTATTGGAAGCCTGAAATGTCAATAAAGTAATGATGCTATGGGAGTTGAATAAAAATGCAAAGGATTAAAAATTTGCTAAATTGGAAGTCTGTACTTGTAATTGCGGCACTCGGTTTCGGAAGTCAACAAGCGATTGCAAACCCGGATCTGATTGTTGAAACCAATAAAGGACCTGTTCAAGGGATGACGAGAGACAACGTTGTTGAGTATCGAGGCATCCCTTATGCTAAACCACCTGTCGGTGATCTACGCTGGAAACCACCTGTAGAACACACCGAATGGAAAAACGTCCGTGATGCAACATCGTTTGGTAAAACTTGCGGACAGGTAACATTGCTTGGCGTATTTGCAGGACCGGCAAATACCAATGAAGACTGTCTCTATCTGAATGTGACGGCTCCAAAAATGGCAGGCAATGAAAAATTACCAGTTCTGTTCTGGATCCATGGTGGTGGTTTTGTTGATGGTGCCAGCAGTGATTATGATGCAAGCAAACTCGCAAACCAAGGAAATATCATCGTTGTTTCGGTCAATTATCGCTTAAGTTTGTTAGGTTTCTTTGCTCACCCAGCGCTCAATAAAGAAGGTCATCTTTTTGCTAACTATGGCCTGCTTGACCAGCAATTTGCACTGCGTTGGACAAAAGAAAACATTTCTAAATTTGGAGGTAACCCAGACAACATCACTGTTGCTGGTCAATCTGCCGGTGGAGCCAGTGTCGCTTATAACTTGATCTCACCATTAACTAAAGGCATGTTCCAACGTGCGATCATCCAAAGTAGCGCCTCTTATCTTTCAGCAACGCCAATGTCTGTTGCTGAAAAGAAAGCCATTAACTTTGCTGAAGCCGCTGGATGCGGACGCGGAGTAGATGCAGCAACAGCAACCTGCTTAAGAAATCTACCAGCCGATAAACTCATGAAATTATCTGGCCCAGTCGACAAGTTTGGCCCTTATGTCGTCACTCCGGTTGCGGATGGCAAGATCCTACCAAGTAGTGGTGCTACTGCATTTGCATCAGGGGAATTCCACAAGATGCCAATCATGTATGGTTCGACACAGGATGAAGGTAGTTTCTTCGCTGCTATCCCTGTCTATTACTCTGGTAAAGCTATCACACAGGAGGATGTCACTAACTATGTAAACTCTGCCTTCGGTGGTAACGCGGGTTACGCCGGAACACCACCATCCTATCCAAAAGATACTCCAGAGAAAGTTTTAACTCACTATCCTTCGTCTGAATACAAAAGTGAACAACTGCGTATGATTGCAATTCAGAGTGATGTGATGGTTTGTCGAATTCAACATGGTGCACATTTATTGGCGGGCAAGGTTCCATTATATGCTTATGAGTTCCGTGATCAGACGGCACCATCAATGTTCCCTGACTTGCCAGACTTTAGGCCTATGGCTTACCACACCGCAGATCTGCAATATCAATTCCCTGGATTCCATGGTGGTGACAAAGGTGTTCAACATCCACTGAATGCTCAACAACAAAAACTTTCGGATCAAATTGTGGCAGGATGGACTAATTTTGCTCGCTATGGCAACCCTAATGGTAAAGGTCCAAAAATTTGGCCTGACTATTCCAGCGATCCCAACGCTCAATCTTATTTGTCACAGGATATTCCGGAGCTTTCAACGTTCAGTAACAACGATTTCACTGCAATGCACAAATGTGATTTCTGGAAAGATGTACTTGTTTATAAATAATCAACAGGAAGAGATATAAAATTAAATAAGATTACATTAGCTTTATCCATTTATAGTCTCAATTATCGCAGAAGGTTTAAGGGTAGTGATGGACCACTACCCTACTCTAGAGAGCAGCTAAAGAGCGAATATCTTTAAGTACCAATATTCGCTGCATAACGAGAATAGTGAGTTATTTAACAAAAAATAATATTGCGTAGCAACCGGACAGGATTTCCGCTCAACCAGAAAGTGATTCCGAAGTTTGTGGGAAAATCGACCGTTTGTACCGGAAACAGTGTCCGGATTAAACTGAATGGGTGTCCGGGAAATCACGGAGATGGCGGCTGGATTGTTTCGGAATACACAAAGCCTCTTACAATTGAACAAACTGCATTCAATATATTAGAAGCAACAAAGGCAAACAATAACCATTAACTTTATATGGTATTATTGAAGTTGATAACTGGTTGATTTGTTATCTAAACGTCATCTTCGCATTGATGAATTAAATTCATTATGTCTAGCCGTAACTGCCTATTAAACAGCTTAATGTTTATACGTATCCTTAAGTTATGTAGATACGACTAGCAAATATTATGAAAATTCTTATTTTGGGATCTGCGGGCAGAATCAGCCGCCTGCTAATACAAAGATTACTCAACGAAACCGATCATCAACTTGTACTGCTTGCGAGAAATGCAAATAGCAGACTCAGACACTTCCATTCAAATCGTGTGAAACTGGTTGATGGTGATTTCACAAATCGTGAACTCCTTGCCTGTGCAATGAATGGTGTTGATGCTATTTACCTGAACAGTATGGGTAAAGCAAAAGAATCAGAGATCATTAGAGATACTATGTTGGCTAACAATATTAAACGTATCATCGGAGCAACCATTCTGGGTATTTATAACGAAGTAAAAGGTCCGTTCGGTGATTGGAACAAGCGTATGGTTGGAGTTAACAGAATTCAGGCACAAGCTGATTCGGTCGCCGTTTATGAGGAATCCTCTCTTGATTACACCATGCTTCGCCTGACCTGGTTATATGACGCTGTGGAAACAACTAAATATGATACCACCCATAAAGGCGAAGACTTTAAAGGCACAGAAGTTTCAAGAGAAGGTGTTGTGCAGCTCATCATCGATATCCTCAATGACCAGACTGGTCGCTTTAACCGCACCAGTTTAGGTGTCGGTGAAGCAGATAAAGATGGAGACTGTCCCAGTTTTTACTGAGCAGCCATTTTATAGAACGAATGCGGTATTAAACTACGGGCGTTTGTTAGTATGTGAAAAGATAATCGCCAGATTGCATCACTGGATAAAGCCATGAAGGTTGAAGATGCAACATGCACATCATTGGTTTTGAACCCTTGATAAAATCTCGCTTGAGTTTCTTAAAATCAGAGCAGAGCATTCTTCTTCAGCCATGCTCCATATAGTTGAAATTTTGCTGACAGTCTCCATCAAAAGTGATCTGTGATGTTCGGAAGACAAGTTCTTACTCGTAAATGGCATATCAGTTTCAATAAGCACAGACTCTTTAGGAACGTGCGACAACAAATCCTGTCCACCTTTAGTTTTCACCATTTTATAGTTAATAGAGAACTTAGCCCCCATGTCTAACAATTTACTAGCCTGGGGAACCGACCCAGTAAACCAGTGAAATACAGGTGTATAGCGAGCGGAGCTCACGTATTTTTGGAAATGTTTTATCAGTCTAACTTCAGCTTTCAAGCTATGAATAGACATTAGCCGTTCAATTTTCTCTTCAGAGCACAATTCAAGTATGTGTGAAAAGACGGCTTCCTGCATATCTAGAGTCTGCTTATATGCTTGAGAGCCGTCCAATCCTATCTCACCAATAATTTGTGTACCATTGACGAACTGACTAAAAGAAAAGTGGTCGTCATAGCGAGAGCCGACCAATTGAGGGTGCATCCCTAATGCTGGGTACATACCGGCTGTTCGTTTAGATACCTCGACATTTTTACTCCAAGCCAATGGAGTCGTGGTGACGGCTACAGCCGCCACGTCTTCATTTAACTGAAACGTCTCGGAAGCAAAACCAGGAAGCAGATCACAATGGCAGTGAAAATCGACATAGTTTATACAGCTATTTAGCATTACCTTCAGTCCTACTTAATTCGATCTCACTACCTTAACATCTCTCACTAACTCATACACTTCTTTCAGCCCACGTTCGTACATGCCTGCAATGTCCGTCCATTCACCAAATACTCGCTGCAAGGTCCCTGATTTATGTATCTCAATGCTCGGCTTCATTAGGCCGTTTGCGAGACGGTATCCAGCATACTGAACAGATAAGATGTCTTTGGACTCCGCATATACAGATCCTTTCTTCCCTACCCTGATTTTAGCTTTGTCAAAGTCAGGAATGGCAACATAAGTGGTATTGTCATCGATCAACGCTTTCTTAAACGATGCTTTCCGTATCAAACAAGGGTAGCAGTATCCACAGTTACCGCGACCGCCGGCACCTCCGAGTCTATGCGCCTTAAAGTTGTCCTTGTCCCAACGCATTTTACCAGGGGATGCACACGACAAGGTTTCATGTGCATGTCTTGTCAATAACTGTTGGTTGTGGCAATTTTTCATCATCTCACCTTTAGTCATATGGCGATAAGGGTTGACTAAAGCGATGTTCAAATTCAATTCGGAGAACACCTCAGACATGAGGCTCATAAAATGCGGATGTACGGTCTTTGTACTATTCGCGCCCAGACGAAGAGGATCCAGCGGCACATTAAGTGCAATAAAACCGTTCTCAGGTACAATCAACTTACACAGTTGCCCCATGCCAGAGGCTAGATATGCCGCCATGGATAGAAACATAAACGAACGAGATCTCTGACTATTTTCTGCACTAATGTCCTGATTCCCAGTTTTAAACACACTCTTATCGAATATTAAACAGCCTTTAATATAACCTTTAAAATAATCTGGGTACTCTTTGCACAAGGTAGTCTCAACAGCGTTTTGATAGTTTTGTGTACCATCTTTTGAGTAATGGCCTACAAACAAACAGTTGGTATTTTCACTTAGCAGGTCAATAGCGCCAATGAAACTGTCTAATCCTCCTGATAGAAGCGAAACAGCCTCAACAGGTTCCGCAGGCTCTTCAATCTCAATGCAATTTAAGCGATCAGTCGCTTCTCTCTCTCGAAAATGCAATGTCCAAAAATCACCGGTGATGAATGACAACAGTTCTTCCAGTTTGTCTTTAATGGGTTTCCATACAGATAAATCGTTAACAGGGAAGTAGATTGCAAACTCTCGAGTCCAGCCATCCTGAGAATACTCCTCCCTACTAATGCGAGTATCTGCAGCGTAAACCAATGCTGAAAGATTTAGCAGTTCGGAAGCAGACTCGTTTGGTGACACTAAATGTTTCTTCGCTCGACCGACAAATGCACCCAGGCCATATTTCGTTTCGATTTGATTCTGAGGCAATTCGACGATCACAATCAAATCATCCTTAGGGACTTTAACTTGCTCAGTCGAGTTAATTAAACCTATAACAGAACATCTCTTCATTCTTCACCGCCTACAGACTCAAGGATTTCAAATACACTGGTATAAATTTCATTTATCTTATCAGCGAGTGCCGTATTCATAATATCCATCCCATCCGAGGTCAGCTTAGAAATAGCGTCACTTGCACACCCTTCGATGTATCCACTCAATTCACGTAGGGTTTTCTGTAGCTGCACGGGATCTGCTTTTTCAGCAACAATGTTATTGCCAATATCATTAATAATTCTTTCAGTGACACTTTTGCCGATAAAGCAGCTTAACGACGCTTCAATTTGTTCTGGAGTTATAGCGTCTAAATCGGTGATTCCGATGGTTGATGTCATCTCTATAATCGTTTCGATATACGCACTACGAGCGACAGCATCCGGGATATTGCTCGTTGAAACATCACAGATTTGATCGGAAACACGAAGAAGCAACTCATCCACAGTCTCGTCGGGTCTTAACGTTAAATTAAGGCTTTTAGCGACAGCTTCTGTTCCTCGCTGTGCGACATCCGTCAAGAAAGAAAGTAGGTTACCGGCTGCTTTTGTTGAGCTCCCCATTCTTTTGGTCGCTGAACCTTTTCCTCCGGTATTCTTCACGTATCGGCTAACACCGCTCTTCATCGAGCCTGTATCGCCTGTGCGAAAATAACGGTTCATCTCACTACGAGGGTTTCTAAAACGTTGGCCTGTTTCAGGCTTGATTTGCGGTTGTGGAACAATATCTGGATCGCCATCTCCACCGCCTTGTGGTTGTGTATCTTCGCCTCCTCCTTCAAGCCAGGTGGGCACAAGAGGATTATTACTGTTTGGGCCTTTGTTCGGTGTCGATGTTCCCATCACTTATCCCTCTTTAGCTGCTGCTTTGATGTTCTCGCTAGTATTTTATTTTCACTTTCAGACCAGTCTTTAAGTAACTCATGAAGTTCTTTTTTAGCATCGTCCCCTAATTCGACTCGCTCCCAGCCAGAAACCGCCCACGCCCCTATTCTATTCTCTGGAATGGCGACCAATCCTTTTAGCAGCTTACTTTGGAGCTCTTTAAAACACTTGGACAATAAATGCGCCCCATGATAGAAGTCCGGCGTTTGTGTTGCACTGGCGAAACTTTGAATTTTCGTAACTAGAAAATCCATCAGCTTATCAGCATCATCCGGCGACAATTGCTCGATGGTAGCTTGTGCGCTTGCAACGACTAAGGCATCTCCCGAAAGGAGTTTAATGGCTCTTTCAATCAATTCATTACCTTGGGAGAAACCCATAAACTTGACCTTCTCTCTGGTTAGGAAGAAATACGGTGTCAATTTTACATCGGACAGCTGAGGCTCAATACTTACCCAATTACCTAACCAATCATCTTTTTCAACATCAAAGACAGGCTTTTGATTTGATGGCACTGCCAAATGTTCGGCTTCATTGTCCCCTGCATCTTCCATAGCTTTCAATGAGTGAGGTTTCCCCTCGGGATTACTCAGACAGTCAAGCCTAAGCAACTCATAAGCATTTGGGTTAAACCTCTCTAATAACATCAGCTTAATTAGAACATTTTCCTTTATAGCGTCTTTATAGCCCGCACTTTCGGCGACTAAAAGCCGAGTCATAAAAGCATTCAGAAAACGTTTGATCTGTCGAGGGTTCCCTTTGGTTCCTTGATTTAAGGCAGGCGCAATTTGAGATGCCATGAAAAATAGTTCTTTTTCCTCTCCTGAGAGCTTTTTCCCAGTCCACTCCTCAAACTGTTCAATCGATATGCTCGCCTTTGTCCAAGGCTCTTTGAGCATTGTCTGTGCATGCTCAAGTACACACTTGAATTCATCACTCCCATCATTACAGATACTTTGTGATGCCAATAAAGATAAATATACCGACGTTTCATTTTCATTTAAGGCAGGGATTCTGAAAGGAATTTGAATCAGCTTTTCTAAATAATTGCGCGTATAAGCAATACCACCGACCTCTTCAGACAGGTTGGGAAAGTGTCGACGGACGGAATACTCAATCATTGTTTCATCTGCAGCGATAATGAAGGCAGTTTTAGGCATGAACAAAAACAGTTTCATCGCTTCCATCGTCGCTATTGCAGTATCAGGTAGACATCGATCAAGATCATCAACAAGTATGACTAATCGGTCAATTTTGGCGGCTTTAAGCAGTTTATTATATTCTTCGCGAAACTCTGTAATCTCAGTAACAACCCGCCTTTTTTCAGCACTACCAATATAAGTTTTTAGTTCACCCAGTCCGCTTTTGATATCATCTTGATTCAAGCTTCCGGCTTTAGTTACTAATGCATCAATGGCATTCGATAAATCTTGAACCGAGCTTGGTGTTGGAATGCCGGTTGCAGCCGTTACGCCCCAATTAGCGACCTTCTTAGCAGCCTTCAGCCAATCAACCCGTTTTAAAAAGGAATCTGCCGCTTCTTTAAATCCTTCAATTGCAGATCTGTTCTTTACTAAATCATTGGTAATTTTCTGCATCAGCGCGGTTTGAGCATCCTCTAACCCCTGATATAACCAACTATTAAACCTTACACATACTGTTTTATCGTCACCAGAATAGGAGTCTTCGATCATGGATAAAACCGTCGACTTACCAGCCCCCCAATCTCCATGTATCCCGATGGAAACCGGAAGTCGATTCTGATCGCTAAGTAATTTAACGATAGCATTACTTATTGATTGATAATTCAGTAGATCTACGTTGGATTCGTTATCAGGCCAAAGCACAGAGATTCCTTCCTTGGATTAATTACGTCGTGTTAGTGAAGCAATGATTACCGACATGTGCAAAAATACAGTATGCTACTGATATTATTGCAATTCAATAACATCCAGACTGGTATGTCTGTAATTCACTGAGGGATCACATTCCGATCCAAAGCGCATGTACGCGCTTTTGAACCCTCAACAGCAAAGAAAACTATCTGCAACACGAAAGCGTATGAACGATTTGAATTACACAATTTTGGTTTTTACATGATTCATGTAAATTTTGAAATCGTGTAATTTTATGCTTGTAAAATGTCTGTACGGCCGTCGCTCACTGCAAGAGTAACGGTTTGTTGATATAGTTGTACCATGGTACCGCTTTCTAGAATAAGGAGCTAAAATGAAAGTCTACCTCGATGATGAACGGCAGACTCCAAAAGGATGGCATAGAGTTTACTGGCCCGAGGAAGCCATTACCTTACTTAAGCAAGGTATCGTTACTGAAATTAGTCTCGATCATGATCTTGGAGACGATGAACATGGAACAGGCTATGACATTATCCTGTGGATTGAAGAGGCGGTTGCAACTCAAGACTTTCAACCACCTTTAATCCGCGTCCATAGTGCTAATTCATCGGCAAGACAGAAAATGGAATTCGGTATCGCTAATATCCAACGATTATTAAATACGTAGGATTGAACCAGATAAGGCTCTGCTCTTTCTACGTAAGTTGAATTACATATACGACAAAGTTTACTGCAAAAATGGCGGATACTTTTACGAAAAACCATATCCATTGTCTTTTGTATGAATGATAAATCGCTTGTTTAACTTCTTGTAGCTCTACCAGCAAGCACTGTTCTTGATACAATAAAACCCCATCAAATATCTTTTGCGCAGTTCCTGATTTCCATTGTTCGTACAATCTTAGTCTTTCAAGAGAAGGGAAATCATCAGCAGAATCTCCGCTTCCAAAGGAAGCTAAAATCTGCTCTACAGTTCGTCTCTTTCTCAAAAACATCGACACACGACCCCGTAAGTTAAATTTAATAATCCGCTGATCTTAAGTCGCGTATTTTAGAGATGAGTTGACAAGTGACGCCCTTTCCAAACTCAGAACGTAAGTAACGTTCTGGATAGGGTTGTAATAGTTCCTCAGAACCGATTTCTCCACAGACATACCATTGAGCATTCAATCCATATGAGTGAGCTATCATCCTACGCACAGGGTTGTTGTCGTCCATTTGCATCCTGAAGGGCAACTCTGTCTCCGGTGCTAATTCATCGCTAGAAAATACACAATGTTCAATAAGATATGCTCGGTCATAACAAGTTCCCAAAGGGTAAAGTAGTAGACCCGCTTCTGACACTGCACTTCTTAGCATGTCGATAGCTTGAGAATCCGGTTCTACCATTTCTAAAAGAGTCTTTGTTCGAGTATTGAACCATTCTTTATATTTGGCGTGTACACTTGCATTACGGTAAAAATATTCATTCGAATAGAACAAACTAAGTAGGTCGAAATATAAAATCTTCATTGAAATTCTCGAATTCACATTAGGCATAGTTAAAATGGTGCTTCATGAAAAAATCCAGATAACACCCTCTTTCCAATGCTCTTTCTTCAATTTGCTTCCATAACACCGGTAAATAGGTTTTAAGAACGTCCGCATCCGATTGGTGGTATTCATCCTCACAGTCCCCAGCAGCAGCTTTTATCCACTCAGAGGGGATTAAAATAGTGAGTCCTTGATGAAAGTACTCAGGAATCGATTCCCGAATGCCTTCTTCGCTACCGCTAGCGACATAAATTGTGACGCCTTCACCCGTCGCATAATAATGACTAACACCAACATAAAACATATCAACTCCTAACTAACATATTGTCTGACAATAAAATTTCTGATTGATTATAAGAACGCAGCAACTACACGTTCTCGAAACTGTCCCAACCAAATCTCATCAAAAATGTCATCCGAACCACTACCCGAGGTGGAATGTTTAGGCTGAACGTCCCATTGTAACTGGCTGTATCCCTTGATTGTTTGTGACGGTACAGATTCGATTTCACCGCATTGGTTTGTTTCTGGGAACTCTGTGACATAATCTTCTTTACCGAATTTAGCAAATAGGCATGTTTCAGGAATGTCATGCTCAATACGTTCCGCATATTCAATTAAGTTCTGCTCAGCAAACGTATAAAGCCAGGCTTCCTGGTTTGGACTATCATTGACTCGTAATACGCGGCCAAGTACTTGTCTAAAGTGAAGTTCTGTTTTTATAGCGCTGATATGACAACACACTTGTAAACGGGGAATATCAGTACCTTCACTTATCATGCCGACACTGACTATCCATTGAGTTGTTCCGTTTTTATAAGTTTTAATTTCAGACTGTGGATCGTCATGATGATAAGTCACTAATGTTGTCGACTGACCAAATTTCTCAGTTAATATTTTTTGTACTTGTTTCGCATGCTTCACCGATGACGTCACAACGAGGCCTCCGGCATTTGAGGACTCTTTCCTGATTTCACTGAGTTTCTGACATCCCAAACCGAGGATATGCTCCATTGCTTGGGCATTATGAATCACGTCCGGATAAGACGTTTTTGATTGCTTAAGAAGTTCAAGAATAGAAGCGAACGATTTCTTCACAGAGCCTTCTGAAATCGTTAAATGTTCATTATCAACCAGCACTATTTTTGGCTTGCGGCATACATTATCTGATATCGCTTGAGCTAAACCATACTGATAATCACAAAATAGCTTGCCTTCCGGGTCACTGTATTCTGCCAAAACAATCGGAAGTTTATCTGAACGCCAGGGAGTTCCCGACAGAGCTAAAGTATAGGTAGCAACACCTTGTATACGAGCCAATATTTGTTGCCCCCAAATATTGGCTCTGTCTGGTTCATCGCCGGAACAATGGTGAATTTCATCAAACACAACAAGAACTCTATATTTTTCAATAGTTCGCCAAAAGTCATCGCCTAAATACTGGATGGACTGATAAGTAAGTGACTGACCTATTGAGCCTAGACTTCCGTTGAATGGACAATTGATGATTATCGAAAACGTAGCCCTCATGCCATCAACTACAGCAACAGAAGGTGAAAAGCAAAGAATGAGATCAATCATCCCCTTATCGAGTAATGTCTTAGCCAGTGTAGCTGACATGATGCT
The DNA here is from genome assembly GCF_042428525.1 of Vibrio olivae. Taxonomy (NCBI): domain Bacteria; kingdom Pseudomonadati; phylum Pseudomonadota; class Gammaproteobacteria; order Vibrionales; family Vibrionaceae; genus Vibrio; species Vibrio olivae. The sequence continues at coordinate 1,295,226 of NZ_JBHMEP010000001.1, forward strand.
TTTACCGGCTCCTGGTGTCGCTTGACAGAAGAAATGGTTAGAACCAGACTCGTATTTTTCCAACGCCTGAGCAACACATTCGGCTTGCCATTTCCTTAACATACTATGCTCTCTCATGTGACAACGAATTCAACATATTCGTAATTGCATTAATATTGCCCATAAACAAAGCTGCTTTTTCGTTAGCAGCAACGTTCAGACGTTCAAGAAGCTGAAATTGCTCGGGATATTGTTCTTTTAACGCTTTGTACTTATCTATCTCACCCAAAGTAACTTCCAGTTCTCCCTTTAATCTGTTGCGCTCAACCGTTAATTCAGAGTAATCGTTACTATCTTGATTTGTAACTGATACTTTTGGCCGGCTCTTTCTTACTCGTGATTTAGGTTTCCGAGGCTCAAAAGAGAGCGAATTAAACGCGTCCGTTTTGAAGTAACGTTTTTCTCTACCAGAACCTTCACACCGCAACCATCCGCTTTCTATGCACTTTAATAATTGTCGATAAACAATCTTTCGGAGTTCATTGATATCTTTGGGGCTTTCGGGGAACAAGTGAGCGACATCTCTAGCCTCAACAACAGAAAATCCATCCATCTTTTTTTCTATCAACAACTTATAAATATATTCATTTATTTTTTGAGAACGTTTCATTTACTACTCGAACAACACAAATACTAAGTATTGCTTAGTATACATAAATAAGTAAAACTAAGAAAATCTTAGTATCTATAGGTAAATAAAGTATGAAACATAAGTGTCGATTGACAACCCAATACCCAAGCGCCTCAAAGAAGCCCGAAAAAAAGTGAAGATCTCTCAGAAAACATTGGGGGTTCGTATCGGGATTGACGACGGAGTAGCAAGTGCTCGGATGAACCAGTATGAGAGAGGGGTGCATACACCAGATGTAAGTACACTTAAACTGCTGGCTGAAGAGCTAGGAGTGCCCTTAAATTATTTTTTTTGTGAGGATGATGAGTCTGCAGAACTGGCTTGTTTGATTGCCAAAATGAGTATTAGTGATAGACAAAAACTTATAAAAAAGTTGCTTTCGGATTTAAGCAAAACCTAATATCATGAGTTAACAACCTTTGCTCAAAAGACTAGTAGAAGGGTTAAAAACAATCACCACCGCCAGAGGCAGTGGTTTAGGGATGACAATAAAACCGGAGCTCATTGCCCCGGTTTTATTTTAATTAGTGAAGCTTAAGGTTTGGTCTAAGCACTCTGTTGATTCTACCAACTAACATCATTAACCCCGTTTTGAACATTCCGTGCAACGCCATTTGGTGCATACGATAAAGTGAAATATACACAACACGAGCGATGCGCCCCTCAACCATCATCGAGCCTTTGGTTAAATTCCCCATCAAGCTACCCACTGTTGAAAAGCGGCTCAACGAAACTAATGAACCGTGGTCTTTATAAATGTATGGTTTCAGTTCACGACCATTAATTTTAGCGACAATATTCTTAAACGCCTGACTTGCCATTTGGTGTGCAGCCTGAGCGCGAGGCGGAACAAACTTACCATCAGGCTGTGTACACTGAGCCAAGTCACCGATCACAAAGATATCATCGTCACGAGTGGTTTGCAGCGTATCTTTTACTACCAACTGGTTGATGCGGTTTGTTTCTAGGCCTGCAATATCTTTAATAAAGTCTGGTGCTTTGATACCCGCAGCCCAAACCATGATTTGTGCGTGGATCTTCTCACCATCTTTAGTCGTTAAGCCATCTCTATCTGCCTGAGTGACCATGGTAGCTGTACGGACAGTCACTCCCAGTTTTGTCAGTTCACTATGAGCCGCTGAAGAAATGCGAGGTGGTAGTGCAGGAAGTATACGCTCACCCGCTTCAACCAAGTTAACATTCAGTTTGCTTGAGTCTAAATCCCCAAACCCATATGAACGTAATTCCTTAATTGCATTATGAAGCTCGGCACTGAGCTCGACTCCTGTAGCCCCTGCGCCAACAATTGCGATATCAACAGTACCTTGACCGTTTTTAGCGTGCAATTTTAGGAACTCATTGTTCATCTCAGTGCGAAAACGGTGAGCTTGTTCTGGACTATCTAGGAAAATACAATTCTCACGAACACCAGGAGTATTGAAATCATTCGAAGTTGAGCCAATGGCCATAACCAAGAGGTCATATTCCAACTCACGCTCAGGAATTAATAATTCACCATGCTCATCATGAAGCTCAGATAATGTAATCGTTTTTTTATCGCGGTCGATCGCTGATAGACTACCCATCTGAAAATCAAAACTATGGTTTTTGGCATGAGCACGGTAACTAAGAGCATCAACACCTTCATCCAATGAACCTGTTGCGACTTCATGTAGCAAAGGCTTCCACAGATGGCTTGCTTTACGGTCAACTAGAGTAATACTCGCGCGATTCTTTCGCCCTAATGTATGGCCCAATTTCGTCGCAAGCTCTAAGCCACCTGCGCCGCCACCAACAACAATAATACGAGTCATCAAAACTCTCCTTTAAATACTCAAAATTTAATCCAACCCGATTCAAATCCGGTCAGTAGAATTAGTTAAAGCCATTTAGTTATACAGGGATATTCTTTATCTTCTTAATTGTATTGATTAAACCCATGCATAATAATTCAACATTATTTAATCAATAAAATCAGATATTGCTATATAAAGAGAATGAGTACTAGGCTGCTAGTAAGGTCTGATCATTTAAGTGTACTTTTCTAGTTTTCACACCCTCCACACCTGTCGCACCACCACCCACAATCGCAATATCGACGGTGCCATGACCATTCTTGGCGTGTAACTTGAGGAACTCATTGTTCATTTCGCTACGGAAGCGATGCGCCTGATCCGGGCTGTCGAGGAAAATACAATTCTCTCGTACTCCTGGCGTATTAAAGTCATTTGATGTTGAACCAATTGAAAGCACTAACATGTCATAGTCGACTTCACGTGCCGGCATGAGCAATTCACCCTCATCGTCCTTCAGTTCTGCCAGTTTAATCACTTTACGTTCACGGTCGATGCCACATAACGAGCCAAGGTGAAAATCGAAGTGATGATTTTTCGCATGAGCACGATAGCTGAGCGCATCAACACCTTCGTCCAGCGAGCCAGTTGCCACTTCGTGCAGTAACGGCTTCCACAAATGGCTTGAATTTTTATCGACTAACGTTACTTGCGCTCTCCCCTTACGGGCTAAGGTTCGGCCTAGCTTGGTCGCTAGCTCCAAACCACCGGCACCACCGCCAACAACTACAATTTTTGTCAAAACAACAATCCTCATAAAATGAATAAACATGTTTCAGGCCGATAAATCGTCCCGATAAAATTCGTTAAGGCTGCGTCATAGCATCGGTTCAAGGCAGATTGCGATGAGGGTTTATTCGTTGTTTATTCTTCGCGCGTAAGCTTGCCTAACTCTGTGCTCAACCTGACATTTTTGGGGCGGCGTTCTTCGCTCGCTCTCAATTTTTCTTGACATTTATCAAATAAATTTAGGATTGTCATTATATAGGTCAAAACCGACCGTGCAACCTAAGAATGACGTCGATAAATGAAATATTGAAACAAATTTTCTCAGGTTAAAATTACAAAAACACCGTTTCAAAAACATAAAAAAAGCAGCGTGTTTTCACATGCTGCTTTTTAAGCTCAATAATAATCAATTTTGCTGTTTAAAGGCCTTTATTGCCTGTAGATGATGAGAGATCTTTTTAAACTTATGTGTCTCTTGTTCGTCCCATACAACCGGATAATAAGGTGACAATTCCTGTGCCACACCAGAATTATCGCGAATTTCGTCATTTTTTGACAAAATCACCATACACTGACCTTTATTGTTGTCTCGAAAATTAGTCACACATTTAGTGGCGATATCTTCATATTCTTCGGGACGATCAATTCGCCCTTCCATATTGTGTTGTGGATGCAAGTTTGGATTAAAAATGACCTGCTTAATGCCACACAGAAAACCAATGCGCTCCGACCAATATCCGCCTAATCCGACGCCGCAAATCAGTGGTGAGGTGTCATCCGATAACTCTATCGCCTTGTCGACTTCTTTCAGCAAGTGCTGCATATCATGCTTGGGATGCAACGTGCTGTAGTTAATAAACCTGACGTCTTCATCAATGAACTGCAACTGCATCACCTTTTCGTGGTTGCCAGGACTGGTGCTATCGAATCCGTGTAAGTAAATAATCATGGTGCCCCCGATTTATGTCCTACTAATCTACCATGAAAGCTAAGGTTTTAAACCTGAGCAGTCTGCATTCTCTCTCTCGATTCTCAAAAAATGATCACTCATCAAAACTTTCAACAAGTTGCTGCGCTTGGGTAAGGTATTGTTCATCGCCCCATAATTGGTGCGCCAGTAAGTACCAAAGCAATGCCATCATCGTCACTCGAGGTAGCCAAGCTTGAACGCCATCAACCCAGTCATCCACCTCGACAATATTGCGCAGTTGGCAATAGCGAAACACGGCTTCTAGCGGCTTTTCTTGGCAAATATCAATGCACAATGCGAGATCCAATCTTGGATCGGCAATACCTGCGTATTCCCAATCGATAATTCGATGACCTAACTCGGTATCAATCATGTTATAACCCGCTAAATCAAAATGGCATAACGCGATTCCAACATGAGTCAAATTTGGCTGTGATCGCCAGCGCTGATAAATAGATAGGTAGGGCTCCACTTTGTAATGGCTCTCTAGGCTCATCCAGTAATGATCGACTCGAGCCGTATAATTAAATGGTGCGGTCGGCATCCGTTCGACACTGCACAGATGCACTTTGACCAAGCTCTTAAGTAATGAGTCAAACCCAAGGTCATGCGTGAGCGCTTTGCCTTCAATCCATTCAACCAACAAACCTGCACTGTTTAAATAAATCGGTTTTGGCCCAAGTTGGGTCTGCTCAATGGCTTTGAGGATTTGATATTCTTGGACACGAGAAATAGAAAATGCTTGTGTGATCAGCGTACTAGGCCGCCAAACGTAAGCTTGTTGGTCAGAGAGAACGATTTTCCAGCAACGATTCGTCAACCCCCCGGTCAACGTCTGTGCGTACGCGGGGGGCAAAGTGAAGAAGGCATCAAGGGAAGCCAGTGACTCATCAAGATGACAAGCCTCTTGCCAAGACATGCGTGCCATTACTCCTCCTTCACGCTTAACGTTAATCAGCGATTATAAGCCAAGAAAACTTTTTGAGCCTTGCTTGCGAATTTCAGTTTCATCCGCCCATTCAATCAGACCGGTTTGCAGATCCATTAAACGCATGGTCATTTTGTAGTAAACGTCTTTATCGCTGCCCGCCGTTTTGGCAATGCTCGATAAATTACCGTAGAGCATGTACTGCGCTCCCACCATTTTACCAAATTGGATCGCCGTGCTTTGATTCACCAACTCATCGTTGTTTTGAAAGTTTAGTTGCTCACGAACAGATTCAACGCGATTCATGTCGACAAAACGGAATTTACCAGAGTTCAACAGCTTAGTGCTGATGCTATCCGTGATGGATTCCGTATCAATGTGTTCACTGGTTTTATTTTTGATGCTCTCAACAAAAACGATTGGGCGGTTGTTTTGGGTAATCGCCGCGACCGACCCGGAGGCCATCATGCTGTCGACCATATCGGCGGCAATTTTTTGTAAATCGGTTGAACCGAAATCAATCGTTGTCGTTTCAACCGCTTGCGCATCACCATAGCTGACTGTATTTGAACAACCACCTAAAACCACTGCTAAGCCCAGTAAAGCAAGAAGACTTTTGTTCATTATTGGTTCCTCATTTACCAATTCGATTACTATTTTAATGAAGGTCTAAGAACATTAGACCAAAAGTTAGTTGTCCAGTTCACGGATTTGTACACGGAACTGTGTCCCTTGAGGGTTGATAGACACTTCAGATATCGCGATAGTTTCCATACCACGCACTACCGCTTGACGCCAAGGGCCTTGTTTCAAATTCACTTCCAAGCCTTGGTCATCATACCAATAGAAACGGTATTGAATATGTTGATCGCCCTTATATTGACTTGCAAGCCGAACGATTCCACGAGTTCTGCCATTCACATCTTGCGTGGTAATGTGGTCAATTTTTAGACGCGAGCCCAACACGTTGTCACCAAATAATACCGTTTGAGTGGCACCATCAATTCTCAGCCCTGCAGTATTATCGGCACACGCACTGAGAGTCAGCGCAGCAAATGTCACTAATAACCATTTTTTCATTACAGCCTTCCTAGTTGTTTATGCCAAACGGTCGCATTGCTACCTTGGCGAGAGAGCCAAACCAATACCGTTCGACCCGCTTCTACATCAAACGAATATGTTTTTTCACCAATATTGAGTGTCTGCGTACCAGACTCAACATTAATGGTGGCGCTATTTGCACGTGCTGGCAATGTTAACCAACTTCGTGTGTCCGGTTGCTCGGTGAGCGTATTCCACACATTAAATAGCAAATTCCCGACATCATCTTTCGCCGCTTGACGGCGTAATTGCTCTTTGGTAACAACACGTAACGCTTGACGTAAGATAATGCTTGGCATGCGCTCAGACAAATCATGGGAGGCCATATTATCGACATCCGCCAACTGAGAACTCTCCACTTGAGCTCCATTTAACGTCATCGGCACAAACGTTTCATCGCCTACCTTTGGGTAGTAAGGAAGTGCTAAAGTATACCAAGCTGTTCCTCGTTTGCTGTCAAAGATAGGTAAAGCCTGTTTCCAGCCTTGTAACGCATCAACTACGCCCTGCTCTTCAATGATGATAACTCGGCTTTGTGTCGAACGCAGCGGTTCAACGTCACCATAGCGTTGGCGGAGCTTGAGCAAGTCTTGATCGATTCCAAGACGCTTGGCAACACGCATGGTTGCCATAGCAACATCAGAATTATCGGCGGAAACGGCTAATGCACGCCGATAATCCACGTACGCACCATTCAAGTCACCCGACGCTTCATACAAGAGCGCAGAGAGATAAAGCAGGTACCCATTTTGCACTGCTTGAAGTGTTTTCCCCGCATCCGGGTAATTGGCCAAAATGCTCCCAATATTTGGACTTAGGCCTTGCGATTGCATCTTATCTTGCGCCGCTTCTAACTCTGCTTCTCGCGTTTTACGGGCTTGCTCTTGAATTTGGTTCGCACGGCGCATTTCCACTAACGCACCTTGCAAATCATTGTCATAGACGTAGGTCAAACCTAAATAGAGATGCAAAAACCCAAGCTCATAATCTGCAGGGCGATAAATATTGAGGTTATCATTAGTTGCAAGGGAGCCGGCACTGATCGCCGACTCAGAAATGGATATGGTTGCTTTGTCTTGCTGCTCTCGAACCGCTTGATCGCTTTGGTCGAGAAATTGGCGGCCTTGCGCGTAATCTTGGTTAAGAATCGCAACACGCCCTTGTTCGAAATTATCCAGAATCGCCCCGGCCACATCATCACCAAGCGCCTGCTTGGCTTTTTGATATTGACCAGATTTGACCGATTGATAGAGGTCACGCTGCTGCGCACTGTAGTGACTAAAAAGATTACCTGCAGAGAAGTTAGCACAAGAGGTCAGTAACGTTGTGCTAACCATTGCCAGTACGAGTTGAATGCGATAGCGCACTTCACTCTCCTATCAAATAGTTCAGACAAACAGGCATAAGTCGCGACCCATGCCTCCAATACTGGCGTAAGACCATTACACAAAGAAATAGTTTAGCTTAATAGCATAGGCCCAAGCGGTTGGCCGCCCAACAAATGCATATGAATGTGATAGACCTCTTGACCGCCGTGAGCGTTACAGTTGACGATCAAACGGTAGCCGTTTTCGTCAATGCCCTCTTCTTTAGCCAATTTTTTCGCCACAGTAAATAGGCGACCAAGAGCAAGTTCATCTTCAGTCGTTACGTCATTGGCCGTCGGAATATGTTTGTTGGGAATGATCAAAATATGACTTGGAGCGCGGGGATTAATATCACGAAATGCAGTCACTAAGTCGTCTTGGTAGACGATATCGGCGGGAATTTCTTTACGAATAATTTTACTAAAAATGGTTTCTTCAGTCATGGTTCCTCCAACTGATAGAGATTATGCGAAACGACCTAATTCCACTGAGTATGCGGCAAGGGCATAGAAAGCTCAATAAAAACAGAGTGAGGTTAACAGATTAAGAATTCAGTCCCTTAACTAAACTATTTTTGTATTGTGCGTCATAAAATGCGCGTCTCACCTGAAATATCATGATGCTGTTTCTGTTAACTTTTTTTAAACAGATCATATTTTTGCCACGTGAATAAGGGAGAGATTTATGCAAGGTTCAGTGATACGGCGGATGTACGCCGGTTTTGCACTGATCATAGTCATGTTTGCCATTACCACATTTTTAATGATGCGCAGCATGCAGATGATTCAAAGTAATTTTACCTCGGTATCAAAAAGCTCTTTGCCCTTAGTTTCCCTCTCGAATGAGACCAGCGTTAAACTCCTTAGCGCCGACAAGTATTTTAAGGATTTTCTGACGACGCAAAGTAAACAGCGTATGGCAGAGATGCAAGAGCAGTTCGCGCAGGCCGAGCAACGTTACAGTGATGCCCTCAATAATTTAAAAAACGCCAGCAGCAGCCATCCGGCTCTGGTCGAACAAATGACGGCACTCGAAGAAGGCAAGGCGCGCTATTTTTCTGAAGCAGAAAAAGCAATGGCAAATTACCAAGCCATGTTTGATGCACAAGCGCAAGTTCAGCAATCAACTCGTGATTTTCAGCGTTTAACCTCATCACTTAGTGTGGGAATGAAAGAATATGTCGACGGGCAATCAAGCATCTCTGTAAAGATCATGGCAAAGAGCTACTTCATTAAACTAAAAGAAGCTGAAAGTATTACCTCTGATGCACTCGCCAGCAGTGACACTGAGTTTGTGTCGAATGCCGTCGCCAAAAACAAAAAGGCCGTCACTCATTTAAATTACGCCTATCGCGGTCTGACCGCGCAGTTACCCGAGTTAAAAGACGCCTTTGATGACCAAGTCGAACAGTTTACTCGCGACATCGGTCAGAAAGGTGGCGTGCTTGATCAACATCATGACTACCTCAGTGCAAAATCGGCTTTGTATGACAACATCACTAATCTCGCGAACGAAGTAGATAACACCATGTTGTTGCTCGAAACCTTCAGCACCGAAGCTGAAAACGGCTTAAATCAAGCCTTGCAAGATGCCGAGCAAGTCTACAACAGCGGTTTGATTAAGGCTGTCACCATTGGTTTGGTGGTTGCCTTACTTGCAGCAGGCATCGGTTATCATATCGCGCACAGTGTACGAGAGCCGTTAACACGCATTCTTGCTACACTCGAAAGCCTTACGCAAGGCGATATGACTCAGCGCATTGAAATTCGTTACAACAATGAGTTTAGCCGCTTAAGTCATCACATTAACTCGTTAGCGGATAATCTGCACAATATACTGGTTAAATTAAACAGCGCGTCGGATGACTTAACGTCCACAGCCAATCACAATCAGGTGACGTCCAATAACGCGCAAGCGCAGCTTAACCAACAACGAGAACAAACGGCCAATGTGGCGACGGCCATGACAGAAATGGCCCATTCGGTACAAGAAGTGGCCAGCAACGCACAAAGCTCGCAGCAAATGGTTGAACGAGTAGAAACCGCTTCTGACTCTGGGCGTAAAGTGATGAACGAAAACATCACGACCATTCACCAATTAGAAAGCCGCCTCACGCATTCGGTTGAAGCGGTTGCTGAGCTTAAAGTGATGAGTGGTAAAATCGGTACTATTTTGGACGTGATTCGAAATATTGCTGAACAAACCAATTTATTAGCTCTCAACGCGGCCATTGAGGCAGCACGAGCCGGAGAACAAGGACGAGGGTTCGCCGTCGTCGCCGATGAAGTTCGTGTACTTGCCAAAAGGACTACCGACTCAACAACGGAAGTCGAAGATATGATCAGTAATCTCCAAACCAGTTCCACCACCGCAAGCCAAGTGATAGAGAGCTGTATGCAGGATATGACATTATCCGTCGAGCAAGCGGCGCTCGCTAATAACGCAATGGAAGAGATACAGGCACTGATCATCGAAATCAGCCAAATGAGTGGTCATATTTCCCAAGCAGCGGCGGAGCAGAGTGAAACAACCTCAGACATCGCCAGAAACATTGAGGAGATCAACACCATCGCCAGTACGAGCTATCAAGCCATGGCAGATATTGCACACACTAATGTGCAACTCACAGAAATGGCCAATCAACAAGGTGAATTGGTCCATCGTTTCAAATTGTAAAATCCCTGTAAATTATTGACCTCGGGCGACTTTCATCGAAAGTCGCCCTTGTTTTTTGGGATGCATGTCATTATATCAATGTATAAGGCTTGCCCACTTTTCAAGACTCTTCATTTTCGCAAGCCATACATGAGGAAATCATATGGCAGTTCATGTAGGCATCATAGACTCGGATCCTATCCGTTTAATCACTCCCCTGTTTGATAAACGTACCGTGAGTCGTCACATCATTTTTATCGGCGATAGTACGCAACACGTTATGTACCAGCGTTTAGATACAGTTTTAAAGCAGCGCGACATCACCTCCGAATTTTTTGAGATACCGATTCGAGCCAACACCTCCCAACTAAAAACCGCCGTTGATCGCTTAGCCAAAGAGTTGAAAAACCGCGGCGAGGAAGAAGTTAAACTCAATGCGAGCTGTGGATTGCGACATCGTTTATTGTCGATTTATGAGGTATTTCGTTCTTATCACTGGGACATTTTCGTCGTTGAACCAAGCACCGACAGCTTATGTTGGCTCTACCCTGACGGTAAGCAAGAAGTCCAAGTCGAAGACCATATCACGATCTCCGACTACCTCACGATCTTCGGTGCGCGAGGTGAATTCTGTGAACATGAGATCTCACCACAGCTTGATCAGAAGCTCTATCAGCTCGGCGAGAGCTGGGCAAGTAACGCTTTAGAATTAGGGCCTGGTCTTGCAACGCTAAACTACCTCGCCACTACCTGCCGCAAAGAACACAAGTTAGATGTAGAACTGTCTGAAAAGCAGCAAGGCTATCGCGAGTTAGCGATGCTAATAGATGACCTTGTTGAAGCCAAAATAGCCACATATCAGGATGGTATACTGACGTTTGCCAACGAAGATGCTCGTCGCTTTTCAAATGGGGAATGGCTTGAAACGCTCGTGCATAGCACGGTCAAGCAGATCCAAGAAGACTTGCCGACGATTCAAGACCGTTCACTGAATGTTCAGGTATATCGTACGCTTGGCGATCGCGAAGTCCGCAATGAATTAGACGTTGCCTCTGTCGTCAATAACAAGCTGCATATTATTGAGTGTAAGACCAAAGGCATGCGTGATGATGGCGATGACACGCTGTATAAGTTGGAGTCACTACGCGACTTATTGGGTGGGCTGCAAGCTCGCGCAATGCTCGTCAGTTTTCGTCCACTGCGCTACAACGATATCACGCGCGCTGAAGACTTGGGTTTAGCATTAATTGGGCCTGAGGAATTGAAAAACTTGAAACAGCATCTTTGCGATTGGTTCAAAGCGGCTGGCGGGTCAGAAGACGATTGCTAAATCCTGCGTAAAGTAAAAAGCCCCTTTAAACAGGGGCTTTTTTGTGACCTTCGATAAACACCGTATTAGCTATCATCTTCAGTAAAACTGGTTGGTAAGCTCTTTTTCATCTCATTCCAAATTTGCGCACTGTGCATGCCATATTGACGTACCACAACGGCAACTTGATCACGGTTACCTGTTTTACACACATCCAATAAGTCACGATAAAACTGCAATGCCAATTTACGCGACTCTGGATTAGAGAAGTAATAACTGCCGACACGATCATACAGCTTTTTAATGCCGTTAAAGATCAAACCATAAATTTGGTTTCCGGAATGAAATGCAAGTCTTTGAAATAACATGTAATCGTAGAAATTGAAGGTTCTTGCGATCAAGTTAGCTTCGCGTACCAATTCGTCTTTCTCACCATCATCTTTCACATGCTGTTGAATCTTCTCTGCATAAGGTGAAGATGCCATAAACGCATCCCAAGACTCTGCGCCAAGCAGAGTTTCACAAGACTCAATTACGGTGATAATCGTGCGTTCTGCATGCTCTTTGTTTAGCTTGAATGCATAACTCATGAAAATGGGACTGATGTTGGTGCGAGCAGCCAACAGATCTTCGACAATGGAGGTCGCATTTTCGGCATCGAGTGTCATCAATGTATCTAGGATATGCAGACCTGAGGTCTCCATAAATTGGTTCACCTTCGTCGGCTTACCATGCTGAATTGTCAACCATCCATCACGAGCAAGACGCTGCAACACTTCCCTTAAGGTTGTACGAGTGACACCAATGAGCTCGGAAAGCTCACGCTCTGCTGGTAAAATGGAACCTGGAGGAAAACGCCCTTTCCAAATACTTTCTATAATATACTTCTCTGCGAATCCCGCAGGGCTTTTTGCCTTAATGACCATTTAGTTTTTAATCCAATTTATTCGTTATTTGGGTCTAATGTGACTCATCATACCACTAGTTACAGGGTACAGGAAATTAACGCCCGTGAAACTTGGGCTCAAGCACACAGTGCTCACTCACGTAGTGAAGAAATCTTCACTAACCAACCCATATTCACCCAAATTATTGGCCTGCGTTGAATGAAATGGCAGACTCAGGCTTGATCCGGGTCCAGACGCTCAAAAATCAATCTATATATTCATTACGTGTCAATATAGAGACGAGTTTAGTGCTAAAAATGCATAACATTAACAAAAGACAACCAACCTTAAAACAATGAAACAACATTGCGTTGATATTCTGAATACCACTTTGATCGCGTTTTTCAACAAAAAATCCCATAAATCAACGATTCATTTAACCAATCGTTGACTAAATGGCTGTGGAGAGTAGAGTAACTCCTAAGTATGAGTGCTTGTCTTCTCAAAGGATGGCTTGGCAAGACCACAAGGAATACGTACTTGTCGTTTTACCAAATCATTCCCGCAAGTCAGATAGCCCACATCAATATAAGTCAAGCGCTTCACCTCTAGATTAAAACAACATAAAGAGTAGTCCAAATGCCGATATCTTTCGGGAATGCCCTAGTTAAAAACTTTCTTGGCAAAGCACCAGACTGGTATAAAGTTGCCATCATTGTTTTCTTGGTGCTCAACCCCATTCTTTTCTTCCTTGTTGACCCATTTCTTGCCGGATGGGTTTTGGTCGCAGAATTTATATTTACCTTAGCAATGGCGTTAAAATGCTACCCACTTCAGCCAGGTGGATTGTTAGCGATTGAGGCGATTGCTATTGGGATGACGAGTCCTGAACATGTGAAACATGAGCTTGTCGCCAATATAGAAGTGTTACTGCTATTGGTGTTTATGGTAGCGGGTATTTACTTCATGAAACAGCTGCTGCTGTTTATCTTTACCAAGATTTTGCTTGGCATCCGCTCAAAAGTTCTGCTGTCCGTCGCCTTCTGCTTTGCCGCCGCATTTTTGTCCGCATTTTTAGATGCGCTGACCGTCATCGCGGTGGTCATTAGTGTCGCTGTTGGCTTCTACTCGATTTACCATAAGGTCGCTTCCGGACGCGGTACGGCGCCCGATCATGATCATACGCAAGATGAGCATTTCACTGAATTAACACGAGAAGATTTAGAAAACTATCGCGCGTTTTTACGCTCTTTGCTGATGCATGCTGGTGTTGGTACGGCGCTTGGCGGAGTCACAACCATGGTTGGCGAACCGCAAAACTTGATCATCGCCGATCAAGCCAATTGGCTATTTGGTGAGTTCATTTTGCGCATGGCCCCCATTACACTGCCTGTGTTTATCCTAGGTATCGCCACTTGCGTACTGGTCGAAAAGTTCAAAGTCTTCGGCTACGGTGCACAACTACCTGCTAATGTGCGCGCGATATTGGAAGAGTTTGATAATCAGCAAACCGAAAAACGCACCAATCAGGATGTCGCTAAGTTGTGGGCACAAGGCTTCATTGCGGTCTGGCTCATTGTCGCACTGGCTTTACACCTTGCCGCCGTCGGTTTGATTGGCTTGTCTGTCATCATTCTTGCCACCACCTTTACCGGTATTACCGAAGAACATGCATTAGGTAAAGCATTCGAAGAGGCACTGCCTTTCACAGCACTGCTAGCGGTATTTTTCTCGATTGTTGCCGTTATCATCGACCAAGGATTGTTCAAACCCGTTATCGACTCGGTATTACACATCGAAGACGACGGCGCTCAGTTAGCTCTGTTCTACCTAGCCAACGGGGTACTTTCCATGGTTTCGGATAATGTGTTCGTCGGTACGGTTTACATTAACGAGGTGAAAACCGCGCTTAATGAAGGCATCATCTCACGCGAACAGTTCGATATGCTCGCCGTTGCGATCAATACGGGGACGAACCTACCTTCAGTCGCGACACCAAATGGCCAAGCGGCCTTCTTGTTCTTACTGACCTCAACGCTCGCTCCGTTGATCCGCCTATCCTACGGCCGTATGGTGCTGATGGCGCTGCCCTACACCATCGTATTAACACTCACGGGTCTGGCAGGGATCATGTTCTTTCTTGAACCACTTTCAGCAGCGATGTATGACTTAGGCTGGATAAGCGATGTGGTAATGGAACCTAGCTCACCAATTTCTGGTAGCGGACACTAAAAATTCGTTTGCACCCGAAACTATTTCTAGATAAAAAGCTCTGATAACTCAGAGCTTTTTTTATAAGGATCAATGAAGTGAATCTTTTAACAACAATAAAAACCTTTTCTACTCGGCGACTATCTTGGCTATTACTGCTACTGTTCATGATTTTCTTTGAAGCTTGCGCGCTGTTTTTTCAGCATGTTTTAATGCTCGCTCCGTGTGTGATGTGTATTTATGAACGTATTGCGATGGTCGGTATTGGCGGCGCAGCCGTTCTCGGCCTCATAGCACCAAACAATCCCATCTTTCGCTGGCTTGGGCTGCTGGGTTGGGGAGTGAGTGCATATAAAGGCCTAACTCTTGCGATGCAGCATGTCGAATACCAATTTAACCCATCTCCTTTCGCAACTTGCGATGTATTCGTGACTTTACCCAGCTGGCTGCCACTGAATAAATGGATGCCATGGATGTTTGAAGCCTACGGCGACTGTAGCAAAATCGTATGGCAATTTCTGACCTTGTCTATGCCACAGTGGTTGGTCATTATCTTTGCGGGTAATTTAGTCGCATTCGCTATCATTTTGATCTCGCAATTTACCAAATCAAAATCGTAACGACGGTACGATAAAAAAATCCCCGCTTAATGCGGGGATTTTTTATTGGGTTAATTCATATCGCGATTCGGCTTCGGAGCGATGACTTCTCGATTCCCATTATGCCCAGGGGCACTAACAATTCCCTGAGCTTCCAGCTGCTCCACGATTCGCGCGGCGCGGTTATAACCGATCTTAAAGCGGCGCTGAACGCCTGATACTGACCCTCGTCTTGATTCGACGACATGCTCAACCACTTGATCAAACAGCGGATCAACGTCTTCATCTGACTCCATTTTCTCGCCAGGTAGTAACGTTTCTGGGCTTTGCTCACCGTTAGTAATTTCGTCGATATAGTTCGGTTTACCACGCGCTTTCCAGTTGTTAACCACGGCATGCACATCATCATCCGAAGCAAACGCACCATGAACTCGAACCGTATGGCTAGAGCCTGGAGGTAGATACAGCATATCCCCCATTCCAAGTAGCGACTCCGCGCCGCCTTGATCAAGAATGGTTCGAGAGTCAGTCTTAGTCGAAACCGTAAAGGCAACTCGAGTCGGAATATTGGCTTTAATTAAGCCAGTGATGACATCCACCGATGGGCGCTGAGTCGCGAGAATGAGGTGAATCCCGGCCGCACGCGCCTTTTGAGCCAGACGAGCAATCAACTCTTCAACTTTCTTACCAACCACCATCATCAAATCGGCAAATTCATCTACAATCACGACGATATACGGCAGTTTCTCAAGCAGTGGCGCCTCTTCGTCCATGCTATCACCTGGCTGCCATAATGGGTCGTGAATTGGATGACCAGCTTCCGCCGCCATTTTCAGCTTGTCATTAAAGCCTTTGATATTACGTACCCCAAGCGCTGACATTAGCTTATAACGGCGCTCCATTTCACCGACACACCAACGTAATGCATTGGAGGCATCTTTCATATCGGTGACGACTTCTGACAGCAAGTGAGGGATGCCTTCATAAACCGATAGCTCAAGCATTTTCGGGTCAATCATGATGAAGCGAACATCTTCTGGTGTCGATTTGTATAGCATGCTGAGGATCATTACGTTCACCCCAACCGACTTACCCGATCCAGTGGTACCCGCCACCAGTACATGAGGCATTTTCGCCAAGTCAGCAACAACAGCGTCACCCGCAATATCTTGTCCAAGTACAACCGTGGTCGGGGATTTTGCGTCCTTAAACTGACAGCTAGCAATAACATCAGATAAATACACGGTCTGACGGCTCATGTTCGGCAATTCTAGCCCCACATAAGGCTTACCAGGTATGACTTCGACAACACGAACCGCCATCGCTGACAGCGAGCGAGCCAAATCCATTGATAAGCCAGAAATTCGGCTCACTTTGACCCCAGGAGCAAGGTCGAGCTCAAAACGGGTGATGACCGGCCCAGGGAAAATATCAACCACACGCGCTTTAATCTTATAATCTGCCAGCTTAGCTTCCACTAAACGAGCAATATCTTCCAATGCATCGCGGTCGATAAAGTTTTCACGTTTCTCGGGATGATAGAGCAGCTCTAACGTCGGCATTGGCTCAGCCGGTTTTGGTAAAATCTCTTCTTTTTTGGCTAAGAATGGGTTTTGTTGAGCGGCCTGCGTCGCTTGCGCCTGATTAACAATATCTTGAAACGCTTCAACGTCCGCATCTTTCTCGTCGTTCTCCATCGCAGGTGCCGTTGAAACGTCATTCTCTTGCTCATCAATCTCAAAACTCGAGAAACTAGGTTCAGACTCCGGCGTAATGTCTTGGCTGATCTGTGACCACTGTTCTTCACTTAATGCTGGCGTATATTGCTCTTCAACATCCACTTGCCAAGGCAGCTCATCCGTTTGCAAATCTTCATCTTCATCATTACTTGAATAATCTGCGGACGTTGAATAAGACGCTTGCTCAATCGCTACAGACGACGTTGCCTTTTCATGATTGTGCTCACCCGTTTTCGCAGCGGCTTCCAACTGTTCAATGGTTGCGCCTAACTGACGCTCTCGCTCATCAGCATCAAATGTATCTTCATCTTCTTGCGCGATGTACATCGGCTCTGGCGTAGGTTCTGATGACGCAGTCGGTGCCATAAGCGGATCGTCGCTGCGTGAATCAGGGACATGAATATTGAAACGACGCGCTTGTGGTGGTTCATTGCTTACCGGCTCATCCGTCGCTGTTTCACTGGCGAGCGGCGAAGGCTCAGAATGCGTTTGAGCATCGACATCACGTGAGGCGACAAAATCTTCCGCGGCCAGTGTTTTGCGCTCAGCAATAGTTGAAGTCAGTGATGGCTCAAGAGTTTCATCTTGACGACCACGCAGTTTGTTTAACAGGCCAGTCATGAGGCGCAGACTTAAACTGCCAAGCCCATCAACAATATCCAGCCAAGAAATACCTGTGAGCAGCGTAAACCCTGCCCCCCACATGAAAAGCAGAACTAGGGTTGTGCCCAACACATTAAGTGTGGGCAGCGCAAGGCTGGTGAGTACATCACCAATCACACCGCCTGAAGAGAAATACCAGATATCATCGAAGTTGATATCTGCAAGACCACAACTGGTTAAGATTAGAACGCACAGCCCTAAAAGCCGAGTGCCCCAGAGCATTAAGTTAAGCGGTTCGTCTTCATCACGCTTACGGAACAATACCCATGCCGCGCATGTTAGAATAACGGGTATCGGGTAAGCTAAAGAACCAAAAGTGAAAAACAAAGTATCCGCGATCCAAGCGCCGACAATACCACCTGCATTTTCAATATCCACACCCCACGCAGTTTGAGACCAAGAAGGATCTGCTGGGCTATAAGTAACGAGTGAAACAGCAAGCAGAATCGAAAAAAGCACGGCGACAATCAGCGCACACTCTCTCAACCGCTGCGTTCCGCTCAAGCGCGAAGAGGAAGACTCTTCACCCGTTTTAATGATTGTTTCTACTTTACTTTTGTTCTCTTTGAACATAACCAACTTAACTATAAAAATAAAAGCTTAATGTATAAAAATAGTCCGAGCGACAACGTCGTCTCGGACTACCGATTTAACCATATTGATGTCAAAAACCCAATTAACTAACGTCAGAATCTGGAAAAGGATTCAAAGCGTTAGCGTTTCTATCGTGTTTTTATAACCAATTGATTCGTTTGCTTCACTTCTTCCATTACTACGTAAGTTCGAGTGTCATTCACACCAGGTAAGCGCAGCAATGTGTCGCCTAGCAGTTTACGGTAGGCGCCCATATCCGATACACGTGTCTTTAATAGATAGTCGAAATCACCAGAAACGAGATGACATTCTTGAATGTCGTCTAGGTTTTGAACCGCAGTATTAAACTGTTCAAACACATCTGGCGCACCACGGTTAAGTGTAATTTCAACAAACACCAAAAGTGAGGCATCTAAATATTGTGGGTTTAGAAGAGCGGTATATCCAGTAATGTACCCTTGACGCTCAAGACGGCGTACACGCTCTAAACACGGGGTTGGAGATAGCCCAACGCGCTTAGAAAGTTCTACGTTTGAAATGCGACCATCTTTTTGCAATTCGTTAAGAATATTGCGATCGATACGGTCTAAATCCTTGGACGGCTTCTTATTGTTGTCTGCCATTTTTTATTCCACCTTATTACTTCCTTGCAAAAATATATACTACAACTATTCAATATTCAGCATCAAATTTCTCAAACTTAATCCTATACTAGATTTAAATTCGATATCAACACCCAAAACATAGTTAATACAACCAAATAAAAATAAGGAGTCAGGATGATCATTGGCGTTCCAAAGGAAATCAAAAACCACGAATACCGTGTGGGAATGATCCCAGCTAGCGTTCGCGAACTTATTTCGCATGGTCACCAAATTTTTGTAGAAACTAATGCCGGTGTGGGCATCGGTTTTTCAGACGATGATTACATCGCTGTAGGGGCATCCATTCTTCCTACTGCTGCTGACGTTTTTACGAAAGCAGATATGATTGTGAAGGTCAAAGAACCTCAGGCTACTGAACGCGCCATGCTCAAAGAAGGGCAAATTTTATTTACGTATTTGCACTTAGCACCAGATTTTCCACAAACTGAGGAGCTAATCAAGAGCAAAGCTGTCTGCATCGCCTATGAGACTGTAACAGATAATATGGGTCGCTTGCCACTATTAGCACCAATGTCTGAGGTTGCGGGTCGAATGTCTATTCAAGCAGGTGCACAAACTTTGGAGAAATCACATGGTGGCCAAGGGCTGTTGATCGGCGGTGTACCAGGGGTTGAGCCTGCTAAAGTTGTCATTATCGGAGGCGGTGTTGTGGGCGCCAATGCAGCGCGGATGGCGGTTGGCTTAAGAGCCGATGTCACTATTTTGGATCGTAACGTCGATACACTTCGTAAACTAGATGAAGAGTTTCAAGGTCGTGCCAAAGTTGTCTATTCGACTGAGGATGCCGTTGAAAAGCATGTCACCGAAGCGGATTTAGTCATTGGTGCGGTTCTGATTCCGGGCGCTGCCGCCCCTAAATTAGTCACTAAGCAGCACATCGCAAACATGAAACCAGGTTCTGCTGTTGTCGATGTCGCCATTGACCAAGGGGGCTGTTTTGAAACCTCTCACGCGACGACTCACGCCGACCCAACTTATATTGTCGATGATGTGGTGCATTACTGTGTTGCCAATATGCCAGGGGCGGTAGCGCGAACGTCCACTTTTGCATTAAACAATGCCACCTTACCTTATATTGTTAAGCTCGCGAACCATGGCTATAAAAACGCCCTACTTCAAGATGAGGGGCTGTTGAAAGGACTGAATGTCATTGATGGCAAAGTCACATGTAAAGAAGTCGCTCAAGCATTTGACCTTGAATATGTTGCTCCTAAACACGCAATGGCCGTTTCTGATTAACCCTTTACTCGATCAAATAAAAAAGCTCCCAGCAAGGACAAGGGGAGCTTTTTTTTTCAATATCTAACTTAGACACTTTCTAAAACCAGCGATCAAGAGCCGACTTGTCCAATTGGCGAAACGCGCGGTTGAGCACTTTGGCCAGTTCTTTGTAGCGAGGCTTGCTTTTAATCGGCTCTAGAGCCCCACCACTTTCAACAATCTTTTGATGTAACTCACGATACCATCCCGCAAGAGACGGCGGTAACTGCGTGTTGGCGCGATTACCAAGCCACCAAAACCCTTGAATCGGTAAGCTAATAGCAAATAACGCAATCACCACTGTTTGCGGCATCGATTGATAGTTATTGAACACCATCTGTGTCAGAACACTAATTGCTGCAATGGCGGGCATTGATTTAGTGGCAAAACGGGTTGCTTTAATGATGCGTTGCTCAGGAAAAATAGGCGTGAGCTCTTTACGCATCGGCCAGATATCCATGTACTTCTGTCCATCTCTTAGATTATGCACTAATCCAACTTTATTACTCATGGTATCCCCTTACTCCAGCGTTACGCCTCGACCGCTAAAATTTAGTTTAATCTTTCAACTTAAAGCGTAAAAACTTGATAAAAGTTAATATAATTTCAAATTTTTTTTGTTATATTTGCTGATTATCGCTATCCTTTGCGAACCCTCAATACCATTGTTGCCGTTATTTACAAAATAGGCAACTTTGATAGGAATTTTGCAAGGATTGCACAAGTTGCCTTGATGGTAAAGCAACGTCTCAACAAACGGAAATGGCAAGTTTATTGACCAAGATAAGTTCGCACTCTTAGTGAGTTCGGCTATATTCTTGTGAAGATTTTTAATACTTACTGATTTTTATCAGACGAATAACAGGTAGTAACACATGTCTAAGCTAGTTTTAGTTTTAAACTGCGGTAGTTCATCACTCAAGTTCGCGATTGTAGATGCTGACAACGGCGAAGAGCATCTCACCGGACTTGCCGAATGTCTACACCTTCCAGAAGCACGCATTAAGTGGAAACTGGACGGCAAACACGAAGCACAGCTTGGTGATGGTGCTGCACACGATGAAGCACTTTCTTTCATCGTTAAAACTATTCTTGCTTCTAAGCCTGAGCTGGCAGAGCAATTAAAAGCTATCGGTCACCGTGTCGTTCACGGTGGTGAGAAATTCACTAAATCAGCACTGATCACTGATGACGTTATTAAAGGTATTGAAGATTGTGCAACACTCGCGCCTCTTCATAACCCAGCGCACATCATCGGTATCAAAGCTGCTCAAAAATCATTCCCTGCACTGAAAAACGTTGCTGTGTTTGATACGGCTTTCCACCAAACGATGCCTGAAGAGTCATACTTATACGCGCTACCTTACAAGCTGTATAAAGAGCATGGTATTCGTCGCTACGGCATGCACGGTACTTCTCACCTATTCATCACCCGCGAAATCGCCAAACTGCTTGATAAGCCAGTTGAAGAAGTCAACATCATCAACTGTCACCTAGGTAACGGCGCATCAGTGTGTGCAGTGAAAAATGGTCAATCGGTTGATACTTCTATGGGCCTAACACCGCTCGAAGGCTTGGTGATGGGTACCCGTTGTGGTGATATTGACCCAGCTATCGTTTTCCACCTTCATGACGCACTAGGTTACTCGGTTGCAGAAATCAACACCATGTTGACCAAAGAATCTGGTCTGCAAGGATTAACTGAAGTGACTTCAGACTGTCGTTTTGTTGAAGACAACTATGGCGAAAAAGAAGAAGCAACTCGTGCAATGGACGTATTCTGCCACCGCTTAGCAAAATATGTAGCTGGCTACACGGCGTCTCTAGAAGGCCGCTTAGATGCGATCGTCTTTACTGGCGGTATTGGTGAAAACTCAGCACCAATTCGTGAGATGGTTCTTAACCGTCTTGGTATCTTTGGTATCGAAGTGGATGGCGAAGCCAACCTTAAAGCACGCTTTGGTGGTGAAGGTACAATTACTACGGCTAACAGCCGCATTCCTGCAATGGTCGTGTCTACTAACGAAGAACTCGTCATTGCCGAAGATACAGCAAGCCTAGCTGGTCTTTAATGACTTTACTGGCTAGCCATCGGCTAGCCAGTTTTCTTTCTAATCTTAGAAAAAACTTCAGGGCTCATTTTCTATTCCACTGAAGCCCAGGAATAAGAAGTTGAGCTTTAATTCAATAGTTAAAGGTACTCTGCTAATGTCCCGTACTATTATGCTTATCCCTACTAGCGCTGGTGTTGGTCTTACTAGTGTCAGTATGGGTGTTCTTCGCGCGATGGAGCGCAAAGGCGTTAAAGTCTCTTTCTACAAACCTGTTTCTCAACCTCGTAGCGGTGGTGATCAACCCGATCTAACATCTACGATCGTTGCAGCAAACAGCACCATCAAAATTGGCGAGCCAATGCCAATGTCTGTGGTTGATAACCTTATCAGCAGCGACAAGATGGACGAGCTTTTGGAAACCGTTGTTGAGCGTTACAACCAGATCAACCAAGAATCTGAAGTCACCTTGATTGAAGGTTTGGTTCCTACTCGTAAACATCCTTTCGCAAACAGTGTAAACGCAGAAATTGCCGCAACACTTGGCGCTGAAATTGTATTGGTTGCAACCCCAGGTACTGACAACCCTTCACAGCTTAAAGAGCGTATTGAAGTCGCTTGTTCAAACTATGGCGGCACCAAGAATAAAAATATTTCAGGTGTCATCATCAACAAACTGAACGCGCCAGTCGATGATGCAGGACGCACCCGCCCTGACTTATCTGAAATCTTTGATGATGCCGACAGCGCAACTCAAAACCAGCTTGAAGTGATGCAAATCTTTAATTCAAGTCCAATTCGCGTTCTAGGTTGTGTGCCGTGGAGTATTGACCTCATTGCGACTCGTGCTATTGACATGGCCAAGCATTTAAACGCTGAAGTGGTTAACCAAGGTGATATCAATACGCGTCGTATTAAGAGCATCACTTTCTGTGCTCGTTCTCTACCGCACATGATTGAACACTTCAAACCAGGTTCACTGCTGGTGACTTCAGCTGACCGCCCTGACGTGATTGTTGCGGCAGCACTTGCTTCAATGAACGGTGTAGAAATCGGTGCCATCCTTCTGACAGGTGGTTACGATATGCCAAAAGAGATCGTTGATCTTTGTAAACCGGCATTTGAATCTGGCTTGCCAATTTTCAAAGCGCAAGGCAATACTTGGCAAACGTCTTTGAACTTGCAAAGCTTTAGCCTAGAAGTTCCTGCGAACGATAAAGAACGTATTGAATTCGTTAACGAGCACGTTGCAAGTCATATTGACGGTAACTGGATTGACTCTCTGACTGAAGGCTTTGAAAAATCTCGTCGCCTGAGCCCACCAGCGTTCCGTTACCAATTAACTGAATTTGCACGTAAAGCAGGCAAACGCATCATTCTTCCTGAAGGTGATGAGCCACGTACAGTGAAAGCGGCGGCTATCTGTGCCGAGCGCGGTATCGCGACTTGTGTGCTTCTCGGTAACCCTGCCGAAATTAAGCGTGTTGCTGAGCAACAAGGCGTTACCCTCGGCGCTGGCATTGAAATCATCGATTCAGCAGCTGTACGTGAACAATACGTTCCACGCTTGGTTGAACTTCGCGGTGCGAAAGGCATGACTGAAGTTGTTGCTCGTGAAAAACTGGAAGATTCAGTATTCCTTGGCACAATGATGCTAGAAGCGAATGAAGTTGACGGTCTGGTGTCTGGCGCGGTTCATACCACGGCAAATACTATCGTACCTCCATTCCAGATCATCAAAACCGCTCCGAATACGTCAATCGTTTCTTCGATTTTCTTCATGCTGCTCCCTGACCAAGTATTGGTATACGGTGACTGTGCGATCAACCCAGATCCAAACGCAGAGCAATTGGCGGAAATCGCGATTCAATCTGCAGAATCTGCAGCGGCATTCGGTATCGATCCACGTGTTGCCATGATTTCTTACTCAACCGGCGAATCGGGTAAAGGTGCTGACGTAGATAAAGTACGTGAAGCAACACGTATCGCTCAAGAAAAACGTCCGGATCTTATCATTGACGGCCCACTTCAGTACGATGCGGCAATCATGGAGAACGTTGCTAAATCTAAAGCGCCAAACTCTCCAGTTGCGGGTAAAGCGACTGTATTTGTATTCCCTGACCTCAACACAGGTAACACAACGTACAAAGCGGTACAACGTAGTGCGGATCTTGTGTCAATTGGTCCAATGTTGCAAGGTATGCGTAAGCCAGTCAACGACTTGTCTCGCGGCGCATTGGTTGACGATATTGTTTACACTATCGCATTGACCGCGATTCAAGCGGCCCAAGCCGAAAACAAATAAGCGTCAACGCCAGTTGTCATTATCAAGCCACTGTCATTACAGTGGCTTTTTTTATTCCCCTTCCATTGGTTCTAAGCGCGGAACACAAAACTCCTTCGAGGGGGTTACTCACGCAAAAATATCCTCAATAGATCGAATGATTTTTCCTGTATCTCCAGCGTGACTCACACAATCCACTCTATAGTTGTTAAAGAAACAAAGAGTTAGAAATGACAACTCTGAACAATTTGCAGATTTCTCCTACATAACAAGAGATTACAACCTGTTCTTAGTCAAAATTTTCTGCTCAGGAGTTTCTTAAAATTCGGTCCTTTCTCTAACAGAAGCGCATAACAATGAATAAAATTATCAAAGCAACCCTATCCTCGTCAGTGATTTTATGTTCATCAGCTCAAGCAGCAGGCCTCTATCTTTATGAACTGGCCAACAGTGATGTTGGCTTTGCCTCAGCAGGCAATGCTGCCCGAGCTCAGGATGCCTCAGTACTAGCAACCAACCCTGCCGGGCTGAGCCATCTTAAAGGGCGCTCCTTTACTGGCGGACTACAAGGTTTATATGGTGATGCAACCTATGAAATGAATAGTGGTCGTGATGCAGGAAATGTGATTGGTTTTGTGCCAATGGGCTCAGCGTTTTATAGTCAGCAGATTGATGAACAACTGACTCTAGGTGTCGGCTTGTACGGCAACTATGGAATGGGATTGGAATATGATAATTTCCCGATTTCAGAAGGTAAAACACAGAGTGTTGTGCTTCAACCTTCGGCTTCTTATCGCCTAAATGAACAATGGTCATTAGGAGCAGGACTGGGACTTCACTACGGTACCTTTGAAGCAAAAGGCCCAATTCTGAGCTCAGATGTCGATGATACTGACGTCGTCTACAACGCGAAACTCGGCGTATTATATGAACCAAGCAGTAATACGCGCCTAGGCCTTGCCTATACATCAAAAGCTGAATTTGATTTTAAGCTATCGGGCAATATTGCCCCTCTTGATCTTGATTTCAGTACCACCAGCGGCGCAATCAGCCCACAACAAATTGCCTTTAGTGCCTATCACCGAATTAACGACCAATTGGCGATCATGGGTAACTTAAACTGGCAGGATTGGAGTGATTATTCTTCAAATGATAAATTTCAAGATACCTACCAAATTGCTTTTGGCACACAATTTACCGTCAATCCAAACATTAAGTGGAATGCAGGGGTAGCCTACGATACCAGCATGTTTAAACATCAATACAACGGAGACGTCACCATCCCAACTGGCGGCGCTATCCGCATCGGGACAGGTATCGACTATGCGCTGAGCGGCGGCCGCACGCTTGGATTTGCTTTTACTGGCGTATTCATCGACTCATCGGAAGTAAGTGACCTCACGGAATCGTTAAACGGCCACTACCATAATCCGGCACTGTATTTCTTTACCACGACCTATTCTTGGTCCGCTAACTAAACAAAAAAGAGCCGCTTTTGCGGCTCTTTGATTAAGCGGTAATCTCATCACGCCCATGTGGGCTCATTAAATCCAACGCAGGGCCTTTAGGCACAACTTGCGTTGGGTTAATTCCGGTATGGCTGAAATAGTAGTGACGTTTGATGTGGTAAAAATCAACGGTTTCTTCAACCCCTTGCCACTGATACAGCTCTTTTAGATACCCGTTGAGGTTTGGGTAGTCAGCAATGCGCTTCTTGTTGCACTTAAAGTGCCCCACATATACTGGGTCAAAACGAACAAGCGTTGTAAAGAGACGCCAATCGGCTTCAGTGACCTGTGTTCCCGCGAGATAACGATGCGTTGCCAAATGCGCCTCTACCTTATCTAACGCCTCAAACAGGCTATCGTAGGCTTCTTCATAGGCATCCTGTGTCGTGGCAAATCCACAGCGGTACACCCCGTTGTTAATATTGGGGTAGATGTATTCATTCCAGTGATCAATGACCGGACGCAATGCTTCTGGATAGTAGTCTTCCGTATTACCGGTGAGCTCATTAAATTCTGAGTTAAACATGCGAATGATTTCAGACGACTCATTGCTCACAATCGTGTTGGTCTTCTTATCCCAAAGCACTGGCACAGTCACTCGACCGCTGTAATCAGGCTTGGCTTGCGTGTAAATCTGGTGCATTTTCGTGTGGCCAAATAAAGGCTCTGGTAGCCCCATCGTCCAACCTTCACTTAACATATCAGGGCAGACAACCGTTACATCAATGTGTGACTCTAAGCCTTTGAGCTTGCGGAAAATCAGGGTTCGATGCGCCCAAGGGCACGCAAGGGAGACATAAAGGTGATAACGGCCAGACTCCGGTTGAAATGTTGCGTCAGGGCTATTTTTTACCCAATCACGAAATCCGGCGTCTTCACGCACGAACTTACCACCACTGGACTTCGTATCGTACCAAACGTCGTGCCATACTCCTTCAACTAATTTACCCATACTTCACCTACCCGTAAATTGCTTACTATTTATTGATAAATCATTGTAAAACTCCCCTTTGATGACAACACCGGAACAATTTGGTCTAGTCATTCAAAAAACTTGAAGGTAAAGAAAATGGAAGCGACTAAGGCTGATTCGGCGACTCGATACAATTGTACCCTCCCCAAAATTGGGTTTTAAAACGCAACTCTTTAATCTGGTCATTTGAAACCTCAATCGGATACTGCTCTATTCTTAAATATGCTCGGTAACTAACCGCCACCAAAACGAGCAGCATAACCACCATTAATACGCTATGTCGCGCGGCGCGAAACCGGGAGCTTTGATATTCTGACCGGGAAAGGCTTGCCCAAAACATAGCCGTAGAAAGGACAGCGGTAAACTGGCTTAACGCAGAATCTAATACTCCCGACACTAAACTGTATGAAAGCCCGACAAGCAAATTGACACCTAGCGCTTTGGTTCGTACTGAACGACAACACCAAATTTTTTTAATCAACAACCACACCAACGCAAAGCATGATAGCAGCGATAACACCCCCCAATGGATCCATATGTTTAATACCGCATTATGGGGACGACCAAAATCAAACGGCTGACAAACAAAAAAGCCGCCGCCTTTTCCCCAAAATGACAAGCTCTCTAAAGACTCTAACCACAACGCAATACGTCCAGAACTCGACGTTCTAACCTGCAGGTCCTCATAAGGAATATCCAAAATATAGGAAGGTAGCGGGTTAAAAAACGCCAATGAAATCGCTAGGCCCGCAGTTAACCCAGTAAACCACATTTTAAACCATTGCTTACGATGTGCTCGGTCAACAATTGTCATACATAGGAAACCAAAATTAACAGCCAGCAATGCGCCTCTCGCATCTAAGGTGAAACACAAAGAGAAGCTGACGGCCAACACGAAAAATAACCCGTAACCACCACGACGATGGCGCGGCCAGTAAGTCAGTATTAAGTATGCAAGTGGCATGTATAGCCAAACTTGCACCTGGCTGATAAACCTAGGGTTTGAGAAACCAACAAAGGTATTCTTATCGACGGGTAATGAAAGTGACAAACGGTAAAAAAAACCGACCGCAACGCTTAAAAAAAGCAGCCCATTCAAAATAATAATCAGACGAAAGAAAAAAGGCGGTTCCGTTGATAGATAAAGAGAAAAATAGCCGATTAATACGATAAGCCCCAGTAAATAAAGCCATTGCGTCCAAGCGCTTACCGGATATTGAGCCAATAAAGTTGGAATCAGTGAAAATAAGCAAACCCCCATCAGAGTAAGCTTTACGGGGCTAGAAAGGCTAAAAAAACACGTCATGAGTGCATGTCTTTCTCGAAACGAGACTATGAGAATCAACGCTAAGACAGCGAGCAAACCGATAACATAAAATCGTTTAATGTCATAAAGTAAAACGAGGTTGGAGCGAGGAACCCACACGTTAAAACACAAAAGAATCAGCATAAAAAATGCTAACGCGTTAAAGGTTTGCCTAAGCGGTGAGTGAACTCCCATCTTCTCTAATTCCTTTCTGTACCAATAATCGTGAATCTTGTGATTCAGTTAACTAAAGTACAACAATCGGTAAAAGTATAGGTGTTACTTTATATTTCATGAACTTACAGCATAAAAAAAGCGCGGTTCCAAAGGATACCGCGCTTAAGCCCGTCACAGGCTGAATGACGTTTTACACTTCAACGTGTAAACAGGATACTGAATGAACATCAGTACCTTTAATGGTTGGACGCTGCTGCGCACACTCTGCTGTCGCTTGCGGACAGCGAGTTCTAAATACACAACCCGATGGTGGATTAATTGGTGATGGTAAGTCACCTTCCAACATCTCAATTTGTTTACCGCGTTCAATTTTCGGATCGGGAATTGGAACCGCTGACATCAAAGCGCGAGTATAGGGATGTTTTGGATCCGCAAACAGTTCCTCTGCTTCTCCCATCTCAACCGCATTACCGAGATACATCACCAATACACGATCAGAGATATGTTTGACGACCGACAAGTCATGCGCAATAAACACCAAAGATAACCCAAGCTCTTGTTGAATCTCTTTCAATAAGTTAACCACCTGAGCCTGAATCGACACATCAAGTGCCGATACGGGTTCATCACAGATGATCATCTTTGGATTAAGAATCAATGCTCGCGCAATACCGATACGCTGACATTGACCACCCGAGAATTCATGCGGATAGCGGTTAATCACGTTAGGTAACAGGCCGACTTTCGCCATCATCTCTTTAACACGGTCTTTGACTTCCGTTTTCGACAATTCTGGGTAAAAAGTCTTTAACGGTTCAGCGATAATATCACCAATCGTCATACGCGGGTTCAGAGAAGCGAGAGGATCTTGGAAAATCATCTGCATATCTTTACGTGTTTCACGGCGCTGAACATCACGCATTTTAGTGACGTCTTGGCCAAGCCAAACCACTTCACCATCAGTCGCTTCAACCAGGCCAATGATAGCGCGAGCGAATGTCGATTTACCACAACCTGACTCACCCACTACGCCGAGCGTTTCACCTTCAAAAAGGCGAATGTCTACGCCATCAACCGCTTTCAATTTAGACGGCTTTGAGAAAGGCCAAGCAGACTTAGACGCAATACTAAAATGAACTTTAAGATCTTTAACGTCTAGCAAGACTTTTTTATCTGTACTCATTTGTTCCAAGTCTCCCAATCAGAAAAACATGCACGTTGACGGCCATTTTCAAATGGAGTCAAAATCGGCGTTTCGCGCTTACAACGGTCCATAACTCGATGGCAACGTTCTTGGTAAGGGCACCCTGTTGGTAAACGCAATAAGTTCGGTGGGTTACCTGGAATGGTTGGCAAGATATCCCCTTCGGTATCAAGACGAGGAATCGCCTTGAGAAGACCTTCCGCATAAGGGTGGCTTGGGTTATAGAAAATATCATCAACCGTACCGTATTCCATCGTACGGCCTGCATACATTACCAGCACTTTGTCGCATGAGCCTGCCACCACACCTAAGTCGTGAGTGATCATGATAATAGCGGTATTGAACTCGTCTTTCAGTTCATTAAGCAAATCCATAATCTGTGCTTGAACCGTCACATCGAGCGCGGTTGTCGGTTCATCAGCAATCAGCAGTTTGGGACGGCACAATAACGCCATCGCAATCATTACACGCTGGCGCATACCGCCTGAAAACTCATGTGGGTACATCGTAATACGTTTACGAGCTTCGGGAATTTTAACCGCTTCAAGCATGCGTACTGATTCTTCAAACGCTTCCGCTTTGCTGACGCCTTTATGCAGCATCAATACTTCCATCAATTGGTCACTCACCTTCATGTAAGGATTCAGTGACGTCATAGGATCTTGGAAGATCATCGCGATTTGCTCTGCACGTACTTTATTCAATGCTTTCTCAGGCAGGTTAAGAATTTCCTTGCCTTCAAATTTGGCGCTACCAGAAATAATCCCGTTTTTCGCCAATAGCCCCATAATCGCAAATACGGTTTGAGACTTACCTGAACCTGACTCACCAACAATACCTAAGGTTTCACCTTGGTTTAGCGAGAAGTTCAAATCGTTTACTGCGGTGACAATTCCATCTTGTGTGGTGAATTCGACCCGCAAATCTTTGACATCTAATAAACTCATCATTGCTTCCTTAATCTTGCTGTTTTTATTTATCGGTCTTTTGGATCGAGTGCGTCACGCAGACCATCACCAACGTAGTTGAAGCAGAATAGAGTCACGACCATAAATGCAGCAGGGAAAGTTAGCTGCCAAATCGCCACTTCCATTGTTTGAGAACCTTCTTGCAGAAGTGCGCCCCAACTTGTCATCGGCTCTTGAACACCAAGACCTAGGAATGAAAGGAATGATTCCGTTAGAATCATGCTTGGAATCAACAGCGTAGAGTACACTGCCACAATACCAAGCACGTTTGGAACAATATGTTTTGTAATGATATTCCATTGGCTGACACCACAAACGTGGGCGGCTTCGATAAATTCTTTGCTACGCAAGCTTAGAGTTTGACCACGAACGATTCGCGCCATATCGAGCCATGCAATCGCGCCGATCGCCACAAAAATAAGGAAGATATTACGTCCAAAAAACGTGACCAGTACAATCACGAGGAACATGAATGGTACCGCATATAAAATTTCTAATATGCGCATCATGATACGGTCAGTACGACCACCAATAAAGCCAGAGGCCGCACCATAAAGGGTTCCAATAAGCACCGCAACCAGCGCGCCCATGACACCCACCATCAAGGAAATACGACCGCCCACCAGCGTACGAACAAACAGGTCTCGACCTAGTGCGTCAGTACCAAACAAGTGCTCCATCGACGGCGCTACATGCATCGCATACCAGTCAGTATCGTCATAAGTGTATTGAGATAACATTGGCAGGAAGATGACCGCCATTGTCATAATAAATAGAATAGCGAGACTCGCCATTGCCGCTTTGTTACGCATAAAGCGAATACGAGCGTCTTGCCATAGGCTGCGGCCTTCTATCTCAAGGTTTTCTGAGAACTTTTCAACCGCGTCCAAGTTTTCTTTTTTCGTCAACATAACCGACTTCCTGTTAGTAGCGAATTTTTGGGTCAATCATTGCCAGCAAAATATCGACAACGGCATTGAATAGAATGAAGAGGAAACCAATTAAAATGGTCACGCCCATTACTAGCGAGTAATCACGGTTAAATGCTGCATTGACAAACAGCTTACCGATACCCGGAAGACCAAAAATAGTTTCAACCACAACCGAGCCAGTAATAATACCGACGAACGCTGGGCCCATGTAAGAAACAACAGGAAGTAGTGCCGGCTTAAGCGCATGCTTAACCACGATATATGGGTAGCTAAGACCTTTAGCACGAGCCGTACGAATAAAGTTACTGTTCAATGTTTCAATCATCGAACCACGAGTAATACGGGCAAAAGTCGCGACATAAAGCAGAGACATTGCGACAACAGGCAGTGCCATGTACTTGAATGAACCATCAAGCCAGCCCCCTGCTGGGAACCACCCCATATTAATTGAGAATATGTAGATCAGTACTGGCGCTAACACAAAGGAAGGCATGACCACCCCAAGCATGGCCGTTGACATTATCGTGTAATCCACCCAAGTGTTTTGCCGCAATGCGGCAATGGTGCCCACAGATACCCCCATAATGACGGTAAAGATAAAGGCAGCAAAGCCCACTTTTGCAGACACAGGAAGCGCACTCGAAATGAGCTCGTTCACTGAGTAATCTTTGTATTTGAAGGAAGGTCCAAAATCACCATGCAAAATATTGGTTAGATACGTAATGTATTGCTCGGATACAGGTTTATCTAAACCATACTTAGCATTAATGTTCGCCATTACTTCTGGAGGTAATGGTCGCTCACTTGAAAATGGGTTACCTGGCGCGAAGCGCATAAGAAAGAAGGATATGGTAATCAGCACCAACAAGGTTGGGATCGCTTCAAATATCCGTTTTGCTATGAACTTAAGCATAAACTCACTCTTTCAGTCTGTGACTATTATTTAAAAGTAGAAAGACGCTGCATGTGTCGCCACATGCAGTGTCTGAATATTATATTTATTTTCGCTGGTTATTACTTATTTCGCGATGATGTAAAGATCTTTAGCGTAGATCTTATCTTCTGCGTTGTTCGCAGGATAGCCACCAACGGTTGGTGAAACTAGGCGAGACTTAACGTACTGATAAACTGGCGCGATAGGCATATCGCGAGCAAGCAGTTTTTCAGCTTCAGTGTAAAGCGCAGAACGCTCGTCATCTGAAGTTGAGTTCATTGCTTTTTCCATCACTGCGTCATACTCAGCGCTATGGTACTTCTGGTCGTTTGACGCATTGTTCGATTGCATCAACGATAGGAAAGTGGACGCTTCGTTGTAGTCACCACACCAACCGGCACGAGTCACATCGTAGTTACCATCACGGCGAGTATCTAGGAATGTTTTCCACTCTTGGTTTTCAAGAGAGATATCGACACCAAGTGATTTTTTCCACATAGACTGGATTGCCGTAGCAATTTTCTTGTGGTTTTCAGATGTGTTGTAAAGCAACGTGAAGTGAAGAGGGTTTGACTTATCAAAACCTGCTTCCGCTAGCAATTTCTTCGCTTCAGCAATACGCTCTTTTTGAGTCATCTTGCCGTATGCAGGCATTTCAGGGTTAAATCCAGCTGTGATTTCCGGAGTTAGGAAGTATGCTGGTTTTTGACCTTGACCTAGAATTGCACCAGTGATGATGTCACGGTCAATTGCGTAAGAAAGCGCTTTACGAACACGAACATCATCAAAAGGCGCTTTACGGTTATTGAAGCCGTAGTAGTAAGTACATAGGTTACCCTGTACTTGCACTGATTCAGGATGCTCTTTTTTCAGACGTTTGAAGTGCTCAAGCGGTAATTCGTTAGTGATTTGAATTTCACCTGATAGGAAACGGTTCATTTCAGACACTTGGTTTTCGATTGGCAGGTAAGTCACCTGCTCCAATACCGTGTGCTCGTTATCCCAGTAATTAGGGTTACGTTTAAGAACCATACGCTCGTTGACAACCCAGTTATCAAGAACGAACGCACCGTTGCCTACGAAATGCTCAGGTTTAGTCCACTCATCGCCCCATTTTTCAACAGTCGCTTTGTGAACAGGTTTAACAGTCGTGTGACCCATCATCTTAACGAAGTATGGTACGGCTGTTTCTAAATCAATTTGTAGCGTGTGAGCGTCCAGTGCTTTAACACCCAGAGTCTCTTTGTCTTTTTTCCCTGCAATGATATCTGCAGCGTTCACCATCGTCGTCATTTCAAGATACCACGAGTATGGAGAAGCCGTTGCAGGATCAACAGCACGCTTAAAGCTATAAACGAAATCTTCAGCGGTCACAGGATCGCCATTTGACCATTTCGCATCGCTACGAAGATGGAAAATGAAAGATTTGTTGTCCTTAGTTTCCCAGCTTTCAGCAACACCTGGAATGGTATTACCGTTAGCATCTTGGTTAACCAGACCTTCTAACAGATCACGAATAACGTTTGATTCTGGAACACCCTCAGTTTTATGAGGATCAATAGAAGCGACTTCAGTACCGTTACCACGAACAAGTTCTTGCGCTTTTGCTAATTTAGTACCAGCGGGAACATTCGCAGCGTAAGAAGCCGTAGAGGCCACTGCAAGACCAGCACCAAGAAGAAGTGCTGTGGTGATTTTGTTTTTATACATGCGTAAAACTCCGAGTTTTAATTTTGCATCCATGACTTCTTTGCAGGTTCACTAGAACGGTCAGTGATTTAGATTTATTTAGCTCAAAAAGTAAGCAGAAAACTCTAAAACCCTACAAAGATTGCGGCACACATTAGCAATCATTGGAGCAATTTGCCATAAATATGTAGCAAGAAATGGGATAATTCTTCATCCAATGTAACTACTCAGTCATTAATATCGAAATATCGATATTTTGCAGTGAATCAGAATATGTAATCCATTGCAGATAGAGAGACGTGCCTGATTATCTAGCGAACGACTAGTTTGTAGCATTCTGTGCTAAATAACGATCGACAAATCTACCACTACCTCTAACACTAAGCGAACATTTCACGCGATAGATGTTGAAAATACAGTAAAAACGTGAATTCCATCACCTAACAAGTTGCGTATAATTGCGGTTTTTATGTGATTTTGGTCGTCATAAAAAAACCAAAACGTGCACATTTTGAGCAAAAAATCCCGTTCGCTTTCCCACCATTTTGCCATCATATACCTAGCCTAATTATCTAATTATCTAATTATCTAATTATAACCAGATAGCAAGAATTTAATGTCGGTACATAACCTTAAGCTATATACGAAAAGTCTGAATGACGTAAAAAAACGCGTTGAGGGATAGAAGAGCGAACAGTACTAAGGTTTACGAATTTAAACTTTAGTACCACTCGGTATATATAATCCTGTTCTTTAAAGAATTAAGTGAGACATCGACAAAGGGTACGTCATCGCCTCTGAGTTAATTACCCTGAGGCGATGCGCTTAAGCGTATATATAACTTACACCTTAAATTGATCGATTAGCTGGCGCTGTTTGATGGATTGCTCTTTCAAGCTTTGACTCGACTGTGTATTTTCTTTCGCTCCTTCAGCGGTTTGCTCTGCCGAATCGCTAATATGCACAACACTGGCACTGATCTCTTTAGCTGTGGTGCTTTGTTCATCGGTAGCCGTAGCAATCTGCATATTCATTTCGACGATTTCACCAATGACTTTACTCATGCGAGTCAGACCATCACCTGCTTGCTCTGCCACCGCCACATTCGATTCGTTCTTGCTGACGTTAACATTAATAGTCTCGACAACCGCTTGAATTAATCGTTGCATTATCTCAATCATGTTTTGGATTTCTTCGGTCGACTTTTTGGTTCGACTCGCCAAGTTTCGCACCTCATCTGCCACCACGGCAAACCCTCTTCCTTGCTCACCCGCTCTAGCTGCTTCTATCGCCGCGTTAAGCGCAAGTAAATTTGTCTGCTCCGCGATATCTTGAATCGTTTCGATAATGCTATCTATTTTGCGGCCATATTCATTCAGCTCAATTGCTGTTTTCGACGTTTTTTCTATCTGCTCCGCTTGTTCTTTAATATTACTGATCGCCTGTTTAATGCTGACCCCAACCTCGGTTACCTGCTCATTCGCCTGCTCAGCGGCCATCATTGTATCTTGTGCTCGCTGCGCCACTTCGGCGACCGAACATTCCATTTCCGTCATCGCTGACGCTGTCGTTTCAAGCAAATGCCGCTGATGCGACACCGCTTGAGTGGTGCTGTCACTGATTTGGGCGTTACGATCGGCGACATCGGTCAATTCACCTGCTGAGATATTAAGTGAGCTAAATACATTACGTAGATTTTCAGCGAGATTATTCAAATAGCCGCCCAACTCTCCAAACTCATTTTTCGCCGAATGCTCAAACTCGACACTCAAATCCCCTTTCGTCATGGTCATCAATGCTTCACGGAACTGACCGAGCATTTTGCGAATCCATGTTGCAATCCATAGCGGCAGAATAATCGCGATCGCAAGTGCGATAGCGCTAACAGTGATTGTGGTTTTTTTAATCACACCAATATTACCATCGGTATTGGTCTGCGCTTGCTGAACGATACCGCGAGATTGATCAACAAACTTATTGACCGATGTGAGAAGCGAATCGATGCTTTGCTTGGTCTGAACTAAAAGCTCAGCAATCTGTTTGTTGTTTTTATCATCAAGCAAATAAAGTTTGTATAAGCCATCATCATCACGTAGCTCACTCAGCAGTG
The DNA here is from genome assembly GCF_042428525.1 of Vibrio olivae. Classification (NCBI taxonomy): domain Bacteria; kingdom Pseudomonadati; phylum Pseudomonadota; class Gammaproteobacteria; order Vibrionales; family Vibrionaceae; genus Vibrio; species Vibrio olivae. The sequence goes on from NZ_JBHMEP010000001.1 coordinate 1,331,562, forward strand.
GCACTAACATCAGACTAAATAGCTTGCCAATATCACCGTCAATTTGTTGAATCTGTTGGAAGCGTTTCTCAATCACCACATCCATCCCTTCAATACCGTTGACCAAAGCTTGCGGATTCCCATTGACCAAGTAACTGTTGAAAGCCGTGAGCACTTGTTTTACTTCACGGTCAAGACCTTGCATCGTCAACGTAAAGTCTTGCCCTAAATAAGCGCGTTTCGAATATTTGTTAAGATAGTAAGTGAGCCGGCGTTCAATGTTGCTCATGATCCTCAACTGAGCATTGATTTCAGCGTTCACCTCGAGATCACTGCGCTGCAAATTGAACAGCTGATTCGCCTGTTCGACATACGCCGCCCTCACCTTTTGTATCATCGCCAGTTCAGTTTTGAGCACCGAATTGGATTCAATAACATGTGTTGGTATCGACGCTAAAGTTTGCGTCACTTGCTGATTAAATTCCTTAAACTCTGACTCTAACTCATCAACAACCTCAGGATTCGACACACTAAAAATCGACATTACGCGTTCATTTTGCTGTAAAACATCAATTTTAATATTATTGGCTCGCTGTGAAACGGGCAGCGTCTCATGGGTAACCTGATTCAAGTCCTCCTGAATTTTGGAGATCGAAACATAGCTAACAATGACAATGGTAAGAAGCGCCAACAGCAGGATCAAAAATCCACCGACAATTCTTTGAACTAAAGACATAAATGCATCCTCAATATATCAAACTGGACCACTCGATAAGGGAATGAACCACCCATTACTTCATGAACTGTTGGTAGTTTTCTGGTGTCACTAAACGAAACGGAATCCATACGGTTTTCTCGCGTTGCGTTCCATTCATAAGTCGATAAGCGGCCTCGACAGCAGACACACCTTGGCTCTCTGCGTCTTGAAGTACAGTGACGTCCAAGTTGCCCGCTTGCATCTCCAGTAACGCGTCCGCCGTGGCATCAATTCCGCCGGTTAAATAAGGTTTAGGATTCTGACCCGCGTCTTTAAGAGCCATAATCCCACCAAGGATCATTTCATCGTTGTTCGCCACCAGTACTTTAAAATCAACCCCTTCTTTCACCCACTCGGTAACTAACTTATACGCTTGGTTGCGCTGCCAATTGGCCGTTTCGCTTTTGACCAAATTCATATTGGGGTATTTGGCCAAAACATTTTTGACATCTTGAGTTCGGACCTTGGCCGCAGGATGGTTTGGCTCACCAATCAATAGCGCCACATTTCCTTCATACCCCGCTAGTCGGGCTAATTCTTCCATCTCCATCGTGCCTGACTGCTCTTCATTCGAACCGACATAAACGCTGTTGTCAGGCAAAGCGTTTAAATCCTTTAGTGGCTCCACATTGACAAACACCATAGGCACTTGCTTAGCGAACTCGAGTAACTTTAAGTTTTGCTCCTGGTTTCCTGCTGATAATACAATGATCGCATCGGCCCCAACGTCGACATAGCGCTGTACCTGTTTATATTGGATATCAAAATCCCCAGAGGCGGAATCAATGTAGATTTCATCACCGCGGCGGTCGACCGTGGCTTCAATACTCGCTGTGATCAAATTCCGAAAGTTATCTTCGGCACTCACTGATACCGCGATAAACTTTGCGTGAACATGTAGGGAAAATAACAGCCCGCCCAGTACGACAAGCACTGAGCGGACTATCGAGGCAAGATGTAAAAAGTCTCTTTTCATGGCGACTCCAAGCACATTCGGTCGATTACAAACTTCGAGGTATCACTCTTAAGTTTAATAATAGACACGGCTTTTTCGCCCTGTTCATAAATTGCTGAATATGTGAACGAATACACTAATCGCGATGAACATAGAAATATCAACTCATGTTGGTAATTGAAGCGCGCTTTACACGCAGCTCAAAATGTCTTTGATTTGTTCACGCAGCCATTTACGCAGTGGGTCAGCATGCGTTCGCTCGTGCCACACTTGGGAAATGGTCACGGTGGGAATTTCTAGCGGCAACTCATGTACGACTAAGCGTTTAGGCTCTCGTTCGATAGCTTGCTTTGCCAAACTCTGTAAACAGGTCACCACTAGATTCGGGCATTCACCGTCAGCAATAATCTGGCTGGGAACAAGAAAGCTCGACAATCCGGCCATAATTCGGCGCTGGCGACCAAGTTGATTGAGCAGCTGATCAATCACACCATTAAGATCCCCAGTTAATGTAGTCACTAGGTGCTCACTGGCTAAATAACTTTCCAAATCAAGCTCGTCACGAATATGTTGATTTTGGGTATTGGCTAAAACCACAAACGGTTGATTCATTAATGATTGCTGACGAAAAGTATCGGGTAGCTGCTTAAAAAAGCCCGCAATGGCGAGATCACATTGCCCTTTTTCTAATTCGGTTCTCGGTAAAACGCCTCGCGTGTTACGCGTAATCACCGTCACATTGGGTGCACATTTTCGAATTCGGCACAGCAAAGGAGGAAAGAGAAGCTGCTCGATGTAATCAGTCGTGTAGATATAGATGCGGTCATCACGTTGTTCAAAATGCGGCTCAATGTGAGCAGAATAAAAACGCTCAAGGTTGGGCACCAATTGATTAATCTGCTTCGCGATGGAGTGAGCCTTTGGCGTTGGTGTTAACCCGCGAGGCGCTTTAACAAATAAACTGTCGTTCCACTCATGGCGAAGTTTATTCAGTTTATGACTCAGCGCAGGTTGGCTGATAGCAAGTATTTCAGCCGCTCGAGATGCATTTTGCTCCTGATAAAGCACATGAAAAATCAACAGTAAATTCAGGTCGCGATGAAGTAAATTCATAATAAAGTTCTGGCTACTCAACATCATTAAAGTAAAAGCCCGGCTCGTTGGCCGGGCTTTTATACTAGCATACGCTGCGCATTAATCGGCTAACGCGTAACGCTCTAACCAGTGTGCATATGGCGCAGGTAATGTCCACGATGGTTTCTCAATACCTAACTGTTTGGCAACACGGTAAGTCCAATGAGGATCCGCCAAATACGCACGCCCAATCATGACAACATCAAGTTGCTGCTCTGCCACAACACGTTCTGAGTCTTGCGGCTTATCAATGCCCCATGCTGAGGCTACTGGTAACCCGGTTTCCTTGCGAACACGTTCTGCGATAGGGGCTAAAAATGCTGGCCCCCAAGGAATTTGTGCGTCCGGAGTCGAGAATCCCATGCTAACACTCAGCATGTCGAGCCCGCGCTGCTTCATCTGTTTGGTTAATTCAATGGCTTCCTGCAATGTTTCTTCATCACGTCCATCAAATTCAATCACCCCAAAACGTGCAGTTAATGGCAACTCTTCAGGCCATACCTCGCGCACAGCTTCTAATGTTTCAAGTAAGAAACGACCACGACCTTCTGGGCTACCACCATATTGGTCATCACGCTGGTTGGCATGAACGGAGAAAAAGCTTTGCGCCAAGTAGCCGTGGGCGAAATGCAATTCTAACCACTCAAAGCCCGCGTCACGAGCACGAATCGCCGCTTGAACAAAATCGTGTTTAACACGTTGAATATCCTCAACGGTCATCGCTTTTGGCTGTTTAGGTAGATTGGCACCAAATGCAACGGCCGATGGGGAAATAGTATCCCAGCCTTGAGGATCGGCAGAGTCAATATGATCATCGCCTTTCCACGGAGCATTTGCGCTTGCTTTACGACCCGCATGACCAATTTGAATACCCGGTACGCTGCCATTATCTTTAATTGATTGAGCAATCGTTGCCAAGCCTTTGGCTTGTTCTTCATTCCACAGTCCTAAACAGTTAGGCGAAATGCGCCCTTCTGGTGATACGGCTGTCGCTTCAACAATCACTAAACCTGCTCCACCACGGGCTAAACCCGCATAATGCACTTGGTGCCAGTCATTGACCAAGCCATCTTCAGCACTATATTGGCACATAGGCGGCACCGCGATGCGGTTCTTCAGAGTGACAGACTTTAATGTAAACGGTTCAAATAGAGCCGACATAAACACCTCTTTATTCTTCAAATTTAATGACTAAAATGCCATCCATAACGATGAATCACTTAACGTGCATCGTGAGCAATCACAAGGATAGAAGCGTCAGCCGCTTTTCACTTCTTCGCTTTATCGTTTGGTGCTTACACACCTAAGATGATGACAGCTATACTACGCGAGCCTGCGTTATTCAAAAACTTCCAATTATTTATAATAGATATCGAATTAACGAATAACCTTCATTCATAAACACTACTCGCTTGGTCGAGAAATTGGTTACACTGCGTACATCATCCCAGCCGTAAAGCCGTCATGAAACTTGAAGATATCTATCGCCGCGATTTAAATTTGCTTGTAGCACTAAGGGTACTGATTGAAGAATGCAGTGTCAGCCGAGCTGCCGAGCGTTTAAACCTAAGTCAGTCTGCAATGAGCCGAGTACTCGCGAGACTACGCGAGTTGTTAGATGACCCGTTATTCACTCGTCAAGGCCAGCGCCTAGTTGCCACCCAAAAAGCGTTAGAGATCAATCAAGCAATGCAACAACCGCTGGAGTCAATTCTCGGTTTACTGTCACCAAACGAATTCGATCCCAAGACATGCAGTCAAACCTTCAAAGTCGCCACGACCGATTATGCGATGCAAACTATACTGCCTTTTGCTCTACCTCGAATTTATCAAGAGGCTCCCCACCTGTCCCTTGAACTGATTCCACTTCGCCATAACAAGCTTGCTGAACAACTCAGCCATGAAGGAGCTGATCTAGCGATTTGTCGCCCAACGCTACAATTCGCGCCATTACGTAGTGAGTTTTTAGGCCGCGTTGGTGTCATGTGTCTGGTATCAAAGCAGCATCCTATCGCCAACCAAGCCATGACTCTTGATGACTATTTATCGTATCCGCATGCGATGATTGCCATCAGTGACGGTGTCAAAGCATTAATCGATAATGCCCTAGCGACACAGCCCTCACGACGCATGGTACTTCGCGCTTATCATTTGGAAACGGCACTGGCGATAGTTGAAACGATGCCACTGATCATTACTGTCCCTGCCGACTTAGCTTACTTGGTCGGCGAACGTTACGGATTAGTGGTAAAACCACTGCCGTTTGATTTCTCGGCGTTTGACTATTCGATGATTTGGCATCCACGCTGCGACCATTCACCAGCCCAAGCGTGGCTTCGAAAAACCCTGAGTCAGGAGTGTGGGCGTTTGATTGCAAAGCGCATTGAAGATATGGGACTGGAAACCTGATTTGATGACGGATAACAAAGCCATGGCATTAGGATACCATGGCTATTTACTGGTTTAATCTAGCCAGATTATAACTTAATCACCACACGTCCAGTCACTTGGCCTTGAGTGATCGATTCAGCGAATGTAGGAACTTGCTCTAAAGTAATTTCAGAACAAGCCTGCTGGAAATAGCTTGCCGGTAACAGCGAAGCCAGCTTATCCCACGCCGCAACACGCTTCTCATAAGGACAATTCACGGAATCCACGCCCTGTAAACGTACGTTACGCAAAATAAAAGGCATCACGGTTGTCGGTAAATCAAAGCCACCCGCCAAACCACAGGCAGCGACGGTGCTGTTGTAATCCATCTGTGCAAGAACTTTTGCCAAGACTTTGCTGCCCACCGTATCGATAGCACCAGCCCAAACTTGCTTTTCAAGCGGACGTGCAGGCTCTTCAAATTCACTGCGCTCAATCACGCGTTTGGCGCCCAGTTGTTCAAGCAGTGGGCCATTTTCAGCCGCGCGCCCTGTTACCGCCGCAACTTGATAGCCCAATTCGTTGAGTAAGGTAACCGCGACAGAGCCCACACCGCCACTCGCGCCTGTCACTAAGATCTCACCTGCATCGGGGGTGATGCCCGCATCAAGGATGGCTTGAACACATAGCATGGCGGTAAATCCGGCCGTTCCGACCATCATCGCTTGTTTGCCATTGAGTTTTTCAGTTAAAGGGACTAACCACTCTGATTTTACACGTGCCTTTTGCGCCATGCCGCCCCAGTGATTTTCACCAACGCCCCAACCGGTAAGGACCACTTGGTCACCGGCTTGATAACGTTCATTCGCTGACTCGACGACAGTCCCGGTAAAGTCGATGCCAGGCACCATCGGGAATTGACGAATGATTTTTCCTTTTCCGGTAACCGCCAAACCATCTTTATAATTGAGTGATGAGTAATCAACTTCAACTAACACATCACCTTCGGGTAATTGCGCAGTCTCGATCTGCTCAACATTTGCAATGGTACGTTTATCTTCTTGGTTTAAAATCAGAGCATTAAACATTCTGTTCTCCATATCGTCATGAGATGACGTGTGTAATTCGATAAAGTTTAACCACGGCAATTGTAGTCATAGCTAAAACATGAAAAAAATGAAACTTTGACATTTACTCTATGCACAAAACGCATAGTACCTAGCGATCACTCGGTGGGATCAACAATTTTCCATGCACAACAATCACCGCTTGCCCACTTAATTTGATGCGTCGATTACCCTGCAGTTCCATATTGATAACACCACCGCGAGAAGAGGCCTGATAACCACAAAGTACTGCTTTATTCAGCTTTTCTGACCAATATGCGGCTAAGGCGCAATGCGCAGAACCGGTTACGTAATCTTCATTAACGCCAACCCAGGGCGCAAAATAGCGCGAAACAATATCCGTCTCTGGCTGCTCTGACTGAGCCGAAACCACCACGCCTCGACCTTTTAATTGCTTTAGCTGTTCATAATTAGGAGCGATGGCATGTACCGTTTCCGAACGTTCAACAACCAGCATCAATTTACTTTCAAAGCTATAGCTATCAACAACCTGTGAGCGTGTCAAACCCAGCGCGCCTAACAACGCCGGATCAGGGTCAACACACTGAACAAGGTGGGGAGTAGGAAAATCCAGCTCAATCGCATCACTTAAAATCGTTGCGTTGAGGATGCCAGATTGAGTATGAAAGGCCAAAATATCGCCTTCATGCGCCAATCCCTTCTTACGCAAAACGTGCGCAGTCGCGAGAGTGCCATGGCCACAAAGCGCCACTTCGGTTTGCGGCGTGAACCATCGTAAACGCCAATCACTGAGCGACAAAAACGCGGTTTCTGACACCGCCATTTCACTGGCAATTTTCAGCATCAGCGCCTCATCGAGCCCATTTTCCGTAATGCATACCGCTGCAGGGTTTCCTTTAAATGCGTGGCTAGTAAACGCATCAACTTGATAAATCTCTAATTCCACGTAATTTCCTTCCCTCTGGTCCACCAGACTAATACTAGCTTTTGCCACTGCGAACTCAATCTTAGCGTTGCAATATGACGAGCCGCTCACACTGTCAGCTTGCGTGATTTTTGAGTATCAGAGTTTAGAAAAAAGACTTAAGTTTCATTAGCTTTGTAGCTCGAAGAGGCCATGCCCAACCTGTTCTAGGTCAAAGAAATTGAAACAGTGCCGAGAGATTAACCAACTGCAGATAAAAATCGCAAACAGCAAAAAGACCCGATGCCTATCACAAGCATCGGGCGAGATAAATAATTCGTATCTCTACATAGTCACAGGGAGGAAATTAACGCTCTACCGCGTGAGGTTCAGCCAACTCATTACGCTTAAGTTGACTTTGATAATAACCAGCATACGGGCTGCGTTTAACATATTGACCATCACCCGGTGCGGTTTTGAGTGAACCTTGTTGCCATGCAATTTTACCTGCACAAATCGTGGTATCCGGCATTCCGTTGACGGTCATGCCCTCAAAGATCGAGTGTTCGATTTTCGAGTAATGAGTTTGGCTAGAAATGGTTTTTTGAGCATTCGGATCCCAAACCACGAGATCGGCATCTGCACCAACCGTAATGCTGCCTTTACTTGGGAAAAGATTGAAGATTTTCGCAGTGTTAGCCGATGTGATTGCCACAAACTCATTCGGTGTCAAACGGCCTTGATTCACCCCTTTTTCCCACAACACCATCAAACGCTCTTCCACACCTGCGGTGCCATTGGGAATTTTGGTAAAATCGTCTTTCCCCATCGCTTTTTGTTCCGCGCAAAAGGCGCAGTGGTCAGTTGCGGTGGTTTGCAGAACGCCGCTTTGTAGCCCATTCCACAGCGCCTCTTGGTGCTTTTTGGGACGAAACGGCGGGCTCATCACATGCGCGGCAGCCACATCCCAATCTTTGGATTGATACACGCTATCATCCACCACTAAATGACCCGCAAGGCATTCACCAAACACTATTTGGCCATTATTTTTTGCATACTTGATCGCTTCAACCGAGTCTTCTACCGACACATGCACCAAATAGATCGGCGCACCCAGCGTGCCCGCAATATTGATCGCGCGGCTTGCCGCTTCGCCTTCCACTTTGGCTGGTCGTGACATTGGATGCGCTTCAGGGCCTGTGATCCCCTTTTCCATCAGTTGCTGTTGAAGGTGATAAACCAACTCACCATTTTCAGCATGTACCGTTGGGATAGCCCCCAGTTCCAAGCAACGACTAAAGCTATTCACTAAGATATCATCCGTGGCCATCATGGCATTTTTATAAGCCATAAAGTGCTTGAAGCTGTTAACACCATAGTCTTCCACAAGGGTTTTCATATCGGCGTGCACAGAATCATCCCACCAAGTAATGGCCACATGGAATGAGTAGTTACATTGCGCTTTTTCTGCCCAGTCACGCCACTGGTGGTAGGCTTCCATTAATGGTTGCTGCGGCGCGGGAATCACGAAATCGATGATCGTCGTGGTGCCACCAGCCAGCGCCGCGGCTGTGCCTGAAGAAAAATCATCAGCAGCAACGGTTCCCATAAATGGCAGTTGCATGTGAGTATGAGGATCAATACCACCTGGCATGATTAACTTGCCGGTGGCGTCCACCACGTCATCGACTTCGCCAATGTTGAGATCCAATCCAATTTGTTCAATTTTGCCATCGACGCAATAGACATCGGCAACATAGGTTTGATCATGAGTGACGACTGTGCCGCCTTGAATGAGTAGTTTCATTGTGTTCCCTCTTTGAGCGAATAGGCGAGATGCGCCTATTCGCTTTTTCATCCATGTTTATGCTTTTTTAAAGCCTGATGTCGACATCACCGGCTGGGTTTGTACTTGTGACACAAGGTAGTAAATGACCGCGCCTGAGGCGACGCCGGTAAACCAGCCATAGTTATAAAACCAAGTCATCACATCAAAGCTGATCGCCATGATGGTAAACAGCACAGGGACAAAGAATGCAACGAAGCCAGCCACATTAATCGCCGGATACGCGTCTTCTTTGTACAGTGCAATGACATCTAACTGCTGCTTCTTCACTAGGAAATAGTCAACAATCATGATCCCAGCAATGGGGCCAAGTAAGCTTGAATAGCCAAGAAGCCAATTGGAGTACATGGCTTCAACACTGACATCCGATTCAACCCAGCCCATTTTCTTAATCAACTCCCAACTCATCAGCAAAATACCAATCACGCCAGTCAATAAAACGCCACGCGTGTGATTAATGTATTTAGGTGCAATGTTTTGGAAGTCGTTGGTTGGCGAGACAACGTTGGCCGCCGTATTCGTAGACAATGTGGCGATCACAATCAGGACCATGGCCACAAAGACCCAAAACGGACTATCAATTTGGCCAATTAAGGTGATGGGATCAGAGATGGTTTGCCCAAACAGCGGCTCAGAGGCTGCGGTTAACACCACGCCAAGCGCGGCAAAGAAGAACATGGTCAACGGTAAGCCCAAAATTTGCCCAACCACTTGATCTTTTTGTGATTTAGCATAGCGGCTAAAGTCTGGAATGTTTAGAGAGAGTGTCGCCCAGAACCCAACCATAGCCGTCAATCCAGCGAAGAAGTAACTGGCAAAGCCCGCATCTTCCGGACGGCTTGCAGGCGTTGCCAACAATTCTCCCACCGACACATGACCACTTGCCCAAATCATAAGGCCAACCCCAACCGCAAGCAGTAACGGCGCTGCCAGTGTTTCAAGCCACTTAATGGATTCAGACCCTTTTAGCACCACCCCAATGTTCAGCGCCCAGAAAATAAAGAAGCCATAAACTTCCCCCGCACCGCCAAGGCTTTGCCAGCCTGACGAGATTTCTGACAACATCAAGTGTATGGCTAAGCCACCGAACATGGTTTGAATTCCAAACCAGCCGCATGCAACCAAACCGCGAATCAGACACGGTACATTAGAGCCAAAAATGCCAAACGAAGAGCGTAGCAGTACCGGAAAAGGCAAACCATATTTCGTCCCTGCGAAGGCATTCAAGGTTAAAGGAATCAGTACCACAAGGTTAGCGATAAGAATCGTAAACAAGGCTTCTAGTACTGATAATCCGAAATAGGCAGTCAATACGCCACCCAATGTGTAAGTGGGCACGCAAATCGACATGCCGACCCACAGCGCGGCCACGTTGTATTTGCTCCATGTACGTTCTTTGATTTTAGTGGGAGCCAAATCATCATTGAAATTTTTACTTTGGATTAAATCCTGCCCGACATCGAGCTCATAAAAATCACCCACTTTTTGTATTTTGGTATCCATGATCGTTTCCTCATCCAATTGAGTCATTTCATTTGCATCAGTGATCAGCTTGCAGACTCGCAAAGCGTTTCTTGTTGCTCAGCAATCCGTTTGCTGGCGGCCAACATGGTATGCAGCAACACATTTGCTCCCGCTTCACACTCCTCAGGTGCGGTGTTTTCAACTTCGTTGTGACTGATACCATTTTCACAAGGTGTGAAAATCATGCCTGTTGGCACAAGGTCTGCCATATAACAGGCATCGTGACCTGCACCGGCGTAGATATCCATATTGGAATAGCCAAGTTCATCGGTCGCCTTTTTGACATCGTCTGAAGCGCTAAATTCGACTGGCGCGAAGTACCAGAAATGATCGATATCGACGCTGATATTGCGCTCTGCGGCGACGCTTTGGCAGTAGGATTGAAAAACCTCATCCATCTCTTTGAGCACATCAGGGTTGGGGTTACGTAAGTCGACGCTAAACGTCACTTCGCCGGGTATGACATTGCGTGAATTGGGGTATACTTGCACGAAGCCAACCGTGCCGAGACCGTTGTCATAACGGTGCGCGATGGCTTCCACTTCTGCCATAATTTTCGCACTGGCCACCATAGCATCATTGCGCAGGTACATCGGCGTGGTTCCTGAGTGGGCTTCTTGGCCTTTAATGGTGACGTTGTACCAGCGAATGCCTTGCCCTAGGCGCACAACACCAATGGTCTTCTGTTGATCTTCAAGAATTGGCCCTTGCTCGATATGCGTTTCAAAAAAAGCACCAAAGTGACGACTGCCAGGCTGAGCTTCGCCCAGATAACCAATTTTCTCTAGTTCATCTTTCAGGCGAATACCGTTGACATCAGTTTTATTAAGCTCTGTTTCAAGGTCAAAACGCCCAACGTACACCCCCGAACCTTGCATCGCAGGTTGGAAACGAGAGCCTTCCTCATTGGTCCAAACGGTAAATTCCATTGGCGTTTCGGTTTCAACATTGTTTTCATGCAGCGTGCGCAGCACTTCTACTCCAGCCAGTACGCCAAATACGCCATCAAACTTACCGCCCGTCGGCTGAGTATCGAGGTGACTTCCGGTCGCAACCGCTGGCAAATCGTTATTTTTGCCTTCTCGGCGCGCAAAGATATTACCAAAGCAGTCATAGCTCACCGTGCAACCGCACGCCTCACACCACTGAACAAATAGGTCACGTGCCTTACCATCTAGCTCCGTTGCCGCTAAGCGATTACAACCGCCCTTTTCCGTTAAGCCAAATTGAGCCATCTCCATTAGGCTATCCCAAAGTCGCGTTCCGTTAACTCGTAAATCTTGCATATAACATCCTTTTATTTCTGTTCGAATCGGAGTTTTCCGTTCGTTCCCCCCCGAGCTGGGTACAGCAGCTCACCCGGGACCAATACGCACATTCTCGAAGTAAGGGCTCTAGATTTACCAAATGGTAAAACTCAAGAGCAAAAAAATTCTGGCTGCGCCGCCGACTCATTGATTGAGTTCTGTTCGGACTCGCCAGATTGCGTGCTATTCCTCGGAATAGCTTGGGAAAGAAAATTGCGTGCCGTCTTTCACTCCCCGGGATGGCCAACGTTGGGTAATGGCTTTGCGCCGAGTGTAAAAACGTACCGAATCCGGTCCGTAGGCATGAAGATCGCCAAACAGAGAGCGTTTCCAACCACCAAAACTGTGGTAAGAAACTGGAACAGGTAACGGCACATTTATCCCTACCATGCCAACCATCACATGATTTGAGAAGAAGCGTCCTGCTTCTCCGTCACGAGTAAATATGCAGGTTCCATTCCCATATTCATGCTGGTTAATAAGTTCTATCGCTTGCTCTAGGGTGTTAACCCTGACGACAACAAGCACCGGCCCAAAAACTTCCTGTTGATAAATCGTCATTTCTGGCGTGACATTGTCAAATAGAGTGCCGCCTAAAAAGTACCCTGACTCATAATCGGGCACAGTTTTGGTGCGACCGTCTACCCGCAAAGAGGCGCCTTGCGTACACGCTTCATCGATGTAATCAATGACTTTTTGCTTTTGATCAGCGGTGATGATTGGCCCCATTTCATTACTTTCATCAGTACCCGGGCCCACTTGTAACGCTTCGATTTTTGGTGTCAGCTGACGAATTAAGGCATCGGCAACGTGATCACCAACGGTGACGGCGACGGAGATCGCCATACAACGTTGACCGCAAGACCCAAACGCCGCCCCCATTAACGCGTTAGTTACCATATCCAAATCCGCATCTGGCATCACCACAGCGTGATTTTTGGCTCCGCCCAGAGCCTGACAACGTTTTCCTTGCTGAGCGCTACGCTGGTATATGGCTTCGGCAATCGGGGTTGACCCAACAAAACTCACCGCCTGCACTTCGGCAGCGTCAATGAGCTGATTGACGACATCCACCCCACCATGAACAACGTTAAGCACGCCTTTGGGCAGCCCGGCTTGATGGGCTAATTCGACAATATAAAGCACCGAACTTGGATCACGCTCTGAGGGTTTTAAAATAAAACTGTTGCCACACATCACGGCAGATGGCCACATCCACAAAGGCACCATCGCCGGAAAGTTAAATGGCGTAATCCCGACCACGACTCCAAGAGGTTGAAACTCACTCCAAGCGTCAATATTGGTTCCGACTTGACGACTGTGTTCACCCTTGAGTAATTCAGGAATGCCACACGCATACTCAACATTTTCAATCCCGCGCGCCAGTTCGCCCTTAGCATCACTGAGCACTTTGCCATGCTCAAGCGTGATCAATTGACAAATTTTATCTTGGTGCTGGACCAGTAATTCTTTAAATCGATACATGACTTGCGCCCGCGCTGATGGCGGTGTTGCTGCCCAGCTGGGATAGGCTTGTTTGGCGGCAGATAACGCTTGCTCAACCACTGCTCGACTGGCCATCGGCAGTTGACCGCACTCTTTCCCCGTCGCCGGGTTATAAATAGGCTGAGTTGTGACACTGTCATGCAAAAGTTCGCCATTGATCAGATGACCAATTCCTTGGTTCATAATAATATTCTTCCTAGTTGTTATGCATTGTCGGTATCAAGCACAATGCCAATGAACGATTAACTCACTCTGTGGCGGGTAACACGTTAGCTCATTACCCACCCAAACCATGTATCTTTGATGGTCACGAGACACTGTTGATAGCGTCTCCCATCGCGTCCACCAAACGATCCATCTCATTAAGTTCAGTACAAAACGGCAAGCCAAGTTGAATGGTGTCTCCGCCGTAGCGCACATAAAACCCGCTTTGCCACAGCTTCTGAGCGATCTCAAATGGTCGGATTGCAGGGTCTCCATCACGATGCGCAATCGAAATACCCGCAGCAAAACCAAAGTTTCGAATGTCGACAACGTGCTGAGCACCTTTCAAGGTATGGATCGCGCGCTCGAAATGTGGAGACAATTCCGCAACACGAGGAATAAATTGATGTTTTTCAAGTAAATCTAATGTTGTTAACGCTGCCGCGCAGGCCACTGGATGGCCGGAGTAGGTATATCCATGAGGTAGCTCAATATTGTGGGCCGCGCCAGCTGCTGCCATATACGCCTGATAGATGTCGTCTTGAACCATCACCGCCCCCATCGGCACGGTACCGTTGGTGATCTGTTTGGCTGAACAAATCATGTCCGGTGTTACTCCAAAAGTTTGTGAAGCAAAATAGTTACCTGTACGACCAAAGCCGGTGATTACTTCATCAAAAATCAGTAAAATGTTGTGCTGGCTGCATAGTTCGCGAAGGCGCTGAAGATACCCTTCGGGAGGAACAATAACGCCCGCAGACCCTGACATCGGTTCAACAATGACCGCCGCGATATTTGAAGCATCGTGCAGCGCAATCAGTTCGAGTAACTCATCAGCGAGCTCTGCGCCGGTTTTGGGCATGCCTTGAGAAAAAGCTTGAGAAGGTTGCCAAGTGTGCGGCAAGTGATCCGCTTCCATAGCTTGACCCCAAATTTTACGATTGCCGCCAATGCCACCATAACTAATCCCACCCCAACTGGCTCCGTGGTACCCCTTTGCTCGGCCAATGATGCGCGTTTTGGTCGGCTGACCATTGACACGCCAATAGGCACGCGCAATTTTGGTTGCGGTATCGGTCGCCTCTGAGCCTGAATTTACGTAAAAAATACGGTTAAGACCTTGCGGTGTTAATTCGGTTAATCGCTCCGCCAATTCAAAGGCCTTGGGGTGACCAAATTGAAATGCAGGCGCGTAATCTAATTCACTAAGTTGTTTGCCCACAGCTTGAGCAATTTCGGGATGATTGTGCCCCATTCCGCAGGTCCACAACCCGGACAATCCATCAAAGATCTCACGGCCTTTATCATCAATGTAATACGCACCTTTTGCCCCGACAATCATACGCGGATCCGCCTTGAATTGACGATTGGACGTATACGGCATCCAGTACGCATCGAGTCCTTTCTGCGTGACTTGTGTTTCCATGGCTTCCTAGCTCCTTCGCTGTTTAGCGCCGTTTCCTCGGCTTAAAATCACTTTATGTAAGTTTTTTTGTTTGATAAATTACATTTTATCGAATCAAAGATTGATGTTTATGAAACAATGAAAGCACTACTAGGACAGTTAACCGACGCCGATATTCGCCTGCTGCGAGTCTTTATGGCCGTCGTTGAGTGCGGTGGTTTGAGTGCCGCAGAGATGGAGCTGAATATTGGCCGCTCTACCATCAGTCGTCATTTAAAAGATTTGGAAACACGACTTGGTTTAGTGCTTTGCCATCGGGGAAGAGCCGGATTTTCTCTAACCAGTGAAGGGGAAAACATCTACGATGCTGCCAAACGTTTGGTCAAATCTCTGGAAGATTTTCGCCATCAAGTCAACGATTTGCATCAAACCTTAAAAGGTCGGTTGGTGATCGCCATGTTTGATAAAACCATCACCAATCCCGAATGCCGCGTCAATGAAGCCATCGCTCGTTACGTGGAGCAAGCACCGGACGTGTTGATAGAGATTCATGTGGTTCCAGTCAATGAAATCGAAAAAGGCGTACTGGAAGGCGAATATCACGTTGGCATCATTCCGCCCCACCGCCGCTCTGCAAGCTTGCATTACACGCCGCTGTTTGGGGAACAAATGCACTTGTACTGCGGCAAGGGGCATGATTTTTTTGAACGACGAACGGCAGTCAGTGATGAGGAGGTACTCGCTCAGCCATACGCAGGATTGAGTTTCAGTAGCCCTAATATGGAAACCGGTCAACGCCTTGGCTTAATCAAACACGCCGGGTCTACGGACCAAGAAGGCATCGCGACATTGATTGGTTCTGGACGCTACCTCGGATTTTTGCCCGATCATTTCGCCCAATCTCTGGTACAAGGTGGTATGCTGTGTCAGGTGAATAATCCTAAGTTTGCATATCACTGCGAGTTCACGGCCATTCACCGAAAGTCACCTAAGCCGACGCGGTTAGTACAACAGTTTCTTCGCGCCTTAGAACAAACAAAAATTATCTAGATGTTGGATGTACCTATGGATAACTCTTCTGCCTCTCTGCCTGCAAATTCGCGTCGAACCAAATCGGGGGCCCCATCGGCCAATCGTATTGCAATGGAGCAGAGAATTCTGCGTGGTGCTGAACAGGTCTTCGCCGAGTTTGGTTATCGTGGAGCGTCAATGGACCGAATTGCTAAACAAATTGGCATTTCCAAGCAGAATGTCATTTATTATTTTTCGTCCAAAGAAATCCTTTATCGCACCGTCCTGCAAAACATCGTCAATTTGTGGCTGGAAAGCATGTCGTTCAGTGATGACCAAAGCCGGTCACCAGAAACCGTGATTGCCAACTACATTCGCGGCAAATTAAAACTCTCTCAGGATTATCCTGACGCATCGAAAGTGTTCGCCCAAGAGATTATTTCAGGCGCACCGATGATCAAACCTTACCTACAACAAAACCTCAAGCCTCTGTTTGAACGTGATATCGAGTTGGTACGCGAGTGGATTGACAACGGTTACCTACGCTGTTTTGAGCCTGAGCATTTGTTTTTCTCGATTTGGGCGGCAACCCAGACTTACGCTGACTTCTCTGCGCAAATTCACTTGGTCATGAGTAAACATCAGCTTGATGATAACGACTTTGCCAATGCCACCGAATTTCTTACTCAAATGATTCTACGCGGCATTGTGGCTCCCAAGTCCAATTAAAAATTTATAAAACTCACCAAAATGGCGCAAAATAATTTTTTTACTGAGTTCATAACGTCAGTAATCGGTTGCATAGTGTGATCGGCGTCATGGTTTATTTTTAAATCACTAAGTACAAAAAACCACCATCAACCATCGCTTTCAAACCTACTCTCAGTGTGGGTTTGCCTTCATTTTGCATGGAACCAAATTCCACTCACTTCCCTTCATTTTCGTTACTTTTAGCACCAATTTGATCCATAAAAGCACCAAAATAAACATGCATTTTTTAACTTTACCAAATGGTAAAAATCATGCTAACAATAAAATCATACCAATTGGTAAAACTTTGCCGCATACGGATTTGCTGCTTCTCAAAGGATTGAGTTATGACCACATTAAGCCAAGATGATGCTTACCAACTGCCCTTTGCTTCGCCTGAGCAACAGCAGCAGTTACTCAAACAAGCTCGTGTGATTCGTGATACCCAATGGGGGACAACTCTGACTTATTCACGAAAAGTGTTTATCCCGCTGACCAACATGTGCCGCGATACATGTCGCTATTGTACCTTTGTGAAAACGCCCGATTCAGGGCAGGCGCACTTGATGACACCCAATGAAGTCCTTAGTACCGTCGTAAAAGGTCAAGCCATGGGATGCAAAGAGGCTCTTTTTAGTTTGGGAGAGCGCCCAGAAAAACGTTATCAACTCGCACGCGATAAGCTGTCACAGCAAGGCTACCGCACTACCCTTGACTACCTTCGCGACATGGCTCAGTTGGTATTAGACAGCAGCCTTTTAGTACCGCATATTAACGCGGGAGCCCTCAACTATGACGAGCTTAAGATGCTGCGTCCCGTTGCTGGCTCAATGGGTATGATGCTTGAGAGTCTCACCGATAAATTGATGCAACGTGGTCAAGCCCACCATGGCTGCCCAGATAAAACGCCGCAGCGCCGCCTAGATACCCTCATTGCCGCCGGCAAACTGGATATCCCTTTTACAACTGGCTTGTTGATTGGGATTGGGGAAGATTGGCAAAGCCGCATCGATAGCCTGTATGCCATCAATCGTATTCACCAACAGTATGGGCATATTCAAGAAGTTATTATTCAGAATTTTCGCGCTAAACCCGGCACCGGAATGGCCAACGCTTGTGAGCCGACTCGCCAAGATATGTTGCTTACCCTGGCTGCCGCTCGTCTTATTTTGGACCCAAGCATTAGCTTACAAGCGCCGCCCAATCTCGAGCAGGACCATCAGGACTATTTAGAGGCCGGCATCAATGATTGGGGCGGTATTTCCCCGCTAACGCGTGATTTCATCAATCCAGAACGTGCTTGGCCGCAAATCGAGCAACTCGCTCAAACCTGCGCACGAGCAGGTCATGGATTAAAAGAGCGATTGACGGTATATCCCGCCTACCTCAATCAACCCAGTCAATATCTAGACCGGGACATCGCCACTCGCTTATCTGCCCTCTCGGCCCATAACGGACTGGCCGCGCAGCAATGTCATTTGTGATTTCAGTTAAGGAGTACATCATGTTTTCAAATCAAGGAATGATTTCAACCGCCTCTCATCGAGACGATATCCAGTGGCAACACCTCTCCTCGCACATTGCCCCTATTTTGCAACAAGCATTGGATGGCGTAGCGATTTCAGAGCACCAAGCAGAGACCCTGTTCTCGGCACAAAACCACGACTATCAAGCCTTGTTGACTGTCGCAGATATCGTGCGTCAACGTCACTGCCCTGATACAGGTAGCTTTGTCATTACGCGTAATATCAACTTTACCAACGTATGCTACATGGCATGTAAGTTCTGTAACTTCTCAAAATCCATCAAAGATGCAGAAGCGGAATTTATTTCAATTCAAGAAGTGGTAGAACGCGCACAAGAAGCATGGGACAAAGGAGCCACCGAGGTATGTATTCAAGGCGGTTTGCATCCCAAAATGAGTGCCAATTTCTATCGTGACATCGTTTTGGGCATCAAAGCAGCGCTTCCTAAAATGCATATTCATGCTTTCTCACCCTTTGAGATTTGGTATGGCGCTCGTAAAGCCAATGTGTCGTACCACGAGTTTTTAACCGATTTGAAAGCGTGTGGCTTAGATACCATGCCTGGTACGGCAGCAGAAATTTTAGATGTCGATGTTCGCTTACAACTAACGCACAACAAACTCAGTACCGAAGAGTGGGTCGAGATCATCACAACGGCGCATCAGGTCGGAATCAAAACCACCGCCACCATTATGTATGGGCACATCGACTCTCCCAAACAATGGGCAGCGCACATGAATATTTTGCGTAATATTCAACGTCAAACCGGTGGCTTTACGGAGTTTGTTCCACTGGGTTTTATTCATTACAAAACCAAATTGTTTAACGAGAATCCAGCGCAATGCCGCCCAGGACCGAGCCGCGAAGAAAACTTCAAAATGCACGCCGTTGCACGAATCATGTTCCAAGGGGAGATAAACAATATCCAAGCTTCATGGGTCAAACTTGGCCATGCCGACGCCTCGCAAATGCTACGCTGCGGCGCCAATGATTTAGGTGGGACGCTGATGAACGAAAGCATCTCGCGCTCGGCGGGCGGAGAAAATGGGCAAGAAGTCTTCCCAGAAGATATGGTCGAAATGATTCATCAAGCGGGCCTCAATGCAGTTCAGCGTAATACTCGCTATGAGGTCCTTAAAACCTATCCGCTGGAAAACGCAAGCTCAGTTCGTCTTCCCGCTCAGGAAATCGCTCATTTTGGAGCCACAGTATGAGTAGCCCCGCCATTACACTCATCGCCGGGGGAGTCGGAGGCGCAAAAGCGGCAGAAGGCCTTGCTTATAGCGATTACCGCGAAGGACTTAAAATTATTGGCAATATCGGTGATGACCAACGCTTTCACGGGCTATGGGTGTCACCCGATATTGATACCCTCACCTATACCTTGGCCGATGCCATTGATCGCGAACAAGGCTGGGGATTAAAAGGAGACTCAAACCGCGTGTTGTCACAACTGCAACAGTTAGGATGTGACACTTGGATGCATTTGGGTGATTTAGACTTTGCCACTCATATCTATCGCAGCGTCCAGCGCCAAGCGGGCGTTCGAGCCAGCGATATTGCCCGAGCCGTGGCCCGAGGCTACGGTGTCGATATTCCAATTTTGCTGCCAACCGACGATAAAGTGCCCACTCAACTGGATACTGAACTCGGTTGGCTGGATTTTCAAAACTATTTTGTTGCCGAGCGCTGCATACCTAAAATCAAGCAAGTGTGCTACCACAATGCTCACCTTGCTAAACCAACACCAGAAGCGCTAGAGGCGATTGCAAACGCGGAAATCATTGTTATTGCCCCCAGCAATCCGCTGCTTAGTATCGGCGCAATTCTGGCCATTCCGCGTATTCGTAGTGCGCTGGAAAACTGCACTGCCCCTGTGCTTGCCATCTCTCCTCTAATTGGCGGGCAAGCGGTAAAAGGGCCTGCCGCTAAAATGATGCAAGAGATGGATCTGCGCGCTGATTCTCTTGGCATTGCTCAATATTACGAGGGGTTAATTGACCTTCTGATCATTGATGAGCAAGACCAACATCTCAAACCCGCCATTGAAAAGCTCGGTACAGCGGTGATTTGCACCCCCACGCTGATGACCGAACGCCCAAGCCGCGTCGAGGTAATGAGTCATATCGTTGAACGAGCCTGTGATGCATTCAAGTTAACGTATAAAAATAACAGGGCCTGCGCATGACAAAATCACTCAATATCGTCATCCCGATGAAAGGCTTATCACGCGCCAAACAGCGGCTTAAACCCGAGTTAAGTGTTGAGCAGCGCGAGGCTTTGGCCTTAACCTTGTTTCGGAATACGCTGCAATTCTTAGCCGTTCAACACCCTAAAACACCCATTTTGGTCGTCACCGAAGACCGCTATATCGCGCAAATAGCCGAGAAAATGGGCGCAACCGTACTCATCGAACAAGGAGATCAAGGGCTCAATCATGCACTTGAGCAAGCCTCGCAATGGAGTCTGAACGCCGGCTTCGATAGCCAACTGATTTTACCTGCCGATATTGGCCACCTTGACCCTCTTGAGATTCGTTATTTGATTGAACTCGGACTCAGTGATGCGCAAGTAGTGATTGCCGCAGCAAAAGATGGCGGGACCAACGCGTTAATGACCACGCCGCCCAATGCGATCTCTCCCAGCTTTGGCATTCAGTCATCCATGCGCCACCTCGCACAGGCTCATCAAAATGGCTTGAGCGTAAAACGGCTAACACTTGAGAAATTGAGTCTCGATATTGATGTCAGTGCTGACCTGCAATATTGGTATCAACGCACCCAAGTCAAGGAGTTTTGCTATGAGTGAACTGGCTTATCTTGAGGAATCCGCCTTCCAAACGCGCTCTATGACCATGTTTGCGGTCAATAACCTCCCCGATTTTACGCCGGGTATGGCGCTCGGCGCAGAAATTATCAATGCCTTAACGGCGCAAGGTGAGTCTTTACAACGTGGGGATATCTTGGTGATCGCGCATAAAGCGGTCTCCAAGTGCGAGGGAGCCATGTATGATTTGGACGATGTTACTCCGACTGACGAGGCGATGACACTTGCTCGTGAAGTCAATAAAGACCCACGAAAAGTCGAAGTGATCCTACGACAATCCTCACGAATCCTGCGTCATATTAAACGTCCAAATCAAGACGAAGGCATCATCATTGCCGAGCATAAACTTGGTTTTATCTGTGCCAACGCTGCAGTCGATGAATCAAACGCGGATCGCCCTGGAAGACTTATCACCCTGCCCGATGACCCAGACAACAGCGCACAGCAGCTTTGCACCGAACTTGAAGACTACTATCACACCGAACTGGGGTTGGTGATCAGCGACACCTTTGGGCGCCCTTGGCGTATGGGGCAAACCAATGTCGCCATTGGCGTGGCGAATGTGCCCACCATTAAAACTCTGTTTGGTGAAAACGATGCGTGGGGTCGCCCACTCAAGGTTACGGCGCCGGCTTTCGCTGATGAATTAGCGGCGGCATCGGGGCTTTTGATGGACAAAGACGCCAAATGCCCAGTGATGATCTTTCGTGGCTTAGACTGGACACGCCAACACAGCCATATTTCTCAAATTATTCGTCCGAAACAAGAGGATCTTTTTCGATGACCCATTCGACTTCTATCGCCATTCTTGGCGGAACAGGCCCGCAAGGTAAAGGATTAGCCCTGCGATTTGCTACCGCTGGCATCCCCGTGGTTATTGGCTCACGAAGCCAAGAAAGCGCCGAGCAGTGCGCGCAAGAGTTAAATCGTCAGCTCGCTGTTGGCAGTGCAGAAATTATTGGCCTTGAAAATAATGCAGCCGTGGAGCACGCAGGTGACATCGTCATTTTGTCCGTTCCTTATGCGGCGCACAACGCCACCCTAGATGCCATCAAAACACAGCTCACTGGCAAAATTTTGGTTGATATTGTCGTGCCGCTCGCCCCTGGTAATCCTAAAAAAATGGCGATGCCCGAACAAGGTTCAGCAACAGAAGAGGCGCAAGCACTACTCGGCGATGCTATCCCGGTTGTCGGTGCTTTGCACAATGTTTCTGCCACAACATTAAATGATTTATCGCGCCCGATTAACTGCGACATTTTAGTCTGCGGCAATCAGTTAGATGCCAAGAAAAAGGTCATGGCCGTTATCAATCAACTTGACGTGAAAACCTATAATGCAGGGCTAGCAGAAAGCGCGCGCTGCATCGAAGCGATGACCTCGATTTTGATTCGCCTCAATATCTCTAAAGATGTGCCATTTAGCCACGCTGGCATCACGATTGCTCCACCAATTCATTAATGAAATCATAGATTTAAGAAGGAACACACAAATGGAATTTGGTATTACCTTTAAAGGCTTTGTTAGCCCAAACCGAGCAAGAAACCTAGTACGTCAAGCCGAAGAAGCTGGCTTTGATTACTGCTGGTTCTATGATTCTCACATTCTTTGGCGTGAGTCGTTCGTCGCCATGGCGATGTGTATGGAACACACCAAAACAATGCGCTTTGGTCCATGTGTCACGAACCCAAACATTCGTGACTGGTCTCTCGCTGCAAGCCTATACGGCAGTTTGGCGGCGCAAAGTGAAGGACGTATTGATATTGGCCTTGGCCGCGGAGACTCCTCCATGCGCGTTATGGGGAAAAAGCCAGCGCCACTTGCCAGAGTCGCTGAGTTCACACGTAAGGTGAAAGCCATGGTCAAAGGTGAAGAAGTCACTTACGGCGAGTGTGAAAACCCAGTAAAACTGCCATGGGCCGATGGCTACGATCTTCCGGTTTGGATTGCCGCGTATGGCCCTAAAGCATTGGCGACCGCGGGCGAAGTGGGCGATGGGCTCATTTTGCAAATTGGCGAACCCCAATTGGTCAAGTGGTTTGCAGACCAAGCCATAGCGGCGGGTCAAGCGCAGGGGCGCGATATGAGCAACTTTAAAATTCAAGCCGCTGCCCCAGCCTATTTTGGTACCCAGCAGCAATGCTTAGACAAAACACGTTGGTTCCCGGCCATGGTTGGCAACCATGTCGCTGATATTGTTGAGAAGTATGGTACGGATTCCGGCTTAGTTCCGAAAAGTCTGACAGACTACATTGAACAGCGTAAAGGTTACGACTACTCCAAACACGGACAAAGCGATAACCCATATCTCGATTTTATCACTGATGAGATCATTGAAAGTTTCTCCGTTCTTGGCGAAGTCGACCAGCATATTTCGAAAATCAAACAGCTTGAAGAGTCAGGCGTAACGCAATTCAATATCTATTTAGACAACGGCGACGAAGAGAATATCATCGCCAAGTACGGCGAGCACATTATCCCTCAATTCAAATCCGCTTAACGGCGCGTTTCAGCGGAGAAAACGCTTCGTGATGACACGAAGCGTTTTTTATAACTGCAAATAACAAACGCGATTCCGGCCACTGGTTTTCGCATCATACAAGGCTTTATCGGCCATCGCGACGGTCGCGTCAGGCTGAGCGGAAAACAAGCACTCTGCCACGCCAAAGCTTGATGTGAACTTAATGGTGTAATCTTTGTAGTTGAAATAGCTGGTTTCACAGCGCAAACGCATTCGTTCAGCCACTTCAAGTGCTTTGGGGAGATCAGCCCCAGGCAGAAAAATCACAAACTCTTCACCACCGTAGCGCGCAGCAATGTCACTATCCCGAATCGACTGGCTGATAATACTTTCAAAATGCAGAAGCCCTTGGTCGCCCGCTTCATGCCCATAGGTATCATTGATTTTTTTGAAAAAATCAATATCAGCAATGATGATCGCACCTTGTCCATGCGACTCCTTTAACTCTTGATAGTATTGATTCAATTGTTCGTAAAAGGCTCGGCGGTTAAGCATATTGGTTAAACTGTCTTTTTGCGCCAAACGCATCAGGTTACGGTTATTATCGATCATGTAACTCGCCAACAAGAAAATACTCTGACCACAAATGACCGCAGGCACAAACACCAAGTGCAAAATGAAATCGTCCATTTCCATGTCCAAAAACGACAGCCTTTGTGTTCCGCTGGCAATATCAAACAAAGACAAGCTAAACGAAAGCAGTACAGTTAACGCCAAACAGATATCTGCGGAATTCGGGGCTGGGCGCCGCATCACCAAAATCGCGATAGCCACTAGCGAGGTAAGAATAGAAAAACAAATGGTGATAATGGTGGAGGGCAAACCAAAAGCATAAAGTAGCGCAAACGCAAAAGCGAGCACGTAACATAAACGTTCCACGTGGCGACTAGCAAAACGGATCGCTAAACCAAGAAGGAAGAGCCATTGATGAATCGCGGTAACGGCGACCAGTTCCACTTCATAAAGCGTGGTTGAGTCACCGGAAAGGTTGCCAAACAGGTAGGCACTGACCATACCAGTGAGAAAAAAACCGCTGAAAAATGGCTTTGCCCGGCGTTGGCCTTTGGGCTCGTGGATAAGTTGAATTCCAACCAATCCGAAAATACAGACAATAATTGACGCTAAAGCGAGTGCTGTTTGCGCAAGCATATGTGGTTCCCAAATTCGCCTCTATTTAGAAGATAGACGCAGTTTGCTTTTATTCCTAAGCATAAAGTTTTATATACACGCTCATGACATTAGACCGCCGCTTAAAACCATACGCCACACTGATTAGTACGTAGAGATTGCTGCTCGATGCCACTTGTCGTGTAATCAATTAATTCCTCCCTTAACTTGGCCGCAAACTAAAAACAGAAAGCGTCCCTATTTATCTGATAACAAGGTTCCACAAATTAACATTTCAAGCACGTTATTATCGTTATGTTGATTCTAATCAACCCGTAACGTGTTGAAACCGTTTTATATTAAAAACTAATAAGACATCACATTTACATCGCGTTTCATTATCATAAAACGAATCTATAAGGCGACTGCGCATGAAAGCATTACTTCACTTTATCGACACAACATTTGACAACGAAGACTTAGGTAAACTGATTTTGCGTGTAAGTTTCGGCGTTATGTTTTTACTTCATGGTATCCATAAAATTTACGGTGGTACGACCTTCATTCAAGGATTGTTAGAACAACATGGCCTGCCCGCTTTTATCGCCTATGGTGTTTACCTTGGCGAAGTCGTTGCACCTATTTTACTGATTCTTGGTCTATTCACTCGCATAGGTGCGATTATCATCATCGGTACAGCCGTGATGGTGATTTTCTTAATGCATGGCGGTGACCTCTTTGCCGTGGATAAAGTCGGCGCATGGGCTGCCGAAGGCATTGGTGTTTACCTATTCTCAGCGATCGCTATTTTACTTCTTGGCCCGGGTAAATATGCCTTAGAGTCCAAGCGCGGATAATCCGTCGCTGATAAACAAAAAAGACGCTTAATGCGTCTTTTTTTATGTCTTGATTATCACCGCGTTAAATTTACTCAGAGGTGGCTAACGCCTGCTGATCTTTGATAATTTGCAATAAAGACGGCAGTACATCACGGTCAACATGCGTTTCGCTGTCCCAAGGTTTTGCCAACATAAGGGCTTTTGCGCAATGGAAGAACAGCTCTTTTACGCTGATCATCACCACCAACTTGGCAGGCTTCCCTTTTTCAGCAAACGCTTCTAACACCTCAGGATCACGCGACAAACTGACACTTCCTTTCACTCGCAATACTTCTTCTATGCCAGGAATCGTGAATAGGATACCTACCTGCGGCTGCTTCACTAAATTACGATAAGTATCTAAGCGATTGTTGCCTGCACTGTCAGCAAAAGCGAGGGTATGCTTATCAAGCACTTTGACAAAGCCAGGTTTCCCGCCACGAGGAGAAACATCCGGAAAGCCACTTTCATCGACACTAGACACCATCGCTAGAGGGCTATGGTTAATGAATGTTTCGCTATGAGGGTCAATAAAGCTAATGGCTTTGCTTTTTGCTAGCGGGTGCGGTTGGGGATAAACCTCGTCTAAATCGCTTTCAGATTGAAAAGTGCTCACTTTAAATCCTTGTAAATTCTATTGATAATTATTTGCAACTGTGAAGTTTATCATAACGAGATTTGCAAAAATCACAATCCTAGGATTGAGTTAAGCCCTGAATGACTTGCGCCATATGCTCTCGAATAAAGCTCACAAAAGCCGTCAGTTTCGCCGGGTAAAAGTTGGCATAGGGATACACCACGTAGACAGGTAAAGGATCGGCGCGCCATTGCGGTAATAAGTTGACAAGCTGCCCTTCACGAATATCTTTGCTCAGCAGCCATTGAGAACCGACCGCGACTCCTACGCCATGGAGCGCAGCACTGCGCAGGGCATACAAGCTGTCAGTAAGAAATCGAGGGCTAAACTCGAGCTCTCGCTGCTCTCCGGTTTGAATATGAGTTAGACGTAAATGATTGCGATAAAAGGTTTGCAGTGCCAACCATGGATACGCTTGCAGATAGTCAGGATTCCACGCTAAGTCATCGACCCCCTCAACGAACCCAGGCTTTGCGACCACAATTCTTGGCACCTCAGCAATTCGAATCGCCACTAAATTGTCATTTTTGACCTCACCAACTTGGATCGCACAGTCGATGTCATGGGCAATAAAGTCCGTTAAGCTTCGGTCATCGTAAAGCTGCCACTCAACACTTAATTTCGGATACTGATGCATAAATTCGCTCAGTGGTTTGATCAACGCTTCTTGCCCAAAAGCATGAGGTGCCATGACTCTGAGCCGTCCTTCAGGCGTCACCACCGCGCCCGTAACATCCGATTCAAACGCATCCCAATTGGCCAGTAATTGACGGGCACCAGAATAATATTGCTCACCCAGCTCGGTGAGTTTCAATTGATGGGTTGTGCGATGAATCAACTTGCCGCCAATAGAGACTTCTAACGCTTTTAAACGGCGACTGATTGTCGGCTGGGTTGTCATGAGCTGCGTAGCCGCTGCCGATAAGCTTCCTGATTCAACGATGCGAACAAAGGTTCGCATTAACTCGACACGATCAAAATTACCATTCGCCATCAGATTCACCTTTATACGCAGTACGTATAACAGATGTTCTCACTATGCCTCTTCCCGAGCAAGCGTTATACGGTCAAACTCATTAGCAAGCGACTATTAGGAATCGTCCTTTATGAACAATGCTATACGCCATACAAATAACCAAAATCCACTGTCATCGACAATTGTGTGGTTACTTGCCTTTACCTCTGGCTTGGCAGTGGCTTCACTCTACTACGCGCAGCCTCTTCTGAGTGAATTGATGATTGATCTTAATGTCAGTGCGCAGCAAGTTGGCAATCTCCCTACACTCACACAAATGGGATACGCATTGGGAATGCTGCTAATTAATCCATTAGGCGACAAATATGATCGCAAGAAAGTCATTGTGATTAAGGCGCTGGCCCTGTTTTTAGCATTATTACTGACGGGGGCAGCGAGTAATCTCAATGCCTTACTTATTGCCAGCTTTTTGATGGGGTTAACCGCGACCTTAGCGCAAGATGTGGTGCCTTTTGCTGCTGTGCTTGGCGATGAGCAGCGACGGGGGCACATTGTTGGTACCATCATGACTGGCCTGCTCGGTGGTATTCTACTTTCTCGCGTACTCAGTGGCGCAATCAGTGAATTGGCAGGATGGCGCGCGGTATTTTATTGTGCCGCCGGTGCAATGCTGATAGTCAGTGTCCTACTGTTTACGCAGCTACCAAGCACCAAACCCACAAGTGATATCAGTTATCCTCGGTTACTGGGCTCCCTAGGTAAGCTGTTTGTCCAACATGCATCGGTTCGGCTGTCTACCTTCACTCAAGGGTTGCTGGCAATGGGATTTAGCGCATTCTGGACCACGCTCTCTTTGATGCTCAAAGATTCTCCACTTGAGCTTGGCTCGGGCATCGCCGGTTTGTTCGGTATTGCGGGTGCGATGGGTGTCTTAATGGCGCCTAAATTTGGCAAGCTATCGGATAGTATTGGCCCTCTGAGGCTGACGAAAATTGGCGCTATTTTGGTATTTTTCGCCTTTAGCGGCATGTTCGCTATTCATCAATTTCCGATAAGCTTTAGCGTCGAATTAGGATTATTAGTTTTATTCACCATAGTCTTTGACTTGGGTTTTCAGATGTCACTCATCTCCAACCAAGCGCTGATTTACGCAGCAGCCCCCGAAGCATTAAGTCGGGTTAACGCGATTTTAATTGTCGGGCTATTTATTGGCATGTCGCTCGGAAGTTTTATTGCCAGTTACCTCTATAGCGATACACACTGGAGTGGCGTTACATTATTTGCCGCAGGGTGTGGATTGCTGGCACTGATTCTGCGCCTTGCACCTCGTCGCCACAGCGTATTAACGTCTTCCTCTTAATCGACAAACAAAAAGCAGGCATCACTTTGCCTGCTTTATTCGTATTACCATAAAATCGAATTAACTTGAAAATACGTTAGCAATAAACGCCGCAGCGCGATCCGCGCCTTGCTGCGACACGGTATGCTCAAGCCCTTCTTCGTAGAGAGTGTCGACTTTGAGCCCGAGTTGCTTAAACGCCTGGGCACTGTTTTCACTCTCATGCCAAGAAATTACCCCATCACTTTTACCATGAACCAGTAGAAGTGGCGTTCCTGTGCGTGGCGTATAGGGCTCTACAGAGGCAAAGCGCCCAGAAAAAGCCACCGCACCAGCCACATTCAAACGACCACTTGCCAATGCGTCCAGCGTCATGATGGAACCTTGGGAAAAGCCGACCAAAAGGACATGGTCGTGCTCAAACGAAGCGCCATGCTCAGCCAAAACTTGGTTCAGTGTATTGTCAAAGTGCTCGCGCGCTTCAAGGACCCGTTGAGGTCGGTTTTGCTCACTGATCGCATTTAGGCTAAACCACTCAAACCCATCACCTCCGCCCGCAAAGGGAAAAGGCGCATTAGGCGCCGCGAAAATAACCTCGGGCATCTTGCTCTTCCAGTAATCGAGAATAGGCTCAAGATGGCTTCCTCGGCTACCGACTCCATGCAGAAAAATAACGATATTCTTTGCCATAATTTGCGCTCTCCTAAAGCCCGTAACGTGACATGTCTGGCCCTTCGGGCACAATACGAGTGGGGTTTAATGCTTTGATCGAATAGTAACCGCGTTTAATGTGGTCGATATTCACGGTTTCCCGAATACCTGGCACGTCTAACATGCGTTTTAAAAACAGATCGAGGTAATGATAATCACCAATTCGCTGTTTATTACATTTAAAAATACCGTGATAAGCGACATCAAAACGCACTAACGTGACGAACAAACGAATATCCGCTTCAGTGAGCTGTGTTCCCATCAGATAAGGGCGCTCATCACTCAAACGTTTTTCAAGCTCATCAAGTGTCTCAAACACATCCTCATACGCTTGTTCGTATGCAATTTGTGTGGTCGCAAAGCCCGCACGATACACACCATTATTCAACTTATCGTAAATACGTTTAGTTAAAGGCTCAAGTTCAGCGCTCAGTTGCTGTGGATATAAATCGTACTCTGAATTCGCCAATTCACCGAAACCAAAGTTAAACATACGAACGATGTCTGCCGATTCATTATTGACGATGGTTTGCGTCTTCTTGTCCCATAAAACGGGCACCGTCGCGCGGCCAGTAAAGTGAGGGTCTACCTGAGTGTAGATTTGATGCATCCACGTTGCGTGATTGATTGGGTCGAGATCTGAACCAGGGTAGTCACCAAAATGCCAGCCCTCATCGAGCAACGCAGGTTCAACCACTGAAACCGAGATAATGTTCTCCAAGCCTTTGAGTTTACGAGCAATCAATGTGCGTGAAGCCCAAGGGCAGATCAAGGCAACATACAGATGGTAGCGGTCAGCTTCCGCTTTAAAGCCACCTTCTCCGGTGATGCCCGATGAACCATCTGGCGTAATCCAATTGCGAAACGAGGAAGTTTGACGCACAAATCCACCTTGTTTATCGGTGGCTTGCACAGGATCCCATTCTTTGGTCCAAACACCATTGACTAACATAATCTCTCTCCATTACTCGGCTGCGATAAAGAGACTTTAGCCTACTTCCATAATGATTATTATCCCCCGCATTTGAGGATGTTTACTTCCATTATGGAAGAAATTCCCATCCAGTATCCCACTCAGGCTGACCAGTAAAATGAGCGACTAAATAGTCGATTAAAATACGCGAAGTTTGGGCAAGATGTTTTGACGGTGGGTAAAGAGCAAAAAGCCCGATGGGGTCAGGTTCAAAATCATTAAGTATGGTGACGAGCTGACCATGCTTTAATGCTTGGCCCGCAACAAAACTCGGTAAGCGCGCTACGCCCAGCCCTTCACAAGCCGCTTGTAAGCACACCTCTGCATTGGAAAATTGCAATCTGCCATGCACGTTAACCTCGCACAATTCGCCATTTGAGTCCGCATAGGGCCAGTGATAGGGGCTTTCAAAATTAGTATCAATAATGCATTGATGATTTGGCAGATCCTGCCAGTGTTTTATACCCGCTGCGTGAGAGAGATAACTTGGCGCCGCCACCGTCACCACGCGAATATCACACAGCTTACGGGCAATTAAGCTGCTATCACGTAAAATACCAATACGCAGTGCTAAGTCATAACCTTCGTCGACAATACTCACAGGGCGATCAGCAAGATTGACATCCAGAGCGATGTGCGGATATTGCTGCGCAAAAGCAAGCAGCGGCGGTGTCAATTGATTGCGACCAAAGCTCGACGGCACTGAGATGCGCAGTCGTCCAGACGGCTCCTTTGAAGCAGTGCGAATTGAATCATTCAGCGCATCGAGATCTTCAATAATTGGCTTAATCCGCTGATAGTACGCATCACCAACATCGGTGACGGTCACCGCCCGCGTACTGCGCTTAAACAGTTGCACGCCGAGTTCGTTTTCTAGTCGAGAAATCATCTTTGAAGCTTGTCCGCTACTGCTTCCCATGCGTTTCGCTGCGGCGGTAAAACTGCCCAACTCTTTGACCGCGATAAACATTCGGTCGCAATCTAACCTTTCCATGATTCCTCTTTATATCGCGGCTGACCTTGGGCGTGTATCGCGCCGGTAGCCGATGTTAGACACCTAAATCTCGAGGTATTTTACCCTTGTTCGTCATAAAACTTATTGAATAAATTCATTAAATGCGAATTTTCAGGAAAACTGGGTGCCATCTTTGGTATCATCACGCCAATTTTTCATACTCATTGTAAAGTGCAGGTCACTGGACTCCTTGTGCTTCACAATGAGCTTTACGTCGGGAGAACTTCATGAACCAGCGAGACAAGGTCTATCGCCAAGCACATCGCGAGGCTATCTGGGCTACCGTTCTGGCACTCGGATATTTTGTTTGGTGGTATCTCAGCGCCTATCAATTTTCTGCGCCCGTTGAGGACACCAGTTTGCCAACCCTCTATTGGGGGATGCCATTATGGTTTTTACTGTCGTGTATCATTGGGCCTGTGCTATTTACTGTGCTGTGTGGCTTGATGGTCAAATACCTCTATCGTGATCTTCCTCTCGACGACATTCAAGACGACTAAGCCTATGAACATTCAAATTCTGATACCGCTGGTACTGTACGTACTGGGCGTCTTTGCCGTGGCGTTTTTTACTCGTCGCCATCAGCAATCTGGAAAATTTTTAAGCGAGTACTTTGTTGGCAATCGCAGTATGGGTGGTTTTGTCTTGGCAATGACCCTCGCGGCCACCTACGCCAGCGCAAGTAGCTTTATTGGAGGCCCTGGCGCGGCTTATAAAATGGGCCTTGGCTGGGTATTATTGGCCATGATTCAACTGCCCGCCACTTGGCTCACGCTTGGGGTGCTGGGTAAAAAATTTGCGATTGAAGCGCGTCGGCACAACGCTCTGACGTTAAACGACATTCTTTATGCACGCTTTAAGAATCGTAACGTGGTAATCTTTGCCTCACTCGCCCTACTACTGGCGTTTTTTGGCACGATGGTGGTTCAATTTGTTGGCGGTGCACGGCTATTGCAAACCGTCACAGGCTTACCGTATCAGGCGAGTTTATTGATTTTTGCATGTACCGTAGGTTTATATACCACCATTGGCGGCTTTCGCGCCGTGGTCCTCACCGATACCATTCAAGGTATTATGATGGTGATTGGTACGCTACTCCTGCTGTATGGCATTATTCATGTGGGCGGCGGTATCGGTGAACTGGTCACCAAAATGCACGCCATTGACCCCGCACTAGTGACCCCGTACGGCCCGAATCAATTTTTGAGCCAGCCATTTATGCTCAGCTTCTGGGTTTTGGTCTGCTTTGGGGTCATTGGACTTCCCCATGCTGCGGTGCGCTGTATGTCTTATAAAGACAGCCCTTCCTTACATAAAGGTATGGTCATCAGCACGGTTGTGATTGCTATATTAATGTTTGGCACACACACTGCGGGCGCTCTTGGGCGTGCTATTGTGCCCGATATCGATAGCCCAGACCAGATTATGCCAACGCTGATGATCACCGTGTTATCGCCTGTGGTCGCTGGCGTCTTTCTGGCGGGACCGATGGCGGCTATCATGTCAACCATCGACTCATTATTGATCCAAGCTTCAGCAACCTTACTGAAAGACTTATACATCAACTACATTAATCCACGGGCCGCTGAGCAGCACAAAGCCGACAGCAAACTCAACCGCCTCTCATTATGGATTACCGGGATTTTTGCCTTGCTGGTATTTTTTGCAGCAACCAACCCGCCGGAGATGATCATTTGGCTCAATCTCATGGCGCTAGGGGGGTTGCAGGCCGTATTCTTATGGCCATTAGTTCTTGGCTTGTATTGGAAAAGAGCCTCGGCGGCAGGCGCACTAAGCTCGATGGTTATTGGGCTTGGCTGCTACATTGTTTTAATGGTCACTAAGCCTGACATGGGCGGAGTGCACGCTATTGTTCCTACACTGATTACCGGTTTAGTTACCTTTGTGATCGTCAGTTGGTGGAAACCAGCGCCGCGTCCCATTGAATCCAAATAGTGACCAAAAAAAGAGCATCCCCAAGGATGCTCTTTTTTATTCATCGGACGCGGTGTCAATCAGCGAAGAAATATTGATATTTAGCAACGGCGTTGGCCGGCGCTCGCCAGTAACAAACACATGTTGGCCGCTGTGGTCAAAACCAATCGCCTCTGCTTGCTTTAACGGCGGTAACTCAATGGTTTTCGGCGTTGAGTTCAGCACACTTAGCCAATCGTCTTCCACGCCATTGGTCGGAAAGTAAAAGGCATTACCATAAGTGAGCACCACAATCCCCGAGCCATCTGGCGCAATATCCATCGCGGTCGGCATCTTGGTATAATCTAAAAAATCCACAATGCGGTAATGACGCTCTTTTGGCATCGGCATGGGTTTCACTTCTCCCATACGTTTGGCTTTTGTCGCTCTTATCTTCTTCAGCGGTAAACGGTACAGCACAGGTGGGTCATTTCGTTTGGTGAGCAGTAAAATCTTGCCATGCTTTTCGTCCACCGCGACGGCTTCACAATCACGCGGGCCATCTTCATACATAAAGCGCATGACCCACTCTGGTTTAAGTTCGAACTTTTCACCTTTTTGATATTGGGAAAGATCCGGCTCCTCAATAAAATACAAATGGTATTGCCAGTGACTTTCAAAATTGTCACCCACATCCGCAATCATCAGATAAGCTTTACCATCCATTTCAAACGACGCCATGTCTTCCCAATCCAACCATTCCAAATCAATATCAGGAATCGTGACCGTTGCCAGACGCTCACCTTGTGGATTAATTGCGTAGATTTCTGCGGCGTTACCACTGTCGTTATTCACCCACAAGACATTGTTATCTCGACGTGAGCGCGTAAGGCCGCTGGCCTCGTTAATGTGACTATCTTTGATGATAACCGATGTCATGGTGTCTGACTGATACGGCGGTTCATTGAACATACTGCACGATGAAAGCCAAAATAACCCAGCCAAAATCAGCATTGAATTGAAAAAGAACTTAAACGCTTTGCGCATTAATTGAGCTCACAAATAGACAAACAAACGAGGATAAGATCACACTTTATCAAATCATCGCGGTAGTACAACTGGGTGAGACGCGCTCTAACAAACTTCTCACACGATTCGCAGTTCTGAGCACTGGCCCAAAATGCTTAGCCAAAACAGAGTTTTGACCAGCGTGCAAGCCCTGCCGTCACCGACCCAAAGTAGCTACCGCTCACCACAGGCACGTCTGGAAGTAGTTGCTTTACGGCGCTACGTAAAATTGGCGAGCGCGCCGAACCGCCTGTCATATAGACGGCATCTGGTTTAACTCCGCCTTGAGTAAGCGCCTCTTCCACCAAGCTCATCATTTTTCGCTTTGGTGCATCAATCGCTTCTAACATCGCTTCACGCTCAACCGTTAAAGAGACTTGGTCGGACACAATATCCAGTTGCGTCGTCACTTGCGGATACTCAGAAAGCGCAATTTTGATGTCTTCGGCATTTTTAACCACACGATGGCCCAGCGTTTCATGGTAGACCGTCAGTAAGCGCGCCAACTTTTCCGGTTGAGCCGCGTTTTTATACATGTGTTTGAGATCTTTCAAGTTCTCGCGTGCATAGAAGCTTTGCTGCGCCGTGACATCGTTAATCGCAATCGGGTTCCAAAATTGCGTCATTGGCATCTCAAGCCCTGAAAGGGTCTGGCTTTTGTACCCAAACGGATACATCAGCTGTTTAAACGCTAAGTGAATATCCAAATCGTTCCCGCCAACGCGTTGGCCACTATGCGCAATAAGGCTGGCTTGGCGCTGGTCTTTGTGGCGCCAAGTTGGCCCCATTTGAATCAAGGAACAGTCGGTTGTCCCACCGCCAATATCGACCACCAACACGGTTTTGTCTTGAGTTAAGGTGGACTCATATTCCAAGCCAGCAGCAACGGGCTCAAATTGAAACTCAATATGACGAAATCCTACGCGCCGGGCAGCGCTACGTAAAATCGCCTCAGCTTGACGGTTCGAATCCTCTCCGCCACGCCCTTGAAAGTTGATTGGTCTGCCGATGACCACATTTGAGCTATCAACGCCACTTAGTGCAATCTGCGATTTGATATTTGCCATCATCGCGCAGACTAGGTCCTCGAAAAATGCGAGCTGAATATCGTGCAGTCCCATCGCGCCAAGAAACGATTTTGGTGACTTCACATAGTACGTTTCTTGAGGATCACTTAAGTAAACATCCAGCGCCGCATGGCCAAAAGCCACGTCTTCAACTTGAAGATCAATATCTTCTTCACGATTCAATGCTATCGAGCGACGAAGCAAACGTTCGCCGACCTCGCCATTTGGCTCAATATGTCGATGACGAAACAAATGCTCGGACACGCTGTCACGAGTTGGCGCAGCGAGCGTTGATGGGATATAGGCTTGGTCATTTTCAAGTGCCAGAAGCACTGGCGTTTGATCATCCATGTGAGCCACCGAACAATTTGCTGTTCCAAAATCAAAACCAATAGACATCGATGACTCCTGCGATCAAAAAAAGGGGCGAGCATGCTACTCCATGAGTAAAACAATTACTACCTCTAATCAGATTGAATACACAGCAATTATTTCGCCATATAGATTCAAAAGGGCCAAGCCCTTCACTGACTATCCAATATCGCAATCCAACCTCGGCTAAGCTAATTGTTGGAGTTTACGTTCAATCCTAGGTTCGTCAGGCGCGATTTGCTGAGCCACTTCCAACAACTGCTTTGCATCTTGCGGATTCTGCTCTTGATGCTTTGAGGCGATATCAATAAGCGGCTGAATGTCGATACTGGTCTGATGCTCTTTGACGTGCGCTTTTTTCTCTTCTTTAAGTACTTTATGAGCGGTACTCAATAGCCCTAAACGGTGCGAAGAATCGGCGTTGGCGTGATTAAGGCGTTGATAATAATCTTCTTTTAAACGCAAGGTTTTGGTTTGATGGCGGAACTGAGCAATGTCGATGTGCTGGTCGCGAATAAAATCGACCGCGACCTGCTTATAAAACCCAAACTTGCTCAGGTAGGTTGCGTGAGTGCCATGCCCCATCCCAAAGACTCTGAGATGCGTAAGTTGGGCGTAGCGTTTCGCATGCGAGCGGTCAATATGATTGGTCGGATCATAAATAATGTAGCCCTTGGCATTCCCTAAATCTAAGTCGTGGTAATCCCCTTCCCAGTCAAACTGCTGAGCTAAGTCAGTACTCGGGCGATCATCCCATGGCGCGATGGTTTTATTTTTGGTACTCACTGGATGGAACAATAGCACTTGATCTAACTGAAGCAATTTAGCAAAGGCGCCGACCGCAAAACCGCCACGGCTTAAGCCGTAGCCTAGACGCGATTCAAAGGGGGTTAGCAAGGTGGCTAACTGCTCCAAAAAGAAAATTAAATTGCGACTACGAAACCAATTGCTTTTCCCCATATGTTGAAAAGCGATGATGTTGACGTTCTGCTTGGTGGCCAATCGATAGCCCCAAGGCGAGAAATTCGAATCTAAATCCTGTTTCTGTATATTGGTGCCGGCGGGTGAAAAGGTAAACAGCAAGGGTTTATTGAGATCAACAAACTGATACTTAACGAATACATCATCAAGTAAATCCTCCCCGGACATAGGTAGCTGGCTTTGCTGCGCGTCTTTATCAAGCGCGAGCCACTCGTCCAGCCAATACAGTAACTTCATGAGTCCTCCATCTAAATTGCCGCAAAGCAATTGTGCTAATAATGTCGTGTGTTGTGTGTCGTCCTCTTCATTGGCGATGAAGATTCACGGTCAGTCCTCTTGTAAAAACCGAACTTTGGCTTGTTGACGCAGTTCGTCAACATCAAGGGTTTGATGCTGAATAAACTGCGCGGCCAAATGGTTATAAAAGCCTAATTTATTTAAATTACTGGGGTCTACGCCATGCCCCATCCCCTCAACCTGTATGTGTGTAAGTTGAGAAAAGCGCTCCGCGTGCCACCTATCGATGTCATTGGTCGGGTCATAAATGACATAACCTAAAGCCGAACCAAGGTTACGATCATGATAATCCCCACTCCAGTCAAACTGCTGGGCTAGCTCCGTGCTTGGCCTGTCATCCCATGGCACGAGATGTTTATTTTTTGTGCTAACCGGAGAAAATAGCAGAACATGGTCCAGCATGAGTAAATCGCTAAATGCCCCCACCGCAAAACCACCTCGGCTCAAGCCATACCCTAAACGGCACTTAAAAGGAGTGAGTAAAGGCGACAACTGTTCGAGGAAGGCGATCAAACTCGGGCTACGAAACCAATTACTTTTACCCAGATGCTGAAAAGCAATGACGTTGACCTGTTGTTGCTGAGCGAAATGATACCCCCAAGGCTCAAAGTCCGGATGGAGGTCTTGTTGCTGAACATCACTGCCTGAAGGAGAAAAAATAAACACTAACGGTTTATCGATATCCACAAGCTCATACTTGACAAAAACAGTATCAAGTAAGGCGTGTCCATAGTGAGGAAGTTGGGATTGCTGTTGCTGGCAGGACAGAGATAGCCATTCATTCAACCAGTACAGTAATTTCATTTATTCTCCCAATACAGCTTCGCGCAGCGCGGACTTTAACAGAAAAAGACATAGGATGATATTGATGGCCTAAAGATCAAACATTCAGGTCAACCATCATTAACCAAGGAAACGCGCGGAGATAAGTAGTCAAAAGTGATAACGAGCAACAGGCATTGATTTGCCCGAAACCCAGTGAAACTCCGCCTCGCGGGCTTTATAAGAACCATATAGCGGCAACGAGTGGTTGAACCTTCACTCTCGAGGCGGTAATACGTACAAAACACATCATCGTGAAGCCTAAACTCAATCCAATTTTTCGTTGGTGATCATCAAAAATTCCGAGCAAACTCGTCTTGTTTAGCGCGGGGAAAGTTAATGGCATCTCGCCAACATCATTAAGCGTGAATGAGCCCATCCACTCTCATTGGCATTTTCGCTGTCCAGGGTTCATTCTCAGAGAAAAGTCAGTAACACCCTGTTTTATAACATATAAAACCAGTAGCACGACGCCTGGGATTTTAATTAACTAACCGGCATTCACAGTGCTTTTCAATTTAACGCCTTGGTAAGCAGCGCACTTACTCGGTGTGAATTCCCCCTCATGCCTGCCGCGTGTTTATCCACCATTGCGGCATTTATTTTTTCCACAAAAATAAATGATATTGATAACGATTTTTATTAGCACTTATAATATGCGCTCTTAGTTACGCTATTCATAAGGACACTCCCCCTTGACATTCCAATACACTCCTCTCTCCCTTGCCGTACTCTCCGCGCTCGTGTCTGTTTCCACTTACGCAGCCCAATCCACGGCCGACGAAACGATTGTCGTTACTGCTAACGCTGGTTTTGAAAGTAAGATTACCGATGCACCAGCCTCTGTCTCAGTGATCAGTCAGCAAGACCTGACTGAGAAAAACTACATAAACCTTGGTGAAGCCCTTAGCGGCATTGAAGGGGTGGATGTGCGTAGTGGCACAGGTAAAACCGGCGGACTTAATGTCAGTATTCGCGGCATGAGTAGTGATAAAACCTTGGTACTGGTTGATGGTATTCGCCAGAGCGCCAGTGGTGACACCACGCCTAATGGCTTTAGTTCAATGAACAGTGGCTTTATTCCGCCTCTCGCAGCTATCGATCATATCGAAGTTATTCGCGGCCCAATGTCAACGATTTACGGCTCAGACGCCATGGGCGGCGTAATCAATATCATCACCAAAAGGACTCAAAACAAATGGGTCGGTACGGTTGAAGCAGGGTATGGCTTACAAGAGGATGACAAGTTCGGCGATACATCGTCCCTCAGCTTTAATACTTCAGGCCCTTTAATTAAGGACACCTTGAACTTAAACCTTCGTGGCAAAGTGAAACACCGTCAAGGCTCTTCCGTCACCACCTTACGCGAAGGCGCAAGCACTCGCGTTCCTTACCAAACCGAAACTGATAATTACGATGTCGGCGGAAAACTCAGCTACAACATCAATCCGCAGCACACCGTATTTATCGATGCCAGTATTGCTCGTCAAACCTTTGATAATGAAAACGGTCAGCTCGGTCCTGTTGGCACTGGTGGCGGTGGTTACAAAGATGAAATGAAATACAACAAAGACCAAATTATCCTAGGTCAGCAATCCGATTTAAGCTTTGGACGTCTCGAGTCTGATTTATCGTACACGGCAACCGAAACCAAAGGTCGAGTCTTGTCCCATGGTTTTCGTACTGAAAACACCGAATACTTGGGTAAAGACCGTAAGTTAGAAAATGCCAACACCATTCTTAACTCCAAGTTGATGACAGAGATTGGCGACGCAAACTCTGCAACGTTCGGTCTTCAATATTGGCACTCAAAAGTGGAAGATGGCATTGTTTTAGCCAAAACAGGGGAAAGCTTTGAAGAAGATTCTGTTTCTGTTTTTGCTGAAGACACTTGGCGCATCATAGACCCGCTGGCCCTAACACTTGGAGCACGTTACGAGCATCACGAGGAATTTGGCAGCCACGTCAGCCCACGTGCCTATTTAGTCTGGAACATCAACAGCGATTGGACCATGAAAGGCGGAGTGAGTACGGGTTATCAAACCCCTTCCCTTGCCCAGTTGCACGACGGAATCAGTGGTGTCACGGGGGGCGGCAATACCAATGTTTACGGCAACCCGGATTTAGATCCAGAAGAGAGCACCAACTACGAAACGGGTATCTACTACGAGAATATTGATGACTTTAAAGCCAACGTCACCGTGTTCGTTAACCACTATAAGAATGCGATTACAACGCGCCAAATTGATTCTTCAAACAATACTTACGAAAACGTTGGCAAAGCCAATATTCATGGTGTCGAAGTGGCAACGTCATTCCCACTGTTTAGTGATGATGTGTCAGTCAACTTAAACTACACCTACACACATAGTGAGCAAGATGGTGGAGACAATGACGGAGCACCGTTTGGTCATACTGCAAAACACATGGCCAATGCGAAGCTTCGCTGGCAGCTGAGCGAACAGCTGAGCTCTTGGTTAAGCGCTGAGTACTATGGAAAAACGCCACGCTATACCAGCAAGCGCAGTAATCTGTCTGCTACACAGCAAGAAATTTTGGATGACAAAGGTGATATCCAAGCGTGGACGGTGGTTAACCTTGGCGCCGCCTATCAGTTGACCAAAGACTTAAAAGTCAATGGCATGGTCAATAATGTATTGGACAAAGACTTTACCGATATGGACGTGTATGGCAGCGGACGTGGCACTGAATACGCTGGAGATTACTACAGCACAACTCGCGCCACATCGGGCTACGTAAATCCGGGACGCAATTACTGGGTGTCGGTTAACTACACGTTTTAAGCGCGAAGTACCCTCAAACCTGACAACCATCAATGGTAAAGTTAAAGGGCTCAACAGAGCCCTTTTTAACGTTTATTGGCCGCTATCCGCGCGATTCACATAGTCAACAGGGATCCAATCATAACCATTCCCATCGCTGCGCAGATGCCCAATACCCGGAAACGCGAGATGCGGCCCGGCAACCAGTTCACCTTGTTTGGCGAACTCAGCAAACGCCTTGCTACGCACCGATTGCGCTTTAGACTGATTTTGGTCATAGATGATCGTGACCTTAGGATCGGCAAATTGCACCGAGGCAATATGGATGATG
Source organism: Vibrio olivae (assembly GCF_042428525.1). Lineage (NCBI taxonomy): Bacteria > Pseudomonadati > Pseudomonadota > Gammaproteobacteria > Vibrionales > Vibrionaceae > Vibrio > Vibrio olivae. The sequence continues at coordinate 1,372,446 of NZ_JBHMEP010000001.1, forward strand.
TCACCAATAAATGTGATGCTGTCATCTTGGCTATCTAAACGGTAAAACGCGGCTCCCGGAGTATGGCCAGGATGGACCGTGGCAGTGATCCCCGGTAAGACTTCTTGAGAGCCTTCAAAGGTTTTCACTTTTCCCGCATCAAGGTAAGGCTTGAGGGTCTTACGAGCACCGTCAAAGTAACCTTGGCCGTATGGCGAGTTTTTCATCTTTTCATCGTCAAAGAAGAAATCGATATCAGGCTTACCCACATAAACCGTTGCGTTGTTAAACGCAGGTTTACCGTCTTTAATCAACCCACCGGTATGGTCAGAATGTGAGTGGGTAATCAAAACATCCGTGATATCACTGGGCTTAATACCTAACGCAGCTAAATCGCTCATGACCTTTCCGCCCTTACCGGGACCAAACATCTGCCCTGCCCCGGTATCCACTAAAACGGTATGTTCAGGCATCTGAATGAGGTAGGCATTGATTGAGCCTTCAACAGGATTACTTTGAAAGTTGTACGCCAGTTGCTTATCGATTTCCTGTTGCGTGACGTTACGTAGCAAGTTTTTCGCATCTTGTGGCACCGTACCGTCGTTTAACGCCGTGACTCGAACGTCACCGACTTGTACCGCGTAACCACCCGCTTGTTGAGTAATCAGGTTCGGTTCGTACTTAGCGTAACTGAGCGGCGCTTGCGCCATCGCCACCGCAAACAGGGCTGCACTGATGCAGCGAGAAATTTTTGTCATGATATAACTCCTTGTATACACGAGTATCACTGATTGTGAACCTTACCTTTGGATTTGCAAAGTCACGAATATGATGCTGATGATTAATTTCTCTGCATTGATTTTAAATCACGATGATGGTATCGCCTTGATGTGCTGACTCAGCGCTGTGACGACCATATTATGATCTTCTTCTTGAGGTAAACCCGATACAGTAATGACACCAATCAAACCGCTACCTTGGATCCGAATCGGAAACGCACCACCATGGGCACAATATTCACGAGGATCAATATGAGGCTGCGATTCAAATTCTCGATGCTTTGACGCATTGTATTGCCCTAGATAGTAAGAACTATGCCCATAACGCAGCACGGATTGACGCTTGCGCCGAGCCCAATCTTGATTATCTCGACTTGTCCCTGCCATCGCATAACTAAACAGAACTTGCTCAAAGGCGTAGATTTCTATCGTCACGGCAGCGCCACGTTCCTCTGCCGCGAGTTTTAAGGCACAGCCCAGTTGCCAGGCAATATCATGATTAAACTGCGTAAGCTGCAACTCTGCCTCTTGAGCAAGCAGTTTGGTGAGCATATCGTTAGCCATCAATTCGCTTCCTTAACTTGTTTAACTGCGATTGTTTGGCCAAGACGCTGACTCTCCATCGCTAACTCAATCAGCTTAATGTTCCATAGCGCGTCTTCAGCACTGACTGGTGGCTGCCCGTTGCTGCGAATGGCCTGCGCCATTTTTTGAAAGTAGTGCTGGTAACCGCCGCGCTCAGTGGCAACAATTTCGCTATTTTCTGCGCGGTATAAACGCCCATAGCTATCAGACGTTTCGTCCGCCCATGATGAATCACTCGGAGCTACTCCATCAATTAAACGACCTTCTTGAGGATCGAGCCCATATTTTTCAAAACTGCCTTGCGTGCCTTTAAGCGTAAATCGCTTGTTTGGTCCTGCACTGAATAAGTCACCATGAACAATGGCAACATGGCTTGAGTAATGCAGCGTTACATCGAAATAGTCAACATTGGTTGAGCCTTCGCGCATCATCTTACATTGCGCTGTGACCGCCTCAGGGACGCCAAATAATTCGAGAACTTGGTCGATTAAGTGTGAGCCTAAATCAAACAGAATACCTCCGCCGTCGGTAGCTTGTTCACGCCAGCGTTGACGTACTTGCGGGCGAAAGCGGTCAAAATGCGATTCAAAATGTCGAATCTCACCAATCTGTTGCTCTTGAATCAGCTTTTTCGCGGTTAAAAAGTCGCCATCCCAACGACGGTTGTGATACACACTCAACACTCGGTTATGTTTTTTGGCTAGGGCAATCAGTGCCTCTCCGTCTTCAACTCGAGTGACAAACGGCTTTTCAATGATCACATGTTTACCATTTTCAATGGCTTGTTTTGCTAACTCAAAATGCACGTCATTGGGCGCGGTAATAATCACTAATTCAGCGTCGGAGTGCGTCAGTAATTCCGACGCAGTCGCGTAATGCTGCGCACTTGGCCAGTCTGCAGCCACTGCATCACCGTTACTGGTGCTGATTGCAGCCAACTCAAACTCAGCCAGCGTATCGACAAAAGGAATATGGAAAGTTTTGGCGGAAAAGCCATAGCCAATAACCGCCGTTTTTATAGGAGCAACCGTCATAACACTTCATTCTCAGTTCGTTAAACACAACCTATCAGTTGTCATCTTGGTCACTTTAAGTGCAATACCTGATGTCAGTTAAGCGATTAGACTTACAACCACTTACCAATCGACTATAACACTTAAATTTACCCATTATTTAATGTGACAAAAACCAAATATTGCACTGTTACTTACGTATATTCAAGCTAAACAAGGAATATTTGCCGCTTTAATGCGCTGTATTGTCGTCATGACTATAAGTGATTATACGCGAATACAAGTGTTTAATAATGGAGAATGAGGTAAACTGGCTTTCAACGTAGACGCAGAACACGCTGATGATATGACCCAAGAAGAACGTTTAATTGCGATTGAAGCACACATAAAAAGCCAAGGAAAAATTACCATTGAAGAGATTTGTCACGCCTACGACATTTCCTATGATTCCGCTCGCCGTGATCTCGTTAAGCTCGCGGATTATCCGGGAATATTGAGAATTCGAGGCGGAGCGATCCTTGATGATAAAAAAGTCACGCTTTCCTACAAACAGCGCTCAAAAAACGATCCGGTGAAACAGTCACTGGCGGCTTATGGCGCTTCGTTGATTAAACAACATGACATCGTCTTCCTTGATGCGGGCACCACCTGCGCAGCCCTTGCACACTATCTTGATCTGCCTTCGAGCGTCATCACTAACTCACTGGAGAGTTTGAATGAGCTCAGTGACAAATCTCAGATTAAGAAGTGTATTCTCGGAGGGATGTTCGACGATTTTTCTCATGCGATTGTCGGCAATATCACCACTCAACAAATTGGGAAATACCAAGCCAATAAAGCCTTTATTGGCGTTAGTGCGCTCAGTGAAACCGGCATCACCACCGATTTAGAAACCGATGCCGAACTGAAACGGGCGATGGCCGCTCAGTCAACTCAAGTGATCTGCATTGCCGAAAGCAGTAAATTCAATACCCAATTAATGTTTCAATCTTGCTCATGGGCAGACATCGATTTTGTTGTTACCGATCAAAGACCACCTGAAAACCTAGCGATGCAGATGGAACGACATGGCGTGGAACTGATTGTTGTCGACGCCCACTCAGAGAAGTAATAACCGTTAACTTGGGCAATAAAGGTCATGGTATGGCGCAAGAATCGACATATTCACCAAATAGCCAATCCTTTACAGTTGTTAGTAACGACTTAGTCGCTCTCCGCACTCAAGCGGAGATCCCCTGTCAATGGAGCGATAGTAGCTATGCTAAAACGTATTCGAGCCAATTTATTGTTTTTTCTTGTCATCATTAGTAATCCGCTTTGGGCGCAACCAGAATCACCGCCCCCAATGAAAACCATCGATGTCGATATTGCCGCACATCAAATTCCCAAACGCGTTGAGCCACCAAAAACCTTTGAAGTGATGACATTAGTTGTCAAACTCGATGCTTCAGTGGAAATTGGTGAAAGTGACAGTGGCGTGAGGCGTTATGTCCCAATTACGGGCGGATACTTTCAAGGTAAAAATATCTCAGGTACGGTGCTTGCTGGCGGCGCTGATTGGCAACTGCAGCGGCCTGACGACGTCTTAGAAATTGATGCGTTGTACAGCATTCGAACCGAAGACGGACAAAACATCATCATCCATAATACCGGGCTTGCATCAAGAGATGCAGAGGCGGGCGAGTTTCCTTACATTAGAACCACACCAACCTTTCAGGCGCCTATCGGCCAATACGACTGGTTAAATAAACGGGTTTTTACCGGCACGATTACGCCGATAAAAGGCGCTAATGCGGTGGTGATTCGAGTCTTCCAAGTTGACTGATGTAGAGCGTACTGGCAGCAACAAGCAAAGAGAAATATTGCCAAAGCTCTAATCTCTCTTTGCTTATCGTGCGTTTTAAAGGTTGTGAAGGTGGGCTAATCGTGTAATTTTGCGCCTTTAAACACTTTATCCACCAGTGTCTTGTCACCAAACATTGCGATACCCACCAGCGGTAGCTGCGACGTCTCATATTGATATACCGTTTTCCGGTTCGCTTCATCGTTTCCAGATTGGAACATGTCATCAATAAAAATCGCCGTGTCCACTTGCTGGCGATTCGCTCGCTGAACAAAAGTCGATAACTTATCTCTGTTGGCTTTTAGTACGATGATCGGCTGAACGCAAAGTGGTAAATACCCCTGTCCAGACGCATCACAATAAGTTTGCCCTGTTGTCACTTGCGGAGTTTGAGTCACGCCTCCCGACAAAAAGCTCACAACATTCAGCTTTTGCCAAGTCGGTAGGTCATCAGCAACAACAATCGCAAATTTAGTATCAAACTGCATAACATTCCTTTTCATTTTCACTGTCAGAGTAAGTATAAAAACCTCGGAACAAGGAAAATAGAATGAAATTGCGCTTTGCAGCGTTCACTGAACCTATCGCTTAAAAGCGTCTGGCTGATAAAAGTACTTCAAGTATTCGCTTTCAAGCTGCTGAAGATTAGGATTGGTCAGAGGAAACAACTGTCGTGCTTCAAGGGCTGCAAAATCGAGGCTAGCCCCATAAGCTTGGCGCCAAAGCGTTTGAATTGACCCATCTTCAAAAGCTTTCTTAAGTCCTTTGCTTACTCTCTCTAAAGCGAGCGTATTCGCTTTGTGAGTATAAAAAAATCGTGGCAGCGGATAATAGAGAACAAACTGCTGATCAATCTCTATGCCGCTAAGAGACGCATGAGATTGATATTCTTGGTAAAGTTCATTGGCTCCGCGACAAAAAAGATCAACTCGATTGTTAGCCACCATCAAAAACAGCCCTTCATAACTGCTGTTTTCAAATACCTCAAACCCATTTGCGCGCAATATGCCAACGTCAGCCCAGCCTCTACCTTGCCCATGACGCAGCGCTTTAATATCACTCAGTTCAAGTTTTTCAGGCAGCTGCGCTTTAGCGGTTGGCGAAATGAAGCAGACTCGGTAATCCACAATACCGAGATCAATCGGAAAGCCGACAAAATTCATGGTTTGAGGCAAACTCTGTTCATAGCTAAGTTTGATAAAAAAGTTAGCCCGCTGGTTTTTTTCAACCAAGTGGATGGCTCGCGCATAATTCATCGGCCCACTAGGCTCAAGGCGAAACTCTCCATATTCATCAATGGTTTTTTCTAATGCTAGCTGAAGCACCGCCAAATCATAATCATACCGTTTGTCATTAACACTTTCCGCCGAGCGATAAGTGACAATCAAAGGTTCTTTGCTATCGCTAACCGCAGGAAAGCAGACAACAACGCAACTTAACGCGCTTGAAAGCCAGTGATTGGACAATCGTAATGACGTGAATAATGACCACATACTCAAAGGCCCGTTGCTAAATGCTCTACACAAAGCGTACAACACTTTTAACTTTTGAGTGAAAAAGTCATTTGCCAACAGTGGAAAGCAGAGTTACTCACAACGACAAGTCGCAATGAACATAATGTTATAATGTCTGAGAGGTGGAATGTCTGAAAGGGATAGAGTAAGGAATAGAAATCAAGGAAGCTATTACGGTCTGAGTAGGTTCTTCGCCGAGTGGCATAAATGTCGGTCGAAGAACGAATACTCAGAGAGACTAAAATCACAACCTATCGTTATTATCGTTCAAATGTGTAATTTCATTACGTAACGTCAATGACCGTGTTTGTGGTCGATTACGCCTGCTAGTTATCAAACGATTGAGGTTGTTGGTTGTGATTGACTTAGTTAACCCAGGTAAACGCCATAACTGCGGTGAATGTTGCGGCGACAGCCCAAAATGTCACGACCATAGCTAACTCGCGTGCTACTGTAGCGAATTTTGATTTACCTTCGTTGCGTGATGCTGGAACGCTAATACTTGCTGCTAATTGTGAACTCATGATCTAACCCTCATGTTGATTTATGTGTCCTTGGTCAAAATTATGGCAATAAGTGTGACCCAGGTCAACATAATCACGTAAGAAAATTACGATAGAGTTGAATAATTTGTTACAAGTTAGAATCACAAAATGGAATATTATGAAGGTGCGCTTTCCCCCACTTATCTTCTGGTTTTTATGATCTAAATCAATTTTCGCCATCACGGCTTCCCCGCTCAGTACCGCCGACTTAGACCATTTTCCTCTATGCTCGAGCGTAATCGCATTTGACTTCCCCCTACTGAGTGCTTTTCAATAATGAGCGATATACGATTTAGATCGTTCACCCCATAAGATGTTCACAAGGAGACGCCATGGCTTTACTGTCCGATATTCCTTTCTCTCTTCTCGAGCTAGCACCTATCCGTGAAGGTTCGAGCGTTGGAGAAACGCTAAAGCAGAGCCTGCGTTATGCCCAACATGCTGACAAACTAGGATTTAATCGTTTCTGGTTTGCAGAGCACCACAACATGCCAGGTATTGCCAGCGCAGCAACGTCTGTACTGATAGGTCAAGTTGCTGCCGCGACAGAAAATATTCGTGTCGGCGCAGGGGGGATTATGCTACCAAACCACCCTCCCCTAGTGGTTGCAGAACAATTTGGCACACTTGAAAGCCTCTACCCTGGACGTATTGATCTTGGCCTTGGGCGGGCACCTGGCAGCGATCAAATCACTAGCCGAGCGCTCAATCGTGATGAGCGGCGAGCGGATAAATTTCCAGAAGAAGTGAGCGAGCTACAGCGTTTGCTTGGCCCTTATCAAGGCAAACAACCCGTTCGCGCATTTCCTGGAGAAGGCTCGAACGTACCTATTTGGCTGTTGGGATCAAGCCTATTCAGTGCCCGCTTAGCAGCACGTAAAGGCCTGCCATATGTCTTTGCGGGGCATTTTGCTCCTCGCTTCCTCTACGATGCTATTGAGTTATATCGTCGAGAGTTTCAAGCGTCTGACGTCCTTGATAAGCCTTATGTCATGGTCGGCTTGCCTTTGGTTGCCGCTGACAGCGACGAGCAAGCCGAGTATCTAGGAACAACATCGAAACAGCGGATTTTAGCTCTGATTCGTGGGCAAGAGCTGTGGATGAAACCGCCCGTTGAAAGCATGAGCGGCCTATGGAGTACACAAGAGCAAGAGTACATCGAACAAAACTTCCTGAGCTTGTCGGTGAGTGGCGGCCCTGCGACCATCCAACATCGTTTAGAGATGTTTGTCCGCGAACTCGGCGTCGATGAATTTATCTTTACTAACGATCTTTATGATCAGCAAGATAGACTGCATGCCCTTGAGATACTGGCCGAGCTCAAACAAGCAGACCTGTAGCGATATATCCGGTAAAAACGGGCCAAATGGCTCGTTTTTCTTTATCAGTGTCAGTAAGATAGGCGCATTGTTAAACGCCATAACGTATCGTGATGAAGACAACCCGCATTTTAATCTCAGACTCGACGGACCCTTGGTTCAACTTAGCCGTTGAAGACACTATTTTTCGCTCAATGCCTGCCAATCAACGTGTTCTGTTTTTATGGCGCAACGCCGATACCGTTGTCATTGGACGTGCGCAGAACCCTTGGCGCGAATGTAAAACCGATAAAATGGCTCAAGACAAGGTGAAACTGGCACGCAGGCAAACCGGAGGGGGGGCGGTGTTTCATGACCTTGGCAATACTAATTTCACTTTTATGGCGGGAAAACCAGAATATGATAAAAGTGTGTCAACCTCCATCGTGCTCAATGCACTCAGACGCATTGGTATTAACGGGGTCGAAAATGGTCGCAACGACTTAGTATTGGAAGAGCAAGACAGCATTAAGAAGTTCTCTGGCTCAGCGTATCGCGAGACCATCGATCGCGGCTTTCACCATGGCACCCTACTGCTTAGTGCTGACTTAAGCCGCTTAGCAGACTACCTAAATCCGGATCCGAAAAAGCTCCAAGCCAAAGGCATTACGTCGGTTAAATCACGAGTGATTAACCTAAATACCATCAAACCGGACATCACCCACCAAGACGTTTGCCAAGCGATGATCGCCGCTTACAGCGACTACTACCAGCAAGACGTCATTCCAGAAGTAATTTCACCTCAGCACTTTACCAACTTGCCCGGCTTTGAAGACAAATTTGCCTTGCAAAGCAGTTGGGACTGGAACTTTGGTCAAACACCGCCGTTTAACCATCGTCTCGATAAGCGCTTTAGTTGGGGGGGCGTTGATGTGTATCTTGATGTCGAAAAAGGCAGCATTCAACAAGCCACGATATTTACAGATGCGCTCGACCCGACCCCAATAGAAAAGCTCGCGGCCTCACTGCAAGGGCAAAGTTATCAACAGCATGCCATCAGTAATCGCTTTGATGACGTAATTAACGCTTACCCACAATACGCCACCTTACTCGATGAGGTAAAAGCTTGGCTATTATCACAAATTGATTAACACCATCGATTCAATCTATACCGTAAGCGTCGTTTGACGCTTACTCCCCATCATAACAACCAAAGCATCAGGCATTATCACACCCCAAAGTAGCAATTAACCGGTAATTAATCGGCTCAACTCTGTTTTCAGACTAGCGCTTCATGGTACCTTGGCATGAAGGTGGTTATTCGTAACAAGGAACACAACACCCATGCAGCCTAGGCTCTCTTTGATCCATCAACTCGCCGCAATCAAAACACCCATTGTGATTCTCAACGGGCTTCCCGGGAGTGGAAAATCCGTCGTTTTAAAACAGCTGGCCGATTATCTTGGGCAAGAACTGCGCACCAGCTTACCGCAACCTGAGCAGCATTCTCTGGGATGTGAATTGTTTTGGGATCCGGTGAGCGGCAGTTTTCAGCAACACTTTCAACAAGTGATTGACCAGCTTCCCGAACTCGAAGCGCGTGGTCAAACTCTGTATATGACAGCAAGTTGGGTTGGTGCTAACCAATGGCTGTCATCCGCTCTGCTTTATCAAAAAGTCAGCATTATTGAGCAGCACCAACTGTTTATGTCTGAATATGAAATTCAAACTTGGTACCCAAACCAAGACGCCACTGAGATCTGGCTACAAACAACGGGATGGCCCGTGTTGGTGGCGAACTGGAATGACATCAAAGCCGAGCGGTTTCAGGACTCATGGTATGATTTCGTTCAAACTCGTATTCTGCCGCAGTTGCCGTTTCACCAACAGCAACTGCTGGTCGCGTTGGCATTTTGTCCAACGCTTAATCATAACAGCATCAATCACCAGCAACTTAATATTGAATCCGTGGCACCGCTGATCCAGCTCAATAGCCTCGGCGAAATGCGCCTTGGCGTCCCATACCTTCGCTCTGTTCTCCAGCGGATCGCTGGTAATGAGTTAAGGCTTTACCAAGGTGCGATGCGCTTAGTTTCAAAACATCATCACCTTGCAGGGCAGCGTATTGAAGCGATTCAAACCGCAGTTCAATCGAGCAATTTCGACCTCGCCATGCGTTGGTTTAAAGACAATGGTGGCGGGATGTACGGCTATTATCACGGGTATCAAGAACTGGAACAGGTGCTAAACCTCTTTCCCGAAATGATGCTGAAGCAAGAGTTGCAATTGGCGTGGGCAAAAATGTTAGCGCTTTTAAAATCCCATCAATCGATAGAGGCGCAGCACTTCATTGAGAGCTTACCTCTGGATAACCCGGTATGGCTCGATTCCCCTCAGCAAAGAGGCATCGTTAACCTGATAAAAAGTAAGCAAAAGGTCTATTTTTCTTCAACCACAGAGCAGTTGCAAGTTGACCGCCAGCAGACGATTGAGAGCTCCTTTGCCGACCATCATGGCGCCCTGATGAGTTATTACAGTTCGACGTCTGTCAGTTACTCGAATCAAGGAGAATGGTTTCAAGCCGCGGTTTATCAAGACAAAGAACTGGCTCTGGCCAAGAAGTACGATATCCCCTACCTGATATTTTACTGTTACTTCAATAAAGCGCGCTTCGACCTACGTATGGGTTATCCAACCAAAGCTCACGCTCACATTACACAAGCGGAACGGGCGCTAAATCGCGTGAGCTATCGACGCACCTTAAGTTACGAACATAACTTTATCGATTTAGCCAATGGTCTCTATTTGCTCATGAGCGGCCACATTCAGCCAGCGATATTGCAGTGGGAAAAGGTGGCGACATTGCGCAAGCATTCTGAAGTTTGGCCGGACTTTCTGATTCAATTCCATTCATTTGGCCTGTTTACTCAATTATTTGAGCACTCGATGGACAACGCCTACCAGCTTCTCGATGAATTGCATTATGAGTTTTTGGTTTGCTTTGCCGACGATAGTGGTCACACCCTGTTTACTTTGCTGCGAGTACTGATCTTGCAGCAGCAACAGCGCTGGGTTGATGGCCAAAAGTACTTGGATAAATTGACCAATCACACAATGACGTCACCCCAAATCATTACGGGAAACTTACAAGAGCTATATCAATGGTTAACCCTGAGAAACCAGGTGGGTATGTTATGCATTCATCAACAAAAACGCGCGGCAACAATCACGGATACCCCCCTCTCTTCTTATCCTTGGATTGAAGTCGCCAACCAACTTCAGATTATAAAACTCCGCTGGTTCAAACGTGAATATGCTCAGCTACAGGCACCTCTTCAGGAACTGATCGTACGTTGTTATCGTCTCGATTTATGGTTTCCAGCGTTGTTAGAAAGTGATTGGTTTCACGCTGCGACACAATGGCTGTGGAAAAAAGACAAACACCGTCATGTGAACACCCCATTAGAAGCAGCGGTCAAAGCATGGCAACAACGTCATCAAGCCTTGACCAGTAATGTCGAGATAGAAGAATTGAGCGCCAAACAATTACAAATTGTTCAACGGTTAGCAGAAGGATTATCAAATAAACAAATCGCACAGTATTGTGGTATTAGCGAGAGTACCGTGAAGTTCCATCTTAAAAACTTGTTTAAACAGCACCAAATAAAAAACCGCCAGGCCTTATTGGCGCTGGCGAAATCCAAAAACTGGATCAAATAACAGGAAAGGAATAATTTGAAGTAACGGTGAATGTTTCAGCCCACAACTAGCCTCTTGACCATTCACCGTGGCTCAATTAAGAGCCGAACTTCTCGCCATAACGCTTACTTGCGGTTAGGACGACACAACCAGTTATACTTAGAAAAGTCATAGTAAAACCCTTGGATGGGCACGTACTGCATGTCCGTCAAACAGTCATTGATGACCATGCGGTAACGTGTGGTTTGCAGGAACGCATCAACTTGGTTATCCACCAAGTAACGCTGAATCTTTTTGTAGATAGCATTACGTTTGTCACTATCGAGTTCTTCACTCGCCTGAGTGATCCACTGATCGACTTGCTGGTCATTAAGCCACGACATAGAAGCCCATGATCCTGCCGATTGAGACGAATATTGGTTATAAAATACCGACAGGGGTGACGAATAGGTCGGCCCAAAGAAAATTTGGTTGACGTTAGGTGTCGTCTCCGGTTTGGCTGCAATCTCAGTAATTCGGCTCCAAGGGTCGGCTTGTAGCTTGACGTCAAAACCAATGCTTTGCAGGTTAGCTTGCATCATCAAAGAGATTTCCTCTTCATACGCAGAGCCCGCCACATAACCCAGAGTGAGCGGAATGCGTCCCCCTGCATATTTTGATTGCTTGACGTAGTCAGCCGCTTTGGCAAGATCCATATGTGGCGCTTCAAGCTCATCTAAAAATGCATCCTTAAACAGCGCCGCTAATGGGCCTGACATGGGATCACCGGGGTGTAACTCGCTGTTGACCAAGTCATAATCAATAGACAGCGCAATCGCCTTACGAATGTTCACATCATCTGTCGGCGCTAACTGATTATTGAATTTGATGTAATAGCCGGTTGCCGTGCCCATGTTTTGAATATGGTAACCATCAATTTTGTCGATGGCGGCAAGGGTTTCATTGGCTTGATAAATGCTGCTGAAGTCCAATTCACCCTTGTTAGCTAAGGCTTTGATCGTCGATTCATCTTTGGTGATCAACACGCGTACTTTTTCAAGCGGATTCTCAGGGAACCCCGCAAAGTAGTCATGGTTGCGCTGTAAAATGACTCGGCTACCACGTTGCCACTGGCTGAGTTCATACGGGCCTGAACCCAGAGGATGACTGGCAAGGTAAGTCTCTGACCACTCGCCACCTTCACTGTGCTCCTGCGCAATGTCTTTGTCGATCACAAATAGCAGCGGTGTCATCGCCAGAAAAGCTGACGAAGACGTTTTGAGCTTAAATTCAACAGTATGCTTATCAATGGTACTGACACCATCGGCATCCAGAAAAGGAGTGAAGAAGCTAGACGGCCCCTGGTTTATCGTCATTAAACGCTGAACAGAGTACACAACATCGGCCGCTTCAATGGGATTGCCATTTTGGAATGTGGCATCTTCGCGCAGATGAAAGGTAAAGGTTTTGCCATCTTCGCTGGCTTGCCAATCTTTCGCCAGTAACGGTTTAATCGCCCCTGTCGAATCTGCGGTCGTTAAACCGTCATACAGGTTCACCGCCATCAAGTATTCGGTGTAATCGCTGATTTTCGCGGGATCAATCGTGCCGACTATCTGAATCACGTTGAGCGTTGCGGTTAAATCATCGTAGTTTTCGGCCAGTGCAGGCTGTGCCAACATCAGACCCGACATCAATGTCACAAGAGGTTTATAGTTCATAATACAATTCCCTTTTGATTAAACTTGTTCAAATGGTTGGTAAATCACATCGGAATAACCAAATGCTTTTGGCCCAACCACTTCCAGCGCACGGCTTGAGCGCAATAGCGGATGACAAGGAATACCCAGTACCGCCACTTTTTGCCCGTAGCGCAAAACTTCCGTGGTAATCGCATGTCCCGTTTCAATATCTAAAATGATGATAAGATCCGGCACGCTGCATTTGACTTCACCACCAATGCGGAAAATCAAATTTTCGTTTTGAATATCGACACTGGCTTGCTGGCCATTAAACGTCGCAATGCCCTCCAGCGATAAATTGCCGCGAGTGAAACCTGCCGCCATCTTGCGCTCTAAATCGACGATCTTACCTTCAAACAGAACTTGACCGTTTTCTTGACGACAAATCTGTTCAATTGGATTCACATTGGCTTTATTCGCCTCAAGAACAGCGCGCCCCAAGTTACGGGCTTGTGTTACCGTACCTGGCACCGCATATTGCTTAACAAAGCGACCACTCATCGGTGCTTCAACCATTCCGGCTCCCGCGCCCATTTGAACCACGCAGCTGCGTGCCAACCGTTCAAGCCAAAATTCATCGACTAAGTGTTTAAAGATCACGGTATTACCATGGGCATCAGACATGGCCGCCGGCATGCTGCAATGACCGTAAATACTAAAGGTGGTCATCTGCATTTCAGGAAAAGCACGGCCCATACCATCACCGTCCACCAGCGGTAAATCCATATGCGCAGCGATGGCTGCCGGGCGAATTCCATTCGCTCCGCCGATTTCAACCGCAATGATCGCATCAACTTTACGACCCACTTCTTCTTCAAGCGCTTGAATCGCTCGCACGATCTCTCGGCCTTCACAAATTTTTTCCATCGACACTGCTGGAGCACCGATATTGCCAACGGAAATCACTAAGGCATCATCATCTAATTCGCCAAGACTCACGAGTCTCACTTTCGCACCTTGGCGCATTTCTGCCAAAGCATGTAACTTGCCGTAGTAAGGGTTACCACCGCCTCCAGTGCCCAAAATCCCAGCGCCGATCTCAATCGCTTCGATATCTTTTTCTGTTAATTCTTGCATCTTAAAACTCCAATTCACCGACGACTTTGACTCGAATGCGCGTTGCATTACCCGGCAGATAAGCCAGCGGAACATCTTCTTGATCAACCAAGGTAATCGTCTCGGCTTTCGCTCCCGCTTCAATCGCTTTGTCACTTGCAGCTTGCTTGGCTTGCTCTAACGCTTGCTCGCGAGAGATATCAGCGAGGCTAAAAATGCGGTCGACTTCACCACTCACTTGAGCAATGGCAGCGCCGACGGCGTTAGCGACAGAAAAATGATTAGGACGAATAGTGTCGAGGTCACCAATTTGTTCCGCGGCAAGCACAGAACCTCCCCCGACAACAATCACCGGGATTTTGGCTGCCGATAAGCGGTTCTTTTCAACCACATCCACAATAATCTCATCAATGATGCCTAGAGATTCCATGACTTTATTGGCATCTAGGTCAGCGACATGACTTGCCTCACCAACTTGCGCACGACCGCTTGCTACCGCAATATCCGTCGCGGTCAGTTCTTGTCCACCAAACACCCAAGCCCGTTCACTGATTTGGTAACCGACACTATCAGGGCCGATGGTGATGCCATTCGCGCTGTCTCGAACCAGACTTCCCCCCCCCAGGCCAACGCTGACCATATCAGGCATGCGAAAGTTGGTGCGCACGCCGCCAACATTGACAGACATTGCCGCTTGGCGTGGAAATCCTTGCTGTACCAGCCCCACATCGGTGGTCGTTCCGCCAATATCGACCACAATTGCGTCTTGCTCTCCGGATAGGAATACCGCGCCGCGCATCGAGTTGGTTGGGCCACTGGCAAAGGTCAAAACCGGGTAACGCTCAACGAAATCCGCGCTCATCAAGGTGCCATCATTTTGGGTAATGAAAAACGGACAACTCAAGCCACATACCGACAGAGCTTGACCAAAGGCAGTCACTGTTTTACGGCTAAGTTGACGCAAACTCGCATTTAAGATCGCTGCGTTTTCACGCTCCAGAAGTCCAATACGTCCAACTTCGCACGACAACACCACATCACACTCAGGATGAAGCTCATTAATTAAGGTGCGTACACGATATTCCGTATCATCGTTAACCGGGCTAAATACGCAGCTAATCGCTACTGCATTGACTTGGTTGTGCTTTAACTCCAGCGCAATTTGACGAATGTGTTGTTCATCGAGCGGATTAATCAATCGCCCGTCAAACTCATAGCCACCTTTGACTAAGTAGCAACCGCCATCAACCATGGTCTGAATATCTTGCGGCCAATCAGAAAACGGAGGCACACTTAGCGTGGCAGGCAAGCACACTCGAATCACGGCGGTTTTTTGCAGATGCTTACGTTCCACGACCGCATTGGTAAAATGGGTAGTCCCAATCATGACCGCACTGATCGCTTGGCTATCAATACCCGAGGCTTTCAATACTGCGTTGAGCGCGTTTTCGATCCCAGAGGTGACATCCGAGGTCGTTGGCTGTTTGGTCGCCGCTAAAACCGTATCATTTTGCATGATGACCGCATCCGTATTGGTGCCGCCAACATCAATTCCTATCCGATAATTGGATTTCATCGTAACTCCTTGTTCTTATGCTGATTGCAACACCGCTTGCGCATCAGCATCACTTAAATACGGTTTATGACGTTCTTCATCTTCACTGATCACTGGAATGGCGCGAATCAAGGCTCGTGTGTAGTTGTGCGTCGGCTCAGCAAACAGAGCTTGAGTTTCCCCGACTTCCAGCAGCTCGCCGCGATACATCACCGCAACGCGATTACAGAAATGGCGCATTAAGCTCAGGTCGTGGGAGATAAATAGATACGTTAAGCCCAGATCGCGTTGAAGCTTTTTCAAAAGCTCGATAACACTTTTTTGCACAGAGACGTCCAATGCAGACGTGGGTTCATCCAGCACCATGATGGTCGGATTCGCCGCCAGCGCACGTGCGATAGCCACACGCTGCTTTTGCCCGCCAGACAAGCTTGATGGGTACATCTGCGCGTACTCTTCAGGCAGCTCTACCAGATCAAGCAGCCGTTTTATCTCCTGCGCGCGGCGTTTTGAATTGCCAATAAACTGCAATGGTACGGCCAGCGTTTGAGCGATCGTACGTCTAGGATTCAATGACGCCGCCGGGTTTTGATGCACCATTTGAATACTGTGGCGGTTCGCTTTGTCCGCACGCCAAGTTGCCAGTGGCTTAGACTCAACCATGATGTTGCCATCACTGCTGTCGATAATGCCCATCAACATTCTTGCCAATGTCGTCTTGCCTGAGCCAGACTCCCCCGCTAGACCAAAACTGTCGCCGTGATGGATTGTCAGGTTGAGCGGCTTAACCGCATTCACCGACTGAGTGACTCGACCACGCCAATCCTTTTTGCCGTGAAATGTTTTACTGGTTTCAACAAAATGCACCAATGTTTGCGGCTTAGAGTCGCGTTTAGATGGCTGCTCATCACTGTATAAGCGTGGGACGGAATCAAACAACCTTTGAGTGTAAGAGTGCTGAGCTGATTGAAAAATCGTGTCAACATAACCGTGCTCGACGATGCGTCCATGCTGCATTACATAAACGCGATCCGCCGTTTTTCTTACCACACCTAGGTTATGGGTAATCATCAACAGAGCAAGTTGTTCCTCTTTCACCAGTTGATTGATTAATTTGATAATTTCATCTTGGGTGGTGACATCCAGCGCGGTGCCCGGTTCATCCGCAATCAGTAATTTAGTTGGGTGCAGCAGCGCCATTGCAATCAATACTCGCTGGCGCATGCCACCCGATAATTGCCAAGGATAGGCGTGATAAACGCGCTCCACGTCCGGTAGTTTGACTTTTTCGAGAACGCGACAAATATGTGCTTTACGTTGCGCTTTGCTGTGGCGAACGCCAGTAGTCCGTTCCACAAACTGCATGATGTCATTGAGATGGGTACTGATTTTAAACACCGGATTGAATGACGTTTGCGGGTCTTGCTGAATCATAGACATCACCGTGCCTTTAAGCCCTTCACGCTGATTCACTGCCATATTCAGCAGGGATTGCCCTTCAACGTGGATGTCCCCGCCGAGGATCTGAATTTGATCCTCGTTGAGTGTCCCCATTAACATTTTACTGGTGACACTTTTCCCTGAGCCAGATTCACCAATTAAGGCAACCCGCTCTCCGGGATAAATCTCCATCGATAGATGATGCAATACTTGACGAGTACCGCCGTACACGCGAAACGCCAAACTAAAATCATTAATTTCAACTAAAGGCTGCATACTACTTATACCTCTACATCAAAAAAGTCGCGTAGGCCGTCGCCCAATAAGTTAAACCCGAGAATGGCGTATAAAATCGCAAGGCCTGGCATAATCGCTTCCCACCAGTATTCGGGAAGGTAACTCGCCCCCGTCGAAACCATGGTACCGAGATCCGGCGTTGGCGGTTGAACGCCTAGCCCTAGAAAGCTCAAGGTTGCGCCGAACAGAATAACGAACCCGGCATCCAGCGTCGTTTTCACACTAATGGCGGCAACGCAGTTCGGCAGAATTTCTTTGACGACAATATGCCAGTGGCTCGCACCAGATAAACGTGCGGCTTCGATAAAATCTTCGGTGACAATACTTTTGGCTAAGCGGTAGACTAATCGGCAGTGCCAGTTCCACCATAGGCTAGCGATGGCAATCATGGCGTTGGTTAAATTCGGTTCCAAAATAGAAGTAATAGCCAGTGCCAGTGCCAGAGGCGGAACCGCAAGTAACATGTCGTTAAAGCGCATAATCAGCTGCTCAACCCAGCCACCGGCATAAGCGGCGACAATCCCTAGCAGCACCCCAACCGGAACCGAAAGCGCGAGAACCCCAACGACCAAACTAAGAGAGATGCGATAACCATAAATGACGCGCGTTAAGATGTCGCGTCCGATGTTGTCGGTTCCCATCCAGTAGCTAAAATCAGGGGCCGAGTGACGATCACGAAAGTTAACAAAACTGCCTGCATGTTCAGGGTATGGCGCGATCAGCGGCGCGAATATCGCCATTAAAATCACACTAGCGACGATGGTTAAACCAATCACTGCGGTTGGGTTTCGGCTAAATCGATACCATGCCTTACCGAAGTTAGAGTACTGTTTGTTCGCACTTGATGGCGTAAATTCTTGCGCGCCGTGAGGTAGATAAGAACGGTGTTTGGTTATCATATTACGCTCCTTTTAGCTTAACGCGAGGGTCAACAAGACCAATGACAAAGTCGATCATTAAGTTGGCGACAATGAAGAACACCCCAGAAACCAGCACCACGCCAATCACGGCATTAAAGTCTTTGTGCAAAATGGACCGCACACCATAACTGGCGACGCCTGGCCAAGAAAAGACCATCTCAACGACAAAGGCGTTACCAATCAGCGAAGCGAACTCGAGGCCTAAAATAGTGAGTGGTGCTGAGGCACTCAGACGGAGCAAATATTTAAAATTGACCACCCGCTTGGAGACACCACATGCCCGCAGAGTCTCAACATGGTCTCGGTGACTAAACTCAATCATTGAGGAACGAGTAATGCGCATTACTTGGCCAATCCCAGCAGCCGATAACGCAATCGCAGGCAGCAAAATATGTTGTAAGGCATCGATAAACACATCAAAACGGCCTTGCAGAACACTATCAATAAGCAGTAAGCCGGAAAAATCCGCAGAGAACGTCAATGAGGATGACAAACGCTCGGTGACCGGTAAGCCAAACCAACCGAGGCTTGCGATTAACTGCAAAACCAGCGCCAGTAAAAAGGACGGGGTGACCACCCCGACTAAAGAAAAAATACGCGACAGTTGATCAAACCAGCCGTTTGGACGATACGCGGCAAGAATCCCCAAAGGCATGCCAATCAACGCGGTAAACATCACCGCAACCAGCACTAACTCAAGGGTGGCAGGTAGCGCTTGTGTGATATCGAGAAGAACGGGTTGATTGGTGATGGTTGACTCTCCCATATCACCGCGAAACACATTCATCATGTAATCAAAATATTGGATAAGCAGTGAATGGTCTAAGCCCATTTTAAGTCGTAACGCTTCTACCTGCTCCGGCGTTGCAAGTGGTCCTAGCGCGATTCGCGCAGGATCCCCAGGAATCAGGCGGGCAACGACAAAGATGATCACCGACAATCCCACCAATACCAATAACAAGCGACTCAAGCGCAACCAAAGGTAGTAGACTTGATTCATATATTCTTCCCTGAACTATGTGCGTGTCTGTTGCTTTTAAATCATCACATTCAGCACTGGGCGACAACCAAGCGAAAGAGTAGTTTTGTTAATACATCAGGTAGCTACCGAGTGAAAAAAGGGCTAATTCGCCATGAAACACCACCAGGAAATACCGATAAAACGGTGATAACCATACTCAACTTGCAGAAAAACTAGCCAAGTAAATGGTTAACCTCAGAAAAAAAAGGTGAGATAGTAGATGAGGCAGCATTGACTGCATCACCATGACTGACAGGGAGATTAAAGACATGGAATACGGCGCAGGCGTCCAGTTAAGCCCGATAGCAACACAGCTCAAAGAGTCCTCCATTCGAACCATCGCCAATTTTGGTATGACTCAACCTGATGTTACGCCACTTTGGTTTGGGGAGTCGGATATTCCAACCCCTGAATTTATTCGCCAAGCCGCCAGTGACAGCCTGAGCCAAGGTGACACTCGTTATACGCCAAACAATGGTGCACCAGCCCTTCGCCGCGCTTTGGCCGATTATCAACGTCGTCTCTATCACACCCCATTTGATGAAAACAACATTGTGGTCACCGTTTCAGGCACCAATGCGATTATGTTGGCCGCGCAAACGTGTGTTAGCGCTGGCGACAAAGTGGTGGTGATCACGCCTGTCTTCCCAACGCTATTTGCCGTCCCTGAACTGCTTGGCGCTAAGGTAGTTCAGCATCCACTAATTCAAGTGGATAATCGCTTTGAACTCGACTTAGACGCGTTGTTTAGCCAAGCCAAAGATGCAAAAGCAATCATCATTAACAGCCCTGCCAATCCAACAGGTTGGTGTGCCAGCCAACAGGAAGTCGAGGCGATTTGCCAATTTGCTCGCACCCATCATGTTTGGGTCATTGCCGATGAAGTCTATGCGCGCCACACCTATGAAAGTGAAAGTGCCCCGTCGTTTTGTCAGTTTATGAAAGAGTCTGACCCCATCATTGTGTGTAACAGTTTCTCAAAAGCGTGGAGTATGACCGGTTGGCGACTTGGCTGGCTAACACTGCCGAAATCCATCACACCAACCATCACTAAGTTGATTGAATATAATGTTTCGTGTGCGCCTGGATTTGTTCAAGCTGGCGGCCTGGCAGCCGTCACTCAAGGCGAATCCTTTATTGAACAAAGCCGTGAACGGTACACTCAAGCGAGGGCGTTAGTCCTCAAGTGGTTGAGTGATATTCCGGGTACGACTTTATATGACATGCCAGCGACCTTTTATGCCTTTCTAAAAATTGAAGGACTGGGTGATAATAGCCAGCCCTATATTTTGCAAATGATTGAAAAAGCGAAAGTAGGTGTTGCTCCAGGCGAGGCCTTTGGTCAAGGCGGCGAAGGGCACCTTCGTATCTGCTATGGTTGCGACCTCAAGCGGCTTAACCAAGCACTAAGTCAACTTCGTGCGTACTTAATCGCCCATCCATGCCGTAACAATGAGGATGAAAGTGCGATTTTAAAATGAGATGAGTAATGACGAAACCATTTTGTGATCAGTGTTTTAGAGAACAGTGGCATGTAAATTGACCTTCTATTACCGGTTGAACTACTCTATAGACTAGTCAGTTCGTTCAACAGGTATAAACTTTGGCTTTAACAACAAAATGGTTTGGCCTCCTATCAAACAACCGCACGTCAGTCACACTTAGCCAAACGCTAGCATTAGTCGTATTGCTGCTATCCGGGACGAGCGTTGCTGGCTACTTACTCGAATTAGACGCGCTGTACCGCCCCATAGCAAATGGTCCTGCAACCAATCCCCTGACCGCGGTGGTTGGCGTGTTACTCGCGATCTGTTTATTTAGCTCAATCAAAAAGCAGCCTCTGCTGGTTATGCTTTGTGCGTACATCAGTTTATTATTGGTGAGCATTCGCATTGTTGACGTCCTCTTTTTCACCAATAATGCGAAGCTTCTGACTCTATTTATTCATGATTACACCTTCGAGGATCAACAGGGGCAAACCAATATTATGGGGTTAAACACGGCCCTAATGCTTGAAGCGGTTGCCATTGCCACTTTGTGTCGCCTCTATCGATTTCGAATTGCCTCTCAATTACTCAGTTTTAGCGCGTTGTCGATACCGATGACAGCGATTACCGGTTATGCCTACGGAGTACCGTCCCTGTTTGGAGAGATGTCGTTTATTACCACTACCTTAGGGATTATCCTCTCACTCAGTGCGCTTTTGGCCAATGCTAATCAGGGCATCGTTCGTGTCTTACTCTCTTCTCATATCGCGAGTCGAGTTGCTCGAGCTCAAATGGTGGGCAGTTACTTATTTGCGTTTATATTGGGTCTGCTGGTTGTTCAATCATTCATGCACTCCCCTATTAAGAGTTTGATCAGTGCTTTTGTTGTTGCGGTGAGTTGGTTTGTCATCGCTTTAATCGGTATTGGCGTATTAATTCAAGATCGCGCCGATCGTAAGCGCCGCCTTACCGAACGTAAACAGCGGCAATCAGAGAACAAAGATCTGTTAACTCAACTGCTTAGCCGGGCGGCATTTAGCCGCAAACTACAAACTGCAGTAACACGGCAGCGTCGCTATCAACACGCTTTGTGCTTTCTGGTGATCGACATAGATCACTTCGCCATTTTTAACCAAAAACTGGGGCGTCAAACCGGAAATGAACTGCTAAAACGCATCGCGAAAACTCTTAAGACAAACTGCCGAGAAACCGACATTTTATGTCGTTACGGCAGCGAAGAATTCGCACTACTTATTGAAGTAAAGACACCAAATGGTGCATTAGTGTTAGCAGAAAAGCTTCGGGCTGCCATTGAAGCGCTTCAAATCGAAGGCGTCACCGAGACCTACGGCGCCGTTACTGTCTCGATTGGCTGTGCCACATTGAGCAATGCCATCAGTGCGGAGACAGCACTGTCAAATGCAGAGAAAGCCATGCACAACGCGAAGTGTTCAGGCCGAAACCAAGTGGTCGCTTATGAGGCCTATTCTTAAACTTTCGACAGCGCGTTGCCACCGATGAGCGATGGCTGACCCGACGTAAGCCATAACCAGATTCAAACGCTAATAGGCTTTTGAGTTGGTAACGTTGAGCGCCGCTGGCGAAACGCCAACCAACCGTTGAGCGCCAAACACAGTACAGCCAACCAAATAGGAATAAACGTTAGCCAATCCCCATCGCTAAACGACTCGCCCAGCATCAATGCTACCCAAAACAGCAACACAGGCTCTACGTAGCCGAGCATACCAAATAATGACATTGGCAAGCGGTGACTGGCGGCCAAAAAACTCAGTAATGCAAAACTGCCTAATAGTCCTAAGCCAGCAATCGTGATCCAAGCATGCCAACCCAAGGTGTCATAATAGCTCCAATTCCAGTTTTTCTGACTGAGTACACCGAGCGCGATCGGCATCATAAACAGATGTTCCGCTAACATACCGTGCAGAGCATTCAGCCCGAGTTTGCGTTTAAGAACGAAATAAGGAGGATACCCCAACATAACCAACAGCGAGACCCAAGATAATCCGCCATTTAGCGTCAATTCTGCGGCTACGCCAATACAAGCCAACGCCAAGGCAATAATTTGCAGACGAGACAAGTTTTCCCCAAAGACGAACCGCCCCGTGATGACCATCGATAGCGGCATAAGAAAATAGCCCATCGCCAGCGCTTGGCCCTGATGATTCATTGGCGCCCAACCAAATAACCAAACCTGCACCATCATTAATAAACTGCATGCTACGAGGATGATTAACTGGGTGCGATGGTCAAGAATCTGTTTGAGTTGTCGAATAAACACTCGTCCTTGTTTTAAGCACAAAAGCGACAAGGTTAAGATCACAAGCGTTCCGAGCGTACGCCATCCAGCCACCGCGAATCCATCTAAGGGAGGCAAAAATACACTGTAGTAACATAAGCTCGCAAATAATACAGAGGCGAGAAGACTAAATAGAACGCCAATAATCAACGGTAACTCCTTATCCGTTCATCCTCTAATTCCTAGGGGCTTCCCTAGGGGACTAGTACGAAAAACATCGACATGCAATAACCAAACCGACTATTTATGTCGTTTTACAAAATCAGTAAACACCGAGATGAGTCACTACAAAAATCCAACAAAGGCCGCACTTTATACTAATTATCATTATTTCATTTCACTAAAAGCGTGCAGCCTAACCTTTTTGGTGCTTAGCTTTGTGATTGAAACTGTAAAAAAGGGTTAGCTTTTACGCTAACCCTTTAACAATAAGTGTGATGACCATCATACCACTTAGTTTTTCATCGCCCATGCTCGAAACGATTTCCCTTTAAGCTTACCTTCGCTAAGAATACGCGCCGCCTGTTTCACAACGCGTCGCTGCACCGCAACATAAGACCAGATATCTTGAATTTGGATTTTTCCGACGTCACTGCCTGCAATCACTTTACCTGCAGTCAATGCTCCCAAAATGTCACCAGGACGCAGCTTGTGTTTCTTACCCCCTTCGATACGAATACACGCCATCTCAGCAACCAGCGGCGCTGTATCGACACTGCCTTCATTCGGCAATGTACTCATTGATTGTGGACCGAAACGATCTTCAAGTAGAGCCAAACGCATGCCATCATTGTGCCCAACCAGGCTGGCGGCAATGCCTTGTGAACCAGCGCGTCCCGTACGCCCAACGCGATGAACATGCACTTCAGGTTCATGCGCCATATCGTAGTTAATCACAAGATCCAACGCATCAATATCCAAACCTCGCGCAGCCACGTCCGTCGCCACTAGGATAGAAATACTTTTTAATGCAAACTGTACCAAGGCTTGGTCACGCTGACGCTGGTCCAAATCACCGTGCAGCGCTTTGACGCTAAAGCCCTGTTGCTCTAATTCATCAGCGACATCTTGTGCTTCACGCTTGGTGTTACAAAAGATGACCGCACTT
The DNA here is from genome assembly GCF_042428525.1 of Vibrio olivae. Lineage (NCBI taxonomy): Bacteria > Pseudomonadati > Pseudomonadota > Gammaproteobacteria > Vibrionales > Vibrionaceae > Vibrio > Vibrio olivae. The sequence continues at coordinate 1,396,623 of NZ_JBHMEP010000001.1, forward strand.
TGCGGGCGATGCTTTAGCAATAGCAATCGCGTTGCTTGGCGACGACTGTCTGCGTCGGTAACCGCATAGAAGCGCTGGGTAATACTGAGATTATCGTGCTTATCTTTAAGCTGGACGTTAACTGGCTCTTTCATCATTGCGCGCGCAAGCTCGGCAATGGGTTCCGGGAAAGTCGCGCTAAACAGTAGGCTTTGACGCTCAGTAGGCATAAATTGACTGATTTGCTCAAGGTCACGACTGAAGCCCATTTCCAACATACGATCCGCTTCATCAAGCACAAGTTGGTTTAAATTATCGAGGTTTAAACGGCCTTTTTGTAAGTGATCGAGCACGCGCCCCGGGGTCCCAACGATAATATGCGCGCCGTGCTCCAAAGAACCAATTTGAGGCCCAACTGGTGTCCCACCACACAAAGTAAGAATTTTGATATTATGAATCCCACGCGCAAATCGGCGCAGCTCTTTTGCTACCTGATCCGCCAGTTCCCGTGTTGGACACAGAACCATCGATTGGACACGAAAGCGTTTCACATTGAGGTGATGCAACAATCCCAAACCAAACGCCGCAGTTTTACCTGACCCGGTTTTCGCCTGTGCTAAAACATCTTTACCTTGCAAAATAGCCGGTAAACTTGCCTCTTGGATCGGCGTCATAGAGGTAAACCCCAAATCCGTTAAGGTCGTCAATAATTCAGGTTTTAACGACAAAGAAGAAAATTCCGCGTTATTTGTGTTCAAAACAGTTCCATAGGTCAAAATGCGACCAGCAATCGATAAAGGAGCGCTATTGTAACAATATGTCAGCGGATAAAAAGGACTAAAACAGAATGGTGAACAAGTCACGCCTGAACGTCCCATGCCACTTAAAAACCGGGTTAAATTGACAAACGTCCAACACACTGAAAACATAGCGACTTTCAACCGAGTAGAAAACCAACCACCATTAAATAATGCAGTGAAGAGAAAGAGATGCTAGTAATATCCAATAATGTTCAGCTCGCAGACTGGGAGATCGAACTTTCAGCCATTCGCTCGATGGGAAGTGGTGGGCAAAATGTGAATAAGGTCGCGACGGCGATTCACCTGCGCTTTGACATTCGACGTTCCACGCTGCCTGATGTTTATAAACAGCGTTTACTGGCGCTGCAAGACAACCGTATTACCAAAGACGGAGTGGTTGTGATTAAAGCGCAATCGTTCCGAACTCAAGAACAAAACCGAGAAGATGCCCTCAACCGCCTTAAAGAGCTTATTTTAAGTGCCATGGTTGAAGTTAAAAAACGCAAGCCCACTAAGCCAAGCCGTAATTCGCAAATCAAGCGAGTGGAGCGTAAAAAGCGTACTGGAACCACCAAATCTCTGCGAGGAAAAGTGGATTACTAAAGCTTGCCATAAACGAAAAAAGCGCCTTGGCACACAGTCCAAAGCGCTTTTTTCGTACGCGAATTCGTCTTAGAATGCCGCTTCAATCGTCCCTTTAAAGGTGTCATCAATATATTGACGTACCGCTTGCGATTGATAGATTTCAACAAACTTTTTGTAGGCGTCTTTGTCTTTATCTTCCTCACGAGCAGCGATCACCATGACCGCGAGTGGTGCGTCTTTTGGCTCTAAGTAAATGCCTTGCTTTTTCGGATCAAGCCCAGCAGACATGACGTAGTTCATCGTAATTGCCGCAGCATCAACATCATCCAGTGTGCGGGGTAGTTGCGCAGCATCGATCTCAATGATTTCTAGATTTTTAGGATTTTCCACCACATCATTCAGTGTCGCCTTAAAGCCCACATCATCACGCAGTTTAATAAGATTTGCCTCTTGCAGTAGCAATAGACCGCGACCACCATTGGTTGGATCATTAGGAATAGCAATACGTGCTTCGTCAGGAAGTGCATCTAACGCTTGGTGTTTGTTGGAGTAAATCCCCATTCGCATCAGAATCGATTGCCCCATCGAGACCAAGTTCGACCCGTTATTGCTGTTGTAGTTTTGCAAGAATGGCAAATGTTGATAGCTGTTCATATCAATACTGCCATCAGCGAGCGCTGCATTTGGCGTAATGAAATCAGAAAACTCAACCACTTCAACATTCAATCCTTGTTTTTGCGCCTCTTTAGCGGCAGCTTCTACCACTTGTGCGTGTGGCCCTACCGTTGCGCCAACTTTAATCGTTGCGTCATCTTGTTTTTCACCACATGCGGTCAAACCCATTGCAACCGCCAATGCGATCACTACCTTTAACGCTGCTTTTGCTTGCTTCATACATCCTCCATAACCACTTAAAATTAGACGTATAGACATCTAAAAATACATAGTAACCGTCACTGACATAGATGCAACTTCAATTTTGTTATCGGTTATAACCCACCTTAACGCGAAATAGGTGACCCTCTTTGGCATTGAACACTAATGGTGCGGTAGTCGAATTTTATTGCTTTGACAAGCTCTAATTAAATTAAAAATATTTTTATTTAGCGAATAATCAGTAGATTTTTCTTAGTCCATGAATTGCATAACAAAAATCCCCCTAAGGTAAAAAAGTTTATTTTTTTAGCTTGTTTCTTCATTAAATCGAATGAACCAATTTTCTCACACTGCGTATTATTAATAAGTTGGTCAGTTGTAACGCTAACGAAAACAACAATTAGGATTATTCTGCAGCAGGAAATGATTATGAAAAATACTCTTACACGTACCCTCAAAATCGCGAGTCTTACCGCCCTACTTAGTGCGACCTCATCGCTCGCTTGGGCCGGGCATCATCTCAGTGTTAAAGGCACGGATCAAGACGTTTCTGGCGGTACCGTAAGCGCGAAAATGATTATGGCCGCGGACAACGGTTGGATGGTAGTTCACCGTACTGACAGCAATATGAAACCCGGGCCTGTGGTTGGCTACTCTCCTGTTAAAAAAGGCAATAACAGTGATGTCACCGCCATTCTTACCGAGCCGGTTAAATCCGGTGAGATGTTGATGTTAATGCTTCACGGCGAAGCCGGAGGAATGAAGACCGGCGTATTTGAATACACGCTTGGCGCTAAAGAAGATGGTCCAGTTCGCGAAGGTGGAAAGCTGGTTATGTCGGTCATTACCGCGAAATAACACTAAAACCTTAATCGAAAGGCGCCCAAAGTGGCGCCTTCTTCGGTTTCAAATGGCGTTCACCTCTTGGCAACATGCGAAGTAACGTAGTAAGTTGGACTTAATAACCTACGTGCCGATGTTAAGTTAAGGATGACTTATGACCGCAACGACCAGTAAACCAACGACTTTTGATGCGATTGCCTTTCGACGCCACCTTCACCAATATCCCGAACTTTCCGAGAATGAATTCAACACTGCCACACTAATAGCGACTCAGCTCAACGCATTTGGTTTATCTCCAATAACCGGCGTTGGCGGCCATGGCGTAATATGTATTATCGAAGGGCAAAAATCGGGGCCAACGACATTATTCCGTGCTGACTTCGATGCGCTGCCAATTGAAGAAAAAGCCACACACCATCATATTTCTCGCCACCCTGGTGTCATGCACGCGTGCGGGCACGATGGCCACAGCACCTCACTACTCAAAGTTGCAGAAGCGTTGGCGACTACACCGCCACGCAATGGGCGCGTCATTTTGCTGTTTCAACCAGCGGAAGAAGTCGGTACCGGTGCCATCGCGATGCTCGAACACCCCGCATTAAAAAATTTAACCATCGATCATACCTTTGCCTATCACAATTTGCCCGGCTACCCACTTCATCACGTTATTATCAAACCGCAGACCTTTGCTTGTGCGTCGACGGGGGTACAAATAGAACTCGTCGGTAAAACGTCACATGCCGCCAACCCAGAGAATGGGATTAACCCCACAGACGTGATGATCGAATTGGTGCAATTTCTTCGCACCTTACCAGCGCGTTATCCCGATGCATTTAGCTTAGTGACCGTTGCACATGTTCAACTCGGCGAACATGTGTTTGGCGTCGCACCTGGTGACGCGAAAATACTGGCAACCCTGCGCAGTGACCATAATCCTACCTTTACCAATATGAAATTGACCATCCAAGATAAGATTGAACAAATTCAAAGGTCGAGCCACCTGCAAGTTAAATTAAATTGGCATGAGCCTTTTATCGCCGCGGTCAATGACACTGAGCACTACCACATCGTGAAACAGCAGGCGAATGAACTGGGCCTGACTGTCAGCGAACTCAAAGAGCCCATGCGCTGGTCCGAAGACTTTGCAGAATTTCTCAAACGCTGGCCGGGCGCTCTATTTTGTATCGGTAGCGGAGAGGATCACCCGCAGTTACATAATCCAGATTACGACTTCCCTGATGCGCTAATCGATACCGCCAGTCGTCTATTTTTAAGCATTATCGATTCACTACATCATCATTGATCGACACACTTTGACCGCGCTTCGTAGGCTAAAGATAGAGTCAACACCCTATTGAGCGCGGTTTCACCCTAAAAACCCTTGAACCAACATCACACAACTCACACATTTTGACCGTCATATGTGCATCAGCGTCTATTTCGCCGACTGATACTTTGCGAAGGCTTAACCCAGTCAACTTGTCTCAAAATAGAGATAAAACCTTTACAAATCATAAGGATAAGATATGCAACCGTAATGATATAACTATAACTTATATCGATAGAAAAATATTTTTATCCATTTGTCCAAATTTCTCATGCCAATCCCCCCTTTCGTTTGTGCAAATGCCTAAAGCAGCACCAAATCTCATACTTTATAGTGAGCAGACAAGTCAGCATAAATGATGAGGATTAATATCTGTTTGCGGCCTTCACGTTCTCTTTCACAGAGCACACCGTTGACCTTCCCTTAATCTCTCAAATAACAAAACACTCTCACTAGATTCTAAGGTTGATTTATGAGTGCGAAGAACAAAATCATCTTGTCGATAGGAGCCCTATGTTCCCTCGTCATCGTTATCATCGTGGCTATTGGCTATAACTCTTTCAATGCATCTTCTACCAACAACTATACCGACAAATTATCGCTCCAAGCCTCTTTGATCGCCGCCAGTGCAGAACAAAGAATGCTGCGAAATTTTGATATGTTAAAAATGGCGGCAAACGCAGTTGATATCGACGAAAACGGGAATTTGAACGTTGACCAGTTAAAACAAAAAATTGCGTTCTTAGAGTCGGAGTACGATATCGTAGCGTCATTCTTTGCTACTGCGGATGGCACCACCTATCGCAACTTCGGTGAAATTGCCGATTTCAACGCCAAAGCCGCAGGTCGCGAATGGTTTACACGTATTATGTCAGGAGAAACAGACGTAATTACAACGCCTTACAAAGCCTCATCGGGTAAAATCATCATGTCGTTGGTCGAGCCTGTGCTTCGTGATGGTAAGATTGTCGGCATCATGGGCGCCAATATCGCGCTCGACGGTATTACCTCTTATCTAGAGTCATTAACCGAATCAAACCAAATTTTCGTTAGCCGCGCCGACGGTTACATTCTGTCATCGAAACATGCCGATGATATTGGTCAGAACCTTTACGAGCTGCGCCCATCGTTTGCGACTTATCGCCAGCAGAATGGCGCAGGCCATGAGTACGTTTATCAAGGCAAAAGCTACTTTGTTGTCAATGCGATTTCCCAAGACTTGGACTGGAATATCTGGAGCTGGGAAAGCATTGATAATATTGACGCCGCGTCTGCGGATAACCTGTCAAATAGCTCATGGTTGGCGGTTATTGCTATTTTGGTGTCTCTCATTGTGACCTACCTACTGGTTGACCGATTAATGTATCGACCGATAGGCGGTGAACCGACACAAATTGAAGATATCGTGCGTAAAGTCGCTGGCGGTGATCTGTCGCTTGCGGGTACCGCGCGTGGCAACGAAACTGGCATTTTAGCCGCGACACTCACCATGGTCACACAACTCAAAGAGACCATTAAGCACATCCAATCGGCCTCAGAGGATATCAATAGCTCATCGACACAGATGTCCCAAAGCTCGGAACAAGTGAAAACCAGTTCTGAATCACAAATGGTTCAACTTGAACAAGCAGCGACGGCGATGAATGAAATGTCAGCGTCTGTGGATGAAGTGGCTCGCCATGCACTCAAAGCGTCTGACTCGGCGAAAGGCGCGAATGGTTACTCAGAACAAGGGATGAATTTAGTGAGTGACATGAACCAAAGCATTCGAGAACTGGTAACGGGCATTGAAGCGGTGGTTAATGTTAACCTTGAACTAGAGAAGGAAACTCAAAGCATAGGGCAAATTCTTGAGGTCATTGATGGCATTTCAGAACAAACCAACTTACTCGCTTTGAATGCGGCCATTGAAGCTGCACGGGCGGGCGAGCACGGGCGTGGCTTCGCTGTGGTGGCCGATGAAGTTCGTAGCTTGGCCAATCAAACCAAAGAGAGTACCACGGTGATTCAAGAGACCATTCATCGCTTGCAAGCCGAGGCCAGTCGTTCGGTTGAGATGATGCAAGTGAATATGAAAGACGCTCAAACAACCTCAGAAAAATCTGACCTTGCCAACCAAGCTTTGCAAGAGATTCAAACCTCGGTGGCACTGATTGAAGATATGAATACTCAAATAGCCGCCGCCGTCGAAGAACAAAGCCATGTCGCTTCGGAAATTGGTTCAAACGTAGTCGAAATCAATGATTTGGCCAAATCCACCATGGAAGTTACCGACAACAATCATCAAAGCGCGCAGCAACTGACTGGCATCGCGCGAACACTGAATAAATCGATTGAAATCTTTAAGTGGTAACTCCTCACTTCCTCTTAAAGATGACATCCTTGCCGGGCTCTATGCCCGGCTTTTTTAGACTTCAACATGGCACAAACAGAGTTTTATTTGACAGCCAGTGATCGCGACGAGAACCGCCTTCGTAAAAAATGTTGATAGTTTCAATAGGCCTATCATTCCACAGCTAAACACTTTTCTCTGTTTGCGCCTTGATGTTTAGGCGCTCTTTTTCCTTACTTACTAGTTGTCTCATAATCTAACTTGACGCTGGATAGCAAAAAGATACACTTCGTATACGTTTTGTATATAAAAGATATATTATGGGTATCGTTAAGATCTCTGAACAGTTACATGAAGAGCTGCGGAAAGCGAGCTCGGTCATGTCGCGTTCTATCAATTCACAAGCTGAATTTTGGATCAAAATGGGCATGCTGGCTGAGCTCAACCCTGAGCTCAGCTTTAATCAAATCATGGCGGATTTAATGAAGTCCGCAGACGTCAATATTGACAAAGTAATGACCGCTCAAGAGGCGATGAATGACTAATCCTGTGACCATTAAATCCTTAGAAGAAATCGAATTAATGCGCCAGTCAGGTAAGCTACTCGCGCAAGTGTTTGCCATGTTGGATGACTACGTTAAACCTGGGTTAACCACCATGGAGATTAATAACCGAGTCGAGGACTTCATTGTCAACGAGCTTCAAGCGCGTCCTGCAAGCAAAGGACAATATGGTTATCAATACGTGTTAAATAGCTCTCTCAACGAGGTGGTATGTCACGGTGTGCCGAGTGAAACCCAGACCATTAAAGCCAAGGACATCATCAATCTCGATATCACACTTGAAAAAGACGGCTTTATCGCTGACTCCAGTAAAATGTACGTGATGCCGGAAGCGCCGCCCTTGGCCAGCGCCTTAGTTGAGGCCACCTATCAAGCGATGTGGGAAGGCATCAAGCAGGTTAAACCCGGGGCCACATTGGGCGATATTGGTTACGCCATTCAACATTTTGCCGAAAAACATGGCTACAGTGTGGTGCGCGAATATTGTGGGCACGGTATCGGCCGCGAGATGCACGAAGCGCCGCAGGTGCTTCACTACGGAATGCCCCATCAAGGAATGACGCTGCGCGAGGGTATGACCTTCACCATCGAGCCAATGATCAACCAAGGCACAGCAAAGACGAAAACCAAACGCGATGGTTGGACGGTTGTCACACGTGACAAAAAGCTTTCTGCGCAAAGTGAGCACACGGTATTAGTCACCGCAACCGGTTATGAAGTGCTAACACTAAGAGCCGAAGAAGCGCTGATTTAGCCCTCAATAAACAATCACCACCGCCCAAGGCGGTGGTTTAAGGATGACAATAAAAAGGAAAGCCGTGGCTTTCCTTTTTTGTTCCCCGTGAGCTACGCGGCAGACTGTGAACGAACCGTGCGTACAAACGGCACGCCACTTTCATCGGTAAAAACCTTGGCATCGACATTATAAATCTCTTGTACCAGTTCTGCCGTCATAATCTGTTTTGGCTCGCCCGACGTCACCAGTTCGCCTTGCTTTAACACCAATAAGTTATCAGCGTACTGCGCTGCAAGGTTTAAGTCATGCAACACCATGATGGTAATGTAGTGTTCATTGCGAGTTTGAGTTCGTAGATGATCAAGTAGCAGATGTTGATGATGAAGATCGAGCGCACTAACCGGCTCGTCCAACATCATAATTTGTGGGCGTCGCATCAACGCTTGAGCAAATAAAATCATTTGGCATTGCCCGCCACTGAGAGTACGAATATCACGATTTGCCAGCGCAGATAACCCCATACTTTCGAGAATCACCAGTGCTTGCTGAAGCATGACTTCATCAACACGTAAACTCAGCGCATCGATCCGCCCGAGCAACACAACTTCAATCACGGTTAGGCTGATATCAAAATGAATATCCTGAGGCATATAGCCAAAACGACTGCGCCATTTCGCCAGCGATTTGCCCGTTAAAGTGTCGCCGCCATGAGTAACCGTTCCACTATCAACGCTAATCTCTCCAAACAGCGTTTTGAGTAACGTACTTTTCCCCGTGCCATTCGGACCAAGAATTGCCGTCACTTGTCCCGGTTTCAGTTCAAAACTGACATCACGCGCTAACGTCAATTCACCGATGCTAACATTTAGATTGTTAACACTAAGCATGCTTAACCTCGCTTCGCTATGATCAGCCAAAAGAAAAATGGAACACCGATGATCGCAGTGACAATCCCTATCGGGAACAAAGCGCCCGGAACAATGGTTTTCGACAGAACTGACGCCGCAGACAATAAAAAGGCGCCAATTAAAAACGACAACGGCAAGAAAAAGCGCTGGTCTTCACCCACCAAAATTTTCGCGATATTCGGCGCAACAATGCCGATAAAACCAATAATTCCGACAAAACTGGTGACCGTCGCTGTCATTACCGCAACAATGAATAAGGTTTTTAAGCGTAAACGAGTAACGTTGACGCCAACACTTTTAGCCCGCTCTTCGCCCATACGCAGCGCCGTTAACTTCCACGAATCTTGCAGTAACAATACAAAACCACCGATCACGACAACCGCAGTAATCAACAAATTGGTCCAGGTTGTCTTCAACAAGCTGCCAAACAACCAAAACAGAATTTGCTGACTCAGTTCAGGGGAAGAAATAAATTGGACTAAAGAAAGTAACGACTGAAACAAAAACAGCAGTGCAATACCCGCCAGAATTAATTGTCCAGAGCTGATATGGCGCATCGACGCGAGGGCAAATAGGAAGCAGGCTGACAGCATACAACATAAAAACGCACCAATCGGAACGGCGTACAGGCTACTCATTCCGAGCGAACCAATATACAACATAATGGCAGCACCAAAACCGGCGGCGGCGGCCATTCCTAATGTGTAAGGACTGGCCATAGGATTATTAAGGAGCGTTTGCATTTCGGCACCGCCAACGCCCAGCGATCCACCAACCACAATGGCCATGAGTGCAATAGGTAAACGTAAGTTGGTAACAATAACCATGGTTGAGCGGTCAACTTCAAACGGCAAACCAATAAACTCAAACAGTGCATTGAGCACTTTTGCCGCATCGAGCATGGAAGGGCCAGTCATAATATCGAGAATAAATGAAAGGCATAATATCGCGCCAAAAAGACCGATCACCCACAGGCGTTTTTTCTCACTTTTTCTTTGCTGTTCAATTGCTTGTAATAATATTGAGGACTGCATTTCCTGAACCACTGTTAACCAATTACTCTACGTTTAAACGCACTTAGTGTTCATGATTTCACCACTCGGCGTCGCAAGTCGCAAAATCCTATCACATACAATTGAGAATGAATATTAGTTATCAAAACTATAACTTAAGAATGATTATTGTTTGCATTATTTTTAATAACAAACTTATAATCAGCGCGCACAGAGTGGGAGCACTCTTTTGTTTACTAAGTACTACATATAAGGGTTTATTACATGTACAAAACACTGTTGAGCGTGGCTGCGCTCACTTTTAGCTCATTAACTTATGCGCAAATGACGACAGTAACGGACGTACTCGGTCGAGAAGTAACGTTTGATGCCCCCGCTCAACGCGCCGTGGTGGGTTTTTACCCTGAAGATTACATGGCGATTGGAACAGAAGCTGCGTATGACCATGTGGTTGGCATGTCGAAATACATCTGGCAAGCGCGCTCAGCGAACTGGGATCTTTACGTTGAACACCGTCCATCTTTGGATAAAATTCCAGGCATTGGCCGAGTCGATACCAATACATTTTCGGTCGAAAAAGTCATTAGTTTAAACCCTGATTTGATCATGTTAGCTGACTGGCAATACAAAGCGCTAGATACGGATGTCAAACGCCTAGAACAAGCTGGCATTCCTGTTGTGGTTGTTGATTACAATGCGCAAACAGTCGAACGCCACGTGCAAAGTACGAAGCTTATTGGCGTGATTACTGGCCAACAACAACGCGCAGAAAAGATAGCCAAAGAATACCAACAAAACGTCGAGATGATCAGTCGCCGTTTGGCGAAAGCCAACCTATCTAAACCTCGCGTCTACAGTGAATACGGTGCGGCAGGCGTCAACGAAATTGGTTATACCTTTGGCAAAAACATGTGGGGCGCTATCGCAACAATGGCGGGGGGAGACAACATCTCTGCGCCCTACGTTGAATGGTGGGGCAAACTCAACCCAGAAATGATTATCGCCGCCGATCCACAAGTCATCGTGATGACGGGGTATGAAACCGGCAGCACTGATGATTCCATGCTAATGGGACAAGGCGTGGAAGAAAAGACCGCCAAGCAGCGATTAGCCGGCTTTAAGCAGCGTGTGGGTTGGTCATCGATTTCAGCGGTTAAACATAATCGAATGTACGCGGCATACCATGGCGCGTGTCGAACTATTATTGACGGTGCCATGATTCAATTCTACGCCAAAGCCATGTACCCAGAGTTATTTGCAGACCTTGATCCAAATCAGGCCTATCAAAACTTCTACAAAAAGTACCTACCTGTGACGCCACAAGGTACTTTTATGACTCAGCTGTAATGCAGTGATGATGTTTCGTTCTCATGTGTAAAAACACGTCAGGACATCACAAAGCTCGGATAGTAAAAAGCTCAGGACAGTAAAAAGGCGCTATTTGATAGCGCCTTTTTTATTCGAACATACCGTGTTAAGTCGATGCCACAGCGCCTGGATTCCTCGGTAAGCCGAGTGAAATTGCCGTAGTCAGCACCAAAAAAGCAAACGAAACCCACAAACACGCCGCCAAGCCTGAGACCTGATAAACCCATCCCGATAGCACTGTACCAATCAAACGCCCCATGGCATTGGCCATGTAATAAAACCCCACATCCAGAGAGACTCCATCATCTTTGGCGTAGCTGACAATCAAATAAGAGTGCAAAGATGAATTGACAGCAAATACGGCGCCAAAGAACAGCAGCCCAGCGATGATAATCAACTCAGGATACCAACCACTTTGCACACTATACGCAATCACCGCCGTTATCGCCGCCAGTAACGCAGCCCAACCGAGCGCATGCTTACCATCAGGAAGCTGCCCCGCCGCACGCCTTGTAATCTTCGGAGCAAGACCTTGAACCACCCCATAACCCATTACCCACAACGCGAGAAACCCGCCGACTGCACTGTGATTCCAACCAAAGACAGAGCCAAGATAAATCGGTAATGCAATCACAAACCAAACATCTCTTGCACCGAAAAGAAACATTCTCGCCGCAGACAAGATATTCACACTCGACGACTTAGAAAAAATCTCCGAAAATTTTGGCTTGGTCTTTGATTTACCCATTTCCGATTTCAAACTCATGACGCTGCTGATAAACACCAGTAGCAAAACGCCAGCCATTAACATCACCGCGTATTGAAAGCCGACCAATGTAAGTAATGCGCCGCCTAAAAAGAACCCGGCGCCTTTTAGGGCGTTTTTTGAGCCGGTAAGAATGGCTATCCACTTGTAGAGTGCGCCTTGAGCATTGGCTGGTACCAAGGTTTTAATCGCGCTTTTGGCGCTCATTTTATTGAGATCTTTGGCGACCCCTGACAGTGCCTGAGCGGCCATAACCCATGCGACTGTCAACCAGCTTGGCGGCACCGCCAACATCAGCAACGCAACGATTTGCATTCCAAGGCCAATATTCATGGTACGATTCAGGCCGAGCCTGGCACCTAGCCAGCCGCCAATTAAATTTGTCACGACACCAAAGAACTCGTAGAACAAAAATAAAGACGCGATAGCTAACGTCGAGTAGCCCAAATCATAAAAATAGAGCACCACCAACATTCTTAGCGCACCGTCAGTGACGGTAAAGTTCCAATAATTAAACGTCACCAGCATGTACTGGCGCAGGTTTTGATCAAGTTGAGACCACATAAATTCACGCCCTAGAACAAAGCCGCAATCCGCGGCTTTAACTGCATTACGACTTGCTCGCCTGTTGGCGAATATACTCTAATTGTATCGTTTTAGTGAACGCGCCCGGACGTAGCGCTTGAACTTGATTGATTATCTCGTCAAGTGCCCAACCTTTTTCCAGCAACACATGCGCGGCCAATAAGCCAGTTCGTCCCGAGCCGCCCATACAGTGCAATGCGACTTTTCCGCCCTGACTCAATACACCGTGAATCACGGGGGCAATATGCCGCCAGCGCTTGGTAAACGCCTCATCTGGCGCGCAGTCATCTTCAATCGGCGCATGAAGCCATTGTAACCCCGCGCTTTCCACTTCATCGGCTAAGGATGAAACACCTTTTTCATCCATTTCTTGTTGGCTAAGCGCGGTCACTACGACGCGAACACCTTGCTGTTTAAGCTGAGCGATACTCTGCGCAAGGCCGACATCTTTGGTGCCTGGGCAAGGCGTTAAAATAAGGGCACTTTCCTGCTCTAACGGCAGCTCCCATGTTGGATGCATTATCTTGTTCTCCTAAGCTAAACCGACTTGACGAACCAGCTCTGCAGTACGTGTTGCGTACCCCATCTCATTGTCATACCAAGCATAAATTTTCACCATACGCTTTCCGACCACCATGGTTGATAACGCATCAACAATCGTCGAACGTTGGTCTCCGCGATAATCGATAGAAACAAGCGGACGGCTTTCAAACCCCAAAATCCCTTTGAGTTCATTCTCCGACGCTTCTTTCAAAAGCTGATTAACTTCCTCAGCGGTCGTATCACGTTTGACATCAAAAATGATGTCAGTGAGTGAGGCATTGGCAAGAGGGACTCGAACGGCGTGTCCATTAATTCGGTCTTTCAAGTCTGGGAAGATTTCGACGATCGCTTTGGCAGACCCCGTTGTTGTCGGAATTAAACTCATCCCACAAGCTCGAGCGCGTCGAAGATCTTTATGTGGCGCATCCAAAATTGTCTGAGTATTTGTTAAGTCATGGATAGTCGTAAACGAAGACTGTTCGATACCCAGTTTTTCGTGGATAACCTTAACCACAGGTGCAATGCAATTTGTAGTACAGGAGGCTGCCGTCACAATTTTATGTGTTGCAGAGTCAAAAATATGATCATTCACTCCCACGACGATATTGGCAATGCCCGGTTCTTTCACTGGCGCTGAGACCACTACTCGCTTAACGCCCTGTGCAATATATTGGTTTAGAAATTCCGCCTTACGATGAACGCCCGTGGCTTCAATCACCACATCACAGCCGGACCAATCAACATCCGCAATCGCCTTTTCTTGGGTCGTACGCAGAGATTTGCCATCAACCAGGATTTGGTTCTCACTGGCACTGACCGCGTGATGCCAACGCCCCTGAACCGAGTCAAACTCTAGCAAATGAGCTAATGTCTGAGCGTCACCAGCCACATCATTAATTTGTACAAATTCTATTTCTGGCCAATCAAATGCCGCGCGAAGCGCCAAACGACCAATACGACCAAAACCATTTATTCCGACTTTAATAGGCATAATTTTTCCTTTAAACACAACACTGCGGCCGTGACGTCATAGCCGCCAAGCGCTGAATATCTTGTTGGTATTCTTGTTTTAAGCAGTTCGACTCAACCAACCCCTGAATCTGTTTACGCATCCAACCAGGTAGGTGCTCGGATAAGCGATAAAAAACCCATTGGCCTTGTCGAACATCCACCACCACCCCACTAGCTCGAAGCTGAGCGAGATGACGCGAAACCTTAGGCTGGCTAGTATCCAGTGCTTGCGTCAGCTCTCGAACACACACTTGATGTTCACGGGCGATCACTAATAAACAGCGCACGCGTGTTTCATCAGCCAGTAATTTAAAGAATTGGTGAGGTAACATAATCATCCTTATATATGGATATGCGTATATATTAAAAATAACGTGGATAAGGTCAATCCTAAAACTCAAATTGTCACAAAACTTTCATCTGTATCAGAGTTTTCTGAGGGCATAAAAAAAGCGGCAACCGCCGCTTTTTGTCTCGTCTCGTAACCTAATTATGAGTAATATTTTCGCTTCATTCTTAACGCTACATTCACCAGAGCAATCAACACCGGAACTTCAACTAACGGGCCAATAACACCAGCAAATGCTTGATCAGAGTTAAGCCCAAACACCGCTATCGAGACCGCAATCGCCAATTCAAAGTTATTGCCTGAAGAAGTAAAGGCAATCGATGCATTTTGTGCATAAGGAAGGCCCATTTTTTTACCAATAAAGAAACTCGCAAAGAACATCAACATAAAATAAATGATCAGCGGCACAGCAATACGCAATACATCAAACGGCAGTTGTATAATCATCTCCCCTTTCAGGCTGAACATCAGCACAATGGTCGCTAAAAGCGCAATCAATGTGATCGGAGAAATAAAAGGGATGAACACATTGCTGTACCACTGCTCGCCTTTCATCGCGACCAACCATTTACGGCTCAAAAAGCCCGCCAAAAATGGAATCCCTAGGTAAATCAATACACTTTTCGCTATATCGATAATCGTGATATCGACTTCAAACCCCTGAAGACCAAAATAAGGCGGCAAAACAGTAATAAATAGCCATGCCATAAAGCTGTAGGTGATAATCTGAAACGCACTGTTGAGCGCAACTAAAGTCGCCCCATATTCTTTACTGCCTCCGCTAATATCATTCCATACCAAGACCATGGCAATACAGCGCGCCAATCCAATCAGTATCAAGCCAACCATATAGCCTGGTTGGTCGCGCAAAAATACGATCGCGAGAACAAACATTAAAACCGGCCCAACGAGCCAATTCATCACCAATGATAAAGTGATTGCCCGTTTGTCGCGCGTCACTTCACCAAGCAAGCTGTAATTCACTTTCGCCAGCGGTGGGTACATCATCAAAATCAGACCAATCGCCAAAGGTATATTTGTCGAGCCGACCGAAAGCTGTTCATTCCACTCCGCGACCTGGGGAAAAAGTACCCCAATACCGACGCCAAGCGCCATTGCCAGAAAGATCCACAAGGTTAGATTTCGATCGAGAAAACTCATTTTTTCGGCAGCGGTTTTCACTTCGCTGGATTGAGATGGATTCATAACGCTCTCTATTACATTCAGTGTTACCAATACTGGCTAGCAGTTTGAATTAGCCACCAACACCAGTTCTTGTTCTATCAGTTCAGGATGACCGGACACTGTCGCTTCAATGACAGTGAGCACCCAACTAGGCAAAGCGTCATTCAACTGATAATAAACCCATTTGCCGCGTCGGTCGGTGCTGACTAAGCCTGACTTTCGTAACTCGGCTAAATGACGGGAAACTTTGGGTTGGCTCAGCGTTAAACCATGCATGAGGTCACACACGCAAAGCTCTCGCTTTAGATAGATCAGCAACAGAGATTTGAGCCGGGTTTCATCAGCCATTGCCTTATAGACGGATAATGGGTTCATGGTTTTAACGTAGTTCAATATACATATATGGAAAATCATATATATGAAAAACCATATGTCAATGTCCCCCATCGCTGGGCTACTGCTGACATTTTCATCCGACGAGCCTTAATCGTAGAATTTATATTTTATAAATTAATTGGCTTTTCCCAGCCAATAAGCATGTTGTCTCTTATCACTTAGTGGCAAACAACGACTAGGCCCTTTGATCACGGTGCTGATAGTAAAATAACCAATTTATTACTTATAAATCAGTTATTTGATTATATAAACACAAAAGATCTACCCAATTTTTTGCATTTTAAAGGTAGTTAAACCGTCATTCTACTGATCCCAACTTCAATCATCTGGTCGAGAAAATACGCAGTATTATAAAAGTACCAAATCCTCTTATCCGTAAAGCCAGCATGGGTTTTCTATGGATATACTCCTCACACAACCCTGACAGTCATCTAACACTACTCGGACGAAAGAGGAACTTTCCATGACACAAATTATTGTCGGTAACAGCAATAGCAAAGGATACGGTTCGGCGGCTAAGCTGACCGTCAGAAACGGGACCGAACTTCCTGTCGACCAAGGCAGTTACTATGAGGAAGACGTTGTCGCTACGCACCTTTATAACTACACCAACCTTGAAATAGATAATCTCGCGGGTTGGGACTCTGAAGACATCAAAGAAGTCGCGATTAGAGACGGCGATTACGTCAGTTTGTCGGTAACGGATTTCGTCGATGTCGCTATTCTCGGTGGTAGTTACGACTATATACTGCTTAATCAAGCAAAACGCGCGACCATTGATCTTAGTGACGCCCAAGAAGGCATCAGCCTATTCGCTACCCCATATTCAAACAACGATCACTGGAGTAACCTTTATAACGTCACGATGGGGGCTGGCGATGATCATGTCGCATTTAGCATGGCTGCCAGTTCCGATCCTAGCTCCTCCAAATGGACCGAATTTAATGTCGACTTAGCGCTCGGTAATGACATCTTTGAATACGATTTAAATGAAGCCGCCAGCAGTGATCAGCAACGGTTTGTCGATGGTGGAGATGGATTCGATAGCTTAATCCTTAGCAGTGACAACTCAGATATTGATTTTGTTAACTTTGAATATATTGAGCTCGAGGAAGGTGAAACCTTAACGTTAACACAAACCGATTTGGAAAATAATGGCGCTTTAGACAATGGGCTAATCGTTAATGGGCAAGTCGCGTTAGATGAAGATTTTGACCTAACGAGCATGTCGATTAGAGAGCTCACCGACGTACAACGGGCACACATTGAACAGAGTGGCTATGACTCCAGCGAAATTGTGGCTGTCAACCTTTATACTGGTGATGATGCTTTTCCTTATTACGATGAACATGAGGGAGAATACACTCTTTTTATGAAAGAGTCGGATATTGATTATGCAAACTTCCATTTCCCTTACACCATCGATTACGCTAGTGGAATATGGGCTGATTATTTCTATCTAAAAGACTTTGGTC
The DNA here is from genome assembly GCF_042428525.1 of Vibrio olivae. Lineage (NCBI taxonomy): Bacteria > Pseudomonadati > Pseudomonadota > Gammaproteobacteria > Vibrionales > Vibrionaceae > Vibrio > Vibrio olivae. The sequence continues at coordinate 1,414,263 of NZ_JBHMEP010000001.1, forward strand.
TTTGGGATTCTTACTATTTTGAAAGCACTCAATGGCTAGAGGTCTCGATCGACATGGGCAGCTCAGATGATCGTGCTTACTATGGGTTAGCTCATAGAGCCAATAATGATATTGAACGTATTATCGATGCTGGAGCGGGTATCGACGTGCTAAGGTTGGCGGATGACATAAATGGACTTGAATTCCAAAACTTTGAAAAAGTTTACAACATGACCAGCGAGACACTCATCTTAACAGAAGACACCTTAGCGAATAACAGTTCTTCAGGATGGTTGAGTATAATTGGCAAAGCAGAAGCAACCCCACAATTTGATCATGCAACTATTCATTTATTGGATCAGTACTCTCCCTTAGAGGGGCTATATGCCATCGATTATGGAGAATATGTCGGTGGCTACTATTATGATGATCCCAACGAATACTTAGATACTTTCACTGACCCAGTTGAACTTTCCCTAACGTACCAAGGAACTCAATATACGGTGTTGACTGAACTGAGTAATTTTGAATTTCATACAAACACCATCAACTATCGTCTTGATGCATCTTACGATGATTATTCCTACTATCGCTCCTTCGATTATCAGTTTTCTGAAGCAGATGACTACGTAAATTATAATGTATCGATTCAAGTATATGATGACATGAACTGGTTTAATTCCTTTCATTTTGTTCTTGATGGCGGAGAAGGCTTTGATACTGTTGCTTTCGAACTGTCTCCCGAATACCTAGACTTCAGCGATTTCGAATATATTGATGTGCAATTCGATGGTGACCTCAAGCTTGACCAGACACTGCTCGCTAATAATGCGTCAGCGGATGATGGCTTAATCGTTAACGGTAGCGTTGAGCTTTTAGAGGATATTCACGGCATATTCGTCGATGAACTCAGCAATGCGCAGCAAGCTTTATTCGACAATACCGATTTAGACAGCGATGACTTCGAGGCAGTGACCGTATTCTATGACGATGACAGCTACACGTTACTGATGGATGTTGACGATCTCGCCTATCACCTAGCGGCTTAAATAAGCGTTATTTTGTTGAACGCATAAAGCGAGCGTACTCCGTTCGCTTTATGTGTTTCATTAAAACATCGACTACTGAGCTTTTGGTACAGAGCGGCGACGACGTTGTCCATTTGGTTTTTTCACTCCAGTTTGACCGCCCTCTTTCGCGTGTGCTCGAGACGAATTACCACTGCCCTGCGGCTTTCGCCCTTGACGAGCGCCAGAAGATTTACGCGCCCCTGACTTCGATGCTTTCCCTTGAGAGTTCTCATGCGCAGCATTATCTGCTTTTGGTTTCTTCGGCTTTTTCGGTTTTTTAGGCTTAATAGGCCGCGTATCCAATTTTGACTCAGGAAGCGTGTTCGTTGGCTTGTAACCGTCGAGCTCTTCTCGCGGTAGCACCTGCTGAATTAAACGCTCAATGCCAAATAGATCTGCCGCTTCCGCCGCGCAGACCAACGAAATCGCTTTACCGACTTCTCCCGCACGGCCAGTACGCCCAATACGGTGCACATAATCTTCGGCTACATTCGGTAATTCATAGTTAACAACTTGAGGTAACTGTGGAATATCAATACCACGCGCAGCAATATCTGTTGCAACCAATACTCGAATCTCACCAGATTTAAAATTAGCGAGCGCTTTGGTTCGCGCCCCTTGGCTTTTGTTACCATGAATCGCCGCTGCGCTTAAGCCGTCGTCATTTAAATAGGTCGCAAGGCGGTTAGCGCCATGTTTAGTGCGCGTAAACACCAAAACTTGTCGCCAATCACCGTCTTTGATCAGCTTTGCCAGCATCGGCGCTTTCTTTTTTACATCGGCTGGATAAATACTTTGCTCGACGGTACGCGCAGTAGAGTTTGCTGGGCTAACTGAAATTTCAACTGGGTTATTAACCAAACCTTTTGCGAGCGCACGAATGTCATCAGAAAACGTGGCTGAAAATAACAGGTTTTGACGCTTTGCGGGTAGCAACTGTAATATTTTACGAATATCGCGAATAAAGCCCATATCCAGCATACGATCCGCTTCATCCAATACCAGCACCTCTAGTTGGTCAAATTTGACCGCATTTTGCTGATAGAGATCCATCAAACGTCCTGGCGTTGCCACTAGGATATCTGTGCCTTTGCGTAAACGTAGCATCTGAGGATTAATTTTTACGCCACCGAACACCACAGCGTTAGACAAACGTAGATGGCGGCTATACAGCTCAACGTTTTCTTGAATTTGCGCCGCCAATTCACGTGTCGGCGTAAGAATTAACGCCCTCACCTGATTACCACGAACGCGAGGGCCGTGGCTGAGGCGCTCAAGAATTGGCAGAGTAAAGCCTGCGGTTTTTCCCGTCCCAGTCTGAGCTGCAGCCATGACATCCTTGCCGTCTAACACTGCAGGTATGGCCTGCGCTTGAATGGGGGACGGTGTGTCGTACCCTTTTTCTTGAATAGCTTTAAGGATTGGAGCAGAAAGACCTAAGGAGGTAAAACCCATATTTGATTCTCAGTAAAATGAATAAAAGTGTCCTCACGCCACCGATCGCCGCGCGGGAAAAAGCCCGCTATTCTGAAGCTTTTGTGGTCAGCAAGCAACCGCTATTTATTCACATGAAAAAATAACCGCCAAAATAAAAATAGATTCTTTCGCCTGCCCATTTGTACTTTTCTTATATCAAAATTTTGTCAAGCCCTTGATTGTAGAACTCACAGATGCAAGGTTAGTAGTAACAACACACATCAGGAGGTATTGAAATGAGTAATGTATTCATTGTTGGTGGCGCAGGTAAAGTGGGGAAACGCTTAACAGCAGAACTGGTCAAACGTAACCACCAAGTAAAAACGCTATATCGAAATCCTGAACAAACCCAAGAATTAGAGAGCCTAGGGGCGCAACCTGTTTTTGGTAACCTAACCGAACTTGAAGAGACAGAACTGGCAGAAAAATTTGCAGGGATTGATGCGGTTGTTTTCAGTGCTGGCGCTGGGGGCAAAGGCGGTGAGGAAATGACCAATGCGATCGATGGTCGAGGCCTTGAGCTTAGTGTTGACGCGGCAATGAAAGCAGGAGTCAAACGCTTTATGTTGGTTTCAGCATTTCCCGAATCAGGACGCGGACGCCAAATTTCTGAAACCTTTGAAAACTATATGAAAGTGAAAAAAGCGGCAGACGTGTACCTCGCCCACTCGTCACTGGATTGGATTATTCTGCGACCTGGCACGTTAAGTGATGATGCCGGCAAAGGCCGAGTGAATCTCGGTTTGGCAATTCCTTATGGCGTTGTGAGCCGCGATGATGTGGCGTTATGCCTAGCTGAGATAATTGATAAACCCTCAGTACATCATTTGATTTTGGAACTGACTTCCGGTGACACCCCGGTGTCTGATGCGGTTTCCCAATTTGCTCATTAATCACATCGCTCAACTTGGCAGCTTATTAGGTAAGCTGCCAAACTCTATGAGCTTCTAACTGGCTTGCGAAGAAATCATTGCTTACAGCCATTCTTGCCTTTGCCTGCATTCACTCAAGCATTGTATTTTAAATACGTATCAACCTAAAAAATCCACCGTTAAAACACTCACAACACTCTATTTACAATTTCAGTTTAAACACGATATTAATCAACTGGTCTGAAATTGTTAAAAAATCCGATCAATTGATTAGAGTATTAATTAATAAGTGAAAGCCCATATTCATTATTTTTTGATAGGCACCTGCAATCAATACAATAGCTTAAAACAGTGTGAGCAAAGTTAACTTCTCGCCTAAACTTCATTTCAAATCATAGGCAGTAATCTAGTCTATATTTCTAGTCAAAATGCATAGCAAAGACAACGTGTTAAATAGTTGTTAACAATGAGACAAATACCTCGAAATGTAGGAAAGGAGTTAGAACATGGCAAATCAAGACAATCACTCTGGAGGCAAATGCCCTGTCATGCATGGCAGTATGACCTCGTCTGATCAGTCGGTTATGGATTGGTGGCCAAAAGCCCTGAATCTCGACATCCTGCACCAACATGATTCCAAAACGAATCCCTTTGGCGCTGACTTCAACTATCATCAAGAGCTAAAAAAGCTGGATGTTGAAGCGCTAAAAAATGATCTAAAAGCCCTGATGACCGACAGCCAAGAATGGTGGCCTGCGGACTGGGGACATTATGGTGGCTTAATGATCCGCATGGCTTGGCACTCAGCGGGCAGCTATCGTACTGCTGATGGTCGCGGGGGCGGCTCAACAGGCAACCAACGTTTTGCTCCACTTAACTCTTGGCCTGACAACGCCAACCTAGATAAAGCTCGTCGTCTGCTTTGGCCTATCAAACGTAAGTATGGCAATAAAATTAGCTGGGCTGACTTGATGATCCTAGCAGGTAACATGGCTTATGAATCGATGGGACTGAAAACCTTTGGATTCGCGTTTGGACGTGAAGATATTTGGCACCCAGAAAAAGACACCTATTGGGGCTCAGAAAAAGAGTGGTTGGCGCCAAGCGGCAGCGAAGGCACGCGTTATTCAGGTAAGCGTGATTTAGAAAACCCTCTGGCAGCGGTAATGATGGGCTTAATTTATGTTAACCCTGAAGGTGTTGACGGCAATCCTGACCCATTGAAAACCGCGGCTGACATGCGTGAAACCTTTGCACGTATGGCGATGAATGATGAAGAAACCGTCGCTCTAACGGCTGGCGGCCATACTGTGGGCAAAACTCATGGTAACGGTGACGCATCGGAAGTTGGCCCTGATCCAGAAGCCGCTGATCTCGATGAACAAGGCCTTGGTTGGAATAATCATAAGTCTCGAGGCATTGGTCGAGACACTGTGACCAGTGGATTAGAAGGTGCGTGGACAACCCACCCAACACAATGGGATGGTGGTTTCTTTAAAATGCTGCTTGAACATGAATGGGAATTGAAAAAAAGCCCAGCAGGTGCTTGGCAGTGGGAACCTGTCGATATTGCTGAGCAAGATAAACCCGTGGATGTCGAAGATGACTCGATTCGTCATAACCCAATGATGACCGATGCAGACATGGCGCTCAAAGTCGACCCTGAATACCGTAAAATTGCCGAGCGTTTTTATAAAGATCAGGCCTATTTTGAAGATGTGTTCGCTCGCGCTTGGCTTAAACTTACCCACCGCGATTTAGGCCCTAAATCTCGCTATGTTGGCCCTGATGTTCCAGCTGAAGATTTGATTTGGCAAGACCCTGTCCCAGCAGGTCGCAGCGACTACGATGTATCGGCGGTTAAAGCCAAAATTGCTGCCAGTGGCTTAAGCCCTGCCGATATGATTTCGACGGCTTGGGACAGTGCACGTACATTCCGTCAGTCCGATGCTCGCGGCGGTGCCAACGGAGCTCGCATTCGACTAGCTCCACAAAGGGATTGGCAAGGAAACGAACCTGAGCGTCTAAACCGAATTCTGAGTGTTCTCGAAAAGATTGCCGCAGAAGAAAATATCAGTGTCGCCGATACCATTGTTCTCGCTGGTAACTTTGGGGTTGAGCAAGCTGCCAAAGCTGCAGGTGTCACTGTAGACGTGCCTTTTGCTCCTGGACGTGGTGATGCAACTCAAGAGCAAACTGACGTTGATTCATTTGATGTTCTTGAACCTCTTGCTGACGGCTTCCGTAACTGGCAAAAAGCGCATTACACCGTTAAGCCAGAAGAAATGCTGCTCGACCGCGCACAATTAATGGGGCTAACCGCTCCAGAAATGACGGTACTGATTGGTGGCATGCGTGTACTAGGCACCAACCACGGCGGCAGTACGCATGGCGTATTTACGGACCGCGTGGGGACCTTGAGCAATGACTTCTTCGTTAATTTAACCGACATGATGTACACCTGGAAGCCAACAGGCCGCAACAGTTATGACATCTGTGACCGCAAAACTGGCGAAGCCAAGTGGACCGCGACTCGTGTTGACCTTGTGTTTGGTTCGAACTCGATTTTACGTGCTTACGCGGAAGTGTATGCACAAGACGACAACCAAGAGAAATTTGTACATGATTTCGTCGCTGCTTGGACAAAAGTGATGAACGCGGATCGCTTTGATATTGCCTAAGTCTCTCTCTTATCCTTAAATCAAAAGCCTTTGTTCGTTGTGAGCAAAGGCTTTTTTGCGCTCGACACTCTTACTTTAAAAAGGGGCTCAATCAGCCTCATTGTAATTTCAATCAACAGTATGAAACCTAAATCATAAAGTTGTTTAAAAACAATGAGTAATATTTTTGTGACATCAGAAAAGCTTCATTTAGCTGTCACGTAAGCGTCACGCTCGGTTGCTAATTTCCTGCCCTCACTCACCTGTGCTCAACGCCACAGGATTGTTAACACTGAGGTAAGGAAACTCACACGTTATGACACACTCACCCCACTTGCGTACGTTTACGCTCACCACGTTAACCCTCGCCCTTTTGACCGCTTGCAATAGCGAAGACACCATTGAGCAGCCGACCTTACCCCAAGGGCTTGGTTATCAGCAGCAGGTACCAAAACCTGAAATCTCTGGAGCTACTGTGGTTGACGGCGACATTCCGGTGACCAACTTCAAGGGAAATATCGTTGCCTACAATGAGCAAGTAAACCCTATCTTGCAAATTCTTAGTGGGTTCAATGCTATTTGGTCGGTGGGAGATGCCACTTGGTCCAGTACAGGTTCCAATACCGCAGCGATCGCTGACGGATACGAAACCTATACTGGCATCAGTGGAGGGGCGACCAACAGTACCAACCTAGCACTACAGCTTCATTTTGGTGGTGAAACCACCTTAGACAGTGAGATTTGGCACTACAATTTTGACTACGTTAATACACTTACTCGCCCAGGACAGACTTCACCGGATGTCGACCGTAGCCGTCAGACTGAACAAGTCTTCGCCTATCTTGATGACCAGCGCCAAAAAGGCTTTAGTATCACGTCTGGGCTCGGCGCATTGGCCAATGACTACCGAACTGGGGCCAATGCTCACTCGCCCTATTCCACCAACCAAGATGGGACCGAGGTTTTGGTCGATGGTCAGCCCATTGATATCTTCGACGCCAATCACTTAATGAATGATGATTTAGGCTCAGGGGGCAGCAACTATGGCCAGCATGGCTATGAGCTTGATAATGTGGTGGCTCTACTGGACATTATTCGTGACTTTGGGGCTTCAACTGAAGCGCCGAAATACCATTTTGAATCTCCAAGACCATGGCGCATTGAACAAGACTACTCAGTAGCAAGTTTTAGCGATATCAATGACGTAACCCAACTCGACTGCCACAATCTTGATGGTTCGTCTTCGGCGAAGTTTTATGATTTTCCTCAGCAACCTCTGGTTTCGCCGATTATTGGTTTACGCTGTGCAGGACGCACGCTCTACACCGACAATGGCGATGGCTCCTTTAGCTCGAATTATTCAGCCAGCGACGGCGACAACTGGGTGTCGGGCCGTGCTAAAGATGGTGGTTTTCCCAGCGGTCATACCACTGAAGCGGTCGACCGCGGTTTAGGACTGGCGTATGCCATACCACAACGCTTTGCAGAGATGGCGGCGCGCGCGGTTGACCTTGGCACCAACCGCATTGTTGCAGGCATGCACTCGCCTTTAGATGTGATTGGCGGGCGCATTATGGGCACCGCGGTCACTGCTGCTGCGCTAAATGCCAACCCCGATGTTGCGAACTCGGCTGTCGAGCAAGCTTATGATTACTTCTTTGACAAGGCTCAACAGCAAGGGTTTAGTGACGTAAACAGCTATGCACACAGTGATGTCTCTGAGCTCGAAGCTCAGCGCTACGTTGACCATGATGCGATGAAAGCACGCTATCGCAACGCGCTAACCTACGGATTTAAACCTTTAGCCGAGCCCAGTGTGGCGCCACAAGTGCCCAAAGGCGCAGAGATTTTAATCGCTTCACGCTTTCCCTATCTCGATGATGCACAGCGCCGAGCGGTTTTGGCAACGACCGAGATTGATTCCAATTATCCGGTGATTAACCAGTCTCGTGGCTGGGGACGCCTTGACTTAGTGATGGCTGCTGATGGCTATGGCGCGTTTAATGGCGATGTCTTTGTCGATATGGACGCAAACCAAGGCGGATTTTCAGCCCGCGATGAGTGGCGTAACGACATTCGTGGTCAAGGCTTACTGACTAAGCGAGGCAGTGGGCAGTTGACGCTATCGGGAGACAACAGTTACCAAGGTGGGACAATTATTGAAGGTGGCGAATTGGTCGCTGGATCAACACATGCGCTCGGAGACGGCACGGTTTATCTGCAAGATGGACAATTGACCATTGATAACACATCGTCTGGTTCTGCCGTCACCGTTGCTGATTACGTTCAGCAGTCAGGCATCTTAGCATTGAATGTAGATAATAATGCCTCACTGCAAGCAGAAAATCGTATCTATCTGAATGGAGGGTCGCTGCAATTGCGTGTTCCAACCCTTAGTGCACAGACAAGCTATTCTATCCTTTCAGCGCGTTTCTTAACGGGTGAGTTTACCTCGGTCAGCGCCACTGACGTACAGGGTAATTCCTATGATGTGAGCGTGTCATATACGGATACCGGGGTTACTGCGACAATCACCCCTCAGCGTTAACCACTCTTTGGAGCCCAGATGGGCTCCTATTTCTTAAAGTGTCGACCTAGAGCGTGTCAGGCTGCGCGTCACTTGTAAATACACGAGGCCAATCAGCAGCCCCCACAACGTAGCGCTGACGCCAGCGAAATTGACACCAGAAAGAGTGACGAGAAATGTCAGTAGTGCCGGCTCTCGGTAATCAACATCATGAAACGCCGTCTGCAGACACATCATTAAGGTACCAAGCAGCGCCAGCCCTGCAAGAATATGAGATACTTGTTGCGGCAAAGCCAAAAACAGTGCGACAACCGTTGATGCAAACACGCCCGCAATTAGGTAAAAGACACCCGCCCAAATCGCAGCGCGATAACGCTGTTGTTTATCGCTATCCACCGCTTCATTCATACAAATTGCTGCAGAAATCGCCGCAAGGTTGACACTGAAGCCACCAAACGGAGCAAACAAAATATTACACAGTCCTGTTCCGGTCAGCAGTGGCTTGACGGCAACATCGTAACGATAACTCTTCATCATCGCCACCCCAGGTAAGTTTTGCGATAGCATAGTAATCACATATAGAGGCAGCGCTAAGTTAATCACTGCCGATAAATCTATATGCGCAGGAAACCATTGCGGAGTTGCTATCGATACGGAAAACACAGGCTGAGAAAAACTGCCGACTGACGCGGCGCACACCACACCAACAATCAGCAAGGTCAACATCGCGTAGCGCGGAATCAAATGCTTAGCAATCAAATAACTCACCAGCATGGCTGTGAAAATGACCGGACTCGTCGCTAAGGGTTCAAAAGCACGAAGACAAAAAGGCAGCAGAATAGCGCCTAACATCGCGGTGCCAAGCTGCGCAGGAATTCGTTCTATCGCTCGGCTTAGAGGTGATATTAACCCCGTAATTACAATCATCAGCCCACACACCATAAAGGCGCCTATCGCTTCATTTAAGCTGTAATCACCAACCGCAGTGACCAGCATCGCTGCCCCAGGTGTCGACCACGCAGTTAACACTGGCTTTTTAAACCACCATGAAAAGCCGATTGAGCTCACCCCCATGGCCAGCCCCAGAGCCAGTAACCAGCCCTCAATCTGACTTGGCGAAGCACCTGCGGCACTGGCCGCTTGGATAATAATCACCACGGAACTGGTGTATCCCACCAATACAGCGGTAAAGCCCGCCGAAATGTGACCAAGATTAAAGAGCGATTTAAGCATGGTTTGTCCTTAACTGTGTTATCATCCTTGTGCGTCATAACGCACAACCAGCAGACTAGCACTGTGCGTTATAACGCACAAGAAACATTTAGGCTATTGAGCAAACAAAATTCGGGAGTTTTCCGTGGCGGATGAGTCGGTATTCAAAATACAAATCGCTAATCATTTAAAAGCGCAGCGTCAGAAGAAAGGATTAAGCCTTGATGCAACGGCGAGATTAACCGGGGTTTCCAAAGCAATGCTTGGTCAAATAGAGCGTCAAGAATCCAGCCCTACTATCTCCATTTTATGGAAGATTGCCAGCGGCTTAGACACTTCATTCTCGGCGTTTTTTGCCGCCCAGCCCGAGTTGCTATCCAGTGAGACCACCTTCCCTGACGATCCTAACATGCAGGTGAAAACCTTGTTCCCTTATCAGGCGGACAGCGGGATAGAAATGTTTGAAATTACCTTAACTCAACACCACCAGCAGCACTCGTCTGCCCATATCACCGGAGTGATTGAACATATTGTGGTGCTAGAGGGTGAACTTAAACTCTACTTTGATCAGCAGTGGCATCATTTAAAGGCAGGCGAACGACTACGCTTCTTTGCCGATCAAGAGCATCGATATGAAGCCGCCTCGAAGACGGCTGTCTTTCAGAATATTATTTGTTATCCGTCGTCGAGATTATCAGGCCAAACTAAACCGTGACGCCGTAACTGAAATCTTCATTATTCATCAGCAGTGTATAACTTGAATCATCAATCGTCAGTACCAATTCAGACATGTTGTCATCATAATGCCCAACGTCTTCAAGCCACTGTTGCTCAGCGCTGCTCAATTCATTCACTTGTAAATCGTCTATAGCATCACTAAAGTTCACTTGCCCATTGACGATCAAACCAAGCTCTGAGCCGTTACTGGCTAAGGTTTGTGTCGTAAACTCAAGTTCGCCAGCGTACTCGACGTATTCAAAATTACTAAATTCAAGGACTTGTGGATCTTGTTCTATCAGCAACTGATCAAAATCCCCTTGCTGCTCACCACCATCAAGGTAATGGTGCACATACTGCGCTGCATCGCTTGGATCTTCATACCAGCTGACTTCAAGATCATAGACGAAGGTATCGTCATCACTGCCAAGCTCAAGGTTAAACTCGCGATCTTGGTCTATCGTGCCAGATTCACGGTAAATCACATTATCACTGGCTATGTCGAGTTTATCTGTATCCAAAAGCAGGGTATAACTCTTTTCCCCTATGGTCAGGGTCACCAATGATGGATGAACACCCTGCGTACTGGCATTAGGCGTATATTCATGATTGGCGGTTGCATAGAAATATTGGTCGATCGCTTCAATGGCGTCATCACTGAGTGAGCTAACTTGCATGGTATCGACCTCAGAGGTCACCGCAACATTGCCGTTAACCACTAACCCACCCCAGCTCTGCGCAACGTTATTCGCCAGCACGTTGTTATCGATAAACAATGTGTTGTCAAACGTTTCAACGTATTCGATGTTACTAAAGCTCAGATCGTCAGAGTCACCCTGCAACTTAAGGACATCCCAACCACTTCCACCATCGACAGAGCGTACTTGCTGCGAGTTTGCACTTGGGTCAATGTCATAGACAAACACATCATCCCCTGCCGCCAAATCCACCACGAACTCAGTCCACTGTGAAGTTGTACTGTCGTAATCACTGTGCCAACCGTCTTCCAACCCCGTAAACCCTCGTGTAAAGGTCAACACATTTGCAGAGTCATCCCCTTGCACATCGAACATATTACTCCACGCACCACCATTGCTGTACGGCGTAATAAACGTCAGCTCATGGGCTTCAATATCACCACGTTTGGCATAATTAAGGTATAAACGGTCGTAGTCGCCCGATACCGTAACATCAACAAAATTATCCACGTAAACATACGTACTGTCAGAATTGACTGTGATATTTTTATAACCTGACTGATTCCATTCACCTTCATTACGAATGACTAAACTAAAATCATCGACCATTTCATAAAGATTACCGTTGTCAAAATATGCACTGCCAGAAGTAAAAACAGGAATATCCCTAGGGTCTTGAGTCCCAATAATTATTTGATCCATCTTCTTCTCTCATTTTGTGAGTTAATTACTGACTGTAAAGCCATTGAATAATTATATGAATCTTAGAAACAATTACCGTCTAGTAAATAGGAAGAATGTAATTTTGACCTCAGGCAAACCCAAAAATCTCAATAACAATATGGAGTTATGATTACGTCATTTCTATATCAATAAAAAAGGTGAGTTTAAAAATTAAAAGTACGTCGTTATGTATCGGATGGAAATTAATTTTTCCGATGTATATTAAATACATAAAAATCATATTTTAGCGCGATAATATAGTGATAGATTTATTATTTATTTTGTGTTTAAAAAATTAAGCCGCTTTAAAAGCGGCTTACATTATATTTAACAAATACTTAATTATATGAACTAAAAACTATGAAACCGTATAGCCTAAAGTTTGACGTAAATAGGTTCCCGCGCCCAATAAACCCGGTTCGTTTCCGGAAATTAAATACACAGGGATCTGCTGTAAGTAATCTTTAAATCGACCTTTATCTTCAAAAGCAGCGCGAAAACCAGATTTAAGGAAAAACTCTTTAAAGCGAGGAACAATGCCACCGGCGATATATACTCCACCAAATGCTCCTGTCGTCAGCGCCAAATTGCCACCAAATCGGCCCATTAACACGCAAAACAATTGCAATGTACGCTCACAATCTTTACATGTGTGATTTAACGCCTGCTCGGTAATCTGTTTCGGTTCGAGATCTTGCGGTTGGTTACCCGCATAGGTCGCAATAAACTGATAAATATTGACAAGCCCTTGCCCAGACAAGCAGCGCTCTGCTGATACACGACCAAATTTTTCACGTAAATGAACCAATAGCGCGTCTTCTTCAGGTGTGCATGTCGGTAAATCCACATGCCCTCCCTCACCGGGAATGCTATGCCATAGACCACCACCATGAATCAGTTGTGCCACACCAAGCCCTGTTCCGGCACCATACACAGCAACAGGTTTATTGGCTTGAGGTTCACCACCGCCAATTTGTAAACACTCATCAATTGGCAACACTGGAATCGCGAGCGAGACCGCCGTGAAGTCATTAATAACCTCTAGCGCTTCAAACCCAAGATTCGCTTTGAGTTCACTGATCGAAAATTCCCATGTGTGGTTAGTCATCGATACCCAATCTTCGGTAACCGGGCAAGCAATCGCGATACACGCAGTATTAATAGGCTCACTGCTATTTGAACAGTAGTCGCGAATCACGGCTTCGAGTGAATCGTACTCGGCACCAGAGTACGTCTTAGCCTCACTCAGTGCGCCGGTTTGTAAATCACACAATGCGAGACGAGCGTTCGTCCCTCCGATATCCCCAACCAAAGCAAATTGATTTGGCATTTCTCCTCCTGTAAGACGCGCTCGACTGCGTCGATCTTAAAATAAAATAAGCGATTAAACAGAAATATAATGAATTCCAATTTGCTCGGCAACCTAATGTAACGAATGATGTAACGTTACATTAAGGCCATCACAAAACACAAAGAAATCATATTCACCGAACTCTCCCTATAGCATAGCGATAAGTTCAGTGAATAAGTTGAGAATTGACGCAGCTTATTGATTAATGTTACGCGGAGTGACGAACAATAAGTGAATGGTGAATAATTTTAGAAGACACCGCTTTGCCGTCCATGCGCTGAACCAGCATTTTCATCGCCGCTTGGCCCATTTCAAACGTCGGTTGTTGGATGGTGGTCAACGACGGTTCAAACATATCCGATAGAGGAATGTCATCAAAACCAATGACCGCGACATCGTTGGGCACACTTTTTCCCATACGAAAAACCGCTTTCATAACACCAATCGCCAGTGTATCCGATACTGAGAAAATCGCGGTTGGCGGCGAGGTTAACGTCATCAAACGGCGGGCGGCTAATTCACCCAACGGATAATCAATGCCCCCCATCGATTGGATATACCCCTCTTCAATCGGTAAGCCTGCGCTTTCCATGGCACTAATATACCCTTCTCGACGCTGCTGAGCGTAAATATAACGCTCGTCTGAATTGACCAACCCGATGCGCTTGTGACCTTTCGACACCAGATACAAAACCGCATCTTTCGCCGCCTGTTTATGGTCAATACTGACGTAGCCGACTTGCGAACCAGGCACATATTCGGAACATGCCACCCAAGGCAAATGGACAATGCGCTCAGGCAATTCAAGCTGCGCCATCATAGGATCCAGGCTAATAACGCCCGCGACCTGCTTCTCATCCAGCATATCTAGGTACTTCAGCTCAACCCAGCTCGTTCCTTGGGTATTGGTCAAGATCACCGAGTAATTATACTCACGGGCAGCCGCTTCAATGCCATTTACAATGCCGCTGTAAAATGGGTTTTCGATATTAGGCACCAACACCATAATCAACTTGGTGCCATTTAGACGCATCACGGGATTACTTTCTGGTAACTGATATCCCAAGGCTTTGATTGCGTTTTGAACTTTTTCTCTGGTTTGGGGGCGAATCGACTGACTGTCATTCAGTACTCGAGACACAGTGGCCGTGGAGACACCGGCATATTTGGCCACATCGGCGACAGATGGACGCATGAATTCGCTTTCACCTCTTCAACTAACAATGAAACGAATGTAACACGGATTTCATAGACACTCTACTTTTGGCCTTGATTTATCGACTGTGATCCAACTCTCACTGTGTATTTGGATTGTGATTGAGGGCATAAAACACACCTAAAGATCTGGTTTTATAGTTCCTTCCTGTCAGATTTTGCCCTACCGTATGTAACACAATGTAATGTTACATCAATATACAAAACGGAGCAGACTATGAAGCGATCAAGTCTTAATGCAGTCATCATCGGAACCGGCATGATTGCCAACGTGCACTTCCGATCTCTACAAGCGGCTGGCGTCAATGTACTTGGACTGGTCGATGCCAATCCTACTCGCGCTGCCGAGATCGCAGAGCAATGGGGCGTTCAAGTTTTCGACGACTTAGACCAAGCACTGGCCAGTGAGCAAGTGGACGTCGTACACGTCTGCACACCAAATATCTTTCATTTTGAAATGGCCAAAAAAGCGCTTAACGCTAATAAACATGTGATTTGTGAGAAACCTCTGGCCACCAAGCTCGAAGATGCGTTGGAACTGCAAGCACTCGCCGCAGAGAAAAACTGCGTTACGGGCGTACCTTTCGTCTACCGCTATCACCCGATGGTGCGTGAAGCACGTGCTCGTATTCAAAGTGGCGAAATCGGCCTACTTCATCTGATTCATGGCAGCTACCTGCAAGATTGGCTGTTGGACCAAAGTGATAACAACTGGCGCGTCGATCCAAAACAAGGTGGCGCTTCACGTGCCTTTGCTGACATTGGTAGTCACTGGTGCGATCTCATGGAGTGGGTGACTGGTGAGCGCTTTACCGACTTAACCAGCCATTTCCACACAGCGCAAAAAGAGCGTTCGACTAACGCAACCGAAACCTTTAGCGATAAAGCGGGCGCTACGGAAGAAAGCAACGAACGCGCGGCTGTCACCACCGAAGATATTGCCAACTTACTGCTGATTACAGATAAAAACACACCAGCGACACTGACCGTCAGCCAAGTCTCGGCAGGACGCAAAAACCGCCTGTGGTTTGAAATCGATGGCAGTAATAACAGCGTGGAATTTGATCAAGAAAATCCTGAGAAACTTTGGGTCAGCACACGAGAAGCTCGCACTATGCTGGTTCGCGACCCGACCCAAGGTAGCGCTGAGCAAAAACGGCTATCGCTCACCCCTGCAGGCCACGCCCAAGGGTACAGCCACTGTTTTGACGCATTTATGCGCGATTTTTACGACACGATTTTAGGCGGCAATCCGCAAGGATTACCCACCTTTGATGATGGAGCTCGTGCTGCGAAATTGATCGACGCTGCACTGACTTCAACCAGGGAGAAGCGCTGGATATCGATTGATTAACTGATACACACCGTTTCGTGAAACATCCCTACATTAAAAAAACGATATGGATAATATTATGAACAATAACAAATTCATTCTGCCACGCCTTCGCGCCATGATGTTTTTACAATTCTTCATCTGGGGCGCTTGGTACACGTCTATTGCGGTTTATATGTCTCAAGTCGGTATGAGTGACTTGACGCACTGGCCGTACACAGTAAACCCACTGGCCGCAGTCATTGCGCCATTCTTTATTGGTTTAATTGCCGATAAGTACTTTTCAACCCAAAAAGTACTCGGGGTGCTGCACCTGATTGGAGCTGTATTCCTATTTATTGCGCCGCACACCATAGAAAATCCAACGCTGTTTATTGTCATGCTACTGGCCTATAACTTGGCCTACATGCCAACACTTGGCTTGTCTAACTCACTGGCGTTTCGCAACATTGATGACCAAGAGAAACAATTCCCGACCATTCGTGTGTTTGGCACCATCGGTTGGATTGTTGCAGGTCTGTTTATCAGTTTCGGCCTAGGTGGCATGTTCGATGTCGCGGCAGAACAAACCGCCATGCCACTTTACACCGCCGCCACGGCGAGTGCGATTTTGGGCATCTACAGCTTTATGTTGCCGGACACCAAGCCCGCTTCATCGAGCAAGAAAACCACCTTTAGTGAAATTTCCGGTTTGAATGTATTGAAAGAGCTAGCAAGCCCTGCGTTCTTTGTGTTCATTTTGGCCTCATTCCTTATCTGTATTCCATTAGCGGCTTACTATAACTTCACTCAGTTGTTCCTAAGTTCTATGGAAATGGACAATATCGCTGGAATTCAAACACTTGGTCAGTTTTCTGAACTGCTATTTATGCTATTGATGCCGTTATTCTTCCGCCGTTTGGGTGTGAAGTGGATGTTGGTTGTCGGCATGCTTGCATGGGTACTGCGTTACGCCCTATTTGCGATGAGCGCACCCGATTCCGTCATGTGGATGATCATGATTGGTATCGCTTTGCATGGTGTTTGCTACGACTTCTTCTTTGTCACTGGGCAAATCTACATCGACAAACAGTGTGATGACAGCAACCGTGGTCAAGCTCAAGGTCTCTTAGTGTTAGTCACTTACGGTATTGGTATGTTGGTTGGTGCTCAGGTCGCCGGCATGGTTTATAACCAGTTCCTTCAAGGCAGCACTCATTTAACGGCAGAGAACTGGGCGAGTTTCTGGTGGTTACCCGCAATGTTCGCAGGCGGAGTCGCTCTGCTGTTCATTCTATTTTTCAGAGAGAAACGTAGCCCAGCTACACAACAAGCTAGCGCTTAACTTTTTTCACAATTTTCGGTAGGTAAGTCATTATGAATCAAATTCAAGGACCCGCTATTTTCCTCGCTCAGTTTATTTCCGACGAGGCGCCTTTTAACACATTGGAAGGCCTTGCTAATTGGGCGTCGAAAAAGGGCTATAAAGCAGTACAAATGCCCACTCTTAACCCAGAAATCTTTGACTTAGAACGCGCCGCCAATGACGTGGATTATTGTCAGCAGTTTCAAGCAACACTTGCCAACTTTGGCCTAGAGCTCAGTGAATTGTCGACACATATTCAAGGCCAATTGGTGGCGGTTCACCCAGCTTACGATGAGTTGATGGATCAATTTGCACCCTCTGAGGTGCAAGGCGATTCTCAAGCGCGTACCGTGTGGGCAACCGAGCAACTTAAGCTCGCGGCGAAAGCGTCAGCAAACTTAGGTCTCACTGCCCATGCGACCTTCTCTGGTTCGCTGTTGTGGCCTTATGTTTATCCATGGCCACAGCGTCCACCCCGCTTAGTTGAAGATGGTTTTGCAGAGCTTGCGGCTCGTTGGAAACCGATTCTTGATGAATTTGAACGCTGCGGCGTTGATGTCTGTTATGAACTCCACCCGGGCGAAGATTTGTTCGATGGGCGCAGTTTTGAACGCTTTTTAGAAAGCGTCAATCACCATCCTCGAGCCAATATTCTTTATGATCCAAGCCATATGCTATTGCAAGGCATGGATTATCTCGGGTTTATTGACCGTTACCACCATCGAATCAAGGCCTTTCATGTTAAGGATGCAGAGTTTCGACCTAGCGCGTCGCAAGGCGTATACAGCGGCTATTCCAGTTGGGTAGACCGTGCTGGGCGATTCCGCTCTCTGGGCGATGGACAAATTGATTTTGTCCAGATTTTCAGTAAATTAACGCAGTATGGCTTTCAAGGCTGGGCAGTGCTCGAATGGGAATGCTGCCTGAAAGATTCCGATCAAGGTGCCACTGAAGGCGCGGAATTTATTCAGCGTCACCTCATAAATAAAACACAAAAAGCATTTGATGATTTTGCCTCAGGCACTCAGCAAGGCGACCTAAACCGCCGCTTGCTTGGCCTGTAAACGGAGACTAAACATGTTCAAACTAAAAAATTGGGTTAAAGCCGGTGCACTCACTCTAGGCGTTATGGCAACGGCTGTGGTTAGTGCTCACCCAAAACACGACCATCACCAGCAAGAAAACATCGCTGTTTAGATGTACACCTTGCGCGATCAAGGTAGCCTAGAAGAGCAATTTGCGATGGCTCAGCGCGCAGGCTTTCATGCTGTGGAATTGGTCGGTACGCACGATGTTGACAGTTATGAACTCAACCGCCTACTCAACGAGTACGACCTCGATGCGATGGCGGCACACGTTCAACTTGAAGCGTTACGTAATGATCTCCAAACCGTGATCACTTTCAACAAAGCGGTCGATAATGACGTCATCATTATGCCTTGGCTACCAGCAGAAGAACGTCCAGATTCAGCTCGCGGCTGGCGTGAACTTGGTCAAGAGTTAGACCAGATCGGTCAAACACTGCGCCGCAATGGCATGACCTTGGCGTACCACAACCACGATTTTGAGATGAAGAAGTTCCATGGCAAAACAGCCCTTGAATGGATTATCAGTGCCTCGCACGCACGTAACCTGAAAATTGAATTGGATGCCGCATGGGTATCTCGTGGTGGGCAAGACCCAGCGCAATTTATCAAGAAGCTGCGCCACCGTTTATTCAGTATCCACGTGAAAGATAACTCGGGTATTGGTACTCACGATGATGAGCGTAACTTTACTGTTGTGGGTGACGGCATTATGGCTTGGGATGAAGTCCTTCCAGCCGCTGAGCGCGCTCATGCCCGTTGGTTTGTGGTTGAGCACGACCAACCCGCAGATGCCGAAGCGATCATCACCAAAGCAAATCAATATCTTAAAGATCACCTTCGTCGCTAAACGCCGTTTTATCACTATGCTTAAAGGGTGGAGTTTCCACCCTTTTTTATGCTCAATACTTTCTCACTCTCTAGGCTTACCCGGTTCCATTCTGGAACCTCAGGCTGAGATGACCGTCTCTGCACCCCGATTATCAATCAAAACGAAGTGAATAAAATGGGCTTTGGCGTACGTCCCTGACGAAGACCGCCAAAGAAACCTGTTTAGGAGAAAATAATCATGAGTTTAACTTCAGACCGCTCAGCACTTCGTAACCTCATGGATCGGTTTGCCGATTTTTGGCTCACCGGTGAGTCAACAGCCATCCAACCCGCGCTTGCCAGCGATCTTGGATTAATTAGCCACCAACACGGGCGCTGGCACGGCCCTCAACAAGCACTAAATGCGATTAAACACGACACAGCAAGTGGTACGCTGTACGGTCAAACATCTAATCATTATATCGCTGTCGAGCAAGACCAAGCCGTCTGCAGCATGTACTTATTTGCGATGGCGCAAAACCGCCCTCAGTATTTCCTATTTGGAAGTGCATTAGTCATGCATTTTCGCCGTGAAACAACAGGTTGGGTTATTGAGAAAATTCGCTTACAAGTAAACTGGTCACACGGCGCACCAGAGCTAATGTCACATTGGAAAAATACGCCAAATGAACAAGGCTGGGATTTAGCCAAAGAGCCACCCGTCTTGATCAGCGAAGTGCACTCTCCCTGGGCTTTAATGCCCAATGCGCCGGTTGCAGACGATTTACCGCAAGCACTGGCTGAACTCTATGCGCGATATTCATTCGCGGTTGATCAAAATGACATCGGCCTTTTAGCCACCACGTACACTCAAGACATTGAAGGCGGCTTTGCGCCCGCTGGCAATTTTAGCGGCTATGATCAAGTCATCAGTCTTTTGAAAAATTTCCGTCATTTGGCGGCGGTATGGCAACACTTTGCTCGTATCGTGCGTATTGAAGATGAAGGCGATGGACAACATGCCAAAATGATTGTGGCACGAATCATCCCAGAAAGACCGGTGTCTGAAAACGGCGATCCTATTTACGGTGCCCATTATCAGTTGCGAGTACGTAAAGGCGCAGATGGACAGTGGCGCGTATGCTGGACCGACTACCGAACAGGTTGGTTTAGTGAGCAAAATATTCCTGCGTTTGATATTGGTCGCGCAACGGCTTAAAGACCTGCTAAGAAAAATAGTCAACCACAAAAAGAGCCACTTAATGTGGCTCTTCGTTTGAACGTCAGGCAACCGTCTCAGCCCTTATGGCTCATATCGCGGGTAATCCACATACCCTTCACTGCCTCCACCATAAAAGGAACTGCGTTTCACTGGTGCCCACGGCCAACCATTAGCAATACGCTCCACCAAGTCTGGATTAGAAATAAACGCGCTACCAAAAGCGATAAGATCCGCTTGGTTGTGTTTAATCATCTCTTCGGCTTATTCAGCGGATATCCCCCCAGCCAGAATCAACACTCCATGCCAACGCTCACGAAAATCTGATAACAGTGATGTTTGATGGACCTTTTCGGTTAAGGCGAGATGAATATACGCGATATCACGCTGATTCAGCTGCTCCGCAAGGTATAAATAGGTTTGCGGCGTATCATCAAACAGCGGCATATCTCCTATCTGATTGTAAGGAGACAAACGAATGCCCACTTTTTCGGCACCGATTTCTGCGCAAACTGCATCGACAACCTCAAGCGTAAAACGGCTGCGACTTTCCAAGCTTTGCCCTCCATAGCGATCATCACGTTTATTGAGCTTCGGGTTGATAAACTGCTCAAGCAAATAACCATTGGCCGCGTGGATTTCAACGCCATCAAACCCAGCTTGCATCGCATGGCGCGCCGCAACGCGAAACTGGTCAACAATATCCGTAATTCCACTTTCATCCAGCGCTTGCGGTTCACTGGCAGGGATATTACCCGGATTACCCTGCGCATCGTAGGCAAAGGCCTGACCGCCTGCCAGTGCGACACTACTTACTGGTGGCTGCGCATTAGGCTGAATACTCCGATGAGAGACACGCCCCACATGCCATAACTGCGCAACAATTTTGCCCTGCTCCGCATGGACATTATCGGTAACGGCTTTCCAAGCACTCACTTGTTCACCACGATAAATTCCCGGCGTGTATAAATACCCAGTCCCCTGCTCTGAAACCGGAACGCCTTCGGTAATCAATAACCCTGCGCTGGCTCGCTGGCGATAGTACGTCGTGGTGAGTTCATCAGGTATCCCTTGCGGTGAGCGCGCTCTGGTCATTGGCGCCATCACAACGCGATTTGCCAAAGGTAACCCTTTAAGTGACAGTGGAGACAGCAAGTTTTGCATTTACGCCTCCTCACTAAACCAAGCTTGCGCAATCAATTCATGAGATTGAATACGAAGCTGTGGGTCGTGAATCCATGAGTTAATCATGATCTCGTCAGCGCCTGTTCGTTCAACCAGAGAATCAATACCTCGGCAAACGGCGTCTGGCGTTCCCCATAACGATTCTCTCAACTGGCTGAGAATTTGTTGCTTGGCCCCAGGGCTCCACACCTCATCCATATTCTCGACCGGTTTTGGCAACAAGGTTTCTACGCCACGTCCAAGGTTATGGAACTTCTGCAGTTCAGTGGTGGCTAAGAACTCGGCTTGTTTTTGGCTTTGCGCTGCGACCGCATTGACACAAATAATCACATACGGTTTCTCAAGCTGTGGTGACGGTTTAAAATGCGTTCGGTAAATATCAATCGCGTGCAACATGGCATCGGGCGCAAAGTGAGACGCAAAAGCAAAAGGTAATCCCTTTTGCGCCGCTAACCGGGCGCTGAACGTACTTGAGCCAAGTAGCCACAAAGGCACATTTAGCCCTTCGCCCGGTATCGCTTTAACATGTTGACCCGGTTTTGCCACTCGAAAATACGACTGTAATTCTTCAAGCATTTCGGGAAAATCCAGCCCTCTTGCCGTGGTATCACGGCGCAAAGCACGCATGGTACTAGAATCCGTGCCTGGCGCGCGTCCCAACCCTAAATCAATACGCCCAGGATAAAGAGATTCAAGGGTTCCAAATTGCTCTGCAACCAACAACGGCGCGTGGTTAGGCAGCATCACGCCACCAGAGCCTAAACGAATGGACTGCGTTTTTGCGCCAATATGACTCAAAATCACCGACGTTGCCGCACTCCCAATATCGCGTAGGTTGTGGTGTTCTGCGACCCAGAATCGATGAAACCCTGCTTTTTCGGCTGCTATCGCCAATTGAGTACTTGAATGAATCGCATCACTGACGGTCGCTCCCTCACCGATGGTCACCAAGTCTAATAAAGATAATTTTACGTTTGTATTGTTGGGCATATGACTTTCTCAATAAGTTGGTTTGTTTTATTCACCTAACGGCTTACCAACATTATTGATGGAATGGTTCGGGAGAATAAACCAGCTTCACTTCCTATCACTTGAGCCATAATTTCCATAATCACGTTAAATCAAAAAGGTAAAATAACCATTCAAAAAATATATTATTTAGGAAAAGTCATGAATTCAGCTCAATTTTATTCTGCAAAAGATATTGCCCATCGATGGTTTGCTTATTTTGAAGGGGAAACAGAAACGCTCGATACGCATTTAGCTCTGTTTAGCGATAATATTCGTCTGGTCCACGCAGGCTCGCACGTACTGGCCAATAATTTGCCAAGTTTAAAGGCTTGGCTAAAATCCGTTCCCGATGAAATCAGTGCACACTTTATCGACACATTCCAATTTGAATCACTCGACCAATACAGTGCAAAAATAACTATGAGCGTGCGCTATCAAGCCCTTGATCATAACCAGCGTTTAATCGGGGCCGTGATTGATTATCAAACCGAAGTCGAATTTGACCAATACAACAACGCACGCTTTCGTTTTATCCAAAAGACGCCGATACATCCCAACCCTGACCAACGTTTTACTCCCTCCTTTAATCTCAATCGCATCGAATCTCTGCGCGCGCATCTACTCTATCGTCATCATCAAACGCGCCAAACCACGGAGCTTGAAAGCACTGTAAACCTCAAAGCACAAGAACCGTTTTCACAGGCTCTCAACGCACTATCAGAAAATCAGTTAACCACACTGCCTATTTTGTTTCTTGACGAATGGAATGACCAGGATAGGCCTACCACACATCTAAGCGTTCAACACAATCGACAACGCTATCTGAGCATTCTGAATGTCGCCATCGAATGAATCTGGCCTCCCGTTTTCCAATCACATATCTAAAAAGAGCCGACAACTGGCTCTTTTTTCGTTCTAACCGGCTCCTCTTTGTGGAAAAAGAAATTTAAATATAACGGTTAAATCCAAACACTTGAGAATTTATTTCTATAATCAAAATCATTTGTTAAAAATACAAAATAATCACGATGCAATAACTTATTGTTTTCTGAATTAATTGATATTTTCACGTTATTTCTTTGCTCAACCTTGTTACACAACCCTAACCAACTACACGATTATTTTCCACATTCACAACGTGGATTTGAATAAGATTACGCCCTAAAATCCATTCAAACTCAGCCCTAATCAATATTCTAAGTTGATATTAATAAACACATTTCTAATTTGATTATTACTATTAATTTCTAAGTGAGCACACTATGTTAAAAAAAGTTTTTGAACCAATTACGATTGGCAATATGGTGGTAAAAAACCGCTTTGTAGTCCCACCGATGGTTTCTAACTACGCAGCCGAAAATGGTCACTGTACCGAACAATTTATCGCGTACCACGAAGAAAAAGCCCGCGGTGGTTGGGGCCTCATTATTGTCGAAGACTACAAAATAAACCCACAAGCAGGTGGCTTTATCAAATTGCCTGGCTTGTGGTTGGATGAGCAAATTGATAGCCACCGAGCGTTAACCGCTCGCGTTCATGCTCACGGCGCAAAAATCGCAGCGCAAATCTACCATGCTGGACGTGAAACCAGCGCTGACATCACCGGTGTACAGCCGGTCGCCCCGTCTGCCATTCCGGATCCTGTGGTCAATGCGATGCCTCGCGAATTAACCGTCGAGGAGATTAAAGAACTTGTCGAGCAGTTTGGTGACACCACATTACGCGCCAAAAAAGCGGGCTTTGATGCGGTGGAAATTCACGGCGCACACGGTTACTTGGTCAACCAATTTATGTCTCCGTTCTCCAACAAACGAACCGACCAATATGGCGGTACAATTTTAAATCGCGCACGCTTTGCACTAGAAATCATTGCCAATATTCGCGCTAAAGTGGGAAATGACTACCCTCTCATCTACCGCATGTCAGTCAATGAGTTCGTTGAAGGCGGATTAACCACAGAGGACAACAAAGTCGTCGCGATGCTTTTGGAAGACGCTGGGATCAATTTGATTCATGCCTCGAACGGGGTTTACGCTAGTACCGAAGCAATCATTCCACCGACCGCAGTCGGCCATGCGTGGAGTGCAAACATCAGTGAAGAACTCAAAAAAGTGGTCGATATTCCCGTCATCGCGGTGGGAAGAATTAATGATCCGCTGATTGCTGAATCCGTGATTCGCGCCAAACAAGCCGATATGGTGTCTATGGGACGCAGTTCGCTGGCCGACCCACACTTACCCAATAAAGCACAAGCCGGACAATTTGACGATATCATTCGCTGCATTGGCTGCTTGCAAGGCTGTATACAGCGCAACGCGCAGCAACTGCCCATAAAATGTTTGGTCAACCCAATGACGGGCCATGAGTCAGAGCGTCAACTCACACCTGCCGAGCAATCAAAAAAAGTGGTTATCGTCGGTGGTGGGATAGCCGGCATGGAAGCGGCGATCGTTGCTGCCAAACGAGGCCATCACGTTGAGCTTTTTGAAAAACATAGCAAACTCGGCGGGCAATGGGCGCTTGCGGCCATTCCTCCAACGAAAGAAGAGCTCAGTTCGTTCACTGTATGGCAAGTCCATCAACTCAACGCATTAGGGGTGGTGATTCACCTCAACACCACGCTTACCCCACAATTGATTGAAGCGTTACAACCAGACTCCGTGATTCTCGCCACTGGTGCCCTGCCGTTTGTCCCCAATATTGAGGGGAAAGACCTAGAACATGTATTGAATGCCAATGATGTGTTACAGGGCAGCGCAGAGACTGGCCATAACGTGGTGGTGATTGGCGGCGGTCTGGTTGGGTCAGAAACCGCAGCGCACTTAGCAAATCATGGGCGCCGAGTTTCGATTATCGAGATGAATGACGATATTTTTGTCGGTACGCCACACGCCACAAAGCACTATCTATTGAAGGACCTACGCGCCCACGATGTCGCGATTCACACTAACACCCAAGTCCAATCAATCACTCCAGACTCTGTAACGGTGGTTGATGCCAAGGGCAACCCGCGCCGGCTTGAGGGCGTCGATTCTGTTGTGATGGCCATTGGCTCACGCCCGGTTTCAGTGATTGAAAGCGAACTGAAAAAGTCGGTGCCAGAGGTCATTACCATCGGGGACGCGCTGCAAGTCAGAAAAGCAATGGAGGCGGTCGAAGAAGGCTACCTCGCCGGTATGGCGGTTTAACATTCACGCCCCGCGACTTTCAGTCGTGGGGCTTACGCTCTTCATCCACCCGGCGACGCTGGCTACTCGTAGTGAATCTTTAATGCGTCACGAATCAAAGAAAATGCCGGGGATGGCTGACGCCGGCTTGGATAATAAAGGTAATAGCCATCAAATGGATCACACCATTCTTCGAGAACAGCCACTAACTCCCCACTGTCCAGTTCTGCGCGAATCTCACCTTGCGGCACGAACGCAATACCCAGCCCTCGTTTTGCAGCGTCGATCATCGCAGTGGTGGTATTGAACGTCAATTGCCCATCAACACGAACATTGTATTCTTTGCCATCGCGGTCGAACTCCCAAACATAGAGACTGTCATGCGTCGGAAATCGCATGTTAATGCAGTTATGCTCGGCAAGATGCTCCAATGTTTGCGGTTTGCCGTTTTTTGCAAAGTACTCCGGTGAAGCCACCGCTGCCATGCGCATTTTCGGGCCGATCGGCACAGCGATCATATCTTTGTCTATGGTGTCGCCAAGCCGAATACCCGCGTCAAATCGATCAGCAACAATGTCGCGAAAGCCATAGTTAATATCAAATTCAACTTTGATATCAGGATACTCTTTTAATAACTTCTCCAACTTCGGCAACAGGATTTCATTAACCACGCCACCGCCACAGGTAATACGCACTGTACCAGCGGGTTTATCACGCATTTCAGTCAGCGCATCCAGCGCCATTTCCATTTCATCCAAGCGCGTGCCAATCGACTCTAACAGCCGCTCACCCGCCGGTGTTGTAGAGACGCTACGCGTAGTTCGAGTAAGCAGGCGTATGCCAAGATGTTCTTCCAAATTGCTCATGGCTTGGCTGAGCGCTGACTGAGTGAGACCCAATTGAGCCGCAGCGCGAGTGAAACTTTTAGCCCGAGCAACATGCGCAAAGTAGAGCAGATCATTGAGGTTTCGTTTCGCCATCCGTGACTCCATTAATTAGCATAGCTAATTATCTGTTAATGTATTTATTAGCAAGTACACTCTTTTACCGAATAAACTGACGATGGTAAAGCCATTGTTTACTACGTAGATATGCAGCGACTACGATTTATCAAACATCGTTAGTCATTGATGATGAATAGAGAGCCAACACCAAACGGCGTTAGCTTATGCAAAAATGAGGGATGATGAGGCTACATGGAGTAGACGGACGTCGGCCTGCGAGCATCCTCAAGCAGTGCATCAATCACTAAACGTTGACGCGGTTTTAAATACCGCGAACGCGGCCATACAGCATGAATCGGCATTTCGGCACCGGCGTACTCTTCGAGCACCGCAACTAACGCACCACTTGAAAGATGTTGATGCACCAGCCAAGTTGGCAACTGAGAAATACCAATCCCATCTAAAGCAGCGTTGACCATGGCATCACCATCGCTGTAATCATAACGGGCTCGAATCGCTTGAGAAAAAACATCACCATTAGCATTGCGAAATAACCAAGCAGGTTGAGAGCTGCGGCGGCTACCAATAATACAATCATGTTCGGTAAGCTCAGCAGGCTGCTTTGGAATGCCTTTCGCGGCTAGATAATCTGGGCTGGCACAGACGACAAGTCGCTGGCGGCCTAGACAGCGGGCCACCAAATCTGCGTCATCTTCTAACGTGCCAATACGGACCACGAGATCAACGCCTTCATCAATTAAATTAACCCGTCGCTCGCTAAAGCTCACTGAGAGATCAAGATTAGGATGTTGCTTGGCCAGACGCGATAAAATCGGCATCACATGTCGACGGCCAAACGCAGCCGGTAAGTGAATATTCATTCGCCCAGACACCTGGCTGCTCCCGGCCACCACGCCTTGTTCTAAGCTTTCAATCTCATCCAATATGCCAATCCAGCCATCAAAGAAATGTTGACCTTCTGGAGTCGGGGTTAAGCTGCGCGTAGTGCGGTGCAATAACTTGGTACCCAGCTTCTTTTCGAGCCGCGTGACACTTTTACCAACAGCAGAGCCCGTCAACCCTAAACGCTCCCCCGCCGCTGTAAATGAACCGGTTCGTAAGGTTTCAACAAACTCAACGACTCCGGAAAATTGCGTTTCGATTATTTTCATTATAGAACCCAAGGATGAAATAAATGGAATTTAAACTGTATTATCATTTTTAAACAAGTCAATACAATAGCCTCTATCAATAAAAATCGCCAAACAACGAGGCTCAACATGACTGATATCAACCAACGTATTCATCAACTCTTAGACCGTGAAGAGATTCGCGCTTTACGCCTACGCTATAGCCAACTACTCGATGGTGGGCAAGCCCAGCGTATGGGCGAAGTCTTCACGGAAGACGCAGAAGTCAAAGTCACCGTAGGTTCAATGAAGGGACTTGAGGCGATCAAACAAGGGCTTGCCGATGCTTATCAGAGCTTTGATAGCCAAGGCCGTCAGCACTTTCCTTTTGTGCATGCCGTGACCAACCATGAGATCACCATCACCGGAGAAAACCAAGCGCAGGGCCGCTGCTATTTGTTGGACTTCGTTACTGACCGTGAAGCAAACCAGCATCCCTTTTTGCTGTTGGGCCGCTACGAAGATCAGTACGTTCGGGTCAACGGAGAGTGGCGAATCGCCTATACAGAATTGGATGTCGTTTGGCCAGAGCAAGCCTAATCGCGTCACGTTTATCCACACTACAATATAGGAGCCACGGTTATGAACGATGCTTCTTCTCAGTCGGCAAGCTTTTCACGCGTCTTTGCCGATAAAAAACTGAGTGTCGGGCTATTGACCCCACTAGAAGCGTACCCAAATACGCCCTTTCCGAACTTGGCACACCACCAAGATATCGCAAAACTGGCGGAAGACGCTGGGTTTGCCAGTATTTGGCTACGTGATGTGCCATTTTATGATCCTAACTTTGGTGACGCCGCGCAGATCATCGACCCATTTGTCTATGCTGGATATCTTTCCGCTGTAACTCGGTCGATCACCCTCGGTACAGCAGGCGCCATTTTACCTCTGCGTGACCCAATTGCGGTTGCCAAACAAGCGGCGTCAGTAGATTTACTGACCAATGGACGTTTTGTGCTTGGCGTATCAACGGGGGATCGTCCGGTCGAGTACCCAGCCTTTGGCAAAGACTTTGATAAACGCGGAGAAATGTATCGAGAGTCGGTGGAGATGATCAATACTCTGCACCAACAAAGCTTTCCACGCTTTCACTCTAAGCACTATGGTCAGCTTGCCGGCAGTTTAGATTTGCACCCAAAACCGGTGAATAAGCGGATGCCGATTATGGCAGTAGGTCGCTCTCGCCAGCCGATTGAGTGGTTAGCCAATAATGTTGATGCTTGGATATGGTCAGTGGATGATGAAAGTGCGATACGCGATATCATTGCCTCCCTGAACATCGCCGCCGAGGATAAACCTGCTCCTCACTACGGTTACGCAACCTTCTTTGATTTAGATGCGAATCCTGATGCGCCGTACCAACGATTTTATAACGTGGTTCGTATTGGTCGTAATGCGCTTATTGAGCGCTTGCTGTCGCACCAAGAACTCGGAGTAAACCACATCGCATTAAACCTAAAACCGTCTCGCCGTCCGGCCCAAGAGGTAATTGAAGAAATGGGGCAATACGTTCTGCCTCATTTAGGCTAACTGTGCATGCCAGCCCTGCAAACGGTGCTGGCATCATGGCTTGTCTCAACTGGCGATACATAAGTCAGCATTCAGCTTTCTATCCCAAGGCGAGACCGTACCGCCAAAGCGCTCGACCAAAAAATCAACCAACAAACGTAAATTCAGAGGCTGATGTTCGCGAGACAAATACACCGCGTGAATACCTAAAATCTCCGGTTGCTCATGGATTAACAAAGGAACCAATTTACCTTGTTTAATCTGCTCTCCGATATAAAAAGTCGGTAGCATGCCTATCCCAGCGCCGCACAACACCGCTCGGCACACGGCGTCGGTTTCATTACTTTGAAAATACCCCTTCACCGGAACCTCAACCAAACTCTGATTCTGAATAAACCGATAATGCCGATGGTTACCTGCCACATGGGTAATACAGTAGTGATTCTGCAGATCATCCAAGCTACTCGGTTTGCCGTGCTTCGCAACATAGTCTGGCGAGGCACACAATACCGAATGACACATCGCTAGTGGCCGAGCAATTAATGTTGGATCCAACGTATTGGTAATTTTAATCGCTAAATCAAGCCGATCTTTTACCAAATTAGCATGGTTGTGCCCTACGGATAAAATGATCTCTATCTTCGGATAACGGTGTTGAAACTCCACCAAGGCCTGAGTGAGTTGTGCGTCGGCAAACGATCCTGATGAGGCGACTCTGAGCACGCCAACAGGCTCTTGGCTACGCTCCATAGCGATGTTCTTGGCATCCTCTACCGCTAACAGCATTTTCTTACATGCCGGTAACGTTGCAACACCCGCATCAGTCAAGCTCACCTTACGCGTGGTGCGATGCAACAGCCGGGCACCAAACCACTGTTCTATCGCCGCAAGATAACGGCTGACCATTGCCGTCGACATATTTAAATGCTCCGCGGCTTTGGTCAAACTCCCCTGCTCAGCGATTTCTATAAACACTTTTGCCGCAGTTAGTCGGTCCATTATCTCATCTCACGCAATAATCAATTTACTGAAGTGGAATTTATCAAACGCCCTTGGCTGTATACAGTGACCCACACTAAAAAGTAAAAAATTTTAAGGGAATTATTATGTTAAAACTTCATCGTTTGGCTTATTCGACTCTTGCTATTGGTTTATTAGCCGCCTGTTCTTCCACCAGCAGTGCGATACCTGAAGCACCTTCAACCGTTGGCGCAAGTTATGTCCAAGCCTCAAGTACTAAAGCGCTACAACCGGGCGAAAAAGTGGCCAACCTCTTTCAACTCAATATGAAAACGCCTTACGTTTTGCAACGTTTGACTGACCGGACTTACTGGTATGAATCAGGGTTTTACGCCACCATTTTTTATGTTGGTGACCAAGGTGTATTACTGTTTGATCCACTGGAGCAACGCGCTGAACCGATCTTAGAATCGATTCGCTCGGTTACCGACAAGCCGATCACTGCCATCGTCTATTCACACGATCACGCGGATCACCTAGCGGCCACAGGCCCACTGCTAGAGATGCTAAAAACCACACAAAGCCAAGCTCCTGAAATCATCGCATCGCAAGCGACTGCCGAAAAAATGCAGCTGCTGGACAGCCATCTTCCGCGCCCAACCAAAGTCATTCCGTGGCCTGATGGCAAGTTCAAATTTGAAAACTTAGACGTTGAGCTTCACGGCTTTGAACACGCCGCTCATACCGACGATCACGCTGCTTGGTTGTTGGTGAATGAACGGGTCTTGCACGCCCCAGATTTGCTTAATGCCGACCAGCCCCCGTTTTGGAACTTTGCTGGCTCAGAGCGTTTCACGTTTCTAGTCGATAATTTGAATACCGCCAATGCCCTCGACTGGGATTACTTTAACGGGGGACACGGCAACGTTGGGTCTCATGCCGACTTTGCATTTCACCTGAAATTCATCTCAGACTTAAAAGCCGCAGTTGGTAAAGCAATGGGCGAAGTACCGTTTGGTTACGGTGTGGATCCCGATAAGATCAACGCCCACACCGTTATGCTACCCACTTGGTACGATGAAATTGCCAAGCGTGCAACCGATGCGCTTCGTCCAACTTATGGCGACTATTACGGCTTTGAAACCGCCACTCCGGCCAACGCAGAAATGATGGCTGAATACCTTTACAGTTACCGTTAATCCATTTATCCACGCCTTTTAGCGCCTTGTTAAGCAAGGCGCTCTTTTTATCTTTCTACGTCTCTGACCTTGCAATAACCGCATAAAAATGCCGAGTGTTATCAGTACGATATGCGCAACCTGTGCCATAGTTTTACAACCTTAATTTGGCAAATTGTACCTTAATATGGCGTTATGAATTACACTCATGTTCTTTGCGCGATAGGTTTCATTATGCAACTGACAAGTTTTACTGACTACGCACTCCGAACGCTGATTTATGTCGCTTCTCTTAATGATGAACGGCTGACCAATATCAGCGAAATTACTGAGTTGCTTGGTGTTCAACGCAGTCATATGATGAAAATCGTCAACAAACTGGCTCAGCTTGATTACTTAGAAACCATTCGCGGACGTCATGGTGGAATACGACTTAAAATGCCCGCAGAACAGATTTATGTGGGTAAACTGATGCGCGACATTGAGCCACTGAATTTAATTAATTGCTCTCCAGAGTTTTGTAGCATCACCTCAGCCTGCCGACTAAAAAATAAAATCGAACAAGCGAAAGTAGCGTTCCTCAGTGAGTTAGACGAGTGTTCTATTCTGTCACTTGTCGAAAACAACGAAGAGCTGATGATTTTGCTCGCTCCTGCCAAGCCCTAGTATTTCTCTCCCCCCTAAGTTGGGTGTCTTGGTGTATCAATACGTTTTGCGCTCGTCTTCAAGTATTCATAAATGTTCTTAGTTATAAGTGTTTAGTTTCGTCTTGTTAAAATCTGTTTATGATATTAGTTATCGTTTACATTATCATTTACATAAATTTACAAGGAGAGTCTAATGTCACTTTCAAAATCTGCCGCTCGTTTATTTATTTTAACGCCACTGGCTTGTGCTGTTGCGTCGCCATTTGCCATCGCTGAAGACGATGATGCCGATATCGTCGTGATCGCATCAAGCCGAACCGATTCAGTTAAAGCCAACACTCCTCAAGTTGTTACCGTGATTTCTCGTGAACAAATTGAGCAGCAACTGGCCTTTACTACGGATAGTTCACAAGTTTTATCCAACCTGCTGCCAAGCTATTCGCCGAATACTCAAAAACTCAATAACAGCAGCCAAACATTTCGTGGTCGCTCGGTACTTTATATGATTGATGGCGTGCCTCAATCTAACCCGTTACGTGAAGGCAGTCGTTCTGCACATACCATTGATCTCTCAATGGTGGAACGTATTGAGGTGATTCACGGTGCCAGTGCCATTCACGGCTTAGGGGCGACAGGCGGCATCATCAACTTTATTACCAAGTCCAACAGCAGCGCCCAACCTTTAAAGCAACATATTAGCCTGCAGACAACCTCGGCGACAGAGAACATCGACAGCGATACCATGTCGTATAAGATCAACTATCAAGCTCAAGGCGCAACCGACGATTTCGATTATCTCGTGGGGTTCGTCGGCGAACAACAAGGCGTATACCTTGACTCTGATGGCGACTACATCGGTGCGGCGACCGTTCGCGGCGATATTATGGACTCAAAAAGCTACGATGCATTTGTTAAGTTAGGTTACTGGCTTGATGACGACCGTGACCTTCAATTCTCTTACAATCGTTACCAGCTCAAAGGCCAACAAAACTTTGTGAGTGTCAGCGGTGACCGAGACAATGGCATTGCCACCTCTTCAGTCAAAGGGACTCCTGAGGGAAAAGCCCCCTATAATAAGGTTCAAACTGTCAATCTGGTGTACACCGACCGCGATCTCGCAGGCATGAAGCTCAACGTGCAAACCTTCTACCAAGATTTTACGGGTCGCTATGGCGCCACAACGTCCTCCAGCTTTCAGTACCCTAGCACACCGGACACCATCTACGACCAATCACAAAACGAGTCCGAGAAGTTTGGCGCGAAGTTGTTGCTGTCGAAAAGCGGATTGTTTGATGACAAACTCAAAGTCTCAACTGGGCTAGATTTATTGCGAGATACCACCAGCCAACAATTGATTTTAACCAATCGCAGCTATGTACCAGAAACCACGTACGATAACTACGCGCCGTTTCTGCAGCTTGAGTTGACACCCATTGAATCACTTTCTCTTCAAGCGGGAGTACGTTATGAACACGCAGTGCTGGATATCGATACGTACCAAACCGTCGCGGCGCGTAATGGCGTGACCGTACAAGGTGGAAAACCGGATTTCGATGAAACCGTGTATAACGCCGGCGCCGTTTATCACTTAACACCTCAAGTCAGCGTGTTTGCCAACTATTCTCAAGGTTTTGGCATGCCTGACGTAGGTCGCGTACTTCGTGGCGTTAGCACCACAGGAGAAGATGTTGATGATCTGATTGACCTCTCACCGATTGTAACAGACAACTACGAAGGCGGTTTGCGCTTTAATAACCAAAGTGTTGATTTTGAAATCAGTTACTATGAATCCAATTCTGATTTAGGCAGTCGCATTGAAGAAAATAATGGGCTGTATACCGTTAAGCGCGAGAAGAAAGAGATTCATGGTGTTGAAACATCGCTGGCTTGGCGTATCAATCCTGCCCACACAATGGATGTCGGCTACTCATACATTCAAGGGAAATCGGATACTGATGGTGATGGCTCTGTCGATACCAAACTGTCTGGCGCTTCCATTCCACCAAACCGTCTACGCGTTGCGTGGACAGCGCGATGGAACGAAACGCTGTCTTCTATGTTGCAAGCCAATCATGCCTTTGATCGAAGCTTTGATGATGAAGAACTTGAGTTTGATGGTTACACCTTAGTTGATGCATCAGTCGGTTATCAATTACCCGTCGGTAAGCTAAGCGTCTCCATCGCTAACCTGCTTAACGAAGATTACTTCACTTACTATTCGCAAAGTGCCTATAAGAACGACGACTTCTACTTTAAAGGTCGCGGACGCACGGTAAGCTTGGCGTATAGCCTCAACTTCTAATCGGTTGACTGGAACCAGGCGTAAAACGCACGGCCATGGCCGTGCGTTTTTTATGTCAGCCTTTCGGCTTTTTCTTCAAAAGCAGCGGACAAGTAGAACAGTACTCGGCAGGTTTCGTCGCTTGGTAATAGTAGCAACATGTGCGTCGCATGCGTACAGGCTCAGCATGCTCGATGTACTGGCGCTTTGGCCGATAAAAACGCGTCAGTGGGTTTTCTTCAAGCCCAAAAATAGTGTGATTGTGCGCATCGACAATAAACGCGAAATCCGCTTCAGCCTGATCGCGATCATGCCCATCAACCGCTGGCAAAATGCGCCTCTCATAGATGCTAAAGACTCTTACAGCGACGTTTTCCCATAAAATACGCGTGGAAATCCCCGTCAAGCGATGAAAGTGAGTCACTAACGGCGTCAAATGGTGAGCAAACACTTGTTTTAATAGCGCCTCGCGCCATTGGCGGCGACATCCTTGCAAGGGGAATATCGCCGTCTCCAAGATAGATAAGCCGGAGCGCCAAAGCCTATGTTGCAGTTGATACTCAAAACTGCAGTTCTCAATATGACCATTAATGCCTTTATTGAATACCGACATTGCATACAGCGTCGGCGCGAGCAATAAAAACGCGCTGCGCTTAATCACCAGCGATGCGGTGACCGCCAATGTCGGCGCCCCTAATTCAGGACAAATCGATTCTAAAATCTCCAGCGCATGTTGCGAATTCAATAGGTGCGAAGCATCCGTCGACCACCGCGCATCACGCTCATGCCATGGCTTAAGGCCAAAGGTTGAAAGCTTTTGCCATTCGTCTCGTGTGAATTGGTGCATCATATTAGACGTGGCTGAGCTTGCGGCCTTTGCCTTTGGGTACGCACATTGGCGTTCCAAACAAAGGATCTTGCGTTAAATGACAGTCCATATCGAATACTGCTTTGACCATATCGACATCTAAAATCTCTTCGGGCGGGCCTTGACGAAACACTTCCCCGTCTTTCACCGCGACCATTTGATGAGCATAGCGACACGCCAAATTAAGATCGTGGAGCACCATAATAATGGTGGTTTTCTGGGTGCGATTGAGCTCAAACAGCAAATCTAAAATTTCGATTTGGTGGGTCAGATCGAGATAAGTGGTAGGCTCATCCAATAGCAAAACATCGGTTTGTTGAGCAAGCGCCATGGCGATCCAAGCACGTTGTCGCTGACCACCTGACAACGTTTCTACAGCGCGATGAGAAAGCGCCAGCATGTTGGTTGCTTTTAATGCCTGCTGCACTAACTGCTCGTCATGTTCTGTCCAACTTTGTAACCAACTTTGATGAGGGTAGCGCCCTTGACGAACCAACTGTTCAACGCTCAACCCTTCGGGGGCAATCGGCCCTTGCGGCAAGATCGCCAGTTGGCGTGCAACCTGTTTACCTGGGATTTGGTGCAAGTTCTGTTGATTGAGAAAGATATCGCCAGAAAGTGGCGTCAGCAGCCTTGCCATCGATTTCAATAACGTCGACTTACCACACCCATTGGCGCCCACCAAGACCGTAATTTGGTTGGGTTCGATATTTAAATCCAGAGACTGAATGATGGTCGTTTGCTGGTATCCCAGCACCAGTTCTTTGGTCGCCAGTGGGCTCGAAGGTTTGGTTGTCATGATGAATATCCCTTAATGATGACCATATTTAAAAGCGTTGACGAAACAGTAAATAAAGGAAAAATGGCGCGCCAATGGCAGAAACAAAGACCCCAGCAGGAATATCCAAAGGCTGAAATAACATGCGAGCGCATAAATCAGCGAGTACAACCAGAATTCCTCCAACCAATGCACTGGCTGGCATCAATAGTCCAAAACCGCGAGTAACTAAACGCCGCGCAATATGCGGCGCAATAAGCCCAACAAACCCAACCGCTCCCGCGTAAGCAACGACGGGCGCCGCCAGTAATACACTGAGAGCAACCAATATCATGCGCAGCTTTTGGATTGATATACCCAGCCCGATAGCGATGTTATCGCCAAGTTCCTGTGCGTTAATGCTGCGCGTAAACAGTAAGGCGCAAGGCAAGGAAAGCAGTAGCCATGGCAGCAGGGCTTGAACATCTTGCCAATTCGCTCCATAAATACTGCCTGTGAGCCAAATGTACGCAGCCAAACTGCCAGACACCGAACCCGTAGCCAACATAAAAGTGGTCACCGCACTCATCGCTGCTGAGATACCAATACCGACCAGAATCATGCGCATTGGCGTCACGCCACCACGCCAAGCCAAAAGATACACCAAGCTTGCAGCAAAGACGGCGCCGATAATAGCAAACAGCGGCAACCAGGCCATACTCAAACTCAGTTGGAAAAAGCTCAAGAAACACACCGCCGCGGCGGAGGCGCCAGAGGTAATTCCCACGACATCCGGTGAAGCCAGCGGATTGCGTATCACCGACTGCAATATAAGCCCAGAACAACCTAGACCCGCTCCAACCATCAGGCCCATAATCACTCGAGGTAAGCGCAGCGTTTCCACCACCAGCGATTGCGCCTGTGAGGAAGAATGCATCAAAGCATTGATCACCTCACTCGGCAGCAACCAAGTGGATCCCGCCGATAACGACAGCATGCTGATGAGCGCGGTGAGGATTAATAATCCCATGAGCATCAGCAGTGATGACACTGGCAGACTAAACGACCCCAAACGGCTGCGATATATCCATTGTTTAGGCATCACGCTTTCCTTTTCTGGCGAGATAGATAAAAAATGGCGTGCCAATCAACGCGGTCATAACGCCGATCGGTACTTCTTGCGGCGCAATCATCAGTCGCCCAGCCACATCCGCGATCAAGAGTAAACTCGCTCCCCATATCGCGCTAAGTAGCAGCAACCATTTGTGATCATTGCCGACAACGGCTCGCGCCATATGCGGAACCACCAAACCAATAAACCCAATATTTCCCGCCATACTGATGGAAGCGCCGGCCAATATGATCACCAGCACACTTAGTGCCGCCTTCAGCAAAGTGGTGTTCACTCCCAAACCGGTGGCGACATCATCGCCCGAGAGCAAGATATTCATGTGAGGGGCTAAAAACAGCGCAGCGAGCATCACTCCCAAAAGGTACGGCAACACAGGAGTAATAACGTCTAATTCACGCCCCGAGACGGACCCAGCAACCCAAAATAAAACACTATCAACCCCCTCTTGACCAACAACCAGTATTCCTTGAGTAAATGCCATAAATAACGCCGTGACAGCAGCGCCCGCCAAGACCATTCGTACTGGTGATTGAGCGTCGCGCCCCATACTACCCAAGGTATAAACCAAGGCTCCCGCCACTGCTGCACCTAAAAACGCAATCCACACTAAGTCACTCATGGCGCTCATCGCAAACCACTGCGACGCGAGGACGATAAAAAATACGGCGCCGGCATTGACACCAAAAATCGCTGGGGATGCTAATGGATTGCGCGTCAAGGTTTGCATTAACACCCCTGCTACGGCAAGCGCGGCGCCCACCGAAACGGCAACCACAGAGCGTGATAAGCGTATAGTGGTGACTATCACGTGCTCTATGGCGCTTGGGTCTGGGTGCCAAAATGCCAGCCACACGTCTTGCAATGATACCGAATACTGACCTAAGGCGAGGCTAGTAACAAAGGCGCCAACACAAATCAGTACTGATAACACCAATACGCCGTAACGGATAAAAAGTTGGGCATGCATCGCAGGCATTATTGCTCGCCTTTTGGCAGCTGATAAATCTCGGTGAGTTCATCAAGCATTAAGTTCGCCCCCAAAATCCCACCAGACAGTAACCAGGCGACTTGGTTAACCTCATAAACTTGTTGGGTTCGCGGCGCTTTAAGTACCTGCCAAAGGGGATGACTGCGCCAAGCTCGATAATTTTGTTGCACCGCCGGCTGATTACCGTGGCTTATCACGAAAAAGACGTCCGCATTGATGCTAGGTAACGACTCTTTGGTCTTAATTTTCATGCCCCATGTGTCGTTATGACGAATGGGAAACTGGAAGCCAATCGAACCTAATACCGAGCCCGCAAAGCTGTTGTTTAAATAAATTCGAAGATGGTCAGCACGGACATCAAGAATGGAAGCAGACAGCGGCCAGCCGTTGCTTTTGTGTTTAATCTGTTGACGAAAGTCTGCCACCCTCTGCTGCCAAGTTTGCCAAAGCTGTTGAGCTTTAGCCTCAGTTGCCGTCACTTTTGCCGCTAAAGACAGCGTCTGCTCAAAATCGTATACATTGTCTGTCATCACCGTTGGCGCAATTTTCTTCAATTGGGCGTAGATTTTTTCATGTCGAGCGCGAGCGCCGATAATCACATCAGGTTTAAGTGCGGCGATATCTTCAAGGTTCGGCTGAGTTTCTAACCCGAGGTGAGTCACACCTTCAAGTGAAGGTCGCAAGTAATGATACGTCGGCTTTTCGGTCCAAGAATCAACCACTCCCACGGGTTGAATCCCCAGTGCCACCAGCGAATCGGTCGCCCCTTGAAACAGAGTCACAACTCGCTGAGCGGGCTTATCGAGGTTTGTTTGCCCCATGGCATGCGAGACCTGCAGAAAAGTGGCTTGGCTCATCATCGAAATAAGCATAAGAGAAATCCCAGCCAAACAACGGAGCATTTTGTGTTTCAAGACTCGCACACCGACATACCTTTTTATCTATTAAATACCAACGTCGCTGATAATAATGATAATTACTATCAAGTGCAATTGATTGTTAACTAGCGCTAAGTCTCCGTCTTTTCAGGCAATAAGTACGCCTTTTCGGTCAACTTTTACCGTCCAGCTCAGGTTATAGTCTGGTTTTGTCGATGGTGGTAATGTTTTGGTGCTTGCCCATAATACGTCAGGAAACGCCTTGTAAATGCGCTCGAACTTGCATAGCCGACACGTTCAGCCACCAGAGTGATGGGCAAATCCGTATTGGTCAGCAATACCTTCGCCTGCTGCATGCGAATTTTGGTGAGGTATTGCATCGGCGTCATCGCCAACTGCTGTTTGAATAGCCATTTAAATTGGGTACTACTTAAACAAGCAATACGGGCTAAATGTTCTATCGAATGCGCTTGGTCAATCTCTTGCTCAAGCACAGAGAGGACTTTCGCGATGCGATTATCGAGCTTGTTACTCGGCTTTTGGTTTTCAAGCAAAGCGAAAAGAAGAGACACAATATTTTGCTCGACAGTTGGCGCAATTTGCGTCCCAAGCTGGGTTTCAATATAAGCAATGTAATGAAGCGCTGGCGCATCCAGTTTGATCGCAGCGTCAATGTGATCAAGTAACGGACGCGGTAATTCAGGGCTATCAATCACTAAAAACCGAAAGTCTTGGCGAGCTTGAAACTGATGATGGCAACCTGCGGGAATCAACACACAGTCGCCATATTTGGCGACAAAATAACGCTTGGCCACGGTTAGCTCGATTTCCCCTTGCAAAGGGATTAAAACCTGATGGTGATTGTGTTCATGACCTTTCGAAACAGGTTGATAGCTACGAATGGTGATACGTGGGCGCAATGTGAATTCCTTTTGGTAGCCCCTCTTGGTAGAGCGAAAAGCACTTACCATAACGAGGCGGCTGAACGAGGTCAATATCCGCTCTACGGCCAACAATAACAACCTTTAACTTACTAGGACACAACATGAATTCATTACAGTGGAGCGACTTTCAGAAAGTCGATATTCGTGCGGGAACGATTGTTCAGGCGCAGCCATTTCCCGAAGCTCGGCGTCCGGCGTACAAACTGCACGTCGACTTTGGCCCTCAAATTGGTATAAAAAAGACCAGTGCCCAAATTACCGATCTTTATGACCCTCAAGAGTTGGTCGGTAAACAAGTGTTGGCCGTGGTCAACTTCCCACCCAAGCAGATAGGGCCCTTTATGTCGGAATGCTTAGTGACAGGGTTACACCAAGCCGATGGCTCCGTGGTATTAGCCAGCGTTGACAAGCCATTAGCCAATGGCGCTCGGCTGGCCTAATCACCTCGTTTGACTCGCTGGTTATTGAAAGCGCACCTATACTCATAAAGCGTGAAATAAATTCAAAGCGAGTCAATACGTTATGTCTATTCGTCAGCATAGTGTTTTGTGGTTACTGGTCGTAGGTCTTCTGCTGCCAAGCCGCGCACTATCGAACCAACCATCGATTGAACTCTCGACTCTGGAGTGGGCGCCGTATACGGGGCGAGATTTACCTGAGCTAGGGTTTATGTCTGAAGTCACAAGCCAAGCGTTCTCTCATATGGGCTATGACGTGACGATTCGGTTTCGACCTTGGCTTCGTGCCTTGCAAGAAGCCAAAGAAGGGAAAGTCGATGGTGTGATTGCGATTTATAAAAACACAGAACGCGAACAGTATCTGACGTTTTCTCATCTCGTATGGGAAGTCAATGAAATGTTGATTACCTTAGCAGAACATCCAATGCAATCTTCTCAGGACATCCATCACTTAAACAATCTGACGGTCGGAGTACTCCGTGGATCACTGTCTGCCGAAGATTTACGTCAAGATGGAGTGCGGGTATCGCCAGTCACCAACGAAGCTCAAAATATTCGCAAGCTGTATGCAAAACGTCTCGATGCGATCATTACGCCAAAAGAAGTGTTCAATTATAATTATCAAACCATCAAAGAAACATTACCGCCTCACGCCACTAAGCTGCTAAAACCAGCCTACAAAAGCTATCCATTACACGTTGCCTTTGGCCAACATAACCCCAACCACGGAAAGCTCGTCGAAGATTTCAACCGCGGCCTTGCGATAATTAAAGACAACGGCATTTTTACGTCACTAGTTGAAAAGCATCACATGCAACAAGATTAATCTGTCCGTAATAACATGATGACTTAGCTAATCCGCTCTGATTGATCGACTTCAACACGGTTTCGTCCCAGTCGTTTGGCTTGATAGAGCGCTTTATCTGCCCGCTCAACAATTTGGTCAACATCGCTGTCTTGATCATGAACTTCAGTGATTCCGAGGCTGATGGTATAGGTAACACGCTTGTTGCCTACTGCTACATGACTTTGCGCGATACGGCTCTGAATTCTCTCCAGGCAAACCATGGCTTTATCTTTATCTGCGCCAGTGAGTATGAGTGCAAACTCTTCGCCACCAATACGGGCGGCAATGTCCACTTTGCGGATTTCTTGAAACAAAATCTGAGCAAGCTGTTTCAGCACTTCATCCCCCACCCCGTGTCCGTAGCTATCATTAATGGTTTTAAAGTGGTCTAAATCGAGCATCACCACCGAGACAGGGTGCCGATAACGATGATAGCGCTCAAGCTCAATGCTAAGTTGTTCAAAGAAAATGCGCCGTGTTGGTAGCTCTGTGAGGAAATCCGTGGTTGCCAATCTGTGCAGCTCGATTTCCATCGCCTTACGCTGGGTAATGTCTCGGGAAGAAGCATAGAATAAGTCTCCATCTCCGGTTTTAAACCATTTCACATTCACTTCAACATCAATGATACTGCCATCCTTACGTCGATGCTGTGTTTCAAAGCTTTTCGGTTCTTCTGTGAATGACTTCATCGCCATATCGATATCTTCAGGGCCAAGCTGGGCTTCCCAATCACGAACATTAAGGTTAAGCGCCTCTTCGCGGCTATAGCCAAGCATATCGGCAAACGCTTGGCTACATACCACGACGTCCCCCTGCTGATTCAATATATGAATCCCATCACTGGCCATTTCCATATACAGTGAGTTTTTTTCAAGCAACGAATGAATCTGATTGTTCAGGCCAGTAAGTGCTTCGATATACTCGGACTGAGTTTCATAATTGACAAAAAACTTATTCAATATCTGGGCAAACACCAACCCAAACAGTGCGGTGATTAATAAAGTAACGCCTGTGGCGTACACTAATCCTCTAGAGAACAGTGTTTCTTGATAGGCCAAGTATTCACTGTTCAGTGACATAATCAGAATCAGCTTTTGTTCCATCGGCAAATCGAGGTGACGAGCAAAAAAGCGTTGCGATTTGTACTCAGTTTTCTGTGTTATCGCGTCCCACTCGGCGAAATCTGCCGTCAATTTTTCCCCTCCTGAAAAACGGCTCCAATTACGAGCTGAATCATAATGAATGAGGGTTTCACCAGCGATATCCGCCAAAATGATATGGTATAGCGAGGTGTTGGCAAACGTATCGAGCAAAGGCTGCATAAAATAATTGATGATCAATATGCCTTTAAATTGCCCGTCAATGTTCAGAGGGAGCACAGCGCGAAACGTCGGTTTGTACGGCTGCTCGATAGCGCCATGTTCCATATTTAAGTCAATATCTGAAAACCAAATTTGGTTTGCAGGGCGATTGATTGATTCATAAAAAAAGTAACGATGATCTTTTCCCTGCAGCTGAGCGTCATTGACCACTTGTGCTGGTTTTCCCAGATTTTCACGCTCAATACGCACTACTTCACGCCCATTTTCATCAATATAACGCGCTTTCATAATGTCATTTTGACTGCGAGCGATGGCCAACATCATCCCTTCGACTGCTTGCTTAGACGATGGCTGGCCGATAAAAAATTGTTTAAAGCTATTGCTTTGTCTTATCGCATTAAGCGTATTGGCTGAGCGCTCAAAGAAGGTGAGTAGCATCCCTTCACGCTCTTGGCTACGTTTAACGGCATTGCTGAGCGCCACCGTTTCCACTTGATTAGAAAACAGATATTTTTGCGTCAGGAAATCGGTGACAAGAATGACTATGCCAAAAGAAATGAGGATTAAGATGAGTTTTGGAAAATTCCGCGTCAGCAGCATTTCGTCTTCTGTATTAAGCTCTCGTTAATAAACAGAATAGCAGTAAATAGTTCGTTTTATGGATAAGCACTTATTTTTTCGAAACTATTGTACTAAACGGAACGCGTTTATCCTTAGGCGCCGCGCCACCAGAATTTTTTAATTGCCAATAAACCGTCAAAAACCAGTGAGTTGTGAGCGTGAACTCGCTTGGGTTTCACTCGTTATGCTAGGGTTTGCAATTCGTATAATTTAATAATAAATACAAAGAGTTAAGCTATGACAACTTTTCCGTTACTGTTCACGTCTGCCACCCTAGTTCTGGCTTCTCCCCTTGCTATCGCCAATTGGACTCAAGGCCACTATGACGACGGTAATTTCAGTTTACCCTACCAGCTGTATACCCCAGACTCGAAAGGATCACTCCCATTAATTATTCACCTGCATGGTAGCGGTGAAGCCGGAACCGATAATCAAGCGCAAATGTATCAAGGTACTGGTTTTGGTCCTCAATACTTTGCCAGTTCAAAGAATCAAGCCATTCAACCCGCTTTGGTGCTTGCTCCGCAAACGCCAAAACCAATGCGCTGGGCTTCGACAACGCTTGAGCCTTACCACTTTCCATCCACGCCCTCAACACCTTCGATGACCGCTCTGCTCCACTTGATCGACCACATGCTCGAGCAAAACCAACATATCGACCCAAAACGAATCTATATCACTGGGCTCTCTCGTGGTGGGCAAGGCGTTTGGAATGCAATGATGCAGCGTCCGATGTTTTTCGCTGCTGCCTTACCCATTGCCGGTAGCGCTGATCCCTCTCAAGCCAAAATCATCAATCAAATTCCAACTTGGGTATTTGCTGGTGATTCCGACCCAGTGACCGATGTGCAATATAGCCGAGATATGGTCGATGCCATTATTCGCTCAGGCGGCTCAACAGCACTCCTTCGTTACACGGAAATTGAAGGCGGCGATCATGATGCCTCATGGGAAACGGCTTACGCCAACTCAGATGTCTACAAATGGTTAGTTAGGCAGCACAAATAAAGAGTTAAGCAACACGCCGCCCCAGCCAAGCCGGCGTGTTACCCTCCCCTTACCTAGTTACGCTAATCGTTAGTATGAAATTGTTCGGCAAGCTACCTACATCACGCTCTATCCGCTAAAGGCACGCCTAAATTAAACAGCAAAGGGGCTATTACACACGCCTAGGAGGTATTATGGTAATTTCTCGGCATTCATTATTGATTCTGTATTGGTGCTTATTGCTGGCGTTAGTCTTTTTTGGGATTCCCAAGGCATTTTCGACGCCTTACTCGCTCATGAGCTCGCAGTGTGTTACTGAACAATCGCAAACTCTTTCTTCCTCTTTTTCAGTCAATCACTCAACGCTTCACAAGTTTAA
The DNA here is from genome assembly GCF_042428525.1 of Vibrio olivae. NCBI lineage: Bacteria > Pseudomonadati > Pseudomonadota > Gammaproteobacteria > Vibrionales > Vibrionaceae > Vibrio > Vibrio olivae. The sequence continues at coordinate 1,458,808 of NZ_JBHMEP010000001.1, forward strand.
AAAGCACAAAGGGGTAAACAACACGCAATATTAGGCAAACATAGATCACAAAAATCTCATTAGAATAATGCTCTACGTCGATATTTTTAACCTATCACAACGGAGTGATTTTTATTCAATGAGTGTGTCCAGTGAGCAATCCATAGAACAAACGCCTGAGTCAGTAAATCAAACCAATTGGTGGGCTATTTTCGCCATGATGCTCGGAGTGGCATCACTGATTTCAGCGGAGCTTTTGCCTGTCAGCTTACTGACCCAAATGGCTCAGGAGTTAAATATATCGACTGGCGTTGCCGGACAAATGATCTCAACAACCGCTGCGTTAGCCATGTTCTCAGGGTTAGTTGTGCCCTCGCTATTAAAAAACAGTGATCGCCGAACACTGATTCTCGGCTTTTCAAGCCTTCTGATCCTCTCGTGTTTTGTCACCGCCTCGGCGACGTCCTTTTGGTTTTTATTACTTGCGCGAGTTTTACTCGGCGTGGCGATTGGTGGCTTTTGGGCCATTCTGACCGCTGTGACCATGAAGCTCGTCCCCGCTCATCGCGTCGCGTCAGCGTTTTCGATTATCTTCTCTGGCGTCTCGCTCGCACTGGTCGCCGCCGCGCCACTTGGTAGCTTTCTGGGTGATAAATTTGGTTGGCGTATTGTGTTCATCGCCGTAGGCGCAATGGCAATTTTAGTGCTGCTACTGCAATGGATAACCCTGCCCTCAGTGGCCAGTGAAGGACAAACGCATAATAACGGAATGCGTAAAATTCTTGCTCGTCCGGGGATTAAACTTGCGTTTATCGCCATGCTGCTCAGTTTTACTGGTAACCAAATGCTCTATATTTACATGCGCCCATACATGGAAACCTACTTGAACTTTAACATTGAGCAAGTTTCTATCTCTTGGGTTTTGTTTGGTATTGCTAGCTTTATGGGCGCGACATTTGCCGGTGTGCTAGCGCAGCGCGCGCTCAAGCAGATTATGGTTGGTATGCCTGTTGCCATGGTTATCGTCGCACTGGCTTTACTGGGTGGCCCCCACTACCCGATGCTAGCTTATCTCTTGATTGCCTGTTGGGGCTTTTTTGGTGCGGTACTGCCAATTATATGGTCAACATGGATTACCCGGGCCCTACCGGACGCTGCTGAAAGTGCTGGCGGGCTGTATTCCGCATCCCTGCAAATTGCAGCTATCGTTGGCGCGTCATTCAGTGGAACCTTCATTGACCACCTCGGTATTCGTTCAAATATGTGGGCGACAGGTGCCGTGATGGCAGTGACAACACTACTCACTCTCCATTCTCTGCGCCAAAAACGAATTGATTAGATGTCGCGACATGGCTGAATAAAAAAAGCGCCTAATGAATTAGGCGCAAACGAATATGCACATGTACAAGGACAGTAGAAATTTGGGGCGACAATTTGCCTCAAATTTTCTGCTCATCACCAAGCTACAAGATAAAAATGACAGAATTATGAGTGATTTACTTCACAGTGATTAAGTTTAGAAATCAGTACTTCTCGCCGCAGTTCTAGGATTTCGTCCACCAATTTTTGCTTTGCGTTTAGACCAAAATGTGTCGAGTAGTTTTTGATTTTGGCTATCTCATTTGGCTCAAGCTTATAAATATGCTGTTTTAGATAGGCCTGCGCTTCTTTTTTAATCAAACCATGATTTTGTAGCATTTTTATAATTCGGCTATCCAACGGATTTTTATACTTCGTCATACTCGCTGCTTTGCACCCTAACGCTTGGACTCTCACTATTCGCACGCATACGTTATCGAGTAAACGTGTCATTTATATTTCAAGCGCCGTTGTTTAATGTAATCCGTGGAAGTGGCATGACGATAGCAAAGGAAAAAGTTAGAATAAGACAAGCAACGCGCTGACGACTTTCATAGCAACACCACAATCATCCGCTTCTATGTCCCTTATGTTCATTAAGCATATTGCGTGTTTTAAGATAGTGTTTGACACCCTAGCGTTTGCCTGTATTTTAAGTGACCTCAAGCCGCGCCTTACGCCCTTTAGATCATCAGTTTATCGTATTACCTATAGAGACAGTCATGAACGGAATTCTATCTATCCAAAGTCACGTTGTATTCGGACATGCTGGAAACAGCTCCGCCGTATTTCCTATTCAAAGAATGGGAATTGAAGCTTGGCCGATCCACACGGTTCAATTTTCTAATCATACCCAATACACCCAAGGTTTTACTGGCAAAGCGTTTGACTCAGAAGATATCCGTACCTTGATTAAAGGCTTAGCGAATATTGATCAATTGGCGCACTGTCAGGCGGTGATTTCTGGTTACCAAGGAAGTGCAGAGCAATGCCTTGCGGTCGCTGAAGCGGTTAACCAAATCAAGGCAGAAAGCCCATCTTGTTTGTATGTTTGTGACCCAGTCATGGGGGATCCCAAAAAAGGCTGCATCGTTTCGGATGGTGTCGCGGAGCAGTTAATTGAGAACCTGATGCCCGTTGCCGATGTCATCGTACCCAATCAATTTGAGCTGACCCAGTTCACAGGGATAGAAATCAACAATGTGGAACAAGCCATTACCGCATGCCAAAAAGCCATGACACTCGGCCCTAAAGTCGTATTAGTGAAACACCTTCACTCAGTCTCAGATGGCGTATTCACCACGATTTTAGCCACAGAAAATGGCTGTTACTTGCTGCAAAGACCGGAGATCGAGTTTGAGCGTGCCCCTGTCGGCGTCGGTGATTTGATCAGCGCGATCTTCACTGCGTGTTTAGTGAAAGGGATGTCTGCCGTGGAGGCCTTTCAGCACACCAATAACGCCGTTTATGGCGTATTAAAAGTCACGCAGCAACGTGGCTCTTGGGAACTGATGACCATTGCTGGTCAAGATGAGATTGTCACCCCAAGTAACCAATTTGAAATTCAGAAAATCGCTTAGTTTAAAAAAAGCCACTCAACAGAGTGGCTTTTTAGTGTTTTAGCCAGTCATTTACTAAAGCGCTGACGAAACTCTCTTGGCGTTAATCCCATCACTTTAATAAACACTTTTCGGCAAGCGCTAATATCCGTATATCCCACTTGATACACAATTGACTCAAAGGCGCTTTGTGTGGATTCCAACAACTCACACACTTTTTGAATTCTCAATCGTTGCAGGTACTGATTGGGAGAGTACCCCGTGGCTTTAAGAAACCGGCGCTGCATAGTACGTTCCGTCATATTGGCGTATTGAGCCAGCGCCCTAACCTCTAGCGGCTCATGATAACGAAGATTAATATACTGTTGAATATTCAGAATCGCTTCATCCCCATGGGATTTATCGGGTACAAATTGCTGATAAAAGCTTTGCTTGCGGGGCGCAGTATCAACCACTAAAGTCTTCCCCAGTTGCCTTACCACCTGGCTTGACGTGTATTTGGCAATGATCTCAAACCCCAAATCCACCCACGACATCATTCCGCCAGCGGTCATCACGTCTTGGTGGTTTATCACAATCTTGTTGGTATTGAGTTTCGTGGTTGGGAATTGGCGTTTGAAAATCTCCGCCAGTGCCCAATGAGTCGTTACTTCGCGATTCCCAGCCAACCCACTTGCCGCCAACAGAAATACCCCGGCGCAAGCCGCTGTAATGACCGCACCGGATTGATATTGCTGCCTGAGAGAAGAACCTATCGCCGTTTGTTGCTCTTCGCTTGGTACATTCACACTCGGCGGTAATATGATCACGTGAAACCGAGAAGAGGCCAGCTCGGTTTGACTGATAATTTTCGGCTGAAAAACCACGTCGTTGCCTAAATCGTTGGTCATTCGATTGGCTAACAAAAACATCTCTTCTAAGCCAAAAACCGCTGACTTTAATGCATTGCTACAACTGACAATCGCGACGTTAATGACGTATGACAAATTGACCACCTTGTCGTTTTTGGCTTCTTTTATGTCATTTTAGCCTCTAAAAAAGTTCCGTCCAACCCTCGATACTAAGAAGCGAACAAACATGAGGATTACAATATGACAAAACAGGCACTGATCGTCATTGATATTCAAAATGACTACTTCCCAAACGGCAAGTATCCACTTTGGAATAGCGATGCAACGTTAAACAATATCCTGCAGGCTATCGAAACAGCTCAGCACAACGCAATGGAGGTGATTGTGGTTCAACATATCGCACAAAGTGAGCATGCCCCGTTTTTTGTGGCTAATAGTGAAGGCGTTAAGCTCCATTCTCGCTTATTAGCGGTAAGCCCTGACTCGGCTATTATTACAAAACACTCGGCGGACAGTTTTTGGCAAACAGAGTTAGATGCGGTGCTCACTCAATTAGAAGTGCAAAGCGTATTTGTTGCTGGGATGATGACGCAGAATTGCATTACCCATACTGCGCTTTCAAAAACAGCGGAAAAATATCAAATATCCATTCTCAAAGAGTGCTGCACCACCGTCGATGAAATTCTGCATAACATTGCGCTGAACGCGCTGTCGACACGAGTACCATTATTGACCACGGAAGAAATGGTGTCGCGCTCGCCCAACATTAATCAATAAGTGGCGCTGTGTGCATACTGGGCTGTGGCTGCACACAGTTGCGGCCCTGACTTTTCGCAGCGTACAGATGCTGATCAGCACGGGCCAACAAAGACTCTATGCTTTCATGCGATTCGCGAGTCGCTAAGCCGAAACTTGCCGTCATTGAAACACTTCTGTCATCTAAGATTAGCGGTGAAGTTTCAATCACAGCACGCAAATGCTCTGCGTCGGTATAAGTCTGGGCAAAATCCGTATTTGGAAATAGCACCACAAACTCTTCACCGCCCCAGCGCGCGACCACATCTTGCGCTTCAGTGTGACGTTTAAGTAACTGCGATAGATGCGACAGGGCTAAATCTCCAATTTGATGCCCGTGGGTATCATTGATGACTTTAAAATAATCGACATCGATGATCGCAAGGCTTAACGGCTGAGTCGCAAACACTTTATGCTCAAGAATCTTATTGCTTTTCTCGACAAAACCACGGCGATTGAGCAGCTTAGTTAATGGGTCATAAGAGGATAAATACTTGGTTGCGATCCGCTCGCGTTCAATGCGTTTTAACCTATTGGCCAGCACCACGGCTAAAATCGCCGCTTCACACACCACACCATACGTTGCCGCATGATAGCTATAATAGGTAAATGGAATGACACCCCACACTGACATCGCAGTAATCAGCACACCAATCATGCTGCACAGCACCGCCAGTAGAAAGTATTGTGAATCTCTGACTTTACCCAAGTTCCAAATACCCACCACGATCATCAATATCGAAGTGAGCGATAAGAAACAAAAAGCCAGCAGTGCGCTATAAAGTTGCATTCGTGCCATGATGAAACCAGCAATCGCAATCACACCGACACTGTTATAAACGCGAATAATACTGGCTAATAGTGGCCTGCGAGAAGGAAGCTGTAAAAACTGAGAGACAAAAATAAGCCCAAAAACACCATGAAGAACCATGAATAAAAGGATCGAATAATTTTGGACTAGCGGTAAATGTGGATAAACCCAAGCAAACGCGTAACCACTATAAGCAAAATTCAAGATCACAAAGCAGCTGATGTACAAACTATAAAACAGCGAATCCAATTGCTTTAGCGTCAAGTAAAGTATGATGTTGTAGCCGACTAAGGTCATCAACACCCCAAACAACAATCCTGACATCACATGGTCAATCGCGTCAGATTGCCTTGCATGTTGTACGCTTTCTAGCTCAAGAGGCAGAACCAGAGGATCCTTGCTTTGCGCGCGAATCAGCAGCTCTGTTTGTCCGGGTGGCACGTTGAAATTAAACACATAGCCGACTTCCGGCAGTAAATGGGGCCCCGCCTCTTGGCGGTCACCCGCATACCAATGCTCTATTGGTTGCTGCGGGCTTATCAGATACACGTCGAGGTAGTCGGTCCATGTTTGCGCAGCAATTAATCGCCGCATCTCAGAGTGTGGATTGAGATTATTAATCCTAAGCCGTACCCAAATCGCGTCATCATTAATACCAAACGTAAGCAGTCGACGCTGCGTGATGTTCACGTTATTCTGGTGCTCAAAACGCTCATAGGCTTGCAACATCGACAAAGGCGTTTTAGGTGGCTCTCGAAAGTAGCTCACATCGGAAAGGTATATCGATTGAGCCGCAGAAGTGGCCCCAACCGCCGCCCAGGGAAGAGAGAGAAAAACGACGATCAGCAATAGTAAACTGCGCAAGCGCATATTGAGGTACCCACAGAGAATGATTCACATCTATGCACTGTTTTCGCATTAACTTAGGCTCGCAATAAACCTAACGACAACTCAACTTTTTAATGCAATTGTTCAGCACTTTGACAAACCTAGCCCTTTTATAGCAATTGATTCAACAGATTCATACTACTTTTGATTGTTTTATCACTTAACATAAGAGTTATTGCTAAATTGAACCAAAATCACAATTTTGAGACAAAAAACGCCCAACAAATGGGCGCTTCAATTCAAGATGGCTGTGTATTTAGTTAGGGTATCGCAGTGCCAATAGCTCTCCCGCTGCCATTACTGGGTTAATGACGGGCAATTCACAATGCGGAGCTAATAAACTAACCACATCTGTCGTCGCCATGCCAGTGCAAGCCAGAGCGATCACTTGAGCACCTTTTCGTTGTAACTCAAGTGCAGCGGCAATGATTGATGCTCGCCCTTGGTCACTATGAATATCGTGAGTGCAATGCACGTTATCCGGACGAAGATATAAGGTTTTACACCCTTGAAGCGCTCGAGTGAACGTTGCAGGCTGCTCGGGTTCAATACCCAATATGCCAATCACATTGCCATATTGGCGAGCCATTTTGCAGCAAGCTTCTCCTGCGCCGATCACCGGAATATTAAGCAGTTCCCTCAACTTTCCAACCCCAGGGTCTGCGGCACAGCTCACCACTAGAACATCAATATCACGTTGCCAAGTGGTCCCTAGAAATAGAATCTTCGGCAGCGCCTCAGCAAATGTTTGGGGATCATGAATGCCATTGGGTTGCTCAGGAAGACAGCGAGACTCCCACTGTTTGCCGGGGCACACTTGTTCCATCAACCGCTGATGACATTCCAAAAAGTCTCGGTCTTCAGAGCTTACGACACGTAATACCCCTACTTTAGAAACCATGGTTATTTAGCTCCTAATAGGGCATCACATCGCCCGCGCGCAATACTCGATTGCTCGCCGCCCAAAAATAAATGCCCATCATCGTCGCCCACCAGAGACAAGGTGTCACCATCACGAATAATGGCACTTCCTTCATGTATCGCAACGACCGAGTCTGTCGGGTTCATGATCATAAATTCGGCCAAACGTTGCTCACGGCTTTCGCCATTATGACCCGCAATCTGCCCACTAATAAAATGCGGGTTGATCAAAAACGGCACCAAGCCAAGGGCGTTGAAATCTTGTGGCTCAACAATTGGCATATCATTGGTGGTGCTGATGCGCATTCCTGCTAGGTTTGAACCCGCACTCCAACCAATATAAGGCGTACCCGCTGCCACTTGCTCTCTAATCACTTCAAGCAACCCCTGCTGCTGAAGACGGCTCAATAGAGCGAAGGTATTACCTCCGCCTACAATGATCAGCTGTGCATCGGCTAACGCTTGACGTGGGTCGTCCACCTGATGAAGACCCAGCAGATCAATCCCTAACCCCGCGAAATGCGGAGTCACTCGCTGTAAATATTGATCGTAACTGTTCGTCACTCCAGCGTAAGGAATAAATAACGCTTGGGTAATGCTAGGTTCTATACGGCTTATAAACTGGCGCATCGTATCTTCGGTATGCGTCAGATAACCCGTGTCTTTGTAGCTTGAACTGCTACACAACAGTAGTTTCATCGTTATCTCCAATTAGTTTTTCGAACCCAGCTTGAGTGTCGATGAGAAGAAGCTATACAGCGCTGAACCGGAAATCGCCCCCGCACCTAACACATACAGCGGCTTTAACCCTTCTTGGCCATAGCGTTTAACCACCAAATAGCGAATTCCTAGGCCGACGAAAATCATAATTCCGGCGGTTGGTGATGTAATCAACAACCCGGTTGCGAGCAATACGCCAATTTGACGTGAGATGCCACCGAGGAACTGAATGACGCCGCCAACCAATGCCCAAATCACCAGCAACAAGGCAACATTATGGTCTGTTCCCGCTTCAATCGTGGCAACATAAACACGCGCAACTGGCGGAACGAGATCTTGGTTAAAGTAGTACTGGTAAGCAAACGCAACCACCAGAATCGCCACACCAAAGCTAAACAATTCCGCGAAGTACTGTTGACGACGACCTTCCAGCTCATACTCTTCATCTTGACCGTTATCACGAATAACCCAGCCCGATTTCAAGTCATAAGCCATATCAGCAAATGCAGGCCCAGTGGATACCGTAAAGGCGACTAAGATACCCAGCGCCTCATTTGGAAAACCAATCAACATGCCAAGTACTAAGAAAATAAGACCAGTGGCAAACGAGGGGAACCAGCCTGAGTGCATGGCCGCAATGCCGACAATGAGCTCTGATGCCATCGCGGCGACAGCAGCAAACACCAACCAGCCGATGAGCATACCAATACCCATGTCGGTATAAATTCCCGTCGCCAATGCCAGCACTAGGCTAATAGAAAGGTAAACGGTGAAACCACTGATCATCGCCACTTTCATTTGTAACGCTGAGCGTGTTGGACGCTGAGCTTTTGACGGTTCTGACGCGTCATCACCTTGCTCACTATCCACCTGTGGTGATGCGTTCTTGTCACTGCGGATCAGGGTGATGATCTGAATAAGCGCCATCATACCGGCCCCGATCATAATACCGTGAGGAATGTACATCTCATTGATATCAATACCAAAAAGATCCACAGAATAACCACGTAGTAAAAGTCCAACACCCAAGGCGGCTAACGCAAACGCATTTGAAATCCAGGTAATGCCCAGCATGTCCATCGGAATACCGAAGCTTTTACCAACCGCACCGCTCACCATACCAACCAGCAGCAAGACCGTATTTTTCCCTTTGCTCGCGGCGGCCTTTAATGCCTCAGCCGTCGCAAAACCAGGAGGCCACGCACCACGCGCACTAAACAGTTTGCTGTCAAAAGAGAAATAAAGAATCGAAGCGTCTGTGACAACAGCAAGCGCCGCACCAATAAGCATCGGCGTGAGCATATCACTTTGCCCCATCAAAAACGGAATCGCTAAGGGTAGAAGTAACCCATTCGCGGCAGAGAACGTAGCACCGGAAATCGAGGTTTGAACCAGCGTTTGGCTCTCTAGTCGTTTAAAACGATTAAACAATTTAAGAGGAATGTAGGAGAGCAAAATCGCAATCAGCGCACCAATGATCGATGTATTGGGTGTGATACCGATACGTGTAATTAACTCCATACCAATAATCGCACCCAGTACAGCAATCACAACATTAAAAATCAACTGAGTGGGTACAAAAAACTTCGGGTGTGGGCTCTTCGGCGGTGCCTGATTTTGAGCAGGTTTAGCATTACTTTGCATAATAATCCTTATCGACATTGTCCTTGGGTGAAACTAGCTGTTTTGGCTGAGCAGCAATTTCACGGTGTTGAAAATAATTTGTCTTGGCGTGATGACATTCTTGCCTGATATTTCAGAAACTTGCTTACACTGCGCTAAGCTGTATCCCATGCAATCGAGATACATGAGTGAACCTTTCAGCTCACGCGCCTGCATAGCCCCCGTCGCTCGGCTGCCATCCTCTAAATAGGGAGACCCCACCACGCAGTTAACCTGGTAGCCGTTGTCTCTCCACCGGGCTTTGGTTTGTTCCACTTGCGCTTCATCGGGCGACATAACCGTCAGATCCAGTTCATCACCTAAACTGGAAAAGAAGTGCTGTACCATCCGCTTTGGCGATAGCACTAAAATGGAGGAATCATGACTAAACTCAGGTAAATCGCCTGTGCATAGCACCACGATGAGATCTGGCTTTTGGCGCTTCATGCGCTCGACCGCCGCGACAAGCAGAGGGGTTAACGATGACTCACCAATACGCACCTGTTGACCATCTTGCATTCTTGACACCAGAACATAGTCGCCAGGCATAATCGGATAGCGCTGTTCAATCATCTCGAGAGTGAGGCCATCAAGGGCCCCCATCTCTGAAAGCCTTACGCCATCACCGAGCAACACGCTCAAGTCATCGTGCAAATCCACTCTCGGTGCTTGACCTATGGTCACAATCCCAAGGGTTGGCCTTAAAATACTCATGCGTTTTGACCTTGCGTTTGGAAGTGTTGCAAGTTGCCATAGCGCTGTTTGATTTCCACAAACTCCTCAGCATCAACAAACTGGCATAACCCATTACCGAGGTCTTTGGCCACTTCAATTGAAAAGCGTGCCGCTTGTTCGATGTCCACTTCGTGACTTGCACCCGTGGCACAGCCAGCAACAGGTACTGCGGTCGATAACGCGACACCAATTACTGGCGCATCGGTCACCACACTTGGCTGTAAGATGCTGTTAATGTGATACAGCGTATTGCCATAAGGCGTAATATCTTGCTGGCTTAAAGGAAATACATGAGCTGCTTGTCCAGTCACACGCTCTAGTACATTGACTGCGGTTTCGCTCACTTTAAGAATATAGCCTTGGCATACAGTTGGAGAGATGGCGACACCACGGTAATTCATAATTCGGTTACCCTTGGTGGTATCAATGGAAAGAATCGCATCCATGTCAGCATCCACTTCGTGCTCCCATGTATCTTCCATCGTTATCGGCGAATCCATGAAAGGGACTGGATGATGTTCACGCGTAGGGGCATCCGGGCAGATGTGCGTGGTAATGATCACGTCGCCAGGTAATTGATCACCCAGGTTCGCCATACGTGCAATTTTTGCCGCAGCGGCCATTGCCGCGAGTGCGCCATCACCATCAGAGACAAAGCCTGTTAATTCAGGGCGCGCACCGATCCCGCCTAAACGACCAATGATGCCCAGTGTTGGCGCTGTGCCTCCCACGGTTTTTCCTTGAGTACCAGGAATACGAACTTTAACAAAATCACTCGCCCCTTTATCAGAGGTTAGACGATGGATTTCGATCTGCTCCGCCTTGGCGCCTTGCTCACACAAGTAGTTTTTAACCACTTCGCCACTCGCGCTTGGGCTATCCAGCAATTCATATAAATCCATTACCTGCTTCAACATCTCTCATTCCCTAAAATAAACGACTAAAGTGTGATGATACTAGCTCACACTATTGATAAGATAAATTTGAATAACCTATCCATTTATAGAGATTATTTATGAATATAAATGCTCGCCAAATTCAATCGTTTATACGAGTAGCTCAACTGGGAAGCTTTACTGAAGCCGCAGAATTGTTGCATATGACCCAACCTTCGTTGAGTCATCAGATTCGTCAGCTTGAACATACTTTGCGCATCAAGCTGTTTGAAAGAACCACAAGACGGGTCGTATTAACCGAGGCAGGTCAAACCTTTTTGCCCGCCGCCGAACGTATTTTGACGCGATTAGAAAGTGCACTACGTGATATGCATAATTTGGCCGATGGTCACACCGGCCGTGTGAGTTTTGCTGCGCTCCTGACAGTCGGAGCAAGCTTGATTCCGGCAGCGATGGCCGAGTTCCAGCGCCAACATCCTAAAGTCACATTAGAGTATTTAGAAGAGAGTGATGAGCCGATCTACCAGCAAGTGATCAATGGTGATATTGACTTTGGCATTGGTGCAATGCCCCGCCAAGTCGAGGATATTATCTTCTCGCCGATTTACAAAGATTACCTGTACTTTGTCTGCTCGCCTCGTCACCCTCTCGCCGAATACAGCGAGGTCAGTTGGCATGAAATCGTACAAAGCCCGTTTATCGCCATGAAAACCGGCACCAGTATGCGCAATTTGATGGAGCAAGGTTTTTCAATGACGTCGGTTCCCATGGAACCCGTTCAAACCGCGATCTATCAATCAACCATTCTCGGGATGGTGGCTTGTGATCTGGGCGTCAGCGTAGTTCCTTCCTCCATGAAATTAATGTTTGAACGCAATGATGTGTGTTTGATTCCGATTAAAGAGCGCCTGTTTCGTGATATTGGCTTGATGGTCGCCCAAAAGCGGCCGCTATCGAAGGCCGCTCAAGAACTGGTCAATGTGATTATGCAGGTGGTCGGAGAAAATCGTAGTTTGCTGCCTCGCTCAGATTAATCCTTGATGAACGTTGCCATGTGTTTGAAATAAGGAACAAAGTGGCGGCGTTCAGCGGTAAACACGAGTTCCCGTTCGTAGCTTATGGCACTGGCTGGCTAAGACATTGTAAAAACAGGTTTAATGCAGGGTTATCTGAATGCTGTTTATAGATAAAATTAAGCGTGATATCGTTTGGCAGTATATCAAGCGCCATATAATCAATGCTGTCAGATTGGCGTAGAAAATGGCGTTCATTGACGATCGCAATGCCACTTTCGGCCGCGACTAATCCAAGCACCGTGCTCTCACCATGAGCCCATTGGGTACGTTTGGGCGCCCAACCAAGATCGTGGAATAGCGCTTCCTGCCATTCAAAATAATGGGGATCAGCACTTTTGGTTAAACGAACCGCAGGCAATTGATTGAGCTGGTCGATGGTCATCGTCTTCGATAACTTGTCGCGCCAGCGTTTTGGAAACGCGACAACCAATTTGTCTTGTGTCACCGCCTCAACAGCGTACTCGTCTTCTAGTGGTGGCATAAAGTAACCAAATACCCCATCAACCTGCTCTAATTCTAATCGCTTCAGCAACACCATTGGCGTATCGGAAAAAACCTCAAGGTCAATGTCGCTGTTGTCGCGGCGAAACTGCTGAAGAGCGTGTGCCGCGGGGCCTTCTAATAAAACAAAATCCGGCGAGCCCAGCGCTAACGTCCCATACTCAGTTTGCGCGAACTGGCGTACTTTTGCGTTCGCATCTTCAATTTGACGAATAATCGCACCAAGCTGTTTTTGGTAAACCTTACCGGCGCGGTTAAGACTCAGCCCTTTGGGTAAGCGATCAAACAGCTGCACACCCAACTCACTTTCTAATTCTTTGATTTTTCGTGAAATAGCTGGTTGAGTGACATGTACTTTTTGCGCGGCTGAACGAATATTTTGCGTTTCAGCGACCGCTAAAAAATACTTTAAATGACGTAACTCCATAGGATTAGTACTCAATAGGCATCGGTTGATAACTATATATCAATTTAATTAACTACAAATACGAAGCATTATCGTTTCGTTTCAAGGTTAGACTTTATAAAAGTTTATTGGAGGACAAAATCAGCGTAACCCGCTTTCTCGTCCTCTAAGAGGCGGCACATTAAACAAACTGCGCAGCAAACAATCATCATAATACCGCAGTTAGTACTTTATGTCCGTTCGTCACGCACAAAAGCTTACTTACGTTTATGCTCAAAATGGTCAACCAATGAAACAGGTTGCTAATCAGCACCAACTTATATCAATAAGAAAATCAGATAGATAACCAAATCTTTGCGTTCGATATGAACCACAATAAATTTTGCAGTGTAGGATTGATTAACATGGATAATTTCCGCAGCGATGCGTCTCGCGTCAACACATCAGAAAGTACAGCCCACAAGTTGCTTTGGTGCCTACCCATTTTGGCCTATTCAGGGCTCGCTTATTCACAAGACCAAACCACCAGCGACCAAAACGATTCGTATCGCGTCAATGCGATCACCGTTTACGGCCAAAATTATGCTAACGATGCCGATACCACTGTCGCCAAAGAGCTTTGGGTCGGCGGTAAAGTCGCCACCAGTGTTGCAGATACGCCAGCCTTAATCTCTGTGATTACAGAGAAAGAGATCGCCCAACGTAATGCCACCACCACCGAAGAAGTGCTGCAGTATTCTGCAGGCATCCTAACCGATTATTACGGCACGGATGATCGCAATGATTACTTTAAAATTCGTGGTTACAACGCCACAACCTATCGTGATGGCATGACGCTTGGTTCGATGCGCAGCGTGCGCGAAGACCCATACGCTTATGAGCGTGTCGAAGTCATTCGCGGCGGTAACTCGACCCTATTTGGCCCAGCAGAACCCGGCGGTTCAGTGAATTTCGTTAGTAAGAAACCAAAGTTCGAGCGTTTTGGTAACAGTTATGTCTCTTACGGCTCTTTCGATCACAAAGAGCTGGGAGTCGATTTCGGTGACACATTAAATCAAGATGAAACTTTCGCCTACCGCCTCACTGCAAAAGTCCAAGACAGTGATTTAGAGTATGACCATTCAAAAAATGACGCGCATATGATTCTTGCTGGCCTGACTTGGCAGCCGTCATTAGATACCACAGCGACACTGCTTGTTGATTACCTTAACCGTGATGGCACCGCAAACAGTGGTGGTTATCCGTTTGACAAAGAGTACGACCGAAGCGACTACTTTGGCGATCCAAACCACAACCAGCATGATGTAGAACGTACCAATATCAGCGCGCAGCTGGCCCACTACTTTGAAAATGGGTTGAAGCTCAGCGCCAATGTCCGTTACAGCGATTTAGATGATGACTATGGCTATCTGTATATTAGTGACAATGAAGGTCGCACAGGTACCGTTGTTGATCGTGCCTACCTTGGTAGTGAAACTTCAGCAGAAGAACTGATTGGCAATACCGTACTGCAATACGACACCAGTTTTGAGCGTGTAGATAGCAGTACCCTAGTCGGCTTGGAATACCGTGATGCCTCTACCCAAACGTCTTCTTTATACACTGATGGAAGTGGCGGAGTCTCGCCGATTGATGTTGCTAACCCAGTCAATAGCACAGGAAGTCTTTCTGTACCGGCTTATGCCAACAATGACCGCGACTACAAGACAACGTCTATCTTTTTGCAACAGAACCTTTCGCTCGATGACCGTTATATTTTAACCTTCGGCGTGCGTCATGACTATCTGGATCTGTCTGATCATGACATTCTTTACAGCGCGACAAGCAGCGATGATTTCTCCGAAACCTCATTTCGCGCGGCATTGACGTACAAGGTGAGCGACGAGTGGTCGACCTATATCAGCCAAGTGGAATCCGTTGCACCGCCAACAATTGGTGTAACACCTGAGCGCGGTGAGCAGTTAGAGTTCGGCGTGAAATACGCCCCAATCAGTTTCAATGGCCTGTTTTCTGCTGCCGTTTACGACCTTAAAAAAGATGATGTCACCATGGCGGTGGTTAAAAGTAATGGCGATATTGAGCAAGAAACCGTTGGTAAAACTCGGGTTCGCGGTCTCGATTTAGAATTCAAAGCCGAACTCACTGAAGACTTTAACCTAACTGGTAACTACGCTTACATGGAGTCAGAAGTGGTCAGTGGTAGTATTACTCAATACACGCCAGCGGCAACGGTCGTCTCAATTGAAGACAACGAATTTACCGAAACGCCAAATCACAGTGCATCACTATGGGGTTACTACACACTACCGAATAAAACTATGGATGTCGGCCTTGGCGCGCGTTATATCGGCAGCTACTATTTTAATGCTGAAAATACCAAAAAGAGCGAAGCCGCAACCTTGCTAGATGCCGCCTTTGCTTACCGCTTTACCAAAGATGCCAGCCTATCGGTTAACGTACATAACCTTACCGATGAGCAACATGTTGTTGGCTCAGGTACGGCTGATTTTTACAACCCAGGCCGCTCATTTAACGCCTCCGTCAGCTACGCTTGGTAACAATAACCCATCTTGAAGAGCCACCATTCGGTGGCTCTTTTTACGCTTCCTATCCCACACAGATTTCTCTGTGGATATGTGCTAAATTCAGCGCTGGTCATTTTGTCGCAAACCTTCAACCAAAAATACTCAAGGAGTGACTTTGGGACGCCCAAAAATTCCACGTGTTATCTGTGGCACACCAGCAGACAGCTGCTTTAAGCCCAACGGCATACCCATGCAGCAGCTTGAACAAGTTTTTTTAGAGCCTGATGAGTTTGAAGCGCTACGTCTCGTTGATCATCAAGGGATGCAGCAACTGCAAGCAGCGGCGACAATGGGTATCTCAAGACAAACCTTAGCCAACCTAGTGAAATCCGCACGCCACAAAGTGAGTGACTGCCTGATTCATGGCAAAGCTCTCATGCTCCATACCCAGGATTAAATTCAGTTTCGCTTGACCCAAGTCAA
Source organism: Vibrio olivae (assembly GCF_042428525.1). Lineage (NCBI taxonomy): Bacteria > Pseudomonadati > Pseudomonadota > Gammaproteobacteria > Vibrionales > Vibrionaceae > Vibrio > Vibrio olivae. Next base: position 1,474,975 of record NZ_JBHMEP010000001.1, read on the forward strand.
ATGTACGGCATTTAACCTAATTTGCGCCACTCTCGATTATTGGCATATGCCATAAATGAGCATATATTTAGCATATGCCAATAAAGTTTATGGAGATATCTATGCGCATTGCCTTACCACTACAGGATTCCAACTTAGCCAGTCACTTTACCAAAGCGTCTTACTTTGCAATCTACGATGAGTTTGGTGACCTCATCACTCAATTTGACAACCCCGCTATTGAGTCTGGCTGCAGCGGCAAACATCAACTGGTCGAACGGTTCACCGAATACAAGGTGGCGACGATACTGGTGAAAAATATTGGGGAGAGAATGCTTGGAAAATTGCTTGAAAATGGTATCAACATTAAACAGGTAAACCAGCGAAACCAGGCGATTTCAGAGTTATTAAATCAGCTTGCCCACTACCCTGTACTCAGTGAACGCTCACAGGGAAGACCATCAATTCAGTATCAAGCAAAGCAAAGCCAAGGTGAATGTTGCAGTCATACCGCTTCATCTAGCTGTCACCGTCAGTCATGCGAGGCCCATCACCACCAAGGAAAGCATGGATGCGATCATCATTAGAGCAAGATAACACAATGCTTAAGCTGCATGAGCATTGCTTTGCATGCAGCTTAAGCAATCCGTGGGGCTTGGCCGTTGAGTTTAGCCTGAATGAGCAAAGCGGTGTTGTCTCGGGCGAGTTTATCGTTGCAAAGCATCATCAAGGTTACAATGGCTTACTCCATGGCGGGTTAGCCAGTACATTGCTCGATGCCGCCATGACGCACTGCTTGCTGCGTCGGCAACTCCCCGCCTTCACGGCAGAGCTCAGCACGCGCTACCACTCGCCCATTATGGTTGGTGATCGCATCGCCATTCGCAGCGAACTCATAGAAAAAAGGCGAAGCGTTTACTTTATGGCAGCAAGTCTTGAGGTAGACCAACATATTGCGGTTTCCGCCAGCGCGAAGTTCATGCCTATCCGTTCAAGCTTACTCACTAATATTTAAAAACTGACGAACTCTTGGCGAATCTGGGTTGGTGAAAAATTTCTCTGGATCACTCTTTTCAATCAAGATGCCTTTTTCCAAAAACACCACTTGATCCGAGACCATTCGAGCAAACTCCATCTCATGCGTCACCACCACCATGGTATAGCCCTCTTTCGACAAGGTTTGCATCACCGTCAACACTTCTTCCACCAGCTCAGGGTCTAAAGCCGAGGTCGGCTCATCAAATAAAATGACTTCTGGCTCCATAGCCAAAGATCGAGCAATGGCGACGCGCTGTTTTTGACCACCAGACAGCATATTGGGATAGACATTGAGCTTGTGGGACATTCCTACTTTCTCTAATTGCTTCTCGGCGATGGTTCTTGCCTCCGCTTTTGCCATCTTCTTCACGTGGACTAAAGATTCCATTACATTTTGTAGCACGGTTAAATGTGGCCACAAATTGAAGCTTTGAAAGACCATACCGATGCGTTCTCGCAGCTTGGCAAGCTCTTTATGTTTAAGGGGTTTATTGGTCAATGGGTTTTTATCAATACGGTCTTCCCCTAGATAAATCACGCCACGCTCAGGTTGCTCAAGCCAATTCATGCAGCGTAATAAGGTCGACTTCCCAGAGCCAGAAGACCCTAGAATACTCACGACTTCACCCTTTTTAATCGTGAGATTAATATCGCGTAGAACTTCAATACCGTCGAACTGCTTCGACAAACGATCGATTTTAATAATGTGCTCGGGGGATGGATTAAGCATGACTCAGCCCTCTTCGTTCAACTTTGATCATTAAGTAATGAGATAACCGCTCAATGGCAATACTAATCAGCCAATATAAGCCAATCGCAATCACAAAGGCTTTGAGTGGGATGAAGTACATTGACTGCACACTATTGGCCGCCGCCGTAATATCAAGCACCGTAATGATGCTCAAAAAGGCGGTATCTTTGAGGCAGATAATCAGTTGGTTGGCCATCAAAGGAACCGACTTTAGAAACACGTTCGGCATGATGATGCGAGTAAACGTTTTGTAGCGCGTAAAGCCGCATGCCTGCGCGGCTTCCACCAAACCATGCTCTAACCCATTGCGCGCCCCTCGAAATATCTCACAAAAATACGCGCCGTGATAAAGGCTGAGTGACACAAAACCCACGGTCATCGCTTCCATACGGATACCCAGTTGAGGTAAACCGTAATACAGTAAATACGCCAAAATCAAAAACGGTAACGCGCGCATCATGTTAATCACCGCACGTAACGTCGCACTGATGCCTCGCTGCGTATTTTCAAGAAGATACAGTAAACCAACGCCCAAGATAATCGCGATGGTCGATGACACTAAAAACAGCGATGCCGTGCTAGCAAACCCTGAGAGAAAGACCTCTTTTTGCTGCCAAATTATTTCCCACTCTGACATAGTTCATCCTTGTTTTTCAGCCAGTTCGCACGTTCATCCTGCTTTCGAACGCCGAGACTCACCGACGTTATTTCAGGTATTGGACCTTACGTTCAGCGTAAGTCTGTGCTTTCACCAGCAAACCGATGATCAACATATAGATAACCGCTGCGCATAAGATTGGCGTGAGCGGCTCATACGTTACCGCCGAAATACGGTTGGTAACACGGGTTAAATCGACGACACCAATCACCGCGATTGCAGGGCTGCCTTTGATCAAAAACGACATCTCATTAATCAGAACAGGCAAACTCACCATCACCATTTGTGGAAACATAATGCGGCGAAAATACGTAAACCGTCTCATCCCCATCGCTTCTGCAGCTTCAAGTTGACCGCGTGAGAAGTTTAAAAACGCGTTACGCCAAATTTCAGCGTTAAACGCAGCAGTATTAAGCGTGAGCGCTAAAATCGCAGAAAGATTTTTATCCAGTTGAATGCCAAATGAAGGAAAAGACAGGAAAATAAACAGTGCGAGCGTCACCAAAGGGGTCGCCCGAGCCCAACTGACATAAACCCCTAATAGCGAGTCAATCACAGGTAGCTTTAGCATTCGTACGATCGCAATCACCAACCCAATTGAAACGCCTAGCGCTATCGACACCAGAGAAATCCAAGCCGTTGCCCAGGCCCCTTCAGCTAACTGTATCCATGCGTAAGAATCCATATTCTTTGACCATCCTTGGTAGGTGTTATCTCTGTACACTCCTAAGCACCGCTCGATGGGCAACCACAGCGATTACCCATCAAGCGATTGACGTTATTTCACCGCCGTAAGTTGATGGTACTGCTTCACAGAGATGATGGCTTCTGTTGGCAGTTGGTCAAACGATTCACCAAACCACTTCTGTTGCAGCTGCGCCATACGCCCGGTGTCTTTTAAGTGCTGGAAGAAGCCCGTCAGAAACTCGAGCAGCTCTGTGTTGCCTTTCGGTACAGGCCAGCTAACAAACCCTGGCCCTGAAACCGCCAATCCTTTTTTAAACACATTAGGTTTCGATTTCACAATCTCATTGACGGACACCACGCTATTGATCACGTAATCAACGCGGCCATTGGCCAAATCTGCATACGCTTCTGGGTAAGATTGGTATTGCACCACTTTCCCCAGTGATTTGCCCTGCTCTTCGAGCATGGTTTTCAGCTCCGGCAAACGTTCAAGTAATGCACTCCCCGCTTGCAAACCGACCGTTTTTCCGTCCAAATCAGCGATGGTTTTGATGCTGTCGTCGCCAGCTCTGGTGACAAAAAAGTGCTGCGCCGAGGCAATCGGTGGCGTGAAGTCAAAACTGTTTAGGCGACCATCGGTGATGATGGCTCCCGTCAAAGCAATATCATATTGACCCGCAGACACAGCGGCTAATAGCCCAGTCCAAGGCAAGATCTCCTGCTTGACGTCAAACTCAGCGTATTGGCGTAGCTCTTCCAGCAAATCCTTATTGATGCCTTCAGGCTGACCTTTTGCAATGAAGTTAAAGGGGGAATAGTTGTCCTCGGTGGCAACGGTCATAAACCCTTTCTGTTCTATCTCGGCTAAATTTTCGGCTTGAGCCAAGCCAGACAAGCTCACGACTGCTGTTGCAGTTAATGACATCACCCATTTCTTGATCGTAAGTTTGCGTTGCATAGTCTTATCCTTTGACTGATGAATAACAGGTTTTACTTTAGAGACCCGCCGAAAAACTGCGTAGAGCCAATTTAAATTACTCGATGGGACAGCTTTACCACTCATGTTTATGGAAGCTATTGAAATGGCGTGCTTTATGCATTTGTTTGTATGCAATTTGCCACATCACGGATAGATAAACGCAAAGGGAGCACTAAGGGAAATGACGATCAATCACAACTGCTTTATTGAATTTGATGATAAACGCAGCCTTCAAGAGCAAGTAAGAGAGTACCTTGTCAAAGCCATTCTTGATGGCATTTTTCCTCCAGACCAAGCGCTTCCCTCATGCCGAAAACTGTCAAGCCAATTAAAGGTTTCTCGCAATACTGTCTCACTGGTTTATGAAAGCTTGCTTGATAATGGCTATCTCATCAGTAAACCGCGCAGCGGTTACTACTTGGCAGAAAAGTATCACGACGCAAATCATCCATTTGACTCACACGTTATCCAACAAGATTTCAAGCAAGAAACTCCCCACACCCTATCATCAAGCGCACCAAATTGGGGCAAAAAATTAAAAATACACACCAGCCAATATCAGCGGGTGGTGAAACCATCCCATTGGAGCGGCTACCAATATCCATTTATTTATGGTCAGCCGTATATCAACGACTTCCCATTGAGTCAGTGGCGAGAAGCCTCACGTAAAGTGATGGCTGACCCCCATGATCACCGTTGGTTGTGTGACAAAGTAGATAAAGACGATGAGCAGTTAATTGAGCAAATTCGCACTCGCGTTTTGCCCCAGCGGGGCATTCACGTCAGTAGCGATGAAATTATGATTACACTTGGCTCACAAAATGCGCTGTTTATGTTGGCGCAACTACTCATGGACAAGCAATCCCGAGTTGGCGTTGAAAACCCAGGGTATAAAGAGGCCAATAACATTTTTGACCTCGCCGGTGCGGTACTTCATCCGCATCAAGTCGATACCGATGGCATGATGCTTAACCCCCTTTCTCGGCTTTGTGACTATTTTTATGTTACGCCGAGCCATCAAGCGCCTACCGGTGTCACCATGAGCGATCAACGACGTCATCAGTTACTGCAACAGGCACAGCAACAAGACGCGATCATTATTGAAGATGACTACGATTCTGAGAGTAACTTTGAGCCGCATCCTAAAGCGGCGCTTAAAGCTCTGGATAAAAACAACCGAGTGATATATGTCAGCAGTTTTTCTAAGCTGCTGGCACCTGGTCTTCGTCTTGGGTACATCGTTGCCCCAGAAGAGCTTATCTATGAACTGCGATCTCTGCGCCGTCTTATGTATCGCCATCCACCGAGCCGCGTGCAAATGGAGATGACCCACTTTATCACTCAAGGTTACTATGACAGCTATCTGCGTAAGTTTCGTGAACAAACTCGTCAGCGTTGGCAGTTGATCGACCAAGCGGCGCAGCGCTATATTCCGCACTGCCAGCGCTTAGCCAAAAAAGAGCTTGCGAATGCGCTGTGGTTACAAACGCCACAAGGTATGAATAGCCAACATCTGGCCTCACGCGCTGCGCAATTTGGCGTGTTAATTGAAACTGGATACTCCCACTTTATGCCTGACCCAGATAACAGCTTATCGGTGCATCCTAACCACTACTTTCGCTTGGGCTTTCACGCCATTGATAAAGATCTCATTGAACCCGGAATCGCTCAATTAGCCAAAGCCATGGCACAGGAATAACGCCTTTGCCGATCAAAAACGCCCAAGATCCAAACGTGAATCTTGGGCGTCGAGTTCCCCCATCGTCGGTTAGTCGATCAGGGTTAAACACTCTTCAATGATCGCCACACCTCGCTCTATTTCGTCAGCGCGTATCACCAAAGGGGGCACCACGTGAAGGCGATTATTGACAATAAACGACAGCAGCCCCTTCTCAATCAAACTTGTCTTAAGCTTGGCCATCTTGCTATCACACAGAGGCTCCCGGCTTTCAGCATCTTCAACTAATTCCAAAGCCCAGAACATACCTAAGCCGCGAATCTCACCTATCACCGAATGCTGCTCTTTGAGTTTTAATAACATCGGGCCAAGAACTTGATTTCCCACTCGGTCGGCATGGCCAATAATGCCTTCTTCTTCCATCGCATCAATCGCTGCAACTATCGTTGCCATGGCCAGTGGGTGCCCAGAATAGGTCAAACCGCCCATAAACATATGATGTTTGAAATACTCCACGATGTCACTGTTGACCAGCACACCACCTACTGGCACGTAACCTGAGTTCACACCTTTGGCAAAAGTGACTAAATCCGGTACAACGTCAAAATGCTCAAAGGCAAACCAACGGCCAGTACGACCAAAGCCCATCATCACTTCATCAAAGATCAGTTGAATACCATACTTCGTCGCCAATTCACGTACGCCTTGTAGATAGCCTTTGGGCGGGATCAACAACCCAGCAGTTCCGGGAATGGTTTCCAAGATGATGGCCGCAATCGTGTGAGAACCTTCGCATTCAATAGTGCGTTTAAGGTGCGAAAGAGCTCGCTGGCACTCTTCCTCCTCCGTGTTGGCATCAAATTCAGTGCGGTAAAGATAAGGATTAAAGAAATGCACATGACCACGACTGTACTCATTTGGCATGCGACGAAAGTCACCGGTGGCGGCGATCGCCGTACCGGTATTGCCATGATAAGAACGGTAAGCAGAAAGCACTTTGTCACGCCCAGTAAACTGTCTCGCCATTCGAATCGCATTTTCATTGGCATCCGCACCCGCGTTGGTAAAGAACACCTTGGTAAATTTATCAGGGGCATGGGACAAAATGCGCTGCGCAGCGAGGCCTCGTGTATAGTTCGCCGTTGCTGGCGCAACCGTCACCAAAGTTTCAGCCTGCGCTTTTAATGCATCAATCACTTTAGGATGTTGATGGCCAATGTTGGTATTCACTAATTGGCTACTAAAATCGATATATTCTTTACCTTCAAAATCCCACATTATTGACCCAAGTCCACCCGCAATCACCACCGGTTGTGCTGACTCTTGTATCGACCATGAATGGAAGACTGATTTATCCAAATCAATCACATCTTGGTTAAGAATCGGTTTGATGCCACTTTGCGATAACTCGCCCATATTGCTCTCCTTGAATAACTCTAAAACCGTCAGTGCAAAGCTGATAGCGCCATCTTGACGATAAACAACCTCAAGGTGATAGAGTCAGTTTGAGAAAAGCGATGTGTCAGCTTATCTGACTCATGACCAAGCGGGAACTGGCTCTATGGGGAGATAACGCGGGTCGATTAAAGTACCCCTATTTCCACCTGCTCATCGCCAATTATCACTTGCGTTGATTGGCCGCTTTAGCGCCAGCCTATTGATTTCATTAATAGGTTTACTTTGTTTAACAGCAATTAATATGCAAATATGGGCGTTATGTACTGACTGCGTTCTCTGCTACTTTGGTCACCTTAGAGAAACGGCGGCAGTGATCGAATTTCCCCTTTCACCACTGATGAATACGCTTATCGCTGCGGCATCAGTGCGTATAGATTTGATAGATAGAAGGAACTTATGATGAAGAACAACATCGCTTTTATTACTGGTGCGACCTCAGGCTTTGGTCGAGCGGCTGCGCGTCGCTTTGCTCAAGATGGTTGGTCATTGGTTCTATCAGGGCGCCGTATGGAGCGTCTTATCGAACTTAAAGAAGAGCTGACTGATGTCCCGGTGCATATCATTCAGCTGGACGTACGTGATGAAGAGGCTGTACAACAAGCGGTTGCAGAGTTACCTGCTGAGTTTGCCCAAGTCAAACTTCTGCTCAATAACGCAGGCCTCGCGCTCGCGCCTCAAGGTGCCCCGCAGGTTGAGCTCAAAGATTGGCACACGATGATTGATACCAACATCAAAGGCTTGGTGAATGTTACTCACGCACTGTTGCCACGTTTGATTGAAACCGGGGCTGGCGCCACGATTCTGAACGTCGGCTCGATTGCTGGTCAATGGCCCTATCCTGGCAGCCATGTCTACGGTGCGAGTAAGGCCTTTGTCAAACAGTTCAGCTATAACCTGCGCTGTGATTTGCAAGGCACTGGAGTTCGCGTCACCGACCTTGCCCCTGGCATTGCTGAAACCGAGTTCACTTTGGTTCGCACCAAAGGTGACCAACAGGCCTCAGACAACCTGTACAACGGCACCACACCGCTCAGTGCCGAAGATATCGCTGAGCAGATGTTTTATATCGCCACGCTGCCGGATCACATCAACATCAACCGTGTTGAAGTCATGCCAACACGTCAAGCATGGTCTGCTTTTGCGATTGACCGTGATTAATCCTCGAAACACTTTGGGGAGCTGAACTTGCGGCTTTCGCCAGTGTTACAGCAAACCCAGTGTTACAGCAAACTGAGTTACAGAAAACCTAGTTACAGCAAACCTAAAGTCCAGCTCACTGCGAATAAAAAAGCCTAACTCTTAATGAGTTAGGCTTTTTAGTTTCCTAGATATTCGACTCAAATAAGCATCGAGCCAAAAGGTTAAAAGAAGTAGGATTCCGATTTAGCGACTTTAACCGCATCTTGAACCGGTTTCGCGAGCGGGTTGGAATCACTGGTTCTCATCACAATTTCATGCTTGGCATGCATCGTTTTACGCAGCAACATGTTCTGAGCACTATCGCCAATCAAGATCTTATAATTACCTTTGTCGACGTCCCAGCTATCGGTTTTTTGCACGTAGTGAGCAAACGAGCGAGCATTGAGCGCAATCGTCACTTGCTTAGTTTCGCCAGCCTCTAAATACACTTTATCAAAGCCTTTCAACTCACGCTTAGGACGTTCAACCTGAGCGTTCTTAGGGGCAATGTATAACTGAGGTACCGCGTATCCAGCTCTTGCTCCGGTGTTGGTCACTGAAAACGTCGCATACATGGTGCCTTCTTTCACGTTACGGTCACTAAGCGTCAAACCCGAATAGTTAAAGTCAGTGTATGAGAGGCCGAAACCGAATGGATACAATGGTTTATGCTTACTCTCTAGATAACCTCGATAACCCAAGAATAACCCTTCTGAGTAAGTCATTGAGGTTTTTGCATCATCACCGACGTACGCATCACGATCATGATATGACGGGTAGCTTGGGTTAAATTTGAACTTTTTATCCAACGAAATGGGTAATCGACCCGATGGATTCACATCACCGTACAGGATTTCAGCCAGCGCTTGACCACCAAATTGACCGCTATAGAAAGCATGCAATACACCCGCCGCTTTCTTGTTCCATGGCATCATATTCATGCCACCGCCGCCGTGCATCACAACCACCGTATTGGCATTGGCTTTGGTCAGTTTTTTCAACATAACTTGCTGCTGATCCGGTAAGTCATAGTTTGGATCCATACCTTCGCCTTCGTACTCATAGTTACGACCGACAACCGCGATAACCGCATCATATTGATCAATATCTTGAGGTGGGTTTAACGCCGCCCAACTGAACTGAAGCCCATTCAAACCGCCAAGGTCAACTTGGAAACGGTTCTGACGCTGGTACTCAACTCGAACGTTGTAAAGCTTACCGGCTTTTAGGCGCGGTGTTTTAACGGTCACAGGCACCGCATTCGGTACATCTTGAGCGCGAGGGACGCCGTCACTTTCCATCATCAACTGATCATCAAGGAACACTTTAAATGCACCATCAGCCCGGACTTTAAGTACTTGTGGCCCCGTGGTAACCGGACGAATTGAACCGACAACGCGAACGGAAAACGCACCGTTTTGTGGGTTAATCTCAGTCAGCTGGCGTGAGCCATCAGCGGCATCTTCAGGAACGGCGCTACAATCAATACCCGTTGCCTCAAAACCCGCTTGTGTACAAGGGTTTGTCACGTCATTGGTCATCGTTGCCCAATTGAAGTTGACGCCAAGTTCACGACGGATCAGGCTTGGAGTACCAGTAAAATCGTGATTGTTGTAATATTCAACCGTCACACCGGGGGCACAATCAGTATCATCGCTCATACAAGAAGGCTGCAGGAACTGCACTTTGCTCGGATTCAGCGACATGCTATCAATAAAGGTCACATTGTCAGGATTTACGTTGAGCTGTTTTAATCCTGCCAGTTCTGAAACATAACCATTTTTCGCATCTGAGTTGGCTGTACCAAACGGCGAACTTGGTGCTTGTTGCGCCGCATTACCAACGACCGCGATACGCGCAGATTTATCCAAAGGTAAAATTTGCCCTTGGTAACGAGAGTGGTTTTTCAACAATACAATACCTTCACGCGCGGTTTGCAGCGCCGCCTCTTGCCCATATTCTGGGTGATCAAGCGATTGAGCGTAGAAGGTTCTTTCATCAAACCCATAACGCACTAAGGCGCGTAAATTACGCTTCACTTTGTCATCAATCACATCTTGATGCAGTTGACCGCTATTAACGTAAGGTTGAAGTTCATTCTCGGTGAATTTGAGACCCGATGGCATATCGAGATCCGTCCCCGCCCATGCACCTTCAAAACTATTTTTTACTGAGTTGAAGTCGGACAATACAAAACCCTGATAGCCCCATTCACCTTTGACGATATCGGTAATGACATGGTGATTCTCACAGGCGTAATCACCATTCACTTTGTTAAACCCGCACATCAACGCAGCGATATCAGCGTTTTTAACCAAAGACTCAAAAGGCACGAGATACATTTCACGCAAAGTGCGTTCATCTACCCGCACATCTAGGTTTTGTCTGTTTGCATCCTGCTCATTGGCTACCAAGTGTTTCGCACCTGCCTGAACACCTTGAACTTGAATACCGTTGGTGATCGCAGGCGCCATGACCGAACATAAATAAGGGTCTTCACCACACACCGACTCTGCCGCGCGGCCATTAAGCGGCGTACGATATAAATTCACCACAGGTGATAGCAATTGCTCACCACCAGCTATCCGCGTTTCATACCCGAGCGCTTTACCCAACTGCTTAGCACGCTGAATATTCCATGTGGCGGCGAGCATCGTTTGCGAAGGGTAACTAGCACCAAAAATTTCCTTATTGACATATACGCCCATCGTCGAGTCATAAGCAACCGTGCCTTCAATACCGAAGCGATGATTCGTCGGAATCATGTGCCCGTCATCAACGCGGATAAATTGATATTTTTCCGATTGGGACATGTTATCGAGAATCGAACTCACTTTCGCTTCAACATCTGCCCAAGAGCGCCCCTGATAATAACCGGAAGACTCTTGGGAAGATGCTGCAGAAACGGAAGCAGTTAATAGACTCAAAGCGACGACGCTACCGCTTAACACCAACTTATTTGTCATTGTTTCCCTCCACTTTTACGTTTATCGCATCGCTGTGCTTTGATTCTACTTGAAGCAAAGTTTGGCGCTCTCCCTGCGACTGATTGCGATTAATATATTCACTGGCGTGTGTTATTTGCTCTTTGTTTTGCTCATATTGCTTGCGAGCATCGATTGTATTTTGTTCGTTGCTAGTTGCAGCCTGAGAAATATAGGGCGACATCCCCAACAACGCAGTACTTAATACAGACAAAGATAAAGAAAACCTAGTCACTTTGTTACCTCAATTGCGTCATTTTAAAACATGATAAAATCTAAAAATAACTCATCATAAATAATGAGCTGTTTATTATGCTATATCGAGATGGTAGGTAATTGACAGTGGTAAAACATTAACCACTCAACTGTTCAAATTAACAACAAACTCTCACCCAATTATCATTAATTTCAATAAAAACAGCAGTTTAAAATTAAACAACCGCAGGGTAAATATGAAACAAAACCCATAAAATTAATAACAAAATCAATAAGAAAGGGATTTTATTGGCTCAAATCGACACTAAACTTTCTAAAAATTGACATTAATTTTACAAACAAAGGCTGATAAATAATAAATCAGATCAAAATATCAGGATTATTATCAGCAATAAGCCCCATTGACAGATTAATTAAAAAGCGTGCTCACCCCTTATAACTAAAAAGTGGTCGTCCATCACACGTGTTATAGGCAATACAAATTTAGATTTCGATCCAAAAATTGATCACCTACCCTGAACAAAACGTCAAATATAAAGTTTGCTTACACCACCATCACATAACAAAAAAGCATCATGCTATAACAGTACATTTAATGTAGGTAATAATGAAAATATTAACTTATTTAGTACTGATGATGAGCATGGCTTTGGCCCATATCACACCCGCTTGTAGCCAGACAATTAAACGCGGCATCGCCACAACACAGCTATTTGAAGAAGATTTGAGCATCATGAAACATCGAATTTCATGGTGGTATAACTGGAGTAGCGAACCGACGTATATCAAAGATCGCGCGCCAAGTAACCAAGGGGTTGAATTTGTTCCTATGGCGCTGAACGGCGATTTCAATGAAGCCTGGTTAAGAAACTACCTCGATGGACATCCAAGTGTGCAATATCTACTGGGGTTTAATGAGCCAAACTTTGTCGATCAAGCTAACTTAACGCCCCAGCAAGGCGCTGATTTATGGCCTCGACTTGAAACGATCGCCAGCGATTATGGCTTACAACTTGTCAGCCCCGCCGTGAACTACAGCCCTGGTGACGTTGATATTCCCAACACCGACGATGATGGTAACCCATTTGAATATCTCGATGCTTTCTTTGAAGCGTGCTCAGATTGCCAAGTTGATTACATCGCCGTTCATGCTTATATGGCTGACCCTGACGCACTCAAACAGTATATTAATCACTTTTATCAGCGTTATGGTAAACCGATATGGATAACAGAATGGAATTTCGATGCTCCAGGGCAAACTGAAACCTTAGAGCAGCAAATGGATTACATGGCTGATATCGTACGCTGGATGGATAATAGCCAACAAGTCTTTCGATACGCATGGTTTGTCGGGCGTAGCACTCACAGTTCATCGGCTTGGCCCTATGTTGATCTTCTGGATGCGCCCGGTTATTGGTCAACGTTGGGAAAGCTATATCAAGGTATTCAACATCACGATGACTACACCCTGCTGCCCAGTGTATTACAAGCTGAATATGCTCGCTCACTACGAGGCTTTAAGCATCGTGTAAGCTCAACGGGCCCTGTGGTTGAAACCCAGCTATTTTCTGATATTCAAGCGACCAAAAAGCAGCTCACATTCCAAATTAATACCGAACATTCAGAAGATTACTCTCTACTCTTTAGTTACTCTGGCAAAGAGTATTCAGAAATCACGGTATCAGTCGATGGAGAGCAAAAAATGACGATCCCACTATGGGCGACGGGTAGCTCATATTACTGGACGCAGCGCCAATCTCGCCTCTTTCTACCGGCGGGGCTTCACTCCTTGAGCATAGACGTCACCGTCGGCAATCCGAACTTTGATTGGTTCACGCTTTATTAGCATGTTGAATGTCGGCCACAAATAAGGCTTGTACTCCGCAAGTCACCACCAAGAGAAGCGCCGAAGCGAATATAGCAACAACCACGAAAAAGCCGCGACTTGCGCGGCTTTATTACGTCAAATTGAAGCTTACTGACACACATCCCCAGTCACGGCGGAAGCATCACCGTTTCCGTTGCCAATAAAGCCGACTTCAACGCTTTGCTCAGGCGCAATGGCCGCGTTCCATGCCAAATTACTCGCGTGATATGAACCAGATAAGTTTGAGCCCCAACTCTGTGTAATGGTTGTACCGTCGCCGTAAGACCAGTTTACATTCCAGCCATTGATGGTGTTGTTTCCATGGTTGGTAATACGAATGGCGCCTTGGAAACCTCCTGGCCAACTGGACGTAATCACGTGCTCACAAGTGACGGAGCTTGGCGTATTCGAGCCGCTGTCATCATTTGAGCCGGAATCTGAAGAGCCATCATTCGATGAATCTTCCCCTGTGTCTGTGCCAGTATCATCATCGCCGGCTTCAACTTCAGTTCCCCAGTTGGCAATAATGTTCTTGACGTAACTCCCTGACGCGGTGAGGTCACTGGCTGACCAATTACCTTGCGGATTAACCCCGGGCTTGATGATTGACGCGCCTTCATTTTTGTCGCTCACCGCCCAGTTGAGGTTGGTGATGTTGTTGGTTTTTAAGAACTCAACCCACTGATCAACGCTATTTTGTGCCACGCCGCCATTTCCGTCAGCATTCACCGCGCCCCACTCCGTCACCATCAACGGAATACCATTATTAAGGGCCGTTGCCGCTTTATCACGCAAGAATTGACCATGCGTACCCGCATAGAAATGCAGAGAATACGCGATGTTTGTGCCGCTGATAGGATCTTGCGAGGCGACATCAACGTCTTGTGACCAGTTTGGCGTACCCACAACAATCAAGTTATCAGGGTCAATGGCACGAATAGCCGAGATCACATCTTGAGCGTACGGCTTAATGACGTTTGACCAACTCACCGCCAGTGGTTCATTATAAATCTCATAGATAACGTTGTTATTATCACCATAGCGGGTTGCCATCTGCTCAAAAAATGCGATAGCTGAGGCTTTTTTATCTTCGCCATGGTGGGTATGAAAATCGATAATCACATACATATCATTTTCAATCGCCGCATCAATCACCGTGTATGCGCGCGCTAAGTTACCATTAGGATCTTCGAGGTAAGAACCGTTGTTATCAGCGCCAATCGCAACTCGAACAATGGAAGATTTCCAATCATCCTTTAGCCACTTCACCACATTGGCGTTGTACATTTTCTCCTGTTCCCATCCTGTATTACTCCAGAAAAAGCTGTTACCAGCAAAACTGGTGACTTCACCACCACTAAGAATCTGGTTCCCACTGACGCTGAGTGCTGGAACACTCGCCATGGCGCTGCCAGCCATCATTGAAACGGCAAGCGCTAATGACTTCATAGTTCGTTGATTTAGTGTCTTCATTCCTTTTACCTATTTGTGTTTTCTTTGCGATTAATTTATAGATACACCATATGCTATAAATTTCTTATAAAAGATTGACGACACAAATAATTAGAATGAATGAAACCAAATGCCCAGAGAAACAAACAATGATTGGGAGCAAAAATTCAGTTTAACTAAAACTGACAAATTGCTTGTTGAAAAGCGTGAATATCATCGCTCTCTGACATTGCTGATATCGTTGTTTTAATTGACAAAAATGATGATTATTTCAGCATTTCATTACCAAGGTGGAAAACTAAAACTGAGTTGAGTGGTTCTGATAAAGGAAAATAGAGAAGAGGTCGCTCGCCCCTAGACTTAGCTAGGGGCGAAAGAGATTTGATCAACGCATCAAATCAACAGCAAGGTTATTCGTGAATTTTAACGCTGAGGCAACCACGAACAAACTCTGGGTCAAAGTGCTTAACCGCTGGGCCTACGTAGCCTAGATCTAGAGAGGTGATCTGTTCCATCTCTTCATCCGTTAAAGAGAAGTCCCAAATCGCATAGTTTTCTTCAATTCGATGCTGTTTGGTTGACTTAGGAATCACAGTCACACCGCGTTGTACGTTCCAACGAAGAATCACTTGTGCCACACTTTTACCATGTGCTGCAGCAATGCCTTGAAGCATTTCATCTTCAAAAGGTTGATAACGACCGCCACCCAGTGGCGCCCATGCTTCCGGTTGAACGTTATAGTGCTTCATGGTCTCAAGCGCAGCAGGCTGAGCAAAGTAAGGATGCAATTCTACTTGGTTAACCATTGGAGTAATTCTGACGGTTTCACAGAAATTCGCCAATACATGCGCATAGAAGTTGGAGACACCAATCGCTTTAAGTTTGCCTTCTTCATAAGCATCCTCAAGAGCACGCCACGCGCTGAAGTAATCTTTCATCGCTTGGTGCAATAGGTAAAGATCAAAATACTCTAATCCTGATTTTTTCAAAGATGCATCAATCGCCGCTTTGGCCATATCGTAATTAGCCATATCTTGCACCCAGAGTTTTGACGTAATAAACAACTCTTCACGAGTACAAAGCCCCTCTTCAATCGCTTCACGTACAGCTTCACCAACGGCATCTTCGTTGCCATACACTGCCGCGGTATCAATTAGACGGTAACCAGTGCGAATCGCTGCAAGGACGGATTCTTTACACTCTTCTTTGTCGGTTACCTGAAAAACACCAAAGCCAGCCATAGGCATCTTAAGGTTGTTGCTTAATGCTGTATATTCCATAGAAGAATATCTCCGTAATAATAGTGAATTGGATATCGACCAAAAATGGGGTAACTAAGCGTCATTCCTATGCGGGGGTAAGCGGCTAGAATGACGTTTTCATCTTCACCGATATCACGATAAATAAGATCCTGTGTTTGTTTTTTGTTATCAGGAGTAAGGAGCTAAACGCATTCATTGAGTTTAGTCAATAAATTCGAGAAAAATATAAGTTTTCTTAATTGAAAAACAGGTTAATTTTTAACAGGACCATCGAGATTCAAGGGCGTTTTCCTCGTGCTAACTTACACGCCTTTTTTTCGTGCCACAGAGCAATACACTCGGCCTCTGCTACCTGTGAGGCCCACTAATGTCAGAGCGACCAACACAATAACCGCGCGCTCAACGCTTATTGAATTGAGCATTTGTGTCGTATAGATCTAAATGAGTCGGTCTCTTATCGCGAGAAACTGCCGCTAGGTAGTCAACAATCAATACCTAGTGTGGCTTGGCCTGAGCCATGTCGTCTTCGATGGCAATCGATGCCGAAGGTTTTGTCGTCGATAGGCTCCAAACAGCAGTTATCAATGACAACCATCGGTATTTTCTTGATAATGGCGACTCTTTGGATAAACGCACCACTTTCTGACTCACGGCTTGTTCTGTGATAGCTCTTATTGGATAACGGCGGTAGAAATGCATCAACACTTCACGATCACAACGCATTCTCAATGGAAACAATACATCGATGCTCCTAGCTATTTCCGTGGGTCGATTGTGAGTGATAACCCTATCCAAGCGATTTACGTCACTGATAGTTCGGGCAGTACGGTTCGCCAATTAATACAAAATGGTGAACAAGAAGCTGAAGTTTTTTTGTATCTTGACCATGCTGATCATTATATCTTTCATCTCGTACCGCAGCCTGAAGTCCGCACTTGTGTGACCATTGCCTTGCACGCGGTACCGCTCAAAAATGACCAATACCTATCTCCCAACCACACGATCATTAGCCCACTACTGTTTCGTACCGCGCAGCGGATCGCCCAACATGATGCCATCGCCGAGACAACGTTTTGGACCCTCATGGATAAACGTGGCACCCCACTAATTGAAGAAAGCGATGGCAATAACACCATTGTCACGTTTCTCTATCAAGGTGACACCTCGACGCAAAATGTGCTGGTTTTGGGAGCGCCATATGATGGCCAAGTACAATTGGCACAAATTCCAAATAGTAATATCTGGTTTAAGAGTTATGAGATACCAAATAGCAGCCGCTTTTCATACCGCATCGCGGTGAATGTTCCTCAACTAGCCGACAATAATTGGACGGAACAGTATCTCGCGGCCTTTTCGACCATTAAGGTTGACCCCAAAAACCACCAGCCTCAATTTAACCACGGTGACGCTTTGTTTGGCTCTGCGTCGACATTAACCTTAGCCCAAGCCCCCAGTGATTCGACAATTGAAGAACATCGCTCCCCCAAAGGCAGCGTCAAAGAGCTTCAATACTACAGTCAGCAGTTAAATAATACTCGCACTGTGCATTTGTATCAGCCACACACTAAATACCCCCTCGATGCAAGCTCACCGTTGCTAATTTTATTTGATGGCAGTGAATACCTCAGTAAAGTACCGACTCCTGTCATTTTGGATAACTTAATTGCAGAGGGGCGAATTCCACCGATGCGGGCCGTGTTTATCGATACGCCAAGCCCCAAATTGCGCGCTCAAGAACTGACGCCCAATACCGCGTTTGCTAACTTCCTCGCCACCGAATTTAAACCATGGCTGTGCGAAAGCCTTAATATCCGCCCGGATGCGAAAAACACGATTTTGTCCGGCTCAAGCTTTGGCGGCTTAGCCTCGTTATACATTGCGTATAAATACCCCGAACAGTTTGGCAAAGTGCTTAGCCAGTCTGGATCTTTTTGGTGGGCGCCACAAACTTCACCTCAAGCAGTCACCAAACCGGAGCACTGGTTTGCAGATATCATCGTCCAAGAGCCGACACAGCCGATAGACATCTACATGAATGCAGGTCTATTTGAAATAAAGCCAAAATCTTATGAAATTCTTGAAACCAATCGAAAACTGGTCAGCGCGCTGAAAACACGCGGCTACCGAGTGACGTTTGAAGAAGTGGCGTGCGGACATGACTATTTTAGCTGGCGGGTGACTCTGGCTCACGGGCTGACCGCCCTATTCAACCACCCACAGTATCAAACTTAAAACTTGCACCAATGTTACAACGCTTTAGATTGGAACTTGCCTGGCGTTTCACCAAACCGCTGACGAAACGCTTCAATATAGGCGCTGACATTGCTGTAGCCGCTACGTTCTGCCACTTCAGCAATCGTTAAACCTTCTTGAATCAATTTTAACGATGTAATGATTTTCGATTGCTGACGCCATTGACTGAATGTCATCCCAGTCTGTTTAATGAAAATGCGACTTAAGGTTCGAACACTGACTCCCCAGTGAGAGGCTAACTGTTCTTGGGTTAACTCGCTTGATGGGCATTTCATTAGTTGATCGGCAATATTGCGAGCCCGGCGGTCTAACGGTAACGGTAACCCTAGAGGGAGTTCTTCTAAACTCGCGATCTCATAGCCTAACAGCGCCACTAAATGCGACATATAAGTTGATGGATAACTCTCATCATCGAGCTCGCTAGATTTTTGCAGTAGTGCGCCAAGAAACGTATTCACCCCGTAGACACCTGGCTCATCTGGAAATCCGTCCGCTTCGGAATAGTCTAAATTCAGCACATAAACTTGTACCGATGAGAATATTTTTACCTTGTGCGAGCAATCCTTTGGCGTCCAACCCACGGAGCCAGGAGTCACAGCCCATTCCGCTTTACCCGTTTCGACATTGATCATGCCATTTTTTAGCCAATACAGCTGTCCAAATGAGTGTTCATGCCAAGGGGTTTCTTGAGTTTGGGTGAGGTTGAGGGATTGGATATTGATAAAGATGGCTGATTATCCGTATTAATTGTCAATCTAACGATAATAATATCACTGACTGATCATGTACATTGCATCTCATTAATAATTAAATGAGAATGAGATGCATCTCTGTCAGGAAATCATTGTCCCACATTGGAACATGCCTTGGGAAGCATTCTCTCTAGTCGGTTTATTCTGTTCAAGTTTATTGAAAGGCTTCAAGTGATGGCACGCATCAAATCGTTTTTTTTACTCTTTATCATTAGCATTCTTGCCTTACCTTCTGCCGTTTACGCGGAAGAATCCGTGAGTTCACCGTCGGCAAAACGAGTGGTTGCGCTTACTTGGTCGTCTGCAGAAGCTCTGCTGGCATTAGGTATTACGCCCATCGGTATCGCAGACCGTCAAGGGTATAACGATTGGGTAAAAGAGCCCCAGTTGCCCACAAATGTGGTCAATGTCGGCACAAGAGCAGAACCCAATCTAGAAAAAATACATGCATTACAACCTGATTTGATTGTGTCCAGTTCTCGACGCAATGTTGACCTCTCATCGATAGTTGACGCTCAAGTGCTTACTCTCGATACCTTTAACGCACAACATGACAATGGCCAAGCCATTGACCGGCACTTTCTTGAAATCGCGAAAGCCGTCGGCAAAACCGAAACAGCCAAGCTCGTGCTGAAACAAAGAGATGCTCAGATAAACACCTGGAAACAAAAGCTTGAACAACACTTTGCTGATGGTATTCCGAAAGTCACGCTGGTGCATTTTTTAAACACCACTACAGCGGCCGTGTATGGAGAGAACTCGTCCGTTGAATACGCGCTATCAAAGCTTGGTATCTCACCCGCCATTCCAACCCAGAATACGGCTTATGGCGTCACTCATGTCCCCCTCAAACAACTTTCCTCAGTCGGGAGTCAGGTTCTGATTTATATCCGCCCTTTTGTTGAAGAGCAAAAGCTGTTTTCCAGCGTTCTTTGGAAGCACATGCCGTTTGTTAAGCAAAAGCATTTCTTGACCATTGAACCTTGTTGGACCTTTGGCAGTGCGAGTTCGATTGAGCGAATCGCCAAAGTCACTACCAACGCGTTACTTGCCATGGACAATCAGTAAGCCTGCTTACTCTCCCATCGAATAAAACAAAAGGAATTAGACGGTGAAACGATTCACATACTCTCCCATTGCCTTGAGTTTGGCTTTGATCCCTAAACTGTGCCTTGCGGCCGCCGAAGAGACGGTGACCGTGATAGGCAGTGAGTTGGCAAGCCCTGAAGTAAGTAACACCACAGGGTTAGCCTTGACTCCAGAGGAAACTCCTCAATCCATGACGGTGCTCGACGCTCACTATATCGAGCAACGTAATCTGTCGTCGGTTGATGATGTCCTACAGCGAGTTATTGGTATTACATCACTCAACACCGATGATGTACGTAATCAATTCCAAGCTCGAGGTTTTGTCATCAACAGCTATCAAGTTGATGGTATGCCATATAGTTGGGGCGATACCGCCGGCTTTAGCGGTCAAACACAAATTGACACGTCTATTTATGAGCGTTTGGAAGTTGTTCGCGGTTCAACGGGGTTATCGACTGGCGTGGGCGAGCCTTCTGCCTCAATCAACCTAGTTCGAAAACATGCAGATAGTGTCGATCTGATCGGTAATGTGCACGCTTCTATCGGCAGTTGGAATCAGCAACGCGTGGTCGCGGACATGAGTCATGGTTTAAATGCTGAAGGTACGCTGCGAGGCAGAATAGTAACAAAGTACGAGCAAGGAGATTCGTTCGTCGACCTTTATGAAAGTAATCGAAAAGTGCTTTATGCGGTCATTGAACAAGATCTTACCAATACCAGCTTACTTCGATTGGGCGCAAGCTATCAAGCCGATGATCGAGATGGTGCATCATGGGGAGGCCTACCTGGCGTTTATTCGGATGACACGCCAACCCACTTTTCACGCTCAAAGACAGCGGCCACCGACTGGAACTATTGGAATACTGAACATGTCAGCGTGTATGCTAACTATGAGCATCAATTCTCAAATGGATGGCAACTGCAATCAAACTATAGCCATACGAAATACAGTCAGCGGGCCAAGCTGACGAATATTAACGTAGGCGCATTAGAAAAGGAGGGGTCAGGTCTCTTCGCGTGGTCGTATAACAATGAAGGTAAAAGCAGCCAGGATAGTATTAATCTAAAGCTTAACGGGACATATCCCGCTGCAGGCCAGCAACACGAATTCATTTTGGGATTAAGCTACAACCATTTAGAAGATTTTAATCAGTATTATGCAATGGACCCAGCGGCGTTCGCGCCGATTGATAACTACCTTACTTGGAAAGGCAACTTAACAGAACCTAGCTGGGCCCAGAATACAACCACTGAATACGATTTCTCGACCACTCAATTGGCATTCTATACCGCAACGCGTGTTCACTTATCGCCAAAGACTAAAGCGATACTCGGTGCTAGAATCGCCAACTGGCAACGTAAAGGCGAGAACTACGGTGATGTTACCTATGGTGATGACGGCATTGTCACGCCTTACGCAGGCTTACTTTATGATTTAACCGATCAAACTCGACTTTATGCGAGTTATGCAACCATCTATGAACCGCAAAATGCACAAGACCGCGATGGTGAATACCTTGATCCAATAGAAGGTAAAACCTACGAAGTCGGGTTTAAATCAAACCTCAATGAAGACATTCGCCTTTCAGCAGGGTTGTTTAGGATTGAACAAGATAATTTGGCGCAAGACGACGTCGGCTACACGGTTCCCAATACCTTGGAAACCGCGCAAAAAGCAGTACAAGGCACTGTCAGTCAAGGTCTAGAATTACAGGTCTTCGCCCGCCCAATCGAAGGACTAGATTTTAACCTAGGCTATTCACGATTTCGCGCTGAAGATAAGGACGGCCACCAAGTAAACACTGAGTTTGCACGCGAACAAATCATGTTTTCCAGTCAATATCAGTTGATTGATTGGCTACCAGCGTTAACTGTTGGTGCAGATGTGCGGTGGCAAAGCGAGATTCATGCCTCTGATGATATTCGTCAGCCAGCCTACTCACTGGTTGATCTTATCGCCAGCTATCAACTAAATAAAGATATCACCATGAGATTAAATATTGAAAACGTGCTGGACAAAAAATATTACAGCTACCTAAACTCTGCCAACACCGTCCGCTACGGTGAACCAATGAGCGCCCAACTTACCATCAATTACAGTTTTTAAACTGAGTGAATCAGCACCAAGAAAAATCCCCTAGAGAACACAATGTCGCTAGGGGATTTTTATCAAAGTGACATAAACCAGTGTCGATATTACTTTTTGTTAATATACCGTTCTGCATTCGCAAATAGCTTATCACATACTTTTTTCTGCATAAGATACTCTGAAGAGCCTTCTTCCATTGAATCAAGAACTTCTTTCGCTTTATGGTACTCTGCTACCATAAGAGCAAATCGCTCTTCAAAGTTATTTTTTTGTATTTTTTTATTCGATTTTCTTACTGGTTTTCTCATTTCTATCTGAACCTTATACGCAGTTTTTCTTGTGCTCAAAAATATACCCGCCCTTTCCTTCACTCTTACTCAAGAGATGTACCGCCTCCAAACTCTTTCTCCATCGCTTTTCATTTCACTAAGCAGTCTGCACTGATAAAAGCTAAAAATGAGGCCATGTCGATGGCATTGGAGAAAAGATAGTTTTCACGCATGAAACCTTCGCCATGTGTTAAAGGTGACAACTGAACTGGAGGAGATAAAGGTGGTATTTAACGATGAGCCATGATAGCGAGCTTTGTCCTGAGGGCATTTCTGACCTTTCACGGATGTTTTGAAGCCTTCACGATTGATAGCGAGAAAACAAACGGTTCTTCGTAGCCAGCCCGAGATTTTTAAGTCCAAAGCTTTTTATTAATGTATGTTACTAAAGCAATTTTTGTATTTGACATATATCTTATTCGCTTAATTAGGCCTAAATAATGTGACTAAATAAGGAATAAAGAAAAAGCTATCACAGGATAAAGATGAAGGAATTAAATCGAAAAACTGAGAAGATCTTGAACTAAATATTTAATCAATAACTCATTGCTTGAGCTATCGCTACTATACACGATATACCCACAATAGATATTCATTTCTTGATTATATTTTATTGCGCTATAAATCATAGGGTTACTAACAAACATTTAAAGATAACCCCACTCAGACGTTGAGCTTGTTATCCCATCAGTAAACATTAAAAACACAATCTTAAATATGTCTTTGTGAATTAAAGATATCGCTAGCCTAACAACGCTATTAGCGAATAGAGTGATATAAAAATAAAAGGAATAAAAAAAGCCTACAATAAATTGTAGGCTTTGAAAGGGTGGAGACCCCAGCCACATCCCGGCACACAAGTCACACGCTGCGGCTGCTTCCTTCCGGACCTGACCGAGTTCACATGCTATTGTTGCGGGAGGACCAGGGCCTCCATAGATTCTGTTCCTTAAGCGCTTAACGCCAAAGAGTGGGAGGATTATTCATTATCCCACTTCGCATTGCAAGGGGTGAGCGCAATAAATTACTCGAACCCTGCCCAACTGATTAGCATTTAAACAAACCGAGCTAATACTCATCACTCTCTTCATCTTCTGAGATCAGATAGTCTGTCATCCACGCCGTCGCGAGCAGGCACAGCCAAATGACAAACACGGGATCAGGCACCTCGGTATCAGGAATCACCATCAAGGATGCAAAGGCTACCGTTGGCAGTGTCCAACACATTAAACTGCCCCAATCAACCTGCTCACTTTTGGCACGGCTTAAAAGCTCCATCACAGCAAACATCACAGTAATCGATAAAGCCAGAATCACCGCGTAATACCACTGAGATACCCACAGAGGCAGAAGTAAAAGAAGCGCCCACCAGCGACGGTTTTGGGTTGGTTGCCAGTGGCGAGAAGACCACCAAGCGACCACCACACAAAAAAGCTGAATGAGAGAAAGTAACGCGCTACCTTCCAACTTACCGTTTGCTTGAGTCGCCATTACGCCAATCCAAAGCGTCATTACCACCATGGAGGAAACCACCACCACAACCGTATTACTACGCGCTGAAAACATCACCATCAGTAGCGGAAAAACACTCCACACCACCACGGATAAGGTGACGGGCTGGTCAGGCAGCGTCAACGCAAACACCCCCATCGCCCCAAGCAGGGCAAACCCTGATACTTTCGCTTTAGGTAATAACCATAGCGCCGGGATCATCAGCGCCAACAGCGGCACCTCTCCCTCACTTAAACTAAACGAGCGCGCACAAGCGATGGCCAATAGCGCAGTGACGATAAATTGAAACGTGGATAGTAGCATGCCCTTCCCTCTTTTATTTGCTCTTACTTCACTCAGACGCTATCCGTTGCGTCGATGGGTATTCTGTGTCTCAACTTAGGGTGTTAAGATTCATTCAACCTAGAGTGAATCTCCACCGCCTATCGCGCAGCGTACCGAGTGAATGGAAGCATCCGTTCCTTGGTAAAAATGAATTAGGACGTTTTAAGTATGGATCAATTTTTGGCGCAAATCTTTGCTGTTATTCAACAAATCCCATCCGGTAAAGTCATCACTTATGGTGAAGCGGCCAAATTGGCCGGGTATCCAGGCTACGCAAGGCAGGTGGGAAAGGCTCTGGGCAACTTGCCTGAGGGCAGCAAATTACCTTGGTTTCGAGTACTCAATAGCCAAGGGAAAATTTCGTTAAAGGGAGAAGATTTAATACGCCAGCGCCGAGAACTGCTCGCTGATGGGGTTGCGGTAAGCGCAAGTGGTAAAGTGAATTTAACCACCTACCAGTGGCATCCTTAGCGCATGGTTTTGTCTCTGCGCCTAGCGCTAGCGGTGAGCCACAAACAAAAATGCCCTGCGCCACATTACGTGCACAGGGCATTTTTAAATCATGATGACAAAGAAATAGTCACTCATTCTTTATTGAAGGACAGGAAAATTCGGAAAATCCTGACATCGAATAGATAAACCAACGAATGAGCCCCGTTTCATTATTCCGTTCGGTATCGTTACGATTAACCTTTAACACCGATCAGTTGCAAATTCACTTTTTCGGTTTCTCGATCATCGGTAATCACCGGGTAGCGAGTGTCGGTAATAAAGCGTAAGCGTCCGTTCACCTCAATCCGCGCACTGACGGTATACGTGTGGCGGCTATCAATTTGGCTTTGGTCATACAAAAGCTCAAAATTAAAAGGCACTTGCGCACCACGCGTTTCAAACTGTTGGGAGGTGAGAATTTTGGCCGGCGCATCAGCTAAAGAGACGTCTGATAAAGTTACGGTGACGACCGCATCATCAGGCAGTGCGAAACGCTCGCGGTACATTAAGCTACCATTAATACTTTCCACTTTATTCATGGCGGTTTCACTATCGGAAGTTTGACAACCAATCAGGGTCAAGCCTAGCACAATTGATATAACTGCTTTGAACGTCTTTTTCATAACGCCTCTCTAATTCTTAATCATTAAAAAGCAGTATATGAAGCTCCTGAGTCATTGTCATGAGACGCAGCAAGGGTTTGACAGTAATTTAACCTCCCAACACAATCTTGACTTTGCATAGCGTTTCCAGCGATTTATGTTAACCTCAGCACGTTAAATGTCAGAAAATCAGTGAGGAACAATTATGGGTAAGCCGTTAGACGACTTATTGAACCTGTTGCAGTTAGAAAGACTGGAAAAAGGCCTGTTTCGTGGACAGAGTGAAAACCTTGGTTTACCTCAGGTATATGGTGGTCAAGTTATCGGTCAAGCCCTTTCTGCGGCACGTTATACCGTTGCAGACGACCGCACTGTGCATTCTTTCCATAGTTACTTTTTATATCCAGGTGACCCTGAAAAACCGATTATTTATGACGTTGAAAACTTACGTGATGGGAAAAGTTTCAGTACGCGCCGCGTGAAAGCGATACAAAACGGTCGCCCGATTTTCTACTTAACCGCCTCCTATCACGGTGATACCCCTGGATTTGAACACCAAAACACCATGCCAGATATTCCAGGCCCTGAAAATTTTGCTTCTGAATCTCAGCTTGCCGAGCAAATTGCTCACCTTCTACCCGACGCAGTAAGAAAAATATTCTGTGGTGAGAAGCCAATTGAAATGCGGCCTGTCACCGTGGTCAATCCTCTCAAGCCAGAGAAAGCAGAACCAAAGCAATATTTGTGGATTCGCGCCAACGGTGAAATGCCTGATGACCAGTTAATTCATCAATACTTACTGGGCTATGCCTCAGATTGGGGCTTCTTAGTCACCGCATTGCATCCACACCAAGTGACCTTAATGACGCCAAAATTCCAAGTTGCGACCATTGACCACTCCATTTGGTTCCATCGCCCATTTAAGATGGATGACTGGCTGCTGTACGTGATTGAAAGCCCGACCGCCAGCAATACGCGCGGTTTAGTACGCGGTGAAATATACAACCGTCAGGGCGATTTAGTCGCAACCGCTGTTCAAGAAGGTGTGATGCGCTTTAAATCATAACACTCCAAGAGGCTGGCTCAGCGATTGTGCTGAGCCACGGATTAAGGCACCAATGGCAATGCTGTGGTGTATTTGAGAGGTTCCATGGCAAAAGTTGAAGTCACATCAGATAAACCTTGGACTGAGTTAACCAACTTTTTGTAAAACAGATCAAAACACGCCATATCTTTGACTTGGACTTTCATCATATAGTCAAACTCCCCTGCCATACGATAGAACTCCATCACCTCGGGAAACTCACTCACTACCTCAACAAAATGGTGATACCAATCATGTGAATGATCACAGGTTTTAATCATGACGAATGCGGTAAACGCAAGATCCACTTTTTCAGGGCTCAGCAGTGCAACGCGCTTCTCTATCACGCCGCTCTCTTCGAGCTTCTTTAAGCGCTTCCAGCATGGGGTTGTCGTCAGATTCACTTTCTCAGCCAAATCACTGAGTGATAACGTGCCATCTTGCTGCAGCAGTGCGAGCAGTGCTCGGTCAGTGGCATCCAATGATAAACGCTCTACTTCCATTTCTTCTAAACCTAACATTAGGAGAATAATTTTCTCCATTTAAGCGTAATAATAGGTATTTTTGCAAAGCTTTTCTCTTCATTCACAGATACATTATTTCTATCGTCATGTTTCAAATCGAATCGAGGAAAGATCATGTGCCGTGACCATAAATGGATGAATGATGCCGTTCAAACCATTGAAGCCGATTACCAACGCTCAGCAGATACTCACTTATTAAAACTAGATTTGCCTTGCTTGCCTGATATCGATATTTATCTAAAAGATGAGAGTACTCACCCAACCGGCTCACTCAAACATCGCCTGGCACGTTCGCTGTTTTTGTATGCCATCTGCAACGGCTGGATTGGCCCGAATACGCCCATTATCGAATCGTCTTCGGGCAGCACTGCTATTTCAGAGGCCTATTTTGCGCGCTTACTTGGCTTACCGTTTATTGCCGTAATGCCAAGCTGTACGGCACGTAAAAAAATCGAACAAATTGAATTTTATGGCGGAAAAGCACACTTGGTCGACCATGGCGATCAAATTTATGCCGAGTCTCATCGCTTGGCGCGCGAACTTGGTGGCCATTATATGGACCAGTTTACTTATGCCGAACGAGCCACAGATTGGCGCGGCAATAACAACATCGCCAATGCGATTTTTGACCAGATGCAACTTGAGCGTTTCCCTGTACCAAGTTGGGTTGTGATGAGCGCCGGTACGGGAGGAACCTCCGCGACCATTGGCCGCTTTATTCGTTATCAAAAACATGCCAGTAAGCTATGCGTGGTTGATCCTCTCAACTCGGTGTTCCATGATTTTTATCGTAGCGGAGATGCTCGCCTAACCTTAAGTAGCGGCAGTAAAATTGAAGGAATCGGTCGACCACGTGTGGAACCTAGTTTTATTGCGAGTGTGGTTGATGAGATGCGAACCGTTGAAGACAGAGCCAGTATCGCCACCGTTTATTGGTTAGAACAATTACTGGGGCGTAAGGTTGGCGCATCAACGGGCACCAACGTTTATGGCGCTCTACAACTGGCCAGCGAGATGGCGAAGCGCGGCGAGCGCGGCTCTATTGTCACCTTGCTGTGTGACAGCGGTGAGCGTTATCTTGATACTTACTTTAGCCCCGAATGGGTTGCGAGCCACATTGGTGATATTGAGCCTTATCGCCGGCAGTTAGATGATTTTCAGCGCACAGCGACGCTCAATGCGTTGGGGTAATTCATCCCATCACAGCACGTCGCGCTGTTTAAGACGGGAGTTGATAATATCTTCAATCAGCTTCTGCTCTCGCTTGGCGCGCTCGTAATTCTGTTTTTTTTGCCAACGTTCAAGCACACTTTCTAAACCTTTAACGCGAGCGTGCTTATCTTCTAATTGTTTTTGCACCGAGAGACATTCGGCTTCCATCACCGCCTGCTCCTGGCGGTGATGCACCAATAACTTTTGCAGCATCTCGTCAACATGGTTTAAGTTCATCAACGCGGCACTGTTTAACACTGGAGTGCGAAAAGCCGATTCTCCAGTATGCAGTTTAAGGTCATTGAGCATTTGCATTTGATGCTGAAGATGTTGGTTTTGCTTACGCATCGCGTCTAGCTGAAGCCCAACATCATCACGACGCTTTTCTTCTACCTGATGCAATTTACCCACAGCTTGAATTTTTGAGTCCATTCGGTTGATATCCTAAAGCGTTTGAAAAAGCTGAGCGAGCTCAGTCAGGCTGGTTCGATAATCGACCGCTTCATTCGCCGACTGCTGGAGAAAAGCTTTCATCTGCGGGTACATTTGTACTGAGCGATCTAGCTCTGGATCTTGCCCTGGCTGATACCCGCCCAATGGCAGCAGCTCCTTGACCTGCAAGTAGTTCGAATACAGTTGACGAAACTGATTGGACACCGTGGTATGCACCTCTTGGGTACACGCTGACATACAGCGGCTTATTGAGGCATTGATGTCAATCGCCGGATAATGACCTTGTTCCGCTAATTGGCGAGACAACACCACATGCCCATCTAAAATCGCGCGCGCCGAGTCAACCACCGGATCTTGTTGGTCATCGCCTTCCGCTAACACGGTATAAATCGCCGTCAGGCTGCCTTGTTGGTTGTCGCTGTTTCCAGCACGTTCAAGTAACTGAGGCAAAATACTGAACACGGATGGCGGGTAACCGCGAGAAGCTGGCGGCTCGCCTAACGACAAGGCAATTTCACGCTGCGCCATGGCGTAGCGGGTCAGCGAGTCCATAAGCAGCAATACGTCTTTGCCTTGATCACGGAAATACTCGGCCACACGGTGACAAAGTAGCGTTGCACGCAGACGCATCAGTGGCGATTCATCGGCTGGCGCAACGATCATAATCGCTTTTTTGCGTGCCTCGGGCGATAAATTACGCTCAACAAATTCGCGCACTTCTCGCCCACGTTCACCAATTAGCCCCACCACAATAACATCCGCTTCGGTATTTTGCGTGATCATCCCCATCAAAATACTTTTACCTACTCCACTGCCGGCCATCAGGCCAATGCGTTGGCCTTTTCCGACGGTGAGCAAGCCATTAATGGCGCGCACTCCAACATCTAACGGCGTATCGACCGGGCGGCGCTTTAGAGGGTTGATGGCACGAGGTTCGAGCGAAACACGATCGCCACCTTTAAAGGCAGGGCCATCATCAAACGGTTCACCGAGTCCATTGACGACGCGTCCGAGCCATTGATGACTAATAAGCACCGTGCTGTCACCATCAAGTGGCACCACTTTGGCCCCAGCGAACAGCCCGCCAAGACGGCGAATCGGCATTAAATAAGCGATGGTGTGGTCAAAACCTACCACCTGCGCTTCAATCATGTCGCCTTCCGCGGTTTCGACCAGGCAACGTTGTTCGAGCTTAAAACGGCAACCGACCGCCTGAAGCATTAACCCGTTCACTTTAACAAGACGCCCCGTTACTCGCGCAACGGGGACAGAATCCAGTGAAGCTAATGCATCGTTTAAGCGATCAGTTAATTGAGAATTCATGCCATCCTGGCTCACTCAGACACCTCCTGCTGTGTCACCTGAGGCTGCGCCTCAGCGTCAATATCCACTTGTGACGTCATCTCTGGATCGGTAACAGAAGGCACGGTCGTTTCATCCAGTAGATGCTGTTTCACATTATCCATGCACGCTTCTAACCGCGAGTCACAGCTCGCATCGGCTTCGGCGTGTTCGGTTTCCAAATGACATCCCCCCACGGGTAAGTCTGGGTTCGGCACTAAACGCCACTCTTTCGGCAACTCTGCATTCACTTGGCGAATACGATCCAAATCTTGTGGGTTTAAGTGCACCGTCACTTGTTCAGATTTACCGGGCATTGCGTGCAAGGTTTCGTCAACCAGAGATAGGATCTGCTGGGGCATCAAGGTCAACTCGGCGCGAATAACCTGCTGGGCCACTTTCTGAACCAACTCGCAGATAATGTGGCGTTGCTGCTGTTCACGCTCTTTTTGCCAGCGAGATAAGGTTTGAAACAGCTCGTTGACTGGCTTCGTAGCGTCCAAAAAAGTCTGTTTACCGGACTGCTCGCCAGACATAAACCCTTTTTGGAACCCCTCTTTTTGCCCTTCGGCTAGGCCTTGTTGCATGCCTTGCGCCATACCTTGACGCAAACCTTCTTCATGGCCTTGATTCAACCCCTGTTTAAAACCCGCTTCCAGCTGACGCTGAATATTAGCTTGAGTCTCTTTTCCGTTAACCACTTCCGCCGCTTGCTCTTCCACACTTGGCTGGGCTAGCGGTGGAAAGCGATGTATTCGATATCCACTATTGGGTAATCGCAAATTCTTCTCCCCCATGGCGATTACTCCACAGTCGGCTCTTGATAGAGCAGCAATTCGATTTCACCCGCATCAGACAGTTCGCGGACAATCTGCATGATCTCTTGGCGAGCTTGCTCAACGCGGCTAAGTGCCACCGCACCGCGCAGCTGCATGTCATCTTCCAACGACTTAACCATACGTTGTGGCATAGAGCGTTTAATCGCTTGCTGTAGAGAAATTTCTGCGCCTTTAAGCGCAACGGCCCACAGTTCGAGCGGTACTTGCTGCACCAAACGGTCCATCGTTTCTTCGCGCTGGCGACCGAGAACCATAAAGTCAAACATGTTCTGCTCGATTTGACCGACAATTTCCTCGTCTTGTAGACGCAGCATTTCCATCAGCATTGCGCGGTCACCGTCATAGCGGTTGATAATATCAGCCACTTGTTTAACACCTGAAACGGGTGCGCTTTGGGTAATCGAGATATTTTCAATGCAGCGCTCAATCAAATCATTGAGGTCAGTGGCGACTTGGTGGTCAATATCCTGTAAGCGCGCGATTCGGAACAACAACTCATCGTGATAGTCAGAAGGCAATTGCTTAAGGACCAACGATGAGGTTTCTGACGGCAAATAAGCTAGAAAAATCGCCTGCATTTGCGGGTGTTCCTGACTGATAAATTTCGCCAACATTTCAGCATCAACCCATTGAAGGCGCTGCATATTGTTGCGAATTTCATCGCCATAAAGGTCATTAAGTAACCCTTTGGCAAGATCGTTGCCCAGCGCTTTACGCAATGTGTTTCGCAGGTAATTCTTCGATGCACCACGAATACCACTTTGCTCACTAAAGTCTTCAAAAAAGCGCTGAATCACCACTTTGGCATTGTCACTTTTAATGCCGTTTAATTTTGCCATCGCTTTGGTTACGCGCTGGGTTTCATCACGGCTAAAGTGACGTAATACTTTCGCCGCGGCATCTTCGCCCATGCCAAGCAAGACGAGTGCGGTTTGCTCTACTGGTTTAAGCGTCTGATTCTGCATCTGTTTGTCCGTCTTCTTCGCTGTGCTCGTTTACATTCACCCATTGTTTCAATACTTCGGCGACGCGCTCTGGCTCTTCGTCGGCAATGAGTGTGAGGTGTTTCAATTGAATTTCGAGTGGAGAGCCTGGTGCAGGCAGCATTTCATTACTGACATCCAATCCAGATGTCGAGGAACTAATGCCCTTCTCTGACAAGCGGCGGTTAAGGTTTTCCTCACGTTCGCGCTCTTCACGAGTTTGCAATTCGTAATCTTCTTGATCGATATCTTCTTGCGCTTCGAGCTCTTGCTCTCGGCGATCCGCGCCTGTCAGGTGCATGATCAGTGGACGCAGAACAAAGAAGATCATCGCCAATCCAAGCAGCCCCCCAATAACGTAACGCAACGGCTGCTGCACGGTTGGATCTTGCCACCATGGAATTTCCATCGGCGCTTCGATTTCTACCGGCGTGAAGTTAAAGCTCATCAAGCTGATGCTATCGCCACGCTCGGCGTTAATGCCGACCGCGTCACTGAGCATCGTTTGAATCTCGGTACGTTCAGCATCTGTCCACGCGTCACCGTTTGGCGCCGCTTCACGGTTTAGCAACACAGAAACGTTGATCTTACGGATCTGGCCTTGCTGGTATTGAGTTTTACGAATACTGCTACCCACTGCGTATTGACGATTTACTTCGTTACGCGAGTTGGTGTTTTCGCTGTCATCGGTTGCGCGCTCACCCGTCACTGGCGGCTCATTACTTAATGAACCAGGAACGCCAAGGGCAATTTGGTCAACAGAGTTGTTCTGAATTGTGTGTTCGTTGCGTACCACTGGGTTGTTATCAACCACTTCTTGGGTCTCTTCAACGCGGCTAAAATCAAGATCTGCGGCAACCTGAACGCGAAAGTTACTCGGGCCGACAATCGGCGTCAGCATATCTGCAGCGCGCTGAATGATTTGTTTCTCAACATCTTTTTGGTATTCCAAGAACTTGGCATTCACTTTACCTGATGTTTCTGAGCCAACATCGGCACTGAGCAAACGCCCGTATTGGTCAACCACTGACACGTGCTCAACGGCCATTCCGGTCACGCTTCCGACCACCAAGTTGATGATCGCTTCCACTTGATCTGGTTTAAGATCTTGCCCTGGCTTAAGCTCAAGCATGACTGATGCCGATGGGCGTTCGCCATTTTGACGTACAAATAAGGTCTGGCGTGGAATAGCAAGATGCACACGAGCATTCGTCACTGCATTCAGTGAAATGATAGTACGGACTAACTCCCCTTCTAAGCCGTGTCGATAGCGCGCAGTCTCCATAAATTGGCTGGTACCTAGCGAGCTGTCTTCGCCCAGAGAATCTAAACCTGTAGGAAGCTTAGCCTTGACGCCTTTCGCCGCCAATAGCATACGAATGCGTGCAACTTCACCTTCCGGAACCAGTACTTGGCCATTTTGTTCCTGCAAACGGTAACGAACGCCTTCGGTCTCCAACACCGATACGACTTCGCCGATATCGAAACGTTCTTGCTGACCATACAGTGGACGATAGCTTTGCGAAGAGCTCCACAGCACGACAACAATAATCGCGGCAACGATCGCCGCCATCACCGCAGAAAGCACTAAGTTACGCTGGCTACTCGACCACAACTGTTTAATTTTGTTGGTCACCTGAGTCATCGACTCAGAGCCCAAATTCGGTGAAACAGGGGTAGGTGTCGCAGGTAACGGGGTGGTTGTAATTTGAGTAGATAAGTCAGACATGTTTTACACCGGCATCTTCATGATATCGTCAAATGCGCCCACGACTTTGTTGCGAACTTGCAGCAAAGCATCAAAAGACAGGCTCGCTTTTTGGCTCGCGACCATCGCCCCGACCAAATCGTCACTTTTACCGGTTTCAACATCGGTCATCGCCGTACTAGCGATGGACTGGTGTTCATTGACCACGTTAAGCACGCTGGTTAATGCGTTTGAAAATGTCATCGGTTGATTCAGTTTCACTTCCTGCACGTCTAACGGGTTTTGGCTCACCATAAATTCTGGTGTGGCACGTACGCTCATCGCGTCCATTTTTGCCAACATCAGCTGCTCAGCTGAGAGTGGGTTTGTATTAAAATTATCCATAGTGTTTCTCTCCTTTAGGCGGCTGAGCCTAGGACTGACTGTAAATCGATACCTTGTTCACGCATCGCGGCCAACTTATAGCGCAGTGCGCGTGTTGATACGCCGAGCGCGTTCGCCGTTTTTGTGCGGTTACCACCGTATTGGCGAAGCTTGTCGAGAATGAAGTTAAACTCCGCTTGTTTCTTGGCTTCGACATGCCCAAAGCTTTCATGGCTTTTGACTTCCATTGCAGGGCTTTGGATTTCAATAGGTAGCATCAAATCTTGCGCGGTGATGTAGTCGCCATGGCGCATCACCAACGCTCGTTGAATCACGTTCTCTAACTCACGAATGTTGCCTGGCCAGTTATATTGGCTAAGCGCAACTTGCGCATCTTGCGACAGGTGACACTGGCTTTTATCTTGATATTTTTCGATGAAGAAGCGACTGATCGGAAGAATATCTTCTTTACGTTCTCGCAATGGCGGCCAATGCAGCGGCAGCACATCCAAGCGGTAGTAAAGATCTTCACGAAATTGGCCTTTTTGCACTTCCACTCGTAGATCTTTGTTGGTGGCAGCAATCACTCGAATATCGAGCTTAATCGCTTTATGGCTTCCCACACGCTCCACTTCTCGTTCTTGAAGGACACGCAGTAATTTGGCTTGTACGCCCGGTGACATCTCGCCAATTTCATCAAGCAGAATCGTGCCCCCATTGGCTTCTTCAAACTTACCGCTTTGCGAAGACGTCGCGCCAGTAAAGGCCCCCTTCACATGCCCAAACAACACAGCTTCCAACATGGTTTCAGGAATCGCCGCACAGTTTACTGCCACAAACGGCCCGTCATGACGAGGGGATTGTTCATGAACGTAGCGTGCCAGTACCTCCTTGCCAGTGCCGGACTCACCAGTGATAAGTACACTCGCGTTAGTGCATGCCGCGCGGTGGGCCAGCTGCAGGACTTGTTTACTGCGCCAAGACTCGGCAACAAAATTCGCCATCGGCTTATCGAGCGCTTCAACACGGCGAATCAAATTGAGTAACTGTTTAGCTTCAAAAGGTCGAACTAAGTAGTCTGTTGCGCCCGATTTCATTGTATCGGCAGCCAAAATGCCTTCTTCTTGGTCAACAATGGCAATGGTTGAGCTCTTTTGTCCTTGACGATGATGACACGCCACCCACTCACGCATTCCCATATCGGGTAATGTTGAACTGACGAGCGTGATCGCCGCTTTTGCTTCAAGCAGCGCACTGCGCCCAGTACGAGCATGACGGACACGATAACCCGCCTGGATTAAGATCGATCTGATCGTCTCTGCATGATGTTCATTGGGTTCGACCAAAAGGATATCTGTACTAGCCATTATTGAACCTTCCCTGTGTTATCTTCGATGGATTGCTCAAAAACCACTGGCTCATTGTTTCTTACCAGTCGAATGCTGACTCGTCGATTCTGCGCCTTGCCGATCGAACTGTTGTTATTGGCTATTGGGTAGCGCGAGCCGTGAGCACGAACTTCTATCATTTGTTCGGGCACACCGTAATCATTCAGCATCTTCTCTACAGCTTGGGCGCGAACACGTGACACTTGTAAATTGGTCACACTGGCACCGACATTATCGGTATGACCGTCCACCAACACTTTGGTGACCGTGTCATCGGCTTGAATAAAACTGGAGAGAGCCTTGAGGTTTTGACGTTGTTTCTCTGTCAGATCTTCTTGACCGATATCGAAATACAATCGTGTATCTCGCGCTTGCGCATAAGAGATATCAGGCAACGCGGACTGACACCGCGTGAATTGGTCGTAGCTTGGTTTAAAGCGAATCGCAGGTAGCCGAATATCAGCTAGAGGAAGTGCGGGGTCATTGCTCAACTCGATATTAATCCAGTTACCCCTTTCGACAGAATGAATTAATTCTCCTACTCCGCGTCGAAATTTAATTTTATTCGATCTTGGTTCAAGAAAGCCTTCAGAAATAAAATCTTTCTTACTTGGCATCCAAGGGGGAGCCAATTTAAATAATTGGGCGTTGTTTCCAAAAATGGCTTTATTATTCACGTCCAACTCTAAAGTAACTTGACGGTTTGTAATTGCATGAAAATAGATTTCTCCGACCGACTCTTCTTTATGAAAGAGCGTGCATTCCAAATGTTCTTGTCTAAAATCCCATTCAGCCAAATCCATTGGAACCTGAATCACATTATCTGCTCGAGCCAATGAAGAAAAAATAGGCAAAAGCATAAAAATGGCAGGAAAATAAAAATTAAACCTTGGTTCAAATTTCTTTTTCTTACTTTTCACTGACATTATTGAGCTATAAAAATATGCCATGAAAGTAACTTTGTTGGCATACATCATCATATTGCAACCTTCATTCAAAGCGAACTGACCAAAATAGACAACTTAAGGACAATATCCAAAGTAACTACCTGATAAAAAACAACATATACGTTTTAGAATCAATATCACTTTTTGTTCCAAACTGGTCGTTTTTATATCAAAAAGAAAAGCAAACACTCTTCTATTAATAATAATTCTGACTCGAAGCTACTCCGTTTCTAAATTCTTTTGAAGCCCCCAATATATATTAAAACCAACATTCGAACTAACTTCACAAACTTAAAAACAGAAGCTAAAAACAATCATTAATCTCTGTATAGACTAGAGTCCAAATTGTTTAATTAGTTTCGTATTACAAAGAAACGGTAAAATATAAATGCCAATAACTCATCCAACGTCGGATCAATCAGAGCAAGAATTACAAGCACTAAACGTCGAGCTTCTTGGTAAGCCGATTAATGTAATTCGAGAAAAATTAGAAGCTATCATGATGGATATGTGTCATGGGCTGACTCACCAATTACAGAATTGGTTAAAGACAGACCAAGTAAACGTGACACTGCAGCAAATGAATTTACACATGCTTGCACCCAGTGAGTTAGCTCAAAATAAAACCTCGACGCTACGTCATGACGCTGGCGGGCACATCTATGTGTATACGGCACCTGAGTTATTGCTAAAACTGTCCGACCGTTTCTATGGTGCAAGTGTGGATCGCGCCGACGTTCCCCTCACCAGCAGTGATTTTCGATTTCAAGAACGTCTTGGCAAATACATCAGTGGCTGGGTAGCACCAGAAAAAACTTGGAAAACCACCCACTTTGAACCAAGCCATGGCGTTGGCATTAAAACGGTTTTAACGCTGACGCTGGATGAAAAACACTATGAGTTTTATGTCGAGCTCGACAGTCTGTTCGTCCATACCTTGGTCGAAGAGTTGGAGTTGCAACCGAGAAAAGATCTTGGCGCACTGTTTAATAAATCTCTGACGGCAACCCCTGTCAAAGTCAACGTACTACTTAGTAAAAAAACCTTAGCGTTAAGTGATGTGCTAACGCTGCAACCTAACGATATTTTACCGATCGAGCTGCTTGCCAAAGCGCCAGTTAGTATCGGGACTCAACACCTATTCTCTGGCCGCGTCGCGGATCAGGACGGGCAATTAGTTTTGATTTTCAACGACGATAAGGATTCTCAGTGATGAGTGACACACCGGAGCAAGCTGAAAACACCATGGCAAATGAAACGACTCCAGAAATGGCTGCAGAAGCAACACCAGAATCAGCAGCGGAATTTAAATCGGATGTTCCCTTTGAAAGCGATGCCTTAAATTTCGATGATTTTGATCTTGAAGATTTTGAAGAGCAAGACAGCGCCCCGCCAATTGAAGAAAAAGAGATTGAGCCAACAATTCCAGAGCGCGATCTCAGCTTTTTCAAACATATTCCTGTCACGGTGACGCTCGAAGTGGCCAGCAAAGAGATCCCTCTTGGCGATTTGATGAAAGCGGGCGAAGGCAGCGTGATTGAATTGGATAAACTGAACGGCGAGCCATTGGACGTCAAAGTCAACGGTTCTTTGATGGGCCACGCGGAAGTGGTGGTGGTCAATGATAAATACGGGCTGCGTTTAATTGATGTATTAGATTCTGCATTAACGTCGATGGGCGAGTAGCGAGTATTGTTATGACCAAACGCGCGCGCTCGTTAAGCTGGCTATTGCCAGCGCTTCTCCTTTCTGTCCTGTTTTCCGCCGCCTCTTGGGCTGATGACGGAGGCTTAACGCTGTTTACCGTCTCTGACGGAAGTTCCGATCAAGAATACAGCGTGAAGTTGCAAATTTTGCTGTTAATGACCGCGCTGAGTTTCATTCCAGCCTTTGTGTTAATGGCCACCAGTTTCACGCGCATTATTGTGGTTTTGGCGATTTTGCGCCAAGCACTTGGCTTGCAATCGAGCCCACCGAACCGCGTGTTAGTGGGCATCGCTTTAACGCTCTCACTTCTCATAATGCGACCAGTTTGGTCAGATATTTACGAACATGCATTCGTTCCTTATGACAATGGTGAGATTACGTTGATGAACGCGTTTTCCATCGCCGAAAAACCGACGCGTGAATTTATGTTGGCACAAACCCACCAAACCTCACTTGAGCAGATGCTGCGCATCGCTAACGAACCGGTCGACCAAAACGTCGACGATATTTCGTTTGCGGTGATTCTTCCTGCGTTTGTCATCAGCGAACTCAAGACCGCCTTTCAGATTGGATTTATGTTGTTTATTCCCTTTCTGATCATCGACTTGGTGGTCGCCAGCGTGCTCATGGCAATGGGGATGATGATGCTCTCACCACTGATTGTATCACTGCCTTTCAAACTGGTGGTGTTCGTCTTAGTTGATGGCTGGGCAATGACCGTCGGTACTCTAACCGCCAGTTTCGGATAAGCAAGGAGCGCTTTATGACCCCAGAGATGACCGTCACCCTGTTTTCTAACGCCGTGTGGCTGATTATTTCGATTGTGGCGGTATTGGTGGTGCCGGGCCTGATTGTGGGCCTCGGTATCGCAGTATTCCAGGCTGCCACTCAAATCAATGAACAAACACTGAGCTTTCTCCCTCGCCTGCTTGTAACCCTGTTGATGGTCATTTTCGCCGGACACTGGATGCTTGAGAAGATCATGGATCTCTTTGCTTACTTGTTTTACAACATTCCCGGGATGATTGGCTGATGGATGTCACCTTTGCGCAGCTATCAAGTTGGCTTGGCCAATATTGGTGGCCTTTTTTTCGCATTGGTGCCGTATTCTTATCAATGCCTTTTTTTGGTGACTCTTTAATTCCACTCTGGGTTCGCACCCTTCTGGCATTTTCACTTGCCGTGGTTGCAGCGCCGCTGATGCCAGTGATGCCAGCCGTCGACCTATTTTCTCTGAGCTCGCTGTTTTTGGCGTTTGAGCAAATCATTTGGGGCTTGATGTTCGGCCTCATCATTCACATGTTGTTTACCATTTTCACCATGCTCGGCCAGATTGTCTCTTTGCAGATGGGCCTGGGTATGGCAATGATGAATGACCCGGTGAACGGTATGTCTGTGGCGATTTTAGGGCGTATCTTTCTGATTTTTGCCACCTTACTGTTTCTTTCATTGGAAGGTCACCTGCTGGTGATCGACATCATCGTACAAAGCTTTCGCGCTTGGCCTGTGGGGTCTGGGCTTAGTGAACTCTCGTTTAAGGGTATCTTGTCGATCTTTGGCTGGATGTTTAGCTCCTCATTGGCGCTGGCTCTACCAGCGATTGTTTCCATGCTGTTAACCAACATTAGTTTCGGGATCATGAACCGCGCCGCGCCAAGCTTGAACGTTTACGCTCTGGGTTTTCCGATGACCATGCTGCTCGGTTTATTTGCTGTGCTGATTTCGATTTCTGGTGTGCCCGCCCGCTACACCATGCTGGTTCACGACGCATTAAATTACCTCAACACCTTTATATTGGGAGGCGTATGAGCGAACAGAGTTCTTCTCAGGATAAAACCGAGCAGGCCACCCCCCAGAAAATCCGCAAAGCGCGTCAAGAGGGGCAAGTACCTCGCGCCAAAGACTTCACGACAGCGGTGATTTTCCTCGGAGTGGCGGTTTTTTTCTACAGCCAGTTTCAACTGGTGTGGGGCAATATTAAGGGGGTATTTCAATTCAACATGGCGCTCACCAAGCAAGAGCTATCACAACCCAACATGATGATTGAACACCTCGGCAACAGTTTGGGCATTATGATGGAAACGCTCTTGCCGCTATTTATTGTGATTGTGATTGTCACCATCGCCAGTACCTTGGTCATCGGCGGTTGGATTTTTCGTCCGGCGAATGTTCAGCCAAAATTCAATAAGCTCAATCCCATTAGCGGTATCAAGCGAATTTTCTCTACACGTTCACTGGTTGAACTGATCAAATCCTCGCTCAAGATTGCCGTGGTGTGTGGCGTGTTATACGGCTACCTCAACAACCACCTTCAACCGCTATTAGGCATGCAGCGCCTGCCCCTTAGCCAAGGCGTTTATGTGGTATTGAAAATCCTATTTGAAGGGTTATTGCTGATGGGATTGGCATTGCTGCTGTTTGGTTTTATCGATATTCCTTATCAGCGTTGGGAACACCTTAAAGAGCTCAAAATGACCAAACAAGAGGTCAAAGAAGAGCACAAAAATAATGAAGGTCGTCCAGAAATCAAGCAGCGTGTACGCCAGATTCAACAGCAATTTGCGCGGCGTAAAATAGAGAAAATGGTCCCTAAAGCAGACGTGGTGATCACCAACCCGACCCACTATGCAGTGGCGCTTAAATATGACCCTGAACTCTCAGAGGCGCCGTTTGTGGTCGCCAAAGGTGTGGATGAAACCGCGATGCACATTCAGCGTATTGCACGGCAAAGTGGAGTTGAAGTTGTCACGTCACCACCGCTAACTCGTGCCATTTACCACACTACCGCTATTGAACAGGCGATTCCAAGTCAGCTGTATATCGCGGTGGCGCACATTCTAACTTACATCATCCAACTTAAAGATTTTCGTATTGGCAAAGCAAAGCGCCCAATGCCTTTGCCAAGCTTCAAGATTCCGAAAAATTTGCAACATTAATTTTGCACAGCACGACACGAAGGACGGACATACATCATGCTGAATTGGTTTAAACAACTCCAGTCATCGGGTAAAGGCTATCTTGGCATACCATTAGTGCTATTGATGGTATTAGCGATGGTTATTTTGCCATTGCCACCTCTGTTATTGGATGCGTTGTTCACCTTTAACATTGTTTTGGCGATTTTAGTGCTGCTCGTCAGTACCACCGCCAAACGCCCACTCGATTTTTCAATTTTCCCAACCATTCTCTTGGTTGCCACCCTACTACGGTTAACGCTTAACGTTGCCTCAACACGTATTGTATTGCTGGAAGGCCATAACGGCGGTGACTCCGCAGGTAAAGTGATTCAAGCCTTCGGTGAAGTAGTTATCGGCGGAAACTATGTGGTCGGTATGGTGGTGTTTGTCATCTTAATGATCATTAACTTCGTGGTGATCACCAAAGGTGGCGAGCGTATTTCGGAAGTGTCGGCGCGTTTCACTCTTGATGCCTTACCCGGTAAACAGATGGCGATCGATGCGGACTTAAACGCGGGCCTGATTGATCAAGAAACCGCACGACAGCGCCGTAAAGAAGTCGCCAATGAAGCAGACTTTCACGGTTCCATGGACGGTGCTTCTAAGTTTGTACGCGGTGACGCCGTCGCCGGTTTGATGATTCTGTTCATCAACATTCTCGGCGGTATTTCCATTGGCGTATTTTCCCATGGCTTACCCGCATCAGAAGCGTTTAAAACCTACGCTCTATTAACCATCGGTGATGGCTTAGTCGCGCAGATTCCTTCACTGTTGTTGGCAACAGCCGCTGCGATCATCGTGACTCGTATCAATGATACCGATAGCGGTATGTCGGAAACCATGCATAAGCAGCTACTTGCCACGCCGGCAACTCTGTTTACGGTTGCGGTCATCATGCTGGTGATTGGTCTGGTTCCTGGCATGCCACATTTGGCGTTTTTTGCCTTTGCAGCCGCACTCGGGTTTGCAGGTTGGCGGCAAAATAAGAAGGTGGCTCAAGATCCCCAGCTGGATGAAGTGGAAGCGCTTAGCCATGCAATGCAACACGATGACAATACTCCGCTAAGCTGGGATGACCTACCTCATGTCCATAGCCTTGCGTTGTCACTGGGTTATCGATTGGTTCACTTGGTGAACAAAGACCAAGGTGCACCATTGAGCCAACGTATCCGCGGCTTAAGACGAAACTTGTCTGAACAAGTTGGCTTTCTATTACCGGAAGTGCGCATTAACGATAACTTAAATCTCAAGCCGAATCAGTACACCATCGCGCTCAACGGTGAAGTCATCGAACATGGGTTTATCGAGCCTGAACGTTTGATGGCAATCGCCGTCGGCGAAACTTATGGTGAAATTGACGGGATTTTAGGAAGTGACCCTGCGTATCAATTACCTGCGGTATGGATTCAATACCAAGATAAAGCCAAGGCGCTGAATATGGGCTATCAAGTGGTCGATGATGCCACCGTAGTGAGCACTCACATAAGCAAAGTAATGAAAACCAATCTGTCGGAACTGTTTAACCACGATGACGTGGATGCGATGAATCAACGTTTGGCGCAGCAAGCACCGAAACTCTCTGAAGCGCTGGGCGCAGCACTCAATGCTTCGCAGCAACTCAAGGTCTATCGTCAACTTTTGATTGACCAAGTTCCTCTCAAAGATATTCGCACCATTGCCAATACCATGCTAGAGTCCACCGAACGTTCCAAGGACCCAATTTTGATTGCCGCAGACGTACGCTGTGCGCTTCGCAGAACCATCGTTAACCTAATCGCAGGACAACGAGATGAACTAAATGTCTATGCTTTGGCAGACGATTTAGAACAAATGTTAATGGCGTCGCTGCAGCAAGCCCAAAGCAATGGTAACGTGTCTTTGGATAGTTTCCCGATCGAGCCGAACATATTAAGCCAATTGCAGCAAAACCTGCCTTTGATTAAGCAGCAGCTTAAACAGCGTGGTTTTGCACCGATTTTATTGGTCATGCCTCAGCTTCGACCGTTACTGGCCCGCTAC
This sequence comes from Vibrio olivae, assembly GCF_042428525.1. Lineage (NCBI taxonomy): Bacteria > Pseudomonadati > Pseudomonadota > Gammaproteobacteria > Vibrionales > Vibrionaceae > Vibrio > Vibrio olivae. Next base: position 1,518,130 of record NZ_JBHMEP010000001.1, read on the forward strand.
TCAAGAACCTTTGCCCAAGGATTGGCGGTGCTGTCCTATAACGAAATACCAGAAAACAAACAGATAAACGTGGTGGGTAACCTTGGATAATTTATCAAATTACCGATCTTTGTATCAAAAGATTCACAAGCTGATGGAGGAGTACATCGTCACTGATGATGATCAGCTTGTGTTTGATGCTTTTGAAAAAAATGATATTCGTCATGCTTGCCAAGCGATCCGTGCAACACAAAGTGGTGAGGTGGAATTTCAACACCTGACCTTACGCTTTGGTAGCCAGAACGAACAGAGTGTGTATCAATTTGATCTCTCTGATGAGATGTCATACTGCCTTGATCTTTACAGCTTATACCTGGCACTGCGTCAAACTCAGTTCCAGCTCGAGACGTTCCATCCAGACTTAATCAGTAACGTGGTGGTGCCTATACGGCTTGATGCCCTGCTCTGGGAGCATGGTCAGGTATTTATCGACCATGTGATGAGGTTTAGCGCTCATGCCTTTAGCCATTTAGTGCCATCGCTACAAATTCCAATGTCGATGGCACGAACGGGCTTTATTGATAAGCTCATAGAGGATTTCAAAGAAAGAGCGTACGCCGTTTGGTTTGAAATCTCTTCGAAAGACAAAGACTACACCCTCATCACTTACTACAAACCTCACGCCTTAAAACTCTCCGGCACCTTAGAAAATAAAGAAGACCGCGCAGCACTCCTACCTCTTATTCGCTTTTTTAAACGCTACCACTTCCCATGGGTCGCAAGCCGCGTGGGTACCCAAGCCGAATTGAACCAATATCGACTTTTAGGCGCAAGTTACTATTTTGGCTACTTCAGTGATATTCCAACCTCAATGTCTTTTAAAGCATTCAGCGATGAAGATAACGAAGTTTGGTAATGTTAATTTTGCCAATAAACGACCAAATGCCCGCTTTTTATGGAATCTAAACCACAAAAAACGGGCATTTTAAAAAAAACTCAAATTTTTATTAATCATTTTCAAACCTCAACCGCCTCTAGTTAGTGAACAAAGGGTTTATCCCAGAGCCTGTATAGTGAAAACCAAGGAGACTTGAATGGCTTTATCAATGCACACTAACTACGCTTCGCTAGTTACTCAAAACACTCTGAACAACACAAACGGCAAACTCGATACAGCAATGGAACGTTTGAGTACCGGTCTACGCATCAACTCTTCAAAGGATGACGCTGCTGGCTTGACTATCTCGAACAAACTTGAAGCTCAAAACCGCAGTATGTCTGTTGCAATGCGCAACTCTCAAGATGCAATCTCAATGCTTCAAACTGCCGATGGTGCACTCGAAGAGCTAACCAACGTTTCTTACCGTATGAAAGACCTTGCTACGCAAGCAGCGAACGGAACAAACGGTGAAGCAGAACTTAAAGCACTAGACTCTGAATACCAAGAGCTAGCGAAAGAAGCGACTCGTATCCTAGAAGAAACGTCTTACGGTGCGGGCATGAAACTGTTGAAAGACGGTAAACTTGACGATGCTATCGACTTCCAAATCGGTACCTCTGCAAACGAAACGTTGACGTTCGACCTTTCTGACCAGCTAGGTGGTGTTGATTTCTCTACCGTTGGTGAGTTGGATTCAAACGAAGCAGCAAATGGCCAAGTTGACGTTATCAACGGTCTGTTCGACACAGTGAACACAGTACGTTCTAAACTCGGTGCAAACATGAACCGTCTAGAACACACTATCAATAACTTGGCGAACATCTCTGAAAACACTGCTGCAGCGAAAGGCCGTATCACGGATGCTGACTTCGCAGTAGAGTCTTCAAACATGACAAAGAACCAAATGTTGATGCAAGCTGGTACTACGGTTTTAACTCAAACCAACCAGATTCCATCAATGGCTATCTCTCTACTTCGCTAAGTGGTATTGAAGATAACAATCTCTATCTTGCATATTTTTGTCTCCTGCTGACAATCAACAGATCATTTGATTTCAAATGGTCTGTTATTTTTACCAGAGACAATTTAAAGCCCGAGTGTTCGCCTTTGACACTCGGTTTTTTTATTTTAAGCAAACATAAATCAACGAAGAAATATCTTTTCTACCACGCTCAGTTCTTTTTTGAATCATCATCACATTGACTCTAACAAGTCCCTTCATCGTATTTCATTCACTTAATTACTCCTATTATTTGTCGCTTTATTTAGTTGATGGTGTCTGTATTTTTCGCGAGGAAAGCGGAATAAAAAACAGAGGAAACAACACTTCCTCCTTGCATTAAAAAACACCATAACTTAATGATTTTTAATGTTTATTTAAATGGCATATAAGTTGCTAATTTGAATATTCAATCGTAATCATGCGAAACACTGATTATTCACAGGAGCGAACGGATGAGTTCAATAGACCCAACTTCAATGGCGCAACAAATGGCTACCTATGATGTAAAGCCATTTCAAGACCGTTATAAAACTCAAGCCGATTCGTATAAAACTCAATTAAATGAATTGGGGGATGTGGAAGGTAAAATTCGCGAATTTAGACAGACCGTTAACAATATGAACGGGATGAATAACAGTATCGTCAAAAATGGTACTACGGTTTCGCAAGAAGGCTTTGTTTCCGCAAGCACTAACCCAGGTGCGGCTACGGGCAATTATCAAGTGTTTGTCGAAAGCATCGCGTCCGGACATCAATTAGCCGTCAATATGCCGAAAGATATTGACCCGCAAACCCAGATTCCCGTTGTCGGTCAATTAAACCTTACTGTTGGCGAAAAGACCATGACACTGGATTTAGCGTCACTGAATAAAGATCAAACCGGCCAAGCGAGCCTCTCTGAACTGATTTCTAAAATCAACAACAGCAGCGATAACCCGGGTATCAACGCAACATTATTGCGCTCTAACGGAGAAACGCATTTTATGCTCTCCAGCACCGACACGGGTGCTGACAGCAAAATTTCGCTTACAACCAGTGGTGTACAACAGCCTTGGTTTAATCAAGCGTTCGCTCAAACTCAAGAACTGTCGACCCCCTCTGACGCGGTGATTTGGCTTGGCGCTAAAAACAGCGGCCTCAAGCTCACCAGTGACACCAACACGTTTACTGATGCAATTCAAGGCGTCGACTTAACCGTTTCTCAGGCGCAAAAGCCTACAGAGCGCCCACTCATGATTAATGTCTCTCCAGATGAAGAAGCAACAACGGAGCAAGTTCAAGGGTTTGTGGATGCCTACAACAGCTTAATGTCGACCATCGACAAAAGCACAGCCGTCGGCGATGGCGAAGAAGTAAAACGCGGGGCGCTGGCCAGTGATCCAACCCTGCAGTCATTTGAAAGCCAACTAAACCGTGTGGTGCGCAATCAATACAACGGTCGACTCCTCACTGAAGTCGGGATCAGCATCAACCGAAGCGGCACCATGCAGCTCGATAGCAACAAATTCTTGGAAGCCCAACGTAATAACAGCGCTCAAGTTGAAGCGATGTTTAACGGTCACGGCGCCCTACTCGATTCTGTGGAATCACTGGTTAAACCTTATTTGCAGTTTTCTGATGGTCTGTTCAAGTCGCGTAAAGACGCCCTGCAACAAAACATCAGTCGCATAGATCAAAAACAGGCCGGCCTCGAGCGTAAATATGACCTTGTCTACGATCGCTACCTTAAACAATTTACCCAAATGGACAAGTTAAGCAAACAGATGGAAAAGACCCAGACCCTGTTCGCTTAATCGACCCCAAGGAGAAGCATTATGTTAATGGATTCAGGCTACGACTCTTATCAGCAAGTCGATCTTGATGCCCAAGCGGCCGCAGCTAACCCACATCAACTTGTCGTTATGCTCATCAACGGCCTGCTCGACGAAATTGAGCGCATTCGTGGACACATGAGTGCAGGACGTTTGGCAGAAAAAGGCGCCGCCATCAATAAATGTATGAACATTTTGATTGGTCTCGACAGCGCGCTAGATGAAGAGAACGGCGGAGAAATTGCCGAAAGTCTCCATCAGCTTTATGAGTTTTGCCAGGTTGAACTGTACCAAGCGAGCGTTCAGAACAGTGATGAACGTTTGACCAACGTGGAACGTGTGATGACCAACATAAGAGAAGGATGGATGAATTTTGGCAGCTATGCATAACAAGGTATCGCCAGAGCGATTCCGCCACCTTTCAAGGCGGATACAGGTAGCAACAAAATTGCAAGATTGGAAAGCATTGCAACGCTACGATATGGAACTTCGTGATCTACTCGAAAGCCACCAAATGTTCCTAGATGATCCACTGTTAGCCCCTGAGATTTCTCGCACTAAGGCCGTACACGAAGCAGCATACCGCTACCTCGCCAGTGCCACCGCAGAACTTAAGGGCGAACTCGAGTTGGTCGGCGCGCAGCAAGAACGTGCTTTAGCTTACCAACTTGCGACGACCATGGGGTATTAAGATGGTTCAAGCCGCATCACTCGCGACGCCGCCTGCTAAGTCGGCGTCCGATTCACAACAGACCGCGAAGGTTCATGACGCACGCAGCAGCAACGTCGATAAGTCGTCTGACAAACACGACAAGTTCGCGCTTAATAAAGAAAATAAAACCGATGGTGACGCGTCAGCGCAAAGCGTTAATGACGGCAGCACTCACGCGCAAAATGACGCGTCAGACACACCGCAACAGTCGCAAAGCGCCGAAGAACTGGTCGCACTCATCGCTCAATTAGCCGCCAATCATGACGCTGCGCAGCAACCGCTAAAAGCATCAGGCGCAAATAGCCTTGCGATGCAAGAACTGAGTGGTGGGAAATTTGACCCACTCGCCAAATTGCAAGCGAGCCAAACCAACCCACTTGCAAGCTACGGCGCCGCAAGCTCATCGTTAAACGAGGGTGCGTTAGCCAATAGCCAGCTGATGGCCCAGCTTCAAGCCAACAGCAAACTCGATGCAAGTCCGGTTGACAGTAACCTGATTAAACTTGCCTCCGCCAGTGTTGAAGGCAATGCACTAAGCAGTAACGCCGCGTCAGCATTGTCTGCTGCGCTTGGGACCGGCTCGCCTGCTGCGCCGTCTCATGGCGCGAGCAATGCGAACCCAGCGGCCATGACCACGGGAACCGAATGGGCCAGCATGCGCATCGATACCCAAGCGGGTAAATGGGGCGAGCAAATGCTGCAGGTTCTTCAAGACCGCGTGACCTTACAAGCCCAACAAAATTTGCAAGAGGCGAAGATTCGTCTCGACCCACCAGAACTTGGCAAATTGGACTTGATGGTGCGGGTTGAAGGTGACCGACTCAGCGTGCAAATCCACAGTAACACGGCGGTCACACGCGAAGCGTTGATGCAAATTTCCGATCGCTTACGAAGCGAATTGCAAGATCAAAACTTTATGCATGTCGACGTCAATGTCAGCTCTGGTGAGGGCGGTAACAGTCAACCTTCACAACAAGAAGAAGACGCCACCATTTTTGCCGCACGGCGTGAGAATGACAACGCGTCCGATCCATTCTCCCCTAATTATTCTGAGCACTGGCTCAACACGCAAGCTTAATGCATAACGAGGAAAAGGCATGACTAAACAGCAACTTATCGCCATGTTTGCCGCGATGATCATTACCAGCCTACTGGTCTCGGCAGGCACCATTTTTGGCGGTGCTTGGTACTTAAAGAATTCTGCATCATCGGATGGCGCCGACGGCGGCTCGTTGATGCCTTCATTCTTTAGCAGCAGTTCTCAGCCAAGTAAGGACCCTGCGTTCCTGCCTCTCGACAAAGTTGTCCTGAGTGTTAAAGGCAAAAAACAAAATCATTTTGTGATGATTGAGCTGGCAATCGAAACTCGCTACCCAGAACGTATCGAGAACTTGGATAACTACACTCCATTGATTCGTAACGCATTACTTCGTCTATTCAACAATAAAACGTACGAATCACTCAACCGTGAAGGCGCGGTTAAAGAACTGGAAAACGAAGTAAAACAGACCGTTTTACTCGCATTTGAAAAAACCGACATCGTTCGAGAGATTGATGACGTTTTGCTGACCAAATACGTGGTTCAGTAATCAAAAGGAATGGCTCATATGTTGGATATTCACTATCAGGAAGGCTATGACGTGGAGACGGAAATACAGTCTCCTTCTGTGCCGATCGATGAAAATAAGCTGCTCATGCAGCACCAAAAATTAGTAAAACGGGTTGTCAACCAACTTCGAGCTCATGCCACAACTCACTGCAGCGTCGCGGACATGCAACAAATCGGCTTAATTGGTTTGCTGGAAGCGGGACGTCGCTATGGCAATGTGGAAGATCCTAACTTCCCTGCCTTCGCGGTGTGCCGTATTCGTGGGTCTATTTTGGATGAGCTGCGCCGCCTTGACTGGCGTTCGCGTAAAACACGTCAGCAGGCTCATGAACTCAACGATATCACTCGTGATCTGACTCGAAAGCTAGGGCGTCAGCCCAATGACAGCGAGATTATCGAAGCTCTAGGGACCGATCAGCAAGACTATTATTCGCGTCTTAAAGCGTCATTAGCCGGCGACATGCAAAGCCTTGATCAGATGATTGAAAATGGCTCTGAGACTCATGTTGATGGTCAATACGATGGCATTAATCACGAATCGATTCGACGCAGTCTCGAAAAGGCACTCAATAAGCTTTCAAAGCGCGATCAACTGCTTATTACGCTGTTCTATCAGCATGAACTGAATCTTCATGAAATCGCGATGGTGCTGGATCTCACGCCGCCGCGAATTTGTCAGTTGCATAAGCAAGCCCTTAAACAACTTAATCAATATCTATCCTCTTAGGAGCTATTTTCATGCAAAAGTTTCTCGGTGTTATCATCGTATTAATGTGTGTATTCGGTGGTTACATGTGGGCAGGTGGTAAGCTCGCCGCCATTTGGCAACCTGCGGAAATCTTAATCATCGGTGGTGCGGCCATCGGTTCGCTGATCATTGGTAACCCACCTCAAGTATTAAAAGAGATGCGCGGTCAACTGCGCGCGATGATGTCTCAGCCGAAAAACGAAAAAGAGTACTACATGGAGCTGATGGGCTTGATGCAAGTGCTGTTAGAAACCGTTCGTAGCGGTGGTTTTAAGTCGCTTGACCGTCATATCGAAGATCCAGACCAAAGCCCTGTGTTCGCACGCTACCCTCTGATTAAAGACGACCCTCGTTTAGTGTCATTCGTGGCCGATAATTTGCGTTTAATGGCAATGGGCCAGATGTCGCCTCATGAACTTGAAGGTTTGCTTGAGCAAGAGATCGAAGCCATTCAATCTGACTTGATGTTGCCATCACAATCCATGCAACGCACGGCAGAAGCGCTTCCTGGTTTTGGTATTTTGGCCGCGGTAGGTGGGATCATCATCACCATGCAAGCCATTGATGGCTCGATTGCCTTGATTGGTTATCACGTTGCAGCGGCATTAGTCGGCACGTTTATCGGTATTTTTGGTTGTTACTGCTGTTTAGATCCCGCAAGTAATGCCATGGCTCAACGGGTGAAACGTAATATGAGTGCGTATGAATGTGTGCGTGCAACGTTGGTTGCCTATGTTGCCAAGAAGCCAACGCTGCTCTCTATCGATGCCGGACGTAAACACATCCAGCTCGACATCAAGCCGACCTTCGATGAAATGGAAAGATGGTTAGCTGATCAGGAGTCCTAATGCAAAAGCAAGAACATGTTGTTTTTAAGCGCTCAAGTAAAAAGCACGAAGAGTCGCACCACGGCGGCGCTTGGAAAGTGGCCTTTGCGGATTTTATGATCGCACTGATGGCCCTTTTCTTAGTGCTGTGGATTATGCAAGTGGTGAATAAAGAAGAGCGTGAAGCAATCATGGCCAACTTATACAGTGCCAGTGTGTTTGACAGTAGCCACGGCAATCCTTTTGATTCTTCGCCTAGCATTACGCCCATTGATCTCGCCTCTCAATCTTCTGTTCAGAGCCGTGATGACTCTTCTCATGTTGTAACCTCATTTTTTAACGGCAATGGTGAAGGCCCTGAAAGTGATTCGTTGATTCCAGGCAGTTTCGATACTCAAGAACAGCTTGTCGCCCTAGCCAAGTTGATTGATGAGGTTATGAAACAGATAAGCGCTCAAGATAATGTCCACGTGACGGTGACCCCACAAGGGCTGCGTATTGTGCTGCAAGATGACTACAAGCAGCACATGTTTAGCCGTGGAGGTACGGAGCTAACGCCGTTCTTTGAAGATTTACTGCTGGCGTTGGCACCCATTTTTAGCCATATCGACAATCCAATGATTGTGAGTGGCCATACAGATTCAACGCCGTTTAATCGCGAGCGTAGCCTCCGTTCAAACTGGGACCTTTCCACCAATCGCGCTAACGTTGCGAGGAAAACCTTAGTTGATGGGGGAATGCCTGAGGACCGCGTATTACAAGTTACAGGTATGTCGGACAAAGCGTTGCTTAATCCTGATGACCCAGATGGGAGTGAAAACCGACGAATTGAACTCTTCGTTCTCACTACCCCTGCCGCCACAATGCTCGAAAACTTGTTTGGAAACCAGCAAGACAGTGAGTTGGTTAAAGCGAAACAGCAAGCTGAGTTTAATCAGCCTGTGATTCGACAGTCACTAACTGAAGAGCCCGCTGTTAATTAATTATCTTATAAGACGTACAACGATAATTTTATGATGTGCCACTCCAAAGTGGGTGGCCTATTTCCTTTGTCCAGACAGTGATGAGCTTGCCATGCCTTTTTCACAGCCTTATTCCGTTAATAGCCAAGATGACATTCTTAAGAAAGCTTTTTTATGGCTTATCGTGATTGATTACTTGATCCTTGGACTGTTTTTGTTTCGTCTATCCAGTTTGTCACTCAATGCGGGCACCATCGTTAGTGGTCTTGTACTGTTTTACAACATTCTGCTGAGCTTTCTGTGCTTTCAACGTACATCACGCCGCGAGTCCTACATCATTTACCCGACACTTTCCGCCACTTTATTGGCGTTCATCTGCTTTTTGTACTTTTTCTTTTTGGTATAGAGTCAATAAAGCCTTTTCCTTTCAATTAATAACACATACCTGACACCAGACGGTGAACAATGACATCTTTTTGACGATGGGTCGTAAAATCCCACCGATAATAAGACCATAAGAACACCGTGATTCGTTTCACATTGAAAGGAACAATTTATGAAGAAGCACATTTTCACGCTATCAGCCCTTGCAGCAGCGCTCGTTTTAAGTGGCTGTGATAACAATCAACAAGCTAACGATGTCAAAGCGGCAGCAGAAAATGCAGCACAGAAAGTCGAGAAAGAGACTGAAGACTTGGCAACCATGGCATCTGATGCAACCGACTCAGTGAAGCAATCAGCTCAAGAGATGGGTCAAGACATCAGTGATGCGACTGATAATGCCGTCGCAAACAGCAAACAAATGGCGAGCGATGCAAGCAACGCTGTTTCTGATGCTTACGATGATACCAAACAAGCCGCCAGTGACGCTGGTGACTCTATCGCGGACGGCGCGTCTGATGCGTATGACGCCACTAAAGATGCCGCGTCGGATGCTGGCGATGCTATCAGCGATACCGCGTCAGATGCAGGTGATGCGATGAATGACACCGCCGATGATGCCGCTAACGCAACCAGCGACATGCTTGATGACGCTTCTGACAGTGCAGCAGAAATGTCCGATGACGTTAAGGCTGCGGCTGAGGGAAAGTAATCACTTCCCCTCGAGAAAGCCTAAATTGGCCAGGGCAATATCATGGTGTCTTGCCCTGCGCTGACTGCCAAGGGATTGAAACGACATTGACGTTACACGCCGATAGTTCGTACACCCTGAAGCAAATATATCAAGGTAAAGACGCAGCGGCGACCGTTACCCAAGGCGATATAAACTGGAAAAGTGACAGTAATATCATTAGCCTCACTAATCTAGAAGACGCGCCCAACCGCTTTGCAATTACCGAGTCCAGTGTGCGACAGCTTGATGCCAACGGCCAAGTGATCGAAGGTTCTCTCGCCAGCACCTACCAGCTTAAAAAGCAATAAAAAGGCGCGAAAAGACACAAAAGTCGGCCTTATCTACAAAAACGTCAGCCAATGCTGGCGTTTTTTGTATCCATATCTCTAACCAATCATAACTAACAAAGCTCTGACAGCGACAGCCATTCCCCTTACTTACTACTGACGGTTCATCCATTAGTTTGGTTAATACTAATTTTGTTTGAAGTGAATCGGAATCAATCACCAAAAGAGGGAATCTCTATGAATCAATCACTGTTTGCTGTCTCTGCCTTAGCCCTGGTACTCGTTGGATGCGACTTAGGACAAGATGAGCATGAACGTACACTCCCACCTTCGCCTCAAGTCGAAGAGGATCAATATAAACTTCCGCCTGAACCTACAACCAATACCATAGAGTCACAAAAAGCCAATCACGCGGCTTTGCTGCCGACTGCAACGCATGGCGTGTATGAAGGCATCTTACCGTGCGTAGACTGCAATGGCGTAGAAACCACATTAACCTTCAACCCAAACGATACCTACGTCATTCAAAAGGTGTATGTCGGCAGTGACAAATCGCCGATTATCTCTAGTGGCACTATCGAATGGAGCAACGATGGCAACGTGATAGAACTGCTTGCAGAAAAGAGTGAACAGAACCGATACTTTGTCGGTAACAATGAACTGACGCTGCTTGACGCGAATGGTAACGCGCCGCAAATTGATGAACTGAAATACCGCTTAGTGCAGCTTCCGTAATCCGTTCGCGCCTCCTTTAAAGTGAGCAGTTACTTACTCGGCGAAGTATGCAACCAAAAGGCAAAAAAACGCCCTTGTGGTCAAGAGCGTTTCGATCATGGTGGTCACCAACAACTAACGTTACTTCAGCAATGCCACCACCGAGTGACGACGTAAGTTCGCCTGAGCATTCAACGCTTTGTACGTTGAAGTAAACTCACCCGAGGAATCAACAAACGTATCAAGCGCTTGGTTAACCTCATCCGTTGACAGCACTTTTCCTTGGTTTTGGATGGAATCCATTTTAACCGTTAAGTCACTGCTGAATTCTCGTGCGTGTTCGAGGCTTTTTTGTACTTGCTGCAGATGCTGATTGACCCGAGCGATGGTGCGCTTAATGCCATCTCGTGAGGCAAGGTTAAAGCCTAGCTCTGAAATACCTTCTGGCTGCGGTTTAACGGTAAACAGGTTGGCCTGCCCCGCAGGAAAGCGATGGCCTTCTCCAGTCACCATGACCTTATTTTGCATCTGCTTATAGGTGCGCTCATCGGTTTCAAAGACGACCGACCCATCATCATGAAGTGAAGCGCGCATGCCCAGCGGGATTAAGATGCGATCGATCTGCTTTACCAAACGCTGGCCATCCGATTGACCATCAAACTGAATCATGACGGAACGGCCCTGAGGAAAATCCAGCCGAATCTCTTCTGGACGCTCACTTAAGCGGTTCACATTTAAGCCAGGGACAATAAAGCGACGCATGTCGGCGCTGTCTAACTTGACTTGAAGTTCATTATCGATCACCCGTTTGCCATCGTAGCGAGCGCCATCAAGTTCGTTAATAATGCGTTTCTTTGATTGTTCTAAACGCTCGCCCAGCTCTGCAACTGGCACGTCTCCTTGGGTTAACGCTTGAGAAAGCGCGCGCTTGATATGCCCTAGCTCTTTACCCACAAACTGCAGCGATTTGTTGGCAATTTGTACCGCCGTCGCATTTTGCTGCCCTTGAGAGAGCATGATGCTAGACACAGAATAAGATGACGGCGGCGCAGCTTTACCTTGCCCTTGAGTTGGTGCGGGACGAATTGCAGAATCGGAAGAACGAGCGGAAGTGATGACCGGCTGTTCCTGGCCAGTCAGTTTTATACTATGCGGTCTGACTTCAACCGTGCTCAATGCCATATGAAAAGTTCCTTTAATGATAAAAACGAACGGCTACGTCACGCGCAGCCCGTTCGTTATAGACGGTCAAACAGAGACAGATCGTCGATTTTCACATAGCTTGCTTGGGTCGCTTGCAGCGCGGCCATGAAGTTATTCAGTCGCACCGAGGCTTCACCATAATCCAAAGCGGAGATATCGCTGGTGATCTTATCGACAAACAATTTATTGTCGGCGTGGGCGCTGTCCATCAAATCGAGGTTGTTGTGGCGGCCACCCATTTCTGTTATTGCTGCCAACACATTATTCATTGTTCCATCAACGCTGTGCAATGCTTGCTCGACTTTGGGTCTAAAATTTGGACTCGGGTTTTGAAATTCAGCAATTAGTCCATCAACCATATTGAAAACATCGCTGGTTCCATTGAGATCTAACACGTCTTGAGCCGTCATGTTTGACTCCATAGTGACACCTTTGGCAACCGTGACCACGCGCTTATCATTGTTCCCCTGCACGACATACTTGCCATTTTGAATCACTAACGGCGGTTCATTACTTTTGGTGCCCGAAAACAGATAGTGCCCTTCTTCATCTTGCGCATTAAACGACGACGCCATCGCATCACGTAAGCTGTAGAGTTCAGTCACGATACCTTGGCGATCATCTTCGTTCATTGTGCCGTTTGAGCCCCACAGCACCAATTCACGCATATGCTTTAAACTTTCGTTTACCGAATCCAAATACACTTCTTGACTCGATAGCGTCGTTTTCACATTCGCTATATTGGTTTTGTATTGGGTAATGGCGCTGCCTTCTCGATCAAGGTTGAGGAGTTTGATGGTCGCCATCGGGTCGTCAGACAATTTTGTCAAACGATCGCCAGTGGCCATCTCTTGCATCACTTTCCCTAAACCGGCGTTGTTGTGGTCTAGGCTTTGCAGCATGGTCTTACTAAATTGAGTGTCGCTAATTCTCATTTATCTTCCTTAAAATAGCTGCAGTACAGTGTCGAAAAGATTGTTGGCAGTGCTGATCACTTTCATGTTGGCGTTGTGCGCGTTAGAAAACGTCATCAAATTTGACGCTTCTTCATCACTATTGACCGCCGCAATGTTATCGCGCGCTGCGACAGCTTGCTCGCTCATCGCCGTTTTCGCTTGATAGTCCGATTCCGCCTGACGCCCTTTTATTGCCGTTTCACCGACAATTGCAGTAAAAGCGTCATTGATTGATACGTTGCCAAAACGCCCAACACTCACCGGGCGATTACTTAAGCGGATCAGGTTCGCCAATACATCACTGTTACCTGGATTTCCATCACCGGATAACGCCAGTTGCTCCGGTGTGATCGTGGTGATATCTAGGCTTGATGCCGGGTGTTCGGGGTCATAACGAAACAGTGCTTGCCCAGGCTGACCATTTAAGTCGATGCCTTTGGCAAGCTCGCCATTGAACATGTCCGCTAACCCAGCCGCCATATCATCAAGCGCAACCATATACGGTTTGAGCACTTCATTTTGATAATCGTTGATCGCGCCTAACGAACCGCCTAAGGCACTGGTCACCGCAAAGGTTTGTTTATCAAAATCGACTTCCATCTGTGCTAGATAGGAGTCATCGTCACGAGGAACTGCGCGAATCGTCCCATATTCTCCGCCAATCACTAATGGTTGGCCTGAAACCAGAGTCACCTGTGTGGTGCCGTCATGCTGATCCGAGGTTTTAATTTCAATCAACTCTGACAGTTGGTTAATCAATTCATCACGCTTATCAAGAAGTTGAGCTGGATTGCCCCCAGTACCACTTGATTCGGCGATCTGCTTGTTGATATCGGCAATATTCACAAGCAGTGTATTCGCGTTCGCGACCGCCGCGTTACGCTGATCATGCATGTCTTTATGCTGGCTATACAAAGCTTGGTTGAGTGTATTAAAGCGGCGAGAAATCGCTTCGGCTTCATTACGAATCTGTTGACGCAGTGGAATCGACTCAGGTTTGGAGGTGGCGTCATGCAGCGCGGCATACAAAGAGTCTAGGCCGGAAGAAATACTAAAACCGTCCGCGCCAAGCGTGTTTTCCATCTGACTCATGTTGGTGGTGTAGTGCGATGCATAGGACGCATTACTGTTGGTTGACCACATCTGTTTGACCAGAAATTGGTCTGTCACTCGGCGTATGTTGGTCACTTCCACCCCCGCACCCGGATCGAGATTATTATCTTTCACACCACCGACTGTTGCCATCATTGCTTGCTGGCGCGTATATCCCGGAGTGTTGACGTTCGAGACGTTTTGCGCGGTCACATCTAACGCGACGCGGTTCGCATTGAGGCCAGATAGTCCAATATTTACCAAATTCATCTCAGTTACAGCTCCATTTTCCTAATCAGTGGCTGAGCAAACGCATTATTATGCAACGCGCCGGTAGCCTTTTTAGATAAGGTGACCACTTCACCGCTGGCGTTAACTCGGTTTGCCGCCAAGTCGTCAGGATGTGACACGGGTTCCACAGATGTTGAATTAAACAGATCTTGTGCCGAAATCACATTGCTCGCTTGCTCAAGGTTGGGATCTTGAACCGCTGGACTCAGTTGTTTGACTAACATTTCAGCAATACCAGAGCCTTGCTTTTTCGACATTTCCATTGCCAATTGGCCATCATACATATCGCGAAATACGCCTTGTTGCTGGCTGGAAAATGGACTGTCTTTATCGGCAATAGCATCGCTGCCCGCACGCATACGACGCAATACCAGCTGTAAAAACATGGCTTCAAACTGGCCGGACACCGTTTTCAAAGCTTCGCGCTGATCTGCTGCGTGCTTAATGTTCTCTAACCCTTTGCTGTCTTGATAGAGAATCGAGGTTAATTGAGCTTGATTGTTTACGCTGTCTAAATTCATCCTCGTCTCCTTAAATAACCACCAACTCGGCATTGAGTGCGCCCGCTTGATGCAACGCTTGCAAGATAGACATTAAATCGGTGGGCGTTGCGCCTAAGCTGTTCACGGCACTGACGATGGTGTCGAGCTCAGTGCCCAACGGCCATACCATCATTTTTGCTTGTTCTTCTTCAATGCCAATTTCAGTACGTGGCACAACCGTGGTTTGTCCGCCGCTCATGGGGTTTGGCTGGCTGACTTGCGGCGTTTCTGTAATCCGTACGGTTAAGTTACCGTGGCTGACAGCGGCTTCGCCAATTTTGACATTTTTACCTATCACAATCGTGCCAGTGCGGGCGTTAAAGACCACACGGGCAGGTTTGCGTCCTTCGACCACTGACATCTCTTCTAGCATCGACATCATGACAACGCGCTGCTGAGTGTCTTCCGGTGCGCGCATTTCAACCCGAGATTGGTTGATGGCGGTCGCCACTTCTGGGCCAAACGTATTGTTGATTATTCGAGAAATGTTCTTCGCGGTAGTGAAACTTGGCTTGCGCAGATTTAAAGTTATGGTCGGCTGTTGGTTAAAATCTGAGGCAATTTCTTTTTCTAATGTCGCCCCGCCAGGCACACGGCCTGCTGTGGTCACGTTAATTGAAACGCTAGAGCCACTTTGCCCTTGCGCCGACACACCGCCAACCACCACATTGCCTTGTGCGACCGCATAAACTTCACCATCAATCCCGCGCAGCGGAGTCAACAGCAGCGTACCACCACGTAGGCTCTTGGCATCACCAATGGAGGAGACAACCACATCAATTTTTTGACCAAGACCCGCCATCGGGTCGACGGTTGCCGTCACACTGACCGAAGCAACGTTACGCAATTTGGGGTCTGAGTTACCATCAAGCTGAACCCCAAACTGGCGCAACATGTTAGTCACTGACTGCGAGGTAAAGCTCACCTGATTTCGGTCACCATTACCGGCCAGGCCAACGACTAAGCCATAGCCCACCAGTTGGTTTTCACGAATACCTTGTACATCGACCAGGTCCATAATAGGAATTTCTACTTCCGCTTTGGCGGTGTGAAGAAAACACGCCGAGAGCAGCAAAAGCAATGTTGAATAAAAAGAGTGTATTGGTTTCATTAGAAAGGCATCCATCGGCTCTTGAAGAATTGAGTCATCCATCCATTGGAGTTACGTTCAGCAATGCCGCCACGACCTGAATAGGTAATGCGAGCATCGCCAACACGCTGTGATGGCACTTGGTTTTGGCGGTCTATATCTTCGGGGCGAACGTATCCAGTTAAGCGAAGGTATTCATCGCCTTGCGTGAGGTGCATCCATTTCTCACCATTGATGCGCAGCAGTCCGTTAGGTAATACCTCATGCACGGTGACCGTAATCACCGCATCAATCGATGCACTTTGAGTACTGCTTTCAGTGCCTCCAGTGCTGACGCTACCGTCTGCTGAGGCCGCCATTTTATCTAAGGTTTTGCCGATAAAATCCGGCTCACCGATATCAAGATTGACCGATTTATCCAGTTGACGGTTGGCATTTTTGCTCGCTTGGCTCTCTTCCACCAATTTCACCGTCAACATATCGCCAACGCGATACGCGCGGCGATCTTGAAATAAAGTCATGTTGTATTTAGGACGATAAAGGCTACCTGACTTAGCCTGTGGCACTTGTAAAGTCAGGTCTGGCGGTGCAAAACGTGGGTCACCAGGATACGGCAAAGCCTCTTCGTCAGTTGACGCAAGCTTAGGCTCTGGGTTGGTTCCATTTAGAAGCGTCGCTTTTGGCTGGGTACGGTGCGTGGCTTCCGGCGGAAAAAACGGCGGACGCCCAATACACCCAGTTAAGGTGACGAGTAATGATGCAACAACCCATCCTCTTGTGAGCCAGTGCAGACTTCTATCCTTTTTGAACATGACTATCCTTACATTGACTGAGCGACAAACTTGAGCATGTCATCTGCCGCTGAAACGACTTTCGCATTCATCTCATAAGCACGCTGAGTGGTGATCATATCCACCATCTCTTCAACGACTTGAACGTTGGAGCCTTCCAGTGTTCCTTGCTTAATGGTGCCTGCGCCGTCCGTTCCCGCAATCAATTCGTCGGCAGGTCCACTCGCCGCCGACTCGCGGAACAAGTTACCCCCAAGCGCTTCCAAGCCCGCTGGGTTGATAAAGCGCGCCAACGTGATTTGACCAATTTGCTGCGGCGCAGGGTCGTCTGCCGTGGTAATACTGACAGTGCCGTCGCTGCCAATGGAAACAGAGTGTGCATCGTCTGGGATTTGAATCTGCGGTTGTAAAGGTAGGCCCTGCGCATTGACCATCAAGCCTTCTGCGTTGACCTGAAACTGGCCATTACGGCTGTACATAATTTGTCCATCGGAGTTTTCGATTTGGAAAAACCCTTGCCCCATTACCGCGAGATCCAAATTTTGACTGGTATTTTGTGTGTTGCCCTGCGTGAAGACTTTCTCTGTGCCAACCACGCGCACACCACTACCCAGCTGAACGCCGGATGGCAATTGATTGACCTGATCGACCTGCGCGCCTGGCTGGCGCTGAATGCTGTAGAACAAGTCTTCAAACATGACTCGGTCACGCTTAAAGCCGACCGTATTCACGTTTGCTAAGTTATTTGAGATTGCCGTCATTTTTGAATCTTGAGCGGCCATCCCCGTTTTACTGACCCAAAGTGCTGAGTGCATGTGTTACTCCTTTAGTAAGCGGTCGCTTATCTCGCGCTCATCATTTTGTTACCGGCTTGCGCCAACGTTTCTGCGGCCTTCATCATCCGGACTTGCATTTCAAAGTTGCGTGTCAACGACATCACATTGAGCAGTTCATCAATGGCTGACACGTTACTGCCTTCAACGTGTTCAGACGCAATCTGCACCGTTTCGTCAGCATCTAGCACGCCACCATTGACTGTGTGCAACAAACTGTCACTCTGCTTTTGCAACTCATTGGGTTCAGGGCGAACCAGTTTCATCGCACCAACTTGCACTTCGGCCCCGCCGCCCGGAGGCGTGATGGAGATAACCCCACGCTCGCTGACTTCCACTTTCTGATATTCCGGAAGCACCATAGGGCCGTTTTCACCAATCAGCGCAAAACCGTTAATGCTCAACGCGCCGTTAACATCAACCGCGATATTCCCTGCGCGGGTATATGCCTCTTCCCCATTGGGTGTTTCTACGGCGAAGAAACCTTCGCCAAGAATCGCCACATCCAGTGGACGCCCCGTTTTCGTAATGTCCCCAGAATCGTAGCGAGTGGCTGCCGAGTTGGTGACAACCATGGTGCGTCCGTCAAATCCAGCCCCTTGCAATGGCACACTGTTTAGCCTTTCCATATCAGCGCGAAAACCGGCGGTATCCGCATTTGATAAGTTGTTTGAGTGCACTTGCTGCGCTTTAAGTACGCGACTGGCTCCAGAGGTTGCTGTGTATAAAAAGCTATCCATAACTCAACTCGTTAAATCGCGTTAAACAAAGCTTGAGTCAGCTTGTCTTCGGTCGAGATTGACTTGGCGTTGGCTTGATAGTTACGCTGCGTGGTCATTAGACTGACCAACTCGCTGGTCAAATCAACGTTTGAGCTTTCAAGTGCACCAGGAGTTAAATCACCCAATGTCCCCGTGCTCGGCGCGCCAACAATCGGTGCCCCCGACGAGTAGCTCTGAGTCCAAGCGGTGCCGCTGACTTTGCCAAGACCTTGAGGGTTGGCAAAGTTTGCTAACACGACCTGACCCTGAAGCTGGGATTCACCATTGGTGTAAGTGGCGTAGAGCATGCCGTTACCTTCGATACGAATACCGGCCAAATCACCTGCGGTATAACCATTTGGGTTGTTGGTACTGACACCAAATTCAGCGCCAAACTGAGTACTACCATCAATGCTGATATCAATATTCATGTCTTCAGCACCCGCAGCAGGAAAGCTGATTGCATACGCGCCTTGTGGTGCGGCTAACGTACCATCTTCATTGAATTCCACTTCTTGAGTCGCGACTGGATCCACCGAGCCATCCACTTGAACATTGACTTCCCACGTATTGGGAGCCGTCTTGGTAAAATACTGGGTCACTGTGTGGGTATTACCGAGCGAGTCATACACTTGCGAGGTATAAGAAGAGTTAAAGGAATTTGGGTCATTGGGGTCAAACGGGTTTGCTAGCTGATTGACTTCATTAGCGCTGGCATCAAAGTTAGCCACAAAACCGATACGGTCTGTCGCCCTCGCCGCCAAAGACCCGGTATTCAAACGCAAATCAGTGACGGCCCCTGTTTGCAAAGTATTGTCACCATCGACGTTGTAACCTTGCATACGCGCGCCAGTATCATTAACAATGAAATTATCTTTATCTTTGTTAAGCGCGCCAGAACGTGAATACAACACTTCACCAGAGCTGCTTTTGGTAACAAAGAAGCCTTTGCCGTTAATCGCAACATCCAACGAACGCCCGGTTCCGGTAATGGACCCTGTCTTGTCAAAGTTTTGTGTAATACCAGACACTTCCACACCACCGGGTTGAAAGCCGTTATACACCGCGGAGAATTCGGTACGCGCACCGCGATAACCTGTGGTTGCCGAGTTCGCAATGTTGTGACTGATGGTATTTAATTCAGTGTTGGTTGCGTCCAATCCACTGAGAGCAATGTTAAAACTCATAATTAACCTCTGATTTCCTTAACGATTAAGCACCGAATTGGGCGATGTTGTAGAAAGGAACGCTTCCTACACCTTGAATATTGACCAAAGTTGATCCTGCGTTGGTGCCGCTGCTTGGCACTTGAACTTGATCAACCTTGCCAGCCAGCATAATGGCCGGTTGTGGCTGATTTTCTGCCACTTCAACACTGACCTGATACTGACCTGGGCTTAGACCCAGTTTTTGAGGGTCAATACTGAACGCGACGTCGCCGGCCTTATTTGGGCCGAGCGCGACTTTGCTGGTTTGACCGAATTGGTCCGTGACCAGCAAATTAAGTTGACTGGCATCTTGTTCCAGCTCGACTTTGCCCTTTTGAGGGTCAGAGCCAAGCTCGAATTCATTACTGTTGACATAAACGGTTTGCCCCACCAAGCCAGCAGTAGAAAGCACTTGCATGTTATCGAGGCGAACATTGCTGTTTTGCATCATCGACGCCATGTTTTCCATGCTTTCAACTTGAGAGAACTGAGCAAGTTGGCTGACGTATTGAGTACCGTCCATCGGGTTCAGTGGGTCTTGATTTTGAATCTGAGCGACCATCAAGCTGATGAATTCGTTCTTCATCGACTCTTTGCTGTTCTTATCGTCGGCACCGTTCGCTTTTACTTGCTGTTGCGCGGCTTGGGTGTTGGCTGCGGTCGCATCCGTCATTGACGGACTAAGTTGGTCAATCATGGTTAACTTCCTTGGCCTAATCGAAGCAGGCCTTGCTGCATGCTTTTCACGTTTGATAGCACTTCTGCGTTAGTTTCAAAACTGCGCGTGGCAGACATCATGTCCGCCATTTCTGCCACCACGTCAATGTCTGGGTAGTAAACGTAGCCATCGTTATCTGCTAGCGGATTTCCAGGTTCAAAGCGCTTTTCCGCAGGGCCCTTAGATTGCACCACGTCAAGCACTCGAACTTCCGCACCCGGGTACAAGTTGTCGCCAGCGGCAAGTTTGGTTTTGTTATACACCGTCGCGAATACAGGCTTGAGTGCGCGATAGGCATCGTCCGGATTGGCGGCAACAGAGTCGGCGTTCGCCAAGTTACTGGCCACGGTATTTAAGCGGACAGTTTGCGCGGTCATCGCGGATCCGGCGGTCGAATATATGTCAGTAAAAGGCATGATTAACGTCCTTCAATCGCTTTAGATAAGCCGTTGAATTTCATATTGAGAAATGTCAGGCTAGTTTGAAAGTCCATGTTGTTTTGAGTGAACTTAGCTTGTTCAACGCCCAATTCCACGGTGTTTCCGGTCTTGCTGTTTTGATAAGGAACCGAGTATTTGGCTGACACATCAAGCTTGGGTACCGGTGGATTCACGCCATGAGTCGCCATTTGGTTCATCACAGTGTCAAAGCTCAAATCTTTGGCTAAGTATCCCGGAGTATCCACATTCGCTAGGTTACCGGCTAAGACTTTGGTACGCTGAACACGAAAGTTTAGAGCTTCGGGGTGGACACCCAACGCATTTTCAAAATTAATCGCCATTCGGTTGTTCCTTTATCATTCGGCGTCAAGACTAAACAAGACAAACAAGATACATGCCATAAATAAAAGGCTTTATATTCAATGTTTTACAAACAAACAGGGAAACCAAACTTCCGCATTACGGAAGCAAAAAATGTGAAGAGGAAAGCGCCAATTTCCACATGGTTAAGCTGGGGGCTTGCCACGGGTTTGAGTTTGATGACATGGCAGGTATACGCTCAGCCTCACATGACAGAAAGCGCCATCGAACAAGCTGTACGTGAGTCATTAAACCAAGAAGTGACTGAAATGGCGGAGTTTCGCGACTGGCCGCGCTATCGTACTGAGTTTGATTTTTGGATACCGGGCGCCGCTAAGCACCTCCCCAAATGCACAGTACCACTGCAAGTGACAGGCAGAGATAATCAGAGCATGCCGGTCGGCCGCCTCAAGCGCCTAGTCAGTTGCGAGCAATCGCCTTCCTCGTGGAAAATTAATGTGACGATCAAAGCCGCGATTACCATGCCGGTGGTGGTTGCCAAAAGTGTGATTCGCCGCGGAGAGACGGTTAATATCAATTCGTTACAGCTTAAAACTCAGACTTTGACTCGAGAAACATCGGTGTTTACTCATCTTGAACAAGCCGCAGGTAAAGAAGCCCATCGCCAAGTTCGTACTGGGCAAATTCTAAGCCCACGCTTTATCGTCGCCCCAGCATGGGTGGAAAAAGGCAATGAAGTGGTGATTATTGCTGCGCAAGATGGATTTCAGGCAAGTACCAAAGGCGTTGCATTGGAAGAAGGACGAGAAGGCGACCAAATCGACGTGCAAAATAGCCGTTCACAAAAGGTCATCCGTGCTGTGGTCACAGGTATCAATGAAGTCCATACCCAGTTCTGATGTCAAAATTAAAAATTTGACTGAAGGTATCATTTTTGATTTTTATGGGTCGTCATTCGATGCTTGAGTCGTGTATTAATAAAAATAAACAACTTTCGCATCAAAATCCTCGATCCCATTTAATATTGTTAATACCTAAGTCGTTTATTAATGGTAACAATGGCTAAATTAAGTAAGACGACACATGAAAATTGACAAAGTTTCGGGCGGTCACGTCCCTCAAACCAGTTTCAACCAGTCGCGATCAAACGTACAAAGTACGCCAGAAGCGAAGTCAGCTCCGCAATCGGCGATGAATGTAAATACTGCAGCGATCGATCGCGCGCAAGCCGCAATGGCCTCGCTCCCCGATGTGGATATGGCGAAAGTTGAAAAAGTGAAAGATGCGTTGGTGAAAGGTGAACTCAAGTTAGACACTAAGGCGTTATCTCACGCCATCATGCAATTTCACACTGGTCACGAATCATAATTCCAATTGGTACAAAGGTAATGGAGACGACCATGAACTCAAGTAAAACACGTCTTGCGCAGCAGTTTGTCGGAACGATCAGAGCAGATATCGAGCGCTATCAGCAGCTCGCACAATTGCTTGAAGCTCAAAAACCTTTATACCTGCAATTTAATGGCGAAGCGTTGGATACTAACCTTCGCCAAGTTAACCCTATTCTTGATGCTTTAGGCCAATCGGCGAATACTCGCACTCAATGCATGAAGCAACTGCATTTACCAGCCAACGAGCAAGGTGCTAACCGCTTGCTGCACGCACTGCCCGCCCCTATTAAGCCGGGTATTCTCAAGCAATGGGCGAAATTACAAAGCTTGGTCAAGCGCTGTCAGCAACTTAACTATGAAAATGGCCAAAGTTCGGCGTCATTTCACGAACTGATAAAGCCGATCTTTCAGCCCGAGCAGCATACTTATCAAGAGCACAATATTTGGTAATTAAGCCTAACGCCGCGGTGAAATGGTTTTGGGTCGTCATGACTCTGCTCTCTCCTTGGGCACACGCGGCAAACTTCCCTTCGTCACCAGATATAGAACGTGCCTATCAGCGATTCCTGCCTTACCACACGCAAATTACTCAGCGGTTGCGCCAGTACTCGCCCTTTTTAACCCGCGTCTCACACCAGCTAAAAGCGCAATCTTTGCCCCAAGAGTTACTGCTGCTGCCGATGCTCGAATCCTCCCTTAATAGGAATGCAGTATCTCATGCGCAAGCCGCTGGCTTATGGCAATTAATGCCAGCGACCGCCAAACGCTTTGGTCTAAAGGTGACCCCAACCCACGACCAACGTCTCGACCCAGAACTCAGTACAAAAGCCGCTTTAAGCTATTTACGTTTCTTGTATCGTAAGTTCGACCAAGATTTATCTCTGACTCTCGCCGCTTATAACGCGGGAGAAGGTCGAGTGATGCGTGCCATCGGCCAAAGTAACACTCGCCAGTTTGCACGCTTACCTCTGCCGCTCGAGTCACAACAATACGTTAGTCGCTTTTATGCGCTCACTCGATTAATCGATATCCACACCTTGATCACTCAATCGGAATTTAACTTACGTTTGTTTGGCAATAAAAAAGCGATGATACGCCAACCTTTGATTGACTTATCACCGCTAAAGCCTCTCATTCAGATCGAGTAGATAATTAGGATTTCGACAAAAACCGAGAACTGAACCACAACTGTTGTTGCTCGACCTTACGTTTGCCGAGCAAGTATTGGCGCGTAACGTTCGTCCCATCGAGTACTAATTCCGCAATAATTGGTCCAAACACGCCTGCGAATAGGGCCAGCAAAAACACCAAATCAAGATTATAGATTCCCAACTTATGCATCAGAATTCGAACGGCAGACGTAAAGAACACGTGCAGTAGATAAATAGTAAAGGAGAAATAACCAATTCTCGCCAGCGCCGTATTTTCAGCACCTAAAGTCAGCGCGCCCACACAAAACACCATGCCACAGATAAGAGCCTGCAACGACAATCGGCCTTCAAGCTCAAAGTAACCGAGCATGATTGAGACTAAATACAACACAACAGCCAGAGCCATTGCACCACCCATCAGTGGTGGAATTTTACTGAGAATCCCAAAACGCTGCACCGCAAGGCCAGTTAAAAAATACGGCATGAGATAAGCGACGCCTTGTAAGGAGAAATATGAGATCGTGACATGAGATAAAAATACCGCTGCCGCCGCGAGGAATACCAGAAAAAAAGTCACTGGTTTAGAGAGCAAGCGCAGATACTCCAATACAGAGACAATCGCAAAAATGATGAAAATCGCTTCAACAAACCAAAAGTGTGCCACTGGAATAATATGCAAAAGCTTCCAGTTAAAGTCGCCGCCATTGGTGCCAGGCGTTGCAGATTGGACAATGGCAAACAGAGTCCCCAGTGTCAGCATCGGAACCAATACGCGCTTAAACTTGCCACTTAAGAAGCGCCCAAAGTCTCCATTGAAAGGGCGATATGCATACACAACCCCAGAGATGAAAGTAAAAAGAGGCATACGTATATAGGCAAAGGTATCGTTGATTTCTCGGTACCATCCGGTGTCGACCCTCAAACCATTACTCGCATCACTTCCAATGACATGAAACGCAACTAATAATATACACGCCAAACCTCTTAGCGTATCGACTTTTATATTTCTTTTATTCATAAACATGCTGGCCAATAAAATACAATAATTAACCATCACAGCATTTATAAATTAAATTTAAAACACGACAAATCCAATTAGAACGACATTCCAGATATTAAGAATAAATTTTCAAAACGAACAAAAAATAAAATACATTAATATAAATTCAATAGTTAACCTGATCTTATCCAAGCGTCTAGTTTAATTTGGCTATATATTATTAACCCCAAGCAGGACTTTATGAGTATGACCACTATCGGCTATACCCCTTAGGGCCTAACAACCCTCAACACGCTTTGTCTTATAGAGACCTACACATATAAGTATTGGTCCAACTATATCCCAACATTCAAAAAGATATCGTTCAGATGTGAAGAAAATGGAAAATGAACATTCGTTTACATCTAATTCATAATATAAGGAACATCAACTACGCAAAGAATATAAAACAATAATAAAGGAGGAAGGAAGAAATATTAATTAATTAAACTTTTATATACATTATATAATATAAAACTAACTAAAATATAAATTGCGTTATGATTTTTATTTTGGCATTGATGATATATTGGAAATCATCAATGCCAATGTCTTTCGCCAGCGACAGTGACTATCGGTTTTGTTTTGCTTCGTAGGCCGCTAACTGCTCAGGGGTTGCTGGCGGCTGATGGTTTTGTTTCCACTCGTCGTAAGTCATCCCGTACACGCGCTCTCGTGCGTCATCAAGGTCGAGGCCGAGACCTTGACTCTCCGCTTCCGCTTGATACCACTTACTGAAGCAATTTCGGCAGAAACCCGCCAAGATCATTAAGTCTATGTTTTGTACATCCTTATTGTCATCAAGATGCGCGAGTAAACGGCGAAATACCGCTGCGTCGAGTTGGTCCTGCTGCTGTTGAGATAGTTGTTGATATTTAAAGTCAGGCACGTTACTTCCTTTTGATGATGTATTTATCATTCCATCATAACGGTTGAACACCGCCATCGGTAGTCTGGAACACAAAAAAGCCTCGCATCAGCGAGGCTTTATAAACGTTAGGGCTTGCGCGATTAGCCTTGAATGCCAACAATCAACCATGGCGCATTTGGCACGGTTAAATCACGCTCTAAATGCCACACATCGGTGATATCTTCTTCAATACCTTCGACTTTATCAGCGTAACGCCCGGTAAATTGCAAGCTTAACTGCGCTTTATTCGCGTCATAATCTGCACGGACAATTTCTGCGTCCACATACATAACGTCAGTGTGCTGCTCACCATCCAATTTTGCTCGCTCTTGTTTCAGTTCTTCAAACAGACTTGGCGACATATATTCTTCTAGTGTCTCAAGCTGATTGTAGTTCCACGCTCCCTGCAAAATTCGGTAGTGTTCGCGAGACCCATTGATAAAAGCCGCTTGATCAAACCCTGGTGGGTAGTTGTGGGGAACATCGGTTTGTGCGCCAAAGCCTGTGCTTGCAGAACCTGCAGGTTGCTCAAAATTGTGCACATTTGTCTGCTCATATTGACGCTGCGCACCACCAAAAGCAGGCTGCTGCTGATTCATACTGCCCTGCTTCGCCGCTAATGTGCCTCGCATCATTCTGAAGATGAAGAACGCGATCAAACCGATGATAAGGATATCCATAAACTGAATACCTTCAAATGCGCCACCAAAGAACGCAGCCAACAAACCACCTGCTAATAAGCCGCCAAGCAGACCGCCCATCAGACCTCTCTTCCCTGATGTTGAATTTGTAGCCGCTTTGTTGTTACCTAAAGTACTGGTATTTTGCGCAGACTGCTTAGGTGCAGGCGCGGTTTTAAACGCTTTACCAAAGCTTTTCCCACCACCAAGTTTTCTTGCTTCAGCATGTGGGACAGATACCACTGCAATCATAAGCAGTGCGACAAAAGAAAAAAGACGTTTCATGTAATTCCTTCAGAATAGAGCAGGTTCATCGACATCATAGCCAGTTAGTTGATGGAATAAAACCGGGGATTCTTAGATAGATGTATCAGAATATTGCAAATAATAAAGCGAATTGGTTGACGCTTGCATCCGCTGCTCTTTACTATATTGAACATTGTTCATTAATGACTTGGGATCATGGCTAGAAGAAACGATCACACAAGGGAAGAGTTGATCGCTCTGACACTTAATACGGTAAAAACTTTTTTGAATTCTCACTCCTACCACGAACTGAGTCTGCGTAAAGTAGCAAATATGATTGGCTACGTCCCCAGTACTTTGGTTAATGTATTTGGGAATTACAACTTGTTGTTGTTACATGTTGTTGCACAAACTGTCGACGAATTAGCCAAGGAAGCCCAAAAAGTCACCTCAAAGCAAACCGACCCAAGCGTTGCTTTATATGAACTCGCTTATTGTTACCATGATTTCGCGAAAAACCACCCCTACCGTTGGCAACTGATTTTTGAACACAATATGAATGGTGATCAATTGCCTGAGTGGCAAGCAAATCGCATTGAAAATATGACCAATATGTTGGAAGGCTTGTTACGTATGCTCGGTCCGTCGCACTCAGAGCAAGAAGTACTCAAAGCGAGTCGCGTGCTATGGTCTGGTGTTCATGGAATTACTCTACTCAGCGTTGATGATAAATTTTTTGCGGCTGAGCCAATTAATGGCAAAGAGCTAATCGAAAATTTGCTATCTAACTACCTGCGACATTGGTAACGCATTATGGCGGAATCAAAACCCTCTCTTCTTACCCAGCGCCGCTTTCTGCCGTATTTTATTACTCAGTTTCTTGGTGCCTTTAACGACAATATTTTTAAAAACGTTTTACTTCTTTTCGTTGCCTTTGCAAGCGCAGAGGCATTGTCGATGTCCAGTAACCTGTTTATCAACCTTGCAGCTGGGTTATTTATCCTGCCATTCTTTTTGTTTTCAGCGTCTGCAGGTGTACTGGCAGACAAATACGAAAAATCCGGATTTATTCGAAAAGTTAAGCTCGCAGAGATTGGAATTATGCTGCTTGGTGCCATTGGCTTTTTAACCGAAAGCTATGTCATTTTGCTTCTCTTACTATTTTTAATGGGAACCCAATCCGCCTTTTTTGGCCCGGTTAAGTATGCCCTTCTCCCTCAACAGTTAGGAGAAAAGGAACTGGTTCCCGGTAATGCACTTGTCGAGACGGGCACATTTCTCGCGATACTGCTAGGGACGCTTGGGGCTGGGGTTATTGCTTCGGCGCACTATGCACAATATATTGCCGCAGGCGCGGTGGTTTTGTTTGCGCTGCTTGGTTATATCGCCAGCCGACAGATCCCAAAAGCGCCAGCCAGTGCACCTGACATTGACTTTAAGTGGCGTCCTATCGCGCAAACGCGTCAAACCTTGAGCATTGCAAAATCAGACCGAGCAGTCTTTTGGTCATTGATGGCAATCAGTTGGTTTTGGTTTCTTGGTGCGACCTATTTAACCCAATTTCCAAACTTTACTAAATTGTATCTGCATGGCAGTGAAAGCGCGGTTTCGTTTTTGCTTGCCCTGTTCTCCGTTGGCGTCGCCGTCGGGTCTTTGGCCTGTGATAAAATTTCCAATCACCGAATTGAAATCGGCGTCGTGCCGCTTGGAAGCCTTGGTATAACCTTATTCGGTGGGTTGATGGCAGCATCCGTTCCCGAACATGTACCCAGTTACACAAGTTTTGCTCAGTTTATTAGTGACAGCACATTGTGGCCTGTGTTTGCCTACTTATTGCTACTCGGAGCATCTGGGGGCGTTTTCATCGTTCCTTTATACGCGCTGATGCAGTATCGCTCGAAAGAAACCGAACGCGCGCAAGTCGTGGCGGCTTTAAATATTTATAACTCGCTGTTTATGGTGATGAGCGCGGTACTTGGCATTCTCTGCTTGAGTGTCATTGGGTTATCTATTCCACAGCTCTTCTTGTTACTTGCCGGGCTGAATTTGGTGGTCACCG
Organism: Vibrio olivae; assembly: GCF_042428525.1. NCBI lineage: Bacteria > Pseudomonadati > Pseudomonadota > Gammaproteobacteria > Vibrionales > Vibrionaceae > Vibrio > Vibrio olivae. Next base: position 1,546,558 of record NZ_JBHMEP010000001.1, read on the forward strand.
CTCTGCTCTTTTTTAGCGTCCCAATGTTTGTCGTTCGCTTGCTGGTGTGGGTGTTAACTCATACCCTCTACCGGGTAAAACACAAAAACCTGCATCACCTTCCAGAAAAAGGCGGTGCGCTGCTGGTGTGTAATCATGTCAGTTATATGGATGCGCTGATGTTGAGTGCCGTTTGCCCGCGTCTGATTCGTTTCGTGATGGAAGAGGATTACGCCAATTATCCCCCGATTCGCCGTTTCTTAAAACGTGCTGGCGTTATTCCAATTTCGGCCAAGCGCCAAAGTTCGATTCGCCGAGCGTTTTCCCAAGTCGAAGAAGCACTCCATCAAGGTCATATTGTGTGTATTTTCCCAGAGGGTCGACTGACGCCTGATGGCGACGTTCATCCCTTTATGCGCGGCATGGATATCATTCTTAAACGCAGCCCAGTACCAGTGATTCCAATCGCCATCAAAGGGTTATGGGGTAGCTACTTTAGCCGTAAAAACGGCTCCGCTTGTTGCGGTTGTCCAAGGCTTCGCCGTTCACAAGTTGAAATCGAGGCCGGTCAGCCAGTCGATTCTAGTCAGGCGACCACCAGCGTCATGCAGCACAAGGTTGCGGCCTTGCGTGGTGAATGGCGATAAAGTCACTGGTTGTAGAACAACACTAGCGTTCAGTTTATCTGAACGCTAGTTCAGAATTATCAGATTTTATATTAACGCCACATTGTTACACTTACTTCCTCTTTGATGCGAGTGTCACTTATGGCGAATAATATTAAATTCATTCCTTTTCTCTTAGCGTTAGCCTATTGCCTCACGCCCTACGCCAGTTCGCCATCCGCACTATTAATCGGTTTTTTACTCTCTGTAACCCAGCAAGTACCAGCGCGTATTCCTGTCGCCGCCATTACCAAAAAACTGCTTAGTTACTCAATCATTGGGCTAGGCTTTGGCGTTCCCTTGCAGCAAGCTCTAACGGTTACCACTGACAGCATTGGCTTAATTCTCATCTCTATCACAGGCACACTGATTCTTGGTTACTTTATGAGCCAATGGCTTAAGTTAGAATCACGGACGGGCTACCTTATCTCTGCGGGTACGGCGATTTGTGGAGGGAGCGCTATCGCAGCCGTCGCTCCTGCCATCAATGCGAAGGACGATCAAATGGGGCTGGCCTTAGCGACGGTGTTTATTCTAAATTCTGTCGCGCTGTTTGTATTCCCGGTCATCGGTCATGCTTTAGGCATGTCTCAACTTGAATTTGGCACTTGGGCTGCAGTCGCCATTCACGATACCTCTTCCGTCGTTGGCGCCGCATCAGCTTATGGCGAGCAAGCCCTAACCACAGCGACGACATTAAAGCTAACACGCGCCCTGTGGATCATCCCAGTGGCTCTGATCAGTGCCGTGTTATTTCGAAGCCATGGAAAAAAATGGGTGCTCCCATACTTTATCGCTTTTTATGCGCTGGCGATCATCGTAAGTGATCAATGGCCACAATTCTCAACGTTGTATCAAAGTATATTTTCCGTTTCAAAACGCGCGTTGATCATCTGCTTGTTTTTGATTGGCTGTGGTATTTCGGTGGAAAAGATGCGGGGCGCGGGCGTTAAGCCTCTAGTGCTTGGAGTGGGGCTATGGGTCAGTGTATCGCTCAGTTCACTGGCTTGGATTATGCTCAGTTGAGCCGTTAAAATTAACGGGCTGTTTTACCTGAAAACTGGCGCTCAAGTACGATGGCTAGAAGTAACACAAACCCACTTAGCTCAGCCAAAGAACGCGGTAAGCCTTGCGTCAAACTGGCTAAGACGAGTTGTAATACGATCGCAGTGACTATCGCCCATTTCATTTCTTATACCCATAATAAGCTAATATATACACTTATTATGAATACAAGTTATATTGGTACAAATTCATTTTTGAACTAAGAAATAACTTCAAACTCGGTTGTTTCGTTAAGCCACTGCTTAAGCGACTGACGAGAAACCTTAATGCCACTCTGCTTCAGAGCCTCTGGCATCAAAAAGTAATGGTCTGGCCATTTAAATTTTACCAAATGATGATGTAACCACGCTTCAAGTTTATCTCTCTGTGGCAATGATGGCACATCAAGAATCGCAACCGGGCGCGCGCCAAACTCTTCACTTACAATAGGAACAACAAAAGCTTGCAACACCTTGGGAAACCCAACCAGTGCAGCTTCGACTTCCTCACAATGTATATTCTCGCCGCCGGAGATAAACAGATTATCGGCGCGACCAATAATATGCAGCTGATTTGCTTGCCATCTTCCGAGGTCGCCGCTGGCAAACCAACCGCTGTCTGAACGAAGTGAGCGGAGCGTGCCTTGGAAATAGTAGCCGCTGGCTAACGTATCACCGCCGACAAAGATATGATTACCCTCAATCTTTACTTGGCGATTTGGCAGCACATCACCAACACCCGTTTGCCCATCCACCGCTTTTGCACTGATGGTCGAGGCCGCCTCTGTCATGCCGTACCCTATCCAAGTTTGAACGCCCAATGCATTCGCCCGCTCAGCCAGCTCTGTTGGTATATGCCCGCCACCAAGCAAAACATGGGTTAACTTGAGAGGGGTTGAGCTTGTCAGTAAGCGCTGAAGCTGGGTGGGAACCAAAGAGGCGTGCGTCGCATCCTGAATATCTTGATGTAAGTCGCCTGAAGCTAATTTCAGGCAGCCCCCTACCGCCAGCCAACGATAAATGATCGACAAACCCGAGACGTGGTAAATCGGTAAACTGAGTAGCCAAGTATCATCGCAGGTAAAAGCAAACTTTTGCAATAGACCATTGGCGGACGCAAAATGCTGAGCGTGACTGTGCACCACCGCTTTCGGACGCCCCGTAGAGCCTGACGTAAAGACGATCGTGGCGAGTGCATCAAGACAATAATTAGACGTCACGTGAGGTAATGAGTCCGTCCATAGCAATGGCTGTAATGTGGAACACAGCTGCGCCTCACGTTCTGCGTTGGCATCTAACCAGCGCCACTGCGCCTGGTCATGCTTATACAAAGCGTCGAGTTTATCCTTTAGTAGTGACTTAGATTGGGGCAAGGTGAGCGCCGTAATCGCGCCAAGATGCATAGCGCCAAGTAAATACCACAGCATTTGCTGTGAGTCTTTCCCGACTAAGGTCACCACACTGCCTGCTGTGACACCTTGCTCTGCCAGTTGACTGGCAATACTGCTTACATGCCCAGCTAACTGCTGCCAACTGATGCGCTCATTGGGCGTCACTAATGCGCAGGCATCACCACGTTGTGATGCCCAAAATTCGAAAGGATTTTGCTGAGGTTGCATTAAGATTGCCAAAGTAACTCTTGTTCATTGAGCGCACAAACTGGGAGTGGACTATTAGGCCACGGCACCTCAAGCTGAGCCTGAAACAGCTGCGCGGTATCCAGCCCCGGAGTGACATTAGGCAATAACCATTTCGACAAGCGAGCGAGTTGGTTCAAGCCCAAGCTGGATTCAAGGCTAGAGCTAATGATGGGCTGAATGCCTAAATCACGCGAACGTTTTATTAAAGTGATACAACGCAGTACCGAACCAATCAGCGTCGGTTTGATAACAATCGTTTTTACGCCGGTGAGATCTTCTAAGCTAAACTCTTCATCACGTACTGCTTCCTGCAGGGTTTCATCCCAAGCGATCGCAATGCCGGTATTAATAGCGAAACTTAAGCTATCTCCTGGGCTTTTACACGGTTCTTCGATAAACGCAATACGTTGACGACGTGAAGGCGTGATGTAACTGGCAAATTTTTGCGCTTTTTCTAGCGTCCATGCTCGATTCGCATCAAGGCGCAGCATCAACTTAGGCACCGCCTCAAGCAGCACATTGACTAACATACCGTCACGAATAGGTTCGTAAAGCCCCACTTTAATCTTAGCGACGCACTCCCCTGACAGCGTACTCAGTACCGGTATTAAGTCATCGGCATCACCATAACACAATGGCGCACTGCGATAGCTGCCATCAAGCGGCAGCCCTTGTTCTAACTCAAGCATCGCCATCGACAACCCAAACGCCACACTAGGGTGCATTGACTCTAAATCTAAGTCATCACCTCGTACCCAAAGCTCTGCCATCTCTTGGGCCTGAATACCCGCTTGCTCTAAGCTTTCTTGGCTAAACCCCGGTAAAGGCGCTATTTCACCTCGGCCGACATCGCCATCTTGTGTCAATTCAACAACGTAACCGACACGTTCCTCGAGCCGTGTGTCTCGAAGAATCACTCCGCTATCCATCGGTAATCGATAACGGTAGAGTTTGGCTGATTTCATCTCTGTTCCTACCCGTTAAACGAACCGTTTCCCTTGTAAGTTGATTAGAGCAACAAAGCGGTCACGGTTCAATTTATGGTTGTAAAGGTTTGTGTCTACCTAGCTTAAGGGTTACGAGGGAACTTATTGAAATCTGGACGACGTTTCTCATTAAAGGCATTGCGCCCTTCTTGGCCTTCATCGGTCATATAGAACATCATCGTCGCATTCCCTGCGAGTTCTTGTAACCCTGCCTGTCCATCACAATCTGCGTTCAATGCCGCTTTCAAACAGCGAATCGCCATTGGGCTATGTTGCAATGTTTCACGGCACCAACGTACCGTTTCTTTCTCTAAATCTTCCAGTGCGACAACCGTGTTGACCAAGCCCATTTCAAGAGCTTCTTTGGCGTCATAAAAGCGGCATAGGAACCAAATCTCACGCGCTTTCTTTTGACCAACAATGCGCGCCATATAAGACGCGCCCCAGCCGCCATCAAACGACCCGACCTTTGGCCCTGTTTGACCAAATTTTGCGTTCTCTGCTGCGATGGTCAAATCACACATCATGTGTAATACATGCCCGCCACCAACCGCCCAACCAGCTACGGAAGCAATCACAGGTTTAGGGCACGTACGAATCTGACGCTGAAAATCGAGGACATTTAGATGATGGGTGCCCGAATCATCTTGGTAACCGCCGTAGTCACCGCGAATTTTCTGATCACCACCAGAACAAAACGCATCTTCACCCAATCCGGTTAAAATAATCGCACCGACTTGTTCATCATAGCGCGCATCCGCCAAAGCTTGAATCATCTCTTTCACCGTTTGAGGACGGAAAGCGTTACGGACTTGAGGACGAGCGATGGTGATTTTGGCAATACCGTCAGGCGACTTGTGAAAATAAATATCTTGATAATCTGAGCTATGATCGACCCATTCAACGGGCGCGTAAAGTTCTTCTTCTGTGATACCGACTGTTTGTGCCATGGTTATTCTCTTGTCTGGTTCAAGCTCGATGAAGAAATAGCTTGAAGATGTTGAAAAATCAGATGGGCAAACGCACGAGGTTGTTCTTGATGAACATTATGGCCGGCGTTCGCCACTTGGCTATAAGACAGACCACTTTGCTCTGCCATTGCAGAGAATTTCTTGTCTTTTATGCCACAAATATAATGTGCTGCAATAGAAATGCTTTGCAGTTGTGTCAATAAATTCGGTTGTTTCGCTAATGAGGTACAACAAAGCATGTTTGCAATACAGACGCCTAGGTTAGCACTCCGTTTCGCAACCAAGATTTGTCTTTGCTCATGGTTTAATGAACTAAATACCGGTTGCTGGTACCAGTCGTTTAAAACCTGTTCAATGGGTTCGCCTTCAAAACGCTCGGCCCACGCTTTGTCATTACGCCAGCGTTCCTCTCGCTGCTGATCAGTTTTGAGCCCGAAATTGCCCCCTTCTAAAAGTAAAAGCTGAAGGTTTAAGCGCGAAAATCGCTCAAATGCCACGCCATACATCACAAGACGAGCGCCCAAAGAATACCCAACGAGCGCAACGGGCGTTTGCGGCGAAACATGTTGCAAAACCGCTTGTTGTATCAATTGACAACAGTGGTCAAAACCCTCGCACGCAACCGCTTGGCTCTGTCCATGACCGGGAAGATCAATCGTTAATGTATTGGTCGTTGCCAACTGGTTAAGGCTCGTTTGCCAATCGTCACTACTTCCCAATAGGCCATGTAGAAATACGGCAACAGGCTGCCCGGGTTGAGCGCATTGAAAATGACTATAAAGCATCAATCTGGCTCATCAGTTGGTGTATCTGCTGTGCAGCTTGTTGAGGCGGAGTCACCACCTCAAGCAATAACGTGCCCTCTCCGTGGTAAAGATGCCTATCCACAGCACTTTGATAATGAGAGACCGTTTCAGGGCGACAATAAGCTAAACCAAATTGCTGAGCGGCATGCTCAAATGTCATCCCATGCGGCATTTGATATAGCGCTTGGCGCTGCTCATCAGGTACTGGCAACAAATCAAATATCGCGCCGCCATCATTGTTAAGCACCACCACGACGACGGGTTGTGGAGGGTGGCGCATTAGTGCCAATGAATTCAGATCGTAAAGCAGCGACGTATCACCCACAAACATCACCATAGGCTGTTTTTGGTGACGCTGAACACCCGCGGCTGTAGCAATCAAACCATCAATCCCCGATGCGCCGCGATTGCTGTATACCGACATGCCAGGCCAAACCGTAAACATATCAAGTAAACGGACAAAGAGGCTGTTACCGACAAACACTAAGGTGTCTTTTTCAAGCTCTGTGGCTTTTAAAGCCACCGCAATTTCACTGAGTTCACGCTCAGTACACAGCGACAAACGCGCCATATGTCCAATATCATGGGAAAAGGATTTCAGCTCATCGGCCCACCCTTGCTGAGCCGGTTTTTCATAACGTGAAAGTGCCAAAATGGCCTGTTTAATCCACGGTTCAATGTTAGCAACGATATGCGCTTGCGCTAAGTGAGAGGGGTTATTGCGTTCTAGTTCTGGCGCGACATATATGTACTCACAGTGACGCTGCGTCATTTGCTCGGCGAGCCAATGCGTTAGGCGCTTAGAGACGATGCGACTACCCAGTTGTAACACCACTTCCGCCTCACTCAATTGCTGGCGAGCGTGAGCGTGTTGTAGCCACAAATCAAAATGCCCCCACTCACTACCAACGCCACTTTGCGGGTCACAAAGTATTGGCCAACCGAGTTTTTTCGCCAGTTCGCACGCCTGTATGCCTTGCGTCAACGTCACACTGCCGACAACTATCACGCCGCGGCGGTGGACGTAATCACTCGACCATTGCGGCGCCTTTGCTGCGGCGATCTGTTGGCAACTATAAGCAGCTCCGCTTTGCTGCCAACGCTCGACCGCCTTTACATAATCACTAAAGTATTCCTGCTCATGGCGAGAATATAATGGCTCGGGATAAGGGCAATTAATATGGATAGCACCGCCTTCTCGAGACTGACGATGCATCAGGTCATCAACCGACGTCAGTAACCAATTGAGGCTGACTTGTGTGGTCGGGCTTGGAAGAAATAAAGCGCCGGTCACATGTGACGAAAATATATCGGTCTGATTAATGGCTTGGTTGGCGCCGCAGCCAACTAACTCAACGGGTCTGTCTGAAGTCAATAGTACGAGCTTTTCGCGCGTTAATCCGGATTCGGCGACCGCTGGCAATAAGTTGGCTACTGCGGTTCCGGATGTGACAATCACCGCCACAGCTTGCTGCGCACTCTTCGCCAAACCCAGAGCTAAAAAGCCCAGACCGCGCTCATCAAAATGCGTATGCAACGTCAGCTTAGGGTTGGCATTGGCTTCCAGTGCTAGGGGGGTTGAACGTGATCCTGGCGCCAAGCAGACATCACGAACGCCCGAACGTGCCAACTCTTCCAGTAACGTCTTGGCCCAAATTCGATTTAAAGTCGCTTGCTCTCCACTCATGAAGGCTCTCCAACATAGTCAGGCTCTGTAATCAATGACAGCAACGTTGATGTTTTATTATCGAGCTCCTGCCATTCATGTTCGGCTACCGAGCCGGGAACAATGCCTGCGCCAGCAAATAACTGCACTTGGTTATCCACCACTAATGCGCTGCGAATCGCCACACAAAGCTGCGCTTCAGTGTGACTAATGTAGCCCATGGAACCTGCGTACCAGTCACGAGCAAAAGGCTCATGCTGGTGAATAAACGCCATAGAAGCGTCACGCGGCAAACCCGCCACAGCAGCGGTAGGCTGCAATGCACTAAGCAGTTGTACGCCGTTTACGCCATGCTTTAACGTCGCATGAATATTACGTTTAAGATGTTGAACTTGACGCAGTTTAACCAACTGCAGTTGCGACTCAACATCGATATCAATGGCATGAGGGGTTAAGCGTTCAATAATGTCATCCACCACGTACTGGTTTTCATTGACATTTTTACTGTCTTGAGTGAGCCAATTCGCCAGTTGTGTATCGCGCTCCAGATCGGCATCGCGACCAATGGTTCCCGCTAACGCTTCGGTATAGAGCTCTGTTCCTTGCCGCTGGTATAAACGCTCTGGCGTAGAACCAAGGAAGCTCAGTTTATCGTCCAGCGCCATTAAAAAATGAAAGCTGTCACGATTTCTTTCTATGCTCGCTTTAAGCAACTGCGCCGCGCGAATCGGCGATTTGAGTTCTAGGCTGGTTTTTCTCGCTAGCACAACTTTTTTAAATTGTTGCTGCTCTATGCCATCCAGTACTTGCCCAACGAGTTCACGCCATTGCGGTTGGTTTGGAATATGAGTGACACTGAGCACTTCACTAGCTTGTAATGGCGCTGAACTCAGCTCAAACCTTAATTGGCGTAGGCCATCTAGTGTCCGTTCAAAATCCGAAGTTAAGTTGACGGCCAAAAAGCATTCACCATCACGGCTGATTAATTCTATCTGAGGTAAAAAGAAAAATGAGGCCATGCAGCGGCGGTTTTTTTCGGTTTGCCCATCAAACGAGCGTCCTCCCCAAACACGCTGCCCTTCCGCCAAAATGGCATAAGCGGGTAACGGCGTGGTGAAGGTATGTAACTGACCTAATGCTGCAACAGTTTCTCGACCATCACGCGACTGCCAATAAAATTTAGGAAAGATGGGTTGGGCATCGAGCCAATCAATAAATGAGAAATCTGGCGTCTGTTCAATGTTTTGAATTAGGCGATTGGCGCCAACACTGGCTCGTTCAATTCGCTTAATCAGAGCACTGACCGCTTGATAAAAGTAAGGCAAGTCAACCTCGTATGCTTTGCACTTTAACAAGATAAGATGATTACTCTATTAATAGACCCTTTGCAAATCAAGGCTATTACGCAGGTTTTATTTACCACCTAGATAATAAAACCATTTATATTCTAAAAAATAATGAGTTGATTCAGATTTTTATTCTAAAAATACTCTTTTTGGTGTAGCTTAATAAAGTAAATTCAGCAATATAACAGGTAGAGCAATGCAAAATATCGGGATGTCGTCAAAACTCGATAATGTCTGCTATGACATTAGAGGGCCTGTACTCAAACATGCTAAACGTATGGAAGAGGAAGGGCATAAAATACTAAAACTGAATATCGGGAATCCCGCCCCATTTGGTTTTGACGCCCCGGACGAAATCTTGGTCGACGTCATCCGTAATTTTCCAACCTCACAAGGATATGTTGACTCAAAAGGCATTTACTCTGCGCGTAAAGCTGTCGTTCAACACTATCAGCGTAAAGGGATACGTTCGTTAGATGTAGAAGATGTTTATGTCGGTAATGGCGTTTCTGAGTTGATCGTCATGGCGATGCAAGCCCTACTCAATAACGGCGACGAAATGCTGGTCCCTGCTCCTGACTACCCTCTGTGGACCGCTTCGGTCGCGTTATCTGGGGGCAATGCGGTGCATTACATGTGTGATGAAGAATCGGATTGGTACCCTGATCTTGATGATATTAAAAAGAAGATTACTCCAAACACACGTGGCATTGTCTTAATCAACCCAAATAACCCCACAGGCGCAGTATACAGCCGAGACTTCTTATTGGACGTCATCGAAATTGCTCGTCAACATAACTTGATCATTTTTGCCGACGAAATCTACGATAAAATTCTCTACGATGGCGCTACCCACACACCACTTGCGTCATTGACTGAAGATGTGTTGGTCATGACCTTTAACGGCCTATCAAAAGCTTACCGCGTTTGCGGTTTTCGCAGCGGATGGATGTTCTTAACTGGGCCAAAACATCTGGCACAAAAGTACATTGCGGGGCTCGATATTTTGGCGTCAATGCGTCTTTGTGCCAATGTACCCATGCAGCATGCGATTCAAACCGCCCTTGGAGGGTATCAAAGCATCAATGAATTAATTCTGCCGGGCGGTCGTCTGTTAGAACAGCGTGACAAAGCATGGGAAATGATTAATCAGATCCCGGGCGTCTCCTGTGTTAAACCCAAAGGGGCGATGTATCTATTCCCGAAAATTGATACCAAGAAATACAACATTGTTGATGACCAAAAGATGGTATTCGACTTCTTAGTTCAGGAGAAAGTGCTGTTGGTGCAAGGTACAGGCTTTAACTGGCCCAAACCGGATCACTTCCGCATCGTCACCTTGCCGCACGTCGAAGATCTTGAAGTCGCGATAAGCCGCTTTGAGCGCTTTTTAGCGACTTATCGTCAGTAACTTAACGTGTTAGGCTAAATGGGCGCATCTTGGTTATAACCTGATGCGCCCATTTTCGTTTTAGAACAAAATGACCATTGATGCCGAAACGGCTGTTGTCACTATGATGCATTCAATTTCAAGGACGCCGATTATCATGAAAGAAAGTCATTTTTTTGCTCACCTTGCCCGTATGAAACTGATTCAACGCTGGCCCTTGATGCGCTCAATTTCCAAAGAAAATGTCTCAGAACACAGTTTGCAGGTCGCTTTTGTTGCCCATGCGCTGGCGCTGATTAAGAACAAAAAGTTTAACGGTGAACTCAACCCTGAGCGCATTGCTATTTTGGCGATGTACCATGATAGCAGCGAAGTACTGACCGGCGATCTGCCGACGCCTGTGAAATACTATAATCCCGACATCGCCAAAGAATACAAAAAGATTGAAGCGGCAGCCGAGCACAAATTGCTCTCAATGTTGCCTCAAGAGTTTCAAGATGACTTTGCGCCGTTTTTGATCGCGAAGCAAGCTGACCCTCAGGACGCAGACATCGTCAAACAAGCCGACACCATATGTGCGTATTTGAAATGTTTAGAAGAACTGAGCGCGGGCAATCATGAATATGCTCTAGCGAAAAAGCGCTTGGATGTAACATTAAAAGAGCGTTGGAGTGATGAGATGGATTACTTTCTCAATACCTTTGCCCCAAGCTTTGAGTTATCACTTGATGAGATCAGTTAAGCATTGAGCCCATCACATAAGGAGAATTGAGTGACGTTCGAGATTAACCCTTTATGGCAATCACGCCACGATGATGAACATAAAATTCGCCGCGATGATCACCGTAGTCCTTATCACCGTGACCGAGCGCGTATTCTGCACTCGGCTGCCTTTCGTCGCCTGCAATCGAAAACTCAAGTCCATGGGGCTGCAGATAGCGACTTTCACCGAACTCGTTTAACCCACTCTCTCGAGGCATCACAACTTGGCACCGGGATTGTGGCTCAAATAAAGAAGAAGCAGCCAGAGTTTCGTGCGTTGCTGCCAAGCGATAGCTTAATTGATTCTTTGTGTTTGGCCCACGATATTGGGCATCCGCCTTATGGTCACGGGGGAGAAATCGCCCTCAACTATATGATGCGCGAACATGGTGGTTTTGAAGGTAATGCGCAGACTTTTCGCATCGTCACGTTGCTTGAGCCCTATACTGAACATCACGGTATGAATCTAACTCGGCGCTCACTGCTTGGGTTAATCAAATACCCCGCGCTACTGAGTCAAACCCGCGCTGAAATTCAACCTCAAGCCCTCGCTCACCAACGCCATTTAAACCCGCAGCAATGGGCACCAGCGAAAGGTTTGTATGATATTGATAGGCAAGTATTTGACTGGGTTCTCGAACCTTTAACTGATAGCGATAAACAACGCATCAGCGAGCTGCGCCCCAACCCACTTGCCTCAACGGCTCATAGTAACACTCGGTTTAAATCACTCGACTGCTCAATCATGGAATTGGCGGATGATATTGCTTATGGCGTACATGATTTGGAAGACGCAATAGTTATGGGCCTCGTTAACCGTGGGCAATGGCAAGAGCACGGCGCGGCTAAGTTAGTCGATATCGGTGCCCCATGGTTTGAGCAGCATATCGACTCGATCAGTGACATGTTATTTTCCGGTAAACATCACCAACGTAAGGATGCCATTGGCGGAATCGTCAATGCCCTATTGACCAGCATTAGCGTAAAACCGGTCGATGCCCCTTTTGATAGTGATTTACTGGCTTTCAACGCATATTTAGAGCCACATATGGCTGACGCCCTCGAAGTGTTCAAACAATTTGTAAGTCAGAAAGTGATTCAAATTCCTGAGATTCAAGTTGTCGAATATCGCGGACAACAAATCATTATGGATTTATTTGACGCGTTAAGCTCTAATGCCGAACGTTTGCTACCAGAACAACCTCGTCTGGAATGGCGAGCAGCCGACAGTGAATCTCAACGTATGCGAATTATCTGCGACTACATCGCTGCCATGACCGACATCCATGCACAGCGCCTCCACCAGCAGTTGTTTAGCGCCGCATAACGTGCCTTTATCATAAGATCTCATCTAACATCTCGGTCAAATTGTGACCGAGATTCGACCTGAATACTCACCTTAATTTTCGATAGAAATAAAGCCTGTGATCTGACCCGTTAATTGTAGACCCCACGACAGCGTCCCTCTGCCCAACCATCAGCTAGAATTATCCTTTTCAAAACAAAGTTTTCAGTGATTATTATTTTTGTAACAGCGTCCTCTTCCGTCTTCCCCTACAGAACGTGACACACCTAGCTCTTAAGCGTTTTTTAACAGAGTGAAAAATCTTTAATGAAACCTCTCACAATCTGTCAGCCTCCATCCTGATTAGTATTTTTGCGTTAAGCCTTCAGGCTTGAACATAACGATTTCCGTTTATAACACATTCAAAACAATAAACTTGATAACAACACGATAAGGAAAATCGACGTGAGACCATTTTATTTATCTGCCACCGCCAAAGCCTTAATCCCTTTGATGACGCCGCTTTTGCTGCTTGGCTGTAATTCCGATACTGATGACAATGAAACACCTCAACCACCAACGACTACTGCCAGCGTAAAGGTGTATTACAAAGCCAATGGTGACATTGCAGCGCGTGACAATGGCAGCGGCGCCTATGATGGTGCTTCCCTTTATGTCTGGAATAATGACAACTGCGCGGCGTATGCCGGTGATGACCCTAATGCTTCAGACTGGTCGACTGGGCTTACGCCTGACGGGATTGACAGTCAATTTGGTGCTTATTGGGAGCTTGAGTACGCCGATGAAGCAACACAATGCATTAATTTCATTCCGAGAATCGATCAAGAAAAGCCACTTGGTGACTACGATGCGCGCCTCGACCTAACTCAAGTAGGCGACGACAATTCGGTCTATACCCAAGAGGGAGTACAAGCCGTCTATCCAGAACTTATCGCCACCAGTGACATTCCCGCCAATACGGCGCGTGTCTATTTCAATACTCCTGATGGTGATGACGCATTTTTCACTCTGCATATTTGGAACAACGAGACCTGCGATAACTTTGCGGGCACAGACACCTCATGGCCAGGCATTGCGCCAACGGGACAAAGCGAGACTTACGGTCTGTACTGGGATATTCCGGTCAATGGCACCGATAACTGCGTTAACATGATCGCCACGAATAGCAGTAATGGCGATTATCAAACCGCTGACCTAAAATTTGAATTCGACAACACAACCGCGATCGGCAATATCGGTTTCGTTTTTAAGGGCACAGATAAAGTGTATTACCAACCCCTCGCCCATAAACCAAGTAACCAAGTGGAACTCTCTGGCGCCAGTGCCATCTTTGCCGATGACAACGTATTGCTGATAAATAGCAAAGACGCGACATCGGTAACCTTATACTATTCACCCGACGCGATGCTGGCGTTTAACCCACAAACCAAACAAGTCGAAAACGCAGATTTTTCCATTCGTTCAACGCAGCAAACCGCAGCCAACTGGCAAACAGAAAAACCTCAGCTTAGCAGTGATTTTATAGGTTTTGATTTTGACTTTGCTAACTCAACCATGAGTTTAAATGATCTCTTGAAAGGCCAACTGATTGCCGTGGCCAGTGATGCCTCGGGGACAATACTGGCCACCGAAGTGCAAACGGCCAGTGCACTCGACGCGTTATATGCAGACGTCGCGACCACGCTCAGCTACGGCGCAATCATCAATGGTGATGACACCACGAGCTTTCGTTTATGGGCACCCACTGCGCAATCGGTAAATTTAATCCCATTTGATAGCGACAAAAATGCCATGACCCCGATTGCCATGAACTTTGATAGCGCATCTGGTAGCTGGGTGGTCGAGAATACCGCCTTGGCACATGGAGATTACTACCGTTACCAAGTCACGGTATATCACCCAGCCACTGATAAACTAGAAACCTATCAAGTCACCGACCCTTACTCTCTGAGTCTGTCAATGAACTCGGAATTGAGCCAAGTGGTGGATCTGTCTCGCGCAGAACTTAAACCCGCGAACTGGGATAATGTCAGTGCACCACACAGCCAAGATAACCCAGCCAAAATGGTGATTTACGAAGCGCATATTCGCGATTTTTCTTCACGTGATGAATCTACCGATCCTGCAGCTCGTGGCAAATACGCCGCCTTTAGCCAAACTGACAGTGTGCCAGTAGAACATCTCAAAGCACTTTCCACCGCTGGTGTGACGCATTTACATCTGTTGCCAGCGTTCGATATCGCCACCATCAATGAAGATCCTGATCAAGTCGCCAATATTGATGCGCCATTTAGCAAGCTGTGTGAACTCAATAGCGATGTCAGCAGTGACAGCGACCTTGGCAATTACTGCTCAAGCGCCGATACGCTGGCAGAGGTATTTGCCAGCCTCAAAACGCAAGACAGTTCCAGTAACGCGATTATTCAACGCCTTAACGGCTATGTTCGCGATGTCGATGGTTATAACTGGGGTTACGACCCTTACCATTACACGGTACCAGAAGGTTCTTATGCCAGTGATGCCGACAGCATGACGCGAATTCGCGAGTTCCGCCAGATGGTGATGTCCATTAAGCAGGACATCGGCATGAATGTGGTTATGGATGTGGTTTATAACCACACCAATGAAGCGGGCGTGGCAGATAAATCAGTACTTGATCGCATTGTGCCTTGGTACTATCAACGCTTAAATGAAATCTCCGGTGTGGTAGAAAACTCGACCTGCTGTTCGAACACCGCCCCTGAGCATAAAATGTTTGCCAAGTTGATTGATGACTCTATTGCTACCTGGACGCGTGATTACAAAATTGATGCGTTTCGCTGGGACTTAATGGGCCACCATCCACTGACGCAAATTCAACATACTCTCGCGGCAGCTCAAGCCGAAAACCCAAGCGTGTATTTCTACGGTGAAGGCTGGAACTTTGGTGAGGTAGAAAACGACCGTATGTTCGTACAAGCCACTCAAGCGAACCTTGGCGGTACAGGCATTGGTTCCTTCTCTGACCGTTTACGCGATGCCGTACGTGGCGGCGGCCCATTTGATGAAGGTGACTCCATCCGTCAAAACCAGGGCTTTGGTAACGGTGCGTATGTGGCCGTCAATGATCTCAATACGCAAAGTGATAGTGTTAAAGCAAGTGCGCTTCATTCCGCCGATCTCGTACGTCTTGGTATGGCTGGTAACCTCAAAGCCTTCCCAATGATAGATAGCACTGATACCCATATTACGGGCCAAGAGCTCGACTATAACGGGCAACCCGCAGGCTATGCTGAGGATGCTTGGGAAATTCAAAACTACGTGTCAAAGCACGATAATCAAACCCTTTGGGATAATAACCAATATAAGATTGGTTACGAGCAATCGATAGAAACTCGTGTTCGTATGCAAGCGGTCTCTTTAGCCACCTCATTACTGGGTCAAGGCGTACCTTTTATCCACATGGGGAGTGAATTACTTCGTTCTAAATCCATGCAGCGTGACTCTTACGATTCCGGTGATTGGTATAACTATGTCGACTTCACCAAGCAGACCAATAACTGGAATGTCGGCCTACCTCGAGAAGATAAGGACAGTGCGAACTGGGCACTGATTGAAAATATTCTGACGCAAGCGGGTGAAAACGCCACACCGCAAGCTGCCGACATTGATGCAATGGATCACTATTTCCAAGAGCTCGTCGCGCTACGCAGTAGCTCAGGTTTGTTCACGCTCGGTTATGGGAGTGACATCATTGAGCGGGTTCAATTTCACAATACCGGCAGTGAGCAAACACCCGGACTTATCGTGATGAGTATTGATAATAGTGCGGCTTTGTACGACGCAAACATTGATGCGGAGCGCGATGGTGTATTGGTCGTCATAAACGCATCACCGCAAGCAGTGGAAGAATTTTCAGGCTTTGATGCCAGTGATTACACCCTGCATAGCTTACAAACTTCAGCCAGCAATGATTCCATTGCCTATAACGGCGCTCAAGCCAGTGTGTCGGCATCTGGTTTCGTCAATGTTCCCGCGTGGTCTGTGGCCGTGTTTGAAAAACGTCATTCATTAAATAATTAAGTCCACCTAACCGATTCAAGAGGGAAGCATGCGCTTCCCTCTTTTTTGTCAGTAGCTAGGGAGCGATTCACATTGTAGTGAGTGACCAGTCACACATTAGGCCTTACTGAGTAAAGGCTGTGTCAAATTTAACACTCAGGTTAGTTAGTTACAGAACACCATGTTACATTGGGTTCGATTTTATAAAACACACCAGACAACTATGAAACACTCAACACTGCTGCTTTCATCGCTATGCTTACTGTCAGCCTGTAGCTCTGCCAGTAACACCACTGCGCAACCGCCTCAAACGTTATCTTTATACGCATCGCCTCAATCACAGCAGCAACGCGCGTTAGTGTCGTATGCTCGTCAATATTTAGGCACCCGTTATGTGTGGGGAGGTACCTCTCCCAAAGGCTTTGATTGCTCTGGTTATATTCAATATGTCTATCGTCATTTTGATATTGATGTGCCACGAACCACAGCCTCCTACCCAACCATGTTCGATCAAGCGGTGCCGATTACTCAAGCGAAAGTCGGCGATTTAATCGTTTTTACAGGTACTGACCCTAGTACTCGCCGTCCTGGTCACGCGGGCATTATTACCCAAGTAGGCAAAGGCAAACTGCACTTTATTCATAGCTCGTCATCGAAAAAGCATTTTGGCGTAACCGAAACCAATTATTATCAAAGCGGCTATCCAAAACGTTTTTTGAAATTGGTCCGAGTACAGTAACTGCGCTAAAAATATAGTAGGGTGGATTTTTGTTTGCAATTATCTCAACCATAGTAGAATAAAGCCTAACCCACAGGTTTAGTAATAATAAAAATATGAAAAACAATTTAATTCAGATTATTAATTATTAAAACGGAAACATTCACCACACAATTACACATTCATACAATAAGTTAATTAATAACAAACCTTAGTAATTCCCCTTCTATCATCGGCACTATCGCATTTAATCTTCAGCGTTATTTCTAGTTATATTTCATTAAAAAAAGCCTCTTATATTTCATCCTATCCTTGGTAAATAACTCTCTATAATCATCTGAAAATCATTAAACTAATACAGGAAATACCATGAGCGTAATTTTTGGCACCACCAATACCGATGGCACAGGCAGCGCCAGCAACCTAACTGCTGAAAACGGTAATGCATTTGATCTTGATAATCTGGAAATAGATCATTCTAGTCCGTATGAACAGGTTGGTTCTCTGGAAATTGACGATGTGATACTCAAATATACCAATGATCACTATGGTTATGCGACAACCTATATAACCAATAATGGTGAGTGGAACGCCGATGGTGCAAAAGAACTTTTGATTGAATATACTGGCCCGGATTCTGATACGGCCCTCATTATGGAGAGCCGCGATACCATTAGAATTGACAATTTTGTTGATGTTAATATTCATCTTGAAGGCAGTATGCCTTATGAAGAGACTTATGGCGCATCCGAAGAACTATGGTTGGAAATCATTGATGCTAAACGCGCAGATATCGATGCTACTGACTTCGATGCTCAAACTGTGATTAGAATTGCCACTAAAAGTAATGGTGAGCATGGCGAGTGGAGCAATATGTTTAATATTCAAGGTAGCGATATTCACCGTGATGAGGTTCAGTTTGAAGGTTCAAGTTATACCGAGTTTAATGTCTCACTAAACGGCGGCAGTGACCGATTTACTTCAATGCTAGCACCGAAAGAATCAGCCGATCAAATCCGCTTTGTCGATGGCGGCGAAGGCAATGATGAGATAACTATATATGGTAATTCCTCCGATATTGAATTCGTTAACTTCGAAAATGTTTCACTTGCTTCAGGCTCGAGTTTTACGTTAAATGAAGAAGTTTTGCAAAATAATGCCGATGGTTTAAAGATTAGTACCTATCAAGATAGTATGGATATCTCATTTTCTGATGACTACGACAGTATTACTGCCAAGCAGCAATACGATGAAAACGGTGATGAAACTGGCTATTTAGATGTGACCGTCAGCTATGATGATGCTGATTATAACCTAGTTGTTCAAGATACTGGCCAAGAGTGGAATCTGTAATCGATTAGCATTGAATTCCGGTATTTAACGCCAGTCCAATAGAAAAAGCGCAGCCCAAGCTGCGCTTTTTTGATTTATCGCTCTGTGATTCTGCGCGGTTATTCTGCACTGCTTAGCGCCGCCACCACTTTATCAACCATACGCTGCTTATGCGCTTCATCCACAAAACTGGCTTCAATCGCATTGAGGGTAAACTGCGCTAACTCTTGTTTCGTCATGCTATGAGCATTGGCGACGGCAAGAAAGTTATCCGTCATATAGCCGCCGAAATACGATGGGTCGTCTGAATTGATGGTGACACATAAACCTTGGCGCAAGAGCTCAACAATATTGTGCTCATCCATGGTTTCAAACACCTTAAGCTTAAGATTAGACAATGGACAAACCGTCAGTGGAATGCGTTGCTCGGCTAACTGCTGCACCAGTTGTGGATCATCAACGCAACGTACGCCATGGTCAATACGTGTGGTTTTCAACAAAGATAAGCTGTTATAAATATTCGACACGGGGCCTTCTTCACCAGCATGAGCCACAGTTAAGAAACCTTCCGCTAA
Source organism: Vibrio olivae (assembly GCF_042428525.1). Classification (NCBI taxonomy): domain Bacteria; kingdom Pseudomonadati; phylum Pseudomonadota; class Gammaproteobacteria; order Vibrionales; family Vibrionaceae; genus Vibrio; species Vibrio olivae. Next base: position 1,565,784 of record NZ_JBHMEP010000001.1, read on the forward strand.
TGCTTTTTCAAATACGCGCTGAAACTTCTCTGGCGGGTGACCTAGCTCAGAGGAGTCCAAACCGACACCAACAATTTTATCTTTATGTGGCAACGCTAATTCAAGTGTTGCAAACGCACTGTCTTCATCCAAATGGCGTAAGAAACACATAATAAGTTGACTACTGATCCCCAGTTGCTTCTCACCGTCTTGCAGTGCTCTGTAGATACCATTCACAACCGTGTCAAAAGCGATACCCCGTTCGGTGTGGGTTTGCGGGTCAAAAAAGATTTCGGTATGAATGACATTATCTTGCTGGCAACGCAGTAAATACGCCCACGTTAGATCATAAAAATCTTGCTCATGAATTAATACATTGGCGCCTTGATAATAGATATCCAAAAACGATTGTAGATTATGGAATTGATACGCCTCTTTCACCGCTTGTGGTGAATCATAAGGTAACGCGATGTGATTACGTTGAGCCAGTTCAAACATCATTTCTGGCTCTAGAGAGCCTTCAATATGAAGGTGAAGTTCAACTTTCGGAAGTTGCTGAATAAAAGAAGTGTGATTCACGCTTGTCTCCTCTCCATGAATGATATTGGACAAGCGCTTTTCTCTACCGCAAAAAGTAACAAACATACAAAGAGAAAAGCGCTGTGCACTTAACTCTTCGTAATCTGGAATTTACGGCTCCAGGTAGAGACCCCCAAACCATATTAATGGGGTTATACGAAGCGTCGGCGAAACCGACAGTGCACATTATAGCCATCTAGTATTAAAAATCGCAAGCCATGTGTTTGATTTGATTATAGTCTGCTCGAAGACAAAACGCGGATAACGAGAGAATAACGTGGCACAGGCTCACAACTCTATTGCTTTAGGTAGTTGTTTTGATATACCCCATCGGGCATGTGAGCAATTTGAAAATCTATCATCTTGCGGAAAGGGGTTAATAACGGCGAAAAGTTTCGCTGAGGCTCGAGCAGCGAGAGCAGGTGATATCCCGCCTCAACAGTGGAGAGGCTATTCTCGTTCGGCGCTTTACGAATACGATACTCACCTTGTAAATGCTCAGGTAAATGTATGCTTGGGATCGAATGCAAATTGGTCGCTAATTGCCACATTTTGTAGGCTTTTTTCCAAGTACCATCAAGGAGAATCACTCGTTGGCGACGCCCAGTAAATTGCGTTGAAGACAGCGTTTCAATACTGACAGAATTGGGCGCCGGATAGAGCAGGTAGTGGTCAACATCCGGCTCTCGAAGTAAAGCGTTTAACGCCGTATGTTGAGAGAAATCCTCGCCCACCCAGCAACGACATGATGATAAAGACAGCGACAAAATTCGCGCTGTACCCATTGGCCGGTGCTGTTCACTGGTATGTTGAAGGATGACCAATTCCACATTCGATGATAGGCTTTCTATCCACGGACAAATACACGCTTTGCGTGATTTACCACATTCAGAACAATATCGAGACATACTGTGAATCTTTACCTGCTGTTATTCGTCATCAGTTTACTGTGCTTAGGCCTGCAATTCGAGCCTATGCACAGTTTAAGTGTATGGGATAGAAGCGCCATTATCGATGGCCAATGGTGGCGGATACTAACAGGAAACTTCACCCACACCAATTATACCCATCTAGGGATGAATCTCGCCGGTTTATGGATCATCAGTTCGATTTTCTCTCCGTCGAGCAAATCGCTTTTGTTGACACTCGTAGTCTGCTCGATTGCCGTTGGTATCGGTAACTTTGCCAGCGATATGACCTTGTATGTGGGCTTATCAGGGGCGTTACATGGCTTGTTTGCTTATGGCGCGCTCAAGGAAGCCCTTCATGGTCGTCAAAGCAGTTGGTTATTGGTCGCGGGCCTAGTGGGAAAAATTTTATGGGAGCAATTTGTCGGCGCTTCTGAAACCACGAGTGCAATGATTGGCGCGCGGGTAGCGATCGAATCACACCTTGCAGGCGCGATTTCTGGTTTATTACTCGGTTATGGCGAGTCCATTGTCCGTCGACAATCTGCAGATAAAAAAAATGCCTGAGTACACTCAGGCATTTTTGCTCATCCAAACTTACACGATGGGGCGCTGACCACGGCTAATTAGCTTCAATAGCACGCTATCTGCTGCTTCACCCGCAACACCAGCAAGCTTATTTTTCAGCGTTTTCTTCTCAGCGTAATGAATCGCTAATACGGTTTTCTCTTTACACGCTTCAACCACCAAATCATCAGAGGTTTTAATTTCGTCGACCAAACCGAGCGCTTTCGCTTGCGTACCAAACCAGTGTTCACCCGTAGCCACGTTATCAAGCTCAAGTTGAGGACGGTGCTCCCGAATAAAGTCTTTGAACAGGCCGTGTGTTTCTTCCAGCTCTTGTTTGAACTTATCACGCGCTTTGTCGGTATTTTCACCAAACATGGTTAAAGTGCGTTTGAACTCACCCGCAGTCAGTTGCTCAAATTCAATATCATGCTTTTTCAAAAGCTTGTGGAAGTTTGGCAACTGAGCAATCACGCCAATTGATCCTACAATCGCAAACGGTGCAGAGACAATTTTATCGGCAATACACGCCATCATGTAACCACCGCTTGCTGCGACTTTATCCACAGAAATCGTCAATGGTAAGCCTGCATTTTTTAAGCGATCAAGCTGTGAAGACGCTAAACCATAGCCATGAACCATACCGCCGCCGGACTCTAAACGCAGTAAAACTTCATCACCATCACGAGCTACCGCCAAAATCGCCGTGACCTCTTCACGCAATGACGCGACTTCTTTAGCGTCAATACTGCCTTTAAAATCTAAGACAAACAGATGTGGGTCACGCCCGGTATCAAGCTCCCCTTCTTTGGCGGCTTTTTTAATCTGCTTACCACGCTGTTTATTTTTATTCTTCTCGTCTTTCTTCTCCGCCTTATGGCGCGCTTTAATAAACGCATCGTCGTGCAAATGATGCTCCATATGCTCAACAGTGTGTTTATGTTGCTCTGTCAAATTGGTGACTTCTAGTTCGCCTCTGGCTGCGCTGTGACGCCCACCGACTGCTTTCACGATAACTAAAATCGCAAGCAGTGCCACTACGACAGTCACAATCTTGGCTAGAAACAAGCCATAATCTAACAAAAATTCCAATGTGTTATCCCCTCATATGCGATTTGCTGTATTGTAACCATCTTGTGACGATGACTTAAAGTAGAACATAACATTAAGGACGAAAACCGTGGATTATTCAGTTTCTGCAGATGCCCTCAAAGAGAAAGTTATTCTGGTGACCGGCGCAGGCGCGGGCATCGGAAAACAAGCGGCGATAGATTATGCCAAACATGGAGCAACGGTGATTTTGCTTGGCCGCACCGTCAAAAAGCTGGAACAAACCTACGACGAGATTATCGCCGCAGGCTATCCACAACCCGCCATTATTCCACTCGATATGCAAGGGGCAACCAAGCAACATTACCTTGATATGGTCGATACCATTGAAGGTCAATTTGGTCGTTTAGATGGCGTATTGCATAACGCCAGCATTCTTGGGGTATTAAGCCCTCTCGATCAGATTGAGGAAGAGGTGTATGACGACGTAATGCAAATTAACGTCAAAGCACAATTTCTCATGACACAAGCACTCCTACCGCTTCTTAAGCAGTCCCCTCAAGGTCGTTTAGTTTTCACCTCTTCAACCGTGGGCCATGTTGGCCGTGCCTTTTGGGGAACGTATGCCATTTCTAAGTTTGCCACTGAAGGAATGATGCAGGTGCTTGCAGATGAGCTAAGCGACACAGAGATTCGCGTCAATGCCATCAACCCAGGTGGAACACGAACCAGTATGCGTGCTTCAGCCTTTCCCGCCGAAGACCCTAACAGCTTGAAAACACCAGAAGATATCATTCCGCTTTACACCTATTTAATGGCACCAGAGAGTCAAAACGTGCATGGCCAGTGCATTGATGCGCAGCCGAAAAAATAACCCTAACCAATTATTTTAAAAATCAACGCCTTGCTCAATGAGTAAGGCGTTTTTCATTTCAGCGCTGATGATAGCACTTGCGACGAGGTTACGATTGATTATACTGTATATAAATACAGTATTTTTGAGTATTGACTATGCACGAACTCGTTGAACACTTAAAGCATAAACAATGGTTATGGCAGGGCTCAAACACGCCAGTTGAACACCAATTTGTCTCAACGGGGTTTGACATTCTCGATAGCCAATTAAGCGGCGGCTTTCCTACCTGTGGTGTGGTCGAGATTCAATCCATCTCCGGAATTGGCGAGCTGAGGCTACTATTGCCACAGATTCGCTCACAATTATGCGAACAATCACGGTTAATTGTATTTATTCAACCGCCGGGTATGTTGTCCTCCCAACAGCTCGCGGCAGAAGGCATCGATGCCGATCGACTGCTGATCATACAACCACAGACTGAACAACATGCATTATGGGCCGCCGAGCAATGTGCAAAAAGTGGCGCGTGCAGCCACCTCTTCTTGTGGCCTCAACAGTTAGAAATACACCAAGCCCGGCGCTTACAAGTTGCTAGTGAAACCGGGCAGTGTTTGCAATTTGTTTTTCGCAATCAGCAAGCGCATTCACTCTCACTACCGGTTAATTTGAGTTTGGCTCTCTCGCCGACAGAGTATGGGATCAGCGTTCGTATCAACAAACGTAAAGGGGGCTGGCAACATGGTCAATTTGATATCGATATGCGAAGTTATTGGCCTGATCTTGCGGTAAAAGAGCGCCAATCTGTTGTTGTCCCCTTTCCTTTTCAACGTCAGGGATAATTATGGCATTGTGGCTCTATTTGCATTTTCCCAACTTACAGTTAGACAAACTGTTTTGCGACCACCAGCAAACGCCTTTAGCCGTTGTTGACCCACAGACCCATCGCTTAGTGCAAATCAATCAAGCGGCGAAGCAACAAGGGCTAACACCTGGCGCAGGCCTTGGTAGCGCAGCCGCGATCTGTCATGAGTTGCAAGTTCACCCTTATGACCCCGAGATCGAAGAACACGCATTGCTTGAAATCGCACAGTGGCTATATAACGTCACATCCGATATCAGTTTATTTCCGCCGCAAGGCCTGCTGCTGAACGTCACCAATATGTTATCTCTTTATGGTGGGCTCACCTCTTATTGGCAAACCATTGAACGTCACCTTCAGCACTTACAGCTTGGCTATCAATATTCGACTGGATTTTCACCTTTAGCGGCGATCATGCTGGCTAAATCGAATAAAAACCACATAACGGATGACAAAAGCCAGCTATTGCATTGGGTTCAACAGCACCCACTCACCGCATCAGAGCTGGCAGAGAAACACATAGAATCGTTACAACGCATCGGTATTGAAACCATTCAACAGTTGCTTGCCCTACCGATGCCCGAACTGGCAAGACGTTTTGATATTGATTTAGTTAATTATGTCGGTCGACTTCTGGGTCAATTTAAACACCCGGTGGAGTATTATCACCCACCACAATCCTTTAGCCGCCATTTGATTTTACTGTTTGATATCGAAAACATTCAATGGTTAGAAAAGCCCTTATCGCGCCTACTTCATCAACTTGAAGCCTTTTTAAAACTGCGTGATCAAGTCGCTTATGAGCTACAACTTACGCTACACCAACGAGATAATATTACCAGCCAGGTTTACTTTACGTCTGCAAGCGGAGATTACTTAGCCAGTGCTTGGCTACGTCTGTGTCAACTCACGATGGAATCACTCATACTGGATGCCCCCGTTCAAGAGCTTACGCTTAGCGTACTGAGAGCAGCAGAGCGAGATAGCCTAGATACCGACCTTTTTGCAGGTCAGCAAGGGCGGCAAACATCCCTAGAGCTAATTAGTGCTCTGCAAGCCAAACTCGGACGCCAACGCGTGCAAAAGGTTCTCTACACCGATGATCCTCGCCCTGAGCATACCCATCGGCTGTGTGAACCGACGCAAGAAATGCCAGCGATAGAGAAACACACCGCTTTGCGTCCTTGTTTTATCTACGACACCCCACGCCCATTACACAACAAAGTTCGCTTAATACATGGCCCAGAGCGACTGCTCACAGGTTGGTGGGATAATGATGAAATCACTCGAGACTATTTTATTGCTCGTAGTGATCAAGGTCAGTGGCTATGGGTATTTAGAACACCACAACAGCAGTGGTTTGTTCATGGCCAATTTAGTTAAGAGTGCGGTATGAAATACGCTGAACTGTTTTGTCAAAGTAACTTTTCGTTTCTCACCGGGGCCTCTCACGCTGAAGAACTGATTCTTCAAGCTGACTTTTTACGTTATCACTCTCTCGCAATTACAGATGAATGTTCGGTCGCCGGAGTGGTTAGAGCTTATAGCGCCATCAAGGATCACAATCTCAGCACGCAACTGATTATTGGTAGCTACTTTAAACTCAACCCAGAGTGTCAATTAATCGTGCTATGCCCTAACCAAGCCGCTTATGCCGAATTGTGCCGTATGATCACCAACGCTCGGCGCCGCTCAGAAAAAGGCCATTACCAACTTTCTGAATGGGATATTATGTCCCTCAAACAAAGTCTGATCCTATGGTTGCCATGTGGCAATTCTCAAGATCACTATTGGGGAGAATGGCTGCTAAAACACCACAAACAGCGCTTGTGGCTAGGGCTTCAACGTCACCTCACCGCTGGCGAGCATCGCTATATCGAGCATTGTAAGATTCTATCTACACAGCTGAGTATACCGATCACCGCATGCGGCGGTGTCTTAATGCATACCGCAACTCGTTTACCTTTACAGCATACCTTAACCGCCATTAAACATGGGCAGGCCATCGAACAGTTAGGCTCTAAACTTCTCTCCAACACTGAGCGCTCACTGCGTAGTCAAAAGAAGTTAAAAACGCTTTTTGAAAGGCAATGGTTAGCAGAAAGTGTGCGCATAGCCGAACGTTGCCAGTTCTCCCTTAAAGAGTTGCACTATGAATACCCAAGTGAGCTATTACCTAAAGGGGAAACACCGATGAGTTATCTGCGCACACTCGTCGAGCAAGGCAAGCAATTACGCTTTCCCGAAGGGATACCAGCTCATATCGACGAAACTATCCATGCCGAGCTGGCTCTGATTGAAGATCTCGATTACGCATTTTATTTTCTCACGATTCACGACATCGTTATGTTTGCGAAACAGCAGGGAATCCTTTATCAGGGCCGAGGCTCTGCAGCGAACTCAATTGTTTGCTACTGCCTAGAAATCACCTCCGTTGATCCCAGACAAATTACCGTTTTGTTTGAGCGGTTTATTAGCCGCGAACGAGCGGAACCACCAGATATTGACGTCGACTTTGAGCATGAACGTCGCGAAGAAGTCATTCAGTATATTTATCAAAAATATGGTCGTGAACGAGCAGCCCTCGCTGCTACCGTGATTTCTTATCGATTTAAAAGCGCAGTTCGTGATGTGGGCAAAGCGTTAGGCATTGAAGAAACACAGCTCGATTACTTTATTAAAAACGTCAATCGCCGCGATAAAGGCTCCGGCTGGCAAGGACAAATTGTTGAACTCGGTCTACAGCCTGACTCACTCAAAGGCCAACAATTTATCACTTTGGTTAATGAAATATTGGGCTTTCCTCGCCATCTTTCTCAACATGTTGGAGGTTTTGTCATCTCTTCTGGCCCGCTGTATGAACTGGTTCCGGTAGAGAACGCTGCCATGGTCGATCGCACTGTGATTCAATGGGATAAAGACGATCTTGAAAGCCTAGGACTATTAAAAGTCGATGTCTTAGCGCTCGGCATGCTGACGGCGATACGTAAATGCTTTGAGATCATTGAACATCATCACCAACGCCGTTTGTCGATTGCAGATATTACACGCCTACAAGACGATCAAGAGGTCTATCAAATGATTCAAAACGCCGATACGGTTGGCGTTTTTCAGATTGAGTCACGGGCACAAATGAGCATGCTGCCAAGGTTGAGACCTGCCAAATATTATGATTTGGTGATTCAAATAGCCATTGTCCGCCCAGGTCCAATTCAAGGGGATATGGTGCATCCATTCTTAAAACGGCGTAGTGGTGAAGAACAAGAAACCTATCCATCTCCAGAAGTCGAAGCGGTGTTAGGCCGTACAATGGGGGTCCCGATTTTTCAGGAGCAAGTGATCAAGCTTGCCATGGTTGCCGCCGGGTTTAGCGGCGGCGAGGCTGATCAACTACGCCGCGCAATGGCGTCATGGAAAAAAACCGGGCAATTAGGAAAATTCAAACACAAACTGATTGATGGCATGAAAGCACGCGGCTACGAACAAGCCTTTGCTGAACGCTTGTATGATCAAATTTGTGGATTTGGTGAGTATGGTTTCCCTGAAAGTCACTCGGCGTCTTTTGCCGTACTCGCTTATTGTTCAGCATGGCTGAAATACCACTATCCTCATGCTTTTTATACGTCGCTGCTCAACAGCTTGCCCATGGGATTCTACAGTGCCTCACAGCTTCTCCAAGACGCAAAACGCCACGGACTGACGGTTCTTGACGTCTGTGTTAATCATTCCGGTTATGATCATCAGGTCGTACAGCATCACAACCTCTGGGCAATCCGTCTTGGACTACGGCTTGTCAAAGGATTCTCGTTTGATGCCGCCAACCGGCTATTAAAGGCGAGACCTCAGCCGGGCTTTCAGTCGATTAATCAGTTAAAAAACATAGGCCTCAGTCGTCAGGAGTTAGAGAAATTGGCTTCAGCCAACGCCATGCGTGCTCTAACTCACAACCGATTTCAAACTCGTTGGGCGATGATGGACTCGCTCAATGAGCTGCCTCTTTTTCAAAAGCAACATGAAGAAATCCCTGTTTTAGCTCATCAACCTTCAGCCATGCATAATTTAATTGAGGATTACGCAGCGACAGGCCTCTCTCTGGAGTTTCATCCGATTACGCTGCTTGACCAAGCTGGCATGCTCAGCCCTTTTACTCGTCAGCAAGCATTGGGCGAGAAGCCCCACCGCAGCTTAGTGACCATTGTTGGCGTTGTAACAGGGCGCCAATCACCAGGCAGCGCAGCAGGTGTGACATTTCTGACCTTAGAAGATGATACAGGCAACATCAATGTGGTGGTATGGAGTGCGACGGCCAGAGCGCAAAAGCACGCCTTTCTGACCGCAAAAGTGTTAATGGTCAAAGGCATTCTAGAAAAAGAAGGGGATGTGATTCATATTATCGCTGGGCGACTTATCGATTTAACGGATAAACTGCAGGGATTACAAGCCCGCTCTCGAGACTTTCATTAACCCGTCCAGAAACCAAAAAAGCCAGCAATATGCTGGCTTTTAACGATCATAACCTCAACGATTACGCTTTACCTAACACCTGACGTAAACGCTCTTGAGCGACCTCCACCAGCAAATCTGGCTGGAATTTGGAAATAAACCGGTCACAACCCACTTTTTTCACCATGGCTTCGTTGAAGCTGCCGCTAAGGGATGTATTAAGAGTAATATGCAGATCCTTCATCCGAGCATCATTGCGAATTTCGTGCGTCAATTTGTAGCCGTCCATTTCTGGCATTTCCGCATCGGTGATCACTTGCAGTAGCTCTTTGTTGACATCTTTTCCTTGGTCACACCAAGTTTTTAACAGTGTCAGTGCTTCTAACCCATCACGACATTCAATAATCTCTAAACCAAGCTGAGAGAGAGTACCTCGAACTTGACCACGTGCTGTTGAAGAGTCATCCACAATTAAGACTTTTCGCCCGTGCATTTCATCAAGTAACTGTTCATCCAGCACTTCTTTTGAAATCGACACATCGTAATGAACGATTTCAGCCAGCACTTTTTCGACATCAATAATCTCAACAATCTCTTTCTTATCACCCTCTTTGACCTGAGTGATCGCCGTGAGATAGTTTGCACGACCAGCGGTTTTCGGCGGCGGCTGAATTTCTGTCCACGCGGTATTGACGATATTGCGTACCTGTCCAACCAAAAAGCCCTGCACAGTGCGGTTATACTCGGTGATAATCAGATTGTGTTCCTGATTTTCTAGACGTGAAGGCGGAAAACCAATCGCGCCACGCAAATCAATGACAGGCACAGATTGACCACGCAAAGAAGCCACACCACATATGTGATGATGTGAGCCTGGCAATTTGGTCATTGGAGGAACTTTAATCACCTCTCTGACCTTAAACACGTTAATCGCAAATAATTGCCGACTGTTCAAACCAAATAACAACAGCTCCAGTCGGTTCTCACCCACTAGGTTGGTTCTTTGGTCAACCGTATTTAAGACTCCGGACATAAACTTCTCAACTCTTCATGGTGGAACTAAAACCGATAATCAAGTGCGTGCACCTTATTATCGCGAGACAAACGCTAGGCTATCTACTCTGCCCGCCTCTTTATCGGCAGACAACCAAAAGGATTAACTTTTAGGCACAGTATTACACAATTGGTTTAGTTTTATGATTATAACTTGAAAAAGATAAATAAGGAGAGAAAACACAAGAGATGAAGCGCTTTACTAGCCTTCAATGACTTTCATCAACAGTTGACCATCATAGAGCGCCTGTTTAATTAACGCCGCCCCCGTCATGGTTGCCTGCTTATAAAATCGCGATTCTACCAGCTCAAGATCTTGGTGGTAAACCGGGAGACTCTGCGTCTCAATACAGCGCTGAATTGCCGGATAGAGAATATTTTTTGCTTGGTTAATCACACCGCCAATCAGAATTTTTTCAGGATTAAATAGGTTGATCACAATGGCGATTGCCGAACCTAAATAGTGACCAAGTTTCTCTATCACATCAATGGCAAGCGGATCGCCATTGATCGCCGCGTCACAAATATCTTCGACCGAAATCTCTTCAACCTCGGCCAAAATCGAACTTTCACCATTTGCAATCCGTTCGCTCACTTCATCGCGAATCGCCTGAGAACTGGCCACGGTTTCTAAACAGCCACGGTTGCCGCAATGGCAGGGCTTTCCGTTAGGATCGATTTGGATATGACCAAGCTCACCAATATTTCCGTGCCGACCTTGCAACACGCGACCATCAAGCACAATTCCCGCGCCCAAACCATGGTGAATCGAAATCAGGATCGAATTATCGTTGTCTTGTGAGTGACCAAATAATTTTTCCGCTAACGCCCACGCTCGAGTGTCGTTGGCGATAAAGACAGGCAAGCCTGTTGCTTGAAAAATTTCGGCCCCGAGTGCGAGATTATGCACATTGTAGTGTGGCATCTGCAGCACAACGCCCTGCTCTGAGTTAACCAACCCCGGCAACGTGATAGCAATACTGGTAACGCGATCAAGCTGATCGGCGTAAGTTTGGAAAAACTCGTCAATCTCATGCAGTAATCGAGCAAGCACATCTTCTTGATCAATTTCGTGAATATCGATTTTGGTGTCGATCAGCACATCGCCCCCCAGCTCATGCAAAGCAAGAGTCAGGTAACCACGACCAAGACGCATGGAAAGAAACTGCCAGCCCTCGTTATTCACCTTTAGACCAACGGCCGGACGACCACGAGTTAACGCTTCTTGAACACTGGTTTCATGGATGAGGTGAGCGTCGATGAGTTCGCGAGTGATTTTGGTAATACTGGCTGGCGCAAGTTCACTCAGCTTTGACAGGTCAATGCGAGATATCGGTCCTTTTTGATCGATCAATTTATATACACGGCCAGCGTTGACCTGCTTTATATGGTCAATATGACCAGGTTGAGCCATGTACATACTACACTCCAAAAAACGACACTCAGCAATTTTTTTACTTTGCGAACTAATTGTGAAGCGATTTGATAAATTGCCGTGACAAGCATCACGCATAAATATTCAGTATTGAGCGTTACGTCAAATCTCGGCAAAAAACAACAAGATAGTAATATTGAAATAGAATTCCATTTTTCTTGATACGGCTCTGAAGTTTATACGTTAGGCTGCAGCAATTTCATCCTGAGTGCATATACTTACTAAACATTTCTAACAAGGATCTTGCTATGATTTCTGCTTTAAGAAAAACCAAGATAGTCACAACCCTTGGCCCCTCAACAGACGGCGAAGGGATATTGGAGTCGATGATTGTCGCCGGCGCCAATGTAGTGAGAATGAACTTCTCTCACGGCAGCGCCGATGACCACCGACAGCGCGTTATTCAAGTCAGAAACATCGCAGCGCGCCTTGGCACTCATGTCGCTATTCTTGGCGATCTTCAAGGCCCGAAAATTCGCATCTCAACCTTTCGCGATGGCAAAATCCTTCTGGGCGTTGGCGACAAATTTACGCTAGATAGCGAATTACCTCCCGGGGATGGACACCAAGAAGCGGTTGGCCTTGATTATAAAAACTTGCCCAATGACGTGAGTGCAGGCGACATCTTACTGCTTGATGATGGACGAGTGCAGCTTAAAGTCACTCAAGTCGACGGATGTAAAGTTCATACCCATGTGATGGTTGGCGGGTATCTGTCAAACAACAAAGGCATCAACAAGAAAGGCGGCGGCCTTTCAGCGGATGCGTTAACAGAAAAAGACAAAAGCGATATTCTGCTCGCTGCCGAGCTCAAAGTCGAATATCTTGCCGTCTCATTTCCTCGTAATGGCGCCGACATGCTCTATGCTCGTCGATTAGCACGAGACGCCGGACTCGACACCAAATTGGTCGCTAAAGTAGAACGAGCCGAAACCGTTGCCAATCAAGAAAATATCGACGATATCATTCGCGCTTCTGATGCGATCATGGTGGCACGTGGTGACTTAGGGGTTGAAATTGGCGACCCAGAATTAATTGGTGTCCAGAAAAAGCTTATCCGTCGTTCAAAAGAGCTCAACCGCATCGTTATCACAGCGACGCAAATGATGGAATCCATGATGGAAAATCCGATGCCTACTCGCGCTGAAGTGATGGACGTAGCAAACGCCGTACTCGATGGCACAGACGCCGTTATGCTCTCTGGAGAAACTGCCGCGGGTAAATACCCCGTTGAGACCGTGCGTTACATGGCCGACGTATGTGTCGGCGCAGAAAAAACCATGGAGTATGATCAACAGACCTATCGTATTAATACCATATTTGCGACCGCAGAAGAGACAACCTCAATGGCCACCATTTATGCCGCAAACCACATGGAAGGCATAAAGGCGATCATCAACCTCACCGAATCAGGACGCACAGCAGTCATGACCTCGCGCTTGAATTCATTTTTACCGATTTTCGCACTATCCAAGAATGACACGGCGCTCAATCGTTGCGCTCTATATCGTGGCGTGACGCCTATCTTCTTCGATAGTAAAAACGAAAATGGTATTGAAGTCGCTAATGCGGCGATAAATACCTTAGAGAAGCTGAAGCTGCTGCAATATGGCGATATGGTGATCATCACCCAAGGCGATATCATGGATGTCGAAGGTAGTACCAACTGCATGCGTATTTTACCGGTTGGAGGCGGCAGTGACATTTAGCTCTGACGATAAAAAGGCCACATAAGTGGCCTTTTTTGACATGGACTGAGATTATGATTTCACACTTAAATACGTATCCACAAATTGGTATCCCGCTTTTAAGCCTAATTCATAATCATGGATTAAATCATCAGGCTTACTCAACAGTGACGTTGATTTTAGTGGCTCTGCTGGGCGAATTTGCACGATAAAACAATCGTCTGGTGGCTCACGTAAAAATTCTTCAGTAAGCGAATAGGTTTGATAATGAACCATCAACATATCTGCGAGCCCGGCATCAAACTTATCGCCAAGTAGATGGCTCATTCGATAGATATCATCAGCGCCAAATAGCCATCGGCCACCATTCATAGGTTCAATCAAACCTTGGCTCTTCTTCTGCTCTTTTGAACGCTCAATTTGCTGAAAGAAAAAGTTATTCCAATCTGATTTCCACTTACTAAAGCGCTGCTGCCAATGCCCTTGAATAGAAGAAAAGGATTCTCTAAACCATTCAAGTTCTCGAAAACGCTCGACTTCGGTCGTTTCTAATGAAGCAAGTTGCTTCTCTTGCCCCAGCGTTTCACTTTCAGTACGTATCGCAACGATTAAACGGGCGTTTTGTCGCCAAGCCTCTTGAACGGGAATCGACGCTGAAACGCCGCCATCCACATACAGCTTACCGTCAACCTCCACCGGTTGATGATACAAGCGAGGAATAGCACAAGATGCAATTAATGCTTTAAACCAATTGTCACCGAGCATCGGCAAATACGCATCAAGCATTGTCGCACTGTCCGTCACAGCCGCCATTGCACGACGCTTTCCAAGTACACGGCGTCCCATATCAATATCGAGTTTATAGGGATACTCACAAATCTTATTCAAGGCCCAATCTAAATCGAGGTACTGCTTTCGACGGATATAACTGAACAGATGAAAAAACTGAGGGTCAGTGGTCAATTCAGTGATAAAAGAGCGAGCTAACCCACTTTGACGACAAAGAAATGCACAGAGGTTAAGAGCACCAGCGGAAGTACCATAAAAGTCGTCGAAGGGGTCAAAGTTAGAAAGAAGAAAAGCATCCAGCACACCGGCAGTAAAAATACCACGCTGGCCGCCACCTTGAGCGACTAAAGCATTTTTTCCACCAGTGTATTTTTGAAATTTGTCGATATCTAACGTGGTAGCAGTGTGAGTAATAACACCACTATTGTTCATTTTGCTACCACCATGCTTAGGAGCCGATGGCAGTTAAACCAAAACCAAAAATAACCAGATAGGCAACGGCGACGATTGCTAAAGCAAACTTTAGATTATTTTGCATAAATACCTCCAATCAGATGTAACAAAGTAATAACAGACTCGAAAACATTGTTCAATTTATACTTTGATTACCCGTATAAGTCTGGAGTAATCATCACAGATTATGAGGATAAATAATGAACTTCAAGCACCTAGTATGAAACGAAAGAACTAATAATCCGCCTGTCATTTTACAGAATGTAATGTTTAAAAAACAAACAACTTTACATTTCAATATACTAGTATGCAGAGATTAATCAGTGTTTGTCTCTTACTTTTATCTAATAAATATATCTCTAGTAATAAAAGAATAGATAAAACCTTAAACTACAAACATCAAAAATATCAGTTCAATTATCCATATGAAGACTAAAAATCAACACACTAGCCTTCAAAATCATGATGTTATCTATTTTAGATTCTATTGCTTTCAAAGTGATTAATCGGTAGTCTTCCCGCTTATGCGTAGCTGAATATTTCAGTATTCGCAGACACACATTGCACAATTAAGAATAAAATTCTGAGTTTTCATTAATCAATCAAAATAATAAACCACATACTGCTCATTAATTAGAAGATATAGCACTTGGGTGCTATCTAGCTAAGCTAAGAAATTGATGGATCTTAGCGAGCATTAAAGGTCACGATGATTAAAGAAGCTTCATACCTCAGGGAGTTGTAAGGAGTTAACAATGAAGCGAGAACAATGGGGATCCCGTGCTGGATTTATCCTAGCTGCCGTAGGATCTGCAATTGGTTTAGGGAACATTTGGCGTTTCCCATATATGGCCTATGAAAATGGGGGCGGAGCGTTCTTCATCCCTTATCTATTTGCCATGATCACAGCCGGCATACCTTTTATGATTCTTGAGTTTAGCATGGGCCAAAAGTACCGTGGCTCAGCACCAAAAACTCTTAGTCGAATCCACCAAAAATTTGAATGGCTTGGCTGGTTCCAGGTTGGCATTGCTGCGATTATTGCCGTCTACTATGTTGCTGTTATCGGCTGGGCAATTTCGTATTTTTCGATGTCATTTACTCAAGATTGGGGAACCGATACTAACGGATTCTTCTTTAGCGAGTATTTAAAACTCGGTGATAACTCACCAACCAACCTTGGTGACATTCAATGGAAAATTGCCGGCACCATGTTGATTGCTTGGGCGATCACCTATCTTGCGATCGTTGGCGGTGTAAAAGCAGGCATTGAGCGTGCCTCAAAAGTCATGATGCCTGTGCTATTTGTTATGGTAATCCTGCTGATTGCACGCATGGCCTTTTTGCCAGGAGCATTGGATGGCGTCAACTACATGTTCGAACCTGATTTCAGCAAAATCTGGGACGTTAAAGTGTGGGCTGCAGCTTATGGGCAAATTTTCTTCACCCTAAGTATTGGCTTTGCCATCATGCTCGCATACTCAAGCTACTTGCCAGAGAAATCAGACATCACCAACAACGCATTTATGACCGTGTTGCTAAACTGTGGTTTCTCTATCCTTTCAGGCATTATGATCTTCTCTGTCTTGGGTTATATGGCTCAAGAACAAGGTAAAGAACTGACAGACGTCGTTTCTGCTGGTGTTGGCTTAGCCTTCGTTACGCTACCTGCAGCAATCAACTTGCTGCCAGCGCCGTATATCCTTGGTCCACTGTTCTTCTTTGCACTTGTCGTTGCGGGTTTGAGCTCCCATATTTCTATTATGGAAGCGGTCACATCGGCAGTCATCGATAAGACCAAGTGGAGCCGTAAGAAAGCCGCGAATATCGTGATTGGTGTTGGCTTTGTTATTTCCATGGCGTTTGCCACTAACGGCGGTTTATTGCTGCTCGACCTTGTTGACCACTTTGCAAATAACATTGGCATCGTGGCTGGCGGATTGATTGAAATTCTACTTATGGCATGGCTACTGCGTAAAATCCCTGAAGTCCGTGAATACGTAAACGCGATTTCAGACTTTCGTGTGAGCTACTGGTTTGATGTATGCCTTCTTGTGGTAACACCAATCATTCTTGCTGTGATTCTATCGACTAAAGTCCATACTCTGCTTACTGAAGGCTACGGTGGCTATGACCTTACCCTCGGTTGGGCCATCATCGCTATCTTGTTCGTCGGTAGTGTTCTAGTCAATGTAACGAGTCGTAAGGAGTACTAACGATGACAACAAGCGCAATCATTATGATGATTATCGGACTTGGTATTACTTGGGGCGGCGCTGCAGTTTGTATTCGCCGTGCAATGAAAAAGTAATACAAGGCTTATCATTACCTAGCAAAAAGCCGACCTTAAAGGTCGGCTTTTTATTTGAATAAACATAATGAAAAGAAAATTAGAAGCGATATTTGATACCCGCAGCAGCACCAATTTGCAGTTCGACATCACTATGTAGGTCCAACTCAGGCTGCACTTGACCGTACACTTCCCAATTATGCGGTAAGCTCCAGTTAATGCCGATAGGAAGACGAGCACCGAAGTCATCATCCCATTCAGCCCAAGCACCACCACCCACATACCAGGTCAGTGGATATTGAGTGTCTAAATCGCCTTGAGCGAAGAGATAGTCAAAAGCGACACCGTCATTACCCACAATGAACCGCATGGTTCTATTGAGCTCTACAACCGCGCTTAGCTGCTGATCTACAGCGAGGCCCACAGCAAGTGATGAATCTTGAGTCTGCGCTTGGGTCGCCACAGAGAATGAACTAAAGCATGCGAATAAAATCCCTGCACTTTTTAAACTTCTCATTTTGCTCCTTACCTTTTTTATTACTCAATAATCGAAACCACTAAACTCTAAAACTCATTGACGCGATTAATGTCAGTCTTATGTAAGTAACCGATAAAAACATCATGAAATCACCAGACATAAAAAAGCCGACGTATCATTACGTCGGCTTTTATTCATTTAGTGCTGGTTTTTCGAGCGTTTAGTTTAGCGTTACTGTCGCTTGCATTTTCTTGTCATGGTATGGCAAACGAGAAAATGTGTAGTACTGCGCTGCGCTGTACGCGGGATAAACACCTAAAGTACAAATGCTCAAACAAATTTTGTAGAACTCTCGTGTTAAATAGGTATTCATCGTTACGGGTTGAGTTTCGTCTTCTAAAGCCACGACTTTTAAACGTAAGAAGTAACGCGCTAAAGAGTTGCTAAGGAATCGATAACACACCCAATGATAACCAACATAAATGCCAATAAAGAGCATCAAAATAAAAACGTATAACGCTAAAAGTAATGGCAGCGCCGCTGGGTCGTTTAAATTGAGGGACTCAACTAAGCCCCCACTTTTAACGCCGACGCTCATGATAGCCATCACGGCGCCGACCAGCACTTGGGTAAACATTTTGGCTATCGATAAGTCGATAACAAATGCCCCTGTACGTTTAAATTTCTCTCCGATACTCATTACTTACCAAGTTTAGAGTTAATCTGAGCTTTGTAGCCTGCAGCTTCAGCACCGTAGATAGCTTGGATACCAGTGTCACCCACTTTCACAAGACCACGAGCACCTAGCTCTTGAGTCCAGTAATCGTTGTCTTTAACTAGGTTACCGTCTTTTACAGTGATACGTAGACGTGTAATACATGCGTCAACGTCAACGATGTTCTCTTCGCCACCGAGTGCTTCGATCATAGCAACGGCTTTAGAGTCATCACCACCCGCTGAACCAGATTTAGCATTACGGTAATCTTGTTTAGATACAACCGCTACAGCGCTGCCTTTACGACCTGGAGTCTTAACATCAAATTTCAGGATGTACCAACGGAATAGGAAGAAGTAAATAAATGCGTATGCGATACCAACAAGTGGGATAAAGTACCAGTGGTTATTTGCACCGGTCACGCCTGGTAGCACACCAAACAAGCTAAAGTCGATGAAGCCGCCACTGAATGTCATACCCACTTTTACACCCAGTACGTCCATCAGCAAGAATGATAGACCTGCTAGAGGCACGTGTAGTGCGTAGTAAAGCGCTGGAGACAAGAATAGGAAGGTGAACTCAATTGGTTCAGTGATACCGGTTAGGAACGCAGTTAGCGCAACTGAGAACAATAGACCACCAGCGGCTTTTTTGTTTTCAGTGTCAGCTAGAGAGTACATTGCGTAAGCAGCAGCTGGTAGACCGAACATCATGAATGGGAACTTACCAGTCATGAAGTTAGTTGCAGTAAATTGTGAGAAATCACCTGTCGCTAGAGAAGCGAAGAAGATGTTTTGAGTCCCTTTCACAACTTCACCTGCGATCTCAGCAGTACCACCGATCTCTGTTTGCCATAGTGGCAAGTAGAACACGTGGTGAAGACCTACAGGAATCAATGAACGTTCAATAATACCAAAAATAAATGAAGCAATGTAGCCTAGGCCAGAAGCACGTAGTTCACCTAGAGCCATACCGATTGCGCCAAATGCAGCACCAAAGAAAGGCCAGATAAAGGTTAGAACGATGCCGTAGAACAATGCTGCAAATGCGCTGATGATTGGAACGAAACGAGAACCACCAAAGAAACCTAGGTAGTCAGGTAGTTTTGCATCATGGTATTTGTTGTGAAGGATAACAGTGATTGCACCAGCAATTAGGCCACCAAATACACCCATACTTAGTGTGTTATCGATACCTAGAGCAGAAGACAGGATACCTGAGTAGTGGCTGCCCATGAGCACAACAGTGTTTGTATCGGCATCAATCATGCCACCAACAACCAGTGTCTTAGCAATCGCAACGTTCATTACTAGGTAAGAAATTAGTGCAGCCAGAGCAGCAGCACCTTTTTCCGCACGAGCAAAACCGACTGCAATCGCCAATGCGAACATAACAGGAAGGTTAGCGAATACGATACCACCAGCGGCAGTCATAATTTGTAGGAAGCTATTTAGCGCTGTACCATCTTGTAGCACACCAACATTGTACGCTTCGATCATTGCGGGGTTAGTAAAACTACCCCCGATACCTAGCATAATACCGGCAGCTGGCAACAGAGCTATCGGTAGCATGATAGATTGTGAAAGTTTACTAAAGAAACCTTTCATAGATTTATGCTCCTGATAAAGTTATTAGAATTGTATGGGTAACTAACGGCACACCCCCATGGCCTTTAGGTTAGCACCCACAGAAAATGTAACTACTTGTAAGAGTATATTTTCCGGCTCTAAATATATCTTGATGCTCGACAAACTTTCTAGCGACTTAGAAAAATAAGTTTCAAACTAAGTGACAGATCACAGTCCCTCAGCGATTGTGAAATGGATTTCAACAATACAGTCTATTGTTTTTAAAAGATTTTTTATCTTCATCGATTAATTTCGATGGGTAAACAAAATAGACGACTTTGTTATTTTTTTAACAAAATTATCATTTGTGCTAATTTTAGCCACTGATACCAAAACCGCCCTACCACTTGAACAAACAATGTGCTTAAGTTCATGGAAATTAAAAAAAGGAGACGAATTGTCTCCTTTTTGTGCTTAATTTATTTTTTACCGTAAAAAAAGATTTCTGAAGTTTTGTGTCGTCTTTTCAGCAACTTCATTCATAGAAACCGATTTCAACTGAGCAATATAAGCAGCAACCTCGACAACATAGGCCGGTTGATTCTGTTTTCCACGATGAGGCACCGGTGCCAAATAGGGTGAATCCGTTTCAATGAGTAAGCGATCTAACGGCAGAGATTTCACCACATCTTTTAGCTCCGTCGCCTGCTTAAACGTGACGATGCCAGATATAGAAATATAAAAACCAAGCTCCATCGCAGCTTTAGCAAAGGCAAGATCCTCGGTAAAACAGTGAATAACCCCGCCACACTTTTCTGCGCCACCTTGCTTGAGGATATCCAACGTATCCTGACGCGCATTTCGTGTGTGAATGATCAATGGCTTATTAAGCTCGACGGCGAGTTCCACTTGTTGCTGAAAACGTAACTTCTGTAAATCAGCCGTTTCTGGTTCGTAATGATAATCTAATCCCGTCTCACCAATCGCCACCACGCGTGGATGTTTGGCATACTGATGCAGTGTATCAAGCGCAAAATCACTTTTAACATCAAGAGGATGCACGCCACACGAGGCATAAATGTTATCAAATGGCTCGATCATCGCCAACATGCTGGGAAAACTATCTAACGTCACGCCCACAGATAAAAGTTCCGTGACATTCGCCGCTTTCGCTTTCGCCACGACATCGGCTATATCATTATGGATATCTTGATAGTCGAGCTTATCAAGATGGCAGTGTGAATCTACAAACATGCTTCCCCTTCAAATTTTGTTAACCAATTGATAATCATCAGCTCCTTATTCAGCCCTGTATGTATATTGAGTTGTTTTATCAACGCTTCTAGTGCTTTGCTTTGAGTATAGAGCAGATCATAAGAAGCTTGATTTGCCAATTCAGAAGCTTGCGGAGAACAATGCGCTTCATGAATAGAAAACAGGACTTTTTGCGCGTCGACTAATAAGTACCAAAGCCACGCTAAGCTTTCTGTCCCCTCAGAGGAAAGTTTTTTCGCCAATTCAATGAGTTGTGAAGAATCCCCTGCCACTAGATTTATCAGCATTGCGCAGATTGCCTGATACTCACTCTCGCGTTTTTGCTCGATAAATTGCCGAGTTTTTAACGGGGATAAGCCATTAATATGCGGCACATGTTCGCCAACCGTATGCCCTAATGTTGCTGATAACCATCCTCCGAGCTCATTGGCAGAAGGAGGCGCAATATGCCATTGTTGACATCGGCTGATGATTGTTGGCAATAAACGCTGTGACTGATGTGCCAACAGTAAGAACACACAATGCTCGCTGGGCGTTTCTAAGGTTTTTAGCAATGCGTTGGCCGCCGATTCATTCATCGCGTCGGCGGGAGAAATGACGATCACCCGAGTCCCGGAAAGTTGCGATGACTCTTGAGCAAAGCGGTTACATTGGCGAATTTGGTCGACAGAAATTGATTTCCCTTCTTTTTCTGGCTCGATACGATGAAAATCTGGATGAGTATTGGACTTCATCAATTGGCAACTGTGGCAAAACCCGCATGGCTCCGAATTATAGTTGCTGCACATCAACGCTTGGCTGACGCGCTCGATGACCCACTCTGCGCCCATACCGGATTCTGCGATCAATAAACTGGCATTGGAAAAACGTCCAGACTCCAAGTTTTTTTGCCACTGATGCCAAACAGGATCGAGCCAAGGGTACCACATCTCCATGTTAGAGTTGCTCCAACCAATTGTTCAACGCGTTGTGAATCTGCTCTGTCACTTCGCCAATCGACAACCCAGCATTCACTACGACAACACTGCTATCCTGCTCTGCAAGCTCCAAATAACGTGTTCGAGTACGTTCAAAAAAGCTGATATCCATTTTCTCGATACGATCGAGTTCTCCGCGTCCACGCGCTCGCTCAAGCCCAATACGAGGGTCAATATCGAGATACAATGTAAAGTCAGGCTTAAACTCACCGAGAATGGTGTTTTTAAGTGCTTGCATGGTTTGTGGTGAAATCTGCCGACCGCCCCCCTGATAGGCTTGAGATGACATATCGTGGCGATCTCCCACTACCCAAGTTCCACTTGCCAGCGCTGGCTTAATCACTGTTTCGACCAATTGCACGCGCGCTGCATACATCAGTAGCAACTCGCTCATATCCTGCAATGCTTCTCCAGCGTGCTCTTCTTTCACCAATGCGCGCATCTTTTCAGCCAGCACAGTGCCACCAGGTTCACGGGTATTAGTGATATTTTCAATCTTGTGTTGTTTTAGGGTTGCTACGATGGCTTCAATCGCAGTGCTTTTGCCTGCGCCTTCTAAGCCTTCTACAACGATAAACTTTGCTGATTTCATTTTTGACTTCTTAATACTTTCAGATAAGCACGAACCGCTCGGTTGTGCTGGGTCAGTGTTTTGGAAAAAACATGCCCTCCATTACCGCTAGCAACAAAATACAGATAGTCGCTCTGTTCTGGGTTCAACGCAGCTTCTATTGATGCTTTTCCTGGCATCGCTATTGGCGTCGGCGGTAAACCAGAAATCACATAGGTGTTATATGGCGTCGGTGTCCGTAAATCTTTTTTTCGAATATTGCCTGTGTATTTATCGCCCATCCCGTAAATCACCGTTGGGTCTGTTTGCAAGCGCATTCTACGTTTCAAGCGATTAATAAACACGGAGGCAACACGGTGGCGCTCAGATTCAATCGCCGTTTCTTTTTCAATGATTGATGCGAGAATCAATGCCTCGTATGGCGATTCTAACGGTAAATCCTGCTGCTTGCTCTGCCAAGAACTATCTAAGATAGTTTGCAATTTTTGGTGCGCACGTTTAAGAATTTCCAGATCCGATGTTCCAACGGTGTAGTGATACGTTTCGGCCAAAAATAACCCTTCAAGGTTCTCGTGCTCGATGCCGAGCGCCTTGGCTATCTCTTGCTGAGACATGCCATCCGTTACGTGTTTTAGATGCTCCGCAGACTTTAGCCCCTGTTGCCATTCTTTAAACTGGCTACCTTCAACAAAGGTAATCGCGAACTGATGCTCTTTTCCTGAAATAAACAGTTCAAGTGCCTGCTGAAGATCCATACTAGGCTTTAACTGATAAGTACCCGCTTTAATTGCGGTTAGCTGCGGATATTGAAAGCGTAACAACTTGGCGTAAAACTGATGCTCAATAAGTTGACTATTTTCAAGTTGATTGAGCACCAAATTTAAGCTCGTTCCTTGCTTTACAGTAAACAGTTGTGGCTGTTGAACTTGAACAGGCTGTGAAACGTATTGCGTTACTTTTTGGGTAACGTAAACATAAGCGCCAATGACTAGAATGAGAGTAGCCAACCCAATTATAAATAGCTTTTTTAGCACGACTTAAAATGCTCCTGAAGACGTCTAGTTTGATTTCCGGCGGTATAGTGTATCTCTCCCAAAGAAACCACGGGGGCAATACCTAATATCGCATTCGTCATAAAGATCTCATCACTTTGCTCAAGGTGAGAGAGTGGGTATCGGCCCTGTTCCACGCATTGTTGTTCTGCTCTCAACTGATCGAGAACATTACGCCTCATCACACCAGCAACCCCAGCAAAATCCAAAGCTGGGGTGAACCATTTATCCGCGTAGCGCCAAAACAAGTTGGCCATCGTGGTTTCAACCACATACCCTTCTATATCGAGAGCAACGCCGTCCACAAGCCCTTGCTGGTCAATTTCTCCCTTGAGAAGAACCTGTTCCAAGCGATTATTGTGTTTTAGCCCGGCAAGCATTGGGTTGAGCCCAAGTCGCTGGCGACAAACGCCAAGATGCATACCCTGCTGACGTAATACTTTATAATGATCCGGAAATGCAAAAGCGCTGATTGTAACACTAGGAGAGTGAACTTGAGTAGGGCTATAGCCTCTTCCACCCTCACCTCGACTAATATGAATTTTGATCCCTGCGACAGATTCAGGCATTGCTGCCATACGAACCCAATCGGCCACTTGAGTCCAGTTTGGTGAGGGAATCGATAATTGATTGAGGCTGAGATCCATGCGTTCCACATGATGCTGCCAAAACTCAGGCTTGCCATCACGCATCAGAATTGTGGTAAAGCACCCATCACCGTATTGAAATGAACGGTCAGTTCTCGCCACTAAATCGCTTTCAACACCATTAACCCAAAACACTACTGACTCCTTTCGATAAAAAAACGGCTCAATGCAGTGAAGCACTAAGCCGTTTTTAACATACAAACTCGATGACCCGGTTAAATCTTTTTAAAGATCAATGAACCGTTGGTACCACCAAAGCCGAAAGAGTTACATAGAGCGTACTCCATGCCTTCTACCTTACGTGCTTGATTTGGCACTAAGTCAATCTCTAACCCTTCTTCTGGGTTATCTAAGTTGATGGTTGGTGGAACCACTTGATCAACCAGAGACATAATCGTGATGATCGATTCAACAGAACCTGCCGCACCCAATAGGTGGCCCGTCATTGATTTTGTTGAAGACACCAATACCTGCTTCGAACCAGCTTCACCAAGAGCACGTTTGATGCCTTTGATTTCCGCCACATCTCCTGCTGGCGTTGATGTACCATGCGCATTGACATAACCGATCTGTTCGCCAGAAAGGCCCGCATCACGCATCGCCGCTTCCATCGCTAGTGCTCCACCTGAACCGTCTTCACTTGGAGACGTCATATGATAAGCATCACCTGACATACCAAAACCAACCAATTCAGCGTAAATTTTCGCACCACGCGCTTTCGCATGTTCGTATTCTTCTAATACGATAACGCCAGCGCCATCACCAAGCACAAAACCATCACGGTCTTTATCCCAAGGGCGAGAAGCTTTGGTTGGATCATCGTTACGAGTCGATAGTGCTTTCGCTGCGCCAAATCCTGCCATACCAAGAGGCGTTGATGCTTTTTCAGCACCGCCAGCGACCATCGCTTCACAATCGCCGTAAGCGATCATTCGCGCTGCATGACCAATGTTATGAAGACCCGTGGTACACGCAGTAGAGATAGCAATGTTTGGACCGCGAAGTCCACGCATAATAGAGAGATTACCAGCAACCATGTTTACGATGGTTGAAGGTACGAAAAATGGGCTGACTTTACGTGGACCCTTCTCGACTAATGCCTTGTGACCGTTTTCGATAAGATCTAAGCCACCAATGCCTGAACCAATTGCAACACCAATGCGGGCTGCATTTTCTTCAGTCACTTCTAAGCCAGAGTCATCAAGAGCTTGAAGACCCGCCGCAATACCGTATTGGATAAACAAATCCATCTTGCGGGCGTCTTTTTTAGACATGTACTCTTCGCAGTTAAAGTCTTTGACTAAACCTGCAAAGCGAGTTGAAAAATTAGTAGTGTCAAAATGATCGATATTCACGATACCACTTTGACCAGCTAGCAGGGCTTTCCAAGATGATTCTACAGTGTTGCCTACCGGTGACAACATACCCATGCCAGTGACAACAACACGACGCTTGGACACGATTCTATTCTCCGGAATTGAAGTTGTTTTATGAGAGGTAGAGAAGATAAAACACAGGCGGCCAGAAGGCCGCCTGGGAGAGAGATTACTGAGCGCTGTTTACGTAATCAATTGCAGCTTGAACAGTAGTGATTTTCTCAGCTTCTTCGTCTGGAATCTCAGTGTCGAATTCTTCTTCTAGAGCCATTACTAGTTCAACAGTGTCTAGAGAATCAGCACCTAGATCATCAACAAATGAAGCTTCGTTTTTAACTTCTGCTTCGTCTACACCTAGCTGTTCAACAATGATTTTCTTTACGCGTTCTTCGATGTTGCTCATTTTCTTTTCCTTTACAGATTTCGCTCAATGCGATGTTTCCGTAGTTTATTCGAACTATTGAAAGTTGCAAGGGGGTCCTTGCTGGTCAAACCACAATTTCGCGATTTTTACCGAAATTCAATACATTTTTGACTTAAATCATGCACAAATGTTGCGCAGAAGTTGTTTTTTACTCTCACACTATAGGCGATATTTTGCCAATGTGAAAAAACTAAGCCCTCTGCGGTAACGTTGAGCACTAAACCATGTACATGCCGCCATTGACATGCAGAGTTTCACCAGTGATGTATGCCGCCTCTGGTGATGCTAAAAACGCAACAGCTGATGCGATTTCGCGAGGATCGCCTAAACGACCCGCAGGGACTTGAGACAACGTAGCAGCACGCTGCTCGTCGTTCAACGCTTTCGTCATGTCTGTCTCGATAAAGCCAGGAGCAACAGTGTTGACAGTTACTCCACGAGAAGCAACTTCTCGTGCCATTGACTTAGTAAAACCAATTACACCCGCTTTCGCCGCAGCGTAGTTAGTTTGACCCGCGTTCCCCATAGTACCGACCACAGAACCAACATTGATAATGCGACCGCTACGTTTTTTCATCATGCCGCGTAATACGGCTTTTGATAAACGGAAGATAGACGTCAAATTCGTGTCTATGATGTCTGTCCATTCATCGTCTTTCATTCGCATCAATAGGTTATCGCGAGTGATACCTGCATTATTCACGAGAATGTCGATTGAACCAAACTCATCGTTGATAGTTTTCAACACTGATTCCACAGAATCGATCTCAGTCACGTTTAAGGCAAGGCCTTTACCGTTGCTACCAAGATATTCACTGATTGCATTGGCACCGTTTTCAGAGGTTGCTGTACCAATAACCGTTGCACCACGTTCAACCAGCAACTCAGCGATCGAACGACCGATACCACGACTAGCACCAGTGACTAAAGCAACTTTGCCTTCTAGGTTCATCATTATCTTGTTTTCCTTTCTTTACTTCGCCGCTTCTAAAGAAGCCACGTCGTTTACAGCTGCACCGCTTAATGTTTTCACGATACGCTTGGTTAAACCGGTCAGTACTTTACCTGGGCCAAATTCAAGCAACGACTCGACACCTTGCTCGCTCATTTTCTCAACGCTTTCTGTCCAGCGTACTGGATTGTAAAGTTGACGAACAAGCGCATCTTTAATTTTTGCAGGATCCGTTTCTGCCGCCACATCGACGTTGTTGATCACAGGAAGCGCAGGCGTATTGAATTCAATATCATCTAGCGCAACAGCAAGTTTATCCGCAGCAGGTTTCATCAAGGCACAATGCGAAGGCACAGAAACAGGTAGCGGAAGTGCTCGTTTTGCACCCGCTTCTTTACATAACGCACCCGCGCGTTCAACCGCATCTTTGCTGCCGGCAATCACAACTTGACCCGGAGAGTTAAAGTTAACCGGAGACACAACATCGCCTTGCGCAGCTTCTTCACATGCTTTGGCGATCGCATCATCAGCAAGACCAATAATTGCGTACATAGCGCCCGTCCCCGCAGGTACGGCTTCTTGCATCAGTTGACCACGAAGTTCAACCAGTTTAATCGCTTGTTTAAAGTCAATCACACCCGCACATACCAGAGCTGAATACTCACCTAGGCTATGACCTGCTAGGTTCTCGGGTTGTGCTAGCCCTAATGATTGCCATACGCGCCAGATCGCCACCGAAGATGCGAGCAATGCTGGCTGAGTGCGGAATGTCTGATTAAGATCTTCTGCTGGGCCATTTTGAACCAAAGCCCATAGATCATAACCTAATGCATCAGACGCTTCTGCGAAGGTTTGTTTCACTACATCATACTGTTCGCCAAGTTCAGCAAGCATACCTACTGCTTGAGAACCTTGACCGGGAAATACGATAGCAAACTTGCTCATGTGTTGTTCCTTTAGACAAAGTCAGAAAGAATAAGATGCACCTCGTTGTGCATCTTAAGTTATGAATTCTTTAGACAGCTTAGAACTTAACCAGTGCCGAGCCCCAAGTGAAGCCGCCACCAAATGCTTCAAGCAATAGTGTCTGTCCGCGCTTAATTCGACCATCGCGAACCGCTTCATCCAACGCCGTTGGAACGGTGGCTGCAGACGTATTACCATGCTTATCAAGCGTAATAACAACTTGGTCTAGAGACATCGACAATTTCTTCGCTGTCGCGGAAATAATACGATAATTAGCTTGGTGGGGTACCAGCCAATCCAGTTCAGACTTATGCATACCGTTGGCATCTAACGTGTCTTTCACCAGCTTAGACAATTGTGTCACCGCGACTTTAAACACTTCATTACCGGCCATGTGCAGCCATTGATCCGCGTGTTCGCCGCGTGCTGGTTGCTCCAGACTTAAAAGTTCGCCAAATCGACCATCTGCATACACGTGGGTCGACAAAATGCCGGGTTCCTCACTTGGGCCTAAGACAACCGCACCTGCGCCATCACCGAACAAGATGATAGTAGAGCGATCTGTCGGGTCACAAGTTTTTGATAAAGAATCTGAACCAATGACAAGTACGTGTTTGCACATCCCCGATTTTATGTGTTGGTCAGCGACGGATAAACCGTAAATGAAACCAGAGCACGCTGCTGCTAAATCGAATGCGGGACAGCCTTTGATGTCAAGTTTGGCTTGAACTTGACATGCGGAAGAAGGAAATGAGTGGCTGCTACTGGTCGTAGCAACAATGATGAGGTCGATGTCTTCTTTATTGATACCGGCCATTTCAATCGCATTTTCAGCCGCTAAAGCCCCCATATCTGCCACTGTTTCGTTTTCAGCAGCAATACGGCGCTCTTTGATACCAGTGCGGGTTACGATCCACTCATCGCTCGTATCTACCATTTTCTCTAAGTCTGCATTCGTACGCACTTGAGATGGCAGGTAGCTGCCAGTACCTAAAATTTTGCTATACATGAAGACTAATAATGCCTCTCGAGTAAAACCGCTTCCAAACGATCGCTTATACGGCTGGGTACTTGTCGTTTGACCTCGTGTATGGCTTCGCCAATAGCATTGACGATAGCCTCTACATCAGCACTTCCGTGGCTTTTTATGACGATGCCGCGCAATCCTAGCAAACTTGCGCCGTTATACTGGTCGGGGTTCAGTGTTTTTAGTTCATTAAATAACCCAGAAAACAATTTTCTTGCAATCCAGCCCTTTATCGACGAGGCCATCATCCTCTCTTTCAACTTTTCGATAAATAGTTGGGCAGTCCCTTCACAGGTCTTTAAGCAGACATTACCAACAAAACCGTCGCACACGACAACGTCAGCAGCATCGTGAAGTAACTGATTCCCCTCTATATACCCGATAAAGTTCACTTCGTGTGTTTGGCTTAGCATCTCTGCACAGCGCTTCACAAGATCGTTACCTTTTATCTCTTCTGCGCCAATATTTAAAATGGCGACTCGCGGTGCCCTGCCAATCAATTCTTCCACTAAAGCACTACCCATCACAGCAAATTGAAACAAAGAATCTGAATCACTTGAGACATTGGCCCCAAGATCTAGCATCCATGTTTTTTTGCCACTGGCGGTCGGCAATGCCGAAACCAAAGCAGGACGTTCAATACCTGGAAGTAATTTTAGTCGGAAACGTGACAGTGCCATTAAAGCGCCCGTATTTCCACCACTGACACAAGCATCCGCTTTGCCATCGGCGACCAATTCAATGGCGGTACCCATTGAACTACCAGCACTATTTCTTAACGCGAGGGAAGGTTTTTCTGTATTTGAAATCACTCGGTCAGTGTGGGTAATACTCAAACGAGCATTCGGCTGATGACCAAGGTAGGACAATTGAGATGTGATCGAGTTCCGATCACCTATGAGGTTCACTTTGAGCTCTGGGAAATGCGACAGTGCCTGCACGGCGGCAGGCACTGTAACGCGAGGACCGAAATCCCCGCCCATTGCATCAAGTGCAACGGTTATATTTTGCAAAGGTCAACCTTACTTGTTGATAACCTTCTTGCCGCGGTAGTAACCTTCAGCAGTCACGTTGTGACGTAGGTGAGTTTCACCTGACGTTGCATCAACAGATAGAGCTGCTGTAGTTAACGCATCGTGTGAACGACGCATACCACGCTTAGAACGGGTTTTACGGTTTTTTTGTACGGCCATGGACCCTACTCCTATGTAAGAACTTAAAAAATTACTTCTTCAAGCTTTTTAAAACATCAAATGGATTTGGCTTC
The DNA here is from genome assembly GCF_042428525.1 of Vibrio olivae. Lineage (NCBI taxonomy): Bacteria > Pseudomonadati > Pseudomonadota > Gammaproteobacteria > Vibrionales > Vibrionaceae > Vibrio > Vibrio olivae. Next base: position 1,596,028 of record NZ_JBHMEP010000001.1, read on the forward strand.
TCTTCTACAACTTCTTCAGGAAGTTCGCCAAACACCATGTTATCTGAATCAACGCTACAATCCGCTTCATCATGCATTGGGATTTGGGGTAAGTTTAGAATGAACTCGTCTTCAATCAACTGTATTAAATCCACTTCACCGTACTCGTTCAGATCTACCAAATCGTACTCTTCCGGGGCTTCCTCTTCACTCTTTGCACCTTTATTTGGCGTGTAAGTAAATTGGACGTCGCACTCATGTGCGAAAGTTTCATTACAGCGTTGACACTCTAAATCAACTTCGATGTTAGCTTTACCAGAGATAACAACGAGCTGCTGTTCATCTAACCCAAATGACAATTGCACTTGAGCGTCGCGTTTAACGCCTTCGACCGAGTCCTGTAAGCGCTTCAGCAAGCTAGCTTGAATGATACCATCATAATCAAGTCGCTTTTGCGCAGCGCGGCCGGGATCAACCGTTCGCGGTATTTTTACCTTTTGCATAGGGCGCGAATTCTATCTTCCAATTCTATTTGAGTCAAAGAAAAAGGTGAAAAACTTAGAGTTTTTTTCCTTTTGCCAACCATGTCTGGCGTAATCAAAAAGTGATCGTTTATGCTTAGCCAAATTTAAGACGATTGTAACTAAAAATGCCTCAATACCAACTTGTTTTAGCCTCAACATCGCCATTTCGTAAAAGCTTACTAGAGAAATTAACGCTGCCTTTTAGTTGCGCTAAGCCCGATTGCGATGAAACGCCATTGATGAATGAAACACCACAACAACTGGTGATGCGTTTGGCACAAACCAAAGCCCAGTCTTGTCAGCAACCAACAGGCTGCTTAGTCATTGGCAGTGATCAAGTGTGTGTCATTAATGGTCAAATCATCGGTAAACCGTTAACGCGCGAGAACGCAATAAAACAGCTCTCAGAGCAAAGTGGTCAATCCATCACTTTCTACACTGGCCTCGCGCTGCACAACACCACAACAGGTGAAACCGACGTTTGTCTAGACACGTTTGTTGTACACTTCAAAACCCTCAGTCAGCAAGCTATTGAACATTATGTTGACAAAGAACAGCCATTTTATTGTGCAGGCAGCTTTAAAAGTGAAGGACTCGGCATTGCCTTATTTGAACGCTTAGAGGGTAAAGACCCCAACACCTTGATTGGCTTACCTTTGATCGATTTAATCCATCTCTTGGAAAAGCAAGGCGTCGAGGTACTCACCACCGACAACCTAGTTTAAGCATCTCTCAAACCAGCGAGCACTTGCTCAAGTTTCAGCTCCATAGGCGCATTAATTTCCATCGGTTGTTCACTCTTAGGGTGAACAAATCGAATATTCGCCGCGTGAAGAAATAGCCGATCAAGTCCTACTTTTCCGGTGTAAGCATCAAAGCGTCGATCACCATAACGATCATCCCAAGCAATCGGATGCCCGGCAAACTGAGTGTGTACACGAATTTGGTGTGTCCGACCAGTAATAGGGCTTGCTTGAATAAATGTCGCTTGCTCAAATGACTCAAGAATCTTAAACCGAGTTTCAGAAGGCTTACCTTTGGGGTTCACTCGAACAATACTGTTCACTTCATTTTTCAGCAGCGGTGCATTAATCACTTTGCAACTCGGCTTCCACTTCCCCATCACCAAAGCGAAGTAGTATTTATTGACCGTCTTATCACGAAATTGTGCTTGTAAGTGACGCAGCGCGGAGCGTTTTTTAGCGACCAACAAAATACCTGAAGTATCCCGGTCAATACGATGTACCAGTTCCAAGAAACGAGCGTCAGGCCTTAGAGCTCTTAGGGCTTCAATAGCGCCAAATTTTAAACCACTTCCGCCATGCACCGCAGTGCCCGACGGTTTATTTAAAACCAATAAATGCTCATCTTCATAAATGATTTTACTCTCAAGTTCCGCCACCTTGTTCAGCTTTGTACTCGGCGCGACGTCCTCTTGGGATTTTTCGGTTACGGTTACCGGGGGAATTCTTACCACGTCACCAGACTGAAGCTTATATTCTGCCTTGACGCGCTTTTTATTCACCCGCACTTCCCCCTTGCGCAAGATTCGATAAATCATGCTCTTGGGTATACTTTTCAACTGGTTGCGCAAAAAGTTGTCAACTCGCTGGCCAGCCATATCAGCGTCAATATCGACGAACTGGACTTGGGTTCTAATTTCACTCATGACGCTATTCTACCATCCACCGCTGCGTGATTTCACATTTTATCGTTTTAAGGGCTGTTGTTTTCTCAGTTTGATGTGAACTGACAATTAATACGAACACATTTTCACCAACTTAGATTTAAAACTCGAATTTTCCACTAAAAATAATTTTAAAACAGAAACTTAAAAAACATGAAATTGACTTTTTTTTAAGATAGAGAACAATGCAGATTGCTGACTGTAACGGGTACTGCTATAGTTCACACCTGCAATGGATGCTTTACTTGCATTTAATAAAAAGTGAAGCGTTTTTGAGCAAAATAATGAGTATTTTTACTGATAACTTTGAATGCCGCATATGGCGTAAGACATTTCAGTTGTTGGTTGTTTGTTGCCCTACTCATCGCGTATTCATGATTAAGAGTATTTTCCGCCGATTGCGGTTCACAAGCAAACGTTACGCTTGTGAAGACTGAAGTGCCCCAAGAGCATCCCTCCAGCCGGGAGGCTGTACCGATAAAGCCATGGGATCTGGCACCGTGAACGCGACACAAGCAGCAAAAACATAAAACGAAGAAATATAACGAGATTTTAAATGAAAAGAATGTTGATAAACGCAACTCAAAAAGAAGAGTTGCGTGTTGCTTTGGTCGACGGCCAAAAGCTTTTCGATCTAGATATCGAAAGCCCTGGTCACGAATCAAAGAAAGCGAATATTTACAAAGGACGTATCACTCGCATTGAACCAAGTCTAGAAGCGGCATTTGTCGATTACGGCGCAGAAAGACACGGTTTCCTTCCTCTTAAAGAAATTGCCCGTGAATACTTCCCTCAAGGTTATACATATCAAGGTCGTCCTAGCATCAAAGAGGTGTTGAGCGAAGGTCAAGAAGTCATTGTTCAAGTTGAAAAAGAAGAACGTGGCAGCAAAGGCGCTGCACTAACGACGTTCATCTCTTTAGCGGGCAGTTACTTAGTCCTTATGCCAAACAATCCTCGTGCGGGCGGCATTTCACGCCGTATCGAAGGTGATGAACGCACTCAACTTAAAGCAGCACTAAGCACACTAGAATTGCCACAAGGTATGGGCTTAATCGTTCGTACTGCGGGCGTGGGTAAGAGTGCTGAAGAGCTTGAGTGGGATTTAAACGTCCTGCTTAACCACTGGGGTGCGATCAAAGAAGCTGCCGACTCAAATCCGGCGCCATTCCTGATTCACCAAGAAAGCAATGTCATCGTGCGAGCTATTCGTGACTACTTGCGTCGCGATATCGGTGAGATTCTTATCGACAGTAATACCATCTATGAGCGCGCACTTGAGCACATCAGCTTAGTTCGCCCTGACTTTGTTAATCGAGTCAAAAAGTACGATGGTGAAGTCCCGCTGTTCAGTCATTATCAAATTGAAAGTCAAATTGAATCCGCCTTCCAACGCGAAGTGCGTCTGCCTTCTGGTGGTTCGATTGTTATCGACCCAACTGAAGCATTGACATCAATCGATATCAACTCGGCACGTGCAACAAAAGGCGGGGACATCGAGGAAACAGCCCTTAATACCAACCTTGAAGCAGCAGATGAAATTGCACGCCAATTACGTCTACGTGACCTAGGTGGCTTGGTTGTGATCGACTTTATCGATATGACACCAGTACGCCATCAACGTGAAGTCGAAAACCGCTTACGTGAAGCCGTTCGTTTAGACCGTGCTCGCGTGCAGATTGGGCGAATTTCTCGCTTTGGCCTGCTCGAAATGTCTCGCCAACGCTTAAGCCCATCATTGGCAGAAGCAAGCCATCATATTTGTCCTCGTTGTACAGGTACTGGGGTTGTTCGTGACAACGAATCACTTGCGCTGTCAGTTTTACGTCTCATCGAAGAAGAAGCGCTGAAAGACAACACAGCTCAAGTTTTAGCGGTTGTGCCGGTGCCAATTGCCTCATACCTGCTCAATGAGAAACGCCGCTCGGTTAATCACATCGAACGTATTCAAGATGTGAAGATTACAGTCGTTCCAAATTCCGATATGGAAACACCACATTTCGATGTGATCCGTATTCGTGAGGGCGAAGAGTTTGATCTCCTTTCTTACCTCCTACCACAACGTATTGAGGAAATGAAAGAGGTCGAAGGTAAAGACAGCTCAGACAACGAAGGTCGTCCAAAGCGTCTTGAAGAGCCCGTTTTAAAAGGCTTTGCTGCGCCAGCACAGTCGGCACCAGCGCCGTCTGCACCAGTCAAAGCAGAAGCAAGCACGCCTGCAGCAGAACAAACACAAACAACCGAGAGCAAGACAGGATTGTTTGGCCGCTTATTTAAAGCACTTGGAAAAATGTTTGCGGATCCTGCTGAAGCAGAGAAAGCGGAAGTCAGCAAAGAAACGACAACTGAAGAGAAATCAACAGACAGTCAAAATCGCAACAACAACCGCAATCGTCGCAACAATAATCAACAGCGTCGTAATAACCGTGACAACAGCAAGCGCGATAACAATCGTGACAAGCCGCAAAAAGCACGTAATGAAAACGCTCAAGATGAGAAAAATGTTGCGGAGAAAGCCAACAGCAATAAACAGCAAAATCGCAAGAAACAGCAAGATCGTCGCAACAAGCGCAATGATGATGCAAAAGCGAGCAAAGTAGCTGAGGAAGGTCTAAAACTTGCGGCTGAAGCTCAGGTTAAAGACAAACCGAAAGCTGCAGATAAGCCGGCAAAAGCGGAAGAGAAAACCGTAAAAGTCAAAGAACGCCGTCAACAGCGTAAATTGACCAAACAAGTGCGTATACAGAGCCAAGAGCAAGCAGCTCAACAGGAAGTTCAAGCTGAAGCCGTTGTTGAACAAGCTCAAACGACTGAGCAAGCGACAGAAGAGGCTAGCCAAGAAACAAGCAAACAACGTCGTAACCGCCGCTCCCCTCGCCATTTACGAGCAAGTGGTCAACGTCGTCGTCGTGGCCGCGACCGCCGTCCAAATCCTTTCCGTCTGCGTAAAGGCGGTGTTGCCTCTCCAGAAATGGCAATGGGTAAAGTGATGCCGCGTTACGACCTAGCGAAAAAGCCTGAGAAGAAAGCGTCGCAAAACGAAACACCCGTAGCCATGGTTGGTGGTGTTGCTTGTCCAGAAATGGCGATGGGTAAAGTGATTATCCCAAGCCAAAAAGTGATTGAAGCACCGGTGACTGAGCCACAAACATTGGACACGGCTCAACAACAAGCGGTGTCTGAAGCGCCGGTAACGACAGAAGTTCAGGTTAACGATACTCCGATTCCAGCTGAAGTGAGTGTTGCTGAACAGGCAGAACCTCAAGGTCAGGAAGCTGAGCCTGCTTTATTAGCAGATGGTGAACCAGCGCCAATCGTACAAGCGATTGAAACTCAAGCGGACGTGGTCGAGACAACAGAATCGAAGCAAGAGGACGTGGTCGCGAGCAATCAGCCAGAGCCTGCGGTAGTAAGCAAACCAGCCTTCAAGGGGCACGCTGCTGCACCAATGGCCAAAGCACCAGGCAACAATGAACTCAAAGAGATTACAATTGTTGCCGCCGAGTTCCGTTCACAGCGCTATGCCTCTCGTGGCGCAGGCAGTCAGTTCGCAACTAGCCAGGCTGGCGCGGTGATGGCCAAAACCAGTGACTAAACAGTCTCGGATTAAAAGCAGCTCCTTCGGGGCTGTTTTTTTATTCTCTAGTAACACTTTGCTCACAAAAAGCTGATGAAATTTAGTTCAATATTGAACTAAATCACACTTTTCTGTAGCATCCGCCTCTCGCTCTGAGAGTGAGTTTTTAAATTACCGTCCCCTTTTATCCTTTTGTTGTTATCGCGTTTTTGCACTAAATAGCACAAGTGGGTACAACATTTTTCGGTAATGGTCCAAACTCCTATTCAGACCCTTTTTACTTATAAGGCTGATACTAAACACCTATGTTTGAATTCCCTCAATTTTCTAAACATTCAGTCAAAAACGACGTGCTTTCAGGTCTGACTGTCGCGCTTGCGCTGGTTCCTGAGGCCGTTGCTTTTGCTTTTGTTGCTGGCGTCGACCCTATGGTGGGGCTTTACGCAGCATTTATCGTTGGTTTGGTGACCGCTATTTTTGGTGGACGCCCAGGCATGATTTCTGGTGCAACTGGCGCAATGGCCGTTGTGATGGTTAGCTTGGTCGCAGAACATGGGATCCAATACCTGTTTGCAACGATTTTGCTCGCCGGTTTACTGCAAATCACCGCCGGTCTATTCAAGCTCGGTAAATTTATTCGCATGGTGCCACACCCTGTGATGATAGGCTTTGTAAATGGCTTAGCCATTGTGATTTTCCTAGCCCAACTCGGTCAGTTTAAAGTTCCAACTTTAGATGGCACATTGGCATGGCTACCACAAGATCAAATGATGCTAATGCTTGGCTTAGTTGCGCTGACCATGGCGATTATTCACTTTTTACCCAAGCTAACCACTGCGGTGCCATCCTCCTTGGTTGCTATTGTCTTCGTCACCCTATTAGTTCAAGGTCTTAATCTGGAAACGCGTACGGTGGTCGATTTCCTGCGTACAATGTCGGGTGATATGAACGCAACCCTTGCGGGTACCTTGCCGACATTTGCTATGCCTGACGTTCCTTTTAGCTGGGAAACACTACAAATCGTGCTGCCTTATGCTGTGATTCTCGCTGCGATCGGTTTGATTGAGTCTCTGTTAACGTTGACGGTGTTGGATGAAATGACGAACACTCGTGGTCAATCGAACCGTGAATGTGTTGGCCAAGGTTTAGCAAACGTCACCTGTTCAATGTTTGGTGCCATGGGTGGCTGTGCGATGATTGGCCAGTCTATGATCAACGTGAACTCTGGTGGTCGTGGACGCTTATCAGGTGTTGTGGCAGCCGTGATGCTGCTGGTATTCATCTTATTTGCTTCAGCGCTGATTGAAATGATTCCACTCGCGGCACTCGTTGGCGTAATGTTCATGGTGGTTATTGGTACCTTTGAATGGGCCACATTTAAACTGGCACGCCGCGTACCAAAGCAAGACTTTTTCGTCATTGTGTTAGTAACCGTAGTTACCGTCATGACGGATCTCGCGATTGCGGTCGCCGTCGGCGTGATTGTCTCCGCCCTGATGTTTGCTTGGGAACATGCAAAACATATTTATGCGAGCAGCAATTTGGATGAAGAAGGTAGCAAGGTCTACAAGATTAACGGCCCAATTTTCTTTGGCTCTGCCGCTAACTTCTTGGAGCTGTTTGATGCTCAAAACGATCCACAAGATGTGATCGTGGATTTCGCAAACTCACGTGTTGCTGATCACTCGGCCATCGAAGCGATTGAAACCTTGGCTGAGCGTTATACCGCACTGGGTAAAACACTTCATCTTCGTCACCTAAGCCAAGATTGCCGTGCGTTACTCGATAAAGCAGGTAGCTTAGTTGAAATTAACGTAAAAGAAGATCCAAGCTACAAAGTGGCAACCGATATTCTTGCTGGCTAAATAACGTTTAGTGCAAAAAAAAGGCTTCCACTGGGAAGCCTTTTTTATTGGTTTCAATAACTAAGCAATGCAACTCATCAGTTTAGGGCCAAGCAATGATGCCCGCCAGCCTTGCATCACGTCCGGCATCTGTTGAGTGTTTTGGTCAAGCTTCCAGCTCCACTGAATAAATTGATTCAATTGCTTTTTCGACGCCAAAAACTCTGTGGCTAATCCTGTCTCTTTCGAAACTGCAACCACTTGCTCTTTGAGCTTAGCCATCATCTGCTTATAGCCTGGCAGGTCCATTAAACGCTCTATCTTCTCTGGGTAGTCTGATTCAGGTGTTTGTTTCGCCTGCTTAACCAGACTGATGAGTTTCGCGCTATGGCGGTTAATGGCTCGTCCATCTAACCCCTCTTGCTCCATGGCCTGCTTTGTTTGTAATCCATGGCGAGCAATGGTCAGTAGCTCATTCTCACGAAATACAAAGTTCAACGCCAAATCACGACGCACCGCTTCTCGATAACGCCATTCCGCTAATGGCTTAAGCACAGCAAGTTGTTTCGGTTTTAACTGCCATGCTCCTTTAATATCAAGATACGCTTTTTCTGGCTCAGGCTGAACATCGCGTTTATCAATCATGCGCTGGCTTTCTTGCATTGACGCCTCTAACCAACCCGCCTCACTCACCTGTTTGAACAAAAACCCAAAGATGGGTAGCAAGTAATAAACATCCGCTGCTGCGTACTCAAGCTGTTTTACACTCAGTGGACGAGCAAGCCAATCCGTTCGTGACTCACTTTTATCTAATTCAATATCAAGATAACTGTTCACTAAACTGGCAAACCCCGTTGATAACCCTTGACCAAGAAATGCCGCCATAATTTGCGTGTCGAGCATGGGCTTAGGAACTGCGCTGAAACTGTGTTTAAACACTTCCAAATCTTCACCGCATGCATGCAGTACTTTGATCACATTCGTGTCTTCAAGTAGTTCAACAAAGGGTGACATGTCGGCAATCTCTAAAGGATCGATCAACGACACATTTTCGCCATCATAGAGCTGAATCAGGCCGAGTTGCGGATAAAAAGTACGTGTGCGTACAAACTCGGTATCCAGAGCGATGGCATTTTTACCACGCGCCGCGTGGCATACGCGTTGCAGGTCGGACTCTTGAGTAATAATTTGATAGTTCACTTATCTCTCTCTGTTTCTGAGTCAGCAAAAACAAAGATGCCGACGAGTTATGTCGGCATCTTAACACTATTCAATCAGGCTTTCTCGTGCTTCAACTTGCCTGTTTAAGTTTCTCATCGTTTTCTTCACGCAACACACGGCGCAAGATTTTACCCACGTTAGTTTTGGGCAGTTCTTCTTTAAATTCGATAAGTTTAGGTACTTTGTAACCCGTTAAGTGTTGACGACAGTGAGTAATGATCTCATCTTTCGTCAAACTTGGGTCGCGTTTCACCACGTAAATTTTGACCACTTCACCTGAAACATCGTGCGGCTGGCCAATGGCAGCCACTTCCAGAACTTTACCATGTAGCGCTACAACGTCTTCGATTTCATTAGGATAAACATTAAACCCTGAGACTAAAATCATGTCTTTCTTGCGGTCAACGATATGCAATAGACCTTGATCATCAAACTTAACGATGTCGCCGGTTGACAGCCAGCCATCATGATCGATAACTTCACGCGTCGCTTCGGGACGCTGCCAATACCCCTGCATCACTTGTGGCCCTCGAACTTGAAGCTCCCCGATTTCGCTATTCGCTAACACTTTACCTTCGTCATCGACAATACGAACCTCGGTAGAAGGCACAGGCAAGCCAATCGCTCCAGTATAATCGGTTAAATCATACGGGTTGCCAGTCACTAAAGGCGCACACTCGGTTAGACCATAGCCTTCCAATAGATGAATGCCCGTCACCTTTTTCCATTGTTCAGCGACACCACGTTGCACAGCCATCCCCCCACCGACTGACAGTTTGAGATTACTGAAATCTAACTCATGGAAATCTTCATTATGGACGAGAGCATTGAACAATGTGTTCACCCCAGTGATTGCGGTGAAGTCGTTATTTTGTAGCTCTTTGACAAACCCAGGAATATCACGAGGGTTGGTAATCAATAAGTTGCGAGCGCCCATTTCAATAAACAGCAAGCAGTTTACGGTCAATGCAAACACATGATACAGCGGCAGTGCAGTAACCACCATTTCACGCCCCTCAGAGAGCACTGGTCCGTACGCACCTTTCGCTTGAAGCACGTTAGCAATCATATTGCGGTGAGTGAGAATAGCGCCTTTCGCTACGCCAGTCGTGCCCCCGGTGTATTGCAAAAAGGCAATGTCTTCACCCGACATAAAGGGCTTCACATATTGTAGCCTACGCCCTTTGCGAATCGCTTTTCGCATTGAAATAGCCCCAGGCAAATCATATTTAGGAACCATGCCTTTAATATATTTGACGACAAAGTCGATCACCGTGCCTTTCGCCCGCGGCAGCATTTGCCCAAGACTCGTTAATACAACATGTTTAACTTGCGTATTTTCGACAATTTGCTCAAGTGTATTGGCAAAATTTGAAACAATGACGATCGCGGTTGCACTGGCGTCATTAAGTTGGTGCTCGAGCTCACGCGGTGTGTAAAGCGGGTTAACATTGACGGCAATCAAGCCTGCACGCAATACCCCAAATAGCGCCACAGGGTATTGAAGTAAATTCGGCATCATCAGGGCAACACGATCACCCTTTTTAAGTTTAAGTTCATTCTGCAGATAGGCGGCAAAAGCGCGGCTGCGCTCTTCTAGCTTACGATAAGTCATTACCGTGCCCATATTGATGAACGCCGGCTGGTCAGCAAACTTATGTACCGACTGTTCAAACATCTCGACTAAAGATGGGTACTGATCGGGATCGATCATTTCAGGTACGTCACTTGGATAACGTGATAACCAAGGTTTCTCCACAGTAATACTCCTCGTCATAGGCAAAGGGTTCGCCATATTGCGCTTTGCGCGCTTATTATTAACAGGCTAATTACACCATAGCCCGAGTGCATGAGCACGAAACACTCAAACACTTGTTTAAATTTTGTTAACCAAGCCAAAGATTAGACTAGAAACTCTAAATGGCTGCTGTAAATGGCAATGATGACCACCTTTGACCGTCATCACTTCACCAAAACATTCCTTCGCCTGAGCTTTTTTTCTCAGATGCGGATAGCCTTGATCGCCGAGAATAATTAAATTTGGGCAGGAGATGGCCGAATTAATTTCGGCCGCCTGCGCATCGGACATGCGATACAAAGAGTCCGCTTGCAATGCAATATCGTGGCGCCAACGCCAACCTGATTCTTCCTGCAAAGCGCCTCGAGCGACAATCGGTTCAATAAGCGGCTTGGGCAGATCATTAATTTGCGCACGACGTTCAATCATGTGCTCTAACGATGAAAAATAGCGTACTGGTTTCCGTCGTAGCCGTTGACGACTCATCACACCTTGCCGTAATCGCGTCACACCATGCTCCGCAGATTCAGACAGTGGTCCTGCGCCTTCAATTTGCACCAAACCCGCAACTTGGTCAGGAAAGGCGGCACTATAGCAACTTGCTACTAAAGCACCAAGAGAATGACCGACTAAAATCAGCTTATTTGGCGATATTTTGGACAGAAGTTGGAAAATATCGTCGATATAATCGTGAAAAGGGTAATAGGAATGGGGTGTTTTGGGGCTAGATAGACCATGCCCGGGAAAATCCACGGCACACCCATAAATTGAGGCACTCTGCGCTGACAACGCCTCCATTACAGAGAAAAAGCTTGCCGCGTTGTCCAACCAGCCGTGCAAAAAAACCACCGAGACTTCAGCTGACTGACAATCACCAAACTCTATCGTCGCCAGTTGACCAGAAGCGATAGAGTATTGCTTTTCGACGAGCATTTATTTGACTTCTTGTATCACTCGACCACTGTTCCCGGAAATGGGATGACGCCAAACACGGCAATTAAAGCCATAGCAGGGATAGAAAGGGTCGATGTCATTAATAATGACGCGTTCCTCAACCCGCCATAAATGATAAGCGCGCGCATTCACGACAGGAAACTGATGCTGGTATTTATCGACACTCCCCTTCTCGGTTCCCGCAGAATCACCCAGTACCGTAATTAAACGCCCTTCGCTGTAGGTAACCGGATCGAGAAACCCTTGAACGTAAGCCACAAAACGCCCTTTGGGTTCATGGCTGAGCATAGGCTTACCCGCGTTTCCTATTGGCATATTGACGATTTCAAGGCGTGTCTTATCACTAAGGTTAGAAATGTTTGCAATGACGCCACCAAGACGAACTTCTTGTTGATCATTCGGGTTGGCTTGCCAGGTTTGGAAATCAGTGACAACCGCAGGGTTTTGAGTTTCAAGCTCTTGGGGTAACGATGCGCAAGCTGAAATCATCAACAGAGAGCTCATCATCAACAGATAACGACTAATACCACGAATCGACATATCGCCTCTCGAAATTTTATCTAGATATAGATATCGACGCCGAGAAGTTGAGTAAGTTCCTCCCGGCGTGCTTGATTCATCACATCCATGTACTTTTCCATCGCTCTGCGACCACTGCCTTCTGGCAGATCATATTCGACTTGAGCTCGGTGGATGTCGCTCTCTTGCACATGACGAATCGTGTTCGCAACGGCGTTCGCAACTTTACTCGGCTCACCAATAGGCGTCTTTGCAGGCGATTTACGCTTATTCGTGGATTTCTGGGCTTTATTTGAACCCGGTATCGCCGCCGGTGGTAATCCATTTAAAGAAACCATATCACTCCAAGTATCGCATTAACGCCCATTGCTCACCTCAGCTGGAAATTACTCACGGCCAGGCAATTTTTTCCATGTCACATTATCACGAAGATAAACCGGGCTGGACTCTTCGACAGAAACAGTATGACCTTGTTCCCATTCAAGTTTAGCCAATTGCACAATATCTTGCGCATCGGGAAACTCAATCTCACCTGCGGTAACAGTATACGGGAGTGCAGCCAATTCGTTGGCGTAGGTCTGCCAACCTGTACCCGCGCTGACCCAGTTTTTGTCATCACTACTGCTTGCGTCAACTAATGTTTGCGGGGCAACCACGGCTTCGCTGTCAACCTCTTGCCAATGACCATCCGCTTGACGAGCAAATCGGCCCCAATATACCTCACCCATTCGCGCATCAATCGCGCTCACGACATCCGTCGCTCCAGAAACGCGGTAGCAGGCTTGCGCCATCGCTTTAAGCGTTGAAACGCCAATCATGGGTAAGTCGGCACCAAACGCTAAACCTTGTGCAATACCGATACCAATGCGGACACCGGTAAAACTGCCAGGACCGCGACCAAAAGCCAAAGCGTCAAGATCATTAAGTTGGATATCGGCTTCTTTAAGCACTTCATCGACCATAGGTAATACTTTTTTTGTATGATCTCGAGGAGCAACCTCACTACGACTATAAATACGATCATCAATCAACAGCGCAACTGAACAGTTCTCTGTTGATGTATCTAAGGCTAGGATTTTTACGCTCATGCCACTCTCAATATTCTTGTGTTGATGGTTGTGAAATTGTATGTAAGAACTGTTTAATATTCTCTAAGTCTCGAGTACGCGGAATCGGCGGCAAACTCGCGAGAAAAATGCCTCCATATTCACGAGTGACCAATCGGTTATCGCAAATAATCAATGCGCCAGAATCCTTTTTGTCTCGAATTAGGCGTCCTACGCCTTGCTTTAATGTGATGACTGCATCCGGAAGCTGTACTTGGGCAAACGGATCACCGCCACGCAGACGACAATCTTCAATACGAGCTTTAAGCAGCGGGTCATCCGGTGCGGTAAAGGGCAGTTTATCGATAATAACACAGCTCAGCGCGTCACCTCTAACATCGATGCCTTCCCAAAATGCCCCCGTTGCCACCAGCAGCGCATTACCCAATTCCATAAATTCAGACAAGGTCTTTTGTTTGCTGGTTTCACCTTGCATTAACACTGGAATAGTTAGCTGCTCTCGAAAACGCTCCCCAAGGTCGCGCATCATACTGTGTGACGTACACAAAAAGAAGCAGCGCCCTTGGTTTTGCTCAATAATTGGCGCCAACATACGCACTAATTTGTCTGCAAGCCCCTGACTATTCGGTTCAGGTAGGTAACGTGGGACACACAACCGAGCTTGGTTTTGATAATCAAATGGGCTTGGCAGAGACATTTGACTCGCAGGTTTAATGCCCAAACGCGAAGTGAAATGCCCAAAGTCATCATTGACCGCTAAGGTTGCTGAGGTAAATATCCAAGCGCCTTGCTTGATCTCCATTTGCTCGTGGAATTTATCCGATACCGATAGCGGCGTAATGTGTAAGCTAAAGTGACGCGGTGTCGTATCAAACCAATACGAATACCCAGTGATGGAGACATCGCAAACTCTATCAATCCGCGACTTAATCAAATTGGCCCGTTCAAAAGCCGCATCAAGTAGTTGGCTACGACCTAGCGCTAATTTGAGCACATCAATGGCAAAATCCAAGGCTTCAGTTAGCCGCTCCATCTCCCGAGCAATCGTTGGGGAAGCTATCGCATCACGCCAATTGCCTCGAAAACCGGTATCACCAAGAATAATGCGTAAATCCATGGCCGACTGTACCAACTTCTCAGCAATCTTTTGCAGCTGACGCATGTCCTTGGCTTCGGTGCGGTAGCTGATCTCGATGTCTTTGGCCAATTCTTGAATTTGCCGACTTGAAACCGATTGTCCGAAGTATTGACTCGCAATATCAGGTAACTGATGAGCTTCATCAAAAATGAACACATCTGCTTCGGGAATTAGCTCACCAAACCCGGTTTCCTTGATCGCCAAATCTGCTAAAAACAGATGGTGGTTGACCACCACCACTTCCGCGTCCATCGCCTTTTTACGAGCTTTGAGTACATAGCAATCGGTGTAACTCGGACACTCTTTTCCTAAGCAATTATCATTGGTTGAGGTTATGGTTGGGATGATCGGGCTGTCTTCGGCTATCGCATCACATTCACCCAAATCGCCAGTTTTGGTTTCGGAAGTCCAAGCGCGAACTTTGACTAACTGGCTGAGTAACGTAGGGTCTGCACTGTTATTATGACTCTCAACCATCTGACGACTGAGACGGTCCAGACACAGATAATTGGACCGTCCCTTTAATAGCGAGACTTTTCCATGAAAACCTAAAGCGTCAGTCATCAGAGGAAGATCACGATGATAAAGCTGCTCTTGAAGGTTTTTCGAGCCTGTACTGATGATGACTTTTTTTCCACTGAGTAAAGCCGGCACCAGATACGCAAACGTTTTGCCTGTACCCGTCCCAGCTTCTACCACAACTTGGCCTTGGTTTTTAATAGCGTCAGCGACGGCGGTTGCCATATCAACTTGCGCTTGGCGAGGCTGAAAGCCCGGAATGGCGTTACCCAATGCCCCCTGCGCAGAGAATACTTTTTCGATCATCAAACTCAAACCATGAAAAATAGAGCGGCAATTATGTCAGGTTTAGCCACAAGTCGCGATGCCAATTGTCAACCATGACTCGATAACTTGACCCGATAACATACGCTATCATACCCATCTAACAATGGATGACTGCCTCACAACCAAGCAGGCAAACGATTACCTGTGATTATGTGTTGAAACCTTAGCAATATTAGTTTAATTGTTAAGGCTACTCTAAATAACCCTTATACAGCCCAAGCTTATAATAAGAACCGCGCACGGAAGTATCGTATCCATGGAAAAGAAAACACTACTCACTCATTGCACAGACGCCCCAGGATTGATTTCAAAAATTACCAGCATCTGTTACCAACACAAACTCAACATCATTCATAACAATGAGTTCGTAGACAACCCGACTGGCCAGTTTTTTATGCGCACTGAGCTGGAGGGTGAATTCAATGATCACGCCTTTCTCGCCGATCTTGATGACGCGCTTCCAGCCTGCACGACACGCCGTTTGGTAGACTCAGCTCGCAAAAAAATTGTTATCTTAGTCACCAAGGAAGCCCATTGCCTTGGCGATATTTTAATGAAGACATACGATGGCAGCTTAGATGTAGACGTAGCGGCGGTAGTTGGTAATTACGATAATTTACGCCAGTTAACCGAACGTTTTGATATTCCCTACCACTTTGTGTCTCATGAAGGCTTAAACCGCCAAGAACATGAAGCAAAAATGCTGGATGTCATCAACCAATATCAAGCTGACTATTTGGTGCTCGCAAAATACATGCGTGTTCTCACCGCTGATTTCGTTGGTCAATATCCCCACAAAATCATTAATATTCACCACAGTTTCTTACCCGCTTTCATCGGTGCGAGACCGTATCAGCAAGCTTACGATCGCGGTGTTAAAATCATCGGCGCGACTGCTCACTTCGTGACCAACGATCTCGATGAAGGCCCAATCATTAAGCAAGACGTCATCCCTGTGGACCATAACTTTAGTGCCTCTGACATGGCTCAAGCCGGACGAGATGTAGAAAAAAGTGTGTTAAGCAAAGCGTTAAGCAAGGTTGTTGATGATCATGTATTCGTTTCAGGCAACAAAACCGTTATTTTGTAATCTGACATCATGAGACAAAAGAAAGGCCGCCGCCTGAAAGGTCGCGGCCTTTTTAATTACAAATTCAACGCAAGTTCCACGCCTTGGCGTATGGCACGCACTGCGTCAAGCTCACCGGCGTAATCCGCACCGCCAATCACGTGTAGCTTCTCGCCAAATTCATCCCAGCGATGTTCAAAACTGCGCACCGACTCTTGCCCTGCACAAATCACTATTGTATCAACGTCTAAGCATTGAGCCTTACCATTTTGCACAAGGTGCAATCCGTGCTGATCGATTTTTTGATACTCCACGCCTCCCAATAGATGCACACCCCGCTTTTCTAACGTGCGCTTATGAATCCAGCCTGTGGTTTTACCTGGCCCTTTCCCCACACGCCCTTTGCGACGTTGTAGTAACCATACTTGCTTATCACTGGCTTCATCTGGGTAAGGATACAAGCCGCCAGGATGAGTGAGCGTTTTATCTATTCCCCACTCATACAACCAATCATCGAGTTGATGCTCGTTGGGTTCGGTGATCATACTGGCAACATCCACGCCAATTCCACCAGCGCCAATGATCGCAATTTTGTCACCAACGGGGGTTTTCTCCTTGATTAAGGTTTGGTAATCAATCACTTTGGGTGAGTTTTCAAGCCCGTCGATTTGAATCTCACGAGGTGTCACGCCTGTTGCCATGACGATGTGGTCATAATCACGCAACATGTCAGCGTTCACTTCCGTGTCGAGATGCAAACGTACACCGGTTTGCTCGATGCGATTAGCAAAATAACGAATCGTCTCACGAAACTCTTCTTTACCCGGAATTTGCATTGCTAAACGAAATTGGCCGCCAATCCTATCTGCCCGATCAAATAAATCAACTTGATAACCGCGCTCAGCTAATGTGGTCGCACAAGCTAGACCAGCAGGTCCCGCACCAACGACAGCGACAACTTGTGACTGGCTCGCCGCTTCAAGAGTTAGCTCAGTTTCGTAACATGCGAACGGGTTCACCATACAAGTGGCGCGCTGACCTTTAAACACGTTATCTAAACACGCTTGATTACAGCCAATACAAGTATTAATCAGCTTCGGCTGCTGCTGTTCTGCTTTTAACACGAAATGAGGGTCAGCCAGTAACGGGCGCGCCATGGATACCATGTCTGCTTGGCCAGAAGCCAAGATACGTTCTGCGTCCTCCGGTGTATTGATACGGTTGCAGGTCACAATAGGAACATTCACATGCGGTTTGACTTGTTCGGTAACCCAACTAAACGCCCCACGCGGAACTTGGGTTGCAATGGTCGGGATACGTGCTTCGTGCCAACCTATCCCCGTATTGATGATGGTCACTCCTGCCTTTTCTAGTGCCTTGGCTAACTCAACCACCTCTTGAAAACTGCTACCTTCTTCCACCAGATCCAGCATGGACAACCGAAAAATAATGATGAACTGCTCACCCACCTCAGCTCGGATGGCCTTGACAATTTCAAGCGGAAAACGAATGCGATTTTGGTACTCGCCACCCCACTCATCATAACGCACGTTGGTTCGCTTACAGATAAACTGGTTGATTAAGTACCCTTCAGAGCCCATCACTTCAACACCATCATAACCAGCACTTTGCGCCAATTTTGCACTGTTTGCGAAATCAGAAATCGTGCTTTTGATTTGTCTCACACTCATTTCACTAGGAGCAAAACGGGCGATCGGTGCCTTAATGGCGGATGCACTTTGTGAAAACGGATGCATCGCATAGCGACCTGCGTGCAAAAGTTGTAAAGCAATTTTCCCCCCATGCTCATGAACCGCATCGGTCACAACTTGATGCGCTTGTGCATGCTTAGGCTTACTAAATTCGGCGCTAAATGGGTGTAATCGTCCACGCAGATTAGGCGAGACCCCACCGGTAACGATCAAGCCAACACCACCTTTAACTCGTTCTTGATAAAAGGCGGCAAGCTTGTGAAGACCTGCTTTGTCTTCTTCTAAACCAGTGTGCATAGAGCCCATCAGAACGCGGTTTTTCAATTGGGTAAAACCGAGGTCTAAAGGCTGAAGTAGATTTGGGTACATGGCAGACATCGCTATTTTTATATTTATGGTCTGACCAGAATATTGTCGGGTTAAACAAAAATCAAACAAGTGTTTACATTTCTGTAACAGCGATCAACTCCCTATTGTTCGAATATACTTGTTTAAGTAGGATATCATCGATTAGTTGGTCTTAGCTCCATTTATAAGACAGCGTACCGGAATGGTTACAGCGGAGATAGAATGAAAAAAATATTCAAAATAATTGGCCTGATTTTCAAGGGCATTTGGAAAGTCATCTCATTTATACGTATTACTTTAATAAACCTGATTTTCCTCGCGAGCATTGCAGCGATTTACTTCCTGTATACCTCTGCTGAATCCCCAACCCCAGCGGTTCCAACCACCTCTTCTGCGTTAGTGCTTAATTTATCTGGCCCTATTGTTGAACAATCTACTTATGTCAATCCGCTCGATTCAGTAACTGGCTCGCTATTTGGGCAAGAAATGCCAAAAGAGAATGTCTTATTTGATGTCGTCAATACCATTCGCCAAGCCAAAGATGACAAAACCATTACCGGTCTCGTCTTATCGCTACAGGATATGCCCGAAACGAACTTAACCAAACTGCGTTACATTGCTAAAGCGATTAATGAGTTTAAAGCCAGTGGAAAACCTGTCTTTGCCGCTGGCGACTTTTATAACCAAAGTCAGTACTATTTGGCGAGTTACGCAGACAAAATCTTCCTCGCCCCTGATGGCGCAGTGATGCTCAAAGGCTACAAAGCCTATTCCCTATACTATAAAACTCTGCTCGAAAAGCTTGATGTTAGTACTCACATCTTCCGAGTTGGTACCTATAAATCGGCCATTGAACCTTTTATCCGCGATGATATGTCGGAGCCAGCAAAGCAATCAGCCTCTCGCTGGGTTGGTCAAATGTGGAGTGCCTATGTCGATGATGTGGCCACCAATCGTCAAATCGATAGCCAAGTATTAAATCCGAGCATGGACGAGTTTCTGGAGCAGCTTAAATCGGTCAAAGGTGATGTCGGCGCCTTGTCGAAGCAATTGGGGCTGGTTGACCAATTAGCCACCCGTCAAGAGGTGCGCCAAGCGATGATCGAAGCATTTGGTAGTGATGGTCAGGACAGTTATAACGCTGTCAGCTATTACAAGTATCAGTCGCGAATGCATCCAAGCTTTGATTCGAGCGAAGATGATGTGGCCGTTGTTGTCGCAAGTGGTGCCATCATGGACGGCGAACAGCCTCGTGGTCGCATTGGTGGCGACACATTGTCTTCCTTGTTGCGTCAAGCTCGCACTGACGACAAAGTCAAAGCTGTCGTCTTGCGAGTTGATAGCCCAGGTGGTAGCGCCTTTGCCTCAGAAATCATTCGCAATGAAATTGAGGCAATAAAAGCCGCTGGAAAACCGGTAGTTGTCTCCATGTCGAGCCTTGCGGCATCAGGTGGGTACTGGATTTCAATGGGCGCAGACAAAATCATCGCTCAGCCGACAACGTTAACCGGTTCGATTGGTATCTTTAGTGTGATTACCACATTTGAAAAAGGACTGAATAAACTGGGCATTTATACTGACGGCGTCGGCACCACACCATTTTCAAACGTTGGTGTCACTCAAGGGTTAACCGAAGGCGCATCTCAAGCTATCCAGTTGGCGATCGAACACGGTTACAACCGTTTTATCAGCTTGGTCGGCCAGAACCGTGATATGTCACTTGAAAAAGTCGATAGTGTCGCGCAAGGCCGAGTATGGACAGGCCAAGATGCCATGCAATATGGCTTAGTTGATCAAATCGGTGACTTCGATGACGCTCTCGATGCTGCCGCACAATTAGCCTCGCTTGATGATTACAACCTGTATTGGGTAGAAGAGCCTCTAACACCCGCAGAACAGTTCTTTAAAGACTTCTTCTCTGAAACCAATGCTGCCCTAGGTATCGATATGACGTCAATGCTACCAGAAGCTTGGCAACCCGCAGCCAAGCAATTGGTCGCAGACTCAAGTTTATTGGCTCAATTTAACGACCCTAAGGGACAGTACGCGTTTTGTTTGCCTTGTCAGGTTGAGTAGTTCAACGCGAATTATCCAAACTGGTATGATATGGGGTAGCGTAATCAACGCTGCCCCTTTTTCTTGGCTAAGAATCAGTTATAATCGCCGCTTCTGTTCCCCCTAACAAATATGACTCGCAGCAATGGCAAAAAAACATATTTATATCGCCTACACTGGCGGCACTATTGGCATGCAAAAGTCGAATAACGGCTATATTCCCGTTGCTGGCTTTATGGATAAACAACTGGCGGGCATGCCCGAATTTCATCGCGAAGAGATGCCCGATTATACCATCCATGAGTATGACCCCCTGATCGACTCATCCGATATGACGCCTGCGGATTGGCAGCAAATTGCTGACGACATTCGAGCCAACTATGACAAATATGATGGCTTCGTGATTTTGCACGGCACCGATACCATGGCCTATACCGCTTCTGCGTTGTCTTTCATGCTGGAAAATCTCGGCAAGCCGGTAATTGTGACGGGTTCACAGATCCCCCTTGCTGAGCTTCGGTCTGATGGTCAAGCCAATCTATTGAATGCATTACATATTGCTGCGAATTACCCAATCAATGAAGTCACGTTATTCTTCAATAATAAATTGATGCGTGGCAACCGCAGTACCAAATCTCATGCTGACGGTTTTAATGCGTTTACCTCACCCAATTTGTCGCCTTTGCTTGAAGCCGGAATTCATATTCAAGTTAGTAAAGACATCGAAGTAGATAAAAAGCCGCAGGGTGACTTTAAAGTCCATACCATTACACCGCAGCCCATTGGTGTCATCACTATGTATCCAGGCATTTCGCACGAAGTGATTCGAAATACATTACGACAACCCGTCAATGCCATGATTTTACTCACCTTTGGGGTTGGTAACGCACCACAGAACCCTGAATTGCTCGGCCACCTTAAAGAAGCGTCTGAGCGTGGCGTCATCGTGGTCAATTTGACTCAATGTTTGGCGGGTAAAGTCAACATGGGCGGTTACGCCACCGGATGTGCACTCGCTGAAGCGGGGGTGATTAGCGGTTATGACATGACTCATGAGGCGGCGTTAGCCAAACTGCATTATTTGCTGAGCCAAAACTTGAGCTATGAACAGATTAAAGATCAGATGCAGCAAGTCTTACGCGGTGAAATGAGCCTCTAACTCATCAAAGAAACCGTAAAAACGCGATTTTCACAGTAAATTCCTACAGAGATTGTTCTGCTATTCGGTTAAAAAAACCAGCCATATGGCTGGTTTTTTTGTTTTTCAATCAAAAGTTACGAATCGAGATTAGGATTCACCCGCATGATGTCGCCTTGATCCGATTGGAACTGTTTTTTTAATTCGGCTTTAGACTTAAAAACAACATCGCCACCTTGGCCAACTGTCATATGTTGAGCTTGTGAATTATGCTTAGATTGATACAACATCACAGCTTGCATACAGGAATCTCGCTGCTGTTGGGAAAGTGGAGTACCCTCAGGCCATGTGCCTGTTTCTACAGCGTAAACTAAACGCTCATAAACTTCCGGAGTAATGGAGTTAATTAGCTGCTCAACATCCATGATGGTTTCCTTGCTTTTGACTTTGGCTCAAACATAACCAGCTGAAGAAGTGAGTCAAGGTTGACCCAGAAAATAAGTGTAACTGATCACAAGCATTCATTATGAACTATATAAAAATCGTGTTAATCGCCGCATCAGCTCTGGCGCTCGGCGGATGTTTTGAAGGTAGAAAGAATACAGAGCAGTTGTGCACCGATAACCCGGCACTGCGCTGCGAGAAACTGAATATGAATGATGGGCAATGCCGCATTCCAAGAACCGACCTCATTTGGCATCGTTTTGAAGTGATGAAAAACCCAAGCGAAGCTAATAAAATCGTTGAGTACAAATTCTTAATGGAGTACCGCAAGTGCCTCGAACTGGCGTCGCAAATCCAAACCATTGACCAAACAGAGTTACGCCAAAAACGTTTCAATGCTCTCGTTCACTCCGGCAATGAACAAGAACGCATCGTGATGGAGCTGCGCAGTTCTCAGCAGCCTCAAACATTGTACTTTTTGTGGAGCCAACTCGGTGACGAACACGCCAGACGTGCATTCCTACAAATGGAAGGTTCTCCAGAGCTTGATACGGCTGAAATGCAATACGCGTTAGCCACGTATTACACCAACCGTGACAAACAAAAGACCATTGAACTACTCAACCGCTCTCTTGAACTTTCCACTGGCGATAACGTCAACGTCGAAGCAGTGAAATCACTGGCTAGCATCTATTATCATGTTCAAAACAAAGAAGCCGCCTATATCTGGACGCAAGTCGCAAGTGAATACGATGTCCCCCTCGTGCCCAAGCGCCAACTCCAACTACTGTACGGCTTCAATGATGCAAAATATGATCAACTTGATGATATGGCGGCAGAAGTAGAAAGCGCCCTGAAATCTGGGCGCTTTAGACGTAGTTTAGTTCCGTATTAAACTCATACCTACGAATGAAAGGAACAAACAACAAGCGGCGAATTATTCGCCGTTTTTTGTTGGATTGTTGAAAGTTAACGACACTGAGTTAACACAAAACCGTTCTCCGGTTGTTGGCGGACCATCAGGAAAAACGTGACCTAGGTGGCTATCACAAACTGCGCATCGGATCTCAGTTCTGACCATTCCGTGACTTCGATCTTCTAGGTAGTGAATCGCTTCTGGGTTAATCGGCTGGTCAAAACTCGGCCAACCACATCCTGAATCGTATTTATCGTTTGATGAGAAAAGTGGCGTATGACAACAAGTGCATGAATACACACCTGTTTCTTTATTGTGCAACAACGTACCACTATAGGGCGCTTCTGTACCATGCTCACGACACACGCGATATTGTTCTTCAGATAACTGCTCACGCCACTCTGCGTCTGACTTTACGACTTTATTTTCGTCATGTTCCACAGCGGACATTCTCCTCATTCTCACTTTTTATATTCACTTTTTTAGGGAAAAACTTGCTAAGCTTACCCTTTGTAGCACATACTTTCACCCCATAACAGGGTGGGTGGATTTTGCCTGGTTGGGTAACGCCAACCTGCCCCTTATTTAGACTGGCGTACAGTTTATCTCGCATTAAGCTCAAAAGATAACCAACTGCTAACAATTGTGAAAGAAAGCGTCGCTTTTTTTTGACTTTAAACAAGTTAAGTCTGATTATCTGTTGCAGATTTTTGCTGGGTTCTGTAATTTTACTACCAGTTATCTTTAATCAGAAATTAAGTTGTGGAGCAACTATAATGACTATCAAAGTAGGTATTAACGGTTTTGGCCGTATCGGCCGTTTCGTATTCCGTGCAGCACAAGAACGTAACGACATCGAAGTTGTAGGTATCAACGACCTTATCGACGTAGATTACATGGCGTACATGCTTAAGTACGATTCAACTCACGGCCGTTTCAACGGTACTGTTGAAGTTGAAGGTGGTAACCTAATCGTTAACGGTAAAACTGTACGTGTTACTGCAGAGCGCAACCCTGAAGACCTTAAATGGGACGCAATCGGTGTTGACGTTGTTGCTGAAGCAACTGGTATCTTCCTAACTGACGAAACTGCACGTAAACACATCACTGCAGGTGCGAAGAAAGTTGTTCTTACTGGTCCTTCTAAAGACGCAACTCCAATGTTCGTTAACGGTGTAAACTTCGACACTTACGCTGGCCAAGATATCGTTTCTAACGCTTCTTGTACTACTAACTGTCTTGCACCTATCGCTAAAGTTCTTAACGACAAGTTCGGTATCGAATCTGGTCTTATGACAACAGTTCACGCAACTACAGCAACTCAAAAAACTGTAGATGGTCCTTCTGCAAAAGACTGGCGTGGTGGTCGTGGTGCTTCTCAAAACATCATCCCATCTTCAACTGGTGCTGCTAAAGCGGTAGGCGTTGTACTTCCAGAAGTAAACGGCAAACTAACTGGTATGGCTTTCCGCGTACCAACTGCTAACGTTTCTGTTGTTGACCTAACTGTTAACCTAGTAAACGGCGCTTCTTACGAAGACATCTGTAAAGCAATGAAAGAAGCTTCTGAAGGCGAACTAAAAGGCGTTCTAGGTTACACTGAAGACGCAGTTGTTTCTCAAGACTTCATCGGCGAAACTTGCACTTCAGTATTTGATGCTAAAGCAGGTATCGCACTAACTGACAAATTCGTTAAAGTTGTATCTTGGTACGACAACGAAATCGGTTACTCAAACAAAGTTCTAGACCTAGTTGCTCACATCTCTAAATAATGTAAGCTTTTAGCGAAGATTTTTGTAAAAGGCGGCTCTCGAGTCGCCTTTTTTGTATTCCAATATAACCCCCGCGTGGATAACTGGAATTCATTTGGATTACGGTCCGAACACACACAAGCTTTGCCGCGTTGCAAGGCGGTGCCTAGGACCTTCGCCTAGGAGACAATCATGGATTTATATTCTCTCCCTGCCCTATCGGTACTTTCCGATACGGTATCGATTATTGAAAAAGATGCACTTAAGATAGTCCGTATCATCAGTGGCAAAGCTCGTGCGGCAATCGCTCTGCATGGTGGTCATGTTATGTCTTACCAACCAAGCGACCAACCTGACGTCATTTGGATGAGCGAGGCAGCAATCCTTGACGGTAAAGCCGCTATTCGCGGCGGAGTGCCCGTCTGCTGGCCATGGTTTGGTGGTCTTGCCTCCCCTTCTCATGGTTTTGCTCGTACCAGCGAATGGCAACTCATCGAGCACCGAGAAAATGAAAATGGTGTCGTCGTTTGCCTGGGCTTAAACGATTCACAGCAGACTCGAGATATCTGGCCACACCAATTTGAGCTCAAGCTATATGTCGAAGTGGGTGACCAACTCAAGATCACTCTGGATATGCACAACCCGAGTGAAGTCGCATGGCCATTCTCCGCAGCGCTGCACACTTATCTTAATGTGTCTGATATCACCTCAGTGACAACGTCAGGAATGGGGCCAAACTACATCGATAAATTGCAAGATGGCAAAACCTGCCAAGGCGACTCTGAACTTGTACTTAGCCATGCCATTGACCGAATCTATACTCAGCCGAGCGCTTCAATACATGTTGAAGATAAAGGCTATGAGCGTACGTTGAAAGTTGAAAACCAAGGCCATAATGCTGCTGTGATGTGGAACCCTTGGGAAGAAGGCGCTTCTGCTATGGCCGATATGAATGACAACGGTTACCAGACGATGCTATGTGTTGAGTCCACCGTATTTAGCCCTAGCTTAGAAAGCGGACAACTCGTCGCTGCTGGTGAAAGCCATCAGCTTATCACGACCATTACGCCTATCACTGCTTGAGTTTACACCGCACTTCAAACTTCAGCTTCTGTTTGGGGTGCGGCCGACCAATTCAGCCAATAGTTAAATTTTAAATTCACCCTTTCGTTAACACGAATCAAGTTTCCTATTTATAAATCTTTGTACCATCGGCAACTTCAAACATAAATAAAGTGCATAACAGTGCATAAACTCTGCCGTCTAGGACTAAAGATGATGAATAGATATAAAAATCAGAGCGTAGGATTTCAACTTAAGCTCGTTATCACCTTGTGTTTACTTATTGCATTTACTTGCATCGCCACACTCGTCTACCGAAGCGCTTCTAAGCAGTTGCTTGACTCCACCTTTATAGAGCACCAGTCTAAGGTCAATGCATTAGCCAAAGCGATTTCAGGCCAATACGATGCCTACCTGAATAACGCCAATGAGCTCGAATCGACGTTCCGCCATAGCTACCTATCAGGCCTTCAAGAAAGTAATGACTCACGCTTTTTCCACGGCCATGAGATTCCAGACCTAACCAAAGGTGGCACTAGCCTTATCGGCAGCACTCAAATTGTTGACCAATTTACGCGTGACACTGGCGCTGTTGCCACCTTGTTTGCTCGTCAAGGTGATCGTTTTATGCGTATCTCAACCTCACTGAAGAACCCATCGGGAGAGCGCGTGGTGGGGACCTATTTAGATAACCAGCACCCTGGCTATAATACCCTTAGCGCTGGGCAGCCTTACCATGCACAAGTAAAACTGTTTGGTAAACGTTATATTACCTACTATGCCCCGATTAAAAATGCGCGTGGTGAGATCTTTGCTATCTCGTTTATCGGTTTATCCGTGAACAAGGCGACTCAAGATCTGTTCAAATCCCTCGCTGAAATTCAGTGGGGCGATAGTGGTTATACGATCATAGTTGATAACGAAAAAGACAATCTCGGCCACTATTTGCTTCACCCGACCCATAAAGAAAGTGGCCCTTCGATCATCGACGTTCCAGACCATGATGGGAATAAGCCGTTCGCTTCTATCTTTGAACAACCAAGTGGCTTGATTCGTTATCCATATGAATTCCAGGGCCATATTGGTGAAAAGTACCTGATTTATGCTGAAGTACCAGGATGGAACTGGAAACTGCTTGGCGGAACCTTCGTTGAAGAAGTCACGAAAGGCAGCCAAGCATTACTCAAACTGATCACCTGGATTGCGCTATCGATAGGTGCAGTCACGTTTATTTTGCTCAGCGTCATTTTGAATCGTACCTTGAAACCTTTAACCACACTGAGTGGCTATATGCAGCGATTGAGTGAAGGTGAAGTTAGCCTTGCTGTGGCTGGAGGCGAGGCCTCATCTAAAAATGAAATTGCCAACCTCACCTATGGGGTCGCTCATATGGCAAACCAATTAAATCATTTAGTCACGGACATTCGCCGTACCAGTGATGATGTCGATACCAATGCGACCAATATGGCAGAAGACGCTGAACGCAACCTAGCGCAGTCGAACCGTCAACAGGAGCAAGTTGATCAAGTGGTCACCGCGATTGAGGAAATGGCCACTTCGGCGCAGTCCGTCGCGCAGCAAGTTGAAACCATTGCTGAAAATGTACGACAAGCCAACGGTAACTCCCAAACTGGACTCAAGGTTGTCGAAGATGTCTGTATTGATGTCGCAGAGCTGAATTCTCGGCTCGATCAATCTGCGCAAGTTATTCATCAAGTCAGCGAAGACAGCCAAAGTATCCAAACCGTGACAGACATGATCAATGAGATCGCAGAACAAACCAACTTACTGGCGCTGAACGCGGCCATTGAAGCCGCGCGAGCCGGAGAGCAAGGCCGAGGATTTGCCGTCGTCGCTGACGAGGTGAGAACCCTCGCACACCGCACTCAAACCTCGGTTCAAGACGTGGTGAGTATTATCGAAAAACTCAAAGGTTCCACCAGCCAAGCGGTAGAGATGATGAATCACAGTCAGTCGCGGGCTAACCATGTTTTAGAGAAAGCTCACCAAGCCGGCGGCGCGTTAGAATCCATTGCTGATGATGTGCAATCTATCGCATCACAAGCTGAGACCATCGCAGCAACCTGTGAGGAGCAAGCTCAAGTCTCTCAGGAGATTGCTCAAAACACGACGCAAATCAGTGAATTAAATCGCGAAAGTGGCGAAATTAGCGCACAAACTTCAACAAGTGCCACCAGTTTGCAGTTGCAAGCCAAAGCACTGAAACAGCAAGTGAGTTTCTTCCACTAGCCTGCCATAGCCATCTCGATATTAAGCTGACTGGACTTAGGTATTGAGATGGCTAACCCATGTGAATATTGATAGAATCGCGACCTGTTTTTATCACTTATCACTCGGTGCTTTTTCGTGTATCAATGCCCTCTATGCCTTCAGCCGCTGACACTTGATGATCGCAGCTATCGCTGTGACAACAACCATCAATTTGATGTTGCTAAAGAAGGCTATGTCAATCTCATGCCGGCTCACCATAAACGTTCAAAAGACCCGGGTGATAATAAACAGATGATGCAAGCTAGACGTCGATTTCTTGAAGGTCACCACTACCAACCGATGCGCGAACAAGTCGCGCAATTACTTCGAGCATCATTAGCCACGGAGTCACGAGCTGTTCTCGATATCGGGTGTGGTGAAGGCTACTACACCGCTCAAATTCACCAAACTCTCAGCGAGAAGCACCCACAGCTGCGCACGTTTGGTTTAGACATCTCTAAAACGGCGATACGCTCAGCGGCAAAACGCTATCCTCAGTGCGAATTTTCTGTCGCCTCGAGTCATCGCTTGCCTTTTGCTGATCAGAGTCTTGATGCGATTGTGCGTATTTATGCTCCTTGTAAAGCCCCCGAACTCAGTCGGTGCTTAAATACCCACGGTGTGGTGATAACGGTAACCCCTGCGGCGCGGCACCTCTATCAGCTTAGAGAACAGATTTATTCGAGTGTTCGCTTACATGATGAGACACCAGAGAAACTGGATGGCTTTGATCTTGAAACTGAGCAGCACCTTCATTATCCGATGGAACTCAATAACGGCGCAGCCTTTGATTTATTACAAATGACCCCTTTTGCTTGGAAAGCCAGTGATGCACTCCGCGAGCAGCTGCAGACGGCTATCGATTTCCATTGTGAAGCCGATTTTATGCTGCGTGTTTACCGTAAAAAAGTAGTCTAAAACTCTCACCGCTGCGCTTAGTCAAATAAGTGGCAGCGGCAATATTTATCCCCTTTCCCCCCAACCACGCTCGATACACCTCAACTTGCAAACCAAGACGACCCAATTACTCACTTTAATAAACAATAAGTTAACGCAAATTTATAATTAAAAGCGCTTTAAAGGCCGTCAACATTAGGTTTAGGCGCGCTTTTTGCTTTGTCATTTTTTAAACAATTTTGTGAAATTTTGCACAAGTTTCTCTCACTAACGCCGATACAGTATTGGTGATGTTATAAGGAGATGAGTATGAATCCTGTAGGTATAGAGTCGACGCAAGCGCTTCCACCTCAGCAGGCGAAAGCTCAAAAGGCAACGCCCTCTTCTGACCCAGCGACCACTCCGCTACGCGTCGACCACAATAAGGTCACGCTATCAGACGAAGGTAAAGCTCTGCTCGCAGCACTTCAGGCCATCGAAAAAGAAAGCAAGCATGATGCACAAGCAGAAAAAACCGTGGGTGATAAGGTAGAATCTTTTGCTCATGGCGCTTTAGGTATGGAGCACCCAGATAAAATGAAAGAGGAAGAGGATGGTTCCTACTCTGCGGGGCAATTTTTTTCCGCAGCGGCAACCATTGGCGGCATCATACTGGCTATCGCCTAGGTTAAACGCTCTGGTTTGATTAATATTTTTTGTTTTGATGATAGCAAGCGTGATTTGTCAAGGTAAAAGATAGATAGCATCATTGCTGCATAAACCTTTGATGAGAATCTGCAGTGAAACGCCGCTTTATTTCTTTTAAATTGGCAAATGTTGGCGCGCTCGTTTTGTTATTGGCAACCCTTGTTCCTCTCCTTCTTCACGCTCACGAGTTCGCTCCAAGTAACTTCATGCCAACCGCGCTGATATTGTCCATTGCATCAGTCTTCAGCCTAGCTATTGGCAGCCGATACCACATGCAAACAAAAGCCGCTGAGCAATCTAACAACCTCAAGCAAGATAAGAACGACGAAAATCTGCCTATAGAACGCTCTCTGTTATCGCATTTTACTTCTCGTCCCTGTGACCAAGAACAATGGCTACGTAATCAACTTTTTCTATTATCCAACGAGCTCAAGCAATTACCACCCTTGGTACATTGCAATACGACTCAAAAGCTACACTACCAAAACCTCACGGAGCAGCGCCTTGATGTCTTAAAACAGTTGGAAGACTTACACAAAACAAAGGTACTAAAGCGTCAAATTGAGCTAGGTTTTAGCGAAAAACAAGAATAAAGGCACCAAAAAGCGAGCCTTTATTCTTAACGATGGGGATGATTGACCAAGTGATCTTCCCAATCAATCACATCAATTTCATACACGACCTTATTACGAACGCTCTCTTGCGCCTCATGCATCGCTTGCTTAGAGCCTGTAATCAGCGGGTGCCACTCGGGGAGAGTTTGGCCATCTGCCAAAAGCCGATAAGCACACGTGTCGGGTAACCAGTGGAATTCTGCAATCTTATCACGCGTCAGTTTTAAGCACTCTTCACCCGATTCAAATCGATTCGGATAATCTTTACAAGAACAAGTTTGGTCATCGAGTAAACTACAAGCCACGTTGGTGTAATACACCTCATCCGTGTCCTCATCCATCAACTTATGCAAGCAACATTTACCACAACCGTCACACAGTGATTCCCACTCTGCTTCTGTCATCTGTTCTAATGTTTTGCTCTGCCAAAATGGAGTCGTCATTACTACTTGCCTTTATGATTGCTTGTCTTGAAGGGAAGCGTTTATACCGCTGTCGCTAAAAAACTTCAAGGATAAAATTTGAGCTGTCTCACACTCAATTTTTTGATACCATCGCCGCCCAATTTCATCATGGATATTATTATGGATTGTCGCCTTGGTTGTGGCGCATGCTGCATCGCTCCCAGTATTTCATCCGCCATTCCAGGCATGCCAAACGGCAAACCTGCAGGTCAACGCTGTATCCAGCTTGATGATAACAATCTTTGCCAACTGTTTGGTCACCCAGAGAGACCAAAAGTGTGTGCTGATTTTAAGCCATGTCCCAGTATTTGTGGCACTAGCAACCAACAAGCCCTTACGATTATCACTGAGCTTGAGCAGTTAACGTAATACGTTTCTTACGCAAATCGCCACAAAAACAAGACAGCATACTGTTATGAGCCAGTGAGTTCACTGTGTTGCAGTTTTGAACCATGCATTCAATGTGGTTATCCTCTATGTTTCAGCCAGTCTTCATTAAATTGAATGGGTATTGGCATATGAACAAATATTTAGCAGAAGCATTTGGCACCTTTTGGTTGGTGCTAGGCGGTTGTGGTAGCGCAGTGTTAGCGGCAGGATTTCCAGAGGTTGGTATCGGATTACTGGGCGTTGCACTCGCTTTCGGTTTGACGGTACTTACCATGGCTTTTGCAATCGGTCACATTTCAGGGTGCCACCTTAATCCAGCAGTCACTATCGGCCTATGGGCAGGTGGACGCTTTGATGGTCGTGAGATCCTCCCTTACGTTATTGCCCAAGTGATAGGTGGGATAATTGCGGGGGGCATACTTTATCTCATCGCTTCAGGACAGGTCGGGTTTGATGTCGCAGGCTCGGGTTTTGCTGCAAATGGATATGGTATGCATTCTCCAGGTCAGTACTCTTTCTCTGCCGTTGTCATCACAGAAATCGTCATGACAATGATGTTTTTGATCGTCATCATGGGCGCAACCGACGAACGAGCACCTCAAGGCTTTGCCCCTATTGCGATTGGCCTCTGCTTAACTTTAATTCACTTAATCAGCATTCCAGTAAGTAATACCTCCGTCAACCCAGCCCGTAGCACTGCAGTGGCGATTTACGTGGGTGATTGGGCGACCTCTCAACTTTGGATTTTCTGGTTGGCACCGATTATCGGGGGAATCGTTGGCGCGGTGATGTATCGAGTTATTGCGGGCAGCCCTAACCCGAGACATGCTGTGATTTAAATACAGAAAAGCCCGCATTCGCGGGCTTTTAATTTTTCGATAGCAGCATCGGGCTATTTGAGCATCTGACGACCAAGCAGGGAATGCGAGAGCGTGGTGCCATCGACCAACTCCAGCTCGCCACCAACAGGAACACCATGAGCAATGCGACTCGCTGACACATGATGCTCTTTACACAACTCGGCAATATAATGCGCTGTTGCTTCGCCTTCTACCGTTGGATTGGTGGCCAAAATCACTTCTTGGATATCACCACGACGTAAACGGTAATCCAGAACATCCAAGCCAATATCGCTTGGCCCAATCCCATCAAGTGGCGAAAGGTGCCCCATCAATACAAAATAACGGCCCGAATACTGACCCGTTGCTTCTACCGCCGCAATATCCGCAGGGCTCTCTACGACGCAAATAAGCCCATTTTCTTGACGTTTTGGGTTACTACAGATATGACAAACTTCCAGCTCAGTGAAAGTTCGGCACTCCTGACAATGCCCTACTTCGGTCATGGCTTGACTTAATGCTTCAGCCAGTTGAAGACCGCCTTTTCTGTCGCGCTGTAACAAATGAAAGGCCATACGCTGTGCTGACTTGGGTCCAACCCCAGGCAAGCAACGTAAGGCCTCCATCAAATGCTCCAGCATATGACTGGTACGCATTAATCGTTCTCAGCTGTCAAATCAGAACGGCATTTTCATGCCTGGTGGAAGCTGCATTCCGCCAGTCACGCCCGCCATTTTCTCTTTTTGAGTCTCTTCAATACGACGAGCTGCATCATTGAATGCCGCAGCTACAAGATCTTCAAGCATTTCTTTGTCGTCTTCCATCAAGCTTTCATCGAT
The DNA here is from genome assembly GCF_042428525.1 of Vibrio olivae. Lineage (NCBI taxonomy): Bacteria > Pseudomonadati > Pseudomonadota > Gammaproteobacteria > Vibrionales > Vibrionaceae > Vibrio > Vibrio olivae. The sequence goes on from NZ_JBHMEP010000001.1 coordinate 1,628,678, forward strand.
GTCAACGCGACGAACACTGTGGCTACCAGTAATAGTCACTTTAACAAGACCTGCACCCGACTCACCGGTTACTTCCATATTTGCGATTTCTTCTTGAAGCTTTTGCATTTGCTCTTGCATTTGCTGGGCTTGCTTCATCAAATTACCCATACCGCCTTTACCAAACATGTTTGTCTCTCTGGTTTTGTTCGCTATTGAAAAAGGTTATGGGGTCGACATTGGATAATTTCAACCCCACAAATGATTAGACAGGTCTTACACTATTTTTATCCAATTCAGCCGCAAAACGTTGCTCAATAAATTGAATAATGGTGTCTTGCTCTAAACTCTGGAACGCCTGCTCTAACTTAGATTGATATAGCTTATCTCTTAACTCTAGTGGGGTTTGTCCAGCCTCGCCGATTTCGACACTAAGGTGACATTCGTACCCCAGAGCTTGATTAAGCGCTGATAACAACTCACTTTGCGCACGTTCTGTATTTAAATGGGCCTGATTTGGGCGCAAGGTAAGAACGACCGAAGATTCGCTCTGAGCAAACGAAGAGTTTAATGCTAATTGCTCAACCAGTTTTGGAATCGTCAGTGTTTGAATTAATGCCGCCCAACTATCTTGATTGACCGACTCTTCCACTAACTTTTGCGTCATTTCAGGCGTCTTTTCATGTTCCAACGCACTTTTTATCATGGTTGGTGTCAGCTCTTTACGCGTCTGTTTTTCAGCCTGCGGCTGAGTTGGCATCCAGCGATAAGGCTCATCACTTTCAACCGTTGCCGTCATCGATTCACTCTCTTGTGGCGACATCCGCTGTGCAGAACTTGAGCCGTGCTTTTGTGCGACACGTTCGAGAACCGACTGAGGTTTGGCAGATGCCGCTTTAGGCTTTTTTGGATCAGACCCTGGCTTTTGAGCTAACCCTTTGCGTTGCGAGCGTAATTGATGGCGCAGCCCACCAAGATTAGATGCCGCGGGTTGTGACGACGGCTGTGTCTGTGATGGAGTGGGTTCTGTCTCTTGCGCCCCCGCAGGCTGGTCATATTGCGGTTCATAAGCCTGCGTCGGAATAGACTGGTGAGAATACTCATCCATGACTTGCTGATCATCACGTTCACTGGTCACCGTCGATGGCTCAGATTGCCGTTCAGGAGTTGCAGTGACCGGATTAGGCACTGGTGGCGCAGCTTGAGAAACGGGCTGAGGCGCGACGTCTTGCTTCTGGGTCGTGACCACATTCGCCGCATTGGTTTGCACCGGAGCAAACGCCAACATGCGAAGCAAACACATCTCAAGGCCAACGCGTTCTGTTGGCGAGAAAGGTAAATCTTCTCTGCCTTTCAATGCGATCTGATAGTAAAGCTGGACATTTTCCGGAGCGATCGCTTGAGCTAACAACTCAATTCGCTCGCTATCGGGTTGGGTTTTATCGAGAGTCGATGGCAAAGCTTGGTACATAGCAATACGGTGTAGCTGCACGGCCAGTTGCTTCAGTAACCCATCCCATTCAACGCCATTTTGAGCCAGTCCTTCAATACTGGTCATTACGGACGTCGGTTGTTTAGTACTAATTGCTTCAAGTAAATAGATAGCTTGATCAGTATCTAGGGTTCCTAACATATGACTGACGGTGTCTTTGCCGACAGCCCCATTACCTAAGGCAATGGCTTGGTCTGCAAGGCTTAACGCATCACGCATACTACCATCAGCGGCGTGAGCAATCATCCCAAGCGCTTGGCTTTCTGCAGAGAGCTGTTCTTGCTGCAGTACATGCTCTAACTGCTGATGAATTGCATCAACGGTGATAGGTTTAAGGTGGAACTGCAGACAACGAGACAAGATCGTAACAGGCAATTTTTGTGGATCCGTCGTCGCCAATAAAAATTTGACGTATTCAGGCGGCTCTTCCAATGTTTTAAGCAAGGCATTAAAACTGTGGCGTGAGAGCATGTGAACTTCGTCAATCAGGTAGACTTTAAAGCGCCCTCGAGCCGGCTTATATTGGACGTTATCCAGCAGTTCGCGAGTATCTTCAACCTTAGTGCGTGATGCCGCATCAATTTCGAGTAGGTCGACAAAACGACCTTGGTCAATCTCTTTACAGGTGTCACATTCTCCGCACGGCGTTGCGGTAATCCCCGTCTCACAGTTCAGCCCTTTAGCAAATAACCGACCAATCGTCGTTTTGCCGACACCACGAGTCCCACTAAACAGATACGCATGATGTAAGCGATTTTGTGCCAGAGCATTTTCTAGAGCAGTTAAAACATGACTTTGACCCACCACTTCATTGAACTTAGTGGGTCTCCATTTGCGCGCTAAGGCTAAATAACTCATTAAAATATCCGATTAATGTCCTTCAAATTCACAGATACTGTAAACGTTCAGACCTAAAGCTTCCAGACGCTTGTCACCGCCAATTTCAGGAAGGTTAATAACAAACGCTGCATGGTCAACTTCTCCGCCTAGTTGGCGAATCAATTGGGTTGTTGCTTCTATGGTACCACCGGTGGCCAGCAAATCATCGACCATAAGAACTTTATCGCCATCTTTGATTGCATCAGTATGGATTTCTAGCGTATCCGTACCGTATTCCAAGTCGTAAGTCTGAGCGATAGTCGCACGTGGTAATTTACCGGGTTTACGCACTGGTACAAAACCAATACCTAATTCCAGTGCCAAAGGCGCACCAAATAAGAAACCGCGAGCTTCAGTTCCCACGACTTTGGTGAAGCCCATATCTTTGTATTTGTCGACCAGCACTTGAATCGTGGCTTGGTACGCTTTTGCGTCTTCCATTAGGCTAGTGACATCACGAAATAGGATGCCTGGCTTTGGATAATCAGGGATACTTTTGATACTTGCTTTGATCAAAGAGATGGTTTCAGTTGTCATAGTTTTATTACTTCAATTTGCGACTTGTCATCTTTGATTAGCGATGACCATCAGCGTCAACTCACACCTAAATCGATATTTCACTTCCGTCAAACATGCTTTTGGTATGATAGAAAAACAAACGCCCACTCGAAGAGTGGGCACACTTCCCTGCAATCTTAGTGATTTTCTTCGTCATCAGCAAGGTGCTCAATCACAGGTAATTGCACAAACCAAAGTAGTAAAACGATTGCGAAAATCAACAGCGCAATTTTTAACCACAAAAAAGGAGAAAAATAAATAGATACGGTAAAACTAAGAACAATGAGCGCCATGGCTCTATGTTTTGCTGAGCGACGTAAGGCTCGTTTTTCTTGCCAGTCACGGATGAAAGTGCCAAACGTGGGATGATGTATTATCCAGTGATGAAAACGGGGACTACCACGCATGAAACAAGCACTGGCAAGGAGGATAAAGGGGGTGGTCGGCAACAAGGGCAACACAGCACCAAGAATGCCTAAACCAACACAGAGCCCACCAACCACATTATAACAATAACGACGAACAGTGATGGTAAGCTCCCAAGTTGATACTTAAAATCCCTGATAGCCGTTGAACACTCGAATCCAGGTTAGTGTTGCCGGCAAAGTGGGAATTAACAAGGCAAGGATAAATCCTAAAAAGTAGAGAATATTATAAGGTTCTTTAAAATCTTTGTCCGCCATTATCTTCGTCTCGGTTAAGTTGTACTCGACGCATTTGGTTAACTTAACGTTAACCAAATGCTGTTAGTTTGTATAACCGGAGACTATACGGCAAACCACTCAGCACAAACACCGACAATCCTTGTGGTTATTGCCATTCTGCGAAGCGAAGCATTATTGCTTAGGCTGTGTATCTTGCACAATATCCAATGAAAAACTTGAAGAGCCTAAACGGCTTAAAGACAAACGACATTGCTGACCAACCGGTAGATCTTTCGTCATAAAGTTTTTCACGCAGTTTTCCCCTAAATCAAGGCCAGCGGCAATATGTTGAGTTAGCTGATCATTTGACCACTGAGATTCTAAACCTGCCGGCAAAATCGACATGGTTCCAGCTGAAACATCGACCAATCCAAACAGCGCTTTAACGGGATTCACTGAGCTTGAACACGTCAGGCCTTTCTCAATCAAATAGGCGAGATCCTTTAAATCGGCGCTGAAGTTCTTAAGCTGACGCAAATAATCATGGAACAGAGCTCTGACCAACAATGTGGTGGACGCACCATCCGTCTCATGGCTACCTGAATCAACCAAGTAAAACGCCAACTGACCGTTCATCAACCAAGCGTAATCAAACACCATTGGCATCATGTCAGTTGATTGCAGCAAACGATAATTAACCTTCCATACACCTTGTGATGAATCTGCTTCTGGCAGCAGAGCATGAAGTAGTTCTTTGGCGGCATTAGGGTTCTTTTTAAGGTACTTAAGGTGCCAATGCAGCTCCTGCTCTTCTGGTACGTCGCCATTATCAACTCGAAACCATTGGGTGGCAAAATCGCGCTGCTCAGAAAGACGGTCAAAAGAGTCATCTAACGTATTTTCAATTGAGTTGGCCAAATTGCGATGATCACTGATTGGCTTTGGCAAAAAATCTTTGATGCCAAAGCGCAGCGCTTTAGCGACATCCGAGATATCTTCTGTGGCAGAAACCACGATGGTTGGCAGGGACGGATACTCCAAGCTCACTTCTTCTACGAACTCCAAGCCATCAAGAACTGGCATCGATAAGTCACAAAGGATTAAGTCAGGAACGCATTCGCGCAGCCGCTTGAGCCCATCGAGACCATCTTCAGCTTCAACAACTTTATATCCTTGAGCAGTAAGAAAATTTTTGGTGACGTTACGAAAAATCGGGTCATCATCCACTAACATAATGAGCTTTTGCTCTTCGGCAGGTGCAAAGGGCTCATCCGCCGGTAAATTGCATACTTTGTTATGCATCACTTTCGCCTCACTAAAATTCCGAAGGTATTTTTATTATTTGCTTTCGGCACATTTTATAAACTTCTCTAAATTTAGTCGTGAAAGTTGCTTTATACAAATCTTCCACCTTGGCTTGATCAAAAACACTAGATATATGAAATGTCCTAAATCAGAGAACTTGTTGATGTGACTCAAGCTTCAACATTTGATATACATATAAATTACTCTGAATTAATAAAACAATGCACCCCCAACTAATGAAATTAGATGATCTCAATTTATTCAGACTGGTTGTCGAAAATGGCAGTTACACTGCTACTTCTCGTAAAACACTCATTCCAGTCGCTACAATTACGCGGCGAATCCAAGCGCTAGAAGATTCGCTTAACCTCAGATTGCTCAACCGCCATGCTCGAAAACTGTCTTTAACAGAAGCTGGCGAACGATTTTTTAAAGAGTGCTCTCCATTGCTACAACGCTTGTCGATGACCGCAGAGGAGATTACAGATGAGTGTCGTGGCGCTGCGGGTAAAATTCGCATTTCGGCTCCATCGAACTTAACCAAACGAATGATGATGCCAATGTTTAATGAATTCATGCATCAATTCCCTGACATCAACATTGAACTTACCACCAGCGACCATGCAGACCAACTGGATCCCACTGAATGGGATGTGATTTTTCGAGTCGGTCCACAGCGTGACTCCAGCCTTATTGCAAGAAAAATCAATTCAGTCAAAGACATATTGGTTGCTAGCCCAGAATATCTCAAGACGCACCCAATGCCTAAACACGCCGAAGAGTTGCATCACCATAACTTGCTTAAAGGTCGCCCCCTGCTCAAATGGCAGTTGACCAACAGTAATGGTGAAACCGTGGTCAATAATGACCAAGGTCGCTTTCAGGCCAACACGCTAAACGTGGTTCGTCGTGCTTGTTCTTCCGGCCTAGGCATTACACTCATGCCAGATGTTATGATTCAGGAATTCATTAAAGACGGCAGCCTAGTCCAAGTCTTAGGTGATTGGAGTGCCAACCCAAGAGATATTTATATGCTTTACAATCATAAAGACCACTTGCCGGAAAAAGTGCGTTTATTTATTGATTTTGTTATTGAATATCATATCCACTGATCGTGGATTGTGAGAAAAAGGGGCGAAGTTAGCCCCCTTTTTCGCTAACTGTCTTTATTCCTTCCTTTCTACAAATACTCAACAAAATCACCCAGTTTTCTCTCCAGCGCTTTCATGGGTTCAAAATTTGGCGTGCCAAGGTAAAGAAAACCTACTATTTGATCTTCTCCACTTAGCCCAAATGCTTGATGCACATTGGCGTCAAACATGATATTGCCTGAACGCCAGAAGCCTTGGAAACCTTGCGCAACCGCCGCCATTTGCATCGCTTGTACAGCGCAGCCCGCTGAGATATGTTGTTCAATGGCTGGGACTTTAGGATGTTCCGTTACCTTGGCAATCACGGTGATCACCATAGGCGCACGAAATGGCGCATGGCGCATCTTTTCTACCACCGCTTCCTCGCTTTGATTTGCGATCGCGGCTTGCGACAAAATAGTGGCCAATTTGTTGAGGCCAGACCCTTGGGCTATCACAAAACGCCATGGCGTAAGGCCACCATGATCTGGGGCTCTCAGACCGGCGCGAATAATATTTTCTAATACTTTGCCTTCAGGCGCTGGTGCCGACAGTTTTCCCACAGAACGTCGCCCGAGTAATAGTTCTAAAGCATCCATGAGTTTGTCCTTATTGTTGGCTATAAATGAGAAGTCTTATCATAAACTCGTGGTACAAAAAAGGCGAACCACTGTTCGCCTTTTCGGTTTTTGCATCACATTCTAAGCACTTAATCGTAGAAACGTTGGTCGAGCCCGGCGCGAGTCAATAAGCCATCACATGGCGCGAAACGGTCACCATACTTTTGAACATGCTGATTCATGATTTCTACCAAGTTCTTAATGCCGAGTTGATCCATATAACGGAATGGACCGCCCAGGAAAGGAGGGAAACCAATCCCGAAAATAGCGCCGATATCTCCGTCACGTGGGCTACGGATAATACCTTCATCCAAACAACGTACCGCTTCATTGAGCATAGGTAAGACACAACGTAGCGCGATATCTTGCCCCTTCATATTGGACTCTGGCGTTAAACTCAGCAATTTATATACGCTTTTATCGACTTGTTTCTTCTTGCCTTTGTACAAATAGAAACCTTTGCCGCTTTTACGGCCTTTGCGGTTATCCCCGAGCAACGTATCGAACACATTTGGGCCTTGGAATCGGGCCCCCAGCTCTTTGACCAAAATAGGCATAATTTTCGCGCCGACATCAATACCGACTTCATCCAGTAAACTGATTGGTCCAACAGGAAAACCAAAATCAAGCAGTGCCTTGTCGACATGTTCTACCGGTTCGCCAGCCATCAATACTTGCGCCGCTTCATTCATGTAAGGCACAAGAATTCGGTTAACATAAAAGCCCGCTTTATCCTTGACCACGATCGGCGTTTTCCCTTGCTTTTTCGCCAGTGATACAACCGTAGAAATGGTTTCTTCAGATGTAGTCTGGTGCGGAATCACTTCAACCAACGGCATTTTTTCGACCGGACTAAAATAGTGCAGGCCAACGACGTTCTCAGGCCGTTGTGCTTTTTCAGCAATTTGACCAATCGGCAAGGAAGAAGTATTCGTCGCAAACACTGTATCTTTACGGCCATATTGCTCAATGTCTGCAACCATTTGTTGCTTAAGAGCGAGATCTTCAAATACCGCTTCAACCACCACATCAAGATGTTGAAAGCTAGTAAAATCCGTGCCACCCGCCAATTTCAGCATATTGGCTTGTTGCTCTGCTCGGCGTAAAATTCGGCGCTTACGTTGTTTTTCAAACAGTTGATGGTTATAACGCAGCGCGTTCAATACCCCGTCATTGCTGACATCTTTGACGCGTACCGGAAGCTTGGCTTTGCTCACTGTCACATGACTTATCCCAGCCCCCATCAAACCACCACCGAGTACACCGACACGCTGAATCGTTTTTGGCTTAGCGTCACTGCCCTGCTCTTTTTTCATTTCTGTTGTCGCAAAGAAAATCGAGCGCAAGGCTTTTGATTCAGGCGTCATCACAAGCTCGCCAAATCGTTCCGACTCCAGCTTAAGACCACGTTCAATACCATGCTCTAAGCCGTACCGAATTACTTCTAATATCGCATCGGTTGCAGGGTAATTGCCGCGAGTTTTACTATGGGTTTTCTTAGCCGCTTGATCAAAAATAACGCGACGCCCAAGCCCAGTTCTTGAGATTAACTTCTCTTTGGTTGGCACTCGATGCTTTGCGCCTTTTTTGCCTTTCTCGATCCAACGCTTGGCAACATCCAAAAGGATACTCTCCGGCACACAGTCATCGACAACCCCCAGCTTTTTCGCTTTTGGTGCGCGAAGTTGTTTCCCCGTTAAAATCATATCCATTGCTGGCAGTAAACCAATCAAACGAGGTAAACGCTGTGTCCCACCAGACCCAGGAAGTAATCCCAACTGGACTTCGGGTAAACCAATGCGCGTAATCGTTGAATCGGTACACACGCGGTAATCACACGCCAGCGCTAATTCCAGACCGCCACCTAAGCAAGGCCCATGAATGGCCGCCACGACTGGGTAAGGAAGTTCAGACAGCGCTTGAAACATCGTTTGTCCTTGCGCTGCAAGTTCGCTGGCTTGAGCCGCATTTTTGCAAGCGTCAAGCATACGAACATCAGCGCCGGCGACAAAGTTATCTGGCTTAAGAGAGTGTACAATCAGCCCTTTGAGCTGCGATTGCTGTTTCAGCTGCTCAAGAATATCTGACATCTGCTCAACAAATGCGGCTTGCAGCGTATTCATTTTTTCGCCGGGTACATCAATCGCTAGCCAAGCCAGATTGTCGTCATCAATGGTGAGAGTAAATGCATTATTGGTTGTCATTATTCTACCTCCAGTACCATTGCAGCACCTAAACCGCCAGCAGCACATGCCGTGTTAAGTGCCAACCCACCTCCGCGGCGTTTCAATTCATGTAATGTTTGCATCATCATACGTGCACCAGTGGCGGCAAATGGGTGTCCGTAAGCAATCGAACCACCCAGCACATTAAATTTATCCATGTCGATCTCACCAATAGCCTGGCTACGCCCTAGCTCACGTTTAGCAAACTCTTGGCTGGCGAACATCTTAACGTTAGCAAGCGTCTGAGCCGCAAACGCTTCATGCATGTCAATCAAATCTAAATCGTTCAATGCGATTCCAGCACGTTCGAGTGCGACAGGCGTTGCGTAAGAAGGCCCCATCAACATGTCTTTTTCAACACCAATCGCCGAAAAAGCGTATGATCGAAGATAACCAAGGATATCGAGACCAAGCTCTTTGGCTCGTCCCTCACGCATCATGAGTATCGCGCCAGCGCCGTCAGTTAATGGCGTACTATTTGCCGCTGTTACCGAGCCATATTTACGGTCAAAGGCTGGGCGTAACTTAGCGTACCCTTCAAGGGTTGAGTCCTTACGAATATTGTTGTCTTGATGAATCCACTCTTTGTAAGGTTCAGGAAACGCAGTCATTACTTGGGCATCTATGACGCCATCAGCCCAAGCCTGAGCGGCTAGCGTATGGGAACGATGTGCCAGCGCATCCTGCTCTTGGCGACTAATGGCATAACTTTTTGCCATTTGCTCTGCGGTCTGTCCCATTGACAGCCCAGTAGAATACTCTGCCACCGCAGGCGGTACAGGCATCAAGTCTTTAAGATTTAATGTTTTGATGATTTTGAGCTTTTGACCAAGCGTTTTGGTTTTGCTGAGCGCCAATAAGTTGGCAGCCAGCTTTTTAGAGACACCGATTGGCAGCACGGAAGAAGAATCGGCGCCACCAGCAATACCGATGTCAATCGTGCCTGCCATGATACTTTCCGCCACGTTAACCGCAGATTGAAAACTTGTCGCACAAGCACGAGTAACACTATAGGCATCGGTATGGATATTCATTCCCGTTCCGAGTACTATTTCACGAGCAATGTTTGGCGCTTCAGGCATTTGTACCACTTGACCAAAGACAACTTGCTCGATTAATTTGGGATCAATCTCCGTACGAGCTAATAGCTCACTGACCACCATTTTGCCCAAATCTACCGCGGGAACCGCGCTAAAAGCCGTACTTTGACGAGCAAAAGGCGTGCGCAATCCGGCAACAATAGCAACGCGCTCCCCTGACCGGGTTTTCAATTCCTGCTTGCCCATTTTATCTCCTTAAACCAACAGGTCTGACCTCAAGCCATTGTAACGAAGTTGTTAAAACGGTCAAACGCCTGTTTAAATAAACGTGATAACACAAGCAAACCCTAACTAAGTCAGGATTGATTCATACCTGCTTCAACAATCAGAAAATAAAACGCATTAGTGGAATCAAGATAGGTAAATCAAAAGCAAAAAAAAACCACACGAAGTCGTGTGGTTGGAATGTATAAAGCAATTAACTTACGCCAATTGAAAAAATCAGTTTCCTGATTAGGAGAAAGTAAAGTCAGCCTTCAAAAGGAAGTGTCATCTTGCTCAACATGTTGGAACGAACCAACGAGATGACAGGGTTACTATAACTGACCTAAATCGATGATTATTGAATTAGATCAAGTTTGCGTCGAATTATCGACCATCTTACGACTTATGCGCACTATTGCAGGTAACCAAGCTGTTAAAAGCTCCGCAAACCTATACCAAAGTCTAACATTGACGCATTTTATGTAGCATTTCCGAGGTTAAGCCATAGACTTGCGTGATATCGACAACCTCAAAAAGACGTCTTAACAATGATTTCTTTTTTTCGAAAGAAAAAGCCAATCAATCCGGTCAACTCGGATATGAAAAAGCAAAAAAAATACGAAGCCCTGGTACGCGCCTATCACCGAGACCTTTATCGGTACGCCTACTGGCTGTGCCACGACAAAACCGTTGCTGAAGATTTGGTGCAAGAAACCTGCTTACGCGCTTGGAAATCTCTCGATAGCCTACTCGACGAGAAATCGGCAAAAGCGTGGCTTATCACTATCTTACGACGTGAGAACGCACGCCGCTTTGAACGTAAGCAATTAGATTTGGTTGATATCGATGATGTAAGTCACGAGGTCAAAATCAGTGACGATGCTCATCATCAATCTCAGTGGGTTCAGCAGCAAATTATGCAATTAGACATCGAGTATCGGGAACCTCTATTTTTGCAGGTAGTCGCCGGCTTTAGCGGTGAGGAAATCGCTGACATACTCGAACTCAATAAAAACACGGTCATGACTCGCTTATTTCGAGCCCGTAATCAGTTAAAGGAACGATTAGACACCGTGAATCAACAAAGAGGACAATATAATGGATGATTTAGAATTTCGTCGCCGCATTATGTCCGACCCTAAATCACGTGACCGCGAACTGAATCAAGCGATAAAAGACAATGAGGCCAATGCCCAATTTGCCGAGGAACTGCTGGAACTTGACGCCACAATAGAGCAAGCGATGAAAGTCGATGTCGCGGATGATCTGGCTGATCGTATTCTATTTCAGCAAAGCCGAGAGCAACCCACTAGCGATGCTCGAGGCTTTTCGCGCAAGATGTTAGCCATGGCGGCATCGATTGCTTTTGTTGTCGGCCTATTGTTTGGACAAATACAGTGGCACAACGTAGTCGTCGCTCCCGCTTACGCTAGCCTTTCGGATATGGCGATTCACCATGTCCGCAATGAGCAAAACTTTGTTGAACATATTGATGAACAAGCAAGTGAAATACAAATCAACGCGAAAATGCAGCCATTTTCGACTCAATTGAATGGCGAGTTTCCTTATCACGTTTACTATTTGAATCATTGTGGATTTGGCAGCGCCAATGCGGTTCACATGGTCTTTGCCGGAGAAAAAGGCAAAGTCACTTTGTTTTTGGTGTCCATCCCGAGTGACAAAGTCGAACACTTTGACAAAGATGGAATGAAAGGCATGGTTGAACCCCTCGACAATGCCAGCTTAATCATCGTCGGCGAACCACAAGAAAACATATCGAAAATTGTGAAAAAAGTCCTACCCATCATTCAACCCATGAATTGATTGAGGCCGGCTCACTTTTTTGAGTGAGCTGGCTGCCCTCTCTCAAATAGAGCTTTAACTCTAAAAATCAGTCTTTTCCGACATATTCCTGTATGTTGTGCGTCATTTCGATAATTTTAACTACAAATTAGACTATGGTCGGATTTCTATCTTTTATATTAAACACTAGGATCAGCCACAACTGAGTTTTTACTCAGAAAATATCGTCCATTAGAGACGGAACAATAAAAAAGGAATAAGCACAATGAACAAGACGCGTCTGTTTAAAAAAACGCTGCTAGCAGCCACTATCGCGCTCTCCACGCAACAAGCAATGGCGGCGGGTTTCCAACTCAACGCTCAATCTGCAACAGGTCTCGGCCGAGCATTCGCTGGTGACGCTGTCATTGCAGATAACGCCTCGGTCATGGCTCGTAACCCGGCTGCAATGGCACTGTTTGACAAAATGTCACTGTCACTGGGTTTTGAAAGCATTACCACAATGATTGAAGTGAAGGATGCGACATACAACGGTGTACCTGGTGTTGTGGGTGATACCGATGATGTCGGCGGCACTTCGATTGCACCCAACATTCACTTAATCGTTCCAGTTAACGATAAGTTTGCTTGGGGTGTGAACGCATACACAAACTTTGGTACTAAAACTGAATTCTCAAGCAGCTATGTCGCTTCTGAATATGGCGGTACTACCGATGTGAAAAGCTTCAACCTTGGCCTCGCAGGTTCATACCGCGCAAACGAGCACCTTAGTGTCGGCTTAGGTCTTGATGCGATTTACGGTCAAGGAACCTTCCAGCGTTACGCGGGGAGCGTATTAGGGGGAGCTTTAGGAGCACCAGCAGGCACTCCGCTAGTTGATGTCGATGGCGCTGATGGTTGGGCGTTTGGCTTTAACGTTGGTGCGGTTTATGAACTCGATGAAAATAATCGTTTTGGCTTAGCGTACCGCTACAGCCCTGAGTTCACAGCAAAAGACGATGAAGGACAAGAAATTACTCTGCCGTTGCCTGATATTGCAGAATTCTCGGGCTACCACAAAATTGACAATACCCAATTTGCGGTTCACTACAGCATTCAGTGGATCGGTTGGGGTGATTTTGACAATATCGAAATCGACAACCTTGATGCAACGAAATCACCGATCGCGACTCAACTTGCTGCTCTACAAGGTTCTAGCAAGTACACTAAAGCGTACGCGTGGCAAGATGGTTGGCACTACTCAATCGGTGGTACTTACTACCTAAACAGCGATTGGACATTACGTGCCGGTTATATGTATGACACCAGCGCTCAAGACGATGTTCGCTCAATCTCTGTACCTGATTCCGATCGTCAATGGCTTTCAGCAGGTTTTACCTACAATGTTGATAGCGCGTCCAACATCGACTTTGGCTTCACTTATCTAATTGGTGAAGATATCGCCGTGACTGAGGATTCAGCGCAGACCGTTTTAACGGCAACCACTCGCGCTGATGCAGTTCTTGTTGGTTTGCAATACAGCCGCTCGTTCTAATCCCGAGCTGAAATCAACATGATAAAAAGGGAGCTCTGGCTCCCTTTTTTAAAACGTAAGTTTACTAAGCTAAATTACTCTGGTTTATTTTTATTCCGATACACCGTACAGTCGTTCGCTCAATATTTGAAACGCTCTTATAACATGTAGAATTAAATCTCCATATCGTTATAATTTATAGATACTTATCCCAAATAACACGATTTCCGTGTTTTTTGTTTTTAAAGTAATTACTCAACCCTTAAACTTTTCGTTTCTTATTTAATTCTTTCAGCGAACATTTAATGAAAACAAACAAATCCTTTCTTACCCTTTCTCTATCTTTTGGACTAGTTAGTGTCTCGCCTTTTACTCAAGCAGCCGGCTTTCAACTTGCCGAATATTCTGCAACAGGTTTAGGTCGAGCGTACGCTGGCGAAGCTGCAATGGCAGATAACGCCAGTGCACAATGGCGAAACCCAGCAATGCTCACCTACTTAACAGGCACCCAGATCTCAGTTGGGGGCGTTTATATCAACCCCAATGTTGATGTTGACGGAGAAGTCGCTGGAAGCATTGACGCGAAATCGGATGATTACGTCAATGATGCTGTGGTCCCCAATTTATATCTCTCCCATCAGTACAATGACCGGTTGTACGTTGGTTTAGCATTTGGCACTAACTACGGGATGATCACTGATTTAGGCAACGACTTCGCCGCCTCACATTTTGGTAATAAAGCCAAAGTGGAAACCATGGAAGCCAACCTAAACCTAGGTTATCAACTGACACCAGAGATCAGCTTAGGCGGTGGCTTACGTTACATTACTGGCGAAGGCCACTTTGGCGGCTCGTTGGGTGGCACCACATTAAAATACATGGAAGGTGATGACACTGCCCTAGGATGGCAAATAGGTGCAGCATGGCAAATTAACCCAAACCATCGTATCGGTATCGCGTATAAGTCCGCAGTAGACTTAACGCTTGCGGGCTATGCGGAGGGCGCCGCATTTGGACTGCCTTCACCTCTTCGTGATTCAGGCTCGATGGACATTACATTACCAGCCACTGCTGAATTAGCGACATTTCACCAGTTAACTGAGCGCTGGGCGGTGCACACGAGTTTTAATTGGACAGATTGGAGCTCTTTCGATCAATTAGTCGCTGATTTGGATACTCTAGGAAATCAAACCGTCAAAGTAGAAAATTGGCGTGATAGCTATCGCTTTGCTGTCGGCACCACTTATACAGTGAGCAAAGCACTGACATTACGTTCTGGTTTGGCTTACGACACCTCTGCCGTCAGTGATAAAAACCGTACAATTACCATTCCGGAAATCGATCGTACTTGGTTTAGCCTCGGAGCCAGTTACGCTGTCAGTAAACAATTGACCGTGGACGCTGGTGCGACTTATGTCTACACCAAAGAAGCCCATATTGTTGAGTCTCGCGGGTATGCATCCGATGACGCAGCAGAAGCCATTGGTGGTCAATTCGTGGGCGATGTTTCGGGCAATATCATCATCTTTGGCCTGCAAGCCAATTATGTGTTCTAACGTTCGCTAACCGCATTAAAAAGGCCTGATTGAGAAATCAGGCCTTTTGTTTAATATTCATCAAGGTAGGAATCTAACTCCGCTTCTTCTTGCGGATTATAGGTGTCTCGCTCAACCTCTGCTTGATAATCTCGGCGCTGAATATAGACATCGCGTGTTAAAGAGTAGGGGTCCGGGGAATCATCCAGCATCGATTCTTGATTAACTAACTGGGCTCGCGTTTCCATTCCTTCAAATGCCCACTTACCGATGCTGGCCCAAATATTAAGGTAAGAAAGTGGCGCGTACATTTCATCTGCAAAGTCTGCCGTTTCACGCACCGTCCACGGACCATAGCCAGGCACCATTACGTAAGGCCCATTCCCTACTCCATAGTGACCAACCGCATCTCCAAAGCTTTTTTCATCATGCTTGTTGATGCCTGCTTCCGAGGCAATATCAATCAAACCTAACAAGCCAAAAGTCGAGTTGATCCAAAATCGGTTGAAATGATCCAGAGCTTTACGACCATTACCCATAATCAGGTTATTAATAATACTGGCTGGCTCATCTAAGTTACTTAGAAAATTTGAAATACCAGTGCGTACAGGGCTAGGCGTGTAATCAACATACGCCAACGATACTGGGCGAACAAAGTACGGGTCCAGATAATCGTAGTTTAACGTCCACATTGTGCGGTTAAAGCCTTCAAAAGGGTCATTTTCAGACACATCCGACTCGTTCGGATTTGATGCACACCCAGCTAAAAGCAAGCTCAAGCACAATGACAACCATGTCATTAAGTTTTTCTTCATTTGATCATTTCCATAAAAAAGGCTGGTCGACACCAGCCTTTATCTATCCCAAAGTATAGATTAAGGATATTGCTGATTTATCGTGATATTAACAGGCTCGTCAATTTTAACGACTTTACTCTCGCCAAACCAGTCCCCTTGCTTTGTTGCCACGTTTCCATCGCTGTCAAGACGCACACGAACCATGAGCGAATCAAGGTCTGATAGCTTACTACTTTCAAGCATGCTATTGCGGTCATCAAGCTCTACGGTTAACGGGAACGAAGATACCGGATAACGAGCAGCGGCCACAGGCATCGGCGAACCATTCGCATGGTGTACAGAAACAATTAACACCGCATTGGGATCTAACACCACAGCATCACCGAGATTGATCGTCACTTTCACTGAAGCCTGGTTAGCCTTTGAACCAGACATTTGCTGCTTCGCATTGTCAATACTGCGAGTCAACATCTCGTAACGCTGGTCGTTCGGGCCAATCATTTGCTGCATCACGCCCCAGTATTTGATGGCAGAAGTAAAGTCTTGTCGCTCGTAGGCGTCAAAAGCCAGTAGCGAAAAGACTCGAATATCGACATAATCTTGCTTAGTCAGCTGTAGTAACAGGTTGCGCGCCACTTCTTGGTCAGCCTCATCTTGAGACAGCATCAGTGCTTGCGCATAACCAAGTTGGATATCCTGATCATCCGGTTTCAAATCATAGGCTTTTTTCATCGCCCCAACAGATGTCCCTGTATCTCGATTCGCTAGCCCGATTCGCCCTAGTAACATCCAACCCGTTGCATCTTCAGGGTTATAGTGAAGACGAGTGCGTAATCCTAACGTCAAGTCTTGCATCTCTTGATCAGTGAGTACTGCGCCATCTTGCTGCATGAGTTTCTTTGAAAGTTCAGGCAGGTTATTGGTCACGTCTTGCCACGCTTTCACCTGTTGGGCGGCGCCAAAATGTGCATAAAGCGCGTAAGATAGTACCCCCATCAAAAGCACAGAAGGGACTAAAATCAACCAAGGCGATAATGCTTGTTGTCGCTGCTGGAGTTTATCACTAGGAATATCATCAAGCAGTGATTGCTTTAAATCGTTAATTAAGTCTTGTTGGTCTTCAACAAGCCCTTCATTTGATTCTTCTTTAAGCTCGCTAAGCCTATCTTTGTAAAACGCTTTATTAAGTTCATCACGTAATACTTGATCGTTATTCTCTCGACGCTTTAAGGCAGGAAGAAAAATAAAAACCGCACAGATTACAATCAGAACCAGTGAAGCAACCCAAAAATACATCATGACGTCGACTCCTCGTCCTGCTTACTGGCCTTGCTTGGTTTTTCTTGTTCAAGAAGCGCTTTCAGACGTGCTTCTTTTTCGCTATCCCATGATGGTGATGGCGAATTTTTCAACGAACGTTTACGGCTACGCACAATAATAAACCCAAAACCAAACAACACGACACACAATGGCCCAAACCATAAAATCGATGTCGCGATAGTAAAAGGTGGGTTATAGGTAACAAAATTGCCGTAACGTGCCGTCATATAGTCAATTATTTCCTGCTTTGACTTACCTTGCTTCGTCATTTCAAACACTTTTTGCCTTAAGTCTTGTGCAAGTTCTGCATTTGAATCGGCAATGCTGTTATTTTGGCACTTAGGGCAGCGTAGTGTATTACTGAGCTCCTGAAACTGAGTTTCTTGCTGTGGCGTATCAAAATCATAAACTTCAATTGCAGCCTGCGCAGCCATGGGTAAGCAAACGACAGCAAGCACCACAAGTAACTTATGGATCATTGTTTCGCCTCCTTGACCATTTGCTGGTAAATCGGCTCAAGCGTTTTTTGCCAATTACTTGGGTTAACATCACCAACATGACGATAACGAATGACGCCTTCAGCATCAATTAAGAAGGTTTCGGGCGCGCCATAAACACCAAGATCCAGCCCCAGCATGCCATCACCATCAAACAGGCTAATCAAATAAGGATTACCCAAATTATTGAGCCAAGTCACCGCCTTATCACGCTGATCTTTATAGTTTAACCCTATAATTTTCACGCCTTGATCAGAAAGCTTGTTCAAATATTGATGCTCGGCATAACATGTTGGACACCACGTTGCCCAGACATTAAGCAGCAGTGGCTCACCCTTGAAAATAGCTTGGTCGTACTGCTTACCGGGTTCCGCCAAATCCTCAAGTTCAAAACTCGGGACCGCTTTTCCGACCAACACAGACTCGAGTTTGGTTGGATCATCCCCCTCTGAGTTACGCGCTAACTGAGTAACAAAAACAATGACTAAAGCTAAAAACGCAACAAGAGGAATAAAAAGAATTTTTTTGTTCATAACGCCTCCTTTGCGCTCTTTCTAAAGCGATAGCGTTTATCGCTAATGGCTAATGCGCCGCCGATGGCCATGAACAGACCACCAACCCAAATCCATCGAACGAATGGTTTGTAATAGACACGCACAGCCCACGACTGGTTATCATCCAACTGCTCACCCATGGCAATGTAAAAATCACGGGTAATAGAGCGGTCAATCGCGGCTTCTGTCATCATCGAACGCGCCGTACGATAAAAGCGTTTTTCCGCATGCAGCGTATTGACGAACTGGCCATTGCGCGTCAACTCAAAATCGGCGATATAGCCGTCGTAGTTCGGGCCGTCTTTGTCACGTAATCCTGAAAAATATAAATCGTAGCCCTGCAATTGAAAGTGTTCACCAGGCGCTAAGCGCACATCGCGTTCAATGCTGTAGTTTTGCACCATCGCAATACCTATCACAGTAACAGCAAGTCCAAGGTGCCCCAATACCATTGACCAATGGCTACGTTGAAGCTTCTTAATCCCTACAGTGAACGGATGACGATGAGTCGCACGCTGCCAGATTTCATAGCTCAGCAAAGTGATGATCCATAGTGACATCACCCAGCCTAGATACGCCATAAACTGAAAGCGGTCAGCAAAAAGGGCAATGCAACCCGCAGCGATGGCTAACGACAAGATTCCCGAGACCAACATGGGTTTTACCAAAGTCGACAGCTGTTCTCGCTTCCAACGAATCAAAGGGCCAATGCCCAGTAAAAATGCAAATGGAATCATTAACCAAGCAAACAAGGTATTAAAAAATGGCGCACCAATGGATACTGAGCCTAGCCCCAACTGTTTGTGTACGAGCGGTAGTAATGTGCCGACCAGAACAACAACCAGCGCCGCAATCAGTAAGATATTGTTGGCCAGTAGGCCATTTTCTCGGGAGAGTAATTCGAAATTACCTCGAACTCTGACTTGAGCACCTTTTAACGCAAACAGTAGCAGCGAGCCACCAATCACCAACACTAAGAACGCTAAAATAAACATGCCTCGGGATGGATCAGAGGCAAAAGCATGCACAGAAACCAATATGCCGGAACGGACTAAAAATGTCCCCAATAAACTCAGCGAAAAGGCCGAAATCGCGAGAAGCACTGTCCAAGCTTTAAACGTTCCGCGTTTCTCAGTAACGGCTAACGAATGCATCAGCGCGGTGCCAGCTAACCAGGGCATAAAGGACGCGTTTTCCACCGGGTCCCAGAACCACCATCCCCCCCAGCCGAGTTCGTAGTACGCCCACCAAGAACCAAGTGCAATACCAACAGTTAAGAACATCCAGGCCGCTGTCGTCCATGGACGAGACCAACGTGCCCATGCAGTGTCAAGTCGCCCCGTCATCAAAGAAGCAATAGCAAAAGCAAAAGCAACCGAGAAGCCAACGTAACCCATATACAGCATTGGCGGATGAATAATTAACCCTGGATCTTGCAGTAACGGATTGAGATCGCGACCATCAACGGGAAAGTATGGAAGAGTGCGAGTAAATGGGTTGGAAGTAACGATGATAAATAACAAAAACCCAACGCTTATCATCCCCATAACACTGAGTACACGGGCAACAGACTCTTGAGGCATTCCACGGCTAAAGGTGGCAACAGCGACCGTCCACCCAGCTTGAATCAGCACCCACAATAAAAGTGAGCCTTCGTGAGCGCCCCAAACGGCGGTTAGCCGGTAATACCATGGCAGCGCACTTGTAGAGTTAGCCGCCACGTATTGAACGGTAAAATCATTGGTATAGAACGCCCAAAGCAAAACAGCAAATGAGAACGCCAATAGCGAGAACATTCCCCACGACAGCGGCCGAGCACTATTCATCAACATTGTGTTGTCTCGGCTTGCGCCCCACAGAGGAAGAATACTCAATAAGATTGCGAGAGAGAGGGAAAGAATTAACGCAAAATGACCTATCTCGACAATCATTGTTCACTCCCTTGCAACTGCTGTTGGCTATAATCCATGGGTTGATGATTTTTCTGCATCGCTTCTGCAACCTCTGGTGGCATATATTCCTCATCATGTTTTGCCAACACTTCGAATGCTTCCACCGTCGTCGCGTTTTTTAACACGCCTTGAGCGACAATACCCTGCCCTTCGCGGAACAAATCGGGAAGAATGCCATCATAGACAACGGTCACTTTCGGGCCTCGGTCCTCGAGTAAAAAGCTGACACGTAACGAGTTGGGGTCACGCTTCACTGAGCCATCGACCACCATACCGCCGATACGTAACCGCTGCCCGACTTCAGGTTTGGTTCCATCAGGCTTACCGTTAACCAGTTCGGTAGGTGTGTAAAATAGATCCATATTCTGGCTTAATGCGTAGAGCATCAACCCGACAGTCAGTGAAATCCCCAGCAGCACGGCAACAACAATACCGAGCCTTTTTTTACGTCTTGGATTCATAGGGTATTCTCCATCTGTTTTGCTGCATCAATTCGAGCTTGACGCTCAACACGATTTCTCACCTCTTGCATCAGCTTTTGACTCTGTCGCAGACTGCTCCATAGCAAGATCAGCATCGAAGCAAAGGTAATACCAAACGCGCTCCAGACATACGCTGCGTAGCCACCCATTTGTAGGAATTGTTGGAAAGAATCAAAGTGCATCTTTTATCCCTCTTTGTGAGTGGTGTAGTTGCTTGTCGCCAACGCCAGTACCCAAGGCCGATGACTCTCTTTACGCACTATTTCATTACGTAGCCGTATCATGGTGAGTGCGGCAAAAAAGAAGGCAAAGCCCAGAATTTCAATCAGTAAAGGCCACAACATATCGCCGGAAATTGATGGTTTTTCAAATTTGGTAATGGTGGCACCTTGGTGCAGGGTATTCCACCATTCAACGGAGAAATGGATAATGGGTAAGTTGACGACGCCAACTATCGCGAGAATACCTGCGGCTTTCTCTGCCGTTTTTGCGTCATCAAAAGCGTGATAAAGCGCAATAACACCAAGATAAAGGAATAGAAGGATCAGTTCCGAGGTTAAACGTGCATCCCACACCCACCAAGTTCCCCACATCGGTTTTCCCCACACCGCGCCAGTAACCAACGCAACAAACGTGTAGACCGCACCAATCGGAGCCATGGCAAGTGCCGCCATATTCGACAACTTAAGCTGCCACACTAAACCGATAAACGCGGCGATCGCCATAGAGAGGTATATCCCCATTGACCAAATCGCAGCGGGAACATGAATATAGATGATTCGAAAACTGTCACCTTGTTGGTAATCGGATGGAGCAAATGCTAACCCCCACCCGGTTCCAACGACGAGTAGCCCTAAAGCCAAAATTGAAAACCAGGGTAAAAGACGCCCACAAAGATGGTACGTATTTTCTGGCTTGGCATAAGGGTGAAGCCATTTCCACATTGTTATTCTCTCATTTACTTTCAGTAATCATTATTCTTTGTTGCTTCGCAACTTATAGTTTGGGTATTGCCGCGCTATCGAGTACAAAATACACCCGACTCATTCAGTTAACACTAACCCTCAACGCAGCTGAAATAGCGAAAGGCGTCAAAGTAATGGCGGCAACTAACATTGCGCCAAGGATCGCCAATTGACCGCTGTATGCCATCGACAATGATGCCGCATCAATTGTCGAGGTCGCGAATATCAACACAGGAATGTATAAAGGCAGCACTAAAAGGCTCAATAACACCCCGCCTTTTTGCAACCCGACTGTCAGGGCAACACCTATCGCCCCAATAAAACTTAGTGTAGGGGTCCCTAACAACAAGGTAAGTACCACCGCTAACCAGGTATTGAAATCTAGGGACAGCAAGACCGCAAGGAGCGGGCTGATGAGGATCAATGGCAAACCAGTTAAGAGCCAGTGAGCAAACACTTTTGCAATGACGACAACGGGTAATGGGACAGGCATGAGCATCATTTGTTCCAAGGAACCGTCTTGAAAATCATCGCGAAATAATCGCTCAAGTGATAAAAGTGCAGCTAATAATGCGGCGACCCAAACAATACCAGCGGCAATACGAGTCAAAAGGTTAGGATCAGGGCCAATACTGAGTGGGAACAAAGTGATGACGATAATAAAAAACCACAATGGATTAAAGACATCCGCTTGGCGCCGAAAGGCGATTAATAACTCACGTCGAATTACGCTCATCATATTGATCATGATTAAACACCTAACTTAATTCTACGGAGAATGGGATTATCGATAAACAGATCTTGGTGAGTCGTTAAGATCACCATACCGCCTTGTTCAACATGCTGCAAAAACAATGCTTCTAAAACTTTGACGCCTTGTTTATCGATAGCCGTCAAAGGTTCATCCAGAATCCAAAGTGTTTGATGGCTTAACCATAACCTTGCCAATGCTACGCGGCGCTGCTGCCCAGCAGATAACTGCCCCACAGGAACATCTTCGCGACCTGCCAGCCCGACCTTCATTAACGCGTCGTAGATGGCTGTTTGTTGCGGTTGTTGGCGATGCATGACTAAATAAAAGCGCAAATTCTCATAGGCGGTTAACTCTCGTTTGACACCAGTATGATGACCAAGAAACAGCAATTCTTGATGGAACTCTTCACGCTGTTGCTGAATTTTCTCTTGATTCCACAAGATGTCCCCTTCATCTTGCTCACCCAGCCCCGTAATCATTCTGAGTAAGGTAGTTTTTCCTGTCCCATTACGACCTTCAATTTGAACTAACTCACCGCGAGAAACCGTAAAGGATAAATCAGTGAAGAGTTCCCGTTCATCTCGAATCGCTGTAAGGTTTCTAACTTCTAACATCGTAAATCTTCTAGAAAAAACTGTAGAGTAATACTACCACAGCCGACTTTTGACGAAACAAAATTAGTGACTGAAAAGTCACGAAACTACGTAAGAAACTGTTAATTTGGCGCTTTGCACTGGCAATTTACCCCTTTATGAGTAGGGTTTTTAACTAACAAAAAAGGATGCCAAAGCATCCTTTTTTTGATGAGTTACGATCGCCGTTTAGCCGGTTGTCGCCGACGAGGCATATCATCTTGCCCAGATAACGGAGGAATTTTTTCCTTGCCCGCTAATTTCTTTTGCAAAGACAACATGAGTTCAGCCTCAGCTTTTGGCAATTCACATTCTTGAATCAGTTCATCAATGTCTGCGCCAAGCTGAACCATTTTGGTTGCTCGCGAGTATAAGCGTCCATCACCATCGGCGTTTTCTAACTCGGTTAAACGATCGTTGAGATGTTGAATGATATCTTGTTGCTCACTGATTTGCTGCCCCAAGCCCACCATCACCGAACGAAGCTCTAGTAACTGTTTAGTGGATTTCTGAAGCTCTTTTTCTAGCGTGCGATTTTGCTGACGAAAGTGGTCGCTCGATATACGTTGAGCGCGCTTGATTCGCAAAATCCATACGGTTAACAATAACCAAACCAGTAGTAACGCTCCAGTCAATACTGGAGGCGACATCAATACATCAATACTCATTACAGATGAGCCATTTCATCCCATTCTTCATCAGTTAACAGCTTATTGAGATCAACAAGAATCAACAGCTGTCCATCACGATTACTCACGCCTTGAATAAATTTAGCACTTTCATCAGTACCAACACTTGGTGTTGTGTCAATTTCAGATGAACGAAGGTATACGACTTCAGCAACGCTATCAACCAAAATACCGATCACTTGATGCTCTGACTCAATGACGATAATGCGTGTATTATCAGTAATTTCGCCTTCCATCAATCCGAAGCGTGCACGTGTATCAATCACCGTAACCACGTTACCACGTAGATTGATAATGCCGAGAACATAATCAGGAGCACCAGGTACTGGTGCAATTTCAGTGTAACGCAGTACTTCACGTACTTGCATCACGTTAATACCGTAAGTTTCTTCTTCTAGTTGGAACGTCACCCACTGAAGCACTTCGTCATTTGACGTGTCTTTTCTTACTTCTACTTCACTCGCTTGAGACATACCTATTCCTCTCTAAGCCGATTTCGGCATAAATGTATTATTTATCTAATGCTTTTACATCAAGCCCAGCTTTAAGCATAGCTACCAATGCTTCAACATGTATCAAAGCGCACATTTTTTCTTTGACCATACCGGCAAGCCAAGGGCGTTTACCTGCTGTCTTACGCCAGCGAACTTTATCAGGGTCCAACGTTTCAGTCCCCATCAATTGAGAGCTAGCTAGCCCCCAAGAGCTATCACCTAGCATTACGATATACTGGTAATTTTCTTTGTACTCTTCGTCTGTGAGTTTTTCTGCCATCACCCAGCGAGCGGTATCGACAACGTCAATTTGAGACTCACGGCTGCTTTGTAAGCCAAGATACCATTTCGGACGACCAATCAAATGACTTAACTCCGCCATTTGGTGAATGCCACCAAGCTCATCCAATGGAACAGCAAATGTCACAGCGTTTACCTCAAAATATAGCACTTGAAAGTCATTCACTCGCTCCGTGGAATTCCACGCTTGTAATGGGCCGTCAACTTGCGTCTCCAACTCCACTTCAACTGCGACTTCTGGCTCTATACTGGGTTCTGGTTCGACAAAGCGCTGGGTTTCAAAGTCAATGTCGGGTACGGTGTATTCAGGCTGAGCAAGAGGCTCTTCCTCTACCTCTATTGCTGGTATATCCTCTTCGACACTCTCAATCTCTAACTCAGTGGTGGTTTCTATCGCTACCGCTGGCTCAATATCAGTTTGAATCGATTCTGGTTCGAGATCTGATATATCCCAATCTTGAATTTCATCAATCACTTCATGAGTGTCAAGATTTTCAACCGTCGCTTGCTCCGCCGCAATTTGATCAGTATTACTCTCCAAAACCTCTTCCAGTTGTAACTCTTCAACCGGATTAACCGTTTCTAATTGCTTGAGTAAACGTTCTACGTCGTTGAGATTCGGTAAATCAATCTCAGGCTCAGCAACAGAGTAATAACTTTTGTTGTCTATCGGCTGCAACAAAGGCTTGGGCTGCAGTTGAGGTTCGGTCGCCTCCTCCGCAAGTTCAAATTCATCGTCAAGCAATGCTGAAAAATAATCATCCAGAGCTTGTTCGCTCGATAGCAGGCTACGACTCATCTAACGCTAACCTCTCGAGATACAGAAGTAATTGTTTATAAGCAAAAACCCCACGACTGCCCGGAGCAAAATGTGAAACTGGCAAGTGTTTCAAACTGGCATCGCGGAACTTGGTGTCAATAGGCACTGCGGATGTCCACACTTTATTTGGATAGTCCTTTTTAAGCTGCTGCAAAGTCTGTAACGAGGCCCGCGTACGCTTGTCATACATCGTCGGAACAATGGTCACTTTGAACGATTTATTCCGCGATTTCTGCATAATGGACAAGGTTCGGACCATACGTTCTAAACCTTTCATCGCCAAAAATTCAGTTTGAACAGGAATCAGAATTCTATCACTGGCCGCTAAAGCATTGACCATCATCACCCCTAAAATGGGCGGGCAGTCAATCAGCACATAATCATAGCGCTCACGAATCGCCAGCAGGGCACGTTTTAAAATCAGCCCCATACCACTGCGATTCCCCATAACGCGGTCTAGTGTCGCCAGCGACATATGAGCAGGAATGAGATCAATACCTTCAACGTCCGTTTCCATGACTAAAGGACTCACTGTCGTGGCATCAAACTCTTTAAGCTGAAAAAGGTCAAACAAACTGGATGGTACGCCATCAGAGTCGTAGCCAAGATACGTGGTTAGTGAGCCATGAGGGTCGGTGTCCACCAATAACACTCGCTTTCCTTGCTGGCTTAGTAGTCCAGCCAAGGTAATCGTCGTTGTGGTTTTACCGACACCACCTTTTTGATTCGCAACACTCCAAACAATCATTGCCGTCCCTCTACGCCAAACCGACTTCGACTAAGATTCGCTCTGCGATTCGGTCTAGAGGTAAATCTTCACTAGAAATGCCCGCTTTGGCGACAGCTTGAGGCATGCCATACACAACACAACTCTCTTCATCCTGAGCCCAAATGGTCGCGCCAGCATTCTTAAGCATCCGAGCGCCTTCACGCCCATCAGCTCCCATTCCGGTCAGTACCATAGACAATACTTTATCTGCATAAACTTTGGCGGCACTGCCAAAAGTCACATCCACACATGGCTTATAATTCATGCGCTCTCCCCCATCGATAATCCGTAGCTTTGCAGATCCGGGGCGACCGTCAATCATCATTTGTTTACCACCTGGCGCTAGATAAGCGACCCCTGGTCGCAAAATATCGCCATCTTGAGCTTCCTTTACTTCAATTTTGCATAAGCTGTTTAATCGGCTTGCAAAGGCCGCAGTAAAGGTCGCAGGCATGTGCTGAATCAGCACGATAGGCAATGGATAATTCGCAGGAAGTTTGGTTAATATTTTTTGAAGCGCAACCGGCCCTCCCGTTGAAGTGCCGATAGCGGTTAATTGATACTTTTTCCCTGTGGATTTAAATCGTGCAGCGGCAACGGGTGATGCCACCGAGCGAGAGGCGCGGCCAATAGGTGACGTCGAGCGACGTGCTGATGTCGCCGGCGCTTCATTTTTTGCCACCACTGTACGGCGAAGCATGCCGCGTTTCGCCGCAATTTGAAGCACGCGCTGCTGAAGCAAAGTTACTGCCTCATCACGGTTACGAGCAATGTCTTCAAACTTCTTCGGCAGGAAATCAAGCGCCCCCGCATCAAGTGCATCAAGGGTCGCTTTCGCGCCATCGTGAGTCAGTGACGAAAACATCAAAATAGGGATCGGATTTTTTGCCATGATTTCACGCACAGCTGTAATCCCATCCATAACCGGCATTTCGATATCCATCGTAATGACATCAGGCTTTAGTGTCGCAGCCTTCTCTACCGCTTCTTTACCATTCGTCGCCACGTCAATGACTTCTAGACGTGTTTCCGAATTAATAATTTCACTCACCCTTCTACGGAAAAAGCTAGAATCGTCTACAACTAATACTCTGATCGCCATAGGTGTCCTTGTTTATCTCCACGGGAGTTAAATACGTGATGCCGCAGCATAACGTTTAAGTAAGTCTGGAACATCAAGAATCAGAGCAATATGGCCGTCACTGGTGATCGTTGCACCAGCCATGCCCGGCGTACCTTGTAATAGGTTATCAAGCGGCTTAATCACAACTTCTTCTTGACCGATCAATGTATCCACAACAAAACCGACGCGTTGACTGCCCAACTGCACAATCACTACATGACCATGTCCTGAGCGTCTCTCACCTTTCGTCGCTTTAGGCGCTAACCAATCTTGGAGATAGAAAAGCGGAATCGATTTATTACGAACAATAATCGTCAACTGTCCATCAACGACATTGGTCTTACTCAGATCGAGGTGGAAGATTTCATTAACACTTGCCAGTGGTAAGGCGAATGGGTTCTTAGCAACACCAACCATCAAGGTTGGGAGGATCGCCAACGTTAACGGAACTTTAATCGTAATCTTGGTTCCTTTACCCAGCTCTGAGTCAATATCAATCGAGCCATTGAGTGTATTAATGGCCGTTTTTACCACGTCCATACCAACACCACGGCCAGAGATATCTGAAATTTTCTCTTTACTCGAGAACCCAGGCATAAAGATCAGGTTGAAGCACTCTTTGTCGGTCAGCCTTGAGGCTGCGTCTTCGTCCATCATTCCGCGTTTAACCGCAATACCACGCAACTTATCCGGATCCATACCACCACCATCGTCAACGATAGCTAACTGAATATGGTCACCTTCTTGCGCCGCAGACAAAATCACTTTACCTTGACGTGGTTTACCCGCCGTCGCTCGGTCATCGGGCATCTCTATGCCGTGGTCAACCGAGTTACGAACCAAGTGAATCAATGGGTCGGCCAGTGCTTCGACTAAATTTTTATCAAGGTCTGTGTCTTCGCCGCGCATTTCCAAAGCAATATCTTTCTTGAGGCTGCGCGCCAAATCTCGTACCACTCGAGGAAAACGTCCAAACACTTTTTTGATTGGTTGCATACGCGTTTTCATCACCGCGCCTTGCAAATCAGCCGTGACGACATCGAGGTTGGAGACTGCTTTCGACATTTCCTCGTCATTGCTATTGAGCCCAAGGCTTAATAGGCGGTTACGAACCAATACCAACTCACCGACCATATTCATAATGGTATCTAAAGTGGAGGTATCGACACGGACAGTCGCTTCAGCTTGAGGCTTTTTAGCGGCTGGTGTCGCGGCTTCTTTTTTCGCTGGTACTGGCGCTTGCTCTTCCGGTTCAACTTGCGGTGTCAACTGAGGTTGAGGCTTCACTTCAGGCGCAGCTGAAGATGCCGCAGCCGGAGCTGTTGCCGGACGCGTTGCCATTTCAAGCTCTTCTATAGAAGGACCTTTACCAGAGCCATGTAACTCATCAAGTAGCTTTTCAAATTCCTCATCGGTCATTAAATCGCTGTCACCCGCCCCAGCAGACGCTGGTTTATCACTGCTTTTCGCAGAGCTTGCTGGCGGTGTTTCAGGCGCAGAGGGTTGTTCTACGTTCTTCCCTGGTGCGCCTCCAGCGCCATGTAACTCGTCAAGCAGCTTTTCAAATTCATCGTCGGTAATGTCATCAGATGAGGACGCGGCGCTACTCGTTGGTTGACTTGGCTCTGGCTTATCATCTGCCTTACCAGGTGCACCACCAGCACCATGTAATTCATCCAATAACTTTTCGAATTCATCTTCTGTGATATCGTCAACAGACTCTGCTGAAATATTCGTTGACGCTTCGGGTTTTGTTGGCTCTGGAGACTCAACCACAGGCTCTTCAATAACAGGCTCAGGAGGTGGCGGCGCAGCCGCTTCAGGTGCACTTTCATCCTCTGATTGAGGACGGCTAAGCTGATGAAGTTCTTCTAACAATGCTGGGTCAGCTGCTTCAATGGGGTCACGCTCTTGTACCGCTGCGAACTGTGAATTGACCGTATCGAGGGCCCTTAGCATGGTATCCATCAAATCGGCCGTTACCGCTCGCTGACCGTTACGTAAAGTGTCAAAAACGTTTTCTGCGCCGTGGCAAGTATCAACCAGTTCACTTAGAGCCAAGAAGCCTGCACCACCCTTAACGGTGTGGAAGCCTCGGAAAATTGCGTTGAGTAAATCTCTATCGTCTGGGTTATTTTCAAGTTCAACCAACTGTTCTGATAGCAGATCGAGGATCTCCCCCGCTTCAACTAAAAAATCCTGTAGAATGTCTTCGTCTAAATCGTAGCTCATACGTTACCCCTAAAACCCAAGACTAGAAAGTAAGTCATCGACTTCGTCTTGTGATGAAACCGCATCTTCTCTTTCGTGAGGGTTTAGAATTGGTCCCTCAGGGTCGATGGATGCTTTGTTATTATTTGCACCTTCTCGCTTATCAGCTGTAAATACCGTTAATATCTCGACCAGTCTTGTTTCAACCTCATTGACCAGCGTAATCACTCGTTGAATGATCTGCCCCGTAAGGTCTTGAAAATCCTGTGCCATCAATATTTCAGTAAGCTGACCGCGTAACTCAGAGCTGTTGCCTTCAACCTGACCAAGCAAGTCGTCAATTCGATGGCAGAGCGCTTTAAATTCAGCTAATTCTATCTTGCCACGCATCAGTTCATTCCACTGGGGACGAACTTGTAACAAGCTCTCGTGAAGGTTATCCGCCATTGGCATACAACGATCAACAGCGTCCATGGTCTTACTTGCCGCGACTTCGGTCTTATCAATCACGTATTGAAGACGGTCCTTAGCATCAGGAATCTCGTCATTGGCAATCACACTCATTCGGTCATCGAGACTGAATTGTTTAATCGACTCGTGAAGATCGCGAGTCAGCTCACCGATTTCCTGGAGCATCATTTCAGAAGTCTGCTCATGGATGGTGTTGAAGAGAATGTTTGCCTCTTGCTGCTTTTCGTTTTCGAGCAGCTCAACAAGTTGCTTTGCTTGTTCTAATGAAATCATCCTGATTCAGCCCTTTAACGTCTAATAATTAAAGTAAAACTAACGAACTATAAACGTTCAAATATTTTGTCTAGTTTTTCTTTAAGCGTAGCCGCTGTAAAAGGCTTAACAATATATCCGTTCACGCCAGCTTGAGCTGCTTCAATAATTTGCTCACGTTTGGCTTCTGCCGTGATCATAAGAACAGGAAGATGTTTCAGTTCTTCATCCGCACGAATGTGTTTTAGTAGGTCAATACCCTGCATGCCAGGCATGTTCCAGTCAGTGACAACAAAGTCAAAATCGCCTTTTTTAAGCATTGGCAACGCGGTAAGACCATCGTCTGCTTCTTGGGTATTATTGAATCCTAAATCACGCAGTAGATTTTTAACGATACGACGCATTGTTGAAAAATCATCAACAATAAGGATCTTCATATTTGTATTCAAAATTGCCTCCACTGAGTACGGGATATCAGTGCACTAGTCATTATTTGTCCATGCACTTAACTTTGTGCGTAGACGCTGCATTGATTGGCTAAGTATTTGGCTCACGCGAGATTCGCTCACACCAATGACTTCACCGATTTCTTTTAAGTTTAACTCTTCATCATAATAGAGCGAAAGTACCAAAGCTTCACGTTCTGGCAAGGATTTTATCGAATTTATCAAAGCTTTGCGGAAATATTCATCGGCTACACCACTAAAAGGCGTATTTTCATCTTCATCATCTGGGGAGGAGATCACATCATCAGACACACCAAGATCTTCGATACCGACCAAACGTGAACAGTTAATGTCCGAAAGCACCGTATGATACTCGCTCAAATCCATACCCAAATGCTTCGCCACTTCGGCGTCAGTCGGGTCACGATTGAGCTCATTTTCTAAATTAGCGATCGCTTGGCTAATTTCTCGATTATGACGATGAACAGAACGAGGGACCCAGTCCCCCTTACGAATATCGTCCAACATGGCACCACGAATTCGAATGCCCGCATAAGTTTCAAAGCTGGCGCCTTTACTGCCATCATAGTTCTTCTGCGCTTCTAAAAGGCCGATCATTCCCGCTTGTATAAGGTCTTCTACCTGAACACTCGGCGGAAGCCGACCAAGTAAATGGTGAGCAATTCGTTTTACCAGAGTCGAGTACTTTTCGAGAAAAGCTCTCTGGCTATTCTGGTTGGCATATTGGTCGTAGGTCAGTGCCTTATTCACCAAACGGTTCCTCTACAGTCACGGATCGATTTAATAAACGTTCAACAAAAAACTCTAAATGTCCACTCGGTGTCTTAGGAATTGGCCAAGTGAGTGCTTTATTTGCTAACGAGCTCAATGCTAAAGCAGCAGGAGAGCGAGGAAAAGCATCGACAACGATTTTCTGTTTTTTAACGGCTTGCCTAACTTTATCATCTAAAGGTATACAGGCGACGAGCTCTAAGCTCACATTCAAAAAGCGTTCTGTGACTAAGGTCAACTTCGCAAACAATTCTCGGCCTTCACGGTAGCTTCTTACCATGTTAGCAACAATTTTAAACCTTTGTACCTGATGTTCTTTACTCAAAAGTTTAATTAATGCATACGCATCGGTAATTGACGTCGGCTCATCGCAGACCACAACCATGACATCTTGAGCTGCACGTGAGAAACTGATGACCATGTCTGAGATACCGGCAGCGGTATCTACGATCAGTACGTCCATCTCTTCTTCCAGGCTGCCGAACGCTCGAATCAACCCCACATGCTGAGCATGGCTGAGCTCAGTCATTGATTGAGTCCCTGATGTCGCAGGAATAATGCGAATGCCATGAGGGCCTTCAACAATGGCATCTTTGAGTTCACACTCACCAGCCAAAACGTGACCTAAATTGCGCTTAGGACGAATACCCAGCATTACGTCAACATTGGCAAGCCCTAAGTCGGCATCCAAAACCATGACTTTTTTACCCTGACGGGCCATACAAATGGCGAGACCTAATGCAACATTAGATTTACCGACACCACCTTTGCCACCAGTAACTGCAATCACTTTAGTCAATGAAGGCTGTGTTAAGCGGCGTAGGCCACTTGCTTGGTCTTGTATCATATTCTCTGTCATAATTGTTTACCGCCTAGAACCCTTCCGACTCACTACTCCAGTAGTGAGGTTCGTTTTCAGTCGATTTCTCCAGCAGTTCATTAGCTTTTGCTACCATGTATTTTGGCTGAGCAATCACGATATCTTCAGGCACTCGTTGCCCGTTTGCTATGTAGGCTACCGGCAGTGCGTTTTGGACAACAACACTCAAAAATTCACCAAGGCTAAGTGACTCGTCCAGCTTAGTCATAATGCAGCCTGAAAGTGGAATCCGTTTAAAGTGATCAATAGTTTCCTGCAGCACTTGTCGCTGCGCCGTTGCAGGAAGTACAAGATAGCTGTGAATCACTTCACCACTCTCTTGCATTAGGGTATCGAGCTGTTCAGACAGCCTAACATCACGCTGCCCCATACCCGCCGTGTCGACTAAAACCAAGCGTCGATGACGTAATTGATATATTACATCGGCTAACTCATTGGAATCTTTAGCAACTCGGACTGGACACCCCATAATTTTTCCATAAATCGCCAATTGCTCATGGGCACCGATACGGTAGGTATCCGTGGTAACCAACGCAACATTGTCAGAGCCAAACTCCATCGCCGCACGCGCGGCGAGTTTGGCGATCGTCGTCGTTTTTCCTACACCAGTCGGGCCGAGTAACGCCACGACGCCGCCTCTTTTTAGAATATCTTGGCGAGTAATGGGAATTTGATCAGACACCAAACCAAGCAGAGCTTTCCACGCTTTCGCAGGCGCAGTGTCTTCAGGGATATAGCACGCTAATTGGTCTGCTAAGTCTTCAGAAACGCCCATGCGCTGCAAACGCTTAATCAGCATTGCTCGCAGAGGTTCGCGGCGTTCAACTTCTTGCCACATTAACCCGGAGACTTGATGTTCAAGTAAGCGACGAATTGAGGTCATTTCTTCTTTCATTTCGTCAAGATCTTGATGGTTGTACTCTGGCTCTTCATGTCGCTGACGCTCGTAGCGACTAGGATCAAGACGCGGTGGCTGTTTTTCTACTCGTCGATCTTCAGCAATAAGTTTGGCGAGAGGGGAATCTTCTTTCAGTTGAATTTGGCTTGAACGCTGGGTTCGCGCTTCTGACTGGCGGCGCAAAAACGCCGTCAAAGAGTCCTGCTCTTCACTCGCACTGGTTTCTGGCTCAGCAGCAGTTTGGCTGTACTGCTTTAGCATGTTCGCAAAGCGTTTGGTCATCGAGCCATTGCTTTCTCCCGCCCCTGAAGATGACTGCAAACTCACGCGATCTTCAGCTAACTGACGTGGTGAAGACGCGTTCGCAGCTTGGTAGTCAGGATTATGACGCGGCTTTGAACTGTAGCCTTGATTAGAACTGCGTGCAGGCGCTGGTTCGCCATCAACCGCCGCCACGATTTCAACGCCACCCGCCACTTTTTTATTGGACATGATCACCGCATCCGCTCCAAGTTCTTCTTTAACTTGAAGTAAGGCTCCACGCATGTCTTTGGCAAAAAATCGTTTAATCTTCAAATTCGGCATCCGTTAATAAAAAGTGGTCAGAATCAGTTGCCCACAGCTTGAACTATTCTTATCTGCTTTTCGTCTGGAATTTCTTGGTAAGATAGCACTCGCAATGACGGAATGGTGTTTTTCACAAATTTCGCCAATGTCGACCGCAATACTCCAGAAGTTAATAATACCGCAGGCTCACCTTTCAGTTCTTGTTCCTGAGTGGCTTGGCTGAGAGACATCTGAAGTCGCTCAGCAAGACCTGGTTCAATCCCCGCAGATTCACCGCCTGACGCTTGCATGGTTTGATGCAATATCTGTTCCAGTTCAGGAATCAAAGTAATCACTGGTAACTCTGGCTCTATCCCATTGATTTCCTGAACAATTAATCGCTTAAGCGAAATACGAACTGCAGCGGTCAAGATGTCAGGTTCTTGACTCTTACTCGAGTACTCAGCCAACGTTTGGATGATGGTTCGAATATCGCGGATCGGTACGCTTTCATTGAGTAGGTTTTGTAATACTTTCACCACCGCGCCGAGGGCCAACTGATCAGGAACAAAGCCTTCCACCAATTTCGGTGCTGAACGACTGAGCATTTCGAGCAGGTTCTGCACTTCTTCATGACCAATGAGTTGCGATGCGTTATTCGTCAATAATTGGCTAAGATGAGTGGCGAGAACCGTTGCGGAGTCAACCACGGTATAGCCAAGCGCTTGGGCGTGTTCACGTTGATCTTCACGAATCCAAATCGCTTCTAGACCAAATGCTGGGTCGATAGTTTGTTCACCTTCAATCATGCCGTAAACTTGGCCGGGATTAATCGCCAATTCTTGGTCTGGTCGAATCTCGGCCTCACCGACGGCCACTCCCATCAAAGTAATTCGATAGCTATTTGGCGTTAGCTCGAGGTTATCGCGAATATGCACTGCCGGAATCAAGAAACCGAAATCTTGTGACAGCTTTTTACGTACCCCTTTTACTCGCTCCAGAAGTTCGCCGCCTTGGTCGCGATCCACGAGTGGAATCAAACGATACCCGACTTCAAGTCCAATAATGTCCACCGGCTGAACATCATCCCAAGAGAGTTCTTTGGGTGCTGCCACCTCACCTTCTGGCGCCGATGGTAGTTTCGCCTCCTCTGCTGCTTTTTGCTGCTTACGACGCATAAGATAAGCGCCGCCACCAGCAAGAAACGCGAGCAGTAAGAACGCGAAATGAGGCATACCCGGAACCAAGCCCATAACAGTCAGAATGCTTGCGGTGATCATCAAGGCTTTAGGGTTGTCAAACAGTTGGAAAACCACCTGCTGCCCCATGTCCTCATCGGTATTTTGACGCGTGACCATAATCGCAGCGCCAATGGAAAGCAGGAGTGACGGGATTTGTGCGACCAAACCATCACCGATGGTCAGTAAAGTATAGATTTCAATAGCTTCGCCAAAACCAAGGTCATATTGCCCCATACCAATGGACAAACCGCCGATGATATTGATGAACAAAATCAGGATACCGGCAATGGCATCCCCTTTAACAAATTTTGACGCACCGTCCATAGAACCATAGAAGTCTGCTTCTTTGGTGACTTCTTGTCGCCGTGTACGCGCTTGCTCTTGATCGATAAGCCCGGCGTTTAAATCGGCATCGATTGCCATTTGTTTACCCGGCAAGGCGTCAAGCGTGAAGCGAGCACTGACCTCTGAAATCCGTCCAGCACCTTTAGTCACGACCATGAAGTTGATGATCATAAGAATCAAGAATACGACCAAACCAACCGCATAGTTACCGCCAATCACCACGTTACCGAACGCTTCGATAACGTTACCCGCAGCCCCTTCACCTTCATGCCCGTACAGCAACACAACACGAGTTGATGCAACGTTCAGTGCAAGTCGAAGTAGAGTGGCGATCAGCAGGACGGTAGGAAACGCAGCAAAATCGAGGGGACGGCGCGTATATACCGTCACCAGTAACACAACCATTGCCAATGCAATGTTGAACGTGAAGAATAAATCGAGCAAAAAAGCAGGGATGGGCAAAACCACCATCGCCAACGTGGCTAGCACCATCACTGGCGCACCGACCGCAGGCATCGCGCGCTGAGGGATCGGAGGAAGCTTGTCGATAAAAGGCAAAGAGAACTTCATACGTGTTACTGGTTATTTCAGAGTAATGAAAGACTTAGTATACGTATGCAATTTTTAGTCCAGCAATAATGTCAAAAAACTGGCTAAGGGGAGCCTAACTCCCCAGTCAATCTTAAGGGTTCAGGCTCCAAACGATCTCTCCGCGTTGGGCACTGTGATCGTAATCGATGCAGGTTAACCCGGATGTCGAAAACATAGGAGGGGTAATATCGGTGACGAATTCAGCAGTAAGATACCCTACTAAAGGGAGATGAGAGACGATTAATACCGATTCAAGGCTATCAACGTCGATTCGAGCCTGCAGATAGTCAAACACCTGCTCAGAGTCACCATAAGGCGTAATGTCTTCGCTGGTTTCAACCTTATCGGCCTCAAAATATTGGGCGATCGCATTCCATGTTTGTTGGGCGCGAACGTAAGGACTCACTAGCACCAAATCAAACTGTTTAACGCCTTGCTCATTACTCGCTCTTGCCACGGCGATGGATGCACTTTGGCCCCGCTCAGTCAACGCTCTTTCTGCGTCGCTCAGAGCAAATTGCACCGCCTCTCCATG
This sequence comes from Vibrio olivae, assembly GCF_042428525.1. NCBI lineage: Bacteria > Pseudomonadati > Pseudomonadota > Gammaproteobacteria > Vibrionales > Vibrionaceae > Vibrio > Vibrio olivae. Next base: position 1,665,021 of record NZ_JBHMEP010000001.1, read on the forward strand.
ACGCATAATAAAGATCTTCATAACATTTCCTAAGTTTGTCTATCTACAGCTTATGACAGCGCGCCATCATGCCAGTTTGATACGAAAAAAAAGCAGAAACTAACAATAATTATATCAAGAACCTTGCTAAAGACGTCGACTTTCTTAACAATCTACTGATAGTAAAAGAAATCTTCTGAGAACGATTCCTTTCTACGGATAACTAAAAGAAATAAGCCAAAACCGCAAACGAGTCACTTTTGCGACCAAACTGTCTTTGCAGTCATGACGTTCCAAGCTCATACTTAGAAGATTACATCCAAGCGGAGAGCCACAGTGCATCTAAGTCCTAATGATTCCAATCATTATCGCTATTTAACCCTACCCAATGGGTTACGCGCATTAATCATTCAAAACGAAGACGCACAAAAAAGTGCGGCAGCGCTTGCCGTCAATGTCGGTCACTTTGACGATCCTATAGAACGCCAAGGTTTAGCCCACTATCTTGAACACATGCTGTTTCTGGGCACCGAGAAATACCCAAAAGTGGGCGACTTCCAAAATTTTATTTCTCAGCATGGCGGGACGAACAACGCGTGGACCGGGACCGAGCACACCTGCTTCTTCTTTGATGTCAGTCCATCAGCATTTGAAAAAGCCCTCGATCGCTTTAGTCAGTTTTTCATCGCGCCTTTGTTTAACGAAGAAGCGCTCGATAAAGAGCGGCAAGCCGTCGAATCAGAATACAAGCTCAAGCTCAAGGATGACTCGAGACGCCTCTATCAAGTTCATAAAGAAACCGTGAACTCTGAGCACCCGTTTGCGAAGTTTTCAGTCGGTAATTTAGATACCCTAGGCGATCGCGATGGCCAAAGCATTCGCGATGAAATTGTGGATTTCCATAAAACCCACTACTCCGCCGATATCATGACTCTCACTGTCATTGGGCCTCAGTCGTTAGATGAGCTTGAGCATTGGGTCGAAGATAGGTTTAGCTTAATCGTAAACCAACACCACGCAGGTAAAGAGGTTATCACCAACTATAAACGCGGTGATGCATGTGGTGAGTTCGTTTATGTCGAACCGAGCAAAGAAATTCGTAAGCTTATCTTAACGTTTACTTTTCCCGGTATGGATAAGTACTATCAAACCAAACCGCTGTCTTATTTCGCTCACTTACTGGGTTATGAAGGTGAACACAGTTTAATGCTTGAGCTCAAAAAGCAGGGTTGGATAGTGTCATTATCCGCTGGCGGTGGCGTGAGCGGAAGTAACTATCGAGAATTTACCATTAGTTGCACCCTGACAACTCAAGGCCTTGAGCATGTCGAAGAGATTATTCAAGCGGTATTTCAGTATCTGAATTTAATTGAAGAGCAAGGCTTCGAAGAGTGGCGATATACCGAAAAACAAGCGGTACTTGAATCAGCATTTCGCTTTCAAGAACCGACACGCCCGCTCGATTTAGTCAGCCACCTCGTGATCAACATGCAGCACTACGCGCCACAAGATATTATATATGGCGATTATATGATGGCTGGCTACCAAGAAGCATTACTTAAAGAATTGTTAGGGTATTTCACTCCGAGTAATTTGCGTGCCACTTTAGTTGCAAAAGGCTTTGAACACGACAAACAAGCGGATTGGTACTTTACCCCCTACTCGATTACACCTTTTAGTGACGAACAAAAGTCACGTTTTCTGGCTCCAAACCTCCCGTTTGATTTTGAGCTGCCGCCACAAAATCCATTTATCAGCTATCAACTTGATCCCAATCCTGTTGAACGCGAGCAGCAGACACCAGAAATTGTCGAACAACTTCCCGGCTTCACCCTTTGGCACATGCAAGATGATGAATTTCGCGTCCCCAAAGGCGTGGTGTTTGTGGCCATTGATAGTCCACACGCGGTAGCGAACGTTAAGAACATCGTCAAAACACGGCTATGTGTGGAAATGTTTTTGGACTCATTAGCCAAGGAAACTTATCAAGCTGAAATTGCGGGGATGGGCTACAACATGTATGCACATCAAGGCGGAGTGACCCTTACTCTCTCGGGGTTTAGTGCTAAACAATCCGAGTTGATGAAAATGATTCTTGCCCGCTTCGCACGGCGCGAGTTCAGTCAAGAACGCTTTGACAGCATCAAAACACAACTCTTGCGAAATTGGCGAAATTCAGCACAAGACCGCCCAATTTCACAACTTTTTAATGCCATGACGGGTATTTTGCAACCTAATAATCCCCCTTACGCCGATTTGGTCACCGCACTGGAAGCCATAGACGTTGAGCAGCTTCCTGACTTTGTCTCGCATATTCTTAGTGAACTGCATGTTGAGATGTTTGTGTATGGTGATTGGACAAAAAATGATGCGAAAGCACTGGGTGATACCTTAAAAGATGCATTACGAGTAGAGAACCAAACTTATGAGGAATCTTTACGACCACTGATCATGCTTGGTGACAGCGGCACGTTCCAAAAAGAAGTGGAATGCGCTCAAGAAGATTCCGCCATCGTGGTCTATTATCAATGCCCAACCAGTGAACCTAGGGATATTGCGCTCTATTCTCTGGCCAATCATTTGATGTCGGCCACCTTCTTTCACGAGATTCGAACCAAGCAGCAACTAGGCTACATGGTTGGAACGGGTAACTTGCCATTAAACCGTCACCCAGGCTTGGTGCTCTATGTTCAGTCCCCCAATGCCGCGCCAACTGACTTAATTCGCTCGATAGACGAATATCTCAATGCCTTTTATTTGGTTCTATTGGAACTTAATGAGTATCAATGGCACAGCAGTAAACGGGGGCTATGGAATCAAATTGCTACACCGGACACCACACTCAGAGGTCGAGCGCAGCGCTTTTGGGTTGCCATTGGCAATAAAGATATCAATTTCGATCAACGAGAGCGCGTGTTAGAGGAGCTAAAATCTTTAACACGCAGTGATATGATTCGCTTTGTCGTCAATATATTAAAGCCTAGAACAGCAAATCGCTTAATTATGCATACCCAAGGAAAAGCCCATCAAGACGCAGAAAAACTCTCTTTGGGCCATGAAATCGGCTCGATTGAAGAGTTCCAACTGCGTCCCAAAGATACCGAACTTGGTTAGCTTTGTTCAGAAGCGACTATCTCACTCAAGGCGTATGGATGAAGTTTGATGCATACGCCTTGATGTTTGAATGCTATCGTTGGGTTAGCCAATCGTTCCCCTTCCCCTTGCGGACTTGATAATTTGACTTTCACATTAAGCTCTTCAAGCTGAGCCCAACGCTCAGCGAGTACAGGGAAAAGGGTCAATATCTCCTGCAAATAGTCGTCAACACTCTGAGCCTTGGAAGGCACCACAAACTCAATGTGCTCCCAACCTTGCTGAGGGTAGATTTTTCCAGTCGCAGGGTAAGGCAATTCCAAACACTCAATCGACCAAGAATCGGCGGACAGTGGGCTATCAAATTTCATCACGATGATCGGTCGGCCATTGATCACCGCTTGGGAAATGACTTGCCCTTGACTCGCCCATGCTTCGTGCGCCTGACGGGCTAAACTTGAATCATTAATTCTCAACGCGATATGGTCAGCTTGGTAGCAGGTTAAGTCGAGTCCAAGCAAGTCGCACAGCGTGTTAATTTTGCTTATAAATGGCGCTAGATTAGCGTTCATCTGCGAAGGCGTAAGCTGTTGCTGGTGAAGCGTCATTGTCATCATTGTGTTTCCAATCCACTGATTTGGGCGCAATACTAGCAAGTTAATCAGGAAAAGTAGAAAAAATCCGTTTTTACGCCCTGTATACCGCGCAAAAATATTGATATTATGAGCGCCATTTTTTCGAACATAAACAAAATATACATGCACATTAAACAGATGAATATTCTGCGATCTGAATAAAATTAATGTCCAATGTATAATAGAAACAATTCCCAAGAATTGAAGGATGCACGTGTGAATATCCAAGCACTTATTAACGATAAAGTATCTCAGGCTCTTGTAGCCGCTGGCGCGCCAGAAGGCAGTCCTGCTGCTGTTCGCCAATCAGCAAAACCTCAGTTTGGTGATTACCAGGCTAACGGCATCATGGGCGTCGCGAAAAAACTAGGTACCAATCCGCGAGAGTTTGCGCAAAAAGTCTTGGATGTTTTAGATCTTGACGGCATTGCAAGCAAAACTGAAATTGCTGGGCCCGGCTTTATTAATATTTTCCTGAGCACAGAGTTCCTCGCTCAGCAAGCTGAAACGGCATTAAACGATGAACGACTTGGGGTAGCACTAGACGCGCCTAAGACGATCGTTGCCGATTACTCTGCACCGAATGTAGCCAAAGAAATGCACGTCGGACATTTACGCTCGACCATCATTGGTGATGCCGTCGTCCGTACTTTAGAATTCCTTGGACATAATGTGATTCGCGCTAACCACATTGGCGACTGGGGCACTCAGTTCGGTATGTTGATTGCGAATTTAGAGCGAATCGAGCAAGAGTCAGGCAATGAAGTTTCTATGGAGCTGTCTGATCTTGAAGCTTTCTATCGTGAATCGAAAAAACTTTATGACGAAGATGAAGCATTCGCAGAAAAAGCTCGCAGCTATGTAGTTAAACTGCAAGGCGGCGATGCATATTGTGGTCAAATGTGGAAGAAACTGGTCGACATCACAATGATGCAAAACCAGCGTAACTACGACCGTCTCAACGTTTCTCTTACTCGTGATAACGTAATGGGTGAGAGCATGTATAACGACATGCTACCTGGCATCGTTGCAGACCTGAAGCAGAAAGGTTTAGCCGTAGAAGATGACGGCGCACAAGTTGTATTCCTTGATGAATACAAAAACAAAGATGGCGACCCAATGGGTGTTATCGTGCAAAAACGCGACGGCGCTTTCCTTTATACCACCACCGATATTGCCTGTGCCAAGTATCGCTATGAAACACTTGGCGCTGACCGTGTGCTTTACTTTATTGACTCTCGCCAACATCAGCACTTGATGCAAGCATGGACCATCGTCCGTAAAGCGGGCTATGTGCCAGAAGATGTGGCATTGGAACACCACGCGTTTGGAATGATGTTGGGTAAAGATGGCCGCCCTTTCAAGACACGCGCAGGTGGTACCGTTCGTTTGGTTGATTTGTTGGATGAAGCCGAAGAACGCGCCGCTCAGCTAATCGAATCGAAAAACTCTGATCTTGATGCGAACGAGAAAGAGAACATCGCCAAAACAGTGGCAATGGCTGCAGTAAAATATGCCGACCTATCGAAAAACCGTACAACGGACTACGTGTTTGATTGGGATAACATGTTGGCATTTGAAGGCAATACAGCGCCTTACATGCAGTATGCATTTACACGTGTTTCATCTATCTTCGCCAAAGCGGGCGTTGCAATGGATAACTTACAAGGCTCGATTCACATCAGTGAAGACAAAGAAAAAGCCTTGGTTGCCAAATTGCTGCAGTTTGAAGAAGCGGTTCAATCCGTTGCTCGTGAAGGTCAACCACACATCATGTGTGCTTACCTATTTGAGTTGGCTGGCCAGTTCTCAAGCTTCTATGAAGCCTGCCCAATTCTAGCTGCCAATGACGAAGAAACGAAGCAAAGCCGTATGAAGCTCGCAGCCTTGACAGCCAAAACCATCCAAAAAGGGCTATCGCTGCTTGGCATTAATACGCTAGAGCGCATGTAACACTCAGTTAAAGGTTGGCTCATCGCCAACCTTTTTCTATTCGACATTGTGAGAAATAACCATGAGTTTTGAACTTCATCCTCAATTGGTCAAAGACACCACTGTTGTTGGTCACTTTCCGCTTTGTATGGTATTACTGCACAAAGACCAATCTGTGCCTTGGATCATTTTAGTTCCTCAGCGCAGTGATTTAAAAGAGTTGCATCATCTGCCCATCTGCGATCAGCAGCAATTCCTGCTTGAGTCACAATCCGTATTTGAAGTGCTAGAAACGCAGTTTTCGCCAGATAAGCTCAACTTTGGCGCTCTTGGGAATATGGTGCCCCAGTTGCACATCCACCATATTGCACGCTTCAAAACAGACATCGCTTGGCCTGGTCCTGTGTGGGGAAATACTTCAGGTGTATTTCGCAGCGATGAAGAACAAACCGAGTTAACGTTAACAATGCAGCGCGCTTTGGCTCAGAATGAGACCTTCCAAACAGCGTGACAATTCTCGGTGCCTTGATGATAAAAAAGCAGCATTAACATGCTGCTTTTTTTGAGTAAACTTACATCGTTACCGTTAATGACAACCCATGACTTGGGTTAACCACATATCGAACGTTAGTCACTCGCTGATCGCGGTTAGTATCCACCATTTTAGATATTTGACCTTTACGAATCCAAACACTCAGCATGGCATCCACGCCATCTTCTGACAGACCGAACCGCTTCGCTAATTGCTTGCTACTTGCGCCGTGATGCTCAAGGATATATTGCTTTAACTCACTCAGAATCATACTGTTTGTGCCTCAAAGTGTTGCGCAGCACGGAGCCCTTGGCGCTTCATCCACCAGAAAATTGCACCGCTCGCTGCAACGATTCCAATCACCCAAAGGCCACTTGATAGCGGATGGGTAGTCAACTGCGATAACTGGTAGTACAGTGTCGCCCCTGCATAGGCAAGCCCCATAGTCCACACTGCAATAAAGCGCGCAAATTTAGCGCCAAATTCACGCACATATGCGCCCATTGCCGCAACGCATGGCGTGTAGAGCAAAATAAAGACTAAATAAGAAAACGCTGCATGTCCGCCGCTAAAATAGTGCTGCAAGTTACCAAAAATAGAAGCGTTAACTTGCTGATCCTCTGCCACTGAATCGGTGTTACTCAAATCTCCCACTTCAATCCCTAGAGGATCAGAAAAACTCAACGCAACCAAATTATCCGGTATAGACATGACCGCTTCGCTTAAGCTCGCCGCTAAATCGAACTCGCCATCATCCGCAGCATCATCTGGTGCGTATAAGTTGTTTAGCGTCCCAACAACGGCTTCTTTCGCAAATATTCCCGTAATCACACCAACAGTTGCAGGCCAGTTATCAGACTCAACACCAATCGGTGAAAGTATCGGCGTGACGACTTGAGCGGCACGTGACAAAACGGATTTATTCGTATCCTCATTACCAAAACTGCCATCAACTCCCAGTGAATTTAAGAAGCTCAGAATGGTCACCACGATAACGATGGTCTTACCCGCGCCCAGCATAAAGCGTTTAAGCTTTTGCCACGTTTTGATTAATACATTTTGTAATGTTGGAAACTCATAATTTGGCATTTCCATTATCAAGCTGTCACTCGAGCCTGGGTACAGTGTTTTCTTGAGAACAAGACCGGTAAATACCGCAGCCAAAATACCAAGTAAATACAAGGCAAACACAACATTTTGGCCACTGCTGGGGAAAAACGCAGCGGCAAAAAGCGCATACACCGGTAAGCGAGCACCACAAGACATAAATGGTGCCATTGATGCCGCCAATTTACGTTCGCGCTCTTGGTCCAAAGTCCGCGTTGCCATAATCGCAGGGACGTTACAACCAAACCCCAAAACCAGTGGAACAAACGCTTTACCGGGAAGACCAATTTTTTGCATTACTTTATCGAGTACAAACGCTGCTCGAGACATATAGCCTGAACTTTCGATAACGGCTAAGAACAGATACAAACAAGCAATAACCGGAACAAACGTTGCGACGGTTTGAATCCCTCCACCGATACCGTCGGCCAATAGCGTCACTAGCCACACAGGAAGGTGCTCATCGAGCAAATAATGTCCACCATCGACTAGGAGAGCCCCGACACCAATGTCGAAAAAGTCGATAAAAGCGCTGCCGATATTGATAGCAAACATAAACATGAGGTACATAATCAAAAAGAAGAACGGCACGCCAACCCACTTATTGAGTACCACACTATCGACACGCTCAGTCAAGTTATAGCTGGCTTTACCTTGCTCTCGACGAACCACTTTCAGCACTTGATGTATGTAGCTAAATTTGACATCCGCTACATGGAGATCGACATCCAATTGAAGTTGCTTACGCTGAGATTGGACAATATCTCGCTGTGGTTGAAGTAACCCGTTGAGAACTAAGCTGTCATTTTCAAGGGCACGAATAGCAAGCGCACGCGCACTGGAGATCTGGCCAACAAACAGAGACTTTAAGTTATTCGCCGCGTATTCAAAATCATCATGATAGTCGAGCGCCAACTCACTGAGAGTCACACCTTGAACGATGATTTTATGTAGCTTGCTCTTAAAGCGTTGGACCTGAGCGCGATCATTAGCTGAAAGGGAAAGCACCGGACACCCTAATGCTTGTTCAAGACCGGAAACATCCAGTACTTGGCGCTCGCGCTTTAAGGCGTCCATTTTATTGAGCACGACAATCATGGGACGTCCCAACTCGCGTAGCTGCAATGTCATATATAAACTGCGCTCTAGACAGGTAGCGTCAACAACGTTCACAATCAAGTTAGCAGGATGAGTTAACACCGCTCTAGACGCGATGGACTCATCGATACTATTGGCATCATTACCGCTATCCAACGCGTAAATACCCGGCAAGTCCGTAATTTGAAAATCATCCCCGCCTTGATGAAAGCGCCCGGTTTTTTTCTCGACCGTCACCCCTGCCCAGTTTCCAACTTGCTGTTTGGCTCCGGTCAATCCATTAAACAACGTGGTTTTACCACAGTTCGGGTTACCGACGGTCAGTAATTGATAATCCATTACACCACCTCAACATCGATTTGTTCCGCTATCGCATTGCGTAGCGCTAATGACACACCGCGAACCTGTACCTGAAGCGGATCACCAAACGGCGCTTTACGCAGAACGGTCACGTTGGTATCGGGCAGCATGCCCATAATCATCAATTTTTTGCGCACATCGCTTGTCATCTGAGCAAAACCACAAATGACGGCCGATTCGCCCGGTGACAGTTGGGATAGCTTCATAAACGGATTTCCAATAGCTAATGAGAAGGATTCTTATTAAGAATATGACCATTTAAACAGCAGGGTCTTGTCCAAAATCAAACTTTGCAAAATTAGACCGTTATTTACGTCAAAATGACTAACGTTAAATTCGTCAAATCTTGTTCTCTGTTACTGGTTGGTAAACCAAAATCACAAAACAAAATTACCAGAAATCAAAAAAGATAATCAAAAACAATGCGTTACAAATATGTCGTTTTTCTTATGTCACACTGGCGTTAAATTTATACGTTCATTCCTCACAACTTCTTATAGTCATTCTCGTGGAGGCCAAGTGGTTTCCTATTTAATTCCAGAGGTGATGTATCCACATCACTCCGGCAGCAAGCGAAGGTATCCTTGGTACCCGTGGTATAGTCCCCCGGCTATACCACGACATTTTTTCCCTTTCCTATTTCCCTTTCAGAAAGACTTTATTGCACTACAAACTGATACCACCATTCCCTCTTGTCATTGAATAGAACCCGACCTTGATATCGATAAAACATCGTGTCACCCATATGGCCATAAGAAAGATGTGTTGGAGTGAAGGGATATCCAGCAAGTACTAGAAAGGTTTATAGCACTTCTTGGTTTTCGACAAATTGGGAAGGAGAGACACCAAACAGTGCCTTAAAGCGCTGACTGAAATAGGAAGGGTCGTTGTAACCGCACGCGAACGCAACTTCAGAAACCCGTTCGCCATCGAGGAGTAATTGACAAGCGTGGTTAAGCCGAGTTTCATTTAACACATCTTTGAACGTTCTGCCGCTCAGTTGCTTGGATCGACGCTGAAGACTTCGCTCAGAAACGTACAGCAGCTTCGCCGCCATCACGGTAGTAAACTCAGGATCGGAGTAATGCTGGGCAATAAGATATTGTGCTTGTTCCAGCCAAGGGGAGTCTTGCTCAATCGCAACGTCAAAATTGGAATTCACGTCATCAGCAACGTCAATTTCGTCAAAAATAGTCGCGAGCCCCCAGCTTAACTCGATGATATTACGTTCATCGGAACTGTATATCTTCAGGCTTCCACCACTAACCAGAACTTGCTCACGTAGTACCTCCCAATCCGTCGGAGTCGAGTCTAATTCATCAATGCCTCTGCCTTGGTCATAGAAACTTAACCGCACACACTGAGCCTCGATATCCTGCTCAATTTTTACAGTCACAGATTGCTTTTGATAACATCGACGCAGTAGATTATTGATGAGCCCACTTAAAACTTGGTCTAACGTAAAGGCCTTGAGCATAATCCATACTGGCTCATTCTCTGAATGCTCAAGGGTAATGGCAATAGCATGGCGCTGTATTTCTTCGTGCCATACACTCAAGGCAGTTTTAACGATCGTCACTAAGTCAAACGCCGCTTTTTCGCCTTGTACGTCACTACGTGTATTTTCAAGCAATTCCAACTCGAGCGTCATGCGTTTAATAATATGCTCAATATCGTCACTACTGGTCGCGCGCCACACTTGTTTGGACAACCGTAGCTTCATGCGCGCCAGTAATTCTGACAACAGCACCTTCCTCACCTGAAGCTGCTTTTTTAACTGCTGATTTTGCGCTAACAGCTCTCTATCTTTGTGCATTAAATGCTGAGTTTTACGTGCCACCTCGGCCTGCATCCGCCGATGGTTAGCGGCGGCGACTCGGCTACGCCAGTAGAAACCAACCGCGAGTAGTGCGAGCCCTAAAGTAACCGCGCCGATAATGACAACACGTTTGAAATACCATGGCTCCACCACAAACAAACTGACACTAACCTCATCAGATACAACGCCATTAGGTAATAAATAGCGCACACTCAGTTGATAATTAGCTGGCGTTAAGTGACTAAGCGTTAGCAAGTTGCTATTGAGCGGTTGCCACGCTTGTTGGTCGGTTAAGCGGTACTCCAAGTTCGCGCTGTTTAACTGAGGTAATCCACCAACTCGTAGGCTGACCGAATCCCCCAGCCGGAGACGAATAGGACTATCAATTAATCCACCAAAATAATCTTGGTTTTGGTTGATCGTCATTTGGCTAATAATGAGCTTTGGCTGAGGTACGCTTTGCATGACCAATGGATAAGTACTCACTCGCATAACACCGGTCTGAGTAGCGAATAAAATATCGCGCTGGTCATCGACCGCATTCACACAAGCACTCGGTAAAAACTCGTTATGAATAACACCAAAAGGTGCCGAGTAATGGGCAAGCAACTGCCCAGACATATCATAACGACTAAGCCCAAACGAAGAGCTCAGCCATAAACCATCTTGGTTACGCACGACACATTGGGGCATCACCCCTTCTGCTGGCATCATCACGTCAGACAAAGAAAGTTGCTGCGTATCCAGCTGATAAATACCGTAATGGCCAACAGCCCAGAGTTGATGCTCACTAATATTAACCCACTGGCTAATACGACCAATTTTTTGAGAACCCTTAATGGTATGCACCGTCTCTCCACGAATAACAGAAATAGCGCTATCGCCACTTAACACCACCGTGCCATCTTGCGCCGCAAACAATTGCCACCGCCCTGCCTGTAAAGATTGAGGGTTGAGCTGAGAAAGATGCCATTGTTTAAGCGCCCCTGTCTCAAGCTGATAACGCCATAACACACTTTGTGTCACACCAAGGACATCGCCCGTAGACGTTATTTCGATCAAGTGAGTCGACTTATCTCTCAGCAAGGAGGGTAGGTTTCGCTGTGTGTTCAACACGCCACTGTCCGCATCAACGACTTTGACACCTTGTGATGTCGCTAACCATACCCATTGTTCATCTTCAGCATAATCGAACACTTTCCCAGAGTAGAACGTTTTAGCCTGTTGCCCGCTATGTTTGAGTTGATGTAAACCACTATCCGACAAAAACCAGTAGTGACCTTTGGTCTGCGCTAGCGATATCATTTCAGGGGTAAGCTGATGCTGGGCTTCATCAAACACTGGCTGAGCGTAGCGTTTGAATTGATCGCCAAACAATGAGTGGTATTGCACACCAAATTCTGTCGATACCCAGATACCCCCCTGACGATCATTGAGTAACGCATAGATATGTTCACCGCGTAATTGGTGCCCTTGGTGCGTGTCCCCCTTTAAATAATCGGTTTGCCCAGTGAACACGGAATAAAGATAGAGCCCTTTATCGCTTCCTATCCAATACGCGCCGTCAGATTCGATCATGGCAGTGACTTGCCCATGACCAATACGTTCAACGGGTTCATCACTACCCGAATCAACATCAATCACTAAAGCCCCGTCATCACTCCCAACCAATAACTCACGACGCGTTTTAGAGAAAAACAATTGTGATACCGGCCGCTTATTCGATGCGCTTACATAACGAAACCCATTCGACCGTGAGATATATACACCAGCATTGGTCGCTAACACCCATTCTCCATCGATATGTTGGGCATCATTGATAACAACATTCAACGCTTGATTGTATTGATATATTCTCGAGAGTGGATAGACATCAAGTACTTGAGTCTCGATGTAGTAAGCGTAAAACTGTGACTGATCGGTCAGCCACAAATACCCTTGCGAGGCACCGATCTGCGTAATTTCACTGCCTGGAGTAAGATTGAACTCGGGCTGACGCTCTCGTCCGGGAAGAAGACGATAGACCTCATTACCGACGAAGGTCCAAAAAGCGTGGTTTTGATAAGTGAGATGAGCGGTAGCGACATCGAACACAGAACCATTCTCAGGAAGCACGCCAACGCCATCAAAAACTTTGATACGATACTTGGCATCATGTAACCAAATACCGCCAGAAGGGCCGAGGAACAATTGGTTGGCAACCACAACTTTCCCTCGGTGCTGAGAAGGCAACGGATAAAAAACATGCTGCGCTGCTTGACTCGCGAAGCATAATAAAAATCCGCACAGCAAACCAAAAACTCGCAACAAGCTCGATGCCCTCACCCACAAAATAACGTGCACTCATTACCGAATGGTATTTTTTTGCACTGATAATTATCTTCTTTTGTACTTTATTCGTGGTAGGTTGTCAGCTTAAATACTGGCTTTTTTAGTGTTGGTCACATAGAAAAGGCTTAGTGCTTTTTATCGCAACTAAGCCTCCTAACTTACTGGCTTAAACAATCATTAAAGTGATTGGCAAGAGAATCAAGAAATACAAAGTAACTGCCGTCTGCAATGTTTATCTCTGTGCCTATCGGGTCGAGCGTGCCGATTCTCGCCTGAGTGCCACGCACAACAGACTCAACAATCGCGGGCGTGAACTGAGGTTCTGCAAAGACACACTGCGCATTACTGCTGCTCAGTGCGTTACGAATGGAGATGAGCGTTTTCGCGCCGGGCTTACGCTCAGGCGAAACAGTAAAGTGGCCTAGATTATTTAACTGATGATCTTTCTCAAAATATTCATAAGCATCATGGAAAACGTAATACCCTTTTTCACGCACAGGCTCTAGCTTAAGGTCAATCTCAGCAAATGTCTGATTTAGGTTGTCTTCAAACTCAGCCAAGTTTTTCTGATACTGCTCGCTATGCGTTGAATCTATGCTGATAAGTTTAGCCGTTAATGCGCGAGCCATCGTGAGCGTTTGTTCATGACCTAACCAAAAATGCGGGTTAAAGCGACCATGATCATGCCCATCTCCATGTTCGTGTTCGTGTTCGTGTTCGTGTTCGTGTTCGTGTTCATCATGATGCTCGAATTCAAGCAAATCGAGATGAGGAACCTCACTGATGGTAAACGTATTTTCTCGATTTTCTAGCGTTTTACTCAAGAATGGCTCAAGGGTTGGCCCAAACCAAATCACTAAATCCGCGTGATTTATTCTTTTCACATCCGATGGACGTAATGCATAATCATGGGGTGAGGTATTCGCCGCCAGCAATACATCGGGTTCAGTCACATTCTTTGTGAGTTCCTGAGTGATCATTTGAATCGGTTTAAAACTGGTTAATACCTGTTGGGCATAAGCCACCTGTGTGCCCAGTAGGCTCGTGACGATCAATAAAAATATCCGTCTCATAAAAATCTCATTACGGTAATATAGCGATAGCAAAGTCTAAATGTTATATTATAACATCATCAATTAGCAAGTGAGTTATCACCATGTCGACATTAGTCGAGCTAAAGAATATTCAAGTCCGTTTCGCTGATAAAACGGTTTTAGATAACGTCAGCCTAGAACTTGAACGCGGAAAGATCACGACGCTAATCGGCCCCAATGGGGCTGGTAAATCAACGTTAGTAAAAGTTCTTCTTGGGTTACAAACCCGTTTTCAAGGTCAAGTCGTCCGCAGTAAAGGTCTGCGCATTGGTTATGTGCCCCAGAAGCTAAAGTTAAACGAAACTCTGCCGCTCAACGTCAGCCGTTTTTTGCGCCTTGCTGGAAAATATAGCGACCAGGAGCTGACGTCTGCGTTAAAGTTGGTTGGGGCTGAACATCTTCATAATGCCAATATGCATTCACTGTCAGGCGGCGAAAACCAACGGGTGTTACTCGCGCGTGCCTTACTTCGTCGCCCTGATCTGTTAGTCCTTGATGAACCAGCTCAAGGTGTGGATATTCAAGGGCAGATGGATCTCTATGATTTAATTAACACCCTTCGTTATCGCTTTAATTGTGGCGTTTTTATGGTCTCTCATGACCTACATCTTGTTATGGCCAAAACCGATCATGTGGTGTGTTTACATCATCATATTTGCTGCTCTGGAGCACCAGATGATATTACCAAGCACCCTCAATACATCGCACTATTTGGGCAAGCTCGTCATGAGACGTTAGCGTTTTATCACCATCAGCACGATCATCATCACCATGACTTAGCGGGTCAACCAGTGAAAGGTGACGCCCAACAATGCTCTCATCATTTACACGGCCATCATAATGATTGAATTTTTACTTCCTGCCATTTTTGCTGGCATCGGCATCGCGTTGATTGCTGGGCCACTTGGATCTTTTGTTGTGTGGCGAAAAATGGCTTATTTTGGCGATACATTAGCGCATGCCTCACTACTTGGCATTTCCCTCGGCTTTCTCCTTGATGTGAATCTCTACCTAGCGTTAATTGTTTGCTGCTTAGGTTTAGCGCTTATTTTGGTTGGCCTGCAAAAGCAATTAGTCGTCGCGACGGATACCTTGCTCGGCATACTCGCCCACAGTGCATTATCTCTCGGATTAGTGGCTGTTAGCTTCTTAGATGATGTCCGTATCGATTTAATGAGTTACTTATTTGGTGATCTCCTTGCCGTGACAAGCCATGACTTAAGCTTTATCTATCTTGGCGTGGCTGTGGTTGGCGCCATCCTGTTTGCCTTTTGGCGCCCGTTACTTTCTACAACCGTTAACGAGGAGTTGGCAGCAATAGAAGGTCACAACATTGATCTGATGCGGCTGATTCTCATGCTACTCATGGGGTTGGTTATCGCCATAGGAATGAAGTTTGTGGGCGCATTGATCATGACTTCACTTTTAATCATTCCTGCAGCAACCGCTAGACGCTTTGCATCCAGCCCAGAAACTATGGCGCTGTTTGCCTCTCTGATTGGGGTTCTTGCGGTGTTTGGAGGGATTAGCATGTCTTGGCACTGGGACACCCCCGCCGGGCCTTCTGTGGTACTTTCAGCAGCGGCCATGTTTATTCTGAGTCAGTTTAAGCGCCCGGCGTTTTAAGTCGATACAGCGACAAAAAAGGCT
This sequence comes from Vibrio olivae, assembly GCF_042428525.1. Taxonomy (NCBI): domain Bacteria; kingdom Pseudomonadati; phylum Pseudomonadota; class Gammaproteobacteria; order Vibrionales; family Vibrionaceae; genus Vibrio; species Vibrio olivae. Next base: position 1,680,651 of record NZ_JBHMEP010000001.1, read on the forward strand.
TCCATCATTGGAAGCTTTTTTTTATTGGCTAAGTCAGGTTATGCACCTTCGTTATAGAGTTCTAAACTCGCAATTTCTTGCAGAATTTCACGCTCCAACTTGGAATCATCGTTGCGTAAGGATTCAAGAAAATCAAGGTACTGCTGATCAATATCGCCAGTGACGTATTCACCGTTAAACACAGAGGTTTCAAATTTCGCAATATCACGGTTGCCCATTCCAACTGCATCCACCAAATCGTCTAAGGTTTGGAAAATAAGCTCATCGGCACCAATTTGCTTACAAATCGCCTCACTGTCACGCCCATGAGCGATCAACTCGTTAGCGCTTGGCATGTCGATACCATAAACGTTCGGGAAGCGAATTTCTGGGGCTGCAGAGACCATAAAGACCTTCTTCGCGCCAGAGTCCCTCGCCATCTCAATGATCTGCTCAGACGTTGTGCCACGAACAATGGAGTCATCAACCAACAATACGTTCTTGTCTTTGAACTCGGAACGGATCGCGTTCAGTTTACGGCGAACCGATTTCTTACGCTGTTGCTGCCCCGGCATGATAAAGGTACGTCCAACGTAACGGTTCTTGACGAAACCTTGGCGGTACGGTTTATCAATCGCTTGCGCGATTTGCAGCGCAATATCACATGACGTTTCAGGGATCGGGATGACCACGTCAATATCAAGATGAGCGAAATCATTAGAAATACGATCACCAAGCTTTTTACCCATCTCTACACGCGCACTGTAAACCGAAATTTTATCGATAAACGAATCAGGACGTGCAAAATAGACAAATTCAAAGATGCATGGATTCAGTGATGGGTTATCAGCGCATTGTTGAGTAAACAGCTCACCTTCAAAGGTGACATACACCGCTTCGCCTGGCGCGATATCACGCATAAAATCGAATCCGACAGCATCAAGCGCTACCGACTCTGAAGCCACCATATACTCAAAGCTACCGTTGACTTCTCGCTTACCAAGGCACAATGGACGAATGCCATTGGGATCACGAAATGCCACCATACCATGACCAATGATCATCGCACTGACGGCATACGCACCACGAATAGTACGGTGAACACTGGTGACCGCACGAAACACATCTTCCGCTGTAACATTGCCTTTCACTGTATCAATTTCGTGCGCTAGCACATTCAGCAACACCTCAGAATCTGAGGTCGTGTTAATGTGGCGACGGTCTTTATCAAACAGTTTTTGGCGAACTTCTTGAGCGTTAGTGAGGTTACCGTTGTGAGCGAGGGTGATACCGAAAGGAGAGTTTACGTAGAAAGGTTGAGCTTCTGAGGCGCTCGAACTCCCTGCAGTTGGGTAGCGCACATGCCCTATTCCAACGGTACCTTGCAAGCGCTGCATGTGTTTAGCTTCAAAGACATCCTTGACTAAACCGTTCGCCTTTCGCAGACGAAAACGATTGCTATCTATGGTACAAATACCCGCAGCGTCTTGGCCACGATGCTGTAACACTGTCAACGCATCATAGATAGACTGGTTTACAGGCGTTGTGCCCACAATTCCGACAATACCACACATGTCCTAACCCTCGATTTTCGACATTTCTGGCGCGCTAAATCGCGCCAGATAGGAAACTAGATGTTGCTTGTAAGTGTTCAAAAAACGGTGCAATGATACGACTGAACTCAGGCACCAATTGCGATCCTTTCCACCACACTGTATCAGGAAACGTTGTAAACGCATCCATAAAAAACAAAGCCGCAGAGACAATCAAAATACCTCTTAAAGCACCGAACACAACGCCGAGTACTCTGTCCGTTCCGGACAAGCCTGTTTTTTGTACAAGCTGAGCTATCACATAATTAACGATAGCTCCTACAATTAACGTGGCAACAAACAAAGCAGCGATTGCTGCTGCGTTGCGAATGAGTTCGTCTTGGATATTGTAGAAATATACCGCGAGTTTCGCGTAATACTGGCTGGCAATAAAAAATGCCCCAAACCAAATCACCAATGACAAAGCCTCTTTCGCGAAGCCACGTACTAAACTGATCAAAGCCGATAGGCCGATCACACTCAAAATGACAATATCTAACCAATTCATGTCTATCTACATCTTAAGTTGGCGCGCATTTTAACAGAAAAAATGCTGACGCAAACGTTTTCTTATGGATTTAGTGGTTTAAATTTAAGCAATCGACCTTTGGAACCGGTAATTTTCTCCAATTCGGAAATTTGTCGTTCGAGCTTAGTCTTTGAAACATCAGGGCCTATGATCACTCGGGTATAGCCATTTTCCAACTTGGTATGAGCTTGATACCCTCGTTTCTGTAGATCTTCGATGAGAGTTTGTGCATTGTCCGCATTTTTTAGTGCCATCAGTTGAATGATCCAAGCGCTGTCTTTGTACTCATTGCGCTCTGGTACCTCTTTCACTTCAACCTCAAGTGGCTCTTGCGGCTTTTTCTGTGTAACCTGCTCTGGCGTCGAACTTGATTCTGTTGACGGTGCTTTTACCGTCGCCGACACCGGACTAGGAGGCAGTTCATTGGTATCCTCTTCAGGCTCTAAGACATCAAAATTTTCATTTTGGGCAATCTCTGGCTTAATTGGAATACTGTCTAAATCTTCCTGATAATGTGTTTTTTGGCCATCCAAAATATCAGGCAATACAATCACACCGATAGCAACCAGAACAATCGTTCCAACCAATCGATTTTGAAACTTACTCGCCATTTATTCTCCTTGTTGCTGCCAGTATTCAAGAATTTCACCAACAGTATGGAACGAACCGGCGACGATTATGACGTCGTCACTGCTCGCATTTGTCAACGCTGCTTTAAAAGCCGTTACTGGCTTTGCAAAAGCGATGAAGTCATCATCGAGATGTTCACACAGCTCACTCGCTTTCGCCGCTCTAGGCCCGGTTAAAGAAGCAACATACCAGTAAGAAGCAATGGGCTTTAACGCTTCAAGCGTTGATGCGATGTCTTTATCGTGGAGCATCGCAATGACCATCCGCACCTTACGGCCTGGATACTGCTGCGTAATTTTATCCGCTAAATATTGCGCTGAGTGTGGGTTATGGGCAACGTCAAATAGAACAACGGGCTCATGCTGAACAACCTGCATACGCCCAGCCAAACGAGCATTTTTTAAGCCGTTAACGATATTAATATCACTGATTTCTAAACCTGCACTCCCCAGCGCCATCAACGCCGTGGCTGCATTAGGCAGTGGTAACTGAGGAACAGGCAAAGCATCAAGTTGATAAGGACCACTGTTCCATTGCCAAGTCTGTTCGTCAATCTGCTGATAGTTGTACTGGATACCGACTTGATGCAAATCTGCGCCAATATCGTCGGCATGTGCTGCTACGGTTCCAGGCGCTTGCGGCTGTCCGCAAATCGCCGGTTTACCACTTCGAAAAATGCCCGCTTTCTCAAAACCGATGACATTGATGTCACTGCCCAACCAATCGACGTGATCGATGGCTAAACTGGTAATAACGGAAACATCATGTTCAACCACATTGGTCGCATCAAGGCGCCCCCCGAGTCCAACCTCAAGTAATACCACCTCAACCTTCTGCTGTTGAAAAAGACGAAGCGCAGCCAAAGTACCGAATTCAAATAAGCTAAGAGAAATATCACCGCGTTGATGCTCAACATAGACAAACGCGTCAATATGCGCTTGATCATCGGCATCTTGGCCATTAATGCGAACTCTCTCGTTATAGCGAATTAAGTGGGGAGAACTGTAGACACCAACCTTATAGCCAGCATCAAGCAAAATCGCTTCCATTAACGCACATGTTGAACCTTTACCGTTAGTACCTGCAACGGTAATAACACAGGGAGCCGGTTTAGTAAGTTCAGCGCGCTGGGCAACTTGAGAGACACGGTCAAGGCCGAGATCAATGGCGGAGGAATGAATAGTATTTAAATAATCAAGCCACATCGCAAGAGAGGATGTGGCTTGGGGACGTATAAGGGTTTGACTCATCTAACTAATAACCGAAATCTGCGGGCTGTGTCGTTAGGGTCTACTTTAACCTTTTTCGTCAGCTTCTGGTACAGTGTAAGGCGCTTCATTTGGAGAATCGTTCACAGAAACTACCAAAGGTGACTCATGAGCGGTCAATTTTGCCAATAGACCGGCAACACGTTGACGCATCTCACGACGATCGACAATCATATCAATCGCACCATGCTCAAGCAGGAACTCGCTGCGTTGGAAACCTTCCGGTAAGTCTTCGCGCACTGTTTGCTCGATAACTCGGCGTCCAGCAAAGCCAATAAGGGCTTTAGGTTCACCGATATTGATATCGCCCAGCATCGCCAAGCTTGCCGAAACACCACCCATTGTAGGGTCGGTCATCACCGAAATAAACGGTAGGCCTTTCTCAGACAAACGCTCAAGTGCCGCACTGGTTTTCGCCATTTGCATCAATGACATCAAAGCTTCTTGCATTCGCGCACCGCCACTGGCAGAGAAACAAACCAAACCGCTTTTTTGCTCAATGGCCGCTTCAACAGCGCGCACGAAACGTGCACCAACAACTGAGCCCATAGATCCGCCCATAAAGGAGAATTCAAAGGCGCAGGCAACGACAGGCAAACCGTGAAGTTCCCCTTTCATCACAACCAAGGCGTCTTTCTCACCACTGCTCTTTTGAGCAGCAGAGATACGGTCTTTATAACGCTTAGAGTCTTTGAATTTCAGCTTATCTTGCGGCTCGAGTTCGTCGGCTAACTCAACACGATTCGCTTCGTCCAAAAAGGCTTCTAAACGACGGCGGGCTTTCATACGCATGTGGTGACCACATTTTGGGCACACCTCAAGGTTACGTTCTAGCTCCGCATAGTAAAGCACCTGTTCACAGGAGGTACATTTAGTCCAAACACCTTCAGGGATGGACGCTTTACGTGAACTAACAATGTTGCTTTTCTCTAAAATCTTTTCAAGCCAACTCATGGAAGACCTTTTCTCTTAATTCTCTCTCGGCGATCGAGAGATAAAAATTCTGAATTTACGCGTGGAGAATTAAAGCATATAAACAGCCAAGTGTGGACAAAAAACTGGTTGTACCTATTTCCTGTATTGATATCTCAACCACTATTAACTCAGACATTTATCCCCAAATTAGTTCAGGTTATCTGGTAAAAATAGCGGGCCAATAGGCACTTGAGGTAAACCAAATTGTTCCGGGTAATCCACATCAACTAAATATAGTCCACCTGCTTTCGCTGTCGCGCCAGCGAGTTTTCTATCTTTTTGATGCAGTAACCACTCTATCCACTCAGGCGCTTGTTCTCCACGCCCGACGACGATAAGACTACCAACGATATTTCTGACCATATGATGGACGAACGCATTTGCTTTGATATCGACCACCACATAATCACCATGACGAGTCACATTTAAATGCATGACATTGCGCCATGGGCTTCGAGACTGACAGTGTACAGCACGAAATGATGTAAAGTCATTTTCGCCCAACAAATATTGTCCAGCCTGATGCATGCGTTCCACATTAAGCTCTCCGTGATAATGGCTGACGCCATCGTTTAATATGCCGGGTCTTAATGCACTGTTATAAATAATGTAGCGGTAACGGCGGGCCGTTGCAGAGAAACGAGCATGGAATTCATCGTCAACGTCTACAGCCCAACGAACGGCAATATCTGATGGCATATTGGCGTTGACTCCCATCGTCCACGCCACCATTTTCCGAGATGCGTTAGTCTCAAAATGCACCACTTGTCCGGTGCCATGCACACCGGCATCCGTCCGTCCGGCACATTGCACTTCAACGGGATGATTGGCCACTATAGTCAGCGCCTTTTCAAGCTCTTGTTGTACGCTGTTCACGTCACGCTGACGTTGCCAGCCAAAATAGTGTGCTCCGTTGTATTCAATGCCTAACGCTATCTTCATTTGCTACATCTCACTGAAAATTGGGCCGAGAAGTATATACGTTCTCAGCGCTAATGATAAGGGGGCTTCTCGCCCCCTTATTCAACTCAGATTAACGGCCATGAATCGCATCTATTAGATTTTTCGCCTCACGGCGAATGCTATCACTTCCATCCACAATTGCTTCTTCGAGAAGCTTAATCGCACCTTGAGGATCGTTCATTTCAATGTATATTTTGGCTAAATCCAACTTACCCGCAGCCTCAGAATTCGCATCGACATCGGTATTATCACCGATATCACCAATCACGTCTGGGAAGTCATTTAAACCGACATCCAGCTTCAGATCGTCATCCGTTAGCATCGAGTCCTTTTCAGCCTCTTCGACTTCAGCCATCAGTTCATCGATGGTGCGGTAGCCTTTGGTATCCGCTTCAACTGACGGGAGATCATCTTGAACGCCCCAGTCTTCATCTGTCGCTTGCGGCTCTGACAGTTCATCATCGTTCCAGATACCTTGTTCTTCTTCTGGTATCTCATCAGGAATTTCAGCTTGCTGCTCGGGCGATAAGTTAAAACCATTCCAGTCCTCACCCCCAACTTCTAACATCGCATCGAGATCCATGCCTGCGCTATCAGAAATTTCATCATCCATAGGACGATTAAAGTCAAACGAGTGCTTCGAGGGTGTTTCTTCTTTCAGTAGCTCGTTGAAGGTTTGTTCATCGTAGTTTTCGACTGGCTGCCGACGTTCATTATGCTGCTCGACATTCTCAGGCTTTATCTCTGATGGCGGCGCGTCTGACTCTATACTTGGCGTGTCCTGCTCTGGCTCATCGGCATCGGCTAAGGCTTGCTCTTCGCCGTACTCAGGCAGCTCAAGATCGTCAACGTCAAACTCATCTTCCGCCGCGCTTTGCGGCGCGTCTGTCTCTGCACTTGGCGCGTCCTGATCTGGCTCATCGGCATCGGCTAAAGCTTGCTCTTCGCCGTACTCAGGCAGCTCAAGATCGTCAACGTCAAACTCATCTTTCGCCGCGCTTTGCGGCGCGTCTGACTCTGCACTTGGCGCATCCTGCTCTGGCTCATCGGCATCGGCTAAAGCTTGCTCTTCGCCGTACTCAGGCAGCTCAAGATCGTCAAAATCAAACTCATCTTCCTCGGCGCTTTGCGGCGCGTCTGGCTCTGTACTTGGCGTGTCCTGTTCTGGCTCATCGGCATCGGCTAAGGCTTGCTCTTCGCCGTACTCAGGCAGCTCAAGATCGTCAACGTCAAACTCATCTTCCTCGGCGCTTTGCGGCGCGTCTGTCTCTGCACTTGGCGTGTCCGCATCTAGCTCATCGGCTAAGGCTTGTTCTTCACCGTACTCAGGCAGTTCAAGGTCGTCAACGTCAAACTCATCTTCCTCAGCGCTTTGCGGCGCCTCTGGCTCTGCACTTGGCGCGTCCTGTTCTGGCTCATCGGCATCGGCTAAGGCTTGCTCTTCGCCGTACTCAGGCAGCTCAAGATCAACGTCAAACTCATCTTCTTCGGTGCTTTGCGGCGCGTCTGTCTCTGCACTTGGCGTGTCCGTATCTAGCTCATCGGCTAAGGCTTGTTCTTCACCGTACTCAGGCAGTTCAAGATCGTCAAAATCAAACTCATCTTCCTCAGCGCTTAGCGGCGCTTCCGGCTCTGCACTTGACGCATCGGAATTTTGTTCAATATCAGGTGTGGTTTCTGGGGCTGATTGCGGCGCCTCCTCAAGCTTTTCAGCGAAAGGAGATTCAGGTGCATCATCAAACTCCCAATCTTCATCTTGTGGTGTACCGAATTCGTTGGCGACTGGCTCTGGACGAGGTGCTTCTGCTTCTGCTTCTGCTTCTGCTTCTGCTTCTGCTTCTGCTTCTGCTTCTGCTTCTGCTTCTGCTTCTGCTTCTGCTTCTGCTTCTGCTTCTGCAAGAGTATCCTCACCCTCGATTTGAGGGTCAAACTCAAATTCATCATCACTGTCGCCTGACGACTCAGATGATGGCGATTCGAATTCCTCGGCATCAGTTGACGCCTGTTGGTCTTGAGTTGCAGACGGTTCTAACTCACTCGGCTCAACGTCACTCTTGGTTGATTGAACATCAGCTTCTTCCGATAACTCAGACGGCTCAATGTCTGTCTTATCCTGACTTTCCTGAGACTGGACATTCGGCTCATCGTCGACATCAATCGGAGACAGATCATCCTCAGATAGCGCCTGCTGATCAGAAAGCTCTGGCTCCTCAATCTCACTTGCTGCGTCCTCTTGGTTGTCCGACTGCCCAGCCACATCCGGTACTGGCTCATTTTCCAGCTCAGATAGGTCAGACTGAGGTTCTGATTTTGGCTCTGGCTCTGGCTCTGGCTCTGGCTCTGGCTCTGGCTCTGGCTCTGGCTCTGGCTCTGGCTCTGGCTCTGGCTCTGGCTCTGGCTCTGGCTCTGGCTCTGGCTCTGGCTCTGG
>NZ_JBHMEP010000001.1:1689111-1794336 GCF_042428525.1 Vibrio olivae
CTGGCTCTGGCTCTGGCTCTGGCTCTGGCTCTGGCTCTGGCTCTGGCTCTGGCTCTGGCTCTGGCTCTGGCTCTGGCTCTGGCTCTGGCTCTGGCTCTTCAGTGTTTTGTTCGAGGTCGTTGCCGTCAAGCGTTTCATTCAACTTATCGGATGATGGTTGCTGAGTCTCATCTTCGGAAAGCTCATCAAGCAGAGGGTCCGCCTCTGGCGCAACTTTCATTAAATCATCAACAAACTCATCACGAGAAAAGTCGGGTTGGGTTTCTTCCGCCAGCGCAGGCTCATCATCCTGTGCGCCTTCATCACTCCCTTGTTCAGATTGCGCTTGTTTTTCAATTTCAAGCAACTCGTCAAACAACTCAGTCGCTTCAGCATCATCAAGATCATCTTCAGAAGACAACTCTTCATCAAACAGCGCGCTTTCTAGTTCGTCTAATTCATCACTCACATGCTCCTGTTGCTCATCGTCAACGGGGGCATCATCATCAAGTAACTCGTCGAGCATCGCCGTTGAGTCGGTATCAAACGCCTCATCATCATCTGCGCTTTCAAGCAGCTCGTCGAGTAAATCCGTGCTGCTTTCATCCCAATCTAATTGGTCTTCTGGGTCTAATGCTTCGTCAAGAGTTTGATCTTCGGCGAGGTCAAAGTCTGGGGTATCTTCGTCATCATCGAGCAACTCATCAAGCAATTGCGCTTCATCGTCAGCAGACAGTTCATCAGCACTCTCTTCCAACTCATCAAGCGTCGATTGAGTTTCCATCTGTGCAAAGATATCGTCTATATCGCTATCTGAGGCTAACTGAGGTTCATCGGACAATGCTTGCTGCTCCGGAGCAAGCGGCTCGTCGTCACTGCTTAGGTCAAAATCGTCTTCGTCATCTACGGCTTCAGATAACAAATCATCAAGCATTGATTGATCAATCTCGTCGCTGTCTAGACTTTCATTGTCTTCAAGTAGCGAGTCGATATCATCCTCACTGAGAGATTCATCATCAGAGAGGTCGAAATCATCACTGTCGGTACCATTCGCGACGTCATCGAGCGCCTTTTCCATCTCTTCGAGACCGAGGGCTTTCTCTTCACCATTTACACTAATACCATTTGAGCTAACGCTATCAGCAAGTTCTGTATCTAGGTCACCGTCATCACCAATACCTGCAAATGGGTCTTCGCCGTCTTCATCTTCTAGATTGAAATCAAGATCATTGTCATCCAGATCGGCGAAAATATCATCTTCAGCATTGTCCCCTGTCTCTGCTTCTGGCTCGTCCGTATCGCCATCAAGATCCATCTCATCACTAAATAGCAACTCTTCATCATCGCTTGAGTCACTGAAGAGATCATCATCGAGAACCAGATCGTCGTCGACTTCATCATTCATTTGCTCTGGAATGATCGGCATTACAGGTTCTGGTTGGGTTTGTGCTTGCTGCTCACCTTGTTCATCTTTCTTGTTACGGCGACTAAGCAGCGACACCACGAGCAGGCCAATTAATAGTCCAGGAATGATCGCGAGAGCGCCAAGTACAAATGGGTTAGAGAGTAACTGATCCATCTCTGATGGCGCCATTTGTTGCTCTTTGGCTAAACGTTCACGCTCTTGGCTCAGCAGCTTTTCGACTTCGTTTCGAATTCGATTTTCATCATTTAACTCATCTTTAAGTACATCAACTTCTGACTGTACATTCGCCAGCATTAAGCGCAGCTTATGGTTCTTCTCTTCAAGTGCCAGTAATTCATCTTCAGAAGAAGCCAGTTGGTTTTCTAATTGATTAACCTGACCTTGGGTTTCTTGTTCAGCGATTTGCTGCTCTTGGCTTGGCTGAGACTCAGGTGCCTCCGCTGGCATCGAAGGCTGCGATTGAGGTTCGGGAGTGACTTCTGGGGCTTCGCTGGTCGCAGGCTCACTCGGTGTCGGCACCGCAACAGGAATGCGAGAACTAGGACTTGTTGGAGTGGCAGGTTGAGGCGTTAAACGCGCATTCGTACCATTCAACTTGGCTTGATGCGCTGCCAAAATAGCAACGGCTTCTTGGTTAGATGTGCCTCTTACCTGAGCCAGTGAAGGAACTCGAAGCGTACTACCCGGTAACAAGTTATGAATGTTTTGATTTTCAAACGCCCTCGGGTTGAGATTAAAAATCGCCAATAACGTTTGTTGAACAGTGACATCATTAGAAGGTCTTAGACGAGTGGCAATACTCCAAAGCGTGTCAGAGCCCGTAGTGGGGCCAAAAAAACGGGAAGGTTCGTTATTGTTATTTCTGATGACAGGATCGGCAAATTGCGGCGAATTTTGAATTTCACCATTCGGTCCTTTTAAACGAATACTCTCTGCACTAACGAATGAAGTCTGAGTCACGGCTACTAGTGCAATGGGCAATAGTAAACGTATAAAAAATCGACGCATAAAAAAGCTCAAGCTGTGTGCTACAAAAAGTTAAAACACGGATCTAACAAATATATCGGATAACCACTTTAAAACTATAGGTTGTAAGCCAAAAAATGTGTGTCAAACGCAATAATCGCAGTAATCTCACACAATATTTGTGCAGTTCCTTACAAGGTGTATAAAAAAGCCCCAGTTTTTAGGCTGGGGCATTCTATAAACCTTAGTAGTAATCGCGAATCAGCACTTCAGCGATTTGCACCGCATTCGTCGCCGCACCTTTTCGCACATTATCGGCCACAACCCATAGGTTGATACCACTGTGGTGGCTAATATCATTACGAATTCGTCCAACCATGACCGTATCTTTACCACCCGCATCGCGAACTTGGGTAGGAAAATCTTCACCGTGGAAAACGTCCACTCCGTCAGTTTGTTCAAGTAGTTGGATAACTTCTTGAGCGTCAATCGGTGCACGTGTTTCAAGGTGTACTGCTTCAGCGTGACCATAAAAAACCGGAACGCGAACACAAGTAGGATTTACGGTAATCGACGCATCATTAAAAATCTTTTGTGTCTCCCACACCATTTTCATCTCTTCTTTGGTGTAGCCGTTGTCCATGAACTGATCGATTTGTGGTAAACAGTTAAACGCAATCTGTTGTGAAAACTGCTCAGATTCCGCAGGCAAACCATTAAGTAACTTCGCCGTTTGACCAGCCAATTCATCAATGCCCGCTTTACCTGCTCCCGATACAGATTGGTATGTAGAAACGTTAATGCGTTCTATGCCAACGGCATCCTGAATCGGTTTCAAAGCCACCAGCATTTGGATCGTCGAACAATTAGGATTGGCAATAATATTACGGTTGCGAAACTCAGCAATCGCTTCGGGATTAACTTCAGGAACGACAAGTGGTACATCGTAGTCGTACCGAAACTGTGAGGTATTGTCGATAACAACCACCCCCGCTTCTGCCGCTATCGGTGCCCATTGTTCAGACAACTCAGCACCAGCAGAAAATAGACCAATATGCGCTTGTGTCCAGTCAAAATCTTCTACATTTTGTACCTGAATCGTTTTACCGTTAAAACGGTAGGTTTTACCTTCGCTACGCTCACTGGCTAAAAGGAACAACTCACCAACCGGAAATTCACGCTCTTTTAGTACTTCTAGGATTGTCTCACCGACGGCGCCCGTCGCACCGAAAATGGCGACATTAAATTGTTGGCTCATTTGTTTACCTCAACCTGAAAACCGAGTTTGTCGAGTGGTGAAAGATTACACGTTTCATCACCCGCTAATTGGACTGCACTGTATTCTCGTCTATCCCAATATTGCTTACGCATCTGGTCAAACGAACCGGGTTTATGGATTTCTCGTCGAAATAGTGCATCATCTTTACGTACATCATAAACCAGCTGAGTCAGATTATGCAGCGTTGCTTCATCCCAAGCGCGATCGAGAGCGATGTATGGGACTGGTGCCGTTGGCAACAGTTCGCTCGCACTTGCCGATAAATCTCGCTCAAGAAACTGACAGTAGCTATTAAAGATCATCGTCGTTCCACGCGCTTTACCTTCTAATCCATACCCAGCAACGTGCGGGGTGGCGAATGCTAACAGAGGCAGCAGTTCCATATCAACTTCTGGTTCAAATTCAAAAACATCAAGGGCGGCTGTAAACCCGTCTTGTTTCGCTAGACGTTGCTTCAGCGCTTGATTATCGATGATAGGACCGCGCGCAGCGTTGATTAAAATTTGGTCAGACCGCAATGCATCAAGGGTAGCTTGGTCAAATAGGTGATGCGTGGGGTGGTCACCATCACGGGTAATTGGCGTGTGAACAGTGATGATATCGGCTTTTTCAAGCAGTTGGTTTAGTGGGGTAAATAGACGCTCGTCACCTTGTTGTTGTTTCGGTGGATCGTTAATTAGCACTTTAAGCCCTAAACCCTTAAGGCACTGTTCGAGATAACTCCCCACTTGGCCAGCACCAATAATTCCGACGGTTTTATCAAATATAGAAAACCCCTGTTGCTGTGCCAATACCAGCATGACACTGACTACGTATTCCGCTACACCAACTTTGTTGCATCCTGGTGCGGCAGTAAAAAAGATGCCTTTTTCGGCCAGCAAAGCCTGATCAACATGGTCCATACCCGCGGTTGCCGTACCAACAAATTTGAGCTTATTTGCCTTACTCAGCAGTGATTCATTAACTTTCGTTACAGAGCGAATCATCAGAGCGTCGACATCGACTAAATCATCAGCCGTAAGGTGGCGACCCGGTTTTAAAATCACTTCACCCAGCTGGCTAAACAATTGCTGCGCGTAAGGCATGTTTTCATCAATCAGGATTTTCATATTGGTTCACTATTCAAAAAGGTGTGACGATTGTGCAAAAAAGCCTAATCAGTGTCGAGAGAAAAGTCTGGATAATCCATATATAAAAATACCCGGCACAATGGCCGGGTAATATTCCAGAACAAAAGGATCCTGACCCGCTCTCCATGGGTCAGAGTCTGCGTCTGTCCGATCAGCTTAGCCAATCAAGTCTGGAAATTGAGCTGCTTATTGCAAGCAAAACAGATTTACGCTTGGTATTTCTTGATCACCAACGTAGCGTTAGTACCACCAAAGCCAAAGCTATTTGACATTACGGTATTCAACTCCGCTTCGCGAGTGGCCGTTACAATGTCCAAACCTTCTGCTGCAGTATCCAAGTTTTCAACGTTAATACTTGGTGCAATAAAGTTGTTGTGCAGCATCAATGTAGAATAAATCGCTTCGTGAACACCCGCCGCACCCAGTGCGTGGCCAGTCATTGCTTTCGTTGCAGAAATTGCAGGGCTATTGCCACCAAACACTTCTTGAATCGCGCCTAACTCTTTGACATCACCAACAGGGGTTGAAGTACCGTGAGTGTTGACATAATCAACGCCGTCCACATCTTGCATCGCCATCTTCATACAACGTACCGCACCTTCACCTGATGGAGCGACCATATCATAACCATCAGACGTTGCGCCGTAACCGACGATTTCACCGTAAATAGTCGCGCCGCGAGCCAAAGCGTGCTCAAGCTCCTCAACCACGACCATACCGCCACCACCAGAGATAACGAAACCATCGCGGTCAGCATCGTAAGTTCGAGACGCTTTGTCCGGTGAATCATTATACTTAGTCGATAGTGCGCCCATAGCGTCAAACATCATCGTCAGTGACCAATCCAGTTCTTCACCGCCGCCTGCAAACACGATATCTTGCTTACCTAATTGAATAAGCTCAGCTGCGTGACCAATACAGTGCGCAGAAGTGGCACAAGCCGAACTCATTGAGTAGTTCACGCCGCGAATTTTAAATGGCGTAGCAAGACATGCAGAGACAGTTGATGACATCGTACGTGGCACCATGTAAGGCCCGACACGTTTTACGCCTTTTTCACGCAAAATATCAACAGCATTCACTTGGTTTAGAGAAGACGCGCCACCCGAACCTGCGACAATACCAGTGCGCTCGTTTGATACTTGATCTTCACTCAAACCCGCATCTGCAATCGCTTGTTGCATGGATAGGTATGCATACGCAGCCGCATCACCCATAAAGCGCATCTGCTTGCGATCGATGTGTTCTGCTGGGTTAATTTTAAGATCTCCCCAAACTTGCGAACGTAGACCGACTTCCTTGAACTGCTCTGATGCAGTGATACCAGATTTACCCGCTTTAAGAGACGCTAGAACTTCTTCGACGTTGTTACCGATACTAGAAACAATACCCATACCGGTGATTACGACTCGTTTCATGTGACAATCCTATAATTCAAAATTCTGTTTGATAATAACTAAGAAGGGTTGGAAAAGTGGTCAGCTTTCCCAGAAATTCGTACAATCCTTCCAAATTATTTTCCATATTCACAGTTATCAGACACTATGACAACCATAAACCACGCTCAACTCGAGTGGAATGACGCCGGTACCCCTGTTTCCGACCAGTTCGATGACGTTTATTTTTCTAACGTTAACGGCTTGGAAGAGACACGCTATGTGTTTCTCACCCAAAACCACCTTCCTCAACGTTGGCATGAGTTTCAACAGCGGCGCTTTGTGATCGCCGAAACTGGATTTGGAACCGGGCTCAACTTTCTTGCTGCATGGCAGTGGTTTGATGAATTTAGACGGCAAAATCCAAATGCGCCATTAAAAGAGCTCCATTTCATCAGCTTTGAAAAGTATCCACTAAACATTGATGACTTAATTAAAGCACACCAAGCATGGCCAGAATTGGCTGACTATGCTCAGCAGCTTCAATCTCACTATCCGCTCGCTGTGCCTGAATGCCAGCGTATTGTTCTCGCAGATGGCGCGGTCACCCTAGATTTATGGTTTGGTGATATTAAAGATTGCATGCCTTTAGTTCCAACACCACACCAAGGGCTCGTTGATGCGTGGTTCTTAGATGGCTTTGCTCCCAGTAAAAACCCCGAAATGTGGAATCAAACCCTGTTTGATGGGATGGCAAAACTGGCGAAACAAGACGGTACCTGTGCCACGTTTACCGCCGCAGGTTTTGTACGACGAGGTTTAATTGACGCTGGCTTTGATATGAAGAAAGTCAAAGGGTTCGGCACCAAACGAGAAATGATTGCCGGACACCTTAGTGAGCGACAAGCGCCGAGTAATCACAAACCTTGGTTTGCAAGACCGAGAGCCCAAGACTGCGAGGATATTGCGATTATTGGCGGAGGGATCGCCAGTGCCATGTTAGCTAAACAGTTGGTTCAGCGCGGTAAACGCGTCACGCTCTATTGCCAAGACGCTCATCCAGCTCAAGGCGCGTCAGGAAATCGCCAAGGTGCGATTTACCCATTGTTAAATGCCGAGCATCAAGGTGTCTCACGTATTTTTGCTCCTGGATTTGTCTTTGCGCGTCAACTGGTCAATCAATTAGCGACTCAATTTGCATTTGCTCATCAGTGGTCTGGCGTCTGCCAACTGCTGTGGGACGAAAAATCCTCGAACAAGTTAGCTCCCCTTGCACACGCTGATTTTGACCCACAGCTAGTTTCCTTTCTTGACCCACAGCAAACACAGCATACTGTTGGCTTGGAAACACAATGTGCCAGCCTTTCGTACCCGCTAGGTGGGTGGTTGTCCCCCGCTCAATTGACGCAAGGGCTCATTACATGGCTTGAACAAAGCGATTTGTTTACAGCGCATTACGAACACCGCGTTGATTCGCTGAACTGGCAGTCCTCACAATGGCAACTGGTAACCTCACAAGGTCAATTCACTCATCAGGTCGTTGTCGTGGCGAACGGCCACGAGTTTGAACGTTTTGAACAAACGCAGCCTCTGCCGCTCGCAAAGGTGAAAGGTCAAGTCAGCCATATACCAACCACCCAGACATTAAGCCAGCTTAAAACCGTACTTTGCTATGATGGTTACATGACGCCATGCAATCCCAACAATCAACACCATTGCATTGGCGCAAGTTATGACCGAACTCACATCGACAACCAATTCGATCCCGATGCGCAGCAACACAATGCACAAAGGCTTACCGACTGTCTCCCCGGGGTAACATGGCCACAACAAGTGGATGTCAGTGGCAATCTGTCGCGTCAGGGAGTCCGCTGCGTAAGCCGTGACCATCTGCCTTTCGTGGGCGCAGTGGGCAATATGGCGCAAATACTTAATCAATACCAACACCTTGCATCCGCCGATGAAACGCAGGTAAGTGACGTCAGCAATTACCCAAACCTCTTCTGTTTGTTAGGTCTAGGTTCTCGTGGGTTAAGTTCAGCGCCACTGATGAGTGAAGTTCTGGCATCGCAAATTTGTGGTGATCCACTTCCTCTGCCAGTCGATTGCCTCGAAGCTCTGCACCCGAGCCGTATGTGGGTAAGAAAGTTACGTAAAGGCAAAGCGGTAAAATAAGCCTTGGCGACTCTAGGTGCTTGTTGCGGTGCAAAAAATACGTTTTGCACCGCCCCTTTCTCAGATATTTCTTACATTTCCATCGGTAATTAATTCATAGCATTTTTGCAACAACCGTACCCAATAAAAATAAAAACAATAATAATCAATAAGTTAAAAACTGGCACAATCATCGCAATAGGAAAGTCACACACTCAATCATTATCCTAAGGAGATGCAACATGCTGAAGTGGATGCTGATATTTTTAGTCGTCGCTCTTATTTCCGGAGCACTGGGTTTCACTGGTATCGCTGGCGTGGCTGCGGGCATAGCGAAAGTACTTTTCTACATCTTTGTTGTTCTATTTATCATCGCATTGGTGATGGGCTTTGGCGCCATGGGGCGACGTTAACACGCTCGCCCATCAATAATGTCCAAAGTCTAAGAGTTGAATAATAGAGAGGTGAATGATGAATAACATATTTGACGCACTACGAGAAAGTCATGAGAAGCAACGTCTACTGATGGATGCTTTGCTAAAAACCAGTGGTGATAGTAAATCTCGTCGAGAATTTTATGCTCAGCTGAAACAAGAGTTACAACTCCACGCTGAAGCAGAAGAACGTAACTTCTATATTCCACTGATTAAAAAAGATTCGACGATCGATATGAGTCGCCACGGTATTTCTGAGCACCACTCAATTGATAAGATCTTAGCTCAAATCGACGAGACGGATTTTGATTCTCCCGCTTGGTTGACTCACATGAAATCCCTTCAGCACCAAGTTCTTCACCATCTAGAAGAGGAAGAACAGCATATTTTCCAAATGGCTGGTAAAGTGATTGGTGATGAACAGAAGCAAGACTTAGCGGCCAAGTACCAACAAGAAATGGGCGAATCTGTTCACTAGATTATGACAGCAAAAAAGGCCTTACTGAGTAAGGCCTTTTAATCCAATCAAGCGTGGTGCTTACAGCATCAATGCTGTTACCGCTTGTTTTAGTTCTGCATTGACTGCATCGTTGCTGACAACGCCTTCTTCAACATTAAACACATCATAGAAGTTAGGAACAGATACCGTCGCTTTTACGTTACCACCAAAGAATGACGCTGACCCTTGTGCCGCTGCCAATACAGATTGCGCACCGCTAGGGCCTGGTGATGTACCTAAGTAAACTGCAGGTTTGTCTTGATAGACGGCACGTTCAATACGTGATGCCCAGTCAAACAAGTTTTTGTACGCTGCTGTGTAGTGGCCGTTGTGTTCAGCAAAAGAGATAACCAATGCGTCCGCTTCACCAATTTCGCGCAGAAATGCTTGTGCGCCTTCTGATTTGCCAATCTCTTTTTCTAGATCTTCACTAAACATAGGCACTTTGAAGTCGTTGATGTCTAATACTTTGACTTCTGCACCTTCGACCAAATTAGCCGTATAAGTTGCGAGCGCTTTATTGATTGACGTTGAACTATTTGATGCACCGAAAGCAATAATTTTCATCATCTTTTTCCTTATTATTGGGGAGTAATGACAGAATAAGAAACTTAAAGCTTGGCAACAAGCATAAAAATTCAAAGGTTAAGTTCAAAAAATTTGAATAACCGAGCTAACGACACGCACACCGGCAGCGTTAGACTTCCGCCACCAACTGCTGCCATAGATCATTTACGATAGTGCGATCGGCTGGCGATAACTCACTGCGCGCTTCATCAAGGCTCGCTTCAATACGCGATTTCAAAACTTGAATATCTGTTTCTCCCGCTTCTTCACATGCCGCTGCTGACAGTGAAATGTGGCCACGCAGATAACCGCCCGCAAACAGTTCGTCATCTGACGCCGATGCGATACGTTGGTCAATCAGCTCAAGGAGTTGCTCTTCAAATTCTATAATCATCATTATCTCTTGTTACTTGAAACAAAGTTGTCACTTCACACAAAAATCTTCACGGCGCAGTTCTGGAATGTCATAAAACTGACGGAGAGCTGTAGAAAGTTGTTGGACACGAGGTGGCAAACCCGAATCCAAAATATTCATGACTTCTTGATGCACTTTGGCAAAAAAGCTCAAGCGATCCGGTTCAAAATCGCCGTGTAGGTTGTCACAACTGACATTAAAAGGAAAGCCAGCACTGGCTGACAAAATCCACTCATACGCTTGAGGACGCACTTCAACCTTTTCAAACTCTTCCTGCTTAGCTTGCGTTCTGCCATCAGGCTCATACCAGTAGCCAAAGTCTTCGAGCAAACGGCGCTGCGGACCAGCAACACACCAATGGCTTACCTCATGCAGCGCTGATGCATAATAACCATGAGCAAAGACAATGCGATGGTATGGCGTCTGTTGGTCGGCCGGAAGATAAATAGGCTCATCACCACCCAATTCAAGTTTGGTATTGTAATCATCAAAAAACGTACGATTAAAAATAGTCATCAAATCTTGATAGTGATGTGTCATTCAAGCAAGCCTATGCGTCAATCAATGGCGCGCATTTTCGCTTTTTTATCGCGACAGGTAAAGAGGAGCGTAACAATGAGAAACTCTGTCAGAGTTTACTGATTATGCCCGCTTACCTTGGATTCACGTCGTCAATTAATCCTCAACTCTCTATACTCGCCTCTCTTCTTTCCACTCGCGTTGCGTTTAACTCGTCATCGACGCCTACAACCTTGGTCACTTAGTATTTATGTTACTTAGCTCTCTTTACATCATCGGCATAACTGCCGAGGCGATGACTGGCGCACTGAGCGCAGGCCGCAGAAAAATGGATTGGTTTGGTGTGATGTTGGTTGCGAGTGCTACTGCAATTGGTGGAGGAACCGTTCGTGATATTCTACTGGGTCACTATCCTCTTGGCTGGGTTAAGCATCCTGAATATTTAGTCATTACGTGTATCGCGGGGATCTTAACGACCGGTATCGCTAAGTGGGTCATCAAATTTAAGGGCGTGTTTATCCGTCTGGATGCACTAGGGCTTATCGTATTTAGTATTATAGGAACACGCATCGCGCTAGAAATGGGGCTTCACCCGGTTATCTGTGTCGTCTCAGCACTGATTACAGGCGTATTTGGAGGGCTGTTACGAGATTTAATGTGTCGGCAAACACCCTTGGTATTGCATGAAGAGTTATATGCGTCTATTTCCGCTCTCTCTTCCATTTTATACCTTTCACTGCTAAACGGTGACGTGACTCAGACTTATGCCACCGTTATCACGTTAACAGTGGGTTACTTATTGCGTATGGCGGCAGTCCGTTTTAAATGGCGCCTACCTAATTTCCATTTGGAATCCGAAACATCAGCCCATTAATGCAAAAAACGCCTTCATCAGCTGGAAGGCGTTTTTATTTATGATGCTAATTTGTTGATCAGATTTTTGGTGTTGCCGTTTCAACCGCAAAATTCTGTCCACGGTGACGAAGCAAGTGATCCATCACCACGATGGCCAGCATCGCTTCTGCAATCGGCACTGCGCGAATACCCACACAAGGATCATGACGCCCTTTAGTAATCAGTTCCGTCTGTTCACCCTGTTTGGTAATGGTTTTACCCGGAACGGTAATACTCGACGTGGGTTTAAGAGCAATATTCGCAACAATATTTTGGCCTGTGGAAATCCCGCCCAAAATACCACCGGCATGATTACTACCAAACCCTTCTGGGCTCAGCGTATCTCGATGCTCACTGCCTTTTTGTTGAACGACATCGAAACCATCACCGATTTCAACGCCTTTCACCGCATTAATGCTCATCAGTGCGTGCGCGATATCGGCATCCAAACGATCAAATACCGGCTCTCCGAGCCCCACTGGAACTTGGGTAGCGACAACCTGAATTTTGGCACCAATCGAATCACCTTGCTTTTTCAAGTCACGGATCAACTGGTCAAATTGCTCGACTTTATCGACATCAGGACAGAAAAACGCGTTGTTCTCAATTTCATCCCAATCGACTTTATCAATGGTTACATCACCCATTTGCGATAGGTAAGCGCGAATCTCGATCCCAAATTCCTGCTTGAGGTATTTTTTCGCAATGGCACCTGCGGCAACACGCATCGCGGTTTCACGCGCTGAAGAGCGACCACCACCACGATAATCACGAATACCGTATTTTTGATGATAGGTGTAGTCCGCATGACCCGGACGGAATTTATCTTTAATCTCGGAGTAATCTTTTGAGCGTTGATCGGTATTTTCGATCAATAACCCAATCGAGGTGCCTGTGGTTTTTCCCTCAAAGACGCCAGAGAGAATTTTCACTTCATCAGGTTCACGACGCTGCGTGGTATAACGAGAAGTACCGGGTCTGCGTCGGTCAAGGTCAGTCTGTAGATCGCTTTCGCTGATCTCTAAGCCGGGAGGACAACCGTCGACAATACATCCTAATGCGATGCCGTGACTTTCGCCAAAAGTGGTTACTCGAAAATGTTGTCCGATGCTATTTCCTGCCATTAGTTCCTCAAATTCGCGGGATAGTGAGCCCTTCACTATCATCCGTGCGTTCCATTGTTCGTGTTTTCATACTCGCTTGATTAGGTTTTGATGTAAAGCCCTAAAATCGATCAAATCCACATTCATTTGTGATAAAAAAATGCCAGCGGATTGCTGGCATTCTATTTTTGAACCGCGAGCGGCTATCGTTTAATCTTTGTAAATTGAGAATTCTGCAGCACAAGCCACCAATTGTTCACGAGTGAGCATAAATACACCATGTCCGCCGTTTTCAAAATCGACCCAAGTAAACGGAATTTCTGGATATTGCTCCATCATATGCACCATTGAGTTACCGACTTCGCAGATCAAGACTCCGTTGTCGGTCAAATAATCAGGCGCATTCGCTAAGATACGACGCACCAATTTCAAGCCATCAGTACCAGCAGCAAGACCAAGCTCGGGCTCATGGGTGAACTCTTCTGGCAAACTGTTCATGTCTTCTTCGTCAACATAAGGCGGGTTAGTGACGATAAGATCGTATTTATCTTGGGCCAGGTCACGGAATAAATCAGAGCGAATTGGGAACACTTGCTGCTCCATACCATGATCTTGAATGTTTTGCTCCGCGACCTCAAGCGCACCGGGTGAGATGTCAATGGCGTCTACTTCTGCATCAGGGAAAGCGTGCGCGCAAGCAATCGCAATACAACCGCTCCCCGTACACATATCCATAATTCTTGCTGGCTCTTCAACCAACCACGGATGAAATTGGTTCTGAATCAGCTCACCAATCGGCGAACGTGGCACCAACACGCGCTCATCGACGAAAAACTCTAAACCGCAGAACCACGCTTTGTTGGTGAGGTAAGCAGTCGGCGTTTTTTCGTTAATACGACGAATAACACGTTCAACAATGCGCAAACGCTCACTGCTGGTTAGACGAGAATTCAATACATGCGGAGGGACATCTATCGGCAAATAGAGTGTTGGAAGGATAAGCTGAACCGCTTCGTCCCAAGCGTTATCGGTCCCTTGACCGTAGAAAAGATTCGCGGCGTTAAAACGGCTCACCGTCCAGCGAATCATATCTTGAAGCGTATGAAGTTCTGAAACTGCTTCTTCAATAAAAATCTTATCCAAAATTGCCTCCGAAAAGCGCTACAATACCGCTAACTTGATTTGATTAAACCGTTGATACCATCCAATGAGCGATAAAGACTCCCATTTAGATGACGATTTCTCCTTATTCAAGGAAGCGATGCAAGGCGTCAAAAAGTTGCAACAGGATACCATAGTCCAGCAGCCAAAAAGAAATACTAAACAGAAAGAACGTATGCGTACGCAGCGTGAGTCGAGTGATAGCGAGTTTTACTTCTCAGATGAGTTTGTCCCTCATTTGAGCGATGACGGCCCAACCCGTTATGCTCGAGATGGCGTTTCTCACTATGAAGTCAAACGCTTACGTCGTGGCGTGTATGTTCCGGATGTGTTTTTAGACATGCATGGCATGACCCAAGTGGAAGCAAAACGTGAACTCGGGGCGATGATCACCTATTGCGTGCGCAACGGTATCCATTGTGCGTGTGTGCAGCACGGTATTGGTAAGCACATTTTGAAACAGCAGACACCACTTTGGCTGGCACAGCACCCAGATGTCATGGCATTCCACCAAGCGCCGTTAGAGTTCGGTGGCAACGGCGCACTGCTGGTACTGCTATCCATTCCGGAGAAGTAAGCACTTAGTGTCGTAAATCTGGCGGGATCGGTAATTCTTCGGCTTTCAGTTTGGGTCGTTGCCCGCCACGTTTACGGTACTGCTTTAATTGGAAAACATAAGCGAGGATTTGCGCCACTGCGGTAAACAACCCGTCAGGGATCTCTTGTTCAAGTTCAGTGGTATGATAGAGCGCCCGAGCCAGAGGAGGCGCTGGAATCACATAAATATCATGCTCCCGTGCCACCTCACGGATTTTCAATGCAATATGATCTATCCCTTTAGCCACAACCACTGGCGCTCGGTCTGAGTCATGCTTATAACGTAGTGCAACCGAAAAGTGCTCCGGGTTCGTCACAATCACATCCGCTTGTGGTACGTCAGCCATCATACGCCGCTGGGCTGCTTCACGTTGCAACATGCGAATTCGACCTTTCACCTCAGGCTTACCTTCGGTTTCTTTATACTCATCTTTGACTTCTTGCTTGGTCATTTTCAGTTGATTCGCGTGTTGCCAAATTTGGAAGGGAATATCAATCGCCACGACCACCAGCAACGAGCAGCTAATAAGCAAAACAAAGTTGAGTAAAATATCCAGAGCGTGGAAAATGTTTTGTGGAAAAACGTCCATGCTAAGTTGAAACAGATCGGCTTTAGCGGCATTGATCAAATAAAACGCCCCCCCCGACACCAACGCGACTTTGAGTATGGATTTAATCAATTCAACCCAGCTTTGCATTCCTAGCATGCGCTTTAGGCCACTTAACGGATTCATTTTCGACAGCTTGGGCCGTGCGGCTTCCATCGAGAAACTGATCCCCCCGACTCCGGCAGCGCCAATCGTAGCAGCGACAAACAAAGTAACCAGAATCAGCAAAAGTGGCAGAATCAAACTGCCTAACGCGCCAAGTACAATATCGAACAGTTTAGGAACATCAAAAATCTCTTCGCGGCTAAGCGTAAAGAGCCGACCCATAACTTGAAATAAACCATTGGCCAGTGCATCACCAAACCACATTAATGAGATGGCACCGACGACTAATACTGACACCGAGGCTAATTCTTTTGACCTTGCAACCTGCCCTTTTTCTCGAGCCTGTTGCAAGCGCTTGGGCGTGGCGTCTTCGGTGCGTTCTTGACCGTCTGATTCTGCCATCTCAGCCTCCTAGCAATCCAAACGAATGAAGCGACAAACTTGCCCCTCCACCTCAGGCCAAAACAGTTGGTAGTGTCCATACAGCCCAGACAAAATATACCAACACAGTAACAAGCCGACCATCAAGGCAAAGGCAAAACCCAAGGAGAAAATGTTAAGTTGAGGGGCCGCTCGGGTCATCACACCGAATGACAAATTGATGGTCAGTAGCGCGATAATGCCAGACAGCGACATACTCAGCGCGACTTTAAACATAATACCAAGCCACAATGCCAGCTCACGAAAATCAATCGCATTCAAACTACCACTGCCGATGGGTAATGACTGAAAACTGAGTGCCACTAAGCTAATCATTTTAAGGTGCCCATCGGTGGCGAGAAAAAACAGCGTCACCAAAAACATAAACAATTGACCAAGCAGTGGTGTATTTTGGCCGTTGGCGGGATCAACCATTGACGCAAAACCTAAGCTTGATTGCATGCCGAGTATCTGGCCAAGAATAACAAACGTTTGAACCATGAATTGCGTGATGGTACCCATCGCTACGCCGATGATGATCTGCTCTAGCAGCACCATAAAGCCCTGAAAGGATAACAATTCAATGTTTTGGGGAACCGCAGGAATCGCCGGCATAATAGCCAGAGTGATGGCCAGTCCTAGGTACAGACGAATACGAGTCGAAACAAAGCGCGCGCCCGTCACCGACATCACCATCAGCATTGAAGAAACGCGCACATAAGGCCAAAAGTAATTGGCGATCCAATCAAGAACAACGCTGGTTGGATACTCCATAGGGGCTCCTAGTAAAGCACCTGTGGCAAGCGTTCAATCATGCCATAGAAGAAGTCCATCAGCGTTTGTGTCATCCAGTGAGCAAACATCATCAACGCCAGTAACGTGACGATCAAACGCGGTAGAAAGCTTAAAGTTTGTTCGTTAATGGATGTCGCAGCTTGAAAGATTGCCACAACCAAGCCTATCAACAAGCTTGGCACGATGATCGCGCATACCATCAAGAGCACCATCCACAGTGCTTCTCGAAATAGTTCAACGAACATTTCAGGAGTCATACATTCTCCCTACATTGCAAAGCTGCCTGCCAGCGTTGACAGAATCAGGTTCCAACCATCAACAAGGACAAACAACATCAGTTTAAAGGGTAACGACACGATCATTGGCGACAACATCATCATACCCATCGCCATCAATACCGAAGCAACAACTAAGTCAATGATCAAAAACGGCAAAAATAGCATAAAGCCTATCTGGAACGCCGTTTTTAACTCGGACGTAATGAACGCCGGTATCAGCACCGCCATGGAAACATCTTCCGGATTTTGCGCATCAGAACCCGCAATATTGACGAACGTTTCCAAATCCTTCACTCGCGTCTGTTTGAGCATAAATTCTCGCATAGGGCCTTGTGCATTATCAAAGGCTTGGCGCGCTGAAATCTGCTCATTAAGATATGGCTGAACCGCCTGGTCGTTAATTTGGCTTAGTACTGGAGACATAATGAAGAAAGTTAAAAAGATGGCGATACCGATGATCACTTGGTTCGATGGCGTTTGCTGCAAGCCCATCGCTTGACGCAAAATCGACATCACAACTACGATACGCGTAAATGACGTCATCAGAATAACCATTGCCGGCAAAAAGCCCAGCATGGTCATTAAGGCTAAAATTTGCAGATTGATCGAGTAATCTTCACTGCCATCTTCGTTGGTCGTCATCGTAAACGCAGGAATCCCCGCACCACCGCCAGCGATCGTACTGGTTGAAATCGTGCGTGCGGCGCCATTTTCTTGATTCATCGCACTGACGGTGACATTTTCAGCGCCAGTGGTATTGGCTGGTATTGGGGTATCTAACTCTTCTTGCGCCAAACTCCAAGGCGAAAAAAGACAAAGCATGGCCATCAGCACCATGCTAAACAGTAAGTTTCTATTTGGCATTCTTTTTCAACAGCTGAGTCAGTTGATTGGCAAACGGACTGGTTTCCAGCTCCTCCTGAGACAGTGGTTTCTCTAGCTTTGAAATGAGTTGAATCGACTGACTGGTCACACCGACCAAAAACTGCTCTTCGCCCGCTTGTACAATCACAATACGCTCTTTGGTACCGACGGCAATTTGACGAACGATGTTCAAGCCTTTTTGATGGCTCATCGCAGGTAGACGCATGCGTTTGAGCAGCCAAGCCAACACTAAAATGACCGCCACCACCATGATCAGCGACCCAAATGTCGTCGCCCAATCCAATTGTGCCGCTCTTGATTCCTCAATGGCCCAAGCCATATTGGGCAACAATGATAACGAACTCAGCCAAACTAACTTCATAACTTACCTTAACTTCTTGATTCGCTCAGTTTGACTGATCACATCCGTTAGTCGAATACCAAATTTGTCATTGACCACCACCACTTCACCATGCGCGATCAACGTACCATTAACCAAAACGTCTAGTGATTCACCGGCCAAGCGCTCAAGCTCAACAACAGAACCTTGGTTAAGTTGTAAAAGGTTACGAATACTAATTTGTGAGCGTCCGACTTCCATTGAGATGGTGACCGGAATATCAAGAATTGTATCCAGTTTGCGGCGCTCATCTTCAGAAATCGGCGAAGAAGTATCTTTTAATTCATCGAGCTGTGCGGCCATGACCTCATCGGTATCCATATCTGGCGCACTTGGGTCTTCGCCTAAAGCGGCTGCCCATTCGTCAGCTAGTTTTTGGTCGTCACTGGGTTCCATACTCTGTTACCTATTGAGTGTTATTTCTCATCTTGTGGTTAATCTTCGATTTCGCCTTCGTCATCTTCGAAATCAGAAATCACATCTTTGCCTAAAAAGGCGATATCCGTTTTCACTACATCGGGCCGGCGAATACGTTCAGAAATCTGAATCGCGGCATTTTCACCTGAGCGTCCCATCTTAACGCGATACGTGGGTAGCTCCTCCACAAACATAGTCGCGTGCTCTGGCATATGAATCGGAATAATGTCACCGGGGCGAAGTTCCATTAAATCGCGCAGCGAAATGTCTTGCTCAAGCAAGTTAACGCGAAAGTTCACCGGAACATCCATGATCTCTTCACGCAGTGCACTACTCCAACGAACGTCCGTTTCCATTTTGTCTGATTGAACACCAGCATCCAAAAGCTCACGGATCGGTTCTACCATAGAGTATGGCATCACCACATGGAAATCACCGCCGCCGCCGTCGACTTCAACATGAAACGAGCTGACAACAATCACTTCAGTTGGAGAAACGATGTTGGCCATACTCGGGTTAACTTCCGAATCAAGATATTCGAACTCAACCCCCATCACAGGCGCCCACGCTTCTTTATAATCTTCAAAAACAATTTTCAGAAGCAACTGAATAATACGACGCTCGGTTGGCGTAAATTCTCGTCCCTCGATACGTGCATGAAAACGCCCATCACCACCAAAAAAGTTTTCCACCAAAATGAACACTAGACGTGCTTCCATGGTGATAAGTGCTGTTCCTTTAAGGGGTCGAAAGCGCACCATATTCAAACTGGTTGGGACATAAAGTGTATTTTGGTATTCACCAAACTTCATCATTTGCACGCCGTTGATCGACACTTCGGCAGTTTTTCGAAGCATATTAAACAAACTGATCCGTAAATGACGTGCAAAGCGTTCATTGATCAGTTCAAGTGTCGGCATGCGACCGCGCACAATGCGGTCTTGTGAAGAGAAGTCGAAACTGACCGCGGAAGCATCTTCCTCGGTAGTGCTGTCTTCGGCCTCATCGACGTCATCGACGCCGTGCAGCAGCGCATCAATCTCGTCTTGACTTAATAAATCGGTCACGCGTCACCTATTGCATTACAAAATCAGTAAATAAAACCCGTTCGATCACCGGCTTTCCTACTGCACGAGTCAGACTCGCTTTAATATCTTCAGTTGCTTTATCACGCAGTTCGACTCGACCGGTCGTGGTCCGCAACTGATCAACCGTAGCTGAAGCGAACGTTGCTAACAGTGAACTCTCGATCAATGGCGAATGATAACCCGCCAAATTCTGATTCTCCGAACCGCGAACCATTAATTGCACTTTAATCTGAACTAAGCGATCTCGTTTATCACCTGTCACGTTGAAAATAAATGGCTGCGCAATATTCACATAAGAAACAGGCTCTGAAGATGTGACGACTTGTTGAGCCTCAGCGCCGCTTTCCTCACTGGCCGCATCATCCGACCCCATTAGGAAAAAGGCAGCACCACCACCGCCGAGCAGTAACACAACGACAGCAATAATAATGATCAGCAGTTTACCTTTTCCTTTCGGAGCATCTTGTTCTAACTGTTCGTCCGCCATAACGTTCTCTATTTGTTTCGTTTTTTATAGTTTAAGCGTAATAACTGATTCCATCACGCTTTGTCGCGACATTGACATCAACTTTGACATTAGCGTCAATATTTTCGTCACTGAGAGAGGCTGCGCTACCTGAATTCTGAGCGTCTTGTCCATCCCCACCTTGGGCATAATGGCTTTGCTGTTGCCCTGAACTCTGCTGCTGCACCGAGGTATCACTTAATTGTACCCCTTGCTGCGCGAGCATCTCTCGAAGGCGCGGCATGGATTGTTCAATCATGTCGCGCGCCTGAGGATTAGCCACGGTAAACTGAACACTGGCGCCATCGCCGTTCATGTTCATGCGAATGTGTAAGCGGCCAAGTTCAGGTGGATCCAAACGAATATCGATATTTTTGAGGTTCTTTGACAACATAACTTGAACGCGTTCAGCCAGTTGCTCACCCGCCATATCACGTTGTAAAACAAGTGGTGCCTGCGCTTGAACCTGCTCGTTTCGAGCCAAAGGATTAATACTTTGAGATTGTCCTTGGTGGCCAGTCGCGTGAGCGAGTTGCTGAGCAAAGCTTTCTTCTTGCCCTTTCCCAAGTGTACTTGCGAGTTTCTCAGCCTGCGCATTTTTACTCACACTCGCTCCGATTGACGCGTTTAAAGCCGCTTTTAAGCCCTCAACGTCGGTTTTTTCGCCACCTTTTGCGTTTTGTCCGACGAGCAGTTGAGCGGCATTAAGTTCAGCACTACCCAGTGCGGAAGCAGCTGAAGGCACAACCGTTTTATCGTTTACCGTGGCCTGAGGCGCGCTATTCAGAGCCTGTGCAACCGAATTCGCCACCTGTGTTTGCGTTGCGGCTTTTGCAGGGATGTCTTTACTTACGCTGAGATCTTTGCTCATTTTAGCTTCATCACTCGCACCCCAGACAATGTGCTGAGATATCAGATCGTCATCCTCTGCCGATGTTTCTGCCGATGTTTCTGCCGATGTTATTGAATCGACTTGTTGATCGTCAGGCAAGGCTTGTGCAGTATTTTGTAAGTCAGAATTGGCTGAATCGGCTGTCTGCGTCACTTGTGCCACATCCTGCTGCGACGAAGGCTCAGTGCTCAAATCAGTGGTTCGAGCTTGCTGCATAGCTTGTTGTGTAGCAAGCTCTTGGTCAGCCAATTCGGAGTCTTCCAATTGTTCAGGAGGCAAACTCTTGCCACTTTGTGTTTGCAGCGCTTGATTGGCTTCCCCCAAACGCGCTAATAATTCATCGCTTTCAGAAATAATCTTATCGACGTCATCGCTACTTTGTCGCTCTTGTTCCGGTGCAGCCGCTTTTCCCTGCTCAAGTAACGCTAGCTCGGAGTCTTCGCCTTCTAGCACGGGAGCTTCTTCGCGATTTGTTTTCAAGGCATCGGCAGAGATCTCGCCCTCGACGACATCGATGTCAACACCCTCCGCTTCAGCACTAGCCTCTTCGGTCACGACTTCTCCACTGTGACCGGAAGACTCTGCAACCTTTGCTTCACTTGACGGTTCGCCAGAAACCAGCGACATCAATTTGGCAAAAAAGCCTTCATGCCCATGGGAATCATGAGTTGTAACTTCTTGTTCTGATGAAGATTTTGCCAACTTACTGCTCTCTGAGGTTGGCATGAGATTTATATTCATAGGCGCCACTTACGCAATTCAACAAACACAAATAATTCTTTAATAAAGCAATATACGAGCCAGTTATGAATTACGAGAGAATTTTAAGGCAAATCATCAAGTTGGATTTTGCGGCGGGCAAACTGCAACGTAGAGAATTCATCCATCATTTTCTGCTCTCGCTTTTCCTGAAGGCGTTGCTTTTCGGTTTGTTTCTTTTCCATTAACCACTCGTAGGAGCGGCGCTGCTTACGCGCTTCCAGCCAATGCTGCTCGCTATTCTCGACTTGCTGCTTAAAATGACTTTCCGCTTGCTTCTGCTTTGCGAGCGTTTCATCCAAAGACGTTAAAAAGCGATTGAGGTGAGCGTATTGACTGGCGGTCAATCCCGATTGCCCACGCTCCACTAACTGCTGACAATAATCTAGGCGATAGTTTTCAATTTGGGACAACTGCTGATAGTAATTGTCCAACTCAGTACGCGCTTGCCCCAACGCCATGACGGCTTGGTTTTCATGTTCTTTAGACTGTTCGAGGAGAAACTCTAATGCATTATCCATTGCTTATTAGCCTCCTAACATACTCTTCAGCATATTGACGCACATATCATAAGGCACACTCTCTTTCATGCCTTGCTGTAAGTACTCATCCAATTTCGGCTTTAACGTAAAGGCACTGTCAATTGCCGGATCGGCTCCCGGTTTATAAGCACCAATAGAGACTAAATCTTGATTTTTACGGCACACAGAAAGCACTTGGCGGACCGCTTTAGACATCAACATGTGCTCTTCAGAGGTGATTTGTGGCATCACCCGGCTCACTGACTTCTCAACATCAATCGCTGGATAATGGCCAGCATCGGCCATTTCGCGAGACAACACCACATGCCCATCTAAGATGGCTCGTGATGCATCGGCTATCGGGTCTTGTAGATCATCGCCTTCGGTTAATACAGTAAAGAAAGCGGTAATAGAGCCTTGATTTTCATCACCATTGCCTGCCCGCTCAACCAATGCGGGCAGCTTTGCAAATACCGATGGTGGGTACCCTTTGGTCGCTGGCGGTTCACCAACGGATAAGGCGATTTCACGCTGCGCTTGGGCGAAGCGGGTCAACGAATCCAGCAGTAATAAAACATCAAGCCCTTGATCACGAAAATACTCAGCAATGGTCAACGCCGTTTGACAACCTTTGAGACGCATTAAGGGCGAAGCATCGGCTGGCGCTGCCACCACGACAGAACGCTGACGTCCATCAACGCCCAAAATTTCTTCAATAAATTCTTTAACTTCTCGTCCACGCTCACCGATTAACCCAACCACCACTACTTGAGCATTGGTTCCTCGAGTCATCATTCCCAGTGTCACCGATTTACCGACACCAGAACCAGCAAACAGGCCAATACGCTGACCTTTACCCACCGTCAGTAAACCATTAATCGCTTTGATACCGACATCCAACGGCTCGCTGATCGGTTTACGGGCTAATGGGTTAATTGGATCGACATGAAACGAAGTTCGCTTATCGGTGTAAATCGGCCCAAGCCCATCAAGAGGATTCCCAACACCATCAATCACACGGCCAAGAAGCTCCATACCGACAGGCAAGCCCGCCTCTTCGGTTACAGGGGTGACTTTGGCGCCAGGTAACACACCCACGATCTGTTCGCTCGGCATTAAGAACAAACGATCGCCAGCAAAGCCCACCACTTCGGCTTCCATATCACCATTCATGGTTTCGACTTTGCATAAGCTGCCAATCGGTGCTCGACACCCTGTAGCTTCAAGCGTCAAACCGACAACGCGCACCAGTTTGCCTGAGGCAACCGGGCGGCAAGTTAAGTTCTCGGATTTATAGTGACTAAGGCGTTCGGCGAGAGCTAACATTATTCACCACCTTGATGATGACGATTAACACCGCAAAAGCTTTGAATAACCGAACGAATGCGGTCTTCGATGCGATAGTTCACACTCGACTCTCCCGCCTCAATTTCTACATCACCTCGATTGAGCGCAGGCTCGCTATTCAGCGTCCAATTACGGATACCTAAATCTTCTTCACTAAACGAGGAACGAATGATGTCTACGTCGTCAGGATGGAGTTTTAGAGTGATGGCGTGTCCGGCAATGGGTAAAATCTCCACCGCTTGTTTAATCGTATCAAGAATGAATTGTGGATTCGTTTGCACTTCCACATGCACCACTTCTTTGACCAGAGTCAGCACCATATCGACAAGTTGCTTTTCAACCTGAGCATTCATAAGCTCAAGAGGCTGTGCAAACTGGTTCGCTAGGTTGATGAACGTCTTCACTTGTTCTTGAATAAACTCTTGGCCTGCAGCGACACCTTCAATTTTACCCGCTTCCAAACCTTCTTGATGACCTTCAGCAAAACCTTGCTCTTTGCCTTTATCATAGCCCTGTTTAAACCCGGCCTCTTGACCTTGATGCAATCCATCCTGATACGCTTGCTGCTTGATCAGTTCGATTTGCTCTTCTGTCAGTTCTATCGGTTCTGGCTCTGCAGGCTCTGAAAAATCAGGTGCCCAGCTTGGGTCATAGTTGAGCGCGGTTTCTTTTGCTTTCTTACGTGTTTCTGAGCCATAGTCAGGCAGACCCCATTTCTGAGGTTTATCGACGACTGTGTCATCATCAATACGTAAGAAACCGCGTTTTCTTTCAACCGTCATTTGATTACCTAATGTTTCTTATTCTGCGCTGCGAGCTAAGCGCTGTCTCATTACAAGAACTCGTCCGCACCACCAGAAAGCATCAACTCGCCACTGTCTGCCATACGACGAGCAATGGCCAAGATCTCTTTCTGCGCGGCTTCGACATCGGATACTTTAATCGGCGGCATTGCCTCAAGATCATCACGCATCATCTCAGCAGCACGTTTAGACATATTCTTGAAGATCTTCTCACGCAAGGTGTCATCGGCACCTTTAAGCGCACGCTGCAAGACGTCCTGCGGGACATCGCGCAGTAATTTCTGAATGCCTTGGTCGTCGACTTCGTTGAGGTTTTCGAACACAAACATCAGATCTTGAATTTGCGTTGCCATGTCTTCGTCTTGGTCGCGAATCTGATCCATCAGAATGCCTTCGACGTTGTTGTCCATGTAGTTCATGATCTCGGCTGCAGCTTTCAAGCCACCAATTTTGGCCGCTTGGGCACCTGCCTGACCGGCAAACTGTTTCTCCATGATTTCGTTCAACTCCGCCAAAGCGGACGGTTGAACTTCCTCAAGGTTGGCGATACGCATCATTAAGTCCAGACGGTCACGCTCAGCAAATTGCGACAAAATTTCTGCAGATTGATCCGGTTCCAAGTAGGACAGTACGATGGTCTGAATCTGTGGGTGTTCATTAAGGATTATGCTAGCGACTTGGCGTGGATCCATCCATTTCAGAGAATCCAATCCTTTTGAACCAGTACCCAATAAGATTTGGTCAACCAAGTTATTGGCTTTGTCTTCACCCAAGGCGGCAACCAGCGCATTACGCATGAAGTCTTCACTGCCCATACCGATGTTGGTGTATTTCTGGATATCTTCGAGAAATGCACGATGGACAGAGCTGACTTTACCTTGACTCAGGTCTTTCGCCTTAGCCATTGCGCTACCGACTCTCTGAACCTGTTTCGGTTCGAGATGGCGAATAATTCCCGCCGCATCTTCTTCGTTGAGGCTCAATAGCAGAATGGCAGCACGTTCCTCGCCCGGAATGGTCGAGATATCCACCAAGTTTTCATCTTCTTCGCCATCTTGGCCTTGAGGTACGATTTCGTTAGGCATCTGTCATCCAATTCTTCACTACTTGTGCTGCGAGTTCAGGTTCATTCGCCACCAAGGCTCTTACTGCTTTCAGCACATCTTCATCTTTATGCAAATTTGGTAGATCAATGGTCGAGCCAAACTCGAATAAATCCCCACCTTCGATGTCACTGCCAATCAGGCTAGTTTCACCATCAGCACCAATTGGTAACCCATCAGGGCCGTACATTTGGTCATCGTCATCCGCTGCAGGATTGAGCAGTTTCTTCATCGCTGGGCGAACCAAGACAAGAATAACCACAATAATGACTAACGCACTGGCTAACCAACGTACCCAATCGTTGAAGTTCGGGTTTTCCCATATTGGCAAGTCTTGAACTTGTTCCATTTCAGGTTCAGCAAATTGCATACTCAGCACATTCAGCAAATCACCACGTTGTTCACTAAAGCCAACAGCACCCACTAACAGTTGTCGAATACTGTTCAGTTGAGCATCAGACAAAGGTTGATAAGTGGTTTCCCCTGTTTCTGGGTTAACGATCGCGCGGTCTTTGATGGCCACCGCAACCGTTTGACGATTTATAATTCCGGTTTGACGACGCTCATGACTGATGGTGGTATCAAGCTCAAAGTTACGTGTTGCTTCTTTGTGCACAGATCCTTGGCCCATCAATGAACCATCTTTCATCTGCGCGACATCTTGTGGAATCGAGGCATCCGCCGGAGGCTGATTACTGAGCGCGCCGGGAACACCTGCGACCACATTACCGTTATTATAGTCTTCAAGCGTATATTCGCTGCGCGTCGAAGGTGTATTCGGATCAAACTGCTTACGCGTTTGTTCAATGGCACTGAAATCCAATTCCACATCGACTTGCGCTGTGTAGTTACCCAGTCCTATAACCGGAATGAGGACAGAATCAATTTTCTCACGCAACGCCTGCTCTTGTTTACGTTCCAACTCATGCTCTTTACGACGTGCTGCGGAGGCAGGATCTTGTGAGCCTGAGCTGAGCAAGCGACCATGTTGATCCGTCACCGTGATACGAGTTGGTTTCATGCCTGGAACCGCACTGGCCACCATATCGACTATCGAATCAACTTCTTCTTGCTTAAGAGAAGCCCCCATACGCAAGGTTAAAAAGACGGACGCCGACGCTTCTTGATTATGGCGAACGAAAACACTCTGTTTTGGTAAGGCAAGCAATACACGCGCCTTACGCACTTGTTTCATCTCTTCGATGGCTTTTGACAGTTGTCTCTCGCGGCTCAGCTTGAGACGTTCCTGTTCTAAGCGTTGTGAAACACCAAAGCCCATGTCTTGAAGCAGAATGTCGTCACCGGCCTGCTTTTCAGTGTTCAGTCCAGCACGAACCATATCGAGCTTGATGCTGTTGTAATCGGATGAAGGAACTAAGATGGTGTTACCATCTAAGTGGTAATCAATTTTTTGCTGGTCAAGATGATCGAGAACGGGAATCAGCTCTTCCGTTTCATAAGCACCCAGCGGACGCATTTCTGGTGCTCTAACCCAGAAAAACAACATGACGATCAAGGCAACACAGATCGAAATAGAAATCACCAACACGACTTGACGCATTAGGTCGAGATCACCCACGGCCATATCAAAGCGTGATGAACTTTTCTCACCAAGATCTGGATTTTGCTCCTCAAGTTCGACGTCAGAAGACGCCGCAACCGCGGTTCCAGTTTCTGGTTCGGTCACCGTTAGATCGGTAGATGGATTTTGCTCTGCCACACGTAGTACCTAAATTAAACCGGCATGTTCATCAGTTCTTTGTACGCTTCAACAAGCTTGTTACGTACTTGAATGGTCGCTTCAAAAGCGACGCTAGATTTGTTTCGAGCAATCATCACATCAGACAAAGACACATCTTCATCTCCGCGATCAAAGCGCATTTGCAAATCTCCTGATGTTTTTTGTAAACCGTTCACGTTGTTGATGGCACGAGATAGCATGTCACCAAAATCATTGGCAACTTGTTGTCCGGTCGGGGACGTTTTTGTCCCTGTCGCTTCCATCATCATGGCTTGCATTTCACTTTGAAAACCGTCAATTCTCATCACTACCTCAGACGTCAACTCTTTGACAAATTATCACTCACTAAACTTATGGAGCAATTAGCATGCCATCTCAAAAGTTATACTAAACAATGTGATTAACCGGGAATTTCGATACCCGCATCACGCATTTTCGCCAGTTTATATCGAAGCGTGCGTGGGCTGATACCTAACTTCTCTGCCATTTCTTTACGACGTCCATTACATTGAACCAAGGTCTCAAGAATGATGGCATATTCTTGATCACGGAGTTCGCTCCCGAGACCTGCCGCATTGTTCAGGCTTGCCTGCCAATCCAGCTCTTCTGCGACCGGCGCAACATGCGGCGTAGCCACATGCCCTGTTTCTACCGCTTGTTGTAAGCTTCCTGCATCCTGCCAATCCACCCCTTCTAAAAGAATATGCTCATCGTTGATGTTGCCGTTTTCACTCAGAATCAGCGCACGTTGCACAACGTTATCTAATTCACGAACATTACCTGGCCATGGGTAGCTCAAAAGTTTACGAATGGCACCATCGGCCATCTCGGGCATTGGCATGCCTAATTTTTGACAGTGACGCTCTACAAGATGTTTTGCTAACGGGGCGATGTCTCCGGCGCGGTCTTTAAGCGCAGGCCACGAGATTGGAAAAACGTTTAGACGATAGTATAAATCTTCACGGAAATTACCTTCTTGAACGTATTGCTTCAAGTCACGGTTACTGGTCGCCAACACTCGAACATCAAGCTGGATACTTTTGCGCCCACCTAAGCGTTCTACTTCACGTTCTTGAAGAACACGCAACAGTTTAGCTTGAAGGTTGAGGTCCATTTCGCTGATCTCATCAAGCAAAATGGTGCCACCTTGAGCCTGTTCAAATTTCCCCGGACACGCTTGTACTGCACCAGTGAAGGCCCCTTTCTCATAACCAAATAAGGTCGCTTCTAGCATATTGTCAGGAATAGCCGCACAGTTGATGGCGACAAAAGGGCCGTCTTTACGATTGGAGGCGTTGTGAATGTAGCGTGACATCACCTCTTTACCCGAACCACTTGGCCCTAAGATCATGACATTGGCATCGGTCTTGGCCACTTTGTCAGCCAGTGCCAATAGCTTGATGCTTTTTTCATCCGCAACCACGGCATCACCGTTGTCGTCTGATTTCACTGGCGCATAGCGACTGACCATATTCAGTAGCACTTCAGGAGCAAATGGCTTCGCCATGTAATCAATTGCGCCTTCTTTCATCGCGCTCACAGCATCTTCAATATTGGCGTAGGCGGTCATCAGCAATACGGGCAAATTTGGCCAGTGCTGTTTGATATTACGCTGCAACGCTAATCCACCCATGCCAGCCATCTGGACATCAGAAACGACGATATCGACATTTTCTGACTTCAGCTTAATCAACGCATCTTCCGCGCTGTCCGCTTCTAACCACTCGTAGCCAGCTAAAGCGAGCGTATCCACCAGCGCTTCACGTAGACCTTCATCATCTTCAACGATTAAGACTTTACTTTGAGCCATCATCATTCTCCAGTTGTCATTTCTAGTGTGGCTTGTGTATTACGCTCGATAGGCATACACACTGTGAAACAAGCACCTTCGCCTTGCTCGGAGTAAAGCTCCAAGCGGCCATCATGTGCGCGACAAACCATTTGTACTACCGCTAGTCCAAGGCCTGTACCTTGTGAACGTGTAGTAAAAAATGGTTCCATAATTTTGTGTTGTAACTCTTGAGGAACACCAGGCCCACTGTCTTGAACCGAAATGCGTAATTCCCCATCCACGACACGAAAGAACACATCGACTTGCGAGCCTTTGCCTGCAATTTGAATCGCATTCATCACTAAGTTACTCAATGCCGATGCCACCGCATTCGCATTGCCAAGTAAACTCAC
Organism: Vibrio olivae; assembly: GCF_042428525.1. Taxonomy (NCBI): domain Bacteria; kingdom Pseudomonadati; phylum Pseudomonadota; class Gammaproteobacteria; order Vibrionales; family Vibrionaceae; genus Vibrio; species Vibrio olivae. The sequence continues at coordinate 1,718,441 of NZ_JBHMEP010000001.1, forward strand.
GTCAGCATTCTCTAACGTCAATTCATAATCAATTTGGTTGTTTTTCACAGCCGCCTCAACCATTGGCGAAAATTCATCTGCTAACTCTTGAACGGTAAAAGGCTTAACGACCTTATTATCGCCACCTTTTGCGAACAGCAACATATCGTTGACTTGCTTCTCTAAGTCGTAAAGACGATCCATTAGCTTGGTTTGAAAACGATCTTTCGTTGCACTGGGTAGGTTCGGTGCAGCGAGGTTTGATGCATATAGCATCGCACTCGATAACGGCGTTCTGACTTGGTGAGCCAGTGATGCCACCATTCGTCCAATTGAGGATAAACGCTGTAAATCACTGATTCGTGACTGCAATAAACGGGTTTCGGTAAGATCAGTGATCAATATAAGTTGCCCCGTCGCAGAAGCCGATATCGCTAAACGCACTTTACGTCCATTCCGTAATGAGATCTCATGACCATCATCTTCACGCGGCGCAAATACCTGCTGAATAATCGAAAACCATTTTTCGCCCACCAGAGGCACTTCCAGCAAGCGCTGCGCTTCTGGATTCGCTTCATGTACCATGCCTTGAGTATCCAGCAAGATTACCCCTGCTGGCATCACTTCAATGACTTGTTGATAACGTTCCACCTGCTCTTCTAGGGAGCCAAGAGGAATTGCTTGTTCTGGGGATGGAGTCGGTTGCATGTCGTATTTCTGCCAATAAAACTACAATAGGCTGGAATGCAAAAAGCACGCCAGCCTATTTTTTATATTTATCAATTAGTTATGTATTGGTCAGTTTTTTGACAGATGCCATTCTATTAACATTCGCGCCTAACGCTGAATATTATACTTCCGCATTTTCTCAACCAGCGTCGTACGACGCATCCCAAGCATGTCTGCCGCTCGCGCAACGATACCGCCTTGCGCATCAAGCGCTTGGTTAATCATATTGATCTCAAGTTCAGAGAGCATCTCTTTGAGGTTGATCCCCTCAGAAGGCAAGGCTTGAGGAGCACTACTCAAGTTATCTTGAAGATTATCGACACTTTCCAAACTAAAATCGCTTGAAAAAATATCGTGTAGCGCAGCACGCTCTTCTTCTTCAACCGTATTGGTGTCACGGTATTCCGGTTGAAACTCAGGAATATCGCTGTAACGATATTTCGTCGGTAGATGATTAACGTCAACCAAACTATTTGGATAAAGAATAATCATCCGTTCTACCAAGTTAGCCAGCTCTCGAACGTTACCAGGCCAATTGTGCTCCATCAAAGAATTTATGGCCCGAGGGGTAAAGCAAATCGGCTGAGCGCCTTCGGCTTCCATTCGAGTCATTAACTCTTGAAGCAGCAGTGGAATATCTTCTCGACGTTCACGTAAAGCTGGCGTCTCGATAGGAAATACGTTGAGTCGGTAATAGAGGTCTTCGCGGAATGACGCATCCCCAATCATATCTTCGAGGTTGCGGTGAGTCGCCGCTATCACACGAACATTGACCTTAATCGTGGTGTTGCCACCAACACGCTCAAAGCAGCGCTCTTGAAGTACACGTAGCAATTTAACTTGCATCGGCATTGGCATATCGCCAATCTCATCAAGAAACAGTGTGCCCCCTTCAGCCAATTCAAAACGACCTTTTCTTGAGGTGATGGCCCCAGTAAACGCCCCTTTTTCATGACCAAAAAGTTCGCTTTCAAGCAGATCAGGTGGAATTGCGCCGCAGTTAATCGGGACGAACGGCCCACCTCGACGTGGTGAATGATAGTGAATATTGCGAGCGACCACTTCTTTACCGGTGCCCGATTCACCCAAAATTAAAACGTTGGCTTCTGAAGAAGAAACTTGCTCGATGAGATGGCGGACGTCTTGAATACCAATACTTTGCCCGACCAAACTGCGGAACAAGGTATTTTTACGTGCAGATGCAACAATATTGATGCCTTTGCGACCAAGAAATTCTTTGCAGTGACGCAGCGCTTCGCTCAATTGAGGGTAGTTGAGAGGGAACTCGAGTTCACCAACATAATTTGTATGTTCATCAACAGGATAATGATGCTTACCTGCAATCAAGATAGGAACATGATTGGCAGTAAATAACTTTTCACTCAACTCTGCGGTGAGTTGACCACCTTGCAAAGAGCCAATAATGCATCCCGCCCAAAATTGTGACCAATCAATGTCATTGATTTGATCAGAATGAATCGCTTCGCACTGCTCTCCAACAAATTCTAAGATATTACTGAGATTGGTGCGCGCCTGAGCGCTGTCTTCAATCACAAGTAGTTTTGCTAAACCTTGCATAGGTGAGAATGATCGCCTTAGTCTGAAACGCGGTGACTGAAACTTTGTAATTTACTCTCTAATTAATTCTAACTATAGACATTACTTACAAATATCAGCAACAAAAAAAGCCACTAGGCTAATAGTGGCTCTTATTCTAGGGATTATAAAAAATATGGCAACCAAGCCGTCATTTGATGTGACTTTTAATCCAAACCGGACAAAAATTCTGCAAAATTCAGGCGTATAGGTCAGATATTTCCTACGCTCCTACATCCGAGGCGGTCAAATTATGAAATTCGTTGGGAATTTGATCCCAAGCGGACTTAATTTCACGGATAATATCGATCACGTCATCAATATAGTCAGGATTGTTCTGATGGTTCGCTGCGGTAATTTGAGTAATCATGAACTCATAAAGCTGGTCAAGATTTTGCGCAATATCTCCGCCATCATCCATCGAAAGACAACTTCTTAAACTGATAATAATATCCAAGGCTTTACCCAAGCGCTCTCCTTTTACAGGAATATTGCCCTGCTCCATGGCCGCTTTTCCCTGAATAAGGCGTTCAATCGCACCTGCCATCAGCATTTGAACAATCTTATGCGGAGAGGCCGCACTGAGCTGGCTATCTACTGATACCTTTTTATAAGCCTGTAACGAACCACGCATAATTATCCTCTTTCCTATAAAAACTTTTTGTACTGCTGAACCGACTTTTTACCATAGCGATACTTTTGTAACGCCAAGCTCAATTCATCGGTCTTGGATTGCATCAGTTCAACAATACGCTGCGTCTCTTGAACTGCTGCATGCCATTTTGGGTGCTTCGCATAGTCTGGAGACTGCTCAACCATATTGAACAATGATTGCAATAACTGTTCCCTTGTATCGACGAGTACGACGATTTCTTCAGTATTAACGTCTTTACTCATAAGATAGTTCATTAAATCGTGATCAAGATCACCCAATTGAACCAACTTCTGCTCAAATTCCTTATCCAAGGGCATTCATCATCCCCGCAAGTTGCGACTGCATTTTACTGGTCGCATCTTGCATCGCCGAGAATTTGGCGTGTGTCCGCTGCTCTATCGACTCCATACGACGATCTAAATTCGCCTGCTCATCCTGCAAGCGGTGGTTACGTTCCACCATGCTACGTTCTCGGGTTCGAATTGAGCCTGTTACTCCAGTCATGCTCTGAATCGCATCCTCCACCTGTTTGGCAAAACCTTGGTTCCCACCAAAGAAGTCGGCCATTTTGGTAAAGTTATTGTTGAGCTGCTTATTCAGCATATTGTAGTTGATTTCGAGGTCACCACGTCGAGTCGTGGTAATCCCAAATTCAGTCAAACTTTTAAGATCCGGCGGCGCTGTGTCAATTGAGGTTGAAAGCACCGTTTTTAAACGTGATTCGGCGCTACGAACAACGCTGTCTCCCGCCAAAGGCCCAGCAGCGCCAGTACGCGGATCAACACCGCCTAATTCTTTCGCTACTTGGTGGAATTGATTATAAGCCGCGACAAATTGCTCAATGTCTTGGCGTACTCCTTCACGATCGTATTCGACATCAATTTCTGATGCAGGCTGATTCGGATCGGTTTTGCCTTTCAGGGTTAAATTTACCCCTTCGATAGCATCTTCGATGACATTATTATTACTCGATAGTTTAGCAATGCCATCCAGCATTACTTCCGAGTTTTGCCCAGCTTGAACCTGAATCATACCTTGGTAGGCATCAAAGGCGTCTTGGGCTGAATCGAGGTCTTGCTTGGTTTTATCCACACGCTCTAGATAAGCACGCTGCTCTTCAGGAAGTTGAGCTCTTACCGCTTGTTTTGCCTCTTCCTCGGTTAAATCTCCAGCCTTAATTGCACGGTTGATCGCATCACGCTCAGCTTCAAGTTGAACTTCTAACGCTTGTTGCGCTTCTTGAGGCGTGACATAAGAATCTGTGAGTGTCCCAGAGGCGGTATTGGTCCATCCTGGTACTTGCTGCGATTTTTCTAATGCTTTTTCATCGAGCTCAGGTTCTGGCTCTTGGTATGAATCGAGTAATGTACCTGACGCGGTTTCTGTCCAGCCAGGAATTCTTTCTTCAGGCTTGAGATAGCGATTCGCTTCGGTACCTGCTTTCGCCGCTGCAGCCAATGCTGACTCTGACATTTCACTGCCCGCTGTCGGGTCAGTCTGCAAAGCAGCCTGTTCAGCACTGCTCGCCAGTTCTTGATCGGCAGATTTTGCCGCTTCAACATTGCGGTTGGCTATCTCATCGGCAACTTTTTGCTCCTCTGGTGACAGCGGAGCCAACAGCTCTTGAGCCTGATTACGAGCTTTTTCTAAATCACGTACTCGCTGCTCAAGGGTTTTGTATTCGAAACGGTTGAGGTTATCGCCTTTTGCTGCATCAACACGAATACCAACTTGGTTGTCTTCACCGGGTAAGTTGGCGGCAACGATGAGCCGGGGTCCCTGCATATCATTAATCACAGAGGCTCGGACGCCAGGGTTTGAATTGCTGTTGTTGATACCACGCACGATATCAATCAAACGAGAATTGTTGCGAACATCCACGGTAAAATTGCGTTCACCCATAGAAATTTGCAGCTTTCCGGGGCCAAATTTGGCGTCCTCCGGTAATACGTCGGACGCCACTTTATGACTTTGAGCAAGCTGCAACACATCGATAGCATATCGACCAGCGATCGCTTCCGTTGTTGCGGTCGCGGACACAACACCGTCATTGCTCGTTTCAACACGTCGAGCAGCAAACGCTTTCTCCTGACGAAAATTCGTCATGAGATTTCTCATTGTGTCCAGCGACTCCCTGAGTCGCCCATAGGCACTGATATTGGAATCAATTTTAGTCTGCTCATTGTTGATGCGTTGCTGCTTTGGAAGCCGCTCTGCCTCAACAATTTTGCTGACCATGGAATTGATATCCATGCCAGAATTCATCCCTATAGGGCCTAGACTCATTCAAATTACCTCAAACTTTCAACGATTTACACTTTGTCATTCACCAACCCTGATGAATAGCGGGCGGTTTGAACTCGTAAGCGTCGTAACACTTCCAGCATCTCTTCATCCGGTATCTGGCGAATAATATCGCCAGTTTGCGCTTCGTAGATGGTGACCACTTCTCTCCCCGACTCTTCGTCGACTCGAAAAGATAACCCGGTATTGATGGATGAAATAAATTCGTTCATCTGCTCTACCAGTTTTTGGCGCTCCTCCCTGTTTAACCTCTCGCGCATTTGTGTACGCTCGATCGCTTGGTCTACAGATTGGGTTGCCTGTTCAGCCACCTCTCTTAACGCATTTCCTTCATTTTGCGAAGACACACTCTGGGCATTATCGTATTTAGAAGCAATTTTAGTGCCACTTTGTGAGCCGTAAGGCTGGACGTTCGATGTGTAGGACGGTAGTTCCATAACAATCTCCCTTCCACCTTTTAGGTCTGCAACATAAATATCGCTTGTCCCAATAAGCTCAATAAGAACCTATCGATTAACCTAATAAGCTTAGAGCTGCCGATGGTGATTGCTTCGCTTGCGCCAGAACAGAAGTACTGGCTTGTTGCAAAATTTGCGACTTCGTCATTTGCGTCGTTTCTTTTGCATAGTCAGTATCTTTGATTCGGCTACGTGATGCATTCACGTTCTCATTGATGTTATCTAAGTTGCTGATAGCATGACCAAAACGGTTCTGGAATGCACCCAGTTCCGCCCGTTGGCTATCCACAGCTTTCAGCGCACCATCAATGACGGAAACCGCCATTTGCGAGCCAGCAACAGAAGTCACATCGACATCCGCCACTGTCACATCTTGCGCCGCTCCAAAGCCAATTTCAGAGCCTAGCGAACCACCAATCGTGACTTCACCATCCACCTGCTGAGAAGATGCAAACAGTTGCAATTTACCTTCTTCCCCTACCGATGCTTTGATGTCAGAGCTTTGACCATTGATGTATGTCGCAAGCTGCTCAATATCATCACCTGCTTTCGCGTTAATCGTGAGATCTTGCTGTTCACCTTCTTTATTAGTGTAGCTCAAGGTGAAATCTGTACTGCCTTCAGAAACAGACCAATCCGGTGCTTTTCCTTCAGCGGCCACATAAGCCTGACCGCCCATATCGGCGGTATCTGAACGCATGTTGCCCATAGAGAGCATCACGGCTTCACCAGAACTTGCGCCAATTTGGAAAGACTTATTACCAAACGAACCATTAAGCAATTTGTTACCACCAAACGACGTGGTTTCTGCAATACGATTCAACTCATCATTCAACGCGGTTACCTCTTCTTGGATCGCCACTCGTTCAGACTTTGAGTTTGAGCCATTAGAAGATTGCAGTGACAAGTCACGCATACGTTGAAGGATATTGGTGGTCTCGTTCATTGCACCTTCTGCAGTTTGTGCAATGGAGATACCATCATTCGCGTTTTTCACAGCCATGTTTAGACCATTACTTTGCGACGTTAAACGGTTGGATATTTGTAGACCTGCAGCATCGTCTTTGGCGCTATTAATTTTATAACCCGAAGACAAACGCTCCATCGACTTTTGCATACCATCAGCAGCACCATTTAGATAGCGCTGTGCGGTCATCGCCGACACATTGGTGTTAACGTTAATTGCCATATCGATCTCCTTTGGCATTTAAGGGTGATGCGCTTTCGTGTCTCTCACCTCACTTCAGCGCATCTCATTTCTCTCAATCCTTTAACGGCCCCCTAAACGGAAGCTTTAGAAAAAAAACACGATAATTGCTGTTTTTTTATTCAAGAGCGAAATTATGTGATCGATTTAGCAATATGTCGTTCTTCTATTTCCGCGATGGAATCACCAAATCGCAGGCAAAAAAAATCCAGCCGAAGCTGGATTTTTTGAGATGAATCCGTGATTAACCTAGCAAGCTCAATGCGGCTTGAGGCGCCTGTTTCGCCTGAGCCAAAACAGAACTTGATGCTTGAGAAAGAATTTGCGACTTGGTTAGTGCCGTTGTTTCTTTCGCGAAGTCGGTATCTTTGATACGGCTCTTCGAAGCGTTCACGTTTTCGTTAATGTTGTCTAAGTTGCTGATAGCGTGGTTGAAGCGGTTTTGGAAAGCACCTAGCTCTGCACGGTTACTATCAACATATTTCAGTGCTGAGTCGATAATCGCGACAGACTCTTGCGCGCCACCCACTGTCGTTACATTGATGTTATCGACGGTAACGTCTTGAGCAGGACCAAAGCTCAGTTCGCTTGCAAGGCCACCAGAGAACGCAACATCACCCGTCACTTTGCTCTCCGCAGCAAACATTTGTAGCTGACCATCTTCGTTAACTGACGCTTTAACCATATCAGTTTGACCGTTGATGTAAGTCGCCAACTCTTCAATATCATCGCCTGCTTTAGCAGAAATATTGATGGTTTGCTCTTCACCTTGTTTATCGGTCAAGGTTACCGTTAGGTCGTTAGAACCTTCTTGTACAGTCCAGTCTTTATCTTTACCTTCCGCTGCGTGATAAGCTTTACCACCCATACCGACGTTGTCTGAGCGCATATCGCTAAGTGATAGCATAACCGCTTCACCGTTATCAGCACCAATTTGGAACGATTTAGTACCGAATGTACCGTTAAGTAGCTTGTTACCACCGAATGATGTGGTTTCTGCAATACGGTTAAGTTCATCGTTTAGAGCGGTTACTTCTTCTTGAATTGCGACACGCTCTGATTTTGAGTTTGAACCGTTCGCTGATTGTAGCGATAGGTCACGCATACGTTGCAGAATATTGGTGGTTTCATTCATCGCACCTTCAGCGGTTTGAGCGATTGAGATACCATCATTTGCGTTTCGTACTGCAACATCAAGACCGCGGCTTTGCACATTCAAGCGGTTCGAAATTTGTAGACCCGCTGCGTCATCTTTAGCGCTGTTAATTTTGAAGCCTGAAGATAGACGTTCCATTGAAGTTTGTTGTGCATTGTTAGCGCTGTTTAAGTAACGCTGTGCTGTCATTGCTGATACGTTTGTATTTACATTCACTGCCATGGTGATTTCTCCAATTGATTTTCCGATGTTTCCGGTTTCCGACGTCTCGGAAAACCAAGTAGTTCTCTCAAAGTTACTTTTTTTAACGGCGCCAGGTTTTAAACCTTTAGAATTTTTTTTCGAATTTTTAAAAAAAACTCGCTTTCGCCAATAAATAGTGATGAAGCATCAATAAAACACAAAAAATCACTTTTTTTGCTAAAGTCCAGCGAAGCAGCGCCGATAACGATTTTCTGTGCTCTAGCCAAGTAAAGTCAGTGCCAAGTTGGGCTGCTGTTTCGCTTGAGCAAGAATAGAGGTGCTCACCTGCTGCAGAATCTGTTGCTTAATCATCTGCGTGGTTTCTTTGGCGTAATCGGTATCTTTTATTCGTCCCTTGGACGCCGCAAGATTCTCGTTTACATTTGATAAGTTGTTGATGGCGTGGCTAAAGCGATTTTGCATCGCCCCTAAATCCGCCCGGTGGCTATCGACAAATTGCAGTGCAGTATCAATAACCGACACCGCACGCTGAGCGCCGCCAACATCGGTAATATTGAGGTCATCGACCGCTTCGTAGCCCGCGAGATTCATTTGCAGCTGACTGGCTAACCCACCTGAAAACGACAATGTTCCCGAAGTCTCTTTACCTGCCATAAAGATTTGCAATTGACCATCATCATTAACCGATGCTGAGACTTTATCGGTTTGTCCGTTAATATACGTAGCCAACTCTTCGATATCATCACCGGCTTTTGCTTGGATTTGGATGGTTTGTTGCTGCCCCGTCGCATCGGTGTAACTGATATTGAGGTTATTTTGCCCCTGACCAACTTGCCAAGAGGCATCAGCTTTACCCGCCGCGACATAACTAAAGCCGCCCATATCTAAGGTATCGGAACGCAGGTTCGCCAACGACAGCTGCACCGCTTCACCAGAACTTGCCCCGATCTGAAATGAGGCACTGCCAAACGAACCATTGAGCAGTTTTCGCCCACCAAAAGAGGTCGTTTCGGCAATTCTGTTCAATTCATCGTTCAAAGCGCCCATTTCTTCCTGCAATGCTTGGCGTTCAGCTGCGCTGTTTGACCCGTTAGCAGATTGCAGAGACAAATCACGCATGCGCTGCAAAATGTGGGTACTTTCTTGCATCGCACCTTCAGCGGTCTGCATGATGGATATTCCATCATTGGCATTACGCACTGCTACGTCCAAACCACGCATTTGCGATTCAAGCCGGTTCGATATTTGTAGCCCCGCGGCATCGTCTTTTGCACTATTAATCCGGCTCCCTGAAGACAACCGCTCCAGAGATTGATTCAACAATTCTGTCGCCTTGCCAAGATGGCGTTGGGCAGTCATTGCTGGCACATTGGTATTAACAGTGATCGACATCTTGCCGTCGCTCCAAATTAAACGAATGCATTTATATCGGTACCAGAACCAAATTCTTTAGGCCAAATTCAACGTGAGCACATTCTTTGATCAATACGCACATACAAAAAAGCCGAGCATTTCGCTCGGCTCTGAAGAGAGAGGCTCAAACCGTTAGGCTTTGAGTGTTAGTTCACTGAGCATGGTAGCCGATGGCGCAAAGAAATACGCGCCCGTCTGCGCTTGCGTGAAGCGTAGAAGTTGATCGGTTTTGCCATCGGTCACGCCGTACATGCTGTCTAACATGACAGAGAAGTTGTGTAGCGTGTTGCAATACGCAATAAACAGCAGACCATGTTCACCACTTACCGAACCATAAGGCAGACTGTGGCGCACAATTTTCAGCCCTTTGCCCTCTTCTTTAATATCGACTCGGCCGACATGTGACGCCGCCGGGACATTATCTAGCTCGACAGAATCAGGCTTAGTCCGACCAATCACCTTCTCTTGGGCAGAAACGTTTAATCGGTTCCACGCAGGTAAATTATGAACAAAACGCTGAACCATCACATAACTGCCGCCAGCAAATTCGCCTTCAGGTACAATGGCGACTTCTTGACGCGCCTCAGCTTTAGGGTTTTCGGTCCCATCAACAAAATCGGTCATGTCACGGGCATCCAAATAACGGAAGCCATAAGTTTCATCGACAATTGTCACCTCTTCCGCCACCACTTCCATAAACTTACGTAACACATAAAACAGCAAGTCATGACGAATGGAATGACAATGAATCAGTATATCGACGTCTGTACTTGGTGTGCTGGCTTGCCCTTCCCCTAATGGCGTAAAGGCCACTAACTCAGGTGGCGTCGCTGTTTCCAGTTGCTGCCAAAATCCATGACTGAACGCCACCGATAACGTGAGTTGCGCTCCTGGTTGCTGATTGTTTGTGGTATCAACCAGCGTGGGTAATGCTTGGAGCTCTGCAAGCACTTTGGCTGCGTTTTGTTTAACTTTTAATAATGTGTACAGTGCAAACGGGCCTGCTTCAGGCAAAATTGCACTTTGAGGTTGAGACATGGTGGTGCCCTCATTCGGTTCTTATTATATGACTGCCCAGTGTAGAGGCTTTTTAGTATTTGGTTTTGATGACGATCAGCACTCGGTTCAATTCAGACACAACCGACACACATCTCGCCACAAGGTGCGTTGTTCTATGCAAACTTAGGTGTACGCAAACTATCAGCAACAGTGCGGCTGCGATATACATACATCGCGAACCAAGACAAAATCACCAGCGTTAATGCGTTTGACCAATGAAACGCGCCATGAGTCAATACGACTTGGTAGCTAATTTGTATCCATTGTGCCGCAATCGAAAACAAGGTAATGGTACGGCCCATTGCGACAAAACGGTTGAGCTTCAACCGATCAGGTTTTCGTAAGTTAATCAGCCACATCAGAATAAGGCTCGGTAACCCCAATGCCAGGCCGAGATATAAAAACCGATGGTCGGCATAAACCACCGCCAGAATATCACTTCCGCTTTGGCGGCTAGCCCCTGCAACCACAAACACTACCCACGCTTTGGCTAAAAATAACCAGCCTAACCATAACCAAATCGGGGCTTTAAGAAAGCCATGATGATCGTATTGTTCTAACCCGTACCGCACTGTGTTTTCTATTTTTGGATAAAAACCTAAAACTACCCAATTGAACATAAAAACACTAGGACAAATTGAGATAAAACGGACTCGTCACCCATGTTAGAGTCAATCATAGAAGCGCTGCAAAAAAACACGGTGCAGAGGTTTCCCTATGCACCGTGACCGATACTCTGTTCTTATAAAAACTCTATGCCAACGAGTTATTCACCATTATCAACTGCTTTTTGGCCGACAAACCTAGCTTTAGCTTACAGCCCAAATTGTGAGGAGATTTGCTCAACCCAATGCGCAACGCGTTCTTCACTGAGGCTACTTTGGTTGTCTTTATCAATGACCAAACCGACAAACTTGTCTTCATCGACCGCGCCAGACTCATTAAACTCATAACCATCGGTAGGCCAACTACCAATCACGTTCGCGCCAGCTTCAATGACATAGTCATACAACTCGCCAAGCCCATCCACAAATTCGTCGGGATAGGAGACCTGATCGCCCAGTCCAAACAAGGCCACGGTTTTGCCTTCCAAATCAAGTTCAGGATTCGCTTCGACAAACTCCGCCCAGCTTTCCATTTCACAGTCCGCTTCGATACCGGGTAACAAACCAGATCCAAGAGTAGGTGTACCAAGAATCAACTTATCGTATTCATCAAATGCTGATGCTTCAATACGATTCACATTCAGTGGCTTAGCCGCCACATCACCTAATTTTTGCTGAATCATTTTGGCAACTTTGCGTGTACTTCCGGTATCAGTACCAAAAAATATTCCTATTTGAGCCATATCTCACTCCTTGATGTTGCGACAAACTGTCTATAAATCCTGACAATACAGGGCTACTCAAACTAAAATGCAAAAGACAAACCAACTACAACCCATTGAAAATAAATGAATAAATAGCAATGCATTGCGACAATAATGACAACGCTCATGGCATATTGTCGTAAAGCTTACAAATCGTCGTCGTCCTCATCGTCATCGTCTTCTTTCCAAGTAATCGCGCGATAGATTTCTACGCGATCGCCCTCTTTCAGCGGGGTATCTAATCGACATACTTTGCCAAACACGCCGACTTTTTGATTTTCTAAATCGATGTCTGGGAATAGACGAATGATGTTGGATTGAGTGATCGCAGAAAGTACAGTTGCGCTATCGTCAGTCATCACATCCATCCACACTTGTTCTTTGGGCAACGCATAAACCACACTAACTTTCATGAGCGCCTCCACGAATCTGTGCCTGTTGTTTTATTTGTTCGCGAGCTTTTAGCCACAAGCTTCCTTTTTGCTTGAGCATCAACATCGCGCCAAGTACTAAGAACCCTCCGGGTGGTAAAATGGCAATCAATAAACCTCGATAATCCTCTATCACGGTAATTTCGAGAAAATGAAACGCATCGCCTAGTAACAAACTGGCATTGTCGAAGAGTTTCCCAGTACCAATAATTTCTCGCACTCCGCCGAGTACCACCAGAACCCAAGTAAAACCAACCCCCATAGAGAAGCCATCGATCACCGCAGGAATCGGCGAGGTTTTCGATGCAAACGACTCGACGCGGCCAAGAATGGCGCAGTTGGTCACGATCAGCGGAATAAATAATCCCAGAACCTTATGCAATGGATGCAAATACGCATTGAGCATCAAGTCTGTCATGGTGACGAGGCTAGCGATGATCAGCACATTGACCGGAATACGAATCGCTCGGCTAATGTAAGCTTTACTCAATGATGAAAGTAAGTTGGACACCACCATCACCGCGGTGGTCGCAAGACCGAGGCCAAGCCCGTTGGTGGCTCCATTGGTCACCGCAAGCAGCGGACATAACGCCAAACATTGGCTAAGCACAATGTTGTTATCCCACAGGCCGCGGCGAATCAGATCAAACGTTGAATCTTGCTGCGCCATGATTACTCCCTCCCTGTCTCGGTTTGTGGTGCACGTTTTTTTAAATAGACTTGTTGCGCCTGAAGCGCGGCATGAATCCCTTTCACTACCGCTCGTGGAGTAATGGTGGCACCACTGAATTGCGCAAACTCACCGCCATCTTTTTGCACCGCCCAAATCGGCGTGTTTTCAAGCGAGTGTGCGTGAAAACTGGTGATCCAATCGGTTTTGATCTTTTCAATTTTGTCACCAAGCCCAGGAGTTTCGCTGTGACTCAGCACTCTCACTTGCTCAATGACACCGTCACTGCTGACGCCCAACATAAATTTAATTTCGCCGCTGTAACCTTCAACTTGCGAGGTAATCACTTGATAAGCAATATTGCCCTGCTCGTCGTTTACCGTAAGAAATTGGTACTCCTCTCCGTCAACCTCTATCGACTCGGCATGATCAAACAAATCAGCACTGACGTGCACATTTGGCAGCACTTCGGCGACCGCCGCTTTTTGTTCGTTGAGGTTAACCAAATCAATGATTGGCGCGGTATAGTGCGCCGCAAAAATCAGCAGCAGCGTCACCGCCCCAAACAGCCCACCCAAAAACAAGCTTTGGTAAGGTAATTGATCACGGTTGTCTTTTAACGTCTCGAACCACTGCATGCTATTTCTCCTTACCTAAGGCTTGCGCCTGTTTGCGCCCGAACAGTACTGGCTGAATGTAGTAATCAATCAATGGACTCACCGCATTCATGATCAGAATTGCAAACGCGACACCTTCGGGATAACTGCCAACACTGCGAATTAGCCACACCAGACAACCACAACCTAAGCCATAGATGGCTTGCCCTTTGTTGCTTGTCGGTGAGGTAACCAAATCGGTCGCAATAAAAAACGCACACAGCATCGCCCCACCGCTAAATACATGGGTGTAAGGGGCGAGAAAACTTTGTGGATCAATAAGGTAAGCAATGGATGCAGGAATGAGAATCCCCAGCATAAAAGTGACTGGGATGGTCCAAGTAATGATCCCACGATAGAGTAGATAACAGCCGCCAAACAGCAATAGAATGGCATTCGTTTCTCCCATACTCCCGGCTTGATGTCCGGTTAACAGATCCACGGTTGGTGCGCTGTCTAGCGTTTTACTTAGCACTGTCGCCGCGCTAACACCATCAAACTGCATCCATTGATGCACACTCTCGACATCCACAATCGGCGCAATCCACTGCGTCATCTCAACAGGAAAGCAAATAAGCAGAAAGACTCGAGCAAGCATCGCTGGGTTAAACAGGTTTTGACCTAAGCCCCCATAGGCTTGTTTGCCAACCACAATCGCAAACGCGGCGCCGATGATCGACAATGACACCGGAAATTGGGGCGGTAAACTCATGGCTAAAATCAACCCCGTTAAAATCGCCGATCCATCCAAACAGTGACTTAATTTGCGCTTTTGCAGCAATAGGCAGGCAAGTTCACAGCCAATACACGCCAGCACACACGTCAGTACCACAACAAATGCAGACGGCCCAAACCGCACGCCGCCAAAAATGGTCGCGGGCAACAGTGCCAACACCACTTGGTACATAATGCGTGTCGACGAGTTTTCGGTATGGGCATAAGGCCCGGCAGCAGGTTTAAAGTTAATCATACATCACCTTCCTTGGCCGTTTCGGCCTTACGCGCACTGCGGCGACTACCGCGCGCTTTGCCCTTGGCTTTCGCTTTCGCTTCTTTAGCCGCTTGTTTAGCGCGAGCTTCCTCTTCTAAGCGTGCGGTTTTCGCCGTTGCCAACTGTTTAGCTCGTTCGGCGCGTTGCACCGCAGATGAGCGTTGATTTAGAACGCCTTTCGCATGCTGAAAATACTGAACAAGCGGCAAATGAGATGGACAAATATAGCTGCATGCGCCGCACGACAAGCAGTGCTTAACACCAAGTTCTTCGGCTTTTTCAAACTCCGAAGCACGAGTATTAGCGGCGATCATAAAGGGCATTAGCCCCATGGGGCAGGCTCGCACACACTGACCACAGCGAATACACTCTTTAGAATCGCAATCGCCAATTTCTTCCGAGGTCAAAGCCAAAATTCCGCCAACCGTTTTACCCACAGGAATATCGAGATCGGTCACCACTTGGCCCATCATCGGGCCACCGAAAATTAGCCGTTCACAATCCATGGTTAAACCACCGCAAAACGCGATAACATCACGCACGCGCGTCCCAAGTGGTACTTCGACATTACATGGCTGACTGATGCCTTTGCCTGATACCGTGATCAAACGTGAGACCAGAGGTCGTCCGTAACGTAAGGCTTGATATATGGCATGGGCCGTCGCCACGTTATTAACCAAAATGCCGATATCACTGGCCAGCCCACCCAGTGGGACTTGCTCTCCGGTCAGTGCTTTAATCAAATGGCGCTCAGATCCCATCGGATAGAGAGAGGGAACAGAATGCACTTCAATCTCTGGATCTTCAGACGCCGCATTGGTCATAGTTTCTAGACTCAGCGGCTTATTGTCTTCAATTCCAACCAATGCGCGTTTGGCGCCAGTGGCGATCATCAATAAACGAATACCAGCAATAATTTGTGCGCTTTGCTCCTGCATGAGCCGATCGTCACACGTTAAATAGGGTTCACACTCACCGCCATTAATTACCAACGTTTCGACCTGACTTTGTCGTGCAAACTTGGCTTTCATTCCGGTAGGAAACCCCGCCCCACCAAGCCCAACAATTCCAGCTTCGAGGATTGCGTTAATCACCTCATCGGCGGTGAGTGAGGCAATAGAGCGAGAGTGGTAGTCACGGCTCCAACTCAAATCATTACTGGTGGCAACGACAATGGTTGGGCTTTTGAGCTTACCCGGATGAGCGGTAATGTGGGAGGTAATGTCCACCACCTGTCCATTGGCTGAACTATGAAGCGGTGCCAACATCGGGCTGGTCCCTTCGGCAATCTTTTGGCCTTTGGTCACGACATCGCCTACCGCCACCAATGGCTTGAGCATCGCACCATTTGGGAGTTGCAATGAAAAATACAGCTTCTCTGGCATCAATACGCTGCGTTGACTTGAACGTCTCGCGGTTAGCGATTTATAAGAACGAGGATGAACGCCGCCACGGAAAGGGCGAAAAAACGTCGTTTTGGGATCCACAGACATCATAATAATTACCCTCTCGCTTCAATTGGTTTTGGCCAGAACCAGCGGTTCGCGACCATCTGAGGTGAATACATTTCAATGCAACCTTGAGGACACGTGTCAGCGCACAATTTGCATCCTGTGCACACATCACTCACCACGGTATGAACTTGCTTGGTAGCCCCCACAATCGCGTCGTAAGGACACGCTTTAAAACAGCGTGTGCACCCAGTGCAATGGCTTTCATCGACTTTGGCTAACCAGATGATGTCTTGATCATCGCTGCTCATGGAGATGCCCAATACCTTCGCGGCGGCACTGCGAAATGCGCCACTTGCTGGTGGGCAGCCGTCGACACCCATCTCTCCATTCACCATCGCTTCCGCCGCTTGACGACAACCGGCTTTACCGCATTGTCCGCATTGCCCTCCGGGCAACAGCGCTTCAATTTCGTCTACTAACGGATCGCCCTCGACGGCAAAGCGTCTTGATGCGACACCAAGCCCTAAACCAATCAGCGAGCCAAGTACTACAAAAATAATAAAAATCATTGTGTTATCTCCTCTAGCTGCGTGGCTTTATGCCATCCCCGCAAACCCCATAAACGCCATCGACAACAAGCCAGCGGTAATAAACGCAATCGGGTTTCCTTGAAGCGCCGCCGGAACTCGGCTCAATTTGAGTTGATTACGCAAACCCGCAAACACGACGATCACCACAGTGAAACCAATCGAAGAACCAAGAGCGAACATGATGGTACGAAAAAAGCCGTAATCTTCTTGCACCACGAGTAACGCTACCCCCAGCACCGCACAGTTGGTCGTGATCAATGGAAGAAACACCCCCAAGGCCTGATACAGCGCTGGGCTATTTTTCTGAATGTAGAGTTCGGTGACTTGAACCACCGAAGCGATGACGACGATGAAGGACACAATACGCAGTACTTGAAGATCTAACGGGCGCAGCACCCAGTGCTCAAAAAGCCAAGAGGCGATGGCAGCGATGGTGATCACGAACATGGTCGCAAACCCCATTCCGAGGGCACTAGAGAGATTCTTCGAGACTCCCATGAACGGACATAACCCTAAAAACTTAGCCAACACCACGTTATTCACAAACGCAGCACTGACCAACAGAACCCAATCATCCATAATCTTTTACTCCATGCTTCCACATCAATTCAAAACAGGTGTTGACCACCTTTTGTGTATTGATAGGCGATGGTGCATGAAGAGTGCCAATGCCCCAAAATGCATCACGTATAAAGACATTAAGCGCAATTCGATGGTTTTTAGAGCCTATTTCACCGCAGTTGGACGCGACAAATTGTCACAAAGGTGACAATTTGCGCTGTGATCGCCATTCAGAATTGCGTTGGATCAAGAGACCCTCCAATAATCCCATATATAAAACAAGGTTTTATGCACATGGGAACGAATTCTGCTTAGTGATTAACCAGCGGATTAAGTTTGTAAATGAAAACAGGGAGTTCTCATGGAAAATTCAGCATTTCAACGGCTCGCAACCGAGATACACCCGGCACTACTCAACGACATCATTGAAGAAATGCCTTCGGCCTTGCTGGTAACCGACAAACAAGGCTGTATTCGCGCCTTGAATCAGAACTTCACACGCCTGACTGGCTACAGTGAATCCGAGCTACTTGGGAAAAATTGCTCCATTCTGTCCTACAAACGTACCCCTCCAGAAATCTATCAAAACCTGTGGGAAACGATTAAGAGCGGTAAAAAGTGGCGCGGTAACTTAATCAATAGAAAGAAAAATGGTGACATCTATATCGCTGATCTCTCAGTGTTTCCTATCTCTAACAGCGAGCATTTAGGCTTTTATGCTATCCATGAAGATGTCACCGAGCAGTTCACGGACAATCAACAATTATCCAATCAGAACTCGATTTTTGAAACCATCCTCAATGCGGCGCCCATGTCGTTTTTGATGCTCAATGACAAACTGGATGTGGTATTTTCAAACAGTGGCCTAAAGCAACAAATTGGCGAAGGTAGCCTTTATCAATCGCTTATGGCACAACTCACTGAGAGCATCAGCGAAACCTTAATCCACAGCATTCCCAAACGCATGCATCGTGGTAGGCTTAACGCTTCCGAGCGAATGGAAAAAACCGTGAAGGTCGTAAACGGCGTGCCGATTCCACAATCTGCGCCAGCCTTTAGTTTTCAACGCTCACGCTTTGAAGTCGAATGTCGAGATAAAGGGGAATATCGCTGGTTTGAGTGTGCGGTAGAACCGATCACGCTATCCCACGGCGAAACTGAACACTTTTTTTCCGACCATGGTTCGGCACATGCAATTGTTGTTATTAACGACCGCACCAAAGAAAAACGCTTTATTGAAGAGCGGCGGATTAGCACCATTCAACTCCTTACTGCGGAAAGTAAGCACGTCCACAGCATGCAAGAAGTTTTGATGGCAACCATCCATCAATTGCAAGTGCCCCTTAACGTGATTGATTCAGCTGTCGGTATTTTGCGTAACCGTAATCACGCATGTACCGGGCTTGATATGATGGGCGATGCCATCGCTCAAGGATTTGATGCTCTGCAGTATATTCAACACGCCATTCCTGAGCGCGCGAATGAACCCTATCAAACCACCAATATTAACCAAGTGGTACGTGACGCCTGCTCGATTTCAACCGATCGCATGCTTAAAACCTATATTGGTTGTGATTTAAATTTACAGCCTAACGTTAACTCACTGAATGCCATCCCTTCGCGACTGCTACTGGCGATTAACCAACTGATTGATAACGCGATTGATGAGATAGCGAAGGCGAATCCTAACGAACGTGCCATTCGCCTATCTACCGATTCAACCACCGATGAAGTCACCATCGTGATTGAAGACAGCGGGCGTGGCATTCCCGAAGAAGACAAAAACAAAATCTTTGAACCGTTTTACAGCACCAAATCCGCCACGCACAGCGGCTGCCGCGGCGTGGGCATGTCCATTGTTCAGCAGGTGGTCAACGATCACCATGGCGTTATAGCCATCAGTGACAGTGAGTTACTCGGCGGTGCCAAAATCACTCTAACTTTACCGATGATCAGTGAGGTGAAGTAATGTACAGTTCGACGGATACCAAGCTCAAGGAAGGCAACCTTCTTGCCACTTTGTACAAAATAAGCACCCACTTAAATCAAAGTTTGGATTATCGCCATACCTTTCCTGCGGCGCTCAAAATCCTTCACGAAGAGTGCCACCTGCATGGTGGAGTGCTGACCATAAAAGATCCTGTGCGAGACATCATGCTGGTTGAATCCTTTCATGCACCCGGCGTTGAAGAGCGGAAACGAAAAGGCATCTCCTACAAGCAAGGCGAAGGCATTATCGGCGCCGTGTTTGAACAAGGTGATGCGATTGTTCTCATGAATCTTGGCAGTGACTCTCGCTTCACTGACAAGCTGGAAATTTACGACTACGACAAACCCTTTATCTGCGTGCCTTTAAAAAGCGTCGACAAGAAAGTCATTGGCGCCTTGTGTGCCCAACCGGAAACACACTCTGAAAGCCAAGTTCGTTCCCTGCACCATTTTTTAGAGATGATTGCCAATCTGATTACCGTCAATATTCAACTGGCGTACAACATTCAATCTGAGAAGAAAAAGCTGGTCAACGAACGAGATGGTTTGCGGCGTAAAGTCCGTAAAGATTATGGCTTCCAATGTCTGGTCGGTCATACCAAAGCAATGCGAGAAATTTTCGATCAAATTCGATTAGTCTCTCGCTGGGATTCAACCATTTTAATCCGCGGTGAATCGGGCACGGGTAAAGAAGTGATCGCTAACGCGATTCACTACAACTCACCACGCGCCAATCGTCCTTTTATCAAATTAAACTGCGCCGCTCTGCCAGATAATTTGTTGGAATCGGAATTATTTGGTCATGAAAAAGGCGCCTTTACCGGCGCAGTCAGCCAACGTAAAGGACGGTTTGAACTCGCCAATGGTGGCACCATTTTTCTCGATGAAATCGGAGAAACCAGCCCGGCGTTTCAAGCCAAATTATTAAGGGTATTACAGGAAAAAACCTTTGACCGCGTGGGTGGTAGCGAGCCGATCATGGTCGATGTTCGAATCATCGCAGCCACGAACCGCTCACTAGAAAACGAAGTGATTGCCGGTAATTTTCGTGAAGATATTTATTATCGATTAAACGTAATGCCGATTGTGGTTCCGCCGCTTCGTGAACGGATGGAGGATGTGCCAGAGCTGATTCAGTTTATGTTGGAGAAACTCTCCGGCGTGCAAAGCCGAACTCTGGAACTCAAAGACAGCGCACTCAATAAAATCATGAATTACGCATGGCCAGGCAATGTACGCGAACTGGAAAACACCATTGAACGAGCCGCAATTTTAAGCGCTGATGGCGTGATAGATGATCAGCTCATTCAACTCTCTAGCGTGCCTAAATTTGGCGGCGGCGCTCCTATGACCGAGCAACCACAGCCCCATTACATGTCACCGCCCCCCATTGCTCCAAATCCGCTGCTACGCAGCAACGGCTATGGCGGTAAAAACCTTGAAGATGACCAAGATGAACGCGCTCGCGTCATAGAAGCATTGGAGCAAAGTGGCTGGGTTAAAGCCAAAGCTGCTAGGCTACTCAATATGACACCAAGACAAATTGCCTATCGCATTCAAACCATGAATATTGAGGTCAAGCAACTCTAATACTTTTCATCAACCAACGCGGACGAGAATCAGCGAATTTTCGTCCGCTTTTTTATGGCTTGTCGATTTTATCCTTCACCGACAATCAGACAGGCCACTTTTGTCAGTGATGCATCACGCTTTGTCCACTTTACGACAACTCCGTTCGATTGGTACCAATAACACACGGGTTTAAATTACTAATATTTTGTTTTTATTGATTATTTATTAAAAACCCTCGAGGCACAGCGCTTGCAGTAGCCCCTCTATGGAGTGATGTAACTTGGTAAGGAAGCCCTATGAACATAGAAACCACTCAACCAAATAACAAAATAAAACATTTTATTGGTCGAGATACTCAAAAACGCATTGAAGATCATCCCTGCTATTCAAAGAATGCCTCACAATTTGCTCGTATTCACCTGCCCGTGGCGCCGGCGTGTAATATTCAGTGCAACTACTGCAACCGTAAGTTCGATTGCAGTAACGAGTCCCGTCCTGGTGTGGTCTCCAACCTTCTGGAACCCATCGCAGGCCTTGCCCGTTTTCATAGCATTAAGCAAAGGATGCCCAATTTAACCGTTGTTGGAATTGCCGGTCCCGGAGATGCTCTGGCAAATCCCCAACAAACCTTTGCCACATTACGCTTAATTCAAAAGGCCGACCCAAGTATCAAGCTGTGTATCTCCACCAACGGTTTGATGCTTGCCGACTACGTCGACGCACTAAAAGAGATTGGCGTGGACCACCTCACCATCACCATTAATGCTGTCGACCCGCATATTGGCGCACGTATTTATCCGTGGATTTATTACAACCACCAGCGCCACTACGGTTTTGAAGCCGCGCTTATTTTGCTTAAGCGCCAACTGCTGGGCTTAAAACTCGCGTATGAAGCTGGGTTATTGGTCAAGGTGAACACGGTACTTATTCCGGGTATCAATGATCACCACATCTCGGCGCTGTCCGAAGAGCTAAAAAAACACGGCGCGTTTTTGCATAACATCATGCCGCTGATTTCTGAACCTGAGCACGGCACTTTTTATGGTTTAAACCACGTGAAAGGGCCCAATGAAGAACAAATCGCCTTAGCACGATCAGCATCCTCCCTGACAATGCCGCAGATGAGCCATTGCCAACAATGCCGTGCAGATGCCGTAGGAACATTAACCGAATCAGGCAGCGGCGGCTGCAGTTCAAAATCCACAGAGAACAACAATCTTTATCGGGTTGCTGTCGCCACTAAAGGTAGCCAAGTGATTGATACCCATTTTGGTCACGCCACAGGGTTTGATATCTACGATATTGAAGGTAATGACATCCGTTTTGTTGAACATCGTCAGGCCAAGCAGTATTGCCACGGTGAAAGTGAATGCCGTGATGATGAAGAAAGCACAACGCTGTTTGAAGGGCTGAGTGACTGTGCAGAATTACTGTGTGTGCGCATTGGTATTACCCCTTGGAAATCGCTCGAAGAACATGGCGTTAAACCCAATGTCGATTTGGCGTATATGCACGTCGAACAAGCGCTTGGCATCATTGCCGATGAACAAATGAATCAAGCCAGTGACCCCACTCATCAGCAAGCAGGATAAGCAAGGAGCAAAAATATGGATATGACCATCACCGATTTATGTACGGGTTGCCACGCTTGCCACAGTGTCTGCCCTAACAAAGCCATTTATAAGCGAGTCGATGAGGAAGAAGGGCCATTATTCGCGATTCACAGCAAACGCTGTAATGGCTGTGTTGGGCTGTATGACGATAAGCAGTGTGCCAGCATTTGTCCCGTTGAAGAAGCCATATTGTTTCAAGGAAAGCCACTGAATCCTAAAGGCAGCTTAGCGCCCATCGCCTCACTGAGGCCTTTTTTTGATTCACTTCGCGCCCAGCATGCCATGGGGGAATAAAGTCATCTTACCGCGCGGCTCAACAACCAAGCTTCAAGGAGGAAGTATGGGAACTCAACTTTGCTCTGTCACTGAAATCAGTGATTATCGCTATCATGAACAAAAAATCTGGAAAGCGCTGATTGGCGGCTTTATCACCGGACGCAGCGCGCTACCTCCGGCGATGGGGCTTGACCACGCGGTATTCAACACCTTAAAAAATCAAATGCTCGATGTGGGTATTTTTGAAGTGAGCGAGCAGCAAAAAGCGCTGCACCAACAAACTCAGCAGTTATTTGCTGATCTCATCGAAGCGCGGAGCGCGGAGCGTGATGATTTGTACTACCTACTGATCGAACATGCTGATACCGATTTACGATGGTATAAGGAAGTGGCGTGGGTGCTGGCTAATGCCAGTATGAGTTCTTACCACTTATGGCAAAGCTTAGGGTTGGATGAACGCCCTACTCTCGGCAAATTGATTGCTTTCTATTTTCCCACCCTGCACGCTGGTAACGTCAACAATATGCGCTGGAAACGCTATTTCTATAAACAGTTGTGTGAACGAGGGGGGGATTATTTATGTAAGGCTCCCAACTGCAGTCAATGCAGCAGTTTTAAGGAATGTTTTGTGTAGTCGTATCTTGATGAATATAAAAAGCCAATCTAATTTTAAGAAACCTATTGCTTAATTAATTGGTTTGCTCATGGCGTTTGGAGTCATTCGTTTGCGTTGGTTTTCTAATTTAACCATTAAAAGAAAACTACAAATTTTATCTTTGCTCTTTATGGCCATTATTAGCGGCCTAGTCAGCTATACGGTACTTGAGTTAACGCAGCAAGAAAGTGATGGCATGGTGATCAACATTGCTGGTCGCCAGCGCATGCTGACACAAAAATTCGCCAAAGAATTTCTTGTTGCCAATGAAATTGCAGCATTAACCAACCGCCAAGCTGATTATTCAGCGATGGACAAAACCAAACAGCTGTTTGATGTCTCACTGACTGCGTTGATCAATGGTGGAAAAACCTATCTTGATCCGGCGATGACGAAACCCATAATCCTTCCTCCAGCGCCAGACGCCGTCATTGATCAACTGCAACAAGTACAAACCTTGTGGAATACTCAACAAGACATCATCAAAAGAATTCTCGAATCTTCTCCTTCCTTAGAGTTACTAGATGAATTGATGACCATCAATTTGAAAACGCTCACCACGATGAACGATGCGGTGATTCAATTGAGTGTCTCGTCTCATCAAAAAATCGCCGACATGGAACGCAATCAAGTTATTCTTTGCTTCATTGCATTGGTTATTGCCATTTTCATGGCCAGTCAAATCGCAAAAGGCATTACTTCTCCGATCCTTGCTGCGGTGCAAACCACACAACGCATTGCCAATGGCGACCTCAAAGATTACCAGCAACCTAGACATACGGACAATGAAGTTGGCGCCCTAACAAAAAACATCGAACAGATGCGCATTGCACTGCATGACGTAATTAATGTTGTCCAAGTTAATAGCCGCCAAATGTCACATTCTGCTCATCAGGTTTCCGATGTGTCATTGGAAATTTCATCCAGTAGCAAGCTTCAGCAACAAGGTTCAAGTGAAGTGCTTTCGGCCATCGACTCCCTGCTAGAAACCTCTAACGTAGTGAGTGATAACATTGCTAATACAACCAGTTTCTCCCAAAGCACCCTAACTACCGCAGAACAAGGGATTGTCTTAGTCAATGAAAATATTAAGCAGCTGAGTGCTGCGGTTGGGTCTGTGAATAGTACGGCACAGCAGATGGAAGAGCTTAAAAACTTCACTGTTCAAATTAATGACATTACGGAGTCTATTCACAACATTGCCGACCAGACGAATTTACTGGCATTGAACGCGGCAATCGAAGCAGCGCGAGCCGGTGAGCAAGGTCGTGGCTTTGCGGTGGTGGCAGACGAAGTTCGTAATCTTGCGGCAAGAACCTCAAGTTCAAGTCGCGACATCTCAGATTTGATTACTCAGTTAATGGAAAAAGTCGAAGCGTCGGTCAATTCGATGCATCAAGTGGTTAACTCCGTCCACCATTCTCAAGAAACATCAGAGAAAACGGTAGAAGCGTTCACTTCAATGTCTGAAGGTATTGGTAAAACCACCCACGATATAGATGAAATTTCTCGGTTTAACCAAGAGCAGGTGCAAAATCTCGAATACTTAGATCGTAAGCTCAAAGATTTATTGACCGTGCTCGAAGAGAGTACCAATAAGGCAAGAACCACTTCCATGGTCGCCAATGACCTTTACCAGATATCAGAGCAACTGGATCATCAGTTACAAGGTTTTGTCACCGAGCAAAGTCACTCTCTGACTCCAAAAGATAACGAGAAACGTAAAACGCCACGTGCCGATAACAAAATTCGAGTCTTACTCGCTCAGAATCACCTCACTTCAGAAGGATTGACCAGCGATATCAGTATGGAAGGCATCAAGATTCGTTGTGCTGAGCAGTTCGATAAAAATCAACGTATTGATGTTGAGCTCCGTTTACCCGATGAAATAAAAACCGACGCTTCGCTCAAGCTGACGACCAAACTTATGCACATGGAGCCAATAAATGATTATTTCTCTTATGGGCTTAAATTTACTCACCTCTCTTCGTCAGACTCTGAGCAACTAAAAGCTCTGTTTAAATATTTCAAGAAACCCTATAAATACAATCAGTAATGCCTTCCTCGATGAGGTTCATGGCGAAACCATGAACCTCATACAAACCAAAGCCTCTGGCGTCAATAAGAGACTTGGCACAACATTTCCACTAACCCTCAGCAAACTTGAATAACGCCTCACCCGTTAAGCGGTAAGTTCGCCACTCCGATTGCTCTTTGGCGCCAATATACTGGTAGAAATCAATTGCAGGCTGATTCCAATCCAGAACCGACCACTCGAAACGCCCACAATGTTGCTCAACAGCGAGCTTAGCGAGAAACTGCATGAGGCTTTTGCCCGCCCCCACTCCACGATGGGCAGGAGTAACATAAAGGTCTTCCAAATAGAGACCATTTTTCCCAAGCCAGGTAGAATAGTTGAAAAAGTACACCGCGTAGCCAATCGCTTGCCCATTGTGTTCGCAAATCAAAGCCTTCGCCGTGGCTTGCTCAGTAAACAGACTATCAATAATATCTTGTTGTGATGCTTCGACACATTCTAATGCTTGTTCATATTCCGCCAATTCTTTGATAAACCCGAAGATGGTTCCAGCGTCATCAGCCGTTGCTGGTCTGATATTCATCGTTAACTTCCCTTGTGTTTTCATGTTGATTCGCAGTATATAAGGAGTAGCGACATGATTTAAGTGCATTATTTGCACGTGATAACTGCACAAGGTTCATAATGAAAATTGAGAATCTCGACCTGAATTTGCTCAAAGTTTTTTACTACGTTTACACCACTCGCTCAGTAAATAGGGCTGCGCAACAGCTTAACATCAGCCAGTCCGCATGCAGCCACAGTTTAGCGCGTCTCCGTGAACGTCTTGATGATGAGTTATTTATTCGCGTGAACCAGAATATGGTAGCGACACAGAATGCCGAGCGTTTGGCTCAATCCGTACTTCCTGCGATGAGCCTGCTTCAAGACGGGTTACAAACTTCCGTCAGCTTTAATCCAGATGTTGGTGAGCATCAATTCGTCATTTGCGCTACCGACTTCATCACCTGGGTGGTGATGCCAACATTGACGACGTATTTAGCGAATCACTACCCCAATATTAAGATTCGCGTGATTCAAGGAGAGCACAGAATTCCGTCACAACAACTTGAGTCTGGCGAGATTGACCTCGCACTAGGGTTTGACCATGACATTGAACAATCCAATTCAATAGATAACGCGGTGTATTATCGTGGGCCTTACTGCATTGCAATGGATGAGAATCACCCTATTTCGCGCAATCAACAAACATTAGATCTTCACCACTACCTCAGCTATTCACATGTTTTGGTGACACCTTGGAATGAATCGCAAGGAATTGTTGATCGCACG
Organism: Vibrio olivae; assembly: GCF_042428525.1. NCBI lineage: Bacteria > Pseudomonadati > Pseudomonadota > Gammaproteobacteria > Vibrionales > Vibrionaceae > Vibrio > Vibrio olivae. The sequence goes on from NZ_JBHMEP010000001.1 coordinate 1,745,398, forward strand.
CTTGCTAAACTTAATAAAAAACGCCGAGTGGCCATTGCTCTACCCAGCGTTCTTAGTGCTCCATACCTATTGAAAGGGACCGAATATTTTCTTGCCTTACCGCTTATCTATGCGCAAAGCTTAGGCGATAAATGCGCATTACGTTATCTTTCGCCGCCAATGCCGATTCCGGACTTTCAAATCAAGTTGTACTGGCACAAACTCAAAGCGACCGAACCCAAGCTCAATTGGCTCATTCAGTTATTATTAAGCTTTCACACACCAGATAGTCAGTAGTCAGCCTGAAAAATAGCCGATATTCACCCTAGCTTTTCGACTCGATTCCGCCCCGATTTTTTGGCCTGATATAGCGCCTGATCGGCATCGGCTAATAGCTCTTCAAACGAGGAGTGATTGTCTAAGGTTGCCGCACCAATACTGACTGAAAGATGTAACTGATGGCCTTCAATTTCAAGTTGCGATTCGCTGACCATAACGCGCAGCTCTTCCGCCAGCTTTAGACTCTGCTCAAGCCCAGTGTGTGGCAAGGCAATCGCAAACTCTTCCCCTCCAACACGACCGATGAGATCCGAATGTCGAACATACTTTTGGCAAGTCTCACAGAAATGGCGAAGTGCGGCGTCACCAATAGGGTGCCCGTACCGATCGTTAATCTTTTTGAAGTGGTCTAAATCAAGAACTAATACGGTGAGCGGTTTCTTCTGAACCACACTCACCAACAGTGACTTATTACCAAACTCAAGAAAATAGCGGCGATTGGCGACCCCAGTGAGAGAATCGGTCATCGCTGCCGAATATAGCTCGGTTTGATATTCGACAATGTCGTGTAAATCTTTATTAAGCAACACGCGAGCGAGGACAATCGTGATGATTAAGAAGACACCCAGAATAGCTAAAATGGCCGGAACAAGCTGATTCGTCATACGCTCAATCGACCAATAAAGATTGGCGGTTGGCAAACTCTGGCCGATCCCCTCCAGTTCATAATAGGCATCGTAACTGTCTGACTTGACGAGCGATAACGTAGGCAACTTGAACTGTTTGGTTAACTTAGACAGATACTCAGCATCGATTTGCTTAGCTAAAACTAAATGCGTGCCATCGACAAAAGCTCCGGTTTTCTCGTGGCGAAATGGCTCCACGCTAACCAAATAAGTAGAACCATCAAATTGGGAAAAAAACGCTTTATTCATCAGCGATTGATTACGACTATTAAGCAGTTCAACTTTATCTTTTATCGCAGAAGAGAATAGCGGCTGAATACTCGCCGAATCATAACCTTGTTCGCCCGCTTGTTGACCTAGCAATTCGACCCTGTTGTCAGGGTGTATCAAGGTGACAAAACTCAGTTCGTATGCAGGAATCAAATATTTTTGGTAGGTATCGTATCGCCATTCTGGTGAAGGGTTTTTAACCGTTTTTTCATAACCGCGATCCCAATAGGAATACTCAATATTGAGTTTCAGTAACGCATTTTTTTCATAATTAAAAGCAATGGATACGCGATCATAGGAATCTTCAATCGTACGTCCATCAAGGACGGATAAAAATGAGATCACTAAGATTGCCACGATCATCATCATCGTGACAATCAGCCAGGTAATGGCAGAAATCACTGAGTTTGCAGAGAAGTACTTTTGCTTGAGCACGCCCATTTACCTTCATTCTTTACTCTTAAAAATCATAGACCAAGGTGTGAAAGAGAAGAACATTTACCTAACGAAATTCAACCACTTCTTTTTGACCGTGCTCACTGCGCCATAACATGATCATCAAGATAAAATATCAATAATCGTATAGCGTCCCATAGACCTATGCGACCGCGCGTATTGTAATATGAAGTGCGCAGGATCAATACTGATAAAAAAATTAGTAACAATTAAAATATACTACTTTAAGTTGATATTTGGTTATGTTGTAGCATAAAAAAACCAAGCGCTTTAAAAACGCTTGGTTTCAATTCTAAACAGACAATAAGGATAACAAACCTTATTGGTACTTAATTACCACTCAACACACACTTTACCGAAGTGTTTGCCCGCTTGTTGATGTTCAAACGCCTGCGCTAATTGATCAAATGAGAAAGTGGTGTCAATGACTGGGCGGATATTAGTTTGCTCAAGCGCACTAATAAACTCTTGCTGGTCTTGACGGCTTGCTACAATCAATCCTTGAAGACGTGCTTGTTTCGCCATAAGAATCGAGGTTGGCACATCCCCTTGAACGCCCGTTAAAACACCAATCAATGCAATGTGACCACCCACTTTAACTGATTGAATGGATTGTGCCAGAGTACCTGGCCCTCCCACCTCAACCACATGGTCAACGCCCTGACCCGCCGTCAGATCGATAACCTGCTGTGACCACTCCGGATGCGTTTTATAGTTAATGACCGCATCAGCGCCTAACGCTTTGACCTTGGCTAATTTATCCTCAGACGAGGATGTCGCAATCACGCGTGCTCCCATCGCCTTGGCCAATTGAATCGCTGCGATGGAGACGCCACCGGTGCCCAATGTAAGAACGGTTTCCCCCGCTTTCAGTTGTCCGTCAACCACCAACGCTCGCCATGCAGTTAACGCCGCCGTTGTAATGGTTGCCGATTCGGCATGGCTCCAACCTTTTGGAGCGTGAGTAAACGCACTCACAGGGCGAACGACGTATTCAGCCGCCATGCCTTGAGCGCCATCACCTGGCGTATGCGCAAAGTGTCCAACACCGGCAAACGGTTTACCCGCTTCCCAGTTAGGAAAGAATGTCGAGACGACATTATCACCCACGGCAAACTCGGTGACACCCTCACCGACGGCTTCGACCACACCAGCACCGTCAGACATCAAAATACGCTCGGCTTCTGTTGGCACCGTGCCGTTAGCCACCAGTAAATCATGGAAGTTGAGAGAGCTCGCTTTGATGGCAACTCGAATTTCGCCAGCACCTGGCGAGCCGGGGTCTGAAATCTCACTCAGTGTAATGTTATCTAAACCACCCGGTTGAGTTAGCGTTAATGCTTTCATAAAACCTTCCTTCTCTTGTCTTGATACACGTTATTTTACGCAACCAATATGGACTTGGTGAATTAACTCTAACGTAAGATAAAAGCCAGCTCAATGTATGACAGAATCTGCTCGAATCATTGCCTATCGTGATGCAGCACACCACACATTCTTATAACGAAATCCTGTCAATTTCCTAATGAACGGAGAAGAAAACTCAAACACTATACCCATACAATAAAGAGGGCTATCACTTAGTAAAAAGCCCAAATTCGGTATGTGATGAGTATATGAGAATAGAATATTACGATGCGCTCAGCCGCTTCTTTCATTGGGTCATGGCGGCGGTGATCATCTACGCCACCATCGCCGGGTTTGGTATGCATTGGTTTGAAGACAACATTCCAGTCCACGCCTTTCTGTCGGAAGTCAATATGTCACTAGCGACCATAGGTGCGGCGTTGTTTGTCGCTCGCTTTGTGTGGAAATATTTTCGAATCGAACCAGTGCGCAGCTACGAACTGGCTAGACACCAAAGAAGCTTGGCGAAGATGACACATGCATTGATTTATTTTGCCATGTTTGTGGTGTTCTTTAGTGGCTTTTTAATGCTCGAAAAACCCTATCGCTTTTTCTGGCTATTTCAAATTCCCAATCTGATTACAGACGCAGCAATTAATCATTTTTTCTTGGTCATGCACCGCGCAGCCTGTATCGGATTAACCTTCATCGTACTAGCCCACATCGCCGCAGTGGTAACTCACCAACTGAGGCGCAAAAACGTCTTAGAAACCATGCTACCAAAACATGACATGATTTAAGGCCATCAATATTGATGCGCTATCGGCTCGGCAACATCGAATTCCCCCATTGATAGCGCATCCTTTTCTCACTCTATCAACTCTGGGTGATACCACCATTTATCCTCAATGGCTTTAAACTGCTTGGTAAGATTGGGCGTCTCAATGTAAATAGGTTGTCGCTGATTAAGATTCGCGCGCTCAAATGCATTACGGGAAAAAGGATGCGATTGCAGTAATGACAGTAGACTGCCATCCTCTAATGCCCTGTCCAACCCTTGTTCAATCGCCTGTTTCAGTTTGAGTCGATCTTTTCTCACATAGAAAAAACGCCCGAATGGATACACTAACGTTATTGCGTCATCCACTTGTAACGCACTGTCTTGTGACGTGAATTGCTGCAGAAGCTGATAAGCTTCATTCGCGCCTAATGGCAACAAATCAAAGCGTTTGACTTCCATCATACTGATCAGATTATTTAATTTGGCGGTAGTGATCACCGTTAGCCCGGCATGTCGAAGAATATCAACGTCGTTCCAGCCGTTGCCCTGCCCGAGCACAAAGGCTTTAAGCTGTTCTAACGTCTTCACGCTCGCGAGTCGTTCAGCATTATCGCGGTGCACAATAAACACTCGCCAACCGCTAATCCCCATATCAATCGGACGATAAATGATGTCAAAGCGATCGGCCACTTGCGGTAAGTAACCCCCATCCATCACATCAATTTCTCCCTGCTCGAGCATTAATTGCATGCGAGTCGCGGTCACTTCACGGCTATCAAACCGTACTTGGTAATCTTGCCCCGATTTTTCCAATGCCAGTGTTAAGGCAGCATAACCAAGGCTCCCCGTCCCTAACCCAGATAAATTGGGGTAAACCACCTCTTGCGCCGCACTAATACTGGCACTCACTCCAATCAGCCAACCGAGAACCCACGCTCGCCACATACTGTATCACCTTATCACCAAGAGACTCATCTCAGTGTAGCCGATAAGGGCAAGCTCAATCATATCGTGCAGGCACAGCGATCACTCACGATCGCTATGATTACTTAATCGCACTTTGACTGCGGCGGCGGATATTTTCTATCCATTGCTTTTGTAAGTAACGCTGCGCTCGCTCATTGTGAAGCTGTTCAATCGAAGGCAGTGCTTCTTCAAAGTTTGCTACCCGTGCTGCTTTCTCTTCATGACAAACCACCAAATGGAAACCAGCTTCCGTTTCAATCGGCGCACTGACGATCTGCTTTGGCAACCATTGCAGCACCGCTTCGATTTCGCCAAACAGTTTCCCCGCCTCGCACCAGCCAAGCTCTCCGCCTTCCAGCGCACTCGGACACTCTGAGTTTTTCAAAGCCAATTGACCAAAGTTGTCCACCGTCGCCTCGCGGTACAGCTTTTTAATACGACTTTGCACGACCGGACGAGTGTTCTCACTAAAATCGTTATTCACCGTGATCAAAATATGGCTGATGTTCCACATCCGTGAGCGTGAGAATTTCGCCAGATTTTTAAAATAGTATTGACGCGCCATATTCATATCCATGGCTGGAACATTGGCGGAAACATTGGCTAGCACTTGTTCACACAGCAAGTCTTCTTGAAGACAGGCTTTAATGCTGGTGCGCGTTAAACGGTGTTTATTCATGGTTAGCTGAAACTGCGTTGCGTCACCACTTTGTTCGATTAACTTCGCAATCGCCTCTTCGACTTGATGGTCACTGATGTAAATCAGTGCGGATTCCGGACTATGGCAAATCAAATTCTGAATATCTGACAGCGCTTTGGCATCGACCATGAGTTTACTGTATTCGCTGCGGCTCAACTGGTCTGGGTTGACCCCGAATTGGTCGAGCGCGAGTTTAATCAGCAAATATTGTTGACGCTGTAAGGTAAACTCTTCCTCGTTATTGTTGATGGTGGTATTCATGCTCTACCTCATTGCATTACTGAAAGGGAATATCGGCGGAATCAAGCTTGCGGATCGCCTGCAAATCCAACCAAACCCAAAACTGATTGATAAGCACCTGAACTTTGACTTTGCCGCTGGCAAGGTCGCGCTCAAAGTCGACCACTTCGACTTGCTGACCTTTATTGGCAAAAACCTCGCCCTGATGTGCCAAACTCTGATTCAGCGTGACCTGCTCTGTGCGATAAAAAGGGTTGGGCTGCCAAGTCAATTGTGCATCGATGACTTCCTTGTTACGCACGCCAATCGAGCGATCCAGCTCAGGGAAGTAGACTTGGTAAATCACTTGATCTTGAAGAAAGTAGCCGATGCTTCTCACAACGCCCACGGCTCCAGCTTCAATCAATAATTCCCCTTTTTCTTTTCCATACACCGAGCCATCATTGCGAATATCCCGCACGACACGTACTTCATCGCCAATATCGAAGCGAATCATCTCCTCATCCACAAGCGCCCTCCTCTGAAGGTTCGCAGTCATGGCACCCGCCGCAGCGCATGGCTAGCGCCGGGGCCGAGTCACCTTTAATTGCGCCACAATAGGCTTTGATAAGGGCTTGTTGATATTGACGATAAGTCAGTGCGTGGCCATCGTCAGGTAACATAGCTTGGAACAAGCGCAGTAAAGGAACCCGTTGCTTGTTCATGATTTTGGGGTCGTATCCCACCCCAAAATAATCAAAGAAATCCTCTATCGACAGCAGATCATCGATGGTTTCTAGATCAACGATGTCATCCATAATTTATGCTCCTTTACGCAACGGCAACGGCTTGTTCTAGCAATTGACATAACTCCGCGTCAGAAGGAATCCGCTTATTCGCTTCACTCCAGCACCGCAACGCTTCCAAAAATCGAGGCTGCTGCTCCTCACTGACCGAGATTCCACGCTGATGCAGCAGCTCAATCACCGCTTTACGCCCAGAATGTTTCCCCAGCACCATTTGGTGATGCCGTCCTACCAACTCTGGAGCAAAGCCTTGATAGTTAGCGGGGTCTTTCAGCAACCCATCCACGTGAATGCCAGATTCATGCGTAAAGACGTTATCGCCGACAATCGATTTATGCCCAGCGAGCTGCAAGCCTGAAAGTTGTTTTGCCAAAGAGCAGAGGGCTGGAAGCTTATCAAGCGCAACGCCCGTTCTTGCGTGACGCATCACCGACGTCGCCACACAGACTTCCTCAAGGGGCGCGTTACCCGCGCGTTCCCCCAGCCCAATTAACGTGGTATTGACGGAATGAACCCCAGCTTGAATCGCCGCTAAAGAATTGGCGGTGGCCATGCCTAAGTCATTGTGCGCGTGCATCTCCCATTGAATACTGGCGTGAGAAACGAGGTGATGCACGCGGCTAAAGGTTTCAAATGGGTCTAGAACACCGAGCGTATCCGCAAAACGCATTCGGCTTGCGCCAGCAACTTGCGCCATGTCAGCCATAAACAACATGTCAGACATTTCAGCACGCGAGGCATCTTCAAAGCCCACGGACACTTTAAATCCATGCTGTACAGCAGAGCGCACCACATAATCGATGCGCGCCAATACTTGGCCCAAAGTTAACCCCAGTTTATGTTTCTGCTGTTGGCGAGAGGCCGGAATCGACAAGTTAATCCAATCTAACCCGAGATTGAGACTGGCATTGAGGTCATCCATCGACATCCGCCCCCAGCCCATCAATTGGCTTTCTTTCACCGCATCTCGAACCGCAAGCATGGTTTGACGCTCATGGTCACCCATTGCAGGAATACCAATTTCTAGCTCACCGACCCCTGCGGCACTCAACTGAGTGGCGAGTTGTACTTTTTCTTCCAAGCGAAACGCGACGCCAGGGCTCTGTTCGCCATCTCTGAGCGTGGTATCGTTGATCACCACTTCACGTAGGTCAGAAAACTCTCCATGTTGTAATAACGCCTTATCCATAATGCGCTCCTCCATTTGTATCGAATGTGCGTTGAGTGATGCCTGAACGCAAATCTTCGAAGTTATCTCTCAAACAGACTTGGTGTACACCAGCCCATGATTAGCCGTAAACGGGTTCAAATGATTGCAAATCCCCTTGTTGTCGCTCGTTATCCCAATAGGGTGACAAGGTACGTAAGCGTTCGACTATCGGTGGCAGGGCGGCAATGACGCGGTCAATATCTTGCTCGGTGGTAAACTTAGACAAAGAGAAACGCAGGGTGCCGTGAGCTGCAGTAAACGGAATGTCCATCGCGCGCATGACGTGGGAAGGCTCTAGAGACCCGGAGGTGCATGCCGAGCCAGATGATGCCGCGATCCCGCTTTGATTAAGCAGCAGCAACAGCGCCTCACCTTCAACAAACTCGACCGCGATATTGGTGGTATTCGGAACTCGATTTTCCACATCGCCCGTAATAAAGCTGTGTGGGATCGCGTTAAGTAACTCACGCTCTAGGCGGTCACGCATGGCCTGAATCGATGCGGTGTTGTTTTGCATCGATTCCATCGCAAGCTCAGCGGCTTTACCAAGCCCGATAACCGATGCTGCGTTTTCCGTTCCTGCGCGGCGTCCGCGCTCTTGATGTCCACCGCGTAGCAACGGACGAAAGCGTGTTCCGCGGCGTAAATATAGCGCGCCAACACCTTTGGGGGCATGAAACTTATGACCGGAAATAGACACCATATCAATTGATGTATTGGCGATGGAGTACGGCATTTTTCCAGTCACTTGAACCGCATCCACATGCACTTGAATCCCAAACCCTCTGGCTTGTTTCGCCATTAATTCGACCGGAAATAAAGTGCCGGTTTCGTTATTGGCCCACATCACCGACATCACCGCAACGCGTTCACTTAGCGCATCCTCAAATGCCTCAAGATCAATTCGGCCTTGTTTATCAACACCAATCCAATGAATGGTGTAGCCTTTTCGCTCGAGGTATTGGCACAAAGATAATGTCGCTGGATGTTCGACTACCGTCGTGATGATCTCTTTACGGTCTGGCTGTGCTTCAAGCGCTGAATAAATGGCGGTGGCGGTGGCTTCCGTCGCTGAGGAAGTGAAGACAATTTCTGAGGCATATTGCGCCCCCAGCAAGGCTTGCACTTGCTCACGCGCCGTTTCTATTGCTTTACCCACTTGAGCCCCGACTTGGTGGATGGAAGAAGGGTTACCATAAAACTCATCCAAGTACGGAATCATTGTATCAAGCACTCGAGGGTCAATACGCGTCGTCGCATTGTTGTCCAGATAGCTAAAATCAGCATTATGATTAGGCATGATAAGCCCCCTCTTTCTTATCTTCGACTTGCACTGGATACACGGTAATCGAGCGTTTCAGCTTGAGACTGATTTTGCTTTCAATGCCATGAACCGTCATGCCAGCAAGACCACATCCCGTACATGCACCACGCAATGTGATAAACAGCATGTCATTTTCAAAATCGACAAATTCAATATCGCCGCCATCGGCTTGAATTGCAGGGCGTGCGGTGTCAATCACTTCGTGGATAATCGCTAACTCGCTATCAAGCTGCTCTTGGGTTTGCGCACTGGTGGGCAATGTCGTCACGTCGATATTACGAGCAACGGGCTTGGCCTTTGGCGCTGCGCTTGCCTGAGCAAGGCAATCTTCCAACACCAACTCAATTTTTTCATGGCAAGAAGAACAGCCGCCACCCGCTTTGGTGTAGTTCACGACTTGTTCTAAGGTGGTCAGGTTGTTTTCAGCCACCACTTTACGAATCAATACATCGTCAATAGCAAAGCACTTACAAATAAGCTCGCCTTCTTCATGGTGATCATCAAGCGTTTCACCGCGATAGTCCGCAATAGCCGCTTCCAGCGCTTCCATTCCCATCACCGAACAGTGCATTTTTTCTGGTGGTAAACCATCTAAATAATCGGCAATTTCTTGGTTGGTGACTTTTTTCGCTTCATCAAGCGTTTTACCAATGATAATCGTGGTCAATGCTGAGGATGACGCAATCGCGCTACCACAGCCAAAGGTTTGAAAACCCGCATCTTCAATCACATCGGTGTCTGGGTTAACTTTCAGTGTGAGGCTTAACGCATCGCCACAACTGATTGATCCCACGTCTCCTTTCGCATTGGCGTGTTCGACCACCTTTGCGTTATTTGGGTTAAAGAAGTGCTGCTTCACTTTTTCCGAATAATCCCACATAAGCTCTCCTTGGGTGTCGTGCAGAACAAATCATTTGCTTGCTCTTGTAATGTTCTTACTCCGCTGCAAGGAGCAATCCAGCCTATGCAAAGAATTTAACTTGTTATTAAATAAGCAATTGTTGGATTTAATGTCACAAAAACAACAAGCCTCTGAACTGACAATTGTCGGGAAAGCGACAGTTTGTTGATGAAAAGACGACAAACGCCGCATAAAGCGGCGTTTGTACGTTAAAGTGAGGCAGTAACTAGGCGGTAAACGAGTGACATTTTTTGCTGCACACACTGGCGCACGCCTGACAACCGATACAATCATCACCATTTTTAATCGTCATAACCATCATCACATCGTCTTCGTCATCATCGTCCATGTCAGCTTCAATTAAATCGAACACGTCACGAGAACAGACTTTAAAACAGCGACCACAGCCGATACAGCACTCTTCATCAAGCCCATCAATAAAATGTGGCTTCCACTCACTCCCTCCTCGGGTGTACCCCACGACATTATCCATAATTCTCTCCTTCTCATTGCTTCCATATTGGGATGTAAATTTGCCGCTCACCAAGGTTCGTCGAGCAAGCTATCTAGGTAGCTCGATGAGTCGTCGCCACGCTGTTCGCTTTTGAGCGCGCGCATCATCCATCCAGCTGGTTTTTGGTTAAGTTCTTGGCCAATTTGCTGCAGAGATTCACTGATCGACACCCCTTCATCCACTCGGATCGGGAAGATCTGTTTTGCCAATAACTGGCGCAGCGCAGAAGCGCCACACGCATTACAAAACACCGCATCACACTCTTTAAGCAAATTGATTTTATCTGGCAAACGATTGTGCCCCTGAGCTAATTCATCGGTGAATTCCACCGCATCCAGCAGTTGGTGCCCGGAGTAATCGACACCATAGATAAGAAACGTTCGCGCATGACCAAAATGCTCATCAATCATCAGCCGTGAATGAGTTGCAAACGCCACTTTCAGTACTGGGTTAAACGGCGCATCGGACGCGGTCTCGAGATGAAGCTTGCGCACTGTCATACTGGCACCACCTTATCAGCTGAAAAATAGTATTGGCTGATATGTGGCTCGACTTCATGGTGTTGATTACGCAAAAGTGCATTGGCGAAGGCATAAAGCCGAGCACGAGCGCCCTCATAACCAAATTGCAAAATATCCATATTGCCAAAGTGATCGTAACAGGGATAACCCGCGCGAATCACCGGCACTTGCGGCTCGCAAATTTGCGCGCAGTGGGAGTTGCCCACCACCACATCAATACTCTCAAGTTGTTGACTGACAACCGATAAATCCCCAACCACCACGTTATCAAGCAAATAGCGCTGAAAGAGCTTGGCCGCAGACGTGGTGACCACCAAGGGCAGTTCCGCGCCCACTTCTTGCAGCAACTGAATGTAGCCTTGGGCTAAATCTGGCTCAGCGGCAATCGCCACTTGGCTACCGCTAAGTACAAAGTGAGTATCAAGCATCGCATCTTGGAGACGTTTACGTTCACGCTCAAACCACAGCGGAACAGGCTTACCACTCAAATGTGCCAAACCATCGAGCAGATGATCGGTGGCTTGCAGCCCCATCCCTAGACCACAACATAAGTAATCAATTTGAAAGCTCTGCTTTAACCACTTTGCGGTGCCGTACATCGACTCACCAATCACCAGCGTCAAAGCCGCGCTTGAAACGCGATGCACCTGCTCAAGCGTGGTGCCGCCTGTCGAGGTTGGGCTAAAGTCCGCTTGGTCAAGATGACCGTCGAGTGATTCTGAGAGATCAGGAAGAAATATACCTTCTAAATCAAATGCATCCAGATAACGACGAATTAAATCAATATCGGCACTCGTCACCGCCGAGGAACACAGCACATTGACCAAATTCGCCTGCTTGCGACGCGGGTTCGCGTCGGCGCATTGACGCACGATGGCATCCACAAAACGCGCGTATCCGGTTTCCAAACTTCCTTTAAAATCTGGCGTTGCAACAGGAACAACCTCAATCCCTAAAAATTGTGGGTACTGCTGCTTGAACATTTTTACGGCACGCTGAATATCGCTGCCCTGCATTTCAGTCAAGCCGGTGGTGAATACCGCGATGCACTGCGGATGATATTTAGTGGCTAAGGTGTGCAGCGCTTGAATTAAGTTATCATCGGCGCCCATCACTGCTGCAACTTGGTCAACCGCACTGTTTTGCAACGGAATAGGCTCACGTAAATGCTGAATAAGATACACTTTGGCAAACGCACTACACCCCTGTGATCCGTGCATCAAGGGAATGGTTGAATCAAAGCCCATTGCCGCCAAAGTTGCCCCTGTCGGCTGGCTGGTTTTCAGCGGCTGAGTCACCAGAGCATCGGTTAAGGTTCGAATCTCGGTCATTACATCGACTCCTTCATACAAAATTGCACTTTAAGCATATTGAGCACAACGTCGTCGCGAGTTTGCCGCCAGACGGGAATGCTGTTGACGTGACGCCAAATCGGGCTAGTCAAGGTCCGTTTCAGCTCTTTGGCTAAGGTGATCATGCCCTCATACCCTGCGTAAGCATGCTCTCGCTCTTGGTTGATGTCTAAAAAGGGCATTTTGGCTTTCAGTGCCGTGTACATGTTACGTCCACCAGCAATCATAATGTCCGCGTTATGATTGTACGCGACATCGAGTAAGTTACGCGCCCCGCCTTCATCGAGCATTAAGGCATCATCGCCCATGATGGTTTGAATCCGCGCTTTGTCCGCTTGGGTGGATTTTTTGGTGCCAGTCGCCACCACTTCAATACCCAGTTCTTGCAACGCCGAAACCACAGACCAAGATTTCACTCCCCCGGTATACAGCAAAGCCTTTTTACCTTGTAACACCGCTTTATAAGGTGCCAATTCGGCGCGAACACGTTGCTCTTCGCGCGCGATGACTTGCTCAGCATGCTGAGTCAACTGCGCGTCGCCCAGCAAGCGCGCAAACTCGCGCAGCGCATTGGAGGTATCTTCAATGCCGTAGAAACTGCCCTCAAACCACGGAATATTCCATTTTTCATTCAGCTTACGAGCGACATTGATTTGTGCACGGGAACAGACGACCATCGCCGCCTCGGCGCGATGCATGGTTTGTATTTGATGAAATTGAGTATCGCCGGCTAAGCAGCACAACACTCGAATCCCCACCTCTTCAAACAGCGGCGACACATGCCAGAACTCGCCAGCAATGTTGTACTCACCGATCAACACGATATCGTGCACCTTACGGCAAGGATCATGCGCCATCGGCGGCTTTTCTGGAGGCTCAGCCGTCCCAACGACACGCTCAACCATCACCTCTCCAGCAATGCGGTTACCAAGGTTTTTACTGCCATAAAAACCGGCTGCATCAATGGCAATCACAGGGATATTCCAGCGCTGCTCTGCCAACTGGCAAATGGCATCGACATCATTACCTTCAAGGGCGGGGACACAGGTGACATACACAAACACTGCTGGCGGATTGTGATTTTCAATCAACTCTTTAATTGCATGCAGCAAGCGTTTCTCTGCTCGGCCCATGATTACGTCTTGCTCGTTAAGGTCAGTGGTAAAGCCAAAGCGAAATAGGTTATTGGCGGTGGCACGCGTCCCACGATTGTCCCAACTGTTTCCCGCACAGGCGATCGGCCCATGGACTAAGTGGCCGACATCGGCGATCGGTAATAGGCTGATCTGAGCCCCATCAAAGCTGCAGCCTCCTGCTGTTGCTCCTGGGGTTGGACGAGAACATCCCTGCTTATTGCCATCATTGTGCTCACAGGCGGGCTCATTTTGCAGCTCTTGAATCTCTTTCTGTTTCATACTTGCCGCTCCTTTGCTAGTCATTCTTTGCTCTTGCAATTCACGACCCAACCTCTAACTCTATGTTTTTATTGAAAGTAGATGATGATTCATGAGGTTTAAGGTGACAATTTGTCATAAAGCAGACAAAAAAAAGCCTGCTGACACAGGCTGAAATGACAAAAGGACAATTCACAAGTTAATAATTAGGCAGGGATCGCCGGAGCCAGTTTGTTGGCGAGCCATTTAGGTGGGTTATTGGCCAACACGGCCGATAACTCATCTAATTGGATTTGACTGGCACAAGGCGCTTTTACTTTAACGGGATGAACGCCCGCACGTGTGACTTTGGCTGCCGCAGGGCCGCCAATAGAAAGCGTGAACAGCAGATCACATCCTTCCAGTAATGACACCAAATACACCGAGCGTTCTTCCCCTTTCAACTGAGTATTCACACTTCGAACATCGACCAGTTGATGCGTATTTTGACTTACCTGATAAACCAAAATACGTAAACAGGATCCAAAGTGCCCATCGAGTTGTTGCTCACGGTTAGAGGTGATAGCGACCGTTAAACTCGGCTCACTGAGCGGCTGATAGTCACTGATGGTCGGTTCATCCGTTTCACCAATTGTGAGGCTCGACAGCACAGCATAAGCATTATCTAAGTCATAGCGACTAAAATCATTGCTAAGCTTGGCTGCCATTGAGCGCCATTTTTTCGGACTCAACGACGTTAATTTCTCTTCGCTTAAAGGCGTACCTAAATTGGTGGTTAACAGCGCAAGTAGAGATTTAACCTCAACCCCTTTTAATGCTTTTGCGGCAAGACCGATGCGCAGCGCAACATGCTCATTTAGCGCAATGGAATCCATGATGACCTCCTTGTTATCACCTAGCTAAACGGCCGCTCGAAGGCGCCGCGCTCGAACCGAAATTGGAAAGCTGGGTTTGACTCCTGGGTCAACGTAATAAGCGGCACCATTCGCCAGCTCAATTTCCCCTCCCCATTTGTCGTCGCTTTCAAATTCAACCCGGGTGATATGTTCTTCCAAATCTTTCTTTGCAAGGTACAAAGACAAGCGTCCTTGCTCGGTATACTGAATCATGACATTTGCCATAAAGATGCTCTCCTAAGCATGGCAGACCAGCACCACATCGAATCGGTACTGGTCTGCCTATCAGGTTATCGAACCAAATCGAAGCCGTAGTCAGTGACACCCATCACTTTGGTATCACGGTCAAGCTTAGTGAGGACTTCATTGACCAAGGTCGTGAGAATGTACATTCCGCCTTCATACCCGAGCGTGGTTTCACGGTGCAGATGGTGACGGTCAAAAATTGGGAAACCAATTCGAACCAACGGAACTTCAAACTCTGGGCCTTTGGCAAAGGTGTCGCGTTCGATGAACTTACCGTAAGAGTTACCAATCATCAGATCCGGTTTTTCGGTAAACATCAGTGAGCGGAAATGCCATAAATCTTTACCAATAAACACTTGTGCATCTTTGGTGTATGGCGATTCTGCGCACAACGCTTCCATTTTCTTACGCCAGCGTTTATTGGCGTTATGACAAAGAACATGTTTCACTTCACAGCCCAGTTCAGACAGGAATTTCACCATGCCAAGCAAGTAATCTGGATCGCCATACAGTGAAATCGAGACCCCATGTAACCAAGTGTGCGAGTCCGTCATCATATCCACCAAACGTCCGCGCTCTTTGACAATCGATTCTGGAATCTCTTGACCTGAGATTTCAGCCACTTTCATTACGAACTCATCAGTCCAATCCAATCCCATTGGAATGTGGACATCCGGCACATCTTGCTCCCAAGTGGTTTTGATGAACTTGCTGCTTTTCACTGATTGATCAGGCTGCAAGAACAAGGTCGCTTTCGCATTTGGCGCTTGTTTGACATCTTCCACTTTCGTGCCACCAGCGTACATGCGATATTCGCCATCGGCTGGCGTATCAAGCACTTCTGATGGGTCACAGAGCATGGTGTATTCAACGCCCATTTCTTCCATCATGCGCTTAATAACCCGGTAGTTACCAAGATAGGTTTCAAAGCCAGGAACAATGTTGATCGAGTTATTACTGCCAGCTTGGTTTTGATCTTTTTCGTTTAAGGTGAAATAACGTAGAACCCCTTCCAGCATGCCATCCCAGCCCGCGACATGGCTGCCGACAAAGCTTGGCGTATGCGCAAATGGCGTCGGGATATCTTCTGGAATATACCCTTCTTTTTTGGCATTACCGATAAAGGCATTCAAGTCATCACCAATCACTTCCGCCATACAGGTGGTGGACACTGCGATCATTTCAGGCTTGTACAAGGCATAAGCATTCTGCAGGCCAGCAAACATGTTTTTCTGACCACCAAATACCGCCGCATCTTCCGTCATTGAGTCAGACACACAAGCGACCGGCTCTTTGAAGTGACGATTAAAGTAGGTTCGAAAATACGCCACACAACCTTGAGAGCCGTGTACATAAGGCAGGGTATTTTCAAATCCGAGGGCACACAGCACGCTCCCTAGTGGCTGACACGCTTTCGCAGGGTCAATGGTGACGTGCTTGCGTTTAAAATTCAGTTCCTTGTACTCTTCTGTGGTAGTCCAATCGAAGACTTCTTTAACTTTGGCTTCATCCACATGTTGTTCAAAACCCGATTGCTTCTTAGCAATCATCTCTTGGTATTCCGACTGATTAAACAGTGGGAAACCTGGTTTTATTGCATCTACATCTTGAGTCATAACGTTTCTCCTACCATGCCACTCATGCGTGAACGATGGTTCGGTCAATTACTTCCGTGTCTCTTAAGCGGTTTGCGCTAATTCAACGTCAGATTCCTTTTCAACAAGCCAAGGCGCTTTCATCTTGTTCCAGCAAGGGTTGTTGAGTGTTAAGTCCATATCGCGAGCAAAAATCGCGAAGCCATCGACCCCGTGATAAGGGCCTGAGTAATCCCAGCTGTGCATTTGACGGAATGGGAAGCCCATTTTTTGGAAGACGTACTTCTCTTTGACACCCGAGCCAATCAAATCAGGGTTGAGTTTTTTGACAAACTCTTCCAATTCATAGCTTGAGGCATCATCCATCAATAACGTGGCGTCTTTCATTTCTGGAACGGTTTTGACGTAGTCATCGTTGTGCGCGAATTCATACCCAGCGCCGACGATTTCCATGCCCAAATCTTCGTACGCACCAATGATGTGACGCGGACGCAAACCACCGACATAAAGCATGACTTTTTTACCTTCAAGACGTGGTCGATACTTCTCAATCACCGCATTCCATTGCTGTTCATAACGCTTGATGACTTCTTCGGTTTGGGTTTGAATTTTTTCATCAAACATCGCCGCTATCTTACGCATAGATTCAACAATTTTGGTGGGACCAAACAGGTTGTATTCCACCCATGGCACGCCATGCTTTTCTTCCATATAACGCACGATGTAGTTCATCGAACGGTAACAGTGCACCAAGTTGAGTTTGACTTTCGGTGTCGCTTCCATTTCCGGCAACGTGCCGTCACCAGACCATTGAGCGACTACGCGTAGCCCCATGTCTTCGAGAATGATGCGAGAAGACCAAGCATCGCCACCGATGTTGTAGTCACCAATAATCGCGACATCATAATCTGTGGTTTCAAACTCGACACTGTCGGGATCATCAAGCACATAGTCACGAATGGTATCGTTTGCAATGTGGTGACCCAGTGACTGGGAAACACCGCGGAAGCCTTCACAGCGGACAGGCACCACTTTTTTCTCCAACTCTTTTGACTTGGTACGAGCTACCGCTTCGATATCATCCCCGATCAAACCCACCGGACATTCCGATTGCACGGAATAGCCTTTGACCAAAGGAAATAACTCATTCAGCTCATCCAATGCTGCCGAGAGTTTTTTGTCACCACCAAATACAATGTCACGCTCTTGGAAATCAGTGGTGAAGTTCATGGTGCCAAAACTGTCGATACCAGTATGGCCCACATAATAGTTACGACGGCCTGCACGTGAGTATTGACCGCATCCAATTGGACCATGAGAGATATGAATCATATCTTTTACTGGCCCCCACACTACCCCTTTCGAGCCCGCATACGCACAGCCACGGACAGTCATTACGCCCGGTAATGATTTACGGTTAGAGGTGATACATTTGCTGCCTTCGCTTGAAGGGTCATTGACAGTTAAGTGCTTTTGTCGGTCTTCGCGAGCTACCTCAGGATAGACCTCCAACACCTCATCAATGATCGCTTGGGTCTCTTGCTTATTCATTGACATCCTTGCCTCCAGATATCGTTGTATATCAGGTCAACGCCAGTGCGCTGAAGTTATGCCACTGCTTCTTCACTGGCGGTTTTACCGATGATGGATTCATCTTCTTCATCAATGATGCCGAATTCCATCAATAGCTCTTCCAGTTCATCCATGGTTGATGGCTCTGGAATCACAAACAATTCGTTGTCGATGATTTTCTTCGCAAGGGTGCGATATTCATCGGCTTGTTTGCAGGTTGGATCATACTCAATCACTGTCATACGGCGAATTTCAGCACGTTGAACAATGTTGTCACGTGGAACGAAGTGGATCATTTGAGTACCGATTTTCGCAGCCAGTGCTTCAATCAATTCATCCTCACGGTCTGTATTACGAGAGTTACAAATAAGACCAGCAAGACGAACACCACCGGTAGCGGCATACTTACAAATCCCTTTTGAAATGTTATTCGCGGCGTACATTGCCATCATCTCACCAGAACAAACGATGTAGATTTCTTGCGCTTTGTTTTCACGAATTGGCATCGCGAAACCACCACATACAACGTCACCCAATACGTCGTAGAACACGAAGTCGAGGTCATCTTCATACGCGCCTTCTTCTTCTAAGAAGTTGATTGCGGTAATAACACCACGACCGGCACAACCCACACCTGGCTCAGGACCGCCTGACTCCACGCAACGAACATCGCCGTATCCGACTTTAAGCACGTCTTCAAGCTCAATATCCTCAACAGAACCTTGTTCTGCCGCCATTTCCATAATGGTACTTTGCGCTTTAGAGTGCAGGATCAAACGTGTTGAATCTGCTTTTGGGTCACAGCCGACGATCATGACTTTTTTGCCAAGTTCAGCGAGCGCTGCTACTAAGTTTTGAGTTGTGGTTGATTTACCGATACCACCTTTTCCATAAATCGCACATTGACGAATTGCCATGGTCTTTCTCCTTAAAGTTAAATAAGACTCATGGACCTTGTGTGCGAAATTCACACCAAAAAATTAATAGATAAAAATCATAAACTTAGAAATAGTCGCTATCGCCATTGTTCGCTCTATTTGCGACATTGTCAGCTTTGCAACATGGCTTTGTAGGTTTGTGAGGGCAAAAAAATCGCCGTTGTAGAAAAGAAAAAGTCAGCCCAAGGCTGACTTTTTATACTGAAACTGGATATACGACGTTAAGCATGAAAGCCCAACGTCGCCGCAATATCGGATTGGCGTTCACTCACCCACTGGCTGTCAAACGGCCCCCAATCTGATAATTGATAATACCCATCGTTGTGGCGTCGCCCGTCTTGAATAAACATCAATTCGATACCAATTCCCGGAAGGGCCTTGATGACATCTTGAATGGTACGACGTGGCCACCCCGTTTGTTCAATCAGTTTCGGCACATTTGGCCGCTCCAGATTTTCGACTAACAACGCCAGATATAGACGCCTGGCAAAAACAGGACTCAACTCCATTGATACCTCCCTAAAGATCTCCAAAGTTATTATTTCTGTTTTGCCTTGCCATGTGTTGCGTTTGATCAATAACACTCCATTCGGTAGGGGTATTTGCTGTTAATTTTCGATCAAATAAAAACTTTGGCGTGCCTTTTGTCTCCTTAAGCGCTTCCTGTTAGGATGCTGAGACAATAAAAACATCAGTGTAGATAAAGGATGATTATGGCCATTACCATGTACGGCATTGCCAATTGCGATACGATCAAAAAAGCCAAAAAGTGGCTCGAAAGCCAGGAGATTGAATATCAATTTCATGACTACCGCAAACAAGGGGTTGATGCCGAAATGGTGAGCACATTTTGCTCTCAGCTTGGCTGGGAAAATGTCCTCAACAAACGCGGAACCACTTACCGTCAACTGAGTTCAGAGCAAAAAGAGACACTTGACGAAACGAGCGCGATTCCACTTCTTGTGGAACAACCCGCGATGATTAAACGTCCGATTTTAGTGGTTGATGGTCAATACCATCTGGGCTTTAAAGCTCAGCAATACGAACAAATTTTTGCCTAAGAAAGGAATTCAAGGATGATAGACAGTCCGGTTTTGGCGCTCGCCAAAGATCTCATTAGCCGCCAATCGGTAACACCTGAAGATGCAGGTTGCCAAGAGATGATGATAGAGCGCCTAAAAGCGTTGGGATTCACCATCGAAACCATGGTGTTTGAAGATACCACTAACTTCTGGGCCCGCCGTGGTACTGAAGCCCCTCTCTTCGCGTTCGCAGGTCACACTGATGTCGTGCCTGCAGGGCCTGTAGACCAATGGCATACTCCGCCATTTCGTCCAACCGTGATTGATGGCCAACTACATGGTCGCGGCGCAGCCGATATGAAAGGCTCCTTGGCAGCGATGGTGATTGCCGTTGAACGTTTTATCGAGCAAAACCCTAATCATAAAGGCTCTATTGCTTTTTTGATCACCTCTGATGAAGAGGGACCGTTTATCAACGGCACCACTCGCGTGGTAGACACCTTAATGGCACGTGATGAAACCATTGATATGTGCATTGTCGGCGAGCCATCAAGTACACATTTTGTTGGTGATGTGGTCAAAAATGGGCGCCGTGGTTCGATCACCGGTGATTTACGAGTGAAAGGCACGCAAGGCCATGTGGCCTACCCACACCTTGCCAATAACCCAGTCCATAATGCGTTACCTGCGTTGGCACAGCTGGCCACTACCAAATGGGATGATGGCAACGAGTTCTTCCCACCAACCAGTTTTCAGATTCCAAACTTAGCCGCTGGCACCGGCGCCTCCAACGTCATTCCTGGCGAGTTTGATGTGCAATTTAATTTCCGTTTCAGCACCGAATTGACCTCTGACGAAATTAAAAGCCGCGTTCATTCAACACTCGATGCGCACGGCTTAGATTATGATCTGAAATGGACACTCAGCGGGCATCCGTTCTTGACGGATACCGGTGACCTACTGACGGCGGTGGTAAAAGCCGTTGCCGATGTGAATCATAAAGAGCCCGAGTTGCTGACGACTGGCGGTACATCAGATGGGCGCTTTATCGCTAAAATGGGCGCTCAAGTTGTGGAACTTGGCCCTGTCAATGCCACGATTCACAAAGTGAATGAGTGCGTGAATATCAGTGATTTGGAAAAACTCACTGATATGTACGAAAAAACGTTGGAAAACCTATTGGGATAAATAATGACCCCATCTGAGCTGACCGGAAAAAGTGAACGCCATTTATGCCCCACCTTAGTGGGGCAAAAGTCGTTCTTAATCCACCAGCAAGTAAGCGACGATCTCCTCGCATTAAAAGCTGCAGCCGATGACGCAGGGTTTGTATTTAATATTGCCAGTGGCTTTCGTGACTATCAGCGCCAAGCCACCATCTGGAACAACAAAATGTCTGGGCACAGCGCAATTTTGGATCATGCCAGTCAACCGTTAGAGCCCAGTGAACTGAGTGAAGCGCAAAAGGTACAAGCTATTTTGCGTTGGTCAGCGCTTCCGGGGGCAAGTCGCCATCACTGGGGCAGTGACTTTGATGTCTTTG
The DNA here is from genome assembly GCF_042428525.1 of Vibrio olivae. Lineage (NCBI taxonomy): Bacteria > Pseudomonadati > Pseudomonadota > Gammaproteobacteria > Vibrionales > Vibrionaceae > Vibrio > Vibrio olivae. The sequence continues at coordinate 1,766,915 of NZ_JBHMEP010000001.1, forward strand.
ACCGCCGTGCGCTACCCAGTGGTGAGACACTTAAACTCGAACCATGGGAGTATTTAAGTGGTCATCAGCACGCGTTTTATTGTTGGCTCAAAGACAACCTGAACAACTTTGGTTTTTTCTTTCCTTACCAGCAGGATTTAGGAGGCGTCGCCCCAGAGCCATGGCACATTAGTCACTATCACACCGCCACACAATGCCTTGATGCGCTGACTCCCGAGTGTTTAGCTCAAGAGATCAAGCAAATGCCTTACCTTGGCAGTGAGTATGTGCTCAATCATCTGGATTCGATCTACACTGACTATATCGCCAATATTCATCGAGAGAGGTGAGTATGGATTTTCTGTTTAACCCGTGGGTAATTGTAATTATCGTGGTATGTGTCGTGGTCGGCAATATTGCTGCGCTAAAATACACCGCGAATATGACGGTGGGGCAACGTCAACGAAAAAGCGATCTTGATAAGCTCAACGAACTGGATAAAAAAGCCACTGAGCATCACGAAAAGACAGACAAATAAAGTAAAATCAGAGCATAAAAAAAGGGGCATTCGCCCCTTTTTCTCTTTATCTTTCTGCCATTACTGCTCTGCGGTTTGACGAGTTATTGCCGCAAGGACAGGCACCATATCTTTAAGCACCGCTTCTTCCACTGGCTTACCATTGCTGTCAGTAATGTTAATCGAAGTACGGTTACCTAAATCCCCCAACAAGAACGTATACGTACCGCCCTTGAGGTTAATCGGTTTAACACCAACCTCGTTCCAGAACTCATCATCGGGTGAAGAGTACTTCGCTTTGACAGTACCTTGAGATTGATTACGCTCTTCCACACTAAAGCCCATGGTTGGCAAAAGCGTTGGAATACGTTGCCACAGCGCATTGTAAGGCGTACGAGCAATGATGACAGGGAATCCACTGCGATCAGAACCCATGGTGATCGGAATCTGCTTCAGTTGCTCCTGAGCTTGTCGCGCGGCTTCCGCACGCATGTCACTGTCATAGCGAGCCGTCACGAGATTCGTCATTAAGGCATTGTAACGCTCTTTACTGGTGGTGGTCACCGGCATGCGCTTGCCACCTTCGCGCCAATCAATTAAAGAGATACGAAAGCCGTATTGACCGCCATCGTTAAATTTGGTCATTCGATAACGACTGCCAATTTCACTCTCTTCATCTTCTGAATGCCATGTTACCCACTCGGTTTCAAGGCTATCACTGGATTGTTCACGCACATTGATGTCGTTTTCTTTCACCAGTTCCAGTGCTGTTTGCCACACTTTATCCAGCTCGTCTTGACGCAGTAACCACAAAGTCACTTCGCCATCTTTACGCTCGGAACGGGCTCCGGGGATTAATTCGAGTACTTGCTGAGGCGGACGAATGTCAACGTCTCGGCCAATACCCCCCTGAAAATCCCCTTCTGGAATCTGATAATTTGCATAGTATTGGTATTTCACGCCTTGAGGGCTCTGCCAACTACGCAACGCTGGAGTATCAAGGTACTCAAAATCATCTTTCGCCTGACGACGCTGCGTCGGGCTACTTGAACACGCACTTAAAACAACAACAGCCAGTGTACTTACAACTAGCTGACGAGAAAACTTCATTGAAACTCCTAAGAAACCTAAAGGCCGAAGCAACGAGCTTCGGCACTTAACTGTTCACTGTACTTTGCGATGATTGTACTACGCGATGCCCGCCTGTTTCATCGCTTGTGCAACAACGGGTTGTACTTTTTCAGACAATACTGTCAAAGGCAAACGCAATGAACCGTGTTCAATCAGCCCAAGTTGATGAGCTGCCCACTTAACAGGAATTGGGCTTGATTCAATAAACAAATTCTTGTGCAGTGGCATCAAACGTTGGTTGATCACCTCTGCTTCTTCGAACTTGCCTTCACGTGCCAATCTAAGCATGGTCGCCATATCTGCAGCCGCAATATTGTTGGTTACAGAGATAACGCCTTGACCGCCTGCTTTGACAAATTCCAAGCCAGTCGAGTCGTCACCACTTAGTAAGATAAAATCTTCGCCACAAAGTTCACGATGAATTTGCACTCGGCTTAAATCTCCGGTCGCATCTTTAAGCGCAACGATGTTTTCGATCTCTGATAAACGAGCAACCGTGTCAGGGTGCAAATCAACGGCAGTGCGGCCTGGAACGTTATAAAGAATTTGCGGAACATCGCTTTCTTCAGCGATTGCTTTGTAGTGCAGGTATAAACCTTCTTGCGTTGGTTTGTTGTAGTAAGGTGTCACACTTAAGCAACCGGCAATACCTGAATTATTTAGGAGACGACTAAAGGTCACCGATTCATGAGTTGCATTTGCGCCCGTTCCTGCAATCACAGGAATACGACCTTCAGCAAACTCAACGGTTTTGGATACCACTTTGACGTGCTCTTCAATCGTAAGCGTCGCTGACTCCCCTGTCGTGCCAACAGCAACAATGCCATCGCTTCCAGCGTCTACATGATAATCCACCAATTTCTTCAAGCTCGCGTAGTCCACTTCGCCGTCTTGAGTGAATGGTGTAATTAACGCTACGATACTTCCTGAAAACATGTCTCTCTCCCTCATTTTTTTGCTTCTTGCATGGTACTGTAAGGCGATTAATAAAAACAAGCGATTCCAAGCGCTCAAGCCATCTATTTTGCTGAATATTTGCCGAATGTTAGAGCTCTGGCAAATTACACTTTCTTTGCCTTTGGGTGTCAGCTTCACGTCAAACCAAAACCATTGACCACACCAAGGCTTAAGCGTGTGCTTATCACACCCAACAATTAATCGTACTGACGCCGCTATATCTTTGTTCGTATTGAGTTTTTCTCGGTTGAGAATCAGTTACAAATCACTCAGCAAGCCTTCATCTCCAGCCGATGTGTGCTAAGCTATCGTCAATCAAGTTAACAACCTTAAGAGCTCAACTATGATTCAGCACATGGTGATCACCGCAGTCGGTGCTGACCGCCCAGGCATCTGTAACGAAGTCGTCAGTTTGGTCACGCAATCAGGATGCAATATTGTCGATAGCCGCATCGCGATTTTCGGCAATGAATTCACTCTGATTATGCTCGTCAACGGTAATAGCAATGCCTTAGCTAAGGTTGAAACCCTGTTGCCCTTGCTCGGGCAAGAGCATGACCTGATTACCATGATGAAGCGGACCTCACAGCATGAGCCACTCGATAATACCTATACCATCGAAGTGTTTATCGAATCAGATGACCAAGTCGGCCTGACAGAGAAATTCACCCGTTTTTTTGCTGCGAAAGGAATAGGTTTGTCATCGCTTAGTGCGCAAACTATAGATAAGAAGAAAATTCAGCACATCACGGATCAATTTCACATTGCCATTACCGCGACGGTCGATGACTCATGTAACTTGATGCAATTACAAGAAGAGTTCGACGCATTATGTCAGCAACTAAGCGTTCAGGGCTCACTTAACTTCATAAAGAACAGTCAATAAAAAGGAATCCTCATGAATACGTTAACTGCGGGTACACCAGCACCGGCATTTGCATTGCTAGACCAAGATGGCAACACCGTCAAACTTGACGACTTCAAAGGCAAAAAAGTTCTTTTCTATTTTTACCCAAAAGCCATGACCCCAGGTTGTACCGTTCAAGCGCAAGGTCTGCGTGATGTGAACGCAGAGTTGGCTGAGCACAATGTTGTCGTGCTTGGTGTGAGCATTGACCCGGTCAAACGCCTAGGGAAGTTCATTGAGCGTGATAATCTCAACTTCACGCTACTTTCCGATGAAGACCACGCCGTAGCAGAGCAATTTGGCGTATGGGGCGAGAAGAAATTCATGGGCAAAGTCTACGATGGCCTTCACCGCATTAGCTTCTTAATTAATGAAGAGGGTGTGATTGAACATGTGTTTAATAAGTTCAAAACCAAAGACCACCATGAAGTGGTTTTAAACTATCTAAAAGAAAACGCCCAATAAAACCTCAAGGTTAATGAAAAAAGGCCAGTCATTGACTGGCCTTTTTTGTCCCCCACCACCTAAGGTGACTAAACAATGAACTTGTTGAGCACGGCATCTTGCTCACGGACATTTTCCGTTTGCGCTTGCATTGCGATGCTCGAGTTTTCGGTCGTTTCCGCCACTTGAGTCGACAAGTCTTTAATCTTCACCGTATTGGTGTTGATCTCTTCGGCAACCAAACTCTGCTGCTCAGCCGCGGCCGCAATTTGGGTGTTCATCTCCGTGATTCGCATAATCGCACTGCCAATCCGCTCCAAGGCGATATTCGCCGCTTGCGAATTATCTACCGCCGAAACGGCTGTGTGTTTGCTCTCTGTCATCGCGTCAGACACAGACTTCGCACCAGATTGTAGTTGCTCGATCATGGTACGGATTTCAGTAGTCGATTGTTGAGTCCGGCTCGCCAAGGTTCGAACTTCATCAGCAACTACCGCAAAACCACGCCCCGATTCCCCAGCTCGAGCCGCTTCAATCGCTGCATTCAATGCGAGCAAATTGGTTTGATCAGCAATGTCATTGATGACTTCCAATATGGTTTCAATATTGGCGGTTGCCGACTCCAAGCCTTGGACTTCTTCAACCGCTTGGTCGATCCGTGCAGACAGAGCGTTGATGGACTCGGTGGTATCACTGACCACGTTAGACCCTTCATTGGTTGCTTCTTCTGCCTCTTTCGCCGCCGCTGCCGCACTTTGGGCATTATTTGCGACATCAGAAGCGGTCACTGACATCTCATGCATTGCTGTCGCCAGTTGTTCCAATTCCATTAACTGGCTGCGCATGGCGTGGGCTGACTCTTGGGCCCCAGCAACCGTCATTTCCGTGCCACGTAAAATCTCCGCACCAATTTCTTTGGACTGGCTAATCTGTTTTTGTAGTGTTTCAGAAAAACGGTTAAAGCCATCAGCAAGCTCTGCAAACTCTTTGTCGGTATTGGTATTTAAACGCTTGGTTAAATCCCCTTGCCCTGAGGCAACATCTTGAATCGCGCTGTTCAGTGCACGCAGCGGTCCCATTAGGTATTTGATCAGCACGCCGAGCAAAATAAGACTGATGACGATACCAACAACACCATATATCAAGGAGTTAATTGCCATATGATCGACCGCAGCAAAAGCGATATCAGGATCAACCAAAGCGCCGACATACCAATCTTCTGTGGACAGTTTGGCAAAGAAAACGAGGTACTCTTTGCCTTCTAGCTCATAGCTTTGCATCCCGGGTTGTATATTGAGCCCAGGAAGATAGGTATCGAGTTTGGTGCCGTTCTTTTCTGTATCGGGATGGGCGATAGTGGTGCCATCTGCGGTCATTAAAAGTAAGTTTCCGGCATTAAGTAAATTGACGTTATTAATTAACTCCGCCAAGCCAGAAAGTTCGATATCGTAAAACATGCCCGCGACAAATTGTCCGTCTTGATATACAGGTGTACCGATCGACACAATAATTTTTTTCGAAGCCATATCTAAATAAGGCGCAGTCACCGTTAATTTTCGAGCATTCTTTGGGCCTTTAAACCAAGGGCGAGTTCTAGGATCGTAATCCGCTCCCGGCGTCCAACCGTCATCATTTTCGATCATGCTACCATCGCTATCAAACGCGTAACCGATGGCAAGAAATTCACTTTTCATTTTGGGTGATTCAAGCACACGTTTGATATGCTCACGGTTATTGGGCATAAATGCCAATTGCTCTGTCGTCGCTTGAGCTAATGCTTTGCGCCCTTCAATTTGCGCATCGACGGTATCACGAGTGGATTCAACCAACTCTTTGAGGCTGGTATCAACAACACCCTGAATTTCATCGTCTAGGGTATAAATCTGATGAAGAGAAAGAACACTTACCGTAACAAATAACAACAGCGAAGAAGCTGTAACAATCTTCTGACTAAATCTCATAACATTCCTTTCAATACTTCCTTTACTCTTTATTAATATCGGTAATGAATTTATATAATTTAGAGATATTTATTTAATAGACATAATTGCTTACAACTAAATAAAAACGCCCGTGATACCAATCAGCATCACGGGCGTTATTGACTGAGCAAGTTAAGGCTAACCGTTCGCTTGCGGCTCTTCCTCTTGGCTTGGCAATGCATTCCATACGGCTTTTACTAAGGTTGCAAGAGGAATGGCGAAGAATACGCCCCAAAATCCCCACATTCCGCCAAACACCAGCACCGCGACAATAATGGCGACCGGATGCAAGTTAACGGCTTCGGAAAACAACACAGGCACCAACACATTACCATCGAGTGCTTGAATGATGCCATAAGCCAGTAATAGCCAATAAAAAGGAGGAGTTAGCCCCCACTGGAACAAACCGACAACCGCAACAGGTACCGTCACCACCGCCGCTCCGATGTATGGAATTAACACCGATAACCCAACCGCCACTGCGAGCAGCACCGAGTAACGCAAATCCAACACAGCAAATGTGATATAACTTGCGACCCCAACGATTAAAATTTCCAACGCTTTACCACGAATGTAGTTGGTAATTTGATCGTTCATCTCATACCACACTTTCATCGCTAGTTTACGATTGCGTGGCAACACGCCTGAGGCCATATTGAGCATCTGCTGCTTATCTTTAAGTAAAAAGAATACCAGTAGCGGCACTAACACCAAGTAAATAGCAAGAGTGGCAACGCTCATCAATGAGGCGAATGAGCCTTTAACCACGGTTTCACCCATCTGAATTACTTGGTTCTTGGTATTCACCACCACCGTTTCGACCAACTGTAAATTCGCCAGCTCAGGATATCGCTGTGGAATCGACGCGATGAACTTTTGCAGTCCGCTGTACATACTTGGCACATCATTGAGCAAATTTCCCACCTGTTGCCATATGGTCGGAACCAAGACGAACACGGCCAGTACCATTAAACTGGTAAATGTCACGATGACTAAAATGGTCGCCACCATTCTTGGAATGCCTAACCGTCCAAGTTGAACAACGGGCCACTCCAACAAATACGCGAGCACAATCGCTACTAATAACGGCGCAATCAAATGACCGAAAAAGTAGATAATGATGAACCCGAATAAGAGTATCGCAACGAGACTCACGGCATGAGGATCAGAAAAACGCCGTTTGTACCAGCGAACGATCATGTCAAACATTCAATAAATTTCCTTTGCTCACGTCTAAACAGTAGTACCCTTCCATGTGGGTACATTCTACTTTAAACCCCTGAAGATGAAGACAATTAACGATATCTGTTTTGGCAGATTTGTCACCAACCCAAAGCGTATATGCTTGCTGTTCACTGTGATTAATGTGACGTTTAGCAAGTAATAACGCCATCGGACAACGCTCATCACGTAAATCTAAAATATTGGGTTTCATTCTGTCGATTGATGCTTATCATAGTGCCAACATTGTATAGTGTTTTTGCTATAGCGTCAGTGAAAAGCACAAGTAATTACTCGCCCTCATCAAAGCGTGTATTTGACGTCTATTGTTTAAATTTGTCGAGCTTTCCCATAGGCTTACTCATAGCTTGAAACAAAAATGCTGCGGTGATGTCAAACCTCAATAAGAAAAGGACAATGACTCATACTATGTTGAAACGCACTCGCTCGTTACTTTACTTGTGCATCGTAACCGCTCTATCGCCGGCGCTGCCAAGCCAAGCGAACTCTCTTGATCTTCCCGATATCGGTACCGCGGCAAGCGGCACATTGACCATTGCTCAAGAACGTCAATACGGTGATGCGTATATGCGCATGTTACGCAATAGCCAGCCCATTATCAGTGATCCGGTGATAAATGAGTACATCGAGAGTTTAGGCCATCGCTTGGTTGCCAATGCCAATGATGTCAAAACGCCATTTACTTTCTTTATGATCCGTGACCGTAACATCAACGCCTTTGCCTTTTTCGGCGGATACGTTGCGTTGCATTCCGGATTGTTTTTACACGCTAAATCCGAAAGTGAATTAGCCTCGGTCATGGCGCATGAAATTGCCCATATCACGCAGCGCCATTTAGCTCGAAGTATGGAAGACCAGGCTCGCCGTTCGCCAGCAACCTTGGCCGCACTTGCCGGTTCACTATTGTTGGCCATTGCTGCGCCTGAAGCGGGAATTGCCGCAATGACAGCGACCACCGCAGGTAACGCGCAAAGTCAAATTAACTATACCCGCTCGAATGAACAAGAAGCCGATCGATTTGGTATCGCCACTTTGGCTAAAGCGGGCTTTGAAGCGCAGGCGATGCCAAGATTTTTTGGCCGTCTAGCGGATGAATACCGTTATGCCAGTACACCGCCTCCGATGTTACTCACCCACCCGCTTCCCGAAGCGCGTATCACCGATAGCCGAGCGCGCGCTGCCAGTTATCCTGAGAAACACTTATCACCATCGTTGAGTTATCATTTAACACGTTCACGAATTGTCGCTCGGTATGCAGGCATCAATGGTGAGGCAGCGCTAGACTGGTTTAATCGGGCAGAAAAAGGCGCAAGTCAGCAATTAAAGCCCGCTTTTGATTATGGTCGAGCTTTGGTGTACCTCGATAAGCGTGACTTTGATAAAGCGCAACCTATGCTTGAAGCGTTGCTCAAACAGGATCCAAACAATAACTTTTACCTTGATGCAGCGACCGATCTTTACTTAGGTAAAAAAGAGTATCAAAAAGCACAATCGCTGTTAGAAACCGCACTGAAAGTGAATCCGAAAAACCCGGTACTGACAATTAATTATGCCAACAGCTTAATTGAAGACAGTAAAAACCAACAAGCCGTGAAAGTGCTTCAGCGTTATACCCATGATAATCCTGATGACCTTAATGGCTGGCACCTACTTTCACAAGCCAATTCCCACCTAGGGAAAAGCCAAGAAGACCTCGCGGCACGAGGTGAAATTCTGGCCTTAAAAGCGGATTGGAATAAAGCGATTCAGTATTATACGCAAGCCAGTAAACTTGCCGATTTAGGTAGCCTGGAACAGGCGCGTTATGACGCACGCATTGACCAATTAATGTCACAACGTGACCGCTTTATGGCCCTGCAATAACAATAATATTTAGGAGAAAACCCACATGTCTGTCGTTATTTATCACAACCCTCGTTGTTCAAAAAGCCGCGAGACCCTTGCGCTTTTAGAGCAGAAAAATATCACCCCTGAAGTCGTAAAGTATCTTGAAACTCCGCCAAGTGTTGAACAACTCAAAACTCTTTATACTCAACTCGGCGTGGATAATGTGCGCGCAATGATGCGTACAAAAGAAGCCGAATACAAAGAGCTCAACCTGGCAGATGCCAACGATGAGCAACTGTTTGAAGCCATGACCAGTCATCCTAAATTGATTGAGCGCCCTATTGTCGTTAATCAAGGCAAAGCCAAACTGGGCCGCCCACCAGAGCAGGTGCTTGAGATTTTATGAGTTATCAAATTGTCGTACTGTATTACAGTCGACATGGATCAACCCAGGCGCTGGCTCGTCAAATTGCAAGAGGGGTTGAATCGGTTGCTGAGTGTGAAGCGCTTTTGCGCTGCGTGGCAGAAATAGAGGTCGAGAATCCACAGCCTGATGACCCGCTCATCACCCCCAGTGAACTAAAGCACTGCCATGGTTTAGCGATGGGTAGCCCAGTCTGGTTTGGGAACATGGCAGCGCCGCTGAAACATTTTTGGGATAAAACCACCGAGCTTTGGGTCTCCGGTTCACTCATTGATAAACCAGCATGTGTGTTTACTTCGTCATCCAGTCTACACGGAGGACAAGAGACGACGCTGCAAACGATGATGTACCCACTACTACATCACGGCATGATGGTGCTCGGCATTCCCTATAGCGAGCCAAGCCTACATACCACCCGCAGTGGCGGTACTCCCTATGGCGCCTCAGCCCATGCCAACAACCAACACAGTGGGCTTAGCCAACAAGAGAGCGAACTTGCTCAGAACTTGGGTAAGCGCTTAGCACTAACCGCTAAAAAATTGGCTCAAGAGTAAGAGGACTCAAACATGAGTGACATGCAACCATCTACGCGCAACTATCGCTTATTGGCGTTGGTCGGAAACTTGGGGTTACTGGCATGGGTCGCCTTATGGCAACTGTTCGTTTCTCCTCACCCGCACCTCAGTAGCCTCTCCTTAGCGATCGCTTGGTGTATACCGTTGCTGCTGCCCCTGCCCGGTATTCTGGCCGGAAAACCTTATACCCATGCTTGGGCGAATTTTGTCTTGATGCTCTATTTCTTACATGCATTAACGCTGTTATACGTTGATAACGGCGAACGTTGGTTGGCAGTCATCGAGCTGATGCTGACGTTTTGCGCCTTTATCGGGAATACCGTCTATGCACGTAAACGCGGTAAGGAGTTGGGCATGAAGTTGACGAAGCTGTCAGAAGTGGAAAAACGCGAAAAACAATCTTTTGAAGATCGTTAACCACGTTATGTTGATATAAAAAAAGAGCCGAAAGGCTCTTTTTTTGTTTTACTCTTGGTCAGTTGATGAGGTTTCAGCTTCATCAAACTCTGGCACCACGCCTTGCCCTTGCCATTGGAAGTTAAGCACTCGCTGCGGCGCAACAACGGGAACATCACCACCATTCATTGAAATCGCTTCTACCTCAACATTGGTTTCAAGTGGCAGTGCGCCTCCAGCTAATTCAGACTTGACCTGATCTTGCGATGCATACGTTTGGCTTTGCGCGCTTGGCATCACTGAATCTTCGAGTTGTAACACGAGCCCCATACTATTGACTTGCTGTTCGAACTCTTGGGCTGATGTCAGTAAATGCACATTAAAGGTGACGGTATCGGCTTGAATCGTCAAAATATCCAGTGATGCCACCGAGCTCAGTGCTTTCAATTTATTTTCTAATACAAAGAAGCTCACGCCACTTTCGATATCAGAAAAATGGACTTTTAACGATTCCGACGATTCACTCGCGACAACTACTGAGGCTTTTTTCGCAAAATAATCGCTGAGCTTGTTGACCATTTCCGTTGGAGCCTCATCACCGGAAGCGCTTCCAACCAGTGGTGCTTGACGTGTTTGTCCGAGCATAACCGGCTTTTGATCATACAGCGTCCAACGCAGTTGCTCACCTTGCGCTTTCACCACTAAAACAGCATCCGCTTGATAGCGCTTACTCGCCTGACGCAAAGGATCGACAAAGCCACCCCATAAATCAGACACTTCGATACCTGTGATATCATCAAAATCCCCCACCGGGGCAGTAATCGGCAAGCCACGTGTTTTGGCTTGCTGACGCACTTGCGCCAACACTTGCGAGTCCGAATGCTCCCAAGCAATAGTTCGATCGTAACGATTTTCTTCTACCAACCAAACTAAAACATCAGGGCGGTTTGCTGGCCAAAATGGGACTTGAGCCTGAGTGAATAAATCGCGAATTTGGCGGTCATTGAACACCATGCGCATTGTCGTCTGGTCGCCATTCTTACTTTGACTAAACTGCGCCAAGTAATTTGAGCTTCGCGATAAAGCTTTTTGAATTGCTTCATTATTTACCGCATTTTGATCGCCAGATGCTCGAACGATGACCTCTTTCATACCAGCGATCCGCGCCGCGCTTTCTGCGTTGCTTTCATTTTGATCTACCGCGACTTCGGTTCGATAAAGATCAACATGGCTCAATGCAAAGGCTGGAAGGTGGACCATTGCTAATGCCAATAAAGCTAATTTACGCATACTCTTCCTACATAATTGATAGAGAAAATGGATGATAAGCAACTATATCATCTTGAGCAACATCGTGGCGACTAAACAAAGCGTTGATGTCACCAATCTAACACTAAACTAACGCATTAAATGCAAACTTTGATCTAATTCAGATTGCAAACGATTGCTATGGTGATAAAATCCCGCGAATTTTGTTTTACTGCAAGGGATGTAAGAAATGAAAAATGTCATACAAGGGGCGCAAATGCTGTTTGTCGCCTTTGGTGCGCTGGTGTTGGTTCCGCTACTCACCGGTTTAGACCCAAATGTCGCGTTATTCGGTGCTGGTATGGGCACCCTACTTTTCCAACTTATTACTCGCCGCTCCGTTCCTATCTTCCTCGCTTCTTCCTTTGCTTTTATCGCTCCTATTCTCGTCGGTGTTCAAAACTGGGGTATCGCTGCCACCATGGGTGGTTTGATGGCTGCAGGTTGCGTCTACGTTGCGCTAGGCGCTTTGATTAAAGTCCGCGGCGTGGGTTTTATTCATAAAATTCTTCCCCCAGTGGTGGTTGGCCCAGTCATCATGGTGATTGGTCTTGGACTCGCACCAACCGCGGTTAACATGGCCTTGGGTAAGGCTGGTGATGGCTCAATTCAATTGGTCGAGGCCGATGCGGCATTGTGGATTTCCGCCGTGTCCTTGCTGACGACTATCGCGATGAGCGTCTTTGCCAAAGGCTTTATGAAGTTACTGCCGATTTTCGGTGGGATTGTCGCGGGTTATGTCGTTAGCCTATTTTTCGGCGTGGTCAGTTTTGATGCCGTTACACAAGCCGCATGGTTCTCGCTACCTAACTTTACTTTCCCTGAGTTCAACATTAATGCCGTACTGTTTATGATTCCAGTGGCTATTGCCCCCGCCGTAGAGCACGTGGGCGATATGCTGGCGATTTCAAACGTGACCGGAAAAGATTATATCAAAAAGCCAGGTCTTCACCGCACCATCACCGGTGACGGGGTAGCAACCATTGCGGCTTCAATGGTTGGCGCGCCACCAAATACAACTTACAGTGAAGTGACAGGCGCAGTGATGCTGACGAAAGCCTTCAACCCAGTCATCATGACATGGGCTGCGGTTACGGCGATTATTCTTGCTCTAGTGGGTAAATTGGGTGCGCTTTTACAAACCGTGCCAGTGCCGGTGATGGGCGGTATCATGATCTTGCTTTTTGGCTCAATCGCCACCGTAGGCCTAAACACGCTGATTAAAAACAATGTCGATCTTCATAAATCACGTAACTTGGTGATTGTTGCGGTGACGTTGGTATTTGGTATCGGCGGAATGGCATTTGGCATCGGCGACTTTAGCCTGCAAGGTGTGAGCTTATGCGGAATCGTCGCGATTGTACTCAACCTTATCTTGCCAAACGATTTGGGTGAGAGCCATGTGGTCGATAATGCGCAAATGGAAGAAGAAACCAAGTAGTTATCACCCCGTCGATTTTAGAAAAAAGCGGCAACCGCCGCTTTTTATTTTATCCCAATCATGGCTGACATAAGCAGACAAACTCACCGCGCGTCAAGCTGGCCAAGTCGTTTGGGGCTAACTCTATTTCAAGCCCTCGTTTGCCCGCACTGACGCATATGGTGTCAAATTCCAAAGCGCTTTGATGAATAAATGTGGGTAAGGCTTTTTTCTGTCCCAGTGGGCTTATTCCCCCCACCACATAACCTGTCACTTTTTGTGCGATATCTGGATTGGCCATGTCTGCTTTTTTGACTTTCGCCGCTTTCGCCGCCAATTTTAAATTGAGCTGCTCTGAAACCGGGATGATCGCCACCGCCAATTGGTTAGCAACACCATTTAACGCAAACAATAGGGTTTTAAAAACCTGCTGAGGGTTTTGCCCTAACACCTCAGCCGCTTCCAAACCGTAACTTTGCGCGCGCGGATCATGATCATATTGATGCACGGTATGCGCTATTTTTTTCTTCTTAGCAAGGTTGATGGCTGGTGTCATTGACGTGATAACTCCCTAAAGCAAATCGTAAAGCATAAAAAACACCGCATTACGCGGCGTTTTAGTAAAATCCAATCTGACGATAAGGTCAAGGTTACTTGTAAACAACCTCGCCAACGGGCGCGTATTGGTTAACATCTAAAGGACTGTGTGACTGAAGGTAATCCTTTAATACTTCAGCATCAACAAACCCCGTATTCACAAAGCCCGGATGGCCTGTCAATTTCGGGTAACCATCGCCTCCTGCAGCATTAAAGCTTGGTACCGTAAAACGGTAAGTGTCATCTAAACGCAATTGTTCGCCGCCGATAAACACATTTGACACTTTGCCATACTGTACGGTCATTGAAATACCGGCAAACTGAGCATAAGCGCCCGAATCAACTGGCATTGTCGCGACCTGATTAAGATAATCTAACACTTCGGCGCCGGTCATATCGGTATAAGTGATAATATTGGCAAACGGCTGAACACGTAACACATCTTTATAGGTCACTTCTCCAGCTTCAATGGAATCACGGACTCCACCTGAGTTCATTACCGCGAAATCAGCCTTCGCACGCTCCATATGTGCTGTAGCAATTAAGCGCCCGAGGTTAGTTTGCTGAAAGCGCACCACATTACGGTCCCCTTCAAGTTTGCCGTTGGTTTCCGCTACTTTAACGTTCAACTGGCTTTGCCCTTTATCCTGATAACGTTGCAGAAAATCGAGCATGGCTTGGTCTTGAGGAATTTGTGGCTCATACAGAACGCGCTGACTCTCACCGTTCACTTTAACTTTTTTCTTGAGGTTGACGGGAATCAGGTCATAACTCACTAAATTCAGTTCGCCATTACGAAATTCGTAATCCGCGCGTCCAACATACTTACCCCACTCATGCGCTTGAACGATGTAAGTTCCATTCTGTTTGTCTGGCTGACACTCATCACTGGGCTCAAAATTCTTTTTAATTACATTGGGCGCTTCCATACACACAGGCTCTTGCGAGTGACCACCGACAATCATATCCAGTGAGCCTTCATCAAGATAACGGGCCAGTGCCACATCACCTGGCGCATTGACACCGCGCTTACCGTCTTCGTAGTGCCCCATGTGCGTCACCGCAAAAATAAGATCCGGATGCTCAGATTTTTCTAGCTCAGCAATCAATTGCTTGGCTTCTGCTTTCGGATCACGAAACTCCAAACCACCAATAAATTCAGGGTTTCCTATCTTGGCCGTATCTTCGGTTGTTAAACCAATAACGGCAATTTTAATTCCTTGCTTATTGAACATTTGATAGGGCTGAAATAAGCGCTTACCGGTTGCTTTGTCATAGATATTGGCCGACAACATGGGGAAGTTAGCCCACTCTTCTTGCTTAAATAGCACTTCAAGCGGGTTATCAAATTCATGGTTCCCTAACGCCATAGCATCATAACCAATCTTGCTCATACCTTTAAAATCAGGTTCAGCATGCTGTAAGTCAGATTCCGGGACGCCGGTGTTAATGTCTCCACCAGAAAAAAGCAGTACGCTCCCCCCTTGCTGCTGAACTTCTGTGCGCAACTGATCAATCAGCGTTTTACGCGCAGCCATGCCATATTCACCATATTTGTTTTGCCAAAAACGCCCGTGATGATCGTTAGTGTGCAATACAGTGAGTTTGTAGGTCTTATCTGTTTGCCATTGATGAGCCGGTTGCGAAGCACAACCTACTAGTATTGCAAGAACTGCCGCGCTGATAGCCGACGTTGTTATGAGGCGTTTTGTCATTATCCTACCTTTTTATTTTGCTGAGATGCCACTGCCTTGTGCTCGATAGACTCATTGTTCGCCTTGCCATTAAGGGAAGCGACTCGTCTAAAGATAAATGCGAAAACCTGATAAAGTTTAAAATAATCCTTACATCAGTGTGGATTGTTTTCATCATTCTGTTGTTGAGATCACCTATAAAACTGCGCTTTAGAGGGTTTTCACACCGATAAAAACCGTCTGTAAAAGAGCGTGTTGCTCCGTTTTGGCGTAATTTTAGCCAATAAAAAAGCAGCCCTGAGGCTGCTTTTTTGTCGAACAGGTTGGTTATTTAATATCGATCGGTGCAAACCCTTTGATCAAATCGTCCAACGCTTTCATTTGAGCTAAGAATGGCTCAAGTTTATCCAATGGTAACGCCGAGGGACCGTCGCATTTCGCGTTATCAGGGTCCGGATGCGCTTCGATAAACAAACCAGCAATACCTGTTGCAAGGCCCGCTTTGGCAAGCTCTACAGTCTGCTCACGTCGACCACCTGAGGCTGCGCCCGATGGGTCACGCATTTGTAGCGAGTGAGTCACATCAAAAATGATCGGGCTGCCTTGTGATGATTTTTTCATGACGCCAAAACCCAGCATATCCACAACAAGGTTATCGTAACCGTGGCAAGAACCGCGTTCACAAAGAATGATGTTTTCATTGCCGCACTCAGCAAACTTCTCAACAATATTGCCGACTTGCCCTGGGCTCATAAACTGAGGTTTCTTAACGTTAATTACTGCCCCGGTTTTTGCCATCGCTTCGACTAAATCAGTTTGGCGAGCGAGAAATGCGGGAAGCTGAATCACATCCACCACATCAGCCACAGGCTGCGCTTGTGCTTCGGTGTGAACATCGGTAATGATTTTAACGCCAAAAGTATCTTTCAGCTCTTGGAAGATTTTCATACCTTCTTCCAAGCCAGGGCCGCGGTATGAGTGTACAGAGCTGCGATTCGCTTTATCAAACGATGCTTTAAACACATACGGAATACCTAACTTCTCAGTCACCTTGACGTAATGCTCACAAATCTGCATGGCCATATCGCGTGATTCCAGCACATTCATGCCGGCAAACAAAGTAAATGGCTTATCGTTGGCTACAGGAATATCACCAACGTGAACGATTTTTTGTTCCATCATGTTCTCTCTAATTTTTAAATTAATGCAATGTCACTGAGGTTTCACTCAGTGCAGTGACTTGATTCTTTAATAGCTCTGATGCTGGGTCATCGGGACACTGCTCAATAAAATATTGAAAGTCCGATAAAGCGACCTGATGACAATCAAGTTGCTGATAAATGAACCCACGATCACGAATTTCATAAGGATCGTCAGGGACAAAGGTCAAGGCTAAGTCAGTACAGCGCAATGCTAAAGTATAGCGCTCCTCTCTCAGTAGCGCGCTTTTGAGTAAAGCTAACCAGCGGCCAATGACCGTTGGATTGTCTGCGGTTTTTAGGTGTTCAGCTTTCAGTTTTGCCAGCGGACCACTGTGACCAATCAACCAGGCATGCAGTGTATGTTGTGACACATACTCACCATTGTACGGGTTGATATAGACGGGCTTTTCACCGTACCAATCTAATTTAATCAAGAATTGCGTCGGAAAGGTGACACCTTGAATCGGAAAGCCAAGCTTTCTTCCAAAATAAAGCAATAGCGCGCCTAAACTCACTGGAATCCCTTTGCGGCGTTCAAGCACTTTATCGATAAAGCCATTAGCAGAATCGAAGTAGGCGTTTTGGTCCCCCTCAAACCCCCACTCGGAGTAAAACAAGCGAAGGAAGGATTCAAAACGCTGTTGCTCATCACGTTCATGAGCGAGCGCTAACTCAGCCTCGCGAACCAAACGGGCCAATTCGGCTTCACTCCAACTCACTTGGGTCTCTGGATTGACGGCTTTATTTAGTACCAATGCTCCTTCGACCAGTTCCATTGCATCAAAGTCTTCATCTACTAAACCTAACATTTGATGCTCCATACTAACCCATCAAAATTGGCATTTTGGTCATCGCAATCTTGCCCGCCATGATCAACCAGCCGAGTGCACCAAGAAACGCCAAGCTGCGAAGCAAGCGATTTTTACCCAGTTTCAACGCAAACAACGCCAGAGCGAAATACGCCAAAATACAAGTAATCTTTTCGGTTAACCACGGCGCAGAGTCTGTAAATGGAATAAAACCGGTGATATAAATCAAGGCGATACCTGATAGCAATAAGCAGGTATCGTTAATATGCGGAAAGACTTTGAGAAATTTATTTTGTTGAAATGGAGAGTTGGCCATCATCAGGCCAAATCGAATAGACAGTAGCGTGGCACTGAGTGCTACGGTTAACATGTGAAAGTGCTTTAAACCTTCGTACATAAATGTCTCTCTTATCCTTAATCGCTAAACATTCCGAGTGTCACTCGGTCATTATTGCCGTAATCTTTTTCAGTTGATACCTGTAGGTATCCCAAACTTTGCATGATATCACGCACCGCTAAGCCCTGATCATAGCCATGTTCAAACATCAACCAACCACCGCTGATAAGATACTCACGAGCATGAGTAGCAATATATCGAATATCCGCTAACCCTTGGTCATCAGCGACCAACGCCGTGCGCGGTTCAAATCGCACATCGCCTTGAACCAAATGGGGATCTTGAGCGTCAATATACGGTGGATTAGACGCAATCAAAGCAAACTTTGTACCAGAGGGCAGCGGTTCAAACCAACTTCCTGCGCAAAAACGCACATTAGTGATACCAAGATTGTGCGCGTTCCACGTTGCTAACTCTTGTGCTTCTTGCTGAAGATCGATACCAATGACTTGATGCCTCGGCAGTTCTGAAGCTAACGCCAACGCAATCGCTCCGGTGCCCGTACCTAGATCAAGAATATCGCCCGTCAATGGCGTGGCTTTATCCAAAGCGAGTTCGACTAAGCGCTCAGTATCCGGACGAGGAATCAGGGTTGAAGGCGAGACTTTTAGCGGTAATGACCAAAATTCACGTTCGCCAACAATATAAGCGACCGGTTCACCAGCAACACGGCGAGATAATAAGTTGTGGAAGTCATTGATTTGGTCGGCCGACAGTACTTTGTCGGGCCAAGTCAGTAAATAGGTGCGGGATTGATTAAGCAGGTGGCAAAGTAGCACCGTAGCATCAACAGACGGCGAGTCACTGCCACTCGTCGCCAATTGTTGGGTTGAGCTCTTAAGCGCCTGTTCAATGGTGGTTTGCGCCATCGCCATTAGTTACTTTCAGCAAGGGCCGCCAGCTGATCCGCCTGATGCTCTTGAATCACCGGATCAATCAAGCTTTGAAGATCGCCTTCCATCACTTCATTCAAACGATAAACCGTAAGGTTGATACGGTGGTCAGACACACGGCCTTGCGGATAGTTATAAGTACGAATACGGTCACTACGGTCACCTGACCCCAGTAAGTTACGACGCGTATCTGAGACTTCTGCCGCACGCTTCGCTTCTTCCGCTTGAATGATACGTGCCGCCAACACAGACATCGCTTTCGCTTTGTTTTTATGTTGCGAACGTTCATCCTGACACTCGACCACCGTGCCGGTTGGCAAGTGAGTAATACGAATAGCAGAATCCGTGGTGTTGACGTGCTGACCACCCGCGCCCGATGCTCGGAAAGTATCGATTTTTAGATCGCTGGCTTTGATTTCAGGAATTTCCGCTTCAGGAATTTCAGGCATAATCGCGACAGTACAAGCGGACGTATGCACACGTCCTTGAGATTCAGTAGCAGGCACACGCTGTACGCGATGACCGCCCGATTCAAATTTCAAGATGCCGTAAGCCCCTTCACCAGAGACTTTAGCAATCACTTCTTTGAAGCCACCATGTTCCGCTTCACTGGCTGACATCATCTCAATACGCCAACTGTTTTTCTCTGCAAAACGGCTATACATACGGAATAGGTCACCCGCAAAAATACCGGCTTCATCGCCACCCGCACCAGCACGAATTTCAAGGAAACAGTTGCGATCATCATTTGGGTCTTTCGGTAGCAACAAGATCTGCAGTTCTTCTTCGAGACGCTCAATGGTATTTTTTGACTCTGCGATCTCTTCTTGCGCCATTTCGCGCATCTCTTCATCGTCTTCTTTTGCCATCTCTTGCGCGGCAATCAGATCTTCCTGCGCTTGTTGATAAGCTTGAAAACACTTAGTGACTTCTTCGAGCTGGGAATACTCTTTCGACAATGCACGGAATTTATTTTGATCGCCGATAACATCCGGATCACCAAGAAGGTGCTGAACTTCTTCATAACGTTCAACTAACGTTTCTAGCTTAGTTAGAATTGAGGGTTTCATAGTTTATTAAACTCAGGAGTGATGATTATTGTGGGTCGTCGAGACCCAAGCTTTGTCTTATTATCGCCAGTTTCGCTGGCTCGCCCTGCTCGGCGGCACTTTGCAGTGCCCGAGTCGGTGCATGAATCAATTTGTTGGTGAGCTTATTACTCAGCTCTGTTAATACTTTTTGTGGATCAGCGCCTTGTGCCAATGACTGCAAACCTTTACTTAAAAGCTCTTCGCGTATGTCATTCGCCGACTGACGATAATCTCGAATACTATCTACCGCCTGCAGTGAGCGCATCCAAGACATAAACGATGCACTTTCTTCACTGACGATGGCCTCAGCTTGAATAGCTTCGACTTTGCGCTGTTCCATATTGCTGTCGATGATGGATTGTAAATCATCCACCGAATACAAATAGACATCATTGAGATCTCCGACCTGCGCTTCGATGTCTCGAGGAACGGCAATATCAACCAGCAACATCGGCTGATGACGACGCGTACGTAGCGCAGTTTCAACCATGCCTTTACCGATGATAGGTAAAGGGCTGGCCGTTGAGCTGATCACAATATCGGCTTTCGCTAAATGTTCTGGGATTTCGGGTAAACCGATGACTTCTGCACCAAACTCACCCGCTAGCCCCATTGCCCTTTCACGCGTTCGATTCGCAACAATCATATTTTTGCAGCCGTTTGCCGCCAAATGTTTGGCCACAAGTTCAATCGTTTCGCCTGCGCCAACCAACAACACCGTGCTGTCATCGAGCGACTCAAAAATATGTTTTGCCAGCGTACAAGCGGCATAAGCAACCGAGACTGCATTACCACCGATATCCGTTTCAGTTCTAACGCGCTTAGCAACCGAAAAGGCTTTTTGAAATAACTTTTCTATTGCCGGATCAACCGCTTTATTTCCCCGTGAATCAAAATACGCCTGTTTCACCTGCCCCAATATTTGAGGCTCACCAAGAACCAGCGAATCAAGACCACAAGAGACTCGCATTAAATGACGAATCGCCGCTTGCTCTTCATGAATATAGATGCTTGGTTTCAGTTCTTCCGGTGTGACTTGATGAAATTGCGATAACCAATCAATCAGCTTACTTTTTCCTGACGATTTTACATCACAATAAATTTCGGTGCGGTTGCAGGTAGAGACAATCACGCTGCCATTCACTATCGGATTATCACTGAGCTGCTGCAAAGCATTCGGCAGTTTATCGGGGCCAAACGCAACTTTTTCGCGCAGCTCGACAGACGCCGTATTGTGATTAATACCAATAGCGAGCAAAGACATGTATCGTGGGTTCTCTGAATCTGGTCAATATGGATGAGAAGTGAATTTTACTTGATGCCCCGTATGATTGAAAGGGCATTCGGTATTTGTTTTCATCACCGTGTACGATCAATGATATAGTGGCCTAAAGCCAATAGATGCCTGAAAAATATAGAGCCTTTATGATAAAAACTCAATTCCGTATGGTTTGGCTACTGCTTTTTGCCTTGTTAATGGCGGGTTGTAGTAGTTTGAAAGAAAGCACCACCAATGTTGAATGGCAAGCCCATCAGCAAAAATTGGCTGCCATTACCGATTACCGCGCATCAGGAAAACTCGGTTATATATCGCCACAAGAAAGACAGTCTCTCAATTTCACTTGGCGCCGTTCCCCACAACGCAGTGAGCTGCGCCTAAGTACCTTTCTTGGGCAAACCGTACTTAACATGACAATCACCCCCTCAGGTGCTCATGTTGAAACTTATGACGACCAAAAGTTAGATGCTGACAACGCCGAACAGTTGATTTATCGCCTCACCGGGTTAGTGATGCCTGTTGCTCCTCTCTCCTCTTGGCTACTTGGCGCTCCGAATCAAGCTGATAATTACCAACTCAATCAAACTCATACACTGAGTTGGCTGGAAAAAGACCTTAACGGACAGCGCTGGCATTTAGATTATTTGCGCTATCAAGACCATCCATTTAATGGCCTTGCTACGCCGCTTCCAAGTAAACTCAAGCTAACACAAAACAACATTACTATTAATCTCGTTATTTCAAAGTGGACGTTTAATTAATGATTGTGGAAAAGACCCATTGGCCATCGCCAGCCAAATTGAACCTATTCTTATACATTACAGGCCAGCGAGCTAACGGTTATCACGATCTGCAAACCCTGTTTCAATTTGTCGATTATGGTGATGAACTGACCATTCAAGCGAATACAAGTGGTGAGATCGAACTAGCCCCAGCTCTGCCTGGCGTCGCTCTACAAGATAACTTAATTTGGAAAGCGGCCAATGCGTTAAAGGCGCATTCTGGTTGCCCACTTGGGGCCAGTATAGAAGTAAATAAGGTGCTGCCCATGGGCGGCGGGATTGGCGGTGGTTCATCTAATGCGGCCACCGTATTGGTGGCACTCAACTATTTGTGGCAGCTTAACCTTCCTTTTGAACAGTTAGCAGAAATCGGATTGCAACTGGGCGCGGATGTTCCGGTCTTCGTGCACGGACACGCCGCATTTGCCGAAGGCGTAGGGGAAAAGTTGCAACCTGTTGAAGTTGAAGAAAAATGGTATTTAGTTGTTCGGCCAAACGTCAGTATTTCGACAGCCGACATTTTTACGCACCCTAATTTGACGCGAAATACGCCCAAGCGAGCACTGGCAACACTTCTTGACGATCCTTACGAAAACGATTGCGAAAAAATTGTCCGAATGCTCTACCCAGAGGTTGATAAGCAACTTTCTTGGCTGCTACAATACGCGCCGTCAAGATTGACGGGGACGGGTTCATGCGTTTTTGCTGAATTCTCGAGCAAGAATGATGCACTCTCTGTCCTTAAAAAATTGCCCGACACCGCGTCGGCTTTTGTGGCAAAAGGCAAGAACGCTTCACCGTTACATGAGACACTGACTAAATACCAATTAGTCGACAACCAATCTATCTAAAACTGGACGCAACCTTGAGGTTTCCACCGTGCCTGATATGAAGCTATTTGCTGGTAATGCAACGCCTGAACTAGCCCAACGTATTGCTGACCGTCTATACATTTCCCTTGGTGATGCTACTGTTTCTCGCTTTTCTGATGGCGAAGTTGCAGTGCAAATCAACGAAAATGTTCGTGGTAGCGATGTATTCATCATTCAATCTACCTGTGCTCCGACCAACGATAACCTAATGGAACTCGTGGTTATGATTGATGCAATGCGCCGTGCTTCAGCGGGTCGTATTACAGCAGTTATCCCTTACTTCGGTTATGCACGACAAGATCGCCGCGTGCGTTCAGCCCGTGTGCCAATCACGGCCAAAGTAGTCGCCGATTTCCTTTCTAACGTCGGTGTTGACCGCGTTCTTACTATTGACCTTCACGCAGAGCAAATTCAAGGCTTCTTCGATGTACCGGTAGACAACATCTTTGGTACGCCTGTACTGCTTGAAGATATGGAAAACCGTGGCCTAGAAAATCCAGTCGTCGTTTCTCCTGACTTAGGCGGTGTTGTTCGCGCACGTGCAACCGCAAAAGCTCTAGGTGACATCGATATCGCTATCGTTGACAAACGTCGCCCACGCGCCAACGTTTCAGAAGTCATGAACCTTATCGGGGATGTTGAAGGACGCGACTGTGTCATCGTTGATGACATGATCGATACCGGCGGTACGCTATGTAAAGCGGCTGAAGCTCTGAAAGAACGTGGAGCTAAGCGAGTATTTGCTTACGCGACACACGCCGTATTCTCTGGCAACGCAGCAAGCAACATTAAAAACTCTGTGCTTGACCAAGTGATCATCACTGATTCCATCACCCTAGCTCCAGAAATGGCAGCCACCGGAAAAGTGACTCAGTTAACGCTATCGACCATGCTGGCAGAAGCGATTCGTCGTATCAGCAATGAAGAGTCGATTTCGGCAATGTTTAACGCGTAATCACAGCGTGAGTTAAATGATAAAAGCACTTCTCAAATGGAAGTGCTTTTTTGTTTTCTACCCGCAAACAAGCCTGTCTCAACACCATCTCGCACCAAAGGATATTTCTGTGCTATCATACCGCGCTTTTTAAGAATCCAGAGAGATCCTACCTTGAGTCAACAGATAAAACTGCTGGTTGGGCTAGCCAATCCTGGGCCCGAATATAAAAACACTCGACACAACGCTGGCGCTTGGGTGGTTGAAGAACTGGCGCGCGTACACAACGTGGTATTAAAAAATGAGCCAAAGTTTTACGGTTTAACTGGACGTCTCATGGTTAACGGGCAAGATCTTAGGCTTCTTATTCCAACAACATTTATGAACTTATCGGGCAAAGCCGTCTCAGCTCTGGCAAAGTTCTACCAAATTACGCCTGAAGAGATCATGGTCGCTCATGATGAATTGGATTTACCACCAGGGGTCGCTAAATTTAAGAAAGGCGGCGGTCATGGTGGCCATAATGGCCTGCGCGACATCATCAGTAAGCAAGGCAATAATAAAGATTTCTATCGGCTGCGGATCGGCATTGGTCATCCGGGGCATAAAGACAAAGTTGCAGGCTATGTGCTAGGTAAAGCCCCTGCATCCGAACAACAGTGCTTAGACGCCGTGGTGGATGAATCCGTTCGCTGCCTCGACATCTTACTGAAAGATGGCCTAAGCAAAGCACAAAATCGATTACACACGTTCAAAGCTGAATAAGGTTACTATCATGGGTTTTAAATGTGGCATCGTTGGTTTGCCAAACGTTGGTAAATCAACTCTGTTTAACGCACTCACTAAAGCGGGAATTGAAGCCGCTAACTTCCCTTTCTGTACTATCGAGCCAAATACCGGTGTAGTACCTGTACCAGACTTACGTCTTGATGCATTGGCCAACATCGTCAACCCACAGAAAGTGTTGCCAACCACCATGGAATTCGTTGACATTGCAGGCTTGGTTGCTGGCGCGTCAAAAGGTGAAGGCTTAGGTAACAAATTCCTCGCAAATATTCGCGAAACAGACGCTATCGGTCATGTTGTACGTTGTTTTGAAAACGAAAACATCGTCCACGTATCAGGTAAAGTGTCACCAATTGAGGACATCGAAGTCATCAATCTCGAATTGGCGATGGCAGACCTTGATTCCTGCGAACGTGCGATTCAGCGTAATGCTAAAAAAGCCAAAGGCGGGGATAAAGACGCAAAATTTGAGCTCACTGTACTTGAAAAAATGCTGCCTGTACTCACCGAAGGCGGTATGGCTCGTAGCATCGAGTTGTCAAAAGAAGAGTTAGCCGCCATCGGATACCTTAACTTCTTAACGCTGAAGCCAACGATGTACATCGCTAACGTCAATGAAGATGGTTTTGAAGATAACCCTTATCTTGATGCTGTACGTGAATTTGCTGAAAAAGAGAACAACGTTGTCGTTCCTGTGTGTGCAGCCATCGAGTCTGAGCTTTCTGAACTAGAAGATGACGAGCGTGAAGAGTTCTTGGCGGATATGGGCATTGAAGAACCAGGTCTAAACCGCGTGATTCGCGCGGGTTACGAACTGCTTAACCTTCACACCTACTTCACCGCTGGCGTAAAAGAAGTACGCGCTTGGACCATTCCAGTCGGCGCGACAGCTCCCAAAGCAGCTGGTAAAATTCACACAGACTTTGAAAAAGGCTTCATTCGAGCTGAAGTTGTTGGCTATGACGACTTTATTCAATTCAATGGTGAAAGTGGCGCAAAAGAAGCCGGCAAATGGCGTTTGGAAGGTAAAGAGTACATCGTCAAAGATGGTGATGTTGTTCATTTCCGTTTCAACGTTTAATAAGTTGATGAAACTTAGCTAAATTTGCAAATAGAGAGGCCAGCATTCACGCTGGCCTCTGTGTTTTAAAATGAAAAATAGCGACAATCTTATTGGCAGTGAGACGCACGTTTTCTAACACTTTTTGATCATTAACACGCCTCTTTGTTTAAAAAGAAACCGAACGATTCGTTTATCCCGATTTATTCAAAAAAAAAGTTGACGGTTCTTATTGATATCCGCATAATGCGCCCCGTTCCCGCGAGATGTAGTCTCGTTTAAGAGCAAGAAAAAATTAGGTTTTGGCTACGTAGCTCAGCTGGTTAGAGCACATCACTCATAATGATGGGGTCACAGGTTCGAATCCCGTCGTAGCCACCATTCCTAAATGCTTTTTTAGTAAGAGTTTTTAGGAATAATGCGGAAGTGGCGGAATTGGTAGACGCACCAGATTTAGGTTCTGGCGCCGCAAGGTGTGAGAGTTCAAGTCTCTCCTTCCGCACCATTATTCTCTCTTCGAGAGTTGTGATAAGCGCAAGCTATCATTGTAGGGCTATCGCCAAGCGGTAAGGCAGCGGCTTTTGATGCCGCCATTCCCTGGTTCGAATCCAGGTAGCCCTGCCATTTTTTCTAAAGTGTTGGCCCCAAAAGGGTTGTCACTGAGCAAGAGAATGTATATATTGTCTCGCTCCACGAGTGGCTACGTAGCTCAGCTGGTTAGAGCACATCACTCATAATGATGGGGTCACAGGTTCGAATCCCGTCGTAGCCACCATTTATTTAACATTATCTGTTTTTACCAATTAACAGTTAATGCTAAACATCAAGACGCGGAAGTGGCGGAATTGGTAGACGCACCAGATTTAGGTTCTGGCGCCGCAAGGTGTGAGAGTTCAAGTCTCTCCTTCCGCACCATCTTGATCATAAAAATTTTGCGGAAATGGCGGAATTGGTAGACGCACCAGATTTAGGTTCTGGCGCCGCAAGGTGTGAGAGTTCAAGTCTCTCTTTCCGCACCATTATTCTCTCTTCGAGAGTTGTGATAAGCGCAAGCTATCATTGTAGGGCTATCGCCAAGCGGTAAGGCAGCGGCTTTTGATGCCGCCATTCCCTGGTTCGAATCCAGGTAGCCCTGCCATTATTAGATTTAAGTTGAATCGTCAGCTTAACAACGTGACTAAGCTATGCCATTGGCTTACTCACCATGAATAAATGCGGAAGTGGCGGAATTGGTAGACGCACCAGATTTAGGTTCTGGCGCCGCAAGGTGTGAGAGTTCAAGTCTCTCCTTCCGCACCATTATTCTTCTCTCTATAGAGAACCCAGACTCGCTGAAAAGCGGTCGCTGTAGGGCTATCGCCAAGCGGTAAGGCAGCGGCTTTTGATGCCGCCATTCCCTGGTTCGAATCCAGGTAGCCCTGCCATTATTTTATCAAGTTGATATTGTCAGCTTGAAAAGCTTACTGAGCATCGCCATTTATACTTAGTAAGTTGAGAACAAATGCGGAAGTGGCGGAATTGGTAGACGCACCAGATTTAGGTTCTGGCGCCGCAAGGTGTGAGAGTTCAAGTCTCTCCTTCCGCACCATATTAAGATCGAAAGATCACAGAGTGGCTACGTAGCTCAGTTGGTTAGAGCACATCACTCATAATGATGGGGTCACAGGTTCGAATCCCGTCGTAGCCACCATTTACATTGCAATACATTTTCGCGGTGGTGGCGGAATTGGTAGACGCGCTAGCTTCAGGTGCTAGTGTCCTTTAGGACGTGAGGGTTCAAGTCCCTCTCTCCGCACCAAGACAATGTATAACAGATTTTGTAGGGCTATCGCCAAGCGGTAAGGCAGCGGCTTTTGATGCCGCCATTCCCTGGTTCGAATCCAGGTAGCCCTGCCATTATTATGCTAAGTTGAGGTT